>NZ_WKJL01000020.1 GCF_009674565.1 Duganella aquatilis
CCTCGGCCGTCAGCGCCTCAAGGCCGGCCGCTGCCGAAGCAGCGCCTGCGGAACCGGCGCCCGGCCTGGAGGCGCTGACGGCCGAGGCGCCGGCCGCGCCACCTGCCGACGTGGTACAGCAAGCATTGAAGGCAGTCGGCGCCATCGACCGCCAGCTACGCACCGAGCAGCGCCAGGCCCTGACCTCGGCGCCGCCGTCCGACTCGACCGGCGCGCGCCTGTCGAAGGGCATCGCGGCCGCCCACGCGGCAGTCGGCCCCAAATGGTTCGAGGCCGCGCGCATCGAGCTGTTCAGCGCTCCCAACGATCCCAGGCGCATCTACAAGGTCATCACGGCCTTCGGCGAGTACTGCCTGTTCTATCCCGATAAAGCCAGCATGTCCGAGAACGCCGCCGCCAAGGGCGGGCGCGGCAGCTTTGGCCAGCCCACCATGTCGAGCTGCCCGCAGCGCTTCTAGCCAAGCTTACTTGGCGGTAACTTGACTAAAATGCAAAGGCTATCAAGAATGCGTGTTCCCGCATCTTCCTGTGTCTGCCATGAAAATGAAATTCCTCGCGGCGTTGTGCGCTGCCACGCTGCTGTCCACGCCAGCCTTTGCCGCCGATGACGGCACCGACTCGTCGGCGACCACGCTGAAGGACATGCAGGTCTTCGTGGTCCAGCGCGACGGCAGCTATACGGTGGACCATGAAGTCCTGGTGCTGCTGAACGAACAGCGCGCCGTGGGCGTGCAGGCGCAGCGCCAGTTTCATTTCAACCGCACGCTGGAAGACATCGAAGTCGTCGAAGCGTATACCGAAAAGCCGGACGGCCGCCGCATCCAGGTGCAGCCGGACCAGATCAAGCTGCAGCAGGAACCCGCCTACAGCGGCGCGCCGATGTTCCAGGACATGCAGATCAAGTCGGTGATCTATCCCGACGTCGCCGTGGGCGACAAGCTGTATTCGAAGATCCGCCGCATCCGCCGCACCGCCATGTTTCCCGGCCAGTTCACCGACGCCACCTACCCGCTGTTCCGTCCGACCACGCAGATGACGCTGATCTACGACCTGCCGTCCGACATGACGCTACGCGCCGACGATCCCGGCTTCAAACCCAGCGCGCCGGCGCAGCATGACGGCCGCACCGTCTACCGCTGGGATTACCAGCAGGCCGACAATCCGCGCATCGAGTACGGCACCGTCGCCTATGCCGACTATGGCCGCCACCTGTTCGTTTCGACCTTCAACAACTTCGCCGAAGTCGGCCTGGCCTACGACCGCGCCGCCGCGGTCGCCGCCACGCCGACCGCCCGCATCAGCGCCAAGGCGCGCGAGCTGACGCAGGGCCTGAGCGATCCGCGCCAACAGGCGCTGGCGATCGACAACTGGGTGCGCAAGAACATCCGTTACGTCGCCGTCTACATCGGCAACGGCGGCCTGGAGCCGCACAACGCCGAAGCGGTGCTGGACAACCGCTACGGCGACTGCAAGGATCACGTGACGCTGATGGAAGCGCTGCTGCGCGCGGTCGGCATCGACAGCACGCCGGTGCTGATCAACGCCGGCAACTCGTACAAGCTGGCTCCGGTGGCCAGCCTGGGCCAGTTCAACCACGCCATCAACTACATTCCGAGCCTGGATTTGTACCTGGACTCGACGGCGGAGAACATCAGCGCCGGCTACCTGCCGGTGTGGGATCTGGACAAGACGGTGATCCTGACCCGCAGCGGCAAGCTGGGCCACACACCGGTGACGCAGTTGGGCAAGATCAAAAACCGCTACACCGTCCAGATCGCCGAGGACGGCTCGGCCAGGTTCGATTTCACGCGCGACCAGCTGGGCTGGTGGGAAGAGGAAGTGCGCTACGAACATCGCAACTGGCGCAAGGAGGACCGGCAGCGCTTTGTCGAGTCGCTGCTGAAAAGCTCCGGCGTCAAGGGCAGCGGCGATGTGCTGCTGGGCGACCTGGACGACAAGACGGCCGGCCAGGGCTATAGCTACCGCCTGCGCGGGCAGGGCGAGAACTGGGTTTACCTGCCGGGCACCGTCGGCGTGCCGACTTCGTCCAGCCTGTATGTCGGCCTGGCGCAGCAGGTGTTCGGCCTGACCAACGAGGCGACGCGCACGCAGCCTTTCGTCTGTCCGGAAAACGACTACGAGGAAGAGGCGACCTACGAATTTCCGCAGCGCGCCGCGCTGCTGGCGGTGCCGCCGGACGTGCATATCGCCAGTCCGTACTTCCAGTATCGCGCCGAGTTCAGGCAGGTGGACGGCAAGCTGCTGATCGGCCGCAGCTTCAAGAGCGGCAAGGCCGGCACCAAGGTCTGCACGCCGGAAGACTATGCGGCGATGCAGGCCGACATCAAGAAAATGGTGCGCGACCTGC
Organism: Duganella aquatilis; assembly: GCF_009674565.1. Taxonomy (GTDB): domain Bacteria; phylum Pseudomonadota; class Gammaproteobacteria; order Burkholderiales; family Burkholderiaceae_D; genus Rugamonas; species Rugamonas aquatilis. Next base: position 2,369 of record NZ_WKJL01000020.1, read on the forward strand.
GCAGCCAGTTCATCCTGCAGGTGCCGGAAATGGGCATGCCGGTGACAATCAGATAGTATTGCTGTTCAGGGAATGCACTACCATGTCGGCATCAACTATTCTGCGGATGGCGACATGGGGAAACGGGCAGTTATTTCGGTGGTGGCGCTGGCTGCTGTGTGTATCGGTGTCTACACCCAGATGACGATTTTCGTGGTGCCGCCAATGGCCGCCACCACCGACGGCATGATCCTGGTCTTTCCGCGCCTGAGCAAGACGGAGTTCCTCGACAGCCCGGATGGCATTTGCCAGCGCGAGGCCGGCATGGTCAACGGCCTGTGCCGCCGCGTCACGCTGGGCGTTGTCGCCGGCAAGGCGCGCATCGTCGCACGCCTGCCGTACAGCGAAACGCTGTACCGGATGTCGGCGCCGGCGTCATGAAAAAAATATGCGGCTGGTTGCTGTGCGCCCTGGCGTGGCTGTTGCGTGGGGATTGAACAAATTCGGCCAAAAGCTCAAGACACCGCCAGCATGACGCTGGACCGCCCGGAAGGAATGCGCCGCTACCTGGTTTCCGCGCCGCCCGGCGCATCGCCTGGTGGACGTGCGCTGATCGTGTTGTTGCACGGCGCCGGCGCTTCGGCAGAGCAGGTGCTGGGACAGGCGTTTCCGCCGTCGCCATTATCCGTGTGGCTGGACATCGCAGCGCGCGAGCAGCTCGTTGTCATCGCGCCGGATGCCGGCAAGGGCGGCTGGAGCGACTGTTTCGCCTCGGCTGAGCGCGTGGACAGAAAAGACGACGTTGGCTTCATCGGCGCGCTGATCGGGCATGCCATCGCCAACCACGACGTCGATCCCGCACGCGTGTATCTGATGGGGGTGTCGCGCGGCGGCTGGATGGCCTATGCGGTCGCCACCGAACTGCCGCATCGTCTGGCAGCGTTCTCGGTCGTGCTGGCGGGGATGCAGCCGCCGGGTCGCACCAAAGAACCCACGACGCCGCTGCCTGCGCTCATCTTCGGCTGTACCGCCGATCCGCTGATCCGCTACCACGGCGGCAAGCCATGGTACGCGTTCGGTTTCGCCGAACCGGTGCGCAGCATCGAAGATACCGTCCACGCCTGGCGCGAGCTGGCCGGCCTGCCGGATACGCCAGACGTGGTACAGATCTCAAGCAGCGTTACGCGTTACATGTGGGGCACGGCGCCGGATGGCATGCAGGTCGGCTTGTACCGCATCGACGGCGCCGGCCACGCGGAACCGAGCCGCCTGAAGCGCTATCCGCGCTTCATCAACTGGCTGACCGGTTTGCAAAACGCCGATCTGGAAACCGCCGAAGCGGCCTGGGAATTTTTCCGCGATAAGCGGCTCAGTGTTCTCTCGCCGGGTAAATGTCGAAAATCACCTTCATGACTTCGTCGATGGGGGAGGATTTTTTGAGCATGACGGCGGCAGGGAAAAAGACATCCTGCGCATCGGTGATGTCCATGATGGTGCTGGTTTTCAGTTCCCTGGCGTCGATCTCTGTCTTCGGCAGGATGCTCACTGCGCATACGCCGGAATCAATCAGCGAGACGATGCTGGCTGGCTGCGAAATACCCATGATGATATTGGGCGTGACGCCCAGGTTTTTAAATTGTTCCTGCAACGCCTCGTACGAGCCTTTTCCCGCATTCCTTTTTATTAAAATCAGCGGATGCTTACTTAATTCCGCCAGGGAGATATTCTTTTTATCTTTCGGTATGTCGATGCCGGCGCCGATTTGCGCAACCATTCCGATGGACGCCAGCGGCACGGATGCGTAGTTATCATTTAAATTCGGACGTTGAACCAGGGCGATATCAATTTCCCCTTTTTGCAGCTGCTGTTCCAGTTGGCTGGAATCAGCGATGGAGACGCCGAATTCAATACCATTATTCCTGTTGATGATTTCGACAATCAGGCTGTTGAAAAACTTTTGAAACAGGTGGGTCATGCCGATTTTCACCTGTCTTGGATGCGCTGTCGCAATGGATTGCGCATTCTTCACCGCTTCACCTATCTCCTGCAGTATGAAACAGGCCCTTTCGAATAAATACAGCCCGGCGACGGTCGGTTCCAGCTTGCGGTCATTTCTATGGAATAGCGATATTCCAAGTTCTTCTTCCAGTTCCTGAATGCGCTTACTGAGCGGCGGTTGTGCGATATTTAAAATATGAGCCGCTTTGTTTATTCCTCCATGCTCAATCACAGCACAAAAATATTTTAACCGCTTCAAGTCCATGCCAGCTCCTGCTGAATACACCAACGGCTAATGTTAACTTGCATAGATGGGGCAATTCCTTGATCTGTGTCAATTTTTACCGTATTAGGCAGGTGATACCAATCTGATCTAAGCAGATACCAAAACAGTCATTTATTATTTTTATTCAGTGCCAGACAATGGTTCGCCATTTAGCAAACCATAAAGGATGATTATGTCTGTCACTGAAAATAAATCCGTGCGCGTTCACGATCTGCGTTCGGCCCTGGAACTACTCAAAACCCTCCCGAACCAGCTGGTTTCCACCGACGTCGAAGTCAACCCGCACGCGGAACTGTCCGGCGTCTATCGCTACGTCGGCGCAGGCGGCACCTGCATGCGTCCTACCCGCGTCGGTCCGGCCATGATGTTCAACACGGTCAAGGGCTACGATAACTTCCGCGTGGCGATCGGCCTGCTGGCGTCGCGCGAACGCGTCGGCCATCTGCTCAACTGCCGTCCTGAAAAGCTGGGCAGCCTGCTGCTTGATGCGGCCAATAATCCGATTTCCCCAGTGGTCGACAACGGTCCGGCCGCCTGCCAGGAAGTCGTGCACCTGGCGTCCGACCCGGACTTCGATATCCGCACGCTGCTGCCGGCGCCGACCAATACCGAAGAAGACGCCGGCCCCTACTTCACGCTGGGCATGTGCTACGCCTCCGATCCTGAAACCGGCGAATCCGACGTCACCATCCACCGCCTGTGCGTGCAGAGCAAAGACGAAATTTCCATGTACTTCGTCCCTGGCCGCCATCTGGACGCCTTCCGCATCAAGGCCGAAGCGGCCGGCAAACCGCTGCCGATTTCGATCAGCATCGGCGTCGATCCCGCCATCGAAATCGCCGCCTGCTTCGAACCGCCCACCACGCCGCTGGGCTTCGATGAACTGAGCATCGCCGGCGCGATTCGCGGCGAAGCGGTCAAGCTGACCAAGTGCAAGACCATCAATGAGCGGGCGATCGCCCACGCCGAAATCGTGATCGAAGGCGAACTGCTGCCCGACGTGCGCGTGCGCGAAGACCAGAACACCAATACCGGCAAGGCCATGCCCGAATTCCCCGGCTACACCGGCGAAGCCAAGGCCGCCATTCCAGTGATCAAGGTCAAGGCCGTCACGCACCGTAAAAATCCTATCCTGCAAACCTGCATCGGCCCGAGCGAAGAGCACGTCAGCATGGCCGGCATTCCGACCGAAGCCAGCATTCTTGGCATGGTGGAACGCGCCATGCCGGGCAAGCTGCTCAACGTCTACGCCCACAGCTCCGGCGGCGGCAAGTATCTCGCGGTGCTGCAATTCAAAAAATCCAGCCCTGCCGACGAAGGCCGCCAGCGTCAGGCCGCCTTGCTGGCGTTCGCGGCGTTCTCGGAACTCAAGCACGTCATTCTGGTGGATGAAGATGTCGATATTTTTGATACCAACGATGTGCTGTGGGCCATGCAGACCCGCTACCAGGGCGATGTCAGCACCGTCTTCATCCCGGGCGTGCGCTGCCATCCGCTCGACCCGTCGCAGATCCCGGAATTCAGCCCGTCGATCCTGCAGCCCGGCACCTCGTGCAAGACCATTTTCGATTGCACCGTGCCGTTCCACCTGAAGAGCCATTTCGAGCGCTCGAAATTCCTGGAAGTGGACGTCAAGCGCTTCCTGCCTGACTTCGTTTAAGGGAGAACCACCATGAGCAAACGGCGCATCATCGTCGGCATCAGCGGTGCCACCGGCTTCCAGTACGGCGTCAAGGCGCTCCAGCTCCTGCGGGAGATGGATGTCGAAACGCATCTGGTGATGTCGAAGGCGGCCGGCCTCACCCGCCAGCATGAAACCGCGTTCAACCGGCAGGAGGTCGAGAGCCTGGCCGATGTGGTCTATCCCACCGGCGCGGTGGGGGCGGCCATCGCCAGCGGTTCGTTCCAGACCATGGGGATGATCGTTGCGCCGTGCTCGATGCGTACCCTGGGCGCCATCGCCAGCGGCATCACCGACAACCTGCTGACGCGCGCCGCCGACGTGGTGTTGAAGGAGCGCCGCCGGCTGGTGCTGATGGTGCGCGAGACGCCGCTGCACCTGGGCCACATCCGCAACATGGCCACGGTGACGGAGTACGGTGCCATCGTCTTTCCGCCGGTGCCGTCGCTGTATGCCGGCCCGCAGACCATCGACGAGATGATCAGCCACAGCGCCGCGCGCGCCATCGGCCTGCTCGGCCTCGATCATCCCTCGTTGCCGCGCTGGGGCGAAACCCTGGCGGCCACGCTGGCCGAAGGAGCGCAAGCATGATTATCGGACCCTACATCAACGGTTCGGCCATCCTGCTTGGCGGTCTGGCCGGCGCCGCGATGGCGCAGCGCATGCCGGAGCGCCTGCGCGCAGCGATGCCGCTGACCTTCGGCGCCGCCTCGATGGCGATGGCGGTGATCCTGATCAACCGCGCCGCGCATATGCCGGTGATGGTGTTGGCGGGCATCCTCGGCGCCCTGATCGGCGAGCTGGTGTACCTGGAGCGCGGCATCGGCAAGGTCGGCGGTTTTGCCCGCGCGCTGGTCGAGAAGGTGGTGCCGGCCAAGGCCGGTGGCCTGTCGCAGGAAGAATTCCTGGAGAAGTTCGTCGCCATCCTGGTGCTGTTCTGCGCCAGCGGCACCGGCATCTTCGGTTCGATGACCGAGGGCATGACCGGCGACGCCACGATCCTGATCGCCAAGTCCTTCCTCGACCTGTTCACGGCGGCGATCTTTGCCACCACGCTCGGCTATGCGGTGGCCACCATCGCCGTGCCGCAGCTGGCGATACAGCTCGGTCTGGCTTTCGGCGCGACGCTGATCCTGCCGCTGACGACGCCGGCGATGATCGCCGATTTCTCGGCGGTGGGCGGACTGCTGATGCTGGCGACCGGCTTCCGCATCTGCGGCATCAAGGTCTTCCCGGTGGCGAATATGCTGCCCGCCCTGGTGCTGGCCATGCCGATCTCGGCCTTGTGGACGCACTTCTTCTGAGCCGGGAGCCGCCACCATGCCGAACCTGCCCACGCTCCTGACCCAGTTCCTGCACGGCCACAGCGTGCTGTCGCTGGCTGTGAGTTGCGAAGACCTGCCCTGGTCGTCGAATGCCTTCTACGCCCTGGATGAGGAAGGAGGGCGGCTGCTTTTCCTGGGCTCGCCGGACACCCGCCACGGCGCCATGCTGTCCAGGAATCCGCATGTGGCGGGCTGCGTCAGCGACCAGTTCAGCGACCTCACGCAGATCCACGGACTGCAATACGCCGGCGTTGCCCGGCGCCTGGATCTGCCGGCCGACGCAGCGGCCGCGCTGGATCTTTACTACCGGCGGTTTCCACAGGCGCGCGGCATGACCGCGCCGGTCTGGGAGATCCGCCTGCTGCACCTGAAGTTCACAGACAACCGCGTCACCTTTGGCGCCAAGACCCTGTGGAGCCGGCACGAGCCGGACCATCAATAATAAAAAGGAATACACAATGCGCATCCCCCGTCCCACTCCATTGCTGGCACTTGCACTGCTGGCATCCCCCGCGTTCGCCCAGACCCTGGCCGGCACGGCGCTGCCGCGCGGCCCGCAAACCGTGCTGAAGGTGACTTCCTACGCCGATGACGGCGGCGAGGGCACCCTGCGCGCCGTCCTGGAGCGCAATAACGCCAATCCCGGCCACTACCGCATCGAACTGAGCGCGATCGGCCCCGGCCCGTATGTGATCAAGCCCACCCGCGAACTGCCGCCGATCAAGGGACCGGTGGTGATTGAAAACGTCGACTGGGTGCGCAACGGTACGTATGTCGCCATCGACGGTTCGGCCTACGTGGTCGGCCCCGGCACCCGTGCCTGTCCCGGCGCGGTGCCGGGACAGTACGGCACCAACGTGCGCACCACCACCAAGCCGGGCCTGATCCTGCGCGATACGGAAGCGGTGGAAATCCACGGCCTTGAGATCAGCAACTTCTGCATCGGCGTCCTGGTCAACCGTGCCAGCGGCAACCTGATCCACGACAACCGCATCGTCGGCAACAAGGGCGGAGCCGGCATCATGGTCACCGGCGACGACGGCAAGGGCAACTCGACCGCCACCACCACGGTGCACAACAAGATCCTGCGCAACCGCTTCGTCAACAATGGCGACGCCATGGAGATGACGCGCGGCGCCGCCTTCAATCTGATTGCCGACAACTTCGTCACCAGCAACGACAAGGACAACGAGGAACCTTCGCAGGGTCTGGAAATCCTGTGGGGCAACGACAACGTGGTGGTCCACAATTACTGGGAGAACCTGTCGGACGGCGTACAACTGAACTGGGGCAACCGCAACTATATCTCCGGCAATACCTTTACCGGCATCTCCTCGGCCGTCACGCTGAGCGGCAGCGGCAACATCGTCGATGGCAACACCATGATCGGCAACCGCGTGGCCGTGTCGGTGCGTCCGCAAGCCGAACCGGGCGCCGACGCGTCACCGGGTCGCAACCGCGTCACCGGACCGGCCATCAACACCATCAGCGCCAATGTCATGATCGACAACGGCAAGGACATCCTGCGCTGCTACGCGGGCGGCTCCTGCCTGCCCGAACTGAAGGGCGCGATCGTGTTCGACGTGCCGGGGCTGGAGCATGGCCGCTTCATCGGCAATCGCGGCGGCGGTGTCGAAAGCGATCCGTCCAAGCTGGAAACCATCTGCGCGCTGGATGGGCAGGTGGCCGGTTGCGAACCGAGTCCCAACCATGGCCAGCGCGCGCCGAAACTGCTGGCGACGCTGGCCGGCAGCCAGGGCGGCATCGGCGTGCGCGGCGAATTCGATGGCACGGCCAACACGGTCTACCGGGTGGAATTGTTCGCCAACAGCAAGCCGGGCATGACGGAAGCCGAGCGCTATCTGGGCTATATCCAGGTGCCGGTGGATGCGCATGGTCACGCCAGCTTCATTTACCAGTTGAGTTCGGCCGATGCGGCCATCACCGCCAACGTCACCGCGACGGTGACCAGCGCCGATGGCGCCACCTCGCCGCTGAGCCTGCCATTGCCGTTGCCGCTGTCCTCCGGCGCCGCAGCAGCCAAGGCGCCGGTGGCCGTCGTTCCCGTAGCGCAGGCGGCGCCGGATCTGTACACCGGCAAGACCATGACCGGCGACTGGAACGGCAAACGCAGCGAGTGGGCGGCGCAAGGCGTCACCTTTCGCGGCGGCTTCATCACCGAGGCCATGGGCGTGGTAGACGGCGGCATCCGGCGCAGCGCGCGCAATGCCTTCCAGACCCAGGTCGGCGTCGATCTGGACATGGGCAAGCTCAGCGACAACTGGGGCGATGCGCGCTTTCACCTGACCATTAACGACCGCCGTGGCCGCAGTACGTCGGATGAACTGGCGGGCAACAACTACATGCCGGTACAGGAAATCTATAGCGACCAGTTCACCCGCCTGACCGAGCTGAGCTACGACCAGAACTTCCTCGGCAAAAAGCTCAACTGGAAGGCCGGTTTCTATGTCATGGGCAATGACTTCGGTCTGAACCAGATCATGACCAACTTCGTCAATGCCGCCCTGTGCGCGCATCCGATCTCGCTGTCGACCAGCGCCGGCTGGACCAACTACCCGCGTCCGCGCTGGGCCACCCATCTCACCGTGCATCCCACGCCGGAAATCACGGTGCGCGGCGGCATGGTGCTGGTCAACACCAACTACAACCTGGAAAAAAACCGCTGGAGCCTGAACGAAGCCGGCACCACCGGCCACCTGTATCCGGTGGAAGCGGAATGGGCTCCGGGCACGGCTGACCATGGCAACTACCCGGGCCACTACAAGATCGGCTATTACTACGACACGTCGGACGCCAGGATGGTCGGCAGCCGCAGCAGCGAAACCGCGCGTCATCGCGAAGGCGGCTACGTGATGATCGACCAGAAAATCACCAACAACGCCGTCAACGGCGGCCTCAGCCTGTTTGCGCAGTACACCGAGCAGTCGCAGCAGACCGCAGTGATGCATCGCTGGGGTTCGGCCGGCCTGGTCTACCAGGGCTTGCTGAACAGCCGTCCGCAGGATCGCGTGGCGCTGGGATATGTGCGCGCCTCGATCAACCGCAACCTGCTGCAGAAACAGCTGCTGGACCAGGCGGCCGGCCTGATCACCGATCCTGACTGGCAGCTCAACCAGGCGGAAGCGCTGTGGGAAGTGGCTTATACCTTCCAGGTGAATCCATGGCTGTCGGTACGCCCTGACTTCCAGTACATCACCAAGCCAGGCGCCTTCCGCTACAAAAATACCGACAACGTGGTGGCCATGGGCGTGCAAGCCAAGATCACGTTCTGACCAGCCCAATCAACCCTTCTTATCCGGAGATACCCTATGAACAACCACTCCCGCCGTTTCGCCGCACCGCTCCTGCTTGCCTTGCCGCTGATGGCCGCCAGCCTTCCTCACGCCAGCGCCGCCGCGCCGGCCACCAGTGCGGCGGCCGCGCCTGTCTCGGTGCGCCATGCCGCCTTCTTCAGCGTGCGCGGCGTCGCCATCGGCCAGGGCGCGCCCAAGACCATCGTGCCGACCACCGGCGCCAACGCCGAGCAGGTCTTGCAGCAGGCGCAGGTCATCGGCGCCAATCCGAACGCCGACCTGATCGAGTTCCGTCTCGATTACCTGGACTTCGCCACCGACCCGGCACGCATCGCGGCGCTGGGCAAGCAGGTCGCCGTGGCCGCCCAGGGCAAGCCGATGATCGTCACTTTTCGCACCAAGGCGGAAGGCGGCAGCAAGGAAATCAGCGACGCCGACTACGGCAAGCTGTATGCCGCGCTGATACCGGCCGGTTTCATCGATCTGCTGGACCTTGAAATGTTTCGCGCGCCGGAGGTGGTGAGCGCGCTGGTGGCGCAGTCACATGCCAAGGGCATCAAGGTGGTCATATCGAGCCATGATTTCCATGCCACGCCGGCGACCGCCGAGATCATCACCCGTCTGCGCCGCCAGGATGCGCTGGGCGCGGACGTGCTCAAGATCGCGGTCATGCCGAAGAATCCCGCCGATGTGCTGCGCCTGATGGACGCCACCGAACAGATGCGCGCCAGCTACTCGGACAAGCCGCAACTGACGATGTCCATGGGCGGCCTGGGCGCGGTCACCCGCCTGTCCGGCGAAGCCTTCGGCAGCGACCTGACATTCGGCATGATCGGCACGCCGTCCGCGCCGGGCCAGGTCGACGTCGGCCAGTTGCGCCAGGTGCTCAACACGGTGCATGCCGCGATTGACGGCAACAAGTAACGCCTGCCAGGCGTCCTATTTGCGGAGGTCGCTGCGCACCGGGTCGGCCGGGTACTTGATGGCGTTCAGCACCATCTTGTCGACAGCGGCGGCGTGCAGGTCGACTTGCATCTTGTCGGCCAGCTGCACCAGGTAGAGCAGCACGTCGGCCAGCTCGTGGCGGATGGCGGCGCGCCTGGCGTCGTCCAGCTCGGCGGCGGCGCCGGTTGGCAGCCACTGGAAGTGTTCGGCCAGTTCGGCCACTTCCACCGACAGCGCCATGGCCAGGTTCTTGGGCGTGTGGAACTGCTCCCAGTCACGGGCTTGGGCGAATTGGCGCGTGCGGTCGCGCAGGTCTTGCAGGTCGGAGTGCGGGGCGGTAGTCATGGCCGCTATGGTAGCACCGCCGTTTGTGCGTTTCATCCCCCTTTTTCGACCGTTTGTCGCATCGCCCGGGCGAACGGGCAGGGCGCTGGCTATAGTGGCAACACTTTACCAACTCCAGGACACCCCATCATGCGCCGTACCATCATCGCTCTCGCCGCCCTTTCCATCCTCGCCGGCTGCGCCGTTATCGTGGTGCCGGACAACGGCGATGGCAGTGTTCAGTACAAATCGTCGTTCAGTGGCACCGCGGTGCAGGGCGACGGCCATATCGTGGTCGAAAACCGCCAGGTCGCCCGGCTGGACGGCATCGACATCAATGGTCCGATGCAGGTGGAAGTGCGGGTCGGCGAAGCCGCCGCGCTCCAGGTGGAGGGCGACAGCAACATCCTGCCGCTGGTCCGCACCGACGCCAGCGGCGGCACGCTGCGCATTTCGATCGACGGCAATATCCGCACCAGCAATCCGCTGAAGGTGGTGTTCACCACGCCGACGCTGCGCCACCTGTCGGCCAATGGTTCGGGCCAATTGACGGTGACCGGCTTGAGCGGCGGCCCGCTGGACCTGTCGCTGAACGGTTCGCGCTCGGTGCGCGTCAGCGGCAACGTCGACCGTCTCGACGCACGCCTGAACGGCTCCGGCGGCTTGAACGCTTCCGGTCTGAACAGCGGCAACACCGTGGCCCAGCTGAACGGTTCCGGCCGGCTGGACCTGGGCCGCGTCAACGGCGACACGCTGAACCTGGAACTGCGCGGCTCCGGCGGCGCCAACGCCAGCGGCAACGTGCGCAACATGACGGTGCGCCTGAACGGCTCCGGCAGCGCCGACCTGGCCGGCATGACCAGCGAACGCGCGGAACTGAGCAGCAACGGCTCCGGCAGCATCGCCGCCGCCGTCACGCAGTCGGTGGTGGCCAACGCCAACGGCTCCGGCAGCGTCACGGTCTACGGCAATCCGGCGCAGCGCAACGTCAGCGGCAAGCGCGTTACCATCGTCCAGTAATCAGCGCACCTTGAAGAACGCCATCGAGCTCTGCAACTGCTCGGCCTGACCGCTCATCTCTTCGGCGGTGGCGGCCAGCTGTTCGGAGCTGGAGGCGTTCATCTGGGTGGTCTGGCTAAGCTGGCTCATGGCGGAATTGATCTGGCCGGCGCCGGCCGACTGTTCTTCCGACGCCGCCGTAATTTCCTGCACCAGGTCCGAGGTGCGCTTGATATTCGGCAGCATGGTGTCGAGCAGGGCGCCGGCTTTCTCGGCCAGGTTGACGCTGCCCGAGGCCACCTGTTCGATCTCCTGCGCCGCCACCTGGCTGCGCTCCGCCAGCTTGCGCACCTCTGCCGCCACCACGGCAAAGCCCTTGCCATGCTCGCCGGCGCGCGCCGCCTCGATCGCCGCGTTCAGCGCCAGCAGGTTGGTCTGGTAGGCGATATCGTCGATGATGCCGATCTTCTTGGCGATCTCGCGCATCGCCGTCACGGTGGAGCGCACCGCCTCGCCGCCTTCGCCCGCTTCCTGCGCCGCCTTGCCGGCCATGCCGTCGGTGACCTTGGCGTTCTCGGTGTTCTGCGCAATCGAGGCCGACATCTGTTCGATGGCGGCGCTGGATTCCTCCGCCGCCGCCGCCTGCTCGCTGGCGCCCTGCGACAGCGATTGCGCCGTGGCGCTGACTTCCTCCGAGGCGCTGGCCAGTGCCTCGGCGCCGTCGTTGACTTCGCCCACCACGCGCGACAGGTTGCCGACCATGCTGTGCATCGCCGCCAGCAGGCTGGTGGTGTCGCCCGGCTTGATCCGCACCGTCACCGTCAGGTCGCCGTGGGCCACGCGGTTGACGATGTCGGCCGCGTAATCCGGCTCGCCGCCCAGCTGCTTGAGCAGCGCACGCGTGATGACGGCGCTGATCAGGGCCACCACCACCAGCGTGCAGACGGCGATGATGATGGCGTTGCGCACCGCAGCCTTCTTGGCGGCCACCGCGTGGTCGGCGCCTTGCTGCCCCAGCCCGACGTTATAGTCGAAGTGCTCGTCGAGCAGCGCCTGCATCACCTGGATTTCCGGCCGCGCCGCCTCCAGCGCGATGCGCGCCTTGTCGTTGTGGTTGCTGCGCGATTCGGCCAGCACCGCCTCGATCTGCGGCTGCACCTTGGCCCAGGACGCCTTCTCCTTGTCGAGAATGGCCTTGTCCTTGTCGTCGGCCAGCAGCGGCTCGTATTTCTTCATGCTGTCGTCGACCAGCTTGCGCATGTCGGTGACGCTGTTGTCCAGCTCCGCGAACTTCTTCTCGTCGGTGTTGAGCACGTGCTGGTTGACGCGGATGCGCATGCGCAGGAAGCTGTCGCGCAGCTTGTCGATCACCACCAGGCTGGGCACCGTGTTGACGGTGGAGTAGTTGGCGGCATCGTAGACTTCTTCCATCTGGTACTGGCTCAGTCCCGCCAGCAGCACGATGCCCGCCAGGGCGGCGCCGGCCAGCAGCCCCATTTTTTGTGCGACGCTCAGTTTCATTGCACCTCCCGCTGTGTGTTGGTGGCTATGCGGCTGCCACTGCCGTGTTGTTGTGTAACCGTTCTATCAGTGCCGCCAGCGGCATCGGCCGCGCGTACAGGTAGCCCTGCATGCAGGCGCAGTCGTGGGCGATCAGGAAGTCGGCCTGCGCCTGCGTCTCCACGCCCTCGGCCACCACGCGCAGCCCGAGATGGCCGGCCATCGCCAGGATCGACTGCACCAGCGCCTTGCTGCTGAGGTCTTCCGGCGTGTCCATGATAAAGCTGCGGTCGATCTTCAATTCATACAGCGGCATCTTCTTAAGATACGCCATGCTGGAATAACCGGTGCCGAAATCGTCGATGGAGAAGCGCAGGCCCATGGCGGTCAGCTGGTGCATGCGGGCGATGGTGTCGTCCATCTTGTCGATCAACAGGCCTTCGGTCACTTCCAGCACCAGCAGCGAGGCCGGCGCGCCGCTGTCGGCCAGCGCCTGCTGCACCTGCGCCACGAAGTCGGCCTGGCGGAACTGCGTCGGGCTGACGTTGACCGACAGCGGCATCGCCAGTCCGGCCGCCTGCAGTTGCAGCACCGCGGCGCAGGCCTGGCGCAGCGCCCAGGCGCCCAGTTCGACGATCAGGCCCGATTCCTCGGCCACCGGGATGAACACGCCCGGCGCGATCATCGAGCCGTCGGCCTGCGGCCAGCGCATCAGCAGCTCGCCGCCCACCGCGCGGCCGCTGCGGTCGACCTGCGCCTGCACGTGCATCTGCAGTTCGTCGTTGGCCAGGGCGGCGGCCAGGTCGCGCTCCAGGGTCAGGCGGTGTTCGACTTCGGCCTGCATCGCCGCCTCGAAGAAGGCGATGCCGTTGCGGCCTTCCGACTTGGCGCGGTACATGGCGGTGTCGGCTTCGCGCAGCAGGTCTTGCGCGGTCTGGCCGGGTTGGCCCAAGCGGGGCAGCATGGTGACGCCGATGCTGGCGGTGGAATTGTAGGTCTGGCCTTCGATCTCGAAATCCTGGCCGATGGCGCTGCGGATTTTTTCCGCCACCGTCAGCGCCGCGTGGGTGGCGCCTTGCAGCTCGTGCGACAGGTGGCCCAGCAGCACCACGAATTCATCGCCGCCGATGCGCGCCACGGTGTCGGCCTTGCGCATCAACTTGCTCAGGCGGCCGGCGGCGTTGCACAGCAGGGCGTCGCCGATGGCGTGGCCGCGCGCGTCGTTGATGGTCTTGAAGCGGTCGAGGTCGATGAACATCACCGCGCTGTAGGTGGCGCCGCGCTCGGAGCTGGCCAGCAGCTTGTCGATGCGGTCCATCAGCAGGCGGCGGTTGGGCAGGCCGGTCAGCACGTCGAAGAAGGCCAGGCGGTGGATGTCGTCCTGCGATTTGCGGCGCTCGGTGATGTCGCGCTCCACCGCCACCCAGTGGGTGTTGATGCCGCCTTCGTCGGTGAACGGCACCAGTTCCGTCTCGACCCAGTAGGGCTGGCCGGCCTTGGTGTAGTTCAGCAGCTCGGCGCGCACGGTTTCGCTGTTGGCCATGGCGCGTTCGATGTCGTCCACCACGCCGGGATCGGTGTCCGGGCCGCGCAGCAGGCGCAGGTCGCGGCCCACCACTTCGTCGCGCCGGTAGCCGGTGTGGCGTTCGAAGGCCTCGTTGACGAAGATGATGTGCTGGGCCGCGTCCTTGTCCACCTGGGCGATCAGCACCATGTCGTTCAGGCGCGCGACGGCGGCGGAGGTCAGGCGCAGTTCGGCGTTGAGGTCGGACAGCTTGTCGAACGAGCGCTCCAGGTGCCGCAGCAGCACCGCGCACGACAGGGTCAGCACCGCCGTGATGAAGCTGAAGTTGAGGGAGATGATGGCGGCCTTCAGAAAGCCGTAGTCGGGCAGGCCTTCCAGGTGCAGGTTGGCGTTGTCCTCAAAGCCCAGCACCATCACGCTCAGGCCGGCCAGCAGCAGCGTCCACAGCGCCGGGCGCAGGCCCAGCAGCAGCGCCGCCAGCACCGGCACCGCCATCAGGTAGATCTGGCTGACCGGTCCCACCTTGAGCAGCAGCGCAATGCCGACCAGGAAGGCCACGCTGATGAAATTGACGACGCGCGCGGTGTAGGGCATGCTGCGCCAGCGCCAGATGACGCCGATCCAGACCAGCGCCACGATATCGACCACGGCGATCGACCACATGCCCTCGCTGGCGGCCAGCAGGGCGCTGGGCACGGCGGTGAACAGCCCGAGCACGAACACGACCAGCAGCAGTTTCGCAAAGATCTGCGCGCGCCAGTGCGCAATGTCGTTGGCCACAGCCACAGGGGTGCCTCCAGGGGTGCGTTGCGGTTGTTGTGCTGCTGATGTTACCCGCATTCGCACCTTGTGTCACTGTGGCAATTAGTTAGGCAATTAGTCTCCGGCCTTGACGTTGCCGATACCGGACACCGACTTGTTCACCGTTTTCGGATGGCCGTAGTAGGTCAGCCCGCCGATGCCCTTGGCGACCGCGTTCAGCAGGTCGGTGGCGTACACGCTGACGTTGCCGACGCCTTCGAAATTGACGTCCACGCGTTCCGCCTGCAGCTTCTGGGTGTCGACTTCGCCCACACCCTTGGCGTTCAGGCGCAGGTACTTGACCTTGCCGTTGGCTTCCAGGTGGCCGGCGCCCAGGTAGCTGATGTCCAGGCGGTCGGTGTTGACCTTGTTGACGATGGTTTCGCCGGCGCCTTCCACCTTCACCCGGCTCAGCGACGGCACCGTGATGGTGATGCGCGGGTCGCCCTTGTTCGACTTGAAGCTCTTGTCCGGCAGCGTGATCTGCAGTTCATTGTCGACCACTTCGGTCTTCAGGTTGGACACGAACCGGTCTTCGCCGCTGACCAGCACCGACTGCGCCTTGCCCACTTCCACCGTCATGGCGAAGGCGCCCTTGGCGTTGATGGCGATGAACGATGGCAGCGTGCGGGTGGACTCGGCCGCCTGCACATTCGGACTCAGGGCGCTCAGGGCAAACAGGGCGGGGATCAGGACGGCGGCAGCGGTACGGCGCATGATAATTCCTCGGTAACGTTAATAAATTCGACATCTTGATTTTACTGAACTTGCCTGCCGCTGCCGACAGTTTTGTGACGAACTGCAAAAAACGGGGGCTGTGTTGTTGAGTCGCGACTGTTTCCACTATAGTGAGCCTTTTGCGCGCGAGGTAAATGTGGCCAGCCAATTCAGCACCGTGATCCGTGTCGTCAGCGGCAATTTCATGGAGATGTTCGACTTCTTCCTGTTCGGCTTCTACGCCAACGCCATTGCCGCCGCGTTTTTCCCCTCCGGCGACGAACTGGCCTCGCTGATGCTGACCTTCATGACCTTCGGCGCCGGCTTCCTGATGCGGCCGCTGGGGGCCATCCTGCTGGGCGCCTATGTCGACCGCGTCGGCCGCCGCAAGGGCCTGATCGTGACGCTGGCGCTGATGGCCATGGGCACCTTGCTGATCGCCTGCGTGCCGGGCTACGCCACCATCGGCTACCTGGCGCCGGCGCTGGTGCTGACCGGCCGCCTGTTGCAGGGCTTTTCGGCCGGCGTGGAACTGGGCGGCGTGTCGGTCTACCTGTCGGAGATGGCGACGCCGGGCCACAAGGGCTTTTACGTCAGCTGGCAGTCGGCCAGCCAGCAGGTGGCGGTGGTGGTGGCCGCCGCGCTGGGCTTCGCGCTGAACCAGTGGCTGGCGCCGGCCGAAATCGCCGCCTGGGGCTGGCGCATTCCATTCTTCGTCGGCTGCATGATCGTGCCGGTGCTGTTCGTCATCCGCCGCTCGCTGCAGGAGACCGCCGAATTCCAGGCCCGCAAGCACCGCCCGGAGCTGCATGAAATCTTCCGCTCGATGCTGAACAACTGGGGCCTGGTCATCTGCGGCATGATGCTGGTGTCCATGACCACCGTGTCGTTCTACCTGATCACCGTCTACACGCCGACCTTCGGCAAGAGCGTGCTGCACCTGAGCAGCACCGATGCGCTGGTGGTGACGGCGCTGATCGGCATTTCCAACTTCATCTGGCTGCCGGTGATGGGCGCGGTGTCGGACCGCGTGGGCCGCCGGCCGCTGCTGCTGTGCTTTACCGTGCTGACCATCCTGACCGCGTATCCGGCGCTGCACTGGCTGGTGCAGTCGCCCAGCTTCGGCCGCATGCTGGAGGTGGAACTGTGGCTGTCCTTCCTGTACGCCAGCTACAACGGCGCGATGGTGGTGGCGCTGACCGAGGTGATGCCGGCCGACGTGCGTACGGTCGGCTTCTCGCTGGCCTACAGCCTGGCGACGGCGCTGTTCGGCGGCTTCACGCCGGCCATCGCCACGGGATTGATCGAGTACAGCGGCGACAAGAGCGCGCCGGGCTGGTGGATGACGCTGGCCGCCGTCTGCGGCCTGTTCGCCACGCTGATGCTGTACCGCCGCCAGGAGCGCCAGCAGCTGCACGCCGCCGACGCCGCCTGACGGCGCCTTATCCGCGCAGGCGCGCGAACAGCCGCTCGATATCGATTTCCTCGATCAGCAGGTTGCCCTGGTTGGCCTTGATCAGGCGCGGCGCCAATGCCGATTCGCCGGTGCTCAACGGCGAATCGGTCATGTCGGCCGTGTCGAACTGCTGCACCGAATGCAGGTCGTCCACCAGCAGGCCGATCACGCTCTGGCCCAGGTGCACCAGCATCACCTGGCTGTTCTCGGTGACCGCGCCCGGCTTGCCGGTGGCCAGCAGCGCCAGGTCGAACACCCACACGAAGTGCTTCTTGCCGCCGGCCAGCGGCACGTCCAGCATGCCCAGACGGGCAGGGTGGCCGCCGCTGGTGGTGCGCTGCACCTTGGCGAACGGCACCGCCTCCTGGATCTGCGCCGCGCGCAGTGCCATCAGCGTGCGGCCGGCGTAGAAGATGGCGAAGTCCGGGCCGGTGTCGCGCAGGCGCTCGATGCGTACGGCGGTGCGCGCCGGCAGCTCGTTGCGCACCGGGCCGAAGGCTTGCAGCAGCACGGCGATGACCGGCTGCTCGACGCCTTCCACCGCGCGGAATTCGCGGTAGCCGGCGCTGCGGGTACAGGCGGCGATCACGTACTGGCCGTCGTGCTGCATGATGCGCGACACGCTGGCGCCGTTGCCGGCGTCGGCCTGGGCCAGCAAGCCGGTGTCCAGGTGCAGCACGTCGCCCGGCGCGCAGGCGGCGTCGGTGCTGGACAGCACGCGGCCTTCCGGCGTGACGAAGTAGGCGCGCATGCTGGCGCGGCCGGCGACGCCGCTGTTGAGCATGTTGAGCAGCTCCGGCTTGGAGTCGAACACGATGCCGATGCCGCCCACCACGCTGCCGGTCTGCTCCGGGTGGCGGATGGCGGCGTGGTAGATATAGGTGGCTTCGCCGCCGTAGAAGGCCGACGGGCCGAAGCTTTCCGGATAGTGATCCAGCTCGCTGCGCAGCGCGGCCACGCGGCTCAGCGTGTCGCCGCTGATGTACTGGCCGACGATTTCGTCGCCGCCGGTGCTGGCGATGATGCGGCCGCCGCGGTCGTAGACGAACAGCCGCGCATACACGGTGTACAGGCTGTTGATGTAGGCCAGCACGTCGGCGATGGCCTTGGTCTGGGCGTCGGACGGTTGCGCCAGGCCGCGCCGCAGCTGCGCCGACAGGGCCCACCAGCGGCAGTCGTTGGCGCGCTCGTACAGGTTACGGTCCAGCATGTCGACCAGCAGCTGCGAGGTCAGCTCCGCCTCGCTGATGCTGGACGCCAGCACCGTCTGGTAGAGATCCTGGATCGACTGCGAGAACAGCGCGTCGCTGCGCTCGCCCGTTTCGGTGATCTGGTCCAGCACCGTATTCAGCTTGTTGATGCCGCCCGAATGGCTGCCGTCGGCGCCGATCTGGTCGTTGGCGGCGCTGGTGACCTTGCCGTTCCAGACGATGCGTTCGATGGTGCGGGTGGTGCGGGTGACGGAACTCATCAGCTCGTGCAGCGACGGGCTGAAGGCCTGGGCGTGCGACAGCAGCCCCTGCATCAGCGACGGCTCGACGTCGGCCAGCGACTGGTCGCCGCTGGTGCGGAACGCCAGGTCGATCGGGATCATCAGCTGCGCCTTCCAGCCGGCCGGGCCGGGATAGCCCTGGTAGCCGTCCGAGCTGAAGGTGCGCACCAGGTATTCGCGGCCGCCGAACATCAGCAGCTGCGGTTCGCCGTCGGCGTTGGTCGGTACGCGCACGCCGGCCGGTATCCACAGCGGATCGGCGCTGCTGATCACGTGGTCCTGGGCGTCGAGCAGCAGCATGTTGGCGCGGTGCGACGGGTCGCGGTAGGCGGCGAAGATGGCGTCCATCTCCTGGTCGAAGTTGAAGCACAGGCACAGCACGCCGGCCGGCTCGCCGGTGTCCGGATGCAGCATGCGGTGCGAATAGACCAGCGCCCGCGATTTGCCGGGACGCAGGTCGGTGGCGCGGAAGGTTTCGACGTAGCCGGCGGCGTCCAGCGTCTGCAGCAGCAGCGGGTCGCGGCTATGCGTCACCGGCGTGGCCGGATCGGCCTGCACCAGCACGCGGCCTTCCAGGTCCAGCAGCAGGATTTCGTCGTAGACGGTGTATTTGTCGCGGTAGTCGGACAGGCGCTGGCGGGCGTTGTGCACATCGCCCTCGTCATCGCCGCCGGAAGCGACAAAGCGGCACAGGTCGGCATCGGTGGCGAGGAAGCCGACATCGGCGGTGCGCTCGAACAGGTTGCGCACCAGGATGTCGATCGCATAGCGCGCCTGGGTGCCCAGTTCGGCCAGCACATTGCGTACTTTCTCCTGCACCAGATTGGCCACCAGGGCCTGTTCCAGGTGCGCAAATCCGGTGCGGGTGGCCACCATGGCGGGCAGCAGCAGGCGTGCTTCGGCCGGGCAGTTCATCTTGGCGGACGACTCGATAAGCCGCCACATCTGGTTCAATTCCCGCAGCGAGAGTTCGCATCGGGCAACGTCGGGCATGTGGGGTAGAAATATGCCAGCGTTGGCTACTTGGTAAGTGGTCATTACGCTCGTCAGTTAAAATTTAACGTTTAAGCAATTAATGTGCCAAGGCAATAATCAATGCCAATAAAAAACGCCATCCGCGGGGGATGGCGTGCGTGGCGATTGCGTCGGCCGGGTCGGCTTACTTGTTGCTGAGGCATTCCTTCATGAAGGCTTTGCGCTCGTCGCCTTTCTTGCCGCTGGCGTCGGCGTTACATTTTTTCATTTTCTCTTGCTGGGTCAGCTTGGGTTCCGGCGCGGCGGCCGGCTTGGCGCTCAGGCACTCCTTCATGAAAGCCTTGCGCTCATCGCCTTTTTTGCCGGCGGCGTCCGCATTACAGGTTTTCATCTTGTTTTGCTGGGCGGTCGGTTCGGCCGCATACACTGCGCCGCTGAGCGACAGGATCAAGCCGGCTATCAACAGTTTTTTCATCGAAGTCCTCGCAAGTGAAACGTGGTGGTACGAGTGACTATACTGACATTCCACCGCAATGTCCAAATGGCTGTGCTAGTCGTCCACAAACACCACCGTCGTGCGTGGCGGAATGGTGAAGGTGCCGCTGGCGTTGTTGTAGGTGGCGGTGCGCGCCAGCGTGTCGCTGCTGGATTTGCGCTGTACCTTGTGCACCTTCAGCTGGCGGCCGGCCAGTTCCGGCACCGTGACGGTCTGCGCCGTTTTGGTGACGTTGAACAGCGTGACCACCGACTTGTATCTGGCGTCGTCATAACGGCGCGGATGCTGGCCGTCGATGCTCATGACGATCACGCCGGGCACCTGCGCCGGGCCGGTGTTGTGGAAGCGCAGGCGCTCGGCCACATCCTTGGCCGTGCGCAGGCGGAACAGGCTGCTGTCCTGGCGGATCGCCAGCAGGTCGTTCATGGTGTTGCGGGCGCTGATGATGGCGCTGGTGTCCGGCTTGATCAGCGGATTGGCCAGCACCGGCGACATCAGCGGCCAGCTGGCCTGGTTGACCGCCGCCAGCGGCAGGCCGACGCCGAAGTTGTTCGACTGGTAGCTGTAATCGAGCTTGTTGAACCAGTCGCCCGAATCGTAGCTGTCGCGGTCCAGCGATTTCGAGCGCAGGATTTCCTGACCCGCGTGCAGGAAGGGCACGCCCTGCGACAGCACGGTGAACGCGGCGCCCAGGTTTTGCGCGCGCACGCGGTCGGCCAGGCTGGTGGTCTGCGGCAGGCGCAAGGCGTTGATGTCGAACAGCGTCTGGTTATCGTGCGCTTCGATGTAGTTGATGGTCTCCGACGGCTGCGCCGCGAAGCCCGCCTGCTGGCCGAAGTAGTCGATCTCCGAGTTCTTGCGTACCACGCCGGTGCGGTCGGTGAAGCTGTAGTCGCGCAGCGTGCCGGACAGCGCCACCTTGGCCAGGTCGCCCAGGCGCAGCAGGTCATCCTTGGTCTGGGTCGACTGCGCGTTCGGATCGCTGTAGACGCCGTTGACCAGGCCTTGCTGCGCGATCAGCGCATCGCCGGTGTCGCAGCAGCCGCCGCCGCGCATGGTGTCGCGGATGCGGTCGTTGAAGGAGCCGATGCCGCTGCCGTACATATTCGCCTGGCGCGCCTGCACGAAGCGGGCGTCGTTGCCGACGGTGCCGAAGTTCCACGCTTCGCCGTACAGGTAGATGTCGCGCTCGGCCGCCTTGTTGACGGCGGTTTGCAGCTGCTTCATCACCGCCAGCGGCGTGAAGCCCATGATGTCGAAGCGGAAGCCGTCGACCTGGTAGTCGCGCGCCCAGGTGCTGGTGGAATCGATCATCAGCTTGGCCATCATCGCGTTCTCGGCGGCGGTGTCGGCGCAGCAGCTGTCGTTGGTGATGCCGCCGCCGGCGTTCAAACGGTAGTAATAGGTCGGCACGATCTTGTCCAGGATCGACAGCGGGCTTTGCTGCGAGGCGCTGGTGTGGTTGTAGACCACGTCCATCACCACCCGCAGGCCCTGCTCATGCAGGCCCTGCACCATGGCGCGGAATTCGCGCACGCGCACCGCGCCGTCGTTGGCGTTGGACGAGTAGCTGCCTTCGGGCGCCGTGTAGTGCACCGGATCGTAGCCCCAGTTGAAGCAGTCGGTGCCGCGCGTGGCTTCCACCGCCGCCTGCTGGTCGGGCGCGTTCGGCGCGGCGTTCGGCACGGTCGGCGTGGTGCAGCCGGTTTCGTTGATGCTGGCGATGTCGAAGGTCGGCAGCAGGTGCACGTGGGTCAGTCCGGCCTGCTGCATGTCGCGCAGGTGGCGCATGCCGTTCGAGCGCTCGTCCGTAAAGGCCAGGTATTTGCCGCGGTGCGCGGCCGGCACCGTGGCGTCGCTGATGCTGAAGTCGCGGATGTGCAGTTCGTACAGTGCGATGTCGGTCGGGTAGTCGAGGCGCGGCACGCGGTGGTGGTCCCAGCCGTCCGGCTTCAGTGCGCGGCTGTCGAGGTTGGCGACAAAGCTGCGCTGGCTGTTGGCGTTCAGGCTGAACGAGTAGGGATCGGTGACGGTGTTGCTGACCACCGTGTTGCCGGCCCAGCGCGACAGCACCTGCACGTTGTAGGTGTAGTAGTAGCGGTTGACCCAGCTGGCATCCGGCGCGGTGTAGCTCCAGACGCCGCTGGCGGCGTTCCTGGTCATCGCGCGCGTGACGGTGCTGGCGCTGCTGGCATCCGGGTACAGGTTGAGGCTGACCGATTTGGCGGTCGGCGCCCATACGCGGAAGGTCGGTGCGCCGTTGCGCTCGAAGCTGACGCCGAGCGTGGTGTTGGCGGCGGCGCCGGCAAACACGCTGTCCAGCATGCCGCTGACCTGCAACGACGTCACCAGCACTAGCTTGCCCGTCGCATCGAATTGGGCGATGGCGAACTGGTTGCTGGCCTTGGCCGCGACGGTGGCGGCGTCGGCCGGCGACATGGTCAGCGCGGTGGCGCCGGCCAGGTGCGGATACTTCTGCTGCAGCGCCGAGGGCAGGGCGCTGGCGCTGGTCAGCGCGATGCTGCCGTCGGCGCCGGTGACGCCATCGGCGTTGGAACCAAGGCCGCCGTTGGCGGCGTAGTACAGCTTGTAGCTGGCGCCGGTGACGGGCGCGCCGGGCCAGGCCAGCGTGGCGGCGTTCAGCCAGTGCGCGCTCGCGCTGTTCAGGTTGCCGTAGCTGACGGCCGGCTGGCTGGCGTAGACAGTGCAGTCGCCTTCCAGCATCCAGACTTCCTGGCCGGCGGTGGCGATGTTGCTGTTGAAGGCGGCCGACTGGTCGCTGCCGCAATTCTTGTTGCCGCTGCCGTCGGTGACCAGGAACCAGATCGCCGATTTGGCGGTGTTGACCGGGATGTCGACGTAACCGCCGAAGCTGTCGCTCTGGGTCATCATGAAGCGGTCGGTGATCCAGGCCGAGCTTGGCGTGACCGGGCCGTCCCACGAGTAGACGCCCCACTGGGCCGTGTCGTTCTGCGCGCGGTGGTAGTGCATGCGGATGGCGCCGGCCGCGACCGGGGTGGCTGCGGCGGACGCCGCCATGGCGCCGCCCTGGACGGTGCGGGCAGCCATGATTTGCGCGGTGGACGTGGTGCTGGCGGTGTCGTTGCCGCCGCCGCAGGCGGCCAGGGTGCCGAACGTGCCCAGGATCAGGGTGCGTTTCAGCTGTGAAACTAAACTACAGCTAAGTTTCATGCTTGTCTCCGTTGTTGTAGTGGGTTTTTGCCTCCAATCGTCTGTGGACTGGATGGGTTTGTAATATTACTACTTCAAAAATGTGCGAATGATAAATATTTGTATCGAGTGTGGCGCGTCTGGCACAAGCGATGCACAATAGCCTTTTCGACCATCTTTACGGAGACCCTGATGATGCGTATTTCCTCGACCGCCCGCCTGATGACGCTGAGCCTGGCACTGGCCGCCGCCGGCCTGGCGCAAGCCGCTCCCACCACCGCCGAAGTGGAACTGAAACCGACCGTGGGCAGCACCACCACCGGTTCGGTACGCTTCAAGCAGCAGGATGGCCAGTTGCAGATCGACGCCGACATCGCCGGCCTGACGCCGGGCGTGCACGGCTTCCACCTGCATGAGAAAGGCGATTGCAGCGCGCCGGACGGCACCAGCGCCGGCGGTCACTTCAATCCGGGCAGCCACCAGCACGGCGCGCCGGACTCGGCGGCGCATCACGGCGGCGACTTCGGCAACATCACCGCCGACGCCAGCGGCAAGGCCTCGCTGCACCTGAGCGTGCCGACCAGCCAGATTTCGCTGGACGCCGGCGCGCCGGGCAACATCATCGGCCGCGGCGTCATCGTGCACGCCGATGCGGACGATTTCGTCACCCAGCCAACCGGCAACTCCGGCAAGCGTCTCGCTTGCGGCGTGGTGGTGGCCGGCAAATAAGCCGGTCTTGAACGGACGCATCGAACGCCTCTATCTTCAGTCTGTACGGGGCAAACCCGGCGTCGCCCTGGCGCCGGATGCGGCCATGCGGTGCGAGGCCGGGCTGGGCATTCACGGCGACGTGCATGCCCACCGCCTCAGTCCGCGACAGGTGCTGGTCACGCTCGGCAGCGAGCTGCGCACTCTGCGGATCGCGCCCGGCGCGCTGCTGGAAAACATCGTGATTTCTTCGGACCGGCCGGAGCTGTTCCGGCCCGGTTCGGCGCTGCTCACCGCCTCGGGCGTCGAGATCCGGCTGACCATGTTCTGCGAGCCGTGCAAGCGTATCGCGCCTGTGGTGGCGGACTTTTCCCGGCTGGTGCGCCGGCGCGGCGTGCTGGGCGTCTTCGAAGCCGGCGGCGAGATCCGCATCGGTGACGCCGTGCGCCTGATCGGCGAACGGTACACGCCGCTGCCGGAATCGCCCTATCAAAAATTCCTGGCGTTTGTGCCGACGATTCCACCCGGCCGCGTGGTCCGCTACGTCGATGTGGCGGTGGCGATGGGCGTGGCGGAGGTCTTTGTGCGGGTGCTGCCCGGTTACATCCGGCGCAGTGTGGGATTGGGCTTGCCGCTGCACCGCATCGTCAATGCGCGCGGCGAGCTGTTGCCGTTGATTCCCGGCCAGGCCGGGAAGCTGCTGGCGGAAGGCGTGATCCACCGCGGCGATGCCGCTACGGTGGATCTGGCCGCCTTCCTGTGGCAGGGGGCTGCTTAGAACTCCTGCACCGTCGGACGCAGCACGATTTCGTTGATGTCAACGTCGGCCGGCTGTTCGATGGCGTAGGCGATCGCACGGGCGACCGAGTCGGCCGGGATGGCCAGCTTGTAGAACTCGGTGACGAACTGCGCGCTTTGCTGGTGCGAGCTGCCGTGCTTCAGTTCGGTGTCGACCGCGCCCGGTTCGATGGTGGTGGTGCGGATCGAACCGCCCACTTCATGGCGCAGGCCTTCCGAAATCGCGCGCACCGCGAACTTGGTGCCGCTGTACACCGTACCGCCTGGGCTGAACACCTTGATGCCGGCCACCGACGCAACGTTGATGAAGTGGCCGCTGTTCTGCTTGCGGAACTGCGGCAGCGCGGCGGCGATACCGTACAGCACGCCCTTGACGTTGATGTCGATCATGCGATCCCACTCGTCGACCTTGATCTCGTCCATCGGCGCGATGGACATCAGGCCGGCGTTGTTGATCAGCACATCGACGCGGCCGTAGATGCGCACGGCGGTGTCGATCAGCGCCTGCACCTGTTCGCGGCTGGTGACGTCGGTGGCCTGCACTTCGGCCTTGCCGCCGGCGGCGCGGATGTCGCCAGCGATTTTTTCCAGCTGGTCGATGCGGCGCGCGCCCAATACGACGATGGCGCCGCGTGCGGCCAGGTGGCGGGCGGTGGCTTCACCCAGACCGCTGCTGGCGCCGGTGATGACAACGACTTTGTTTTCGATGTTGGTGCTCATGGCAGGACTCCTTGTGGTTGGTTAGTGAAGCAAGTATAGGAATCCCCGCTATGCAAATAAATGGAAATGATATGATTTGAGAATTCCATTTTCAGGAACTATCGATCATGCTGAACCGATTGGAAATGTTGCGCATCTTCGTGGCGGCGGCCGAAGCCCGCAGCTTCAAGGATGCGGCGGCCCGGCTGGGGATTTCGCCGCAGGCCGTCACGCGGGCGGTGCAGGATCTGGAAGCGGTGCAGGGCGAGCTGCTGTTTCACCGCAATACGCGCGGCATCCAGATCACCACCTATGGCGAGCACCTGGCGGCGCAGGCGCGCGACAGCGTGCAGCGGGTGGACGTGCTGTTCCAGCCGGCGACCGAGAGCGAGCCGTCGCAGGTGGAGGGCGTGGTGCGGATGACGGCGCCGGTGGCGCTGGGGCGCTTGCTGATCGTGCCGGTGTTGAAGGCCTTGGGGCGGAAGCATCAGCAGCTGCGCTTCGATGTGCAGTTCAGCGACACGCATGCGGACGTGGTGGATGACCGCATCGATATCGGCGTGCGGTTTGGCTCCATGCGCGACAGCCGCTACGTGGCGCGGCGCGTGGCGCCGCAGCCGTTCCGCACCGTGGGCACGCCCGAGCTGATCGCCGCGCATGGCAAGCCGAAAAATATCGAGCATTTGCATGAGCTGCCGACCACTTCCTTGCGCGACCAGAGCACCGGCAAGGCGTGGCCCTGGTATTTCGCCAGCGGGCAGCATATTTCGCCGCTGAATCCGCGCTTTTTGAGCAGCGACTCGGAGGCGGAGTTCGACGCCATCCTGGCCGGCCTGGGCTTTGGCCAGTTGCCGGGGTTTATGGCCGACGAGCACATCGCCGCCGGCCGGCTGGTCCCGGTGCTGCAGAAGGACCAGCCTGATCCCTGGGACATCTACATTTACCGGCCGCAGCGCGGGCCGGTGCCGGCGCGGATCCGGCTGGTGTTTGATGAGCTGGTGACTGAGCTCAGTCGATAACCCGCACGGCCAGCTGGGGGCCCTCCCGCAGGGAGGGCAGGGCGTAGCCCCTATTCCTGACCCTGGGTCAGACCCCTAAGTGGTGACGTTTGCGTATCACTAAAGCGTGCGGGTCAGGCGGCTTTGGCGCCGGCATCGGGACGGCCGCAGTAGCGCTCGACGTAGGCCTGGTGCGTCGGCAGCTGCACCACGGTGCGGTCGATGCGGCTCTTGATGCCGCCGAGGAAGGCTTTGAGTTCTTCGTCGCCCATCAGGTCGGCCGTCGCATGGTGCGACTTCGGCATGATGCCCTGGCCCAGCATCACCTGGATCCACGAGTTTTCCGCGAACAGTTCGTTCGGCACGCGGAACACGCGGCCGGTTTCGCGGAACAGGTCGATACGGTGCTGCAGCGACGCCGGAATGCTCATCTCGCGCACGTCGATCCAGAACTGCGAGTCGGTGCGGTTGTTGGCGTGGTAGTGCAGGATGATGAAGTCGCGGATGTGGTTGATCTCGCTGTTGCACTGGGCGTTGTATTCGTCGATGTCGGCTTGCTGGATGCCGTCCGACGGGAACATCTGCATCAGCCGGATCACGCTGCGCTGGATCAGGTGGATGCTGGTCGATTCGATCGGCTCCAGGAAGCCGCTCGACAGGCCGATGCCCACCACATTGCCTTTCCACGTCTGGCGCCGCTGGCAGGGCTTGAACTTGATCACGCGCGGCTCGATCAGCGTCTTGCCTTCGACGTTGGCCAGCAGCTGCTTGTGCGCGGTCTCCTCGTCCAGGTGGCGGCTCGAATAGACGATGCCGTTGCCGACGCGGTGTTGCAGCGGAATGCGCCACTGCCAGCCGGCCTGGTGCGCCATGGAACGCGTCAGCGGCACGGCGTCGGCGATGGCCGTGGTCTGCACGGCGATGGCGCGGTCGCAGAACAGCCATTGCGACCAGTCTTCCACCGGCTCGTCCATCGCCTCGCCGATCAGCAGCGCGCGGAAGCCGGTGCAGTCGATGAAGAAGTCGCCTTCGATTTCCTGGCCCGATTCCATCACCACCGAACGGACGTCGCCGTTGTCGTGCTTGTTGTAGCGGACGATCTTGCCTTCGATGCGCTGCACGCCGCGCGGCTCGCTCAGGCGGCGCAGGAACTTGGCGTAGCGGCTGGCGTCCAGGTGGTAGGCGTAGTTCATGCCGTTGTTCGGCAGGTGGGCGAAGCGGTTCTCCAGCGACGCCTTCAGTTCCAGGCAGTAGTCGCCGTAGTCGCCGGCCAGGCCGCGCTGCACGCCCTTGTGCCAGAAGTGCTGGAAGCCGGCGGTCCAGTGGTCGATGCCGGTGGTGCCGAAGGAGTGGATATAGTCTTCCTTGACGTTGCGCCAGCTTTCGAAGCTGATGCCGAGCTTGAAGGTGGCCTGGGTCTCGGCCATGAATTCCTGCTCGTTGATTTCCAGTACGTTGTGGAAGTTGGTCAGCGTCGGAATGGTGGCTTCGCCCACACCCACGGTGCCGATCTCTTCCGACTCGATCAGCTTGATGTCGAGCTGCTTGCCCAGCACCTTGGAAATGCCGGCGGCGGCCATCCAGCCGGCGGTGCCGCCGCCGCAGATGACCACCCGGCGCACCGGTTGACGATTGTTTGGATCTCGCATGTTGTCTCCTCTAGCGATTCAGTTTTTTAAGCAAGTGCCCGCGCAACGCGCGGGCGCCGTCGGCTGTCAGTGGCGACAACACGCCGCGGGCGTGTGCCGGAATATGGGCGGCCGTTTCTGTGTCGGCTTCGAATATGTAATGACGAAAGATTTCCTGCCATGCCTTGCGCTGCGCTTGCGGCAGGTCGCGCATGGTGAGGAAGGCGGCCATCAGCGCGTTGGTCGGCGTGTCCATGTAGTCGGGCGACTGCCGCCACCAGTAGTTGACCAGCACATTGAACGGCGACAGCGCCTCGATGTGATGCCACCACATGCTGGGGATGAAGATGGCGTCGCCCGGTCCCAGTTCGGCGCTTTGCGCGTGGTTGAGCGCTTCGGCGAATTTCGGGAATTTTTCAAAATCCGGCTGGTGGAAATCGACCAGGCTGATGGCCTGGCCGGCCGGCGTGAAGTCGATCGGCCCGACGTACAGGTTCTGCAACTGCTCCGGCGGGAACAGCGTGAAGCGGCGGCGGCCGGCGGCGACCACCGCCACATTGTCCGGCAGGTCGTAGTGCGCGGCGATGCGGGTGCGGTTGCCGATCCAGATGCTGGCCAGCGCGTCGCGTCCGCCCAGGTCGAGATCGTTGTACTCGCGGAAGCCGGGCAGGCAGGTGTCGATGGTGGTCGAGCCGACGTAGATGGTGGGCGCCGGATCGAGCGCCAGCTTGTTCTCGATTTCCTCCAGCACGCCGGTCAGCTTGGCGTGCACCGGCTGGAAGTTGAAGCCGTCCATGGCGTCGTTGTAGAAGAAACGGCCGCCCGCGTCGGCGCCGCCCAGCATGGCGCCGACGGTGGCGTCCTGGTAGTGGCGGCGCAGGTAGTCGAGGCCGGCGCGGTCGTTTTCCAGCGCCGCGCGCACCATCGGCCAACTGCCGGCCAGGCCGCGCAGCACCAGCGGCTGGGTGGCGGTGAGGATGTCGTCCGTGAGGTCGGCCGGCCCGAGGCCGGCGATCTCACGGATGGGTTCAGGCGAGGCGGGCATTCTTGCGGTCGATCAGCGTGCGGAAGTTGGACAGGGATGCGATCACCAGGTAAATCGCCTGCAGGTAGCCGGTCTGGTGCAGTTTGACGATGGCCTCGCCGCTCAGTGCCTGCAGCCGGTCTTCGTTGATGGTGTAGAAACCGACCAGGCGGTTCTGCGAACCGTCGTTCAGTTCGATGTCGAGGGCAAAGCTTTCCAACAACTCGTTTTCAAGCAGCGCGCCCAGGAAACCTGGCATCGTTTGCAAGCCCTGGTGAATCGAGAACAGCAGCGAATTGGCGTGTTCCAGGAAGTCGGTGTTGCCGCCGTGCGGCTTGAACACTTCCTGGCCTTCGGTGCGGCTGACGCGCGGGTGGTCGAGGTCGACGTTGACCATCAGCTCGTTGCCGCTGAGGCCGATCAAAAAGGGCTGGCGCTCGACCATCATCGGCACGTACATGGCTTCCCAGCGCTCGCCGTTCAGGAACAGGTTTTCGCCTTCCTGGAAGCCGAACAGCGCGATCGGCTCGAAACCCAGGCCGTCGGTGGTCTTGCGGAACACGATGGGGTAGCAGGCCTGCACGTCGCGGAATTCAGCCGGGAAGGTGGCGGCCGACATGACTTGGTCGCCATAGGCGGCGCCGCGGCGGGTGATGATGCGCAGATCTTGGTGGTCGATATTGTTCAGTAAAACCGGGTTAGGCATCTTTGTCTCTCGTTCTATATTTTTTGCAAGCCATGCAGCTTGATATGGTTGATGAGTGTACGGTTGTCTGGCAATCCGTTCATCATTTTTTTCGTTAATGTAGCAGCTTCCTGGAAATAGGCGTCGGATCGGGCCGCCTCCTCGGGTTTCGGCGAGCGGCTGAAGTCGCTACGGAAGCCCATGCCGTACAGAATATATTGGTAGCTGGCGGCCGGGAAAACCTCCTCGATGCGGTTGAAATCGCTGCGCGACGGCGCGCGGTGGCGCCACAAGGTCAGCAGCTCGCCCAGGCGTTCCGGCACCTCGGCCGTGTTGTCGCGCCAGTAGGCGCTGTCGCGGCGCCGGCTCAGCACGTAGTGCAGCTTGAGGAAGTCGATTACCCGTTCCCAGCGGTAACGGAAGGTGTCGTTGAAGCGTTTGGCGACGATGTCCATCGCTTCGCGCGTGGCCGGCAGGTCTTCGCTGACCATGGCGGCCGACATTTCGACGATGGCCAGCGCCGACGCTTCCAGTGGTTCGATGAAGCCGGCCGACAGGCCGATGGCGACGCAGTTGCGGTGCCAGAACTGCGCGCGGTAGCCGGGATTGAAACTCAGCTTGCGCGGCTGCGGGATTTCTTCCGGGCCGCCGGTCTGCACGATGTAGGCGCGCAACTCGGCTTCGGCCTGGTCGTCGCTGATGTAGCCGCTGGCGTAGACGTGGCCGACGCCGCGCCGGGTCGGCAGGCCGATGTCCCAGATCCAGCCGGCGCTCTGCGCAGTGGAGGATGTCTGCGAGGCGATCGGATAATTGTCGCTCGGGTAGGCGATCTGCACCGCCAGCGCCGAGTCGTTGTACAGCACGTGCTTCTGTTCGATCAGCGGCACGCCGTAGTGCTGGCCCAGCAGCAGCGATTGCATGCCGGTGCAGTCGATGAACAGGTCGCCTGCCACGGCGCCGTGCTTGACCGTTTGCAGCGAGGCGATGTCGCCGTTCTCCTGCGCGTTGACGGCGGTGACGTGGTCCGGCATGTAATGCACGCCGAGTTTTTCCAGGCAGTGCTTGCGCAGGAATACGCCGAACTTGCCGGCGTCCAGGTGGTAGCCATAGTTGGCCACCGAAGCGAACTCCGGCGTCATCACCTGCTTGGGTGCACGGCCGTGCACGCACAGGTGCGGCTGGAAGCTGACCAGGTCGGCAAACGGGATCTGCGGATGCTGGGCCTGCCACTGCTCGGGCAGATTGACCTCGCCATAGCCCTGCGGCAGCGAGAAGGGATGGAAGTAGGCGTCGCGGTCGCCGCCGTCGGTCCAGCGGTTGAAGCGGGAGCCTTGCTTGAACGAGGCGTCGCACTCGCGGAAGAAATCGGATTCGGACACGCCGATGCGGCGCAGCGTGTCGCGCATGCTGGGCCAGGTGCCTTCGCCGACGCCGATCGGCGGCACGTCCGGCGATTCAATCAGGGTGATGCGCAGGCCATCCGGCGCGGCGCGGTGCTCAGCCGCGATCAGGCCGGCGGTCAGCCAGCCGGCGGAACCGCCGCCGACAATCACGATGCTTTTCAGCATAGCTTGCCTTTTCAATGAGTTGCCTAAAGTATAAATGAAAAGCCGCTGCCGGTTATCCGTCGGGCAGCGGCTTTTCGTGGTGTTGCTACAACAGTCTTAGAACTTGTAGCGCGCGCCGATCATGTAGCGCGGACCGGCTTGCGTCACCGATTCCAGCTGGTTCTGCGTGCGGCTATGCACGCGCTGGATCGAGTTGCCGACGTTGATGCCTTCCAGCTGGAAGCTCAGCTTGTCGTTGTAGTTGTAGCCCAGGCTGATGTCGACCTGGCCGTACGCTTCCACGTACTGTGGATTCGGGCCGGAGCCGTCGAAGGTCGACGACAGGAACTCGCCGCGCCAGTTGTAGGCCACGCGCGCGGTGAATTTCTTGTCCTCGTAGATGCCGACCACGTTCGACGAGTTCGACAAGCCCACCAGTGCGAACTGCTCGCCCACCGCGTTGTTGTCGTAACGCAGGCCGGAGTGCACATAGGTGTAGTTGGTCGACACGCCGAAGCCGCTGTTGCCGAACATGTGCTGCAGGTTCAGCTCGACGCCGCTCAGGCTGGCCTTCTTCTGGTTGGAGAAGGAGGTGATGCGGAAGTTGGCGATCGGATCGCTCGGCTGGCCGACGATGGTGCCGTTGACGTTGCCGTTCACGCCAGGCGCCGTCACGCCAGGCGCGGTCGGATGGTTGGTGAAGATGTAGTTACGAATACAGGTGGTGTCCGAGACCAGGCACTTGCCGGCCGAGATGGCCTCGTTCCACAGCGCGCCGCCGACCGGCGTGTGCAGGTTGAACGGGGTGGCGTCGATCTGCGACTGGCCGGCGTAGTTTTCCAGGTTCTTCTTGAAGTAGCCGATCGAGAAGAAGTTTTGCTGGCCGTAGTACCACTCGTAGGACAGGTCCAGATTCTTGGACTTGACCGGTTTCAGCGCCGGGTTGCCCTGCGAGCCGGTGCCGCCGTCGGTGCGCACCAGCGAGTTCAGCGTCTGGCCGCCCTGGATCTGGTCGTAGCGCGGACGGCCGATGGTTTCGCCGGCGCTGAAGCGGACCTTTTGCGACGGCGTCAGCTCGATGTCCGAGTCGAAGCTAGGCAGCAGGTTGTGGTACGAGCCGCCCAGCGTGGTGAAGGTCGGCGCGCCGAAGGTGATCGGGAACTCGTTCTGCGAGACCCAGCTGATGCCGGTGGCGGCTGGCACCAGCGCGGTCGAGACCACGTCGGTTTTTTCGTAGCGCAGGCCGAGCGCGGTGCGGATCGGCAGCGCGGTATCCCAGTCGGTGTTGAACTGGACGTAGGCGGCCTTCGATTTCTCGCCGGTGCGGGCATCGTTGTCGAAGGTGGTCTTCGGCAGGTACAGCGCCGGCAGGCCGGACGCGGTGGCCGCGATCTGGCGCACCTGAGCGAAGTTGAAGGTGTAGAACTGATTGAACAGGTTCGGGTTGGCGCTGCCGCTGATCTGGTCGAAGTACTGGCCGATCGAATTCTGGTGCCAGACGCTGCTTGGGTAGTCGGCCGGGCTGGTGGCGCCGCCCCAGGTGTCGCGCTGCTGGTTGGAGAAGGCCGAGCGGTTGTCGACCTTGCTGTAGCTGGCGCCGAATTTCAGCTCGGACGCTTCCAGCACTTTCCATGCACCCTTGACCTGGGTCTGGTCCACTTCACCCTTCATGTAGGAGTTGGTGAACACCGAGCCGGTGACCTGCTGGCCGGCCTTGATGAAGTCGGCGCCCTGGATGCTCAGCACCGGGAAGTCCTTGCTGAAGTCGACCGTGGTGGTGCCGCGGCTGAAGCTGGCGGTGCCCAGCGTGTTGCTGGAACCGAACGGGCTGTCGGCGCCGGATTCGGCGGTCGAGTGGTGCGTGTCCAGTTCGAAGCGCAGGGTCGGCGAGGCTTTCCAGACGGCGTTGAAGCCCAGCGATTTGTTCTGCGTCTTGGTGGCGAAGTCGGCGGCGCCCATGGCGATGTCGCTGCCGGTGACGAACTCGGTCCAGCTCAGCGGGCTGGTTGGCGAACCCTTGGTCCACGAGCTGGCCGACGGACCGAAGTTGAACCAGGCCGAGATGTCGTTGCGCTTGGTCTGGATCTTGTTTTCCGAGTAGGTGTAGTCCAGCGTGGTGACCAGCGAATCGACCGGCTTGTATTGCAGGGTCAGCTGGGCGTTGGTGCGCTGGCGTTTGACGCCGTTGAAGTTGTAGTTCAAGTTTTGCGGCAGCGAGTACAGGTCGGTCGCGCCGGGGCCGTTGGTGACCTGGTTGCCGACCCCGGTCAGCGGACCGGCGTTGCCGGCGTACGGGCCTTTCCAGCCGTTGGAGACCGCGGCGGTGTTGTAGCCCAGGTTGCGTTCCTGGTAGCTGCCGGTCAGCGCCACGCCGAAGGTGTTGTTGGCGAAGGTGTTCGAGTAGATGCCCGACACTTCCGGCGTCAGCGAGCGGTTGGCCTGGACGTCGGCCGGCAGGTTGTCGTTCGAGGTGTCGTACACGGCCTTGGCGCCGATGCTGGCGTGCAGGCCCGGACGGTCGAACGGCTTGGCGGTCATCACGTTGACGGTGGCGCCGATGCCGCCGGTGGCGTTTTCCGCGCGGCTGGTCTTGTAGACCTGGATCTGCGAGATCGCTTCCGACGCCAGGTTGGCGAAGTCGAAGGCGCGGCCGTTCAGGTCGCCCAGGTTGGAGGTTGGCATCTGGCGGCCATTCAGCAGCACCAGGTTGAAGTCGGGACCGACGCCACGCACGGTGATTTTCGAGCCTTCGCCGATCGAGCGGTCGATCGACACGCCGGAGATGCGCTGCAGCGACTCGGCCAGGTTGGTATCCGGGAACTTGCCGATGTCTTCGGCGACGATGCCGTCGACCACACCGTCGGAATTGCGTTTCAGGTTCATCGAGGAAATCAGCGACTGGCGCAGGCCGGTCACGACCACGCTCTGGACTTCCGGTTGCGCTTCGGCGGCCTTGACCGGGGCTTCTTGCGCGTAGACCGGCGCGGCGGCTGCCGCGCAGGCGCTGGCTACTGCCAGGCTCATTAATGTTTGTCGTGCCTTTGGATAATGCATGTCATCTCCTATGTTTTTTTATAAACATCTGCTGCGTACCGTCCTGCCTTACTTTCGTGCGTTGTTTGGAAAGGTTTCCAATCAATGATGCGAATATAGCATTGAACGAATTTCAAAGTCAATTTGGCGTGCCATAAAATTGTGCACCTGTTTTCGTTGACATAGGTAATCAGGCAGTGCAACATGAGCTGGGAACGTTTCCAAAAAGAGACACTTTTGATGAAAATAACGACTTTGCGGGTGATGGCGGCGGCGCTGATGGCGTCCGGGCAGGGCTGGGCGGCGGCCGGCGATGGGTTACCTTTCCACTGGCCGCACGGCGAACAGGCGGCGGTCAGCCTGGCCTACGACGACGCCCTCGACTCCCAGCTCGACCGTGCGATACCAACCCTGGACAAGTACGGGCTGAAGGGCAGTTTCTACCTGCAGCTGTCGAATCCGGCGGTGGACAAGCGCATGGCGGACTGGCGCGCGGCGGCGCGCAACGGCCACGAACTGGGCAACCACAGCCTGTTCCACCAGTGCTCGCTGAAGGCGCCCGGCCACAGCTGGGTGCAGCCGCACCGCGACCTCGACACCACCAGCGTGGCGCAAATGCTCGACCAGGTCACGGTCGCCAACACCATGCTGTACGCCATCGACGGCAAGCGCGAACGCACCTACACTGTGCCGTGCGGCGATACGCTGGCGGCCGGCGCCGATTACCTTGCGGCGATCGCGCCATCCTTTGTCGCCATCAAGGTGGGCGGCGAGGCGGTGACGCCGTCGATGCAGACGCTGAACCTGAAGGCGGTCGGCGTGTATGCGCCGGAAGGCCTGAGCGGGCAGCAGCTGATCGCGCTGGTGCAGCAGGCGGCGGCCAAGGGCACGATGGTCAACTTCACCTTCCACGGCGTCGGCGGCGACTACATCACCACCAGCGCTGCCGCGCACGAGGAGCTGGTGCAGTACCTGGCCGCCAACAAGCAGCGCTACTGGACTGACACTTTCTTGAACATCATGACTTACGTGAAGACACAACGTGGCGACCATTAAAGACGTGGCCCGCCTTGCGGGCGTAGGGCTGGGCACGGCATCGCGCGTGGTCAGCGGCAAGGGATCGGTATCGCCGGCCACGCTGGCCAAGGTGCGCGCGGCGATCGACCAGCTGGGCTTCCGGCCGTCGCATGCGGCGCGCTCGCTGCTGTCCGGGAACAGCCAGATGATCGGCGTCTACATCCCGGTGCTGAGCGGGACGTTCTACACGCCTATCCTGCAGATCATCGACACCGAATTGCGCGCGGCCGGACTGCACATGGTGGTGGCCTTCGGCGCCGGCCTCGGCGGCGCGCGGCAGCAGGCGATCGAAGGCATGGCCTTCCTGGTCGAGCGCGGCTGCGACGGGCTGATCCTGATGACCAATGTGCTGCTGGAGGAAGATATCGCCGCGCTGGGGCCGCGTCCCAAGCCGATGGTGGTGCTGAACCACTACTTCGACAGCATCGCCGCGCAATGCTTCACGGTCGATCACAAGCTGGGTGGCAAGATCGCCGCGCGCACCTTGCTCGACCACGGGCACCGCGAGATCGCGCTGGTGGCTGGTCCGGCCAGCCTGCCGGACAACGTGGTGCGGGTAGCGGCCTTCAAGGCCGAGCTGGCGGCGGCCGGCGTCGACACCTCGGCCATGTGGGCGGTGGAAAAGGACTTCTCGCCGGCCGGCGGCTGGGCGGC
The DNA here is from genome assembly GCF_009674565.1 of Duganella aquatilis. Lineage (GTDB taxonomy): Bacteria > Pseudomonadota > Gammaproteobacteria > Burkholderiales > Burkholderiaceae_D > Rugamonas > Rugamonas aquatilis. Next base: position 38,204 of record NZ_WKJL01000020.1, read on the forward strand.
GGCCAAGGAGCTGGTGGAATCGGGCCGGCGCTGCAGCGCCGTGTTCTGCGCCAATGACGAGATGGCGGCCGGCGCGCTGTCGTACTTCCAGGAAGCCGGCATCCGCGTGCCGCACGAGATTTCAGTGATCGGCTACGACGACACGCCCAGCGCCGAATTTTCCGCACCGCGCCTGACCACGGTCCACATGCCGTGGCGCGAGATGACGCAAAGCGGCGTCAACGACCTGCTGAACCGCTGCTATGGCTTGCAGCGCCCCGTGACCCGCAGCCATCCCGTCACGATGACCCTGCGCGCCTCGCTGGCGCGCGCAGGGCAGGTGTGACTTCAGCCCTTACTTGATGGCGTCGGCCAGGCCGGGGGCGAACTCGGCGCCGTGCTTGACCTGGGCGGTGGAAGCCTTGACGGCGTCGCCGATCGGCTCGGCGCGGCCGTTCAGGCATTTGGCCAGGAAGTTCTCGGTCACCGCGTTGAAGGCGATGTTGTTGACCGGCCGCGCAAAGCCGTGGCCTTCGTCCGGGAACACCACGTAGGTGACCGGAATGTTCTTGGCCGCCATCGCGTCGACAATCTGCTCCGACTCGCGCACGTTGACGCGCGGGTCGTTGGCGCCCTGGCCGATCAGCAGCGGCCGCTGGATGTCGCCGGCGAAGTTCAGCGGCGAGCGTTCCTTCAGCAGCGCCTTGCCTTCCTCGGTGGTCGGATCGCCCATGCGCTTGTAGAACTGCTGCTTGCCCGCTTCCCAGTACGGCGGAATGGTCTGCAGCAGCGTGAACAGGTTGGACGGGCCGACGATGTCGACGCCGCAGGCAAAGGTGGTCGGCGTGAAGGCGACGCCGGCCAGCGTCGCATAGCCGCCGTACGAGCCGCCCATGATGGCCACCTTGTCGGCGGTGGTGACGCCGTTCCTGACCGCCCACTGCACCGCGTCGAGCAGGTCGTCATGCATCTTGCGGCCCCACTGCAAATCGCCGGCCGAGATGAAGTTCTTGCCGAAACCGGTCGAGCCGCGATAGTTCACCGACAGCACCGCGTAGCCGCGATTGGCCAGCCACTGGTGATAGCCGTTGTAGCCGAAGCCGTCGCGCGCCCACGGCCCGCCGTGCACCAGCAGCACCATCGGCACCGGCCGGCTGGCCTTGCCGCTGCTGCCTGGGTCCACCCACTTCGGCAGCGTCAGGTAGGACACCAGCGTCAGTCCGTCGCGCGCCTTGATTTCCTGCGGATGCATGGCCGCCAGCGGCGCGCCTTCCAGTTCCGGCCGGCTGACGTAGAGCTGGGTCAGCTTTTTCGCCTTGCGGTCGTACAGCCAGGTCGAGGCCGGCGCGGTGACGGGGTCGACCGCCACCAGCCACTTGTCTTCCGCCTCGGTGCGCGAGGTGACGGTGAACTGGCCCTTGGTGTTTTTCTTCAGGAACGCCAGGTCTTCCTTGATGTCGTCCGATACCGCCACGTATTCCTGCTTCAGGTAATCGACCGAGTAGGCCTGCACGCGGCCGGTGCGCTCGTCGAACAGGGTCTGGCCGATGTCGGCGCGGGCATCCTGGGCGATGACGGTGGTCTTGCCGCTGGCGACATCCTGCTCCACCAGCGCGGCCGTGTTGCGGTTGCGCGAATCGGTCCAGTACAGCGTCTTGCCGTCGACCGTGAAGGCCCACGGGCTGGTGGTCTGCGAATCCTCCAGGCCCACTTCCACCAGCGGCTTGCTGTCGATCGCGCCGTCGGTGACGCGGTAGTAGGTGGTGCCGCCGTCGGCGCGCGCCTTCATGGCGATGCGCAGCTTGAGCTGGTCGTCGGCCAGGTAGCCGCCGTAGCCGTCGTTCTGCTGCACCAGCGTCAGCTTGCCGCTGGCCAGGTCCAGGCTGTAGACATCGTGCCAGCGCGGGTCGCGGTTGTTGATGCCGACCAGGATGCGGTCCTTGGCCTTGAGGCTGATGTGCAGTACCTGGGCGCGGGTCTTTTCAAACGGCGTGTAATTGGTCTGCTTGCCGCTGTCGACGTTGACGCCGTACAGCAGGAAGTTCTCGTCGCCGCCCTTGTCCTGGATGAACAGCACCGCCTTGGAATCCGGCGACCAGAAGCTGCTGCGGATCGGCCGGGTTTTCTCGTCCGTCAGCGGCTTGGCCTTGGCCAAATCGCTGGCCGGCGCCACCCACAGATTCAGCACGCCGTCGCGCGGCGCGATCCACGACAGCCACTTGCCGTCCGGGCTGATCTTGGCGGCGGTCTTGCTGGGATTGCCGAAGATCTTGGTGCGCGCGATCAGCGGCACGTCGGCGGCGGACTGGGCATGGGCGGGCATGACACCGGCGAACAACAGGGCAGGCAGGGCGTAGCGAATCATGGATACCTCATCGTTGATGAATGGAAGACCAATCGTAACAATTTAACATGCCTGCGCAAGCCCATCGCGACAAACTGCGGCTGGCGTCGATGAACTGCGGAATGGACGCCACAGGCGGTGCCTGATGCTTGCCTGACGGCAATCTCCTGCGGTATCGTGTCTGTTCTATTCTGATTGGAGCCTGTGATGACCGCACCGAAACTGGAGATCCCCGAAGCCATCGTTGCCGCGCTGGGCGACTGGGTGCAGCGGACGGCGGAGGAGGCGGTGGCCGGTCCGCGCGAGACGCTGGCGCGCACCGAGGAGGAACTGCAGGCGGCGCGTGCCGGCATGGCCGAGCGCGACGAGGAAATCGAACAGCTGATGGCCGAGCTGCGCAACGCCCGCAGCATCGCCACCGACGCGCTGGTCGGCAAGGCCAAGGACCAGCTGGCGATCGAAGGCAAGGATGCGCAGCTGGCCGACCTGCGCGCGCAGATCGAACGCAACGTCGCCGCCGCTGCCGCCCTGTCCGACGCCAGGCTGGCGGCCGAGATGGAGCTGGTCGGCGCCGTCACCGCGCGCGACAACTACGCCGCCGAAATCAAGGAACTGCGCGCCAGGCTGGCCGGGCGCCATGGCTGAGAGTTGAGTTAATATCAAGCCATGCTTGACCGTCGACAATTCCTGCTGGGCAGTACGCTGGCGCTGGGGCTCCCCCCGGCGCGCGCCGCCACGCTGGTACGGTATCCGCAATCGGAGGCGGAAGGGCATGGCAACGGCGCCGAGCATTACCCGGTGCGCCTGCTGCGCATGGCGCTGGCGCGCTCCGGCGACGACTATGCGCTGGAGCCGACCACCGTCATGATGCGGCAGAACCGCGCGCTGGCCGAGCTGCGCGGCGGCCGCGTGATCGATGTGCTGTGGACCATGACCTCGCAGACGCGCGAGCGCGAGCTGCTGCCGGTGCGCATTCCGCTCGACATGGGGCTGATCGGCTGGCGCCTGCTGCTGATACGCCGGCGCGACGCGGCACGCTTTGCCGCCGTCCGCAAGGCCGCCGACCTGCAGGCGCTGGACGCGCTGCAAGGCCACGACTGGCCCGACACCGACATCCTGCGCGCCAACCACTACCGGGTGCAGACCGCGTCCGACTATGCCGGCATGTTCAAGATGCTGGAGTCCGGCCGGGTCGATTATTTTCCGCGCGCCGTGTTCGAGGTCTGGCACGAGGCGGCGGCGTTTGCCGAGCAGGGGCTGATGGTGGCGCCGGGGCTGGCGCTGCATTACCCGAGCGCGTTCTATTTCTTCGTCAACAGATCGAATCCAACGCTGGCGGCCGCCATCCAGCAGGGCCTGGAAGGCATGCTGGCCGACGGCAGCTATGTGCACGTGTTCCAGGAATACTTCGGCGACATGATCGCCCGCTCGACGCTGCCCGCGCGCCGCGTGTTCGAGCTGCGCAATCCGCTGCTGTCGGCCGCCACGCCGCTCGGCAGCAAGGAGCTGTGGTACCGGCCGGCGCCGCGCGGACGTTAAACGTTGAAATTCAACTTGCTCAATTGCTGGGACACAGGATCGTCCTGGTGTACGCACACTAAATTAATTCCAAACGGGAATATTTGATAGCCAAACTGTTCCAGGAAGGTGCGAATTTCGCCTTCATTGGATTTGATCTTTTCGATCATCAATTGCGGCTTATATTTTTCAATGGATTGTGCGGCGCCGGTCAAGGCCTCCATCTCCATGCCTTCGATATCGATTTTTATAAAATCCAGTCGTTTCAGATTCAATTGATCGATCGAGGTCATTTTGGTTCTGACACAATTCTCTTCGGTGTAATCGATCTCTTGACCAATAAATTCCGTGGTGCTTTTCTTTTTGATTTCCAGACTGCCAAAGCTCGAAGGAGCGAAGTAATTGGGCAGCGGAACAAAGATCTCGCCTTCGCTGGCGCCCACCGCAGCGAAAATCGCCCGGGCATTAAAGCAATTATTCAGGGCGATATTGCCGGCCAAAGCGTAATAAATGCGCTCCTGTGCCTCAAAGGCGATGACCTCGCCCCAGCCGTGCATCGCCTGTGCCCATTCAATCGTATGGACCCCGATATTTGCACCGCAGTCGATGGCCACGACCCCATTGCCAAAATTCTGCCGCCTGCTCATCAGCAACTGAACGGCGAAGTCAATTTCCTGGGGATCAAATGCCGACGTGTTCAATAATTGAAATCCAACGCCATATCCGCCGCCACTTTGCGTGATGCGATAATCGTGCCTGTTAACCAGCATAGAACCGTGGTTTGTGCTTGCTAGTACAAAAGCTATGGGCCGCAAATTTTTCACTTTGGTGCACTCCATCCATATTTAGGCTGATTGATCAACCGCGATCATCACGGCGTTCCTTACTCCGCAGCAATACTATAGCGCCTTCTCCTGCAAGGCAAGTACACTGACCCTATTCAAAAAGGCGGTTGAGGTCAACATGCGCTATATCGATTTCAGTTCGTGGCAAGGGGCGATAACCACGATCGTTGGCTTGGCGGTATTCACCCTGCTGGGCGTGGGCATCCGCCTGCTGATGATGCACTCCATTCAGCAACGCCGCGAACGCATGAATCGCCAGATCAACGAACGGCTGAAAACGCTGATTTCCGCCTACCGCACCCTGGGCGGCTCTTTCACCGGACAACTGACCGTCGATCCGACCCATCTGCGCGACTTGCGCGCCGCGGGGCAATCTGGCTCTGAGCGCTCGCGCCGCATACGGGATGCAGTCGAGGCCGCCTTGGCGGATATTCTGCTGCTCGGGACTGAAGAACATTGCCGGCTGGCAGGGCAGGCGGCGGCCGATCTGGCAGCGGGCCGCCCCATCCATACGGCGGAACTGGTCATCTCCCTGCGCAGCTTTATCCGCACCGCGCTTGACCTGGTGGCGATACCGGAGGACGTTATTGTTCCGCTGCAGGGGCCGGCCCGGGCGCAAAGCAGCAGTCGCGGCAAGGATGATGCGGAGAAGAGCGGCAACAAGCAGGCCGGCGGCGGCAACGCTGGCGCCGGCATGGAAATGGTGTTGGCGCCGGGCGGTGGGCACAGGGATGTCGACGGGACGGCTTAGATAGCAAAAACGCCACCCGAAGGTGGCGTTCTGAATTCTTGGTGGCCCGGGGCGGAATCGAACCACCGACACAAGGATTTTCAATCCTCTGCTCTACCAACTGAGCTACCAGGCCAAGGGCCGCAATTATAGCGACCGCCGGCCGGGTTTGGCAAGAGCCCGCCTCCATTTTGTTGACAGCCCCATGGCGGAGGGATTAATTTAGCCAATTAGACAATCTCATCAGACAAGGACGATATGAAGACGGCGGCTTGGTGGTTGGCGGGTTTGGCGATGGCGGGCGCGGCGCAGGGCGCGGAGCTGACGCCGGTGCAAAAGCAGATGCGGTCGATCTACCAGGAGCTGGTGGAGACCAACACCACCAACTCGGTCGGCTCCTGCACGGTGGCGGCGCAGAAGATGGCCAGGCGGCTGAAAGCCGGCGGCTTCAAGGACAGCGAGCTGCAAATCCTGATTCCTCCCGGCGGTCCGGCCAAGGGCAACCTGATCGCGCGCCTGAAGGGCGACGGCAGCAAGAAGCCGCTGCTGCTGCTGGCCCACATCGACGTGGTGGAGGCCAAGCGCGAGGACTGGGAGCGCGATCCGTTCAAGCTGGTCGAAGAAAACGGCATGTTCTACGCGCGCGGCGCGTCCGACGACAAGGCCATGGCGGCGTCCTTCGTCAACAATATGCTGCTCTATAAAAAAGAGAAGCTGCCGCTGAAGCGCGACATCATCCTGGCGCTGACCTGCGACGAGGAGCTGGTGCCATCCAAGTTTGACGGCGCCGAGTACCTGGTCAACCACCACCGGGCACTGATCGACGCCGAAATCGCGCTGAACGAAGGCGGCGGCGGCCTGCTGGACAAGGACGGCAAGCCGGTCCGCCACGGCATCCAGGCCGGCGAGAAGATTTACCAGAGCTTCCAGCTGGAGGTGACCAATCCCGGCGGCCACAGTTCGGCGCCGTTCAAGGACAACGCGATCTATCGCCTGGCCGACGGCCTGTCGCGCCTCGGCCAGTTCTCCTTCCCGTTCAAGCTGTCGCCGGTGACGCGCGCCTACTACGAGCGCATGTCGACGATTGAGAAGGGGCAGGTGGCCGATGACATGAAGGCCATCCTGCAGGATCCGCCGGATCAGGCGGCGCTGGACCGGCTGTACGCGGTCAGCCCGGTACACAACTCCACCGTGCGCACCACCTGCGTGGCGACCAAGGTCGATGCCGGTCACGCCGACAATGCGCTGCCGCAGCGCGCCCGCGCCGCGGTCAACTGCCGCATCCTGCCGGGCGAGCCGATCGCCGAGGTGCAGGCGACCTTGCAGCGCGTGGTGGCCGACGACAAGATCAAGATCACCCGCATCGGCGACGGCGTCGACGGCCCGATGCCGCCCATGACGCCGCTGCTGATGAAGGCGGTGGAGGAGATCAGCAACGATATGTGGCCGGGCGTGCCGGTGGTGCCGGCCATGTCCACCGGCGGCACCGACGGCCGCTTCCTGAACAACGCCGGCATCTGGACCTACGGCATCAGCGGCATGTTCCACGGCCCGGAAGGCAGCGGCGCGCACGGCCTGAATGAGCACATTCGCGTCAAGTCGCTGTACGACGGCCAGGAATACCTGTACCGCCTCGGCAAGCGCCTGGCGACGGAATAAACAAACCGGGGTCAGTTCTGCCAATCGCACACGAGCCCTGCCGTAGCGACCGCTACGGCAGGGCTCGTGTGCGATTGGCAGAACTGACCCCGGTTTTTATTCAGGAACGATGATGCGCCAGCGCCACGGCTTCAGTACGGCCTGGCCTTCGCCGGCCAGCTTGTACTTCTGCACCTGGCTGGTCGGGTTGACGATCACGCGCAGGTTGTTGGGGCCCTGCTGGCGCTTGAAGGCAAACAGCTGTTCGTTGCCGACATCGAGCAGTTGCACCGCGCCGCCCGAGGCGCCGTTCCACAGCGCCGGGTTCTGCTTCTTCAGCGCATTCAGGCCGGCGTAGAAGCCTTCCAGTTCGTAGTTCTTCCAGTCGATCGGATCCTTTTCGAAGAACTCCAGCTTCTTGTCCAGCCGCGATTCCTGGCCGTTGTAGATCAGCGGGATGCCGGGCAGGGTGTAGCTCAGCACCGTCATCGCGCCCCACGCCGGGCCGTACAGATCCTTGTCCGCGCCTTCCCACGAATTGATGTCGTGGTTGTTGGTGAACTGCAGGCGGTAGGCGTCGCGCGGGAAGGTCTTCGGCGGATTGGTGACGTAGGCGCGCAGTTCGGCGGCGCCGGCTTCGCCCTTGCCGATCTTCTTCATGATGCCGTTCAGCGGCCAGTCGTAGCTGGCGTCGAAGGCTTTGTCGTGCAGGGCCGGTTCGTTCCATTCGGCCAGCATGAACACCGGCTTGATCTTGTCCAGCTGCGCGCGCGCCTGGTCCCAGAACGCGGTCGGCACCAGGCCGGCCGCATCGCAGCGGAAGCCGTCGATGCCGGTTTCCTTGACCCAGTAGGCCATGGCGTCCGTCATGCCCTTCCACAGCTCCTTGTTGTCGTAATCGAGGCCGACCACGTCGCTCCATTCCTCGGTGCCGCCGGCTTCGTTCTTGAAGGTGACGGAGTAGATCTCACCCTTGTCGTTCTTCTTGAACCAGTCCGGGTGCTGCGTCACCCACGGGTTGTCCCACGCCGTGTGGTTGCCCACCCAGTCGATGATCACGTGCATGCCCAGCGTGTGCGCCTGCCTGGTCAGCTTGCGCAGGTCGTCGATGCTGCCGTAGTCCGGATTGACGGCGGTGTAGTCCTGCACCGCGTAGTAGCTGCCCAGCGTGCCCTTGTGGTTCTTCTGGCCGATCGGATGGATCGGCATCAGCCAGACGATGTCCACGCCCATCTGCTTGAGGCGCGGCAGGCTGGCGGTGACCGCGTTCAGCGTGCCTTCCTTGCTGAACTGGCGCGGATTGACTTCATACACGTTGGAGCTGCGCGACCACGCCGGGTGTTTCGGTTCGGCGTGGGCGGCGGTGAATAACGTCGCCAGGATCAGCGAGGCGGCAAGCTTTTTCATAGAGTCCCTTATTTCAGCGTGCGTTCAAACAGTTGGTAGATGCGGCGGTATTCGTCGTACCACGATTCAGGATGCACGAAGCCGTGGCGTTCCAGCGGATACGGCGCCAGTTCCCAGTTGTCCTTTTTCAGTTCGATGAAGCGTTGCGCCATGCGCACCGAATCCTGGAAGAAGACGTTATCGTCGATCATGCCATGGGCGATCAGCAGATTGCCTTTCAGCTGGTCGGCGTATTCGATCGGCGACGACACCTTGTACGCTTCCGGGTCCAGCTCCGGCGTGTTCAGGATGTTGGCGGTGTATTCATGGTTGTAGGTGGTCCAGTCGGTGACGGGACGCAGCGCTGCGCCGGACTTGAACTGGTCCGGTGCGCGCAGCAGCGCCATGAAGGTCATGAAGCCGCCGTAGCTGCCGCCGTAGATGCCGACGTTCCTGGCATCGCCCTGTTGATTGGCGACCATCCAGTTCAGGCCATCGACGTAGTCCTCCAGTTCCGGGTGGCCCATCTGGCGATAGATCGCGGTGCGCCAGTTGCGGCCATAGCCCAGCGAGGCGCGGTAGTCCATGTCCAGCACGATGTAGCCCTTCTGCACCAGCAGGTTGTGGAACATCTGCTCGCGGAAGTAAACCGGATAGCGCTTGGTTACGTTCTGCAGGTAGCCGGCGCCGTGCACGAACATCACCACCGGATATTTTTTGCCCGCTTCCAGCGTGGCCGGGCGATACAGCTTGGCCCAGACCGGATCGGCGCCGTGGGTCGACGGCACCGGCACGATCTGCGGTTCGATCCACTCGCGCGCCTTGTAGTCGGCGCTGCGGGTATCGGTCAGCTGGGTGACCTTGCCGCCGCTGCTGGACACGGTGCCGATCTGCGTCGGCATGTAGGCGCTGGAGTAGCGCACCAGCAGCTTGTGGCCGTCCGGCGACAGCGAGAAGCCTTCGACGCCGCCCAGCGAGGTCAGTTCCTTCAGCGCGCCATCCCTGGTGCTGGTCGAGCAGACTTCATAGGTGCCCGGCAGTTTTGGATTGCACATGAAGTAGGCGGTCTGGCCGTCCGATGACCAGGTGACGTTGGACTCTTCCCATTTGCCCGAGGTCAGCGCGCGCGACTTGCCGTCGGCAGTGCGCAGGTACAGGTGGCCGTAGCCGCTTTCTTCCGACTCGTACCACAGCGTGCTGTTGTCAGGCTGCCAGCCGAAGTCGTTGCCGCGGTTGTTGACCCAGGCGGTGTCGCTCAGGCGGTGCAGCGGTTGCAGCTTGGCGGCGGCCAAATCGACAGACGCGATCCAGCGGTCCTTGTTGTCGATGGCCTGCGCCATGACTGCGACCCTGGCGCCGTTGGCGCTCCAGCGGATCGAGTCTTCGCGTCCTTCGAAGCGCACGGCGCGATTGCCTTTCAGCGCATCGAGTTTCTGTGCGGCGCGCATCGCGGCCAGCGGATCTTCCTTGATGCCCGGCAGGTCGTCGAGCGACAGGTCGGTCACCTTGCGCGTCGCCACTTCCACCAGTTTCAGATGGTGTGACAGCGGGCCGGCTTCGCTCACGCGTTTGCGTTCGTCGTCGGTTTCCTCGTAGCCCGATTCGGTCACGTATTTCGGCAGCTTGCCGACGCGGCGCTTGTCGCCGTCCTTGGCGGCGGTGACCACCAGCAGGTAACGGCCGTCCGGCGACAGCGAGCTGGTTTCGATGGTGACCTTGTCGCCCAGGTAGATCGGCTGCGGCGCGCGGGTGGCGTCGGCGGCGCGGTCGGCGTTGCGCTGGTCGCGCGTGTCGTCCTTGTCCTTCTTCAGCTGCGCCAGCGTGGAGATCAGGCGCAGTTGCATGTCGCGGCGGAAGTCGGCGTCCGGCGCCGCATCAGGATCCTTGGCGGTGCGCAGCAGCGCGACCGGCGACACCAGGCGTTCGCTGCGGCTCCAGCTGAACCAGTCGCTGCCGACGCGGAACTGCACGTGGTTGCCATCGGCGGCGTATTGCGCGTCGGCGGCCGGCGTGGTGCCGCGCACGATCTGCGTCAGCGCGCCGGTTTTCAGGTCGCGTTCAAACAGGTCGCCGTTGCGCAGCAGGACGGCGCGCGTGCGTTCGCGGTTGTAGAGCGGATCGGCGCTATCGAGGTTGGCCAGCTGCTTTTCTTCCACGACCTTGGCGGCGGCGCCATTGATCTGGTAAGTGTCGCGCAGCGCGGAGCCGCTGCGTTTCTGCTTGAAGTACACCTGGCGGCTGTCCCAGCCCCACCATGCCGATTCAACCGGATTGCCGATCCAGTCCGGATTGGCCATGGCTTGATCGAGCGTGATGGGCGTTGGTGCGGCGGTGGCGGTATGGGCGGCAGTGGCATGGACCGCGATGGCGGTCGCCAGGAGTGGCAGTACAAAACGCATTGATAGTTTCGCTTTGAGGTTGGGTGAACGGGAGCACCGGATTGCAGCGCGTCCCAGATTCTAGCCCATGGATTAGTTGCGGGCTATCTTGTCGGTTTGCCCATGGCCGGCATCGGGGCCGCCACGGCGCGGCGCCAGCCGCAACGCCAGCATCAGGATGGCGCCCGCCGCCAGATACAGCAGGATCAGGCCGGCCAGCATGGCGGCGCTGTCGCCCCAGGCCAGCATGCGCTCGCTGAGCGCCGGCCCCAGTGCGCCGCCCATCACGCCGATGCTGCCCACCAGCGCGATGCCGATGGCGGCGCGGCGGCGGTTCAGCAGGCCGGTGAGGATGGCCACCAGCAGCGGCGCGCCGGCCGCCACGCCCACCGTTGCCAGCGTCAGTCCGGCCAGCGACCAGGCCAGGCCATTGTCGGCGGCGATGGCCAGTCCCAGGCCACCGGCCGCCAGCACCATGCAGGCGATGAAATGGCCGCGCCGTTCGCGCCGGCGGTCGGAGTCGTAGCCGATCAAAATCATGCCGATCACGGCGGCCAGGCCGGGCACAAAGGCCAGCAGGCCAGGCTGCGTATTGCTGGCCGATCCCCAGCGCTGCATCAGCGTCGGCGACCAGAAGATCAGCGCGTAGCTGGCGGCCATCAGCAGCAGGTTGGCCAGGGCCAGCAAGGCGATCGATGGCTGGCGCGCCAAGGCCCAGGCGGTGGCGAAGGGCGAGGGCGGCGCGCTGTCGCTGTCCTCATCTTCGCCGTCGCTGAGCGCCTGTTCGTCGCGCTCCAGATCCTGCTCCACCATCTGCTGTTCGAACGACGACAGCCAGCGCGCGTCCTGCGGTCCGTCGGCGAGGAAGTACCAGGCGGCGACGCCGATCAACGCTGCCGGCAGGCCTTGCGTCAGCAGCAGCCATTGCCAGCCCTGCAGGCCGCCCAGTTGGTGCATGCCCTGCAGCGTGAGGTCGCACAGCGGACCGGCCGCCGCGCCGGCCAGCAGCGCGGCGGCGGCGAAGATGGCGAAGACGTGCGCGCGCCGCGCGGCCGGATACCACCATGTCAGGTACAGAATCACGCCAGGGAAGAAGCCTGCTTCAAACACGCCAAGCAGGAAGCGGAGCACATAGAACTCCACCTGCTCGCGCACGAAGGCGCCGGCGGCGGTGGTCGCGCCCCAGCACAGCATCAGGCGCAGCAAGGTTTTGCGCGCGCCGAGTTGTTCCAGCAGCAGATTGCAGGGCGCCGCGCACAGGCAGTAGGCGAGGAAGAAAAGGGCGGTGCCCCAGGTGTAGGTCTGGCGGCTGAAATCGAGATCGGCGCCCATCTGCAGCGTGGCGTAGCCGACGTTGACGCGGTCCAGATACGCCACCGCATAGCACAGCATCAGCAGCGGCAATAGCCGCCAGTTGATCTTGCGGTAGATGGCATCCATGCCGGCGGCGCCGCGCAGATGCAGTATCTTGGCGCCGGTGGCGCGATGGGTCTGCATACTGACGATATTATCCGCACGATATTGCCGAGGCAAGCGTTCGCGCACGCAAAACAACAGTGCCTGAATCTGCACCAGTTTGGCGCGTTGATCAGGCCGTGGCGGCGCCGGTGCGGCGCGGACGCAGTTCCGGCCGGGAGGCCGCATCGTCGTCATCCTGCGCCAGGAATTTGCTGCCGATTTCGAACCACTCTTCGCTGGAAATGACCTTCTGCGCCAGCGGCAGCAGTTCCTGTTCTTCCTTGTCGAGCCGCTTGAGCAGGTTCTGGCAATACAGGTCGACCGTGCGGCACAGGAACTTGCCCTGCGACGCGCTGCGGCGCATGGCGCGCCGCAGGCAGCGGTAGACGGCGTTGAGCATGGCGCTGCCACGCTTGCTCAGCGATTCCAGGTCGTTCATCAACGGCGTGCAATTGGGTTCGGCCGCGCGCACGGCCGGCATCAGGCAGGCCTCCACCTTGCGCTGATGACGCGATTCGGCAAAGCTGATCAGTTCTTTCAGTTGGGACTCGATGAACACAGGGTCGATTTCCTGTGGCCGGCGCGCGATCGACTGCACGTATTGCAGCAGACGCGAGATGAAATGGCGTTCCTTCTTTTGCTCGATAGACAGTGTCAACAAGACATAGGTGGCAGTTAGCATAGCGTTTCCCGTATTCCATGTAACTTCGGCTGCGCGGAGGTCGTCGCAGAGGAGCCGACGCGCCCGAGGTGAAGCTATCACCTTAGCGCGTTAAACGGGCTCATACAACGCCGATTTACAATTGTTCACAACTGGTTGTGAGGCAATACAAAGCGAAGCATTACCGGCGGGGAAAACGAATTGCGCACACGTCAAGCCGGCCGCAACGCGCGCTTTTTCACCTGGCTGAGGAAATAATTATGCCCTTTTTCAGCGCCCGAAAATACGCCATTTATTGCGGCGTTCAACAATAATTTCTATCGGTTGCGGCCGCTTGTGGCCGCAACCTCAATGCTGCACTGCGGCAGTTCAGGCGCGCGGTGCGCCCAGGTAGAAGGCGCGCGGCGCGGCGAAGCTGGCGCGCACCTGTTTCGACACTTCGTCGGTCAGCACTTCGTCCTGGTTCGCTTCCAGCGCGGTGACGATGGCCTGGGCGATGTCGGCCGGCTTGGATTTCGGCGCGTCGACGTTGGCCGTCATGTCGGTGTCCATATAGCCCATGTGGGCGCCCAGCACCTGGGTGTTTTGCGCCTGCAGTTCGTTGCGCAGGCCGTTGGTCAGGGCCCAGGCGGCGGACTTGGAGGCGCTGTAGGTGCCGGTGGTCGGGAAGCTGGCCCAGCTCAACGCCGACAGGATGTTGATGATGGCGCCGCCGCCGTTGCGGCCCAGTACCGGGGCGAAGGCGTGGCTCAGGGCCAGCGGGGCGAAGAAGTTGGTTTCGAATTCGGCGCGGGCGGCGCTCAGCGCGTCCGGGCCGGTGACGCCGCCCACCACGTGGATGCCGGCGTTGTTGATCAGGATGGTCAGGTCGGGAATCGCCTGCACCACGGCGGCGATGTCGGCGGCGCTGGTCACGTCCAGCTTGATCGGGGTGGCGCCGGGAATGTCGATGGTTTCCGGTTTGCGGGCGGCGGCGTAGACCTTGGCGGCGCCGGCCTGGATGGCGGCTTGCGCCAGGGCTTTGCCCAGGCCACGGTTAGCGCCGGTAACCAGTACGATGGCATTTTTGAAGTTCATGATGATTCCTTTCGAGGTGAGTTAATAACTGCAATATGACCGGTCATCTTAAAAATGGCCGAAAAAAAATTACGACAAAATAATATCCAGCATCATGCGTGCAAAACGGTCCAGCGGCTCGCGGCTTTGTTCGGCCTTGGTGCGCAGCACCGCGCCTTGCCAGGCGTCGTTGACGAAGGCCGCCAGTTCCGCTGCCGGCACGCTGCTGCGGATGCTGCCGTCGCGCTGACCTTCCGCGATCACCGCCGCCATCACCGCCGCCGAACCGGCAAACGCCTGCTGTATGGCGCTGCGCATGGCTGGAATCTGGTTGGACAGTTCGGTGCTGAAATTGCCCAGCAGGCAGCCGCAGTGAAAATCGTTGGCGGCATTGCCGGCGATCATGCGTTCAAAATACTGCTGCAACCGTGCGCGCGGCGCCAGCGTGCCATCGTGCAGCACGGCAGCCAGCTCGCCGACGGCGGCCAGGTAACGTTGCACGACCTCCAGCCCCAGCGCTTCCTTGCTGGTGAAGTGGTTGTAGAACGAGCCTTTCCGCACACCGGCAGCGTCGGTAATATCCTGGACGCTGGTCGCATTGAACCCTTTGCTGTGCAGCAGGTCCAAACTGGTGCTGACGATCTGCTCTTTAACGTTTGCTTTAGCCATGTGTGTAATATGACCGGTCGTCTTAAAATAGTCAATCACTTTTTTTCTATGAAAGTGATAGTATTACCGAAAGTCTGTTACCTTTTTATGGAGAAGAAATGAAGGCAGTTTTGTTCAGCGGTGTCTGTCTGGTGATGCTGGCGGCGTGCGCGTCGCAGCCTGAAGTGGCGGTCGATCCGGCAGCGCCGGTCACGGCGGCAGTCAAGTGCAAACCTAATAACGACGATGCGCCGACCGGCAGCTCGATCAAGCGCCGCGACTGCTCGGCCAATCCCGATGTGCAGAACGCCAATGCGGAACAATTGCTGGACCAGCGCCGCTTCACCATGCCGAGCGGCCTCAACCGCTGATCGCATCAAGTAGCGTAAAGTAACAATTTCCCGCCAGACCCAGCGCTCTTGGTATGATCCCCGATGCCCGGCCACAAGCCGGGGTATTTTTTATAACATCGGAGAGAGCGAATGAGATTCCCTTTGCTGCTGCTGGGTACCGCCTTGGCGGCTTCCAGTGCGATGGCCGCGCCGCGCGGCTTTACCGTAGAAGACATGGTCAAGATGGAACGGGTCGGCAGCCCGGTGCTGTCGCCGGATGCGACGCGCGTGGTGTACACCGTGCGCACCACCGATCTGGACAAGAACCGTGGCAATACCCAGTTGTGGCTGCTCGATCTGCGCCATCCGAACGCCGCGCCGGTGCGCCTGACCCAGGCCGCCGCCAGCAGCTCCGATCCGGAATGGTCGCCGAACGGCGATGCGGTGTACTTCCTGTCGGGCCGCTCCGGCTCGTCGCAGGTGTGGCGTTTGCCGCTGGGCGGCGGCGAGGCCAGCAAGGTCACCGACCTGCCGCTCGATGTCGATAATTTCCGCCTGTCGCCACAGGGCGACCGCCTGCTGTTCAGCATGGCCGTGTTCCGCGATTGCGCCGACCTGGCGTGCAGCAAGCAGCGCCTGGACGACAACGCCAAGGTCAAGGCCAGCGGCAAGGTGTACGACAAGCTGTTCGTGCGCCACTGGGATACCTGGGCCGACGGCCGCACCAACGTGCTGTACTCGGCGCCGATCGACGCCGGCGGCAAGGTCAGCGTGCAGCCGGTCAGCCTGAGCGGCAAGCTGGACGGCGACGTGCCATCCAAGCCATTCGGCGATCACGATGAATATCACTTCAGCCCGGACGGCAAGACCGTGGCCTTCTCGGCGCGCATCGCCGGCAAGACCGAAGCCTGGTCGACCAACTTCGACGTCTACACCGTGCCGGCCACCGGCGGCGAAGCCAAGAACCTGACCGCAGACAACAAGGCCTGGGACACCAAGGCGATCTACTCGCCGGACGGCAAGACGCTGGCCTACGTGGCGATGGACAAGCCGACCTTCGAGGCCGACCGCTTCCACCTGGTGCTGATCGACGTCGCCAGCGGCAAGAAGCGCACCGTCGCCGACAGCTGGGACCGTTCGATCGCGGACTTCCGCTGGACGCCTGACAGCAAGGCCATCCTGGCCACCGCCGACGACGTCGGCCAGCACCGCCTGTTCTCGATCGACGCCGCCAGCGGCAAGGTCAGCGCGCTGACCGGCAAGGGCTATGTCAGCGGCTTCGACGTCGCCAAGGACACCATCGTCATGGCGCAGGCCAGCCTGTCGTCGGGCGCGCAGCTGTTCAAGTTCAAGCTGGGTGCATCGGGCGAAAAGGCCGACCAGCTGACCCACCTGAATGAAGCCGCGCTGGCCGATGTCAAGTTCGGCGAGTACGAGCAGTTCTCCTTCACCGGCGCCAATGGCGACACCGTCTACGGCCACGTGATGAAGCCATGGAACGCCAAGCCGGGCCAGAAATATCCGATCGCCTTCCTGGTGCACGGCGGCCCGCAGGGCAGCTTCGGCAACTCGTGGAGCTATCGCTGGAATCCGCAGGTGTACGCGGGCGCCGGCTATGCGACCGTGTTCATCGACTTCCACGGTTCGACCGGCTACGGCCAGAAGTTCACCGACTCGATCAGCGGCGACTGGGGCGGCAAGCCGCTGGAAGATTTGCAGAAAGGCCTTGCGGCAGCGGTGCAGAAATTCCCATGGCTGGACCGTGACAACAGCTGCGCGCTGGGCGCGTCGTATGGCGGCTTCATGATGAACTGGATCCAGGGTAACTGGTCGGACGGCTTCAAGTGCATCGTCAACCACGACGGCGTGTTCGATGCGCGCGGCATGGCCTACTCCACCGAAGAAATCTGGTTCACCGAGTGGGAAAACGGCGGCCCGTACTACGAGGTGCCCGAGCTGCACGAGAAGTTCAACCCGGCGCTGAAGGTGAAGAACTGGAAGACGCCGATGCTGGTGGTGCAGGGCGACATGGACTTCCGCATCCCGACCGCGCAAGGTCTGGGCGCGTTCACCGCGCTGCAACGCCGCGGCATTCCGAGCAAGTTCCTGTTCTTCCCGGACGAGAACCACTGGGTGCTGAAGCCGGCCAACTCGGTGCTGTGGCATCACACGGTGATTGACTGGCTCGATACCTACATCAAAAAATAAGCAAGGGACAGACATGAAAAAATATCTGATCGCTGGCGCCGTGGCGCTGGCTTTTGGCGGCGCGCATGCCGCCGACGTGGCGCCGCGCGCCGAAAACGCTTACCTGTCGCAAGCCGACGCCGCCGCCCGTTCGGCGCGCGTCAGCAATGTCGACTACACGCTGGAGTTCGCGCTGACCGGCAAGGAAAGCTTCAGCGGCACCACCACCCTGAGCTTCGACCTGAAAGACGTGTCGCAGCCGCTGACCATCGACCTGGACAAGGCCACCATCGGCAGCATGACTGTCAACGGTAAAGCAGTGACGCCGCAGTACAACAAGTGGTTCATCACGCTGGCGCCGGCCGACCTGGTCGCCGGCCGCAACACCGTCACCATCGCCTACACCCGTTTGCACAGCACCAACGGCGAAGGCCTGCACCGCATGGTCGATCCGGTCGATGGCCGCGTCTATACCTATTCGCACTTCGAACCGGCCGCCGCGCACCAGATGTTCCCGGTGTTCGACCAGCCCGACCTGAAAGGCACCTACCAGGTGACCGTGACCACGCCGGCCGACTGGGTGGTGTCGTCGACGATGCGCGAAACCGGCGTACAGGACGTGGACGGCGGCAAGAAGTGGACCTTCCCGCGCTCGAAGAAGCTAAGCCCGTACAACTTCGCCATGCACGCCGGTCCGTACAAGGTATGGGAAGACACCAGCGGCAAGTACCCGATGCGCCTGTTCGCGCGCCAGTCGGTGGCGTCGCAGGTGTCGCCGCAGGAATGGTTCAAGTACACCAAGCAGGGCCTGGCCTTCTTCGACCAGTACTTCGGCGTGCCGTACCAGTTCGAGAAGTATGACCAGCTGCTGGTGCCGGACTTCCTGTACGGCGCCATGGAAAACGCGGCCGCCATCACCTTCGGCGAAGGCAGCTTCCTGCACAAGGAAGAAATGACGGCGGCGCAGAAGCAGTCGCTGGCCGGCGTCATCCTGCACGAAATGGCGCACCAGTGGTTCGGCGACCTGGTCACCATGAAGTGGTGGAACGGCCTGTGGTTGAACGAAAGCTTCGCGTCCTTCATGGGCACGCTGGCGACCGCCGAGTCGACCGAGTTCACCAATGCGTGGCAGGGCTTCTACTCGGGCGGCAAGCAGGCCGCCTACGTGCAGGACCAGCGCGTGACCACGCACGCGATCGAAACGCCGGTGCCGTCGACCGCGAACGCGTTCGACAATATCGACGCCATCACCTACTCGAAAGGCGCGTCGACGCTAAAGCAGCTGCGCCACCTGCTAGGCGAGGAAGTGTTCCGCAAGGGCGTGCATAACTACCTGGTCAAGTACCAGTACCAGAACGCCACGCTGGACAACTTCATCGGCAGCCTGGGTGAAGCGGCCGGTCGCGACCTGAGCGGCTGGACCAAGGAATGGCTGTACGAAGCGGGCGTCAACACCATCGCGGCTGACTTCAGCTGCGCCGGCGGCAAGGTCAGCTCCTTCACGCTGCGCCAGAGCGCGACCACCAAGGAACTGCCGACCCTGCGCGAGCAGCGCGTGCAGATCGGTCTGTTCAACCTGAGCGCGAAAGGCCTGAGCCTGAGCAAGAACGTCGCCATCACCTACAAGGGCGAGGCCACCGCCGTGCCGGAGTTGCAGGGCGCCGCCTGCCCGGACCTGGTGTATCCGAACTACCAGGACTGGGGCTTCGCGCAGGTACAACTGGACAAGAAGTCGTTCGCGACCGCGCAGTCCAGCCTGAGCAAGGTGGATGATCCGCTGCTGCGTTCGATGCTGTGGCAGAGCCTGTGGGATGGCGTGCGTGCAGCCAAGCTGCCGCTGAACGACTTCCTGAAAACCGCGCTGGCCAACGCGCCGGCCGAGAAGGACTACACGCTGCTGGGCGACATCGTCGACAAGGTGCGTGCTTCCAAAGGCTATCTGGAAGCGCAGGGCCCGTCGGCGTACAGCGCCAAGGTTGGCGTGCAGCTGGAGCAGATGGCGTTTGCCGCCACCAAGGCGGCCACCGACAACAACTTCCAGCGCCGCTGGTTCTCGACCTACCTGGGTCTGGCCAGCAGCCCGACTGCGTTGAAGCAGCTGGCCGATATCCTGAGCGGCAAGCTGGTGGTGCCGCGCCTGAACGTGTCGCAGGACGTACGCTGGGACATCATCCGTCGTCTGAACCGCTTTGCCTATCCAGGCAGCGAGGCGTTGCTGGCTGCCGAGCAGGAACGCGACAAGTCGGATAGCGGCCAGCAGGCGGCGATTTCGGCGGCCGTGGTGCGTCCGGATGCGAAAGTGAAGGCCGAGTGGGCGGCAACGATTGCCGACCTGCAGACCAAGCTGCCGTTCTCCAAGGTGCGCACGGCGATGGGCAGCATGTACCCGACCGAGCAGAAAGCGCTGAATGAGCAGACTGCCGCGCAGCGTCTGGCGACGCTGGGTGCGGTGGACAAGGCTGCGGGTCCGGTCTACATGCGTGCTTATGGTGCGTCGATGATACCGGCGACGTGCACGCCAGCCAGCGTTGAGCGTCTGGATGCGGCGATTGCCGGCTTGCCGGATTTGTCGGCGGGTACGCGTCGCGCGTTGCTGGTGACGCGGCAGGAAGATGAGCGTTGTGTGGCCATCAAGAAGGCGATGACCGTGCGCTAACGGGGTAACAGCTTTTTTACCCCTAACGAAAGGGTCTGACCCCATGCGGGGTCAGACCCTGGCCGCAGCGGTGTGCGGGTTTCGCGGGTGCCGCACGCTTTTAAAGCGGCAAGCAACGTCAACCCCGCTATTGCGCAGGCGGCTCGCTGACAGTCCGCTGGTTCAGCGCGCACACCCCAGCCTGGCAACTGGCGCCAGGATCGCTGACCACCGAGCAAGTAGACATCATGCCCTGCCGGTTATCCTCCGCCCGACGCGCGGCCACATGCTGCCCGACCAGCGCCTTGAGTCTGGCGCCATCCCCATCCTTGCTCGACCACGCAATATAGTTCTCCGGACCACCGCAAGCCTTGGCGCCCACACCCAAGCTATGACACTGGCTGTCATTGTCGCAACTAAGCCTGGTGTTGGCAGCCTGCACCTGCTGCCACAACGACACGCTGGCGTTCTCCGCCGCCGGCGGTCTTGCACCGGCACAAGCGCTGAGAATCAGCAGGCTGGCCGTGGCCAGGCGAAGGGAGCGGAGGCGGGGCAGGATGTTCATGGCTTCATCATGATCCATTACAGGGATTCGCGCAATCGCGCCTTGCGCGCCACGCCATCGGGACCGAACAAAACGATGAACTCGGACGGCTCGCCGCCATCGCGCGCCGGCGGATAGCTGTAACGCCACGCCTGGTAGCCGTTATCAAAACTGACCACCTGCGCCGCACCGAGGCGGGCGCGCATCAGCGCGGTGGTGTTGTGGTCGGCGGCGACGGCACTGTCTTCCGCGCCTGGTGGACTGTCCATATCCTCAAAAGACAACAAGGTATCGTCCGACCAGCCGCGATCCCAGACCGGCGCGTAATAGCTGCGGTCCAGCAGTACCTGGCAATCGCAGTAGGGCAGGGTGGACGGCGTCTGCGTGCCACCGGCGTACAAGGCGCGGAACGGCAGCGTGGCGCTGCGCCCGCCATCGCGCAGCGTGACGGCAAACACCGGATGCTCGGCGAAAAACAGGTAGTTGCCTTCCGCCGTGTTGCACACGCGCTCAGGGCTGGTGAACATCTCGCCCAGCCAGGCGAAGATCTGCGCGTTGTTGGACAGCAAGCCAGCCTCCACGCCGACCATGCACTCAAGCCGCAGGTCGCCGAGCCGGCGCATGCCCTCCGGTACATTGGGACTGCGCACCTGCGCGCGCCAGGTGAGCGTGCTGGTCTTGCGGCTGGCGATCAGCGCGGCGTCTTCCCTGGCCGCTTGCGCGTTGCGCTCCAGCGTGAAGCTGTGATCGGCGGCAACCGTCACCGGCAGCGACATGCTGTCGCCGGCCACGCGCAGCGTGATGCCGTCCAGTTGCGTGGTCGGCAGGCGCGGCAGCAGCTGGAAGCGCAGCGTGGCTTGCGGCGCCAGCGCGTGATTGCGTTCGAAGATGTCCATGCCGGCAAGCATCTTGCGGTAGGACTTGTCGACCGGATCACGGGTGGCGGCCACGGTGACGCTGGGTGCGGTCTGGGCCACGGCGACGCCAGCTGCCAGCAACCATGCCGTGAGAAAAATCGTCAGGATGCGCATGAGGGCTAGCGTAAAGCATCGCGCCAGCCGGCGGCGCACCGCTGGCGGGTTCAGCCGGTTTGCTGGTCGGCGATCCAGCGCAACAGGTCGCGGCCGAAGACGCGGATGCGGGCGGTGTCGACCTGGCGCCGTTTGTACTCTTCGTGGCTGGCCGGGCCGCTCAGGCTGCGCTGGTAGCTGGCTTCATCCATCAGCTGGATTTCGTACTCAAAGAAAAAGCCGACGTCGTACTCCTGCTCCGGCGCCGCATCCAGCTGCTGCACGTGGATCATCTTGCGCACCGTCACCTGCATGCTGTTGAAGCCGGAGCCGCTGTGCGGATTGTCGCAGCGCGTTTGCGGCTGCGCGATCTCGGCCAGTTCCGCATCCATCTGCCGCAGCAGGTCCAGCGGATAGCCGTCGGCATGCTCCAGCTGCGCGCGGTACTTGCAGAAAACCTGTTTGGCCGCATCCAGGTCCAGCAGCGTGTTGCGGGTGCGTTCGGCGTCGACATTGGTCACCGACAGCAGATGCGCGCGTTGCAAGGTGCGCAGGGCCAGCAGGCATTCGCAGCGGGTGGCGAACACCAGCCGCACGCCCAGGTGGTCGAAAATATCCGCCGCCAGATAAGCGGCTTTTTGCAGCAGCTTGAGCAGGATGCTGCCGCGGCCCTTGTTGTCCTTGCGGTCGTAGTGCAGCAGCGGCAGGCAGAGTTCTCCGTCGGTCAGGTAATGGCGCTCGCCGTCATGGCGGATCACCTCGTCCAGCGTGCCGAACACCTGCGCGCGGATGGCGTGGAAATGCCGCAGCTTGAGGTTGTTGTCGATGTAGAAGATCCCATGCATCACCTTCAGCACCGCGCACGCCCACATGCGCCGCGCATCGACCTGCTGGCCGCGCAGCGAGGCATACACCAGCAGCTGCAGCGGGTCGTCGGGCTCGATGACTTCGGCCGGGATCAAGCCGGCCTGGCCCGGTTCCAGAAAGGTGCTGCGGATGAACTCGATCGCCTCGCGGTGCGCGCGCCGTATCAGCGCCGCCGCCGCCGGCTCGTCCAGGTCGAAGCCGTATTCGCGCACGAACTGGCGGGCGTCGTCCAGGTTGCGCAGGGCCAGCGCGCCAAGATCGATCGCCGAGGTGCCGTTGGCGATCGCGTTCAGATAACCCCAGTTCAGCGACAATTTGCCCGCGCCCTTGAGCGAGGGTTGTAATTCTGTCATACCCTAGTCTCCTGCTACCGCATTACTTTTATATTAATACGTTGTCGGTTGGAACTATAATAACGCCTTTATTTGTGATCCGTAGCTTATGACGCTTCCCCGCACCGCCCGTATTGCCATTCTGCTGCCTTGTTACAACGAGGCACTGACCATCGGCGCCATCGTGCACAACTTCCGGACCTATGTGCCGCAGGCGCAGATCTATGTGTTCGACAACAACTCGACCGACGGCACGGCGCAGATCGCGCGTGCCGCCGGCGCCATCGTGCGCAATGTGTCGGCGCAAGGCAAGGGCAGCGTGGTGCGGCGCATGTTTGCCGACATTGAAGCAGATGCCTATGTGATGGCCGATGGCGACGACACCTACGACGCCAGCGTGTCGCCACAGTTGATCGAACGGCTGCTGGGCGAAGGGCTGGACATGGTGGTGGGTAACCGCGTCAGCACCGAACAGGAGGCCTACCGACCCGGTCACCGCTTCGGCAACGCCCTGCTGACCGGCTTCGTATCCTTTATTTTTGGCCGCACCTTCACCGATATTTTGTCGGGCTATCGCGTGTTTTCGCGGCGCTACGTGAAGTCCTTTGCGGCCCATTCGGCCGGCTTCGAAATCGAAACCGAACTGACTGTCCATGCGCTGGAGCTGCGCATGCCGGTGGCGGAAGTGGCGACCGCCTATAAATCGCGGCCGGAAGGCTCGGTCAGCAAATTGAATACCTACCGTGATGGCGCGCGCATCCTGACCACCATCTTCCGCCTGTTCAAGTCGGAACGGCCGCTGGCGTTTTACTCGATCGGCGCGGCGCTGTTTGCGTTGTTGTCGGTGATCCTGGCAGAACCGCTGGCGGACACTTATCTGCGCACCGGCCTGGTGCCTCGCCTGCCCACCGCCGTCCTGTGCGCCGCACTGATGCTGTTTGGCGTGATCCTGCTAGTGTGCGGCATTATCCTGGATGCGGTCACCAAAGGCCGGGTCGAGCAAAAGCGCTTTGCCTACCTGGCCCAACCCGGCCCGATGTTGCCCGAACATGACTAAGGCCACCGTGCAGTTGTTCCGCTTTGCGGTAACCGGCGTGATTGGCCTTGGCGCTGATGTGCTGGTGTTATATGGCGCGATGGCGCTGGGTTGCGGCCCGTATCCGGGCCGGCTGCTCTCCTTCCTGGCGGCGGTATGCGTCACTTGGCGCATCAACCGCCGCTACACGTTTACGTCGACCGGTTCGCAGTGGCGCGAGTGGTGGCGTTACCTGGCCGCCATGAGCGGTGGCGCCTTGCTGAATCTGGCGGCCTACTCGCTGACGCTGTGGCTGATGCCAGCCGCCGTCTGGCTGCCGGCACTGGGCGTGGCCATTGGTTCCTTGTCCGGTATGCTGGCAAATTTTTTCAGCGCCAAATTCCTTGTCTTCAAATCCTGATCCATGAAATTGCCCCGCTTCGCTTTCCTGAACCACCCGCGTACAGACCTGCTGGCCGCCGTGTTTGTCCCGGTGTTGTGCGGCTTGCTGTCGCTTCTGAGCGGACAGGACGATGGCTGGGATATGCGCAACTATCACCTTTATAACGCCTATGCGTTGTTTCATGGCCGCATCGGTTTTGACATGGCCCCTGGGGCTTTTCAGAGCTACTTCAATCCCACTATCGAGCTGCCTTACTATTTCTTGACGCAGTGGTGTCCGCCGCGCCTGGCCGGTTTCCTGATGGGCGTACTGCACGGCCTGAACTTTGTGCTGCTCGCTGTGATTGCGCGGCAGTTGCCCGATGTGGCGGGCCAGTCGCGCGTGGCGCTGCTGCTGGCCGCCACCGGCCTGATGACGCCGGGATTCCTCAGCGAGCTTGGCAATACCATGGGCGACAACCTGACCGCGTTGATGGTGCTGGGAGCGGTTTACCTGCTGTTGCGCCATTGGACCGTCATGCAGCAATGGGGCCTGCGCGCCGTGCTGGCGGCGCTGGCCGCCGGCTTGGTAATGGGCATCGGCACCGGCATGAAGCTGACCAACGCCGTCTATGCCGTTGGTCTGTGCCTGTCGCTGCTGGTGACGCCGCAGCTCTGGTGGCAGCGGCTGCGGCTGGCGTTTGTGTTCGGCGTCGGGGTGATCGGCGGTATCGCATTGAGCGCGGGCTGGTGGTTCCTGACCATGTGGCATATGTTCGGCAATCCGCTGTTTCCCCAATTTAACAACCTGTTCCACAGCCCGCTGGCGCCGGAAGCCGGGGTCATCGAAAGCATCTTCCTGCCGAAAGGGCTGCTGGAAAACCTGCTATGGCCCTTCGTCTTTGCGCTGGACCCGCTGCGCGTCGGCGAGCTGTCCATGAAGCTGTTTGTCTGGCCGGTGATGTACACCCTGGTGCTGGCGTTTTTTGGCGTGCAAGTGCTGCGCCGGACGGCTGACCGCCGTAGCGTGTTTCTGCTGCTGTTTGTGGCGATCTCGTATCTGGTGTGGATGCGTTTATTCAGCATCCAGCGTTACCTGATTCCGCTGGAACTGCTGGCGCCGATCGTGATCTGGCTCGCGCTGCACGGCGTGATGCGCGGTTTGCCGGCGGCACGCCGCGTGGCCTGGGCGGTATTGGCGCTGCTGGCGGTGACCGTGTTTCCGGTAGCGAACTGGGGACATGCCGCCTGGGGCGAGCGCAGCTTCAGTGCACAAACACCGGCGCTTGCGGCGCCGGCGGCCAGCGTTATCTTCATCGCCCAGTTGCATCCGCCCATGGGCTGGATGTCGATGTTCATGCCGCCGCAGGCACGGGTTGTACGGCTGGGCGGCATGCCGGAGTCGCCAGGCTATCTGCAGCGCTTGCATGACGTGATTGCCGAGCGTCCGGGACCGCACTATGTGATGCTGGCGGCCAGCAAGAACGATAAACAGTCCGCATTGGAACGCAAACTGGCCGCCGCCACGTCGCTGGGCTTGACCGCCGATGTGGGCGGCTGCGGACGGCTGTCATGGCTGATGCGCCATGTGCGCTTCCAGGCCAGCCTGCGTGACCTGCCCGCCGGCGGTTGCACGCTGGACCTGCTGCCGGAATACCAGATCGATCTCGCCGCGCAGGACCGCGTGCAGGTGCAAGCCGTGGCGGCAGACATGGCGCGTTTCGGCCTCGGCATTGACGCCGCCAGCTGCGTTGTCTACCAGGCGGCGGTTGGACGCGAGCCGTATCCTTACCAGTGGTGTCGGGTCGAAAAATTGCCACGGTAAGCGGAAAGGACAGCATGGTGTTGCAATAAGCACTACAATATTCGGCATCTGTCCTATTCTGGAGTCCGCATGTCGTTTCTGATTGTCCTTGCCGCACTGGTATTCCTGATGCTGGCCGCGTATCGCGGCTACAGCGTGATCCTGTTTGCGCCGGTGGCCGCGCTGGGCGCGGTGCTGCTGACCGATCCCGGTGCGGTGGCGCCGGTGTTCAGCGGCATCTTCATGGACAAGATGGTGGGCTTCATCAAGCTGTACTTCCCGGTGTTCCTGCTGGGTGCGGTGTTCGGCAAGCTGATCGAGCTGTCGGGCTTTTCGGAGGCCATCGTGGTGGCGGCCATCAAGTACATCGGCCGTTCGCGCGCCAACGCCGTCATCGTGCTGGTGTGCGCGCTGCTGACGTATGGCGGCGTGTCGCTGTTCGTGGTGGTGTTTGCCGTGTATCCGTTCGCGGCCGAGCTGTATCGCCAGAGCAATATCCCCAAGCGGCTGATGCCGGGCGCGATTGCGCTGGGGGCGTTTTCGTTCACCATGGATACGCTGCCGGGCACGCCGCAGATCCAGAACATCATTCCGACCACCTTCTTCAAGACCACCGGCTGGGCCGCGCCGTCGCTGGGCGTGATCGGCTCCATCGTCACGCTGGCAGCCGGACTGGCCTTCCTGGAATGGCGCCGCCGTTCGGCGATGGCCACGGGCGAGGGCTATGGCGAGGACGCCGGCAAGTCCGGCGTGGCGGCCGCCGGCGCGGCGCGCGGCGCGTTGCCGCATCCGCTGTTGTCGGTGGCGCCGCTGGTGCTGGTGGGCGTGGCCAACTTCGCGCTGACCAAGCTGATTCCCGGCTGGTACGGCGACAACTACGCGCTGACCGCCGACGCCTTGCCCGGCCTGCATGCGCCGGTGAACCTGGCCATCAAGTCGGTGATCGGTATCTGGGCGGTGGAAGGCGCGCTGCTGCTGGGCATCCTGCTGACGGTCGCCACCGCGTTCGGCCGCATCCGCGATGCGTTTGCCGAGGGCACCAAGGCCGCCGTCGGCGGCGCGCTGCTGGCGGCGATGAACACCGCGTCGGAATATGGTTTCGGCGGCGTCATCGCCGCGTTGCCGGGCTTTCTGTCGGTCAGCCAGGCGCTGCGCAGCGTGCCCGATCCGCTGGTGAATGCGGCGGTGTCGGTGACGTCGCTGGCCGGCATCACCGGCTCGGCCTCGGGCGGCATGAGCATTGCGCTGGCGGCGATGTCGGACCAGTTCATCAAGGCGGCCGAGGCCGCGCACATTCCGCTGGAGGTGATGCACCGCGTGGTGGCCATGGCCAGCGGCGGCATGGATACCCTGCCGCACAACGGCGCCGTGATCACGCTGCTGGCCGTCACCGGCCTGACGCACCGCCAGTCCTACCGCGACATCTTCGGCGTGACGGTGATCAAGACGCTGGCTGTGTTCGTGGTGATCGCGGTTTACTATCTGACCGGGCTGGTTTAAGCGCGGGCGGATACTGCTGCTGGCAGCTGGTGCAGAAGAAGCTGCGGCGCCGGGTCTTGCCCAGGTGCGCCTTGTGGAACGGAATATGGCAGCGCGGGCAGATCGATTTGGTGTGCGCCAGCCAGTGCTGCTTCAGTACGGAGGCTTTCTTCCAGCGCAGGAAATCGAAGGCGTAGGCCTGCATCTCCTTGACCAGCTCGCGCTGCTTGGCGGCCGGCAGCGCGCCGACGGTCGATAGCGGATGGACGCGGATGCGGAACAGCACTTCGTTCTTGAAGATGTTGCCGGCGCCGGAAAAAATATCCTGGTCGAGCGCGGCGTCGCACACCAGCATGTCGGGCTGCTCGCGCAGCTTTTTCAGCGCCAGTTTCGCATCCCATTCGTCGGACATGACATCGCTGCGCCAGTCGTACTGTGCATCCAGGTCCGGCGGCAGCTGCTTGACCGAGCAGGTGTAGAAATTGAATTCCTCGCCGTCGTCGAAGCCGAGGCTGAGGCGTGGTTCGGCATCCTTGCGTTCGTTGATGCGGTAGCTGCCGAACATCAGCAGATGGATGCGCAGCGCCAGGTCGGGCATCTGGATCAGGAAGTGCTTGCCCCAGCTGCGCAGCGCGACGATTTTCTGGCCGGGCAGCGCATCGACATCCACCGTCTTGCTGTTGCCGCTGGCGTGCGTGATGGTGCGGCCGACAAAGCCTTCGGCCTGTTCGCGCAAGATAACGATTGATGGTCCTTCCGGCATGGCCAGCCTCCCGTGGATACTGGCCTCCAGTGTCGCCGCCCCGCGCCGGCGGGACTGTACGCTAGTTCACCGAGCCGTCCAGCAGGTTGTGGATGCTGTAGCTCATCATCGCCAGGAAGGCCACCAGGCCGAGGTACATGACGCCGTAGGTGATGCGGGTGTCGCGCGGCACGTTGTAATAATCGGCGGCGGCCTTGTCGGGATTGCCCCAGATGGCTTCCTTCAGCTGCGGGTAGGCCAGCACCGCCACCAGGATCAGCATCGGGCTTGGATGGTAGAAGAACAGCGCCGCCAGCAGCGGCACGCCGGCCAGCCACACCTTGGGCGAGATGATGGCGGTGATGCGGCCGCCGTCCAGCGGCGACATCGGTATCAGGTTGAACAGGTTGAGCATGCAGCCGGAATAGGCCAGGGCCAGCAGCAGGTTGCTGTCCTGGTCGCGGGCGATGAAGTAGCAGGCCACCGACGCCAGCGTGCCGGCCAGCGGCCCGGCAAAGCCGATGTAGGCTTCGGTCTCGACATCGTGCGGCAGTTCCTTCAGCGCGATCCAGGCGCCGACGAAGGGGATGAAGGTCGGCGCGCCGACGTCCAGCCCGCGCTGGCGCGCCGCCACGTAATGGCCCATTTCATGGACGAAGATCAGCGCCACAAAGCCGGCCGCGTAGCGCCATCCAAACACCCAGCTGTAGACGACAATGGAAATCAGCATGGTGCCGCAGGTCGTCAGCAGCTTGCCCATTTTGCCGGCCGCCAGCAGCCAGATGATCAGCTTGCCCATGGCCTTACTCCGGTTTGCTCAGGTCGACGGCGGCGGCTTTCTCTGCCTTCTTGCGGCCCAGCAGCTTGTAGACCCAGCTGCCCGCCGCCGCCAGGCCCAACAGGATGGCTTTCTTGAACGCCAGCAGCAGCGCGAAGATCTTGCCGAAGAAGCCCAGCTTGGCCGCGATGCCGCCCGCCACCAGCGCGGCGATGCCGTATTCCGCCACCTTGTCGGTGCCGGCGTTGAAGTCGGTATAGCGGTTGCCCGGCGTGAAGTCGGTGAAGGCGGTGACCTTCTTCATCTCCTGCTTGACCTGCGCGATCTGGTTCATGCCGGCCACCGCGTTCAGCACCAGCACGCCTTCGCGGCCCAGCACGCGGATGTTGTAGTTGAGGCCGTTTTCCTGGCTGCCGTCGGTATGCAGTTCCTTGGCCCAGTACAGCTTGTGCTGATCCTTGTCGTAGCTCGGCTGTTCGGCCCAGCCCACCAGCGACATGGCGGCGTAGCCTTGTTCCTTGCGCGCCTTGTTGTTTTCGTCCATGCCTTCCTTCATGTCCTTCAGCAGGTCGGCGTAGTTGATCTTGTCGGCATCGTCGTCCTTGACGTGGCCGTCCTTGTCGTAGGTGACCACCACGCCCCAGCCGGACGCGCTCAGCGGATTGACGTCGGCCGGCACGATCATGCCCAGCGTCTTGGCGCCGGGCGGATTGCCCCAGCCGTCGGTGAGCAGTTTTTCGGCGTCGGCTGGATCGAGGTAGCGGAAGCTGGGCGGCAGGTCCAGCGTGGCGATGTCGCCGGGCAGCTTGATCTGGCCTTCGCGGAACGTCAGCGCGGCGAGGAACTGCTGGGCGGTCAGCTGCGGTGCGGACGCGGCGGGATCGGCGGCCATGGCCGGCAGTGCGGCGATCAGGCTCAGGCAGAGCAGGGCGGTGAGGATGCGGCGCATGGATACTCCTTGTTATAAAGGCTATATCCTACCGGAAACATTTATGTATTTGGTAATTATTTATGACATTGTCGTCCTGTTTGATTCGTGGCAGTATGACCGGTCCATGTATCGCCCTTACGGAGGCCCGATTGAAAAAAACCATGCTTGCATTATCCTTGCTTGCCGCCTTTGCCGCACACGCCGCGACCGGCCCCGAGTTCGACGCCAAACGTCTGTCGCAGGACGTCAAGGTATTGTCGTCCGACGAATTTGAAGGCCGCGGCCCGAACACCGCCGGCGAGACCAAGACCGTCGCCTACCTGATCGAACAATTCAAGGCGGCCGGCCTGAAGCCGGGCGGCGACGTGGTCAAGGGCCAGCGCTCGTGGACCCAGGACGTGCCGCTGGGCCGTTTTGAGATCAAGGGCCCGGTCACGCTGAGCGTCAGCGACGGCAAGACCGTGCAGCCACTGAAGCAGGGCGACGACCTGTCCGTGCGCGCCGCCATGAACGGCTCCAGGCTGGTGGACTTCAAGAACGCGCCGCTGGTGTTCGTCGGCTACGGCGTCAACGCGCCGGAGCGCAAGTGGGACGACTTCAAGGGACAGGATCTGAAGGGCAAGCTGGCGGTGGTGCTGATCAACGATCCGGACTTCGAAACCGGCGAGGGCGATTTCGGCGGCAAGGCCATGACCTACTACGGCCGCTGGACCTACAAGTACGAAGAGATGGCGCGCCGCGGCGCGCTGGGCACCATCATCGTGCACGAAACCGCGCCGGCCTCCTACGGCTGGAACACGGTGAAGAACTCCAACACCAACGTCATGTACGACATCGTGCGCAAGAAGCCGGCGGAGGCGCACGCGCCGATGGAAGCGTGGATACAGCGCGACCTGGCGGTCGACCTGTTCAAGCGCGGCGGCCTCGATTTCGAAGCGCTGAAGAAGCAGGCGCAAACCCGCGACTTCAAGCCGGTGGAACTGAAGAACGTCACGCTGTCGGCCAACTACGCGGTGAGCGCGCAGGTGATCGTGTCGAAGAACGTGGCGGCGCGCATCGTCGGCGCTTCGGCGCCGAAGGAAACCGTGATCTACAGCGGCCACTGGGACCACCTGGGCGTCGGCCTGCCTGACGCCAAGGGCGACAAGATCTACAACGGCGCGGTCGACAACGGCACCGGCATCGCCGCGCTGCTGGAACTGGCGCGCGCCTACGGCAAAGCCCCGGCGCCGGCGCGCAGCGTGGTGTTCCTGGCGGTGACCGCCGAAGAAAAAGGCCTGCTGGGTTCCGAGTACTATTCGGCCAATCCGCTGTACCCGCTGGCCACCACGGTCGGCGTGATCAATATGGACGCCCTGAGCCCACACGGCCTGACGCGCAACTTCACCATCTCCGGCAGCGCCAAGCTGGATCTGCTGGATGAGCTGATCGCCAAGGCCAAGCAGTGGAACCTGGTGTACAAGCCGGACCCGAAACCGGAAGCGGGCCACTTCTTCCGCTCGGACCACTTCTCGTTCGCCAAGCGCGGCGTGCCGGCCATCTCGTATGGTTCGGGCGACGACCTGGTGGAAGGCGGCGTGGCGGCCGGCAAAAAGCTGGAAGACGACTACACCACCAACAACTACCACCAGCCTTCCGACGAGTGGAGCGCCAGCTGGACCTTCGCCAGCATGACGCACGACCTGGGCATGCTATATGCGCTGGGCCGCGACCTGGCCGACTCCAAGGTCTGGCCGAACTGGGCGCAGGACGCCGAGTTCCGCGCCGCGCGCGACGCCACGGCGGCGCAGCGAAAATAAAACTAGCCAACCTTGCCTAAAACTTAATAGAATGGTCGGGCGCCTGCTGCAATGCCGGCGCCCTTTTTGCAGGTTCACTTCTTATGGAGATACCGCATGACCATGTCCTTCCGCCGCACCATGCTCGCGGCATCGATCGCGCTGCTGTCGGCTGGCGCCCTGCACGCAGCAGAGACCAGCAAGCCCGCCGTCAAAAACGATATCGCCATTCCCGATATCCCTTACACCCGTTTCGTGCTGAAGAACGGCCTGACGCTGCTGGTGCATGAAGACCACAAGACCCCGGTGGTGGCGATCAACACCTGGTATCACGTCGGTTCCAAGAATGAAAAGCCGGGCAAGACCGGCTTCGCCCACCTGTTCGAACACCTGATGTTCAGCGGCAGCGAAAACTTCAACCAGACCTATATCAATGCGCTGGAGCGCATCGGCGCCACCGACCTGAATGGCACCACCAACGGCGACCGCACCAACTACTTCCAGAACGTGCCGACTTCGATGGTCGATTACGCGCTGTTCGCCGAGAGCGACCGCATGGGCCACCTGCTCGGCGTGCTCGATCAGAAGAAGCTGGACCTGCAGCGCGGCGTGGTGCAGAACGAAAAACGCCAGGGCGAGAATCGTCCTTACGGCGTCACGCGCCAGCTGCTGGCCGAAAACACCTGGCCGGTCGGCCATCCGTATTCATGGACCACGATCGGCTCGATGGCCGACCTGGAAGCGGCGTCGATGAGCGACGTGCAGGAATGGTTCAAGACCAACTACGGCCCGAACAACGTGACGCTGGTGCTGGCCGGCGACATCACGCCGGAACAGGCGCGTGAAAAAGTCGAGAAGTATTACGGCGATATCCCGGCCGGCCCGCCGCTGGCCAAGCAGCAGGAATGGATCGCCAAGCGCACCGGCACCCACCGCGGCACGGTGCAGGACCGCGTGCCGCAGGCGCGCATCTACCGCGTGTGGAACGTGCCGGGCGTGCACACGCCAACCGAACCGCTGCTGGACCTGGCGGCTCAGGTGCTTGGCGGCGGCAAGACCTCGCGCCTGTACAAGCGCCTGGTGTACAAGGACCAGCTGGCGACCGAAGCCAGCGCCTTCAACTCCACCTCCGAAATCGCCGGCCAGTTCTACATGGTGCTGACCGCGCGTCCGGGCGTCGATAGTGCGAAGATGGAACGCGCCGGCGACGAAGAGCTGCAGGCGCTGATCAAATCCGGCCCGACCGCTGCGGAACTGGAGCGCGCCAAGACCACCATGCTGGCGCGCTCCACGCGCACCATCGAACGCATCGGCGGCTTTGGCGGCAAGAGCGACCTGCTGGCCGGCTGCGCCACCTACACCGGCAATCCGGACTGCTACAAGGACGACCTGAAGGCGATCAAGGCCGCCACCCCGGCGCAGGTCAAGCAGGCCTTGCAGGCCTGGCTGACCGATGGTGATTATGTGCTCGACGTGCAGCCGTATCCGACCAACCTGGCCACCACCGCGAAGCTGGACCGCAGCCAGCCGCCGGCCATGGGCAAGGCCGAGACGCTGAAGCTGCCGCCGATGCAGACCGCCACGCTGTCGAACGGGCTGAAAGTCGTGCTGGCCGAGCGCCATGCGGCGGCGCTGGTCAACTTCTCGCTGATCGTCGATGCCGGCTATGCCTCGGACGTGGCGAAAACGCAGGGTCTGGCCAGCCTTACCGGCCGCATGCTGGAGGAGGGCACCACCAGCCGCAGCGCTTCCGCCATCAGCGAACAGTTTGAAGCGCTGGGCGCGGAATTCTCGGTCGGCGCCAGCCTCGATAGCGCCAACGTCAACCTGAATGCGCTGAAGGCGACGCTGCCGAAAGCGCTGGAGGTGTATGCGGACGTGATCCAGCATCCGGCCTTCGCAACGAATGAACTGGAGCGCCTGAAGAAGGACCGCCTGGCGGCGATCGCCCGCGAGAAGGCCAATCCGCAGTTGATGGGTTTGCGCGTGCTGCCGCAGCTGGTGTATGGCGCCGGCCATGCCTACGCGGTGCCGGTCACCGGCAGCGGCGCCGAGGCGTCGGTCAGCGCCTTGCAGCGCGACGATCTGCTGAACTACCACCAGAACTGGTTCAAGCCGAACAACGCCACGCTGCTGGTGGTGGGCGACACCACGCTGGCCGAAATCACGCCGTTGCTGGAAAAAGCCTTCGGCGGCTGGAAGGCCAACGGCGCGGCGCCGAAGAAGGACATCGCGACCGTGGCGCCGCAAGCCAAGCCGCTGGTCTACCTGATGGACAAGCCAGGCGCGCAGCAAAGCGTGATCTACGGCGTGCAACTGGCGCCGCCGTCGAACGCGCCGGACGAGGTGGAACTGTCGGTGGTGAACGACGTCTTCGGCGGCACCTTCAGCTCGCGCATCAATATGAATCTGCGCGAGGACAAGCACTGGTCGTATGGCGTCAACGCCAGCCTGTGGTCGGCGGTGGGGCAGCGCCTGTACCTGAGTTCTTCGCCGGTGCAGACCGACAAGACCAAGGAATCCTTGCAGGAGCTGGTGCAGGAGTACGCCAACATCGCCGGCGCCAAGCCGATCACCGCCGCCGAACTGGCGGACGCGCAGACCAACGAGACCCTGAGCCTGCCGGGATCGGTGGAAACCGCCGGCCAGCTGTCTGGCTTCTACGGCAATATCATTCGCTACAAATTGCCGGAAGATTATTACAACACCTACACCGCCAAAGTGACGGCGATGACGCCGGCGCAGGCCAATGCGCTGGCGGCGCGCTCCATCACGCCGCAACGCCTGGTGTGGCTGGTGGTGGGCGACTTGAGCAAGGTGGAGGCGGGCGTGCGTTCGCTGAACATCGGCGAAGTGCGCAAGATCGACGCCGACGGCAAGCTGCTGCCGTAAGCGGCTCCCGCCCCGTGAAAACCGGCCTTTGCGCCGGTTTTTTTTCGTCCGCCAGCAAGGATTTTCGTTTGATGCTAATATTTAGCATCCTAAGTATATCCGAGCGAGTCCACAATGAACGGCTACGACAAAACCCTGATGACCCTGACCCACACGCTGATCCACTCGGCGCGCGCCTACCAGGCTGCGGCCGACGCGGTGGCGTCGACTTTCGAGCTGTCGCACGCCAGCGCCTGGCCGGTGCTGATGATTTCGCGCCTGGGCGACGGCGCCCGTCCGGGCCAGGTGGCCGACGCCGCCGGCATCGAGGCGCCGTCGCTGGTGCGCATCGTCGACCAGCTGGTGGCGGCGGGCCTGGTGCTGCGCCAGGACGACCCGAGCGACCGCCGCGCCAAGACCTTGTGGCTGACCGCGGAAGGCCGTCGCATCGCCGACCGCCTGGAGAAGGCGCTGGCGCCGTTCCGCCGCGATCTGTTCAAGGAGATACCGCAGGCCGACGTGGAAGCCTGTGTGCGCGTGCTGGTCAAGCTTGACCAGGTGCTGGCCGGGCGTCACGCGGGTTAAGCAGGCGGACGCCATGAAAATGCCGACCATGCCGATCATGCCGAAGGGGAGCGAGATGCTGTTCTCGGCCAAGTGCTTTGGCGCCTCCATGCTGGCGCTGTACATCTCGCTGGCCGCCGGCCTGCCACGTCCGTTCTGGGCCATGATGACCGCCTACATCATCGCCAGCCCGTTTTCCGGCGCGGTGCGTTCCAAGGCGCTGTTCCGCGTCTGCGGCACGCTGATCGGCAGCACCATGACCATCTTCCTGGTGCCGCGCCTGGCCAATGCGCCGGAGCTGCTGTCGCTGGCGCTGGCGTGCTGGGTGGGCGTGTGCCTGTACGTGTCGCTGCTGGACCGCACGCCGCGCTCCTATATCTTCATGCTGGCCGGGTACACGGCGGGCCTGATCGGCTTCCCCGCCGTGACCGACCCGTCGGCGATCTTCGACACCGGCCTGGCGCGGGTGGAGGAAATCACCATCGGCATCCTGTCCGCCACCGTGGTGCATTCGCTGGTGTTCCCGCAGGGCGTGGGACCGGTGCTGCTGGGGCGCCTGGACCGCGCCATCGCCGATGCGCAGCGCTGGATGCGCGACGTGCTGCAACCGGGCGCCGACAAGGCGCAGGCCGTGCACACGCGCCTGGCGCTGGCCGGCGAGATCAGCGAAATGCGCGTGATGTCGACCCACCTGCCGTTCGACACCTCGCACCTGCGCTGGACCGCCGGCATGGTGCACGGCCTGCACGACCGCCTGAGCGTGATGGTGCCGCTGCTGCTGGCGGTGGAAGACCGTTTGAACACGC
The DNA here is from genome assembly GCF_009674565.1 of Duganella aquatilis. Lineage (GTDB taxonomy): Bacteria > Pseudomonadota > Gammaproteobacteria > Burkholderiales > Burkholderiaceae_D > Rugamonas > Rugamonas aquatilis. Next base: position 73,901 of record NZ_WKJL01000020.1, read on the forward strand.
TGCGCGAAGTCGATCCCGCCAGCCTGGCGCCGTGGGCCAGGCTGCTGGACGACACCGCTGCCTGGGTACGGGCCGGCCGCGACGCCGATCCCGCGCGCGCCGCCCAGCTGCGCGCCGAACTGGCGCAGCTGAAACCGGCGCTGGCCGTCAATGCCAGCTGGAGCGAGATCCTGCGCCTGAACCTCGCGCAGCGGCTGGACGCCCTGATCGAAGCCTGCGAAGACGGCCTGGAACTGCGCAGCAACGTCGACGCCGTGACGCGCGGCGGCGCCTCGGCCTATGCGCCGCACCTGAAACCATCGGTGCTGCACCGCGACCACGGCATGGCCCTGCGCTCGGCGCTGGCGGCGGTGATCACCATCCTGCTGTGCTGCGCGTTCTGGATCCTGACTGCCTGGCCGGCCGGCGCCGCCGCGCCGATGATGGCCGGCGTGCTGTGCTGCTTCTTCGCCACGCAGGACGATCCGGCGCCGGCCATCCTGGCGTTCCTGAAATGGACGCTGATCTCGATGCCGGTGGGCGCGTTCTACATCCTGTGCGTGCTGCCGGCGGTGCACAGCTACGAAATGCTGGTGCTGTCGATCGCGCCGGTATTCCTGATCGGCGGCGCCTTCATGCCGCGTCCCGCCACGGCGGGCAGCGCGCTGGCCTTCCTGATCGGCATGGCCGGCACCTTGTCCTTGCAGGATACCGGCACGCTGGACATTCCGACCTTCCTGAACAGCATGGTGGCGCAGGTGTTCGGCTACATCGCCGCCGCCGTCATCACCACGCTGATCCGCACGGTGGGCGGCGACTGGATGGCGCAACGCATGCTGCGCACCGCGCGCCGCGAAGTGGCGCAGATGGCGCAGGCCACGGCGCGCGAGCCGCTGCTGAAGATTTCAGCGCGCATGGTGGACCGCATCGGCCTGCTGATGCCGCGCCTGGCCATCGCCCATCCGACGCCGGAAGCGCGCGCGGTGGCGGTGGATGGCCTGCGCGAACTGCGCGTCGGCCTGCACGTGGCGCAGCTGTGCGGCTTGCAGCAATCGCTGGAGCAGGCCGGCGTGACGCTGCAGCCGCTGATGCAGAAGCTGGGCCGCTATTTCGGCAGCGGCGGCCATGCCCACGGCCAGGCGCCGGCGGCGCTGCTGGAACGGCTGGACGGCACGCTGCGCGCAGTGTGCGCGGCCACCGAAGGCGCCGCTGCCGAGGCGCGCCCACAAGCCGCCGCCGCGCTGGCCAGCATGCGGCGCGACCTGTTCCCGCGCGCCGCCGCCTATCAACCGGAGATTGCATCGTGATCGCTGAACTGAGTCTGTACGGACTATACGTACCCACCTTGCTGCTGCTGTCCATCCTCGCGCTGATCTGCACGCGCGTGCTGGGCAAGCTGCTGATGCGCGTCGGCTTCTACCGCCTGGTATGGCATCCCGCGCTGTTCGAATTTGCGCTGTTCTTTATTTTCCTGGGCAGCTTCTCCACACTATTAATGAACCGGGGCTAAACATGAACCTCAAAAATATCGTGCTGGCCCTGGGCCGGTTTATCGTCACCATGATCGCGGTGGCCATCGCCTGCGTGCTGGGATGGCGTCTGTGGCAGCACTACGAAGTGGAACCGTGGACCCGCGACGGCCGCGTGAAGGCGGACGTGGTGCAGGTGGCGCCGGATGTCACCGGCCAGGTCACCAATGTGCTGGTGCACGACAACCAGCAGGTGAAAGTCGGCGATGTGCTGTTTGAAGTGGACCGCGCGCGTTTCGAACTGGCCTTGCGCCAGGCCGAGGCGGCCGAGCAGGCGCAGCGCGCCACGCTGGACCAGGCGCTGAAGGAATCGCGCCGCAACAACGACCTGCGCGACCTGGTGTCGGCCGAGACCCGCGAGCAGGGTTCGTCGCGCGTCGACCAGCTGCGCGCCGCGCTGGCGCAGGCGGTGGTGGCCCGTGACGTGGCCAAGCTGAATCTGGAACGCACCCGCGTGCTGTCGCCGGTGAACGGCACCATCTCCAACCTGGACCTGCGCAGCGGCTCCTACGTCAGTGCCGGCCGCGCCGTGCTGGCGGTGATCGACAGCGATTCCTACTATGTCGAAGGCTATTTCGAGGAGACCAAGCTGCCGGCGATCCAGGTCGGCGACGCGGTGGTGGTGCTGCCGATGGGCGAATCGCTGCGTCTCAAGGGCCACGTGGAAAGCCTGTCCGGCGGCGTGGCGGACCGCGACCGAAGCACGTCGGCCAATCTGCTCTCCAGCGTCAACCCGACCTTCAACTGGGTGCGCCTGGCCCAGCGCATTCCGGTGCGCATCAAGCTGGACGCCTTGCCGGCTGGCGCGCGCCTGGTCGCCGGCCAGACCGTGACGGTCGACGTCACCAAGAAATCGTGATGCGGAGGATGCGATGAACTCCCTGAAAATCCTGAGTGGCGTGACCCTGGCCGCCGCGCTGGCCGCGTGCAGCACCGTCGGCCCCAATTACAAAGTGCCGGAGCAGGCCGTGGTCAAGCGCCCGGAAGCGGCGGCGCCTTTCCTCGGCGCCGAGGAAGCAGCCTATAAATCGGCGCCGCTGCCGGCGCACTGGTGGCGGCTGTACGACGATCCGGTGCTGGACAAGTTGATCCAGCAGGCGTTTGCCGCCAACACCGACCTGCGCGTGGCCGCCGCCAACCTGGCGCGCACCCGCGCCGTGCTGGATCAGGCGGAAGAAGAACGCAAGCCGGAAGTGAGCGTCAGCGCCGCGCCGGGCGTGGGCCGTTCGTCGGGCGTGCCGATCGGTTCGCCGAAGGCGCTGCCGGACAAATTCAACTACGACGTCGGCGTGCGCGTCTCCTACCAGACCGACATGTTCGGCAAGATCGCCCGCGCCGTGGAAGCGGCCAACGCCGACACCCAGGCCGCGCAGGCCGGGCTGGATCTGGTGCGCGTGACGGTGGCGGCCGACACCGCGCGCGCCTACGCCGACGCCTGTTCGGCGGTGCGCCAGATCGCCGTCGCCCAGCAGGCGGTGGCGTTGCAGCAGAAGTTCGTCGCGCTGACGGATGAACGCATCCGCGCCGGCCGCGGCACCAGCATCGACGGCGCCCGTGCCCGCAGCCAGCTGGCGCAGATGCAGGCTGCCTTGCCGCCGTTGCAGGCGCAGCACCGCACCGCGCACTATCGCCTGGCCGCGCTGACCGGCCTGACGCCGAAAGAGATGAATATGAACCTGCTGCAGTGCCAGGCCGCGCCGCGCATCACGCAGCAGATTCCGGTGGGCGATGGCGCCGCGCTGCTGCGCCGCCGTCCGGACATTCGCCAGGCCGAGCGCACTCTGGCCGGCGCCACCGCGCGCATCGGCGTGGCGACGGCGGACCTGTACCCGAGCATCAGCCTGGGCGCATCGGTCGGCAGCACCGGCCTGCTGGACCACTTCGGCGCCGCCAACGCCTCGCGCTGGAGTCTCGGCCCGCTGATTTCGTGGACGCTGCCGGACACCGGCTCCGCCCGCAGCCGCATCGCGCAGGCGGAAGCCGGCACCGACGGCGCGCTGGCCAGGTTCGACGGCACGGTGCTGAACGCGCTGAAGGAAGTGGAAACCGCGATGACAGTCTACGCGCGTGAGCTGGACCGCAACGCCGCGTTGAAGACCGCGCGCGACGAGAGCGCGCTGGCATCCGAGCAGTCGCACCGCCTGTACCAGTACGGGCGCACCGATTTCCTGTCGGTGCTGGACGCCGACCGCACGCTGGCCGCCACCGACGCCGCCTGGGCCGCCTCCGACGCCGCGCTGTCGACCGACCAGATCGCGCTGTTCCTGGCGCTGGGCGGCGGCTGGGAACCGCAGTAAGAATGGTATGCTATCGCCTTCGTTCATAAGGAGTTAGCATCATGGGACTGGCGGATCAGTTATTAAAAGCCGGCTTGGTCGACAAGAATAAAGTCAAAGTCACCAATCAGAACAAGAGCAAGCAGCAGAAAGAGAATCGCCGCAGCGGCACCGAGACCGTGGACGAGGCGCGTCTGGCGGCGCAGGAGCTGCAGCGCCAGAACGCCGAGAAGGCGCGCCTGGCCAACGCCCAGCGCGACGCCGCCGCGCAGCAGAAAGCCATCGCCGCGCAGATCACGCAGATGGTGCAGCAGAATAAGCAGAGCAAGGGCCACAACGGCGACATCGCCTACAACTTCACCTTCGGCACCAGGATCGAGCGTATCTACGTGACGCCGGCGGTGCGCGAGCACCTGGTGGCGGGCCGGCTGGTGATCGTGGGCGAGGGCGGCAGCTACGAGCTGGTGCCGCGCGTGATCGCCGACAAGATCGCCGAGCGCAATCCGGACATCGTGGTGCGCGTCAAGCAGGCCACCACCGAAGTCGAAGAGGACGATCCATACGCCGCCTTCAAGATCCCCGACGATCTGATGTGGTAAGCGTTTAGCGGCGCGGTTTGCCGAAGACCTGCGTCCAGTAGGTCAGGCCGTCGCGCTGGTCGGGCGTGACGGCGTAGGCCGCGCCCATTTCGGTGAAATCCGGATTCATGATGTTGACGCAGTGCCCAGGGCTGGCCAGCCAGCCGGCCACCGCCTCCTGCGGCGTGTAGGCGCCGAAGGCGATGTTCTCGCCGATGCGGCTCCAGTTGTAGCCCATGCCGAGCGCACGGTCGCCGACGTTGCTGCCGTCCTTGCCGGTGTGGTTGAAGTAGCGCCTGAGCGCCATGTCGCTGCTGTGGCCCAGCGCGGTCGCGCCCAGTTGCGGATTCCAGCTGACCGGCGGCGCTGGCGGAAACGACTGCTCGCCGCAGGTGCGCCCGCTGGCGCGTGCCGCATTCACTCCCTCCAGAATAATCATGCCGGCGTCGCGCCAGTCCGGATAGGTGGCGGACGGCAGCGGCGGGGCCGCGTGCGCCAGCACCACGGTCCAGTCGTTGCCGTTGTGCGCGACGCCGATGTCGGTGTAGCTGGCGTTGAGCAGCGCGCGGCAGTAGGGCTGGCGCATCGCGGCCATGGCGTCCTGCGGGCTGGCGGCGCCGCCGACCGAGATGGCGTCCGCCTTGCTGTTGGCATAGCCGGCGCGGTCCAGCGCGGCCGACAGGATCACGCCGGGAGCGAGGCGCACGGCGGCCAGCAGCGGCTGCGGCGTCAACGCCGGCGCCGGTTCCGGCTGCGCACCCTGGCACAGGCCGGGCGCGGCGCGGTAGGCGTTGATCATCGCCGTCAACTGATCGGCGTCCGCCTGCGGCGCGGCCGGCGCGGCGCCGGCGCTGAACAGACAGGCGATCAACAATGGCAGTTTGGACAAGACGGCTCCCGATGAATAGGCGTGACCGTCCATGATGTCACAGCCGCGCGCAGGCTACAATGGCTGATGTCTTTCGGGAGCGACAGATGGCGATAGAGTTAAAAAAGGAAGTGCGCGACGAACTGGTGTTGTCGATCCAGCGCTACTTCGAAGAGAACATGGACGACAAGATCGGCAACATCGCCGCTGGCGGCCTGCTGGGCTTTGTGCTGGAGGAGATCGGCCCGGTCATCTACAACAAGGCCGTGGCCGACGTGCAGGAACGCCTGCAGATCCGCGTGGCGGACCTGGAATTCGAAGTGCACGAAGAAGAATTCCAGTACTGGCGCAAATGCGACCAGTCGCCGCGCCGCCGCTGATCCAGCATTGATCGGTTACAGGTAGCGCGCCAGCAGGGCGCGGTCCAGCGACGCGTCCAGCGCGATGCGCACGATATGGCCGCTGCCTGGCGCCACGCGGATGTCGGCGCCGTCGTCGGACAGCATGCGCGTTAGCGCGACGTCGCGGTTGCCGCCGGGATGAATCACTTCCAGCCTGTCGCCAACGGCGAAGCGGTTCTTCACGTCCACGCGCGCCCAGCCATCCGCCACGCTCAACACATCGCCGACGTACTGGCTGCGGTTCGCTTCCGAAGCGCCGCGCATGTAGTTCTGGTAGCTCTGCGTATGGTGGCGCTGGTAGAAGCCGTCGGTGTAGCCGCGGTTGGCCAGGCCTTGCAACTGGCCGAGCAGGTCGATGTTGAACGGGCGGCCGGCCACCGCGTCGTCGATCGCCTGACGGTACACCTGCGCCGTGCGCGCCGCGTAGTACAGCGATTTGGTGCGGCCTTCCACCTTCAATGAATCGACGCCGATCCTGACCAGGCGCTCGATGTGCTCCACCGCGCGCAAGTCCTTGGAGTTCATGATGTAGGTGCCGTGTTCATCTTCCATGATCGGCATCAGCTGGCCCGGACGTTCGGCTTCCTCGATCAGGTACGCCCGGGCGGCCAGCGGATGGCGCGGCTGCTGGTGCAGCGACGAGAACGGACGCTGCTCGGCTTCCTGCAGCGCTTTCTGGAACTGCAGCGGAATCACCTGGGCGAAATCGCCGGTGGCGTCTTCCTGCGCGGGCTGCACCTTGTAGTCCCAGCGGCAGGAGTTGGTGCACGTGCCCTGGTTCGGGTCGCGGTGATTGAAGTAGCCGGACAGCAGGCAGCGGCCGGAGTAGGCGATGCACAGCGCGCCGTGCACGAACACCTCCAGCTCCATTTCCGGGCACTGCTGGCGGATCTCCTCGATTTCATCGAGCGACAATTCGCGCGACAGGATCACGCGGGTCAGGCCCATGCGGTGCCAGAACTTGACGTCGGCCCAGTTGACGGCGTTGGCCTGCACCGACAGGTGCACCGGCACCTCCGGCCACTTGTCGCGCACCATCATGATCAGGCCGGGATCGGCCATGATCAGCGCATCGGGCTTCATGGCGATCACCGGTTCCATGTCGCGCAGATAGGTCTTGAGCTTGGCGTTGTGGGCAAAGATATTGCTGGCGACGAAAAACTGTTTGCCGCGCGCATGGGCGCCGTCGATCCCTTCCTGCAGCGCCTGCAGCGTGGAAAAGTCGTTGTTGCGCACGCGCAGGCTGTAGCGCGGCTGGCCGGCGTAGACGGCGTCGGCGCCAAAGTCGAAGGCGGCGTGCATCTTGTCGAGGGAGCCGGCGGGCAGGAGGAGTTCGGGGGCTTTGAGCATGGAAGGCGGGCAAAGTGGTGGATTCTAGTGATCCAGTCCAGCCGATTCTTTGCGCCAGATCAAAAAATTGCCGACTCAGGGCCGGAGCGGAAGGCTCGCTGGCTACCAGCATGCAATGCATGATACTGGTCTCATGCATCTTTACATAGATTTACAATCTTGGGATAAAATTGCTTTTTTGAGAATTTCCAAAGGGAATATATTGTTAGTTTATAAAATCAATCCAATGCGCTATTTGGCGGTGATCGGGCTGTCGTCCCTGCTGGTCGCGTGCGGTGGTGGGGGCTCGGGAGCGTCTGGGGGCAGTGGTTCGGGCCCGGATCCAGCGCCGGGGTTTTCAGTTAGCATTGATCGTACCCAGCTGCGGTTTTCCGGTGATGAAGGCAGCGTGATCCCGTCGCAGTTCATTATGGGCACGGGCAGCGGCAACAATGTGCCGACGACAGCCTATTTCGGCGGCGAGGATATGGGCACGGCCATCGACCACGTGGAAGCCCGCATCAGCGGTACGCAAGCGCAGTTCTTTGTTTATCCCAAAATGCAGTTGGCGGCCGGTGAATACACCGGCACGTTGAAGCTGTCGATGTGCGCCGACCGGCAATGCAGCGAGCACTTCAAGGGCTCGCCGGTCAACGTAGCCTATACCGTCAGCGTCGGCAAGGGCCTGAAGGTAACGCCGGGCAGTGTCGACTTGAGCTCGCTGACCGGCGCTTCGGCCTCCGTGCCGGTGGCGGTGCAGTTGCCGGGCGGCGTGAGCAGTTTCTCCGCTGCGACCAGCGCCGCCTGGCTGCAGGTCGCGAACATCACATCCAGCGGCATGACGATTATCGCCGGGGCCAAGGGGCCAGGTCTTTACAATGGGCTGGTGACGGTCAGTGCGGGGAGCCGCACGGTGACCGTGCCGGTGACCTATCGTGTTACCGCCGATCCCTCCTCGGTCAGCAGCATCACTCCTGACCGCGCCAGTCTGGACTTTTCGGCGCCGACCGGCTATGCCAGCAGCGGCCAGCAACTTAAGGTGACGCTGCCGAACTGGGCCCAGGGGCTGAGCACCAGTGTGCAATACCGTACTGGCGACGCCGGCTGGCTGGTGGTGACGCCGGGCGCCGGCGGCGCTGTCAGCGTGGTCGCTTCGGCGGCCAATTTGCGTCCCGGCGCCTATCGGGCCGACCTGGTGTTAAGCGGCGGCACGGAGCTGGCGCCGGTATCGGTGCCGGTCACCCTGAATGTGCTGGCGGCGGACTGGAGTGTTACCGGCACCTCGACCCTGACGGTCGATGCGGCGAGTACGACCTCCACCATGGGCGGACAGATCAGCATCGACGTGCCGAATCTGCCGGTGCAAGGCTGGCAGGCCAGCAGCAATGCCACCTGGCTGCAGCTGTCGCGCAGCAGCGGTTCGTTACGGACCGATAAGCTGGGCGTATCGGTGAATGTCGCGCAAATGCTGAAGCTGGCCAATTTCCACACCTACACGGCTGACATTACCTTGAGCCTGGCCAGCGGCAAAACCGCTGGCACCAAGTTTACTGTCACGCTGGACAAGCGGCTGCCGGAGCTCAGCTACATTAGCCCGCATACCCGCTTGTCTGGCGAGGCCGGTAATTACATCGTGCGTGGCCGCGGTTTCGATGCGATTACCAATCTGAATCAGGTGCTGCAGGTAAAGGGCGCCACGCCGGCCCAAATTGTGCGCGTCAACGATACCCAGTTTGAACTGAGCCTGCCGGCGGCGCAGGGCGATGCCACGGTGGCATTGTCCAACACCCTGGGCGCCAGTTCTGGCAGCGTAACGCTGAAGACGGTGTCGCAGCCTGCCTTCACCTATGCCGCAGTGGCGGCGCAAGGCAACAAGGGCGGCCTGGTATTCGACCCCGAGCGGCAGGCGCTGTTTACCGTGAATAAGACGTTGGGTTCGCTGATGCGCTTCAGCAAGAGCGGCAACAACTGGAATGTCAGCAGCGCGCCGGTCTCCAGTGTCGACGAGGTGGCGATCTCGCCGGATGGCAAGAGCCTGATCGTGACGGTCACCAGCGGCCAGATCAAGCTGTTCGATCCGGCCACACTGACCGAACAAGGCAGCTTCAAAGCGGGTGGCGTGTACGGCGAAACACTGAACAGCCTGCCCCGCATGGCGGTGCGCAATGACGGCAAAGTGCTGTTCTCCGGCGCCTCCGGCGTGCAGGACGATGGAGGCTACATGCCGTATTTCGACCTGGTCAGCCGGAGTTTCGGCAATATCGGCGGCGCCTATGTCTTTGGCTGGGCGTCGGTGTCCGGCGACGGATCGCACATCAATATCGTGCAGTCGGCCAGCTACACGCCGCTGCCGCCCATCGTGTCGCTGGATGGCCGCGACCAGGTGGCGAAACCGGCGCCTAGCGGTCTGGGCCATTGGTTCGAGAGCGCGCAAAGCCTGCGCGGCGAGCGCTTTGCGGAAGGCACTTACAAGGTGTGGGACCACGATTTCAATGTCATCGGCAAGGTGGCGATCCCGGATAGCACGTACTTCGGCCGCACGCCGGTGTTTTCGCCAGATGGCAAGCGCTTGTATGTGATGGCGTACGACAGCAATGGCCTCTACGTGGGAAGCACCAGCAAGCCGCGCGTGTATGTGTTTGACAGCAGCACGCGCATGGTGACCAGTACCGACTTGCCGCTGCTGGGTTACTTTGAGTTGGCGGATTACCCGACCTGCGCTGTCAGCAGCTACGAGTGCGATACGCGCGCTCTGGGAACGATTAGTCCCGATGGCAAGACCTTGTTCTTCCTGGGCGATGCGCGCTTGATCGTGGCGCCGATTCCGGCGGTGCTGGTCGGCCGCCAAGCGGCCGCCATGCGCCGACTGGTGTTGCCGGCTTCGCGCTAGGCCCGGGCGGTGTGTGCGCCGAGGTGATCGCCGCCGCCAACTGAACGAAAAAACACCACCTGAAGTGACTGAACCCCGAAAGTTGAATACCAACTTTCGGGGTTTTTTTATGACCAGATTCAATTCAAAAAAAACCGATGGGGCTGGACGCGCTGCAGCCATTGGCTTGAATACAACATTTGTTTCGACTTTGTTTCAGTAATATGACATCAAACGTCACGTAATTTAACATTTTAATAGACGCTCCCGATACGCTTCAATATCGCTATTCTCCTCTGGCGAGCTGATCAGCATGAATTTCATTCAGGTAAAAACAGTTTATTTTCAGTAATTTAGAGAATTTTTCGTCTATCGAAGCTCAGGAAAATATGTATAAATTTCAACAATGCGGTGCTAGACTGGAATTTCATAAAACACCACATTAATTAACATTTACGTCAGCCTGAAGGGATCACATGAAGACCAAGCTTTTGCTGTTGTGTGTCGCATTGGGGGCAATTACCGGGGGCGTGCAGGCGATTACGCTGCCGGTTGCCGCGCCGCTGGCCAAACCACGCGTTGCGCCCGACCCGCGGATTGTCGATCTCGGCGTCGCCGCATCGAATGATGTGAAGACCATCTCGCTGTCGCTGGCCCTGCGCAACGCCGACCAGCTGGATGCCTTTATCGCGGGCCTGGCCGATCCGGCGAGTCCGAATTTCCGCAAATTCATCACGCCGCAGCAGTTTGCCGCGACGTATGGCCAGACGCCGGAATCGGTGGCGGCGGTGGTCAGCTACCTGAAATCCAAGGGCTTCACCGTCAACAAGGTGTTCGCCAACAACCTGAACATCAGTGCGAGCGGCACCAATGCGCAAATCGCCGCAGCCTTCGGCGTCAGCGTGCATAACTACTCGCTGCTGGGCAAGCGCTTCCAGGCGCCGGCCGCCGCGCCGGCGATACCCGCCGCGCTGGCATCGGTGGTGAAGTCGGTCAACGGCATCAGCACCCGCTCGGTGTTCAACAAGCGCTCGACGGCGATTCCGCGCACCGGCGCGCTGGCCGGCGATGTCAGCACCAAGGTGGCCGGCGCGATCGGCGGCGCGCCTGGCCAATACACCACCGTGGACCTGGCGGCCAAGTACAACATCAATCCGCTGTATGCGCGCGGTGTCACCGGCGCCGGCAAGACGATCGGCATCGCCACGCTGGCCGGCTATGCGCAGTCGGACGCCTACACTTACTGGCAGCAGCTTGGCCTGCCGATCAGCGCTAACCGTATCGTCGACGTGGCGGTGGACGGCGGTCCGCTGCCGGATGACGGTCCGGGCTCCGACGGCGCCGGCGAAACCACGCTGGACGTGCAGCAGTCGGGCGGCGTGGCGCCGGGCGCGAAGTTGCGCGTGTACCTGGCGCCGAACACCGACGCCGGCTTCATCGATGTGTTCACACAGGCGATCGACGAGAATCTGGTCGACGTGCTGTCGGTCAGCTGGGGCAGTCCGGAAGTCTATTCCGACGACGCCACCCTGGCCGCCTTCCACGCCGTGTTCCTGCAGGCGGCGGCTCAGGGCATTCCGGTGATCGCGGCGTCCGGCGACGCCGGCGCGTTCGACATCAACCGCGGCCTGCCTTACCCGCACTGCAGCACGCTGCTGGGCGTCGACTTCCCGGCGGCCGATCCGCTGGTGCTGGCGGCCGGCGGCACCACGCTGCCGAACACGGCGCCGCACAAATTCGGCAACGTGACGGTGCCGACCGAGCGCGCCTGGGGTTGGGATTACCTGAAGAACTACATCGTCACCAACTACGGCACGGACCTGTATTACTCCGATTATCTGGCCGTGGGCGGCGGTGGCGGCGTCAGCGCCCTGTACAGCGTGCCGACCTTCCAGAAAAACCTGGCGGGTGTGCAGAAGACCGCCGCAGCGCAATCGCTGATCTGCGAAAACGCCGTGTTCGACAATGGCAGCGGTTATGGCGACTACCTGGATGTACCGGCCAATATCGCCGGCCGCAACCTGCCCGACGTGTCGTTGAACGCCGACCCTTACAGCGGCTACGCCGTCTACTTCGGCGGCGCCTGGTCGACCGGCTCGGGCGGCACCAGCTTCGTGGCGCCGCAGCTGAACGGCATCCTGACCTTGATCAGCGCCGGCCTGAACGGCCGCATCGGCCCGATCAACCCGCAGCTGTATGGCGCCTTCAAAACCTACGGCTATGGCGCCGGCTCGCCGTTCAAGCCGATCACCGCCGGCACCAACCAGTACTACTCGTCGACCGCCACCTATAACCCGGCCACCGGCCTCGGTTCGTTGGACGTCAACGCACTGGCCAAAGCGCTGGGCGTGAAATAAGCCGCACCTTCCCTGAACTTCTTGATACGGATCGCAAAAAATGAATTTATTTAAGCAATTGATCGTTACCGTCGCCCTGGTCATGTTTGGCGCCGCCGCCCACGCGGATAACTATGTGCCGAAAGACCTCGGGTCGCCCAACGTGTTTACCAACACCTGGACTTTTCTTGGCGTGAGCGATACTGCGCACGTCGCCGGTACGACGTTCGAGGATTACTACCTGTTCAACGTGCCGGATGCGCAAAATATCTCGGTGTCGCTGACCGGTTTGCTGCAAGGCAGTTCGTCCGGCGTCAGTTTCCTCAAAGGCGGCTTCGTTGTGTTTTCCTACAGCGATGGCACGTCGCTGTATGAGTTCGATGCCACCAGCTCTGCTTCCGCCGTCGGCGCCCCGTTCCAGCTCGATAGCGGTGTGTACGGCCTGTACGTCGCCGGCACCTACCTGGTGAACGGCGGCGCCTACGCCGGCCAGATCTTCGGTTCGCCGCTGGCGGCGGTGCCGGAGCCGGCGACCGTGCTGATGCTGTTGGCCGGCCTGGCGCTGGTGGCCGGCATCGCACAACGCCGTCGCCGCGCCTGAGTCTTTCACGCATGGCAAAAGGCCGCGATATCATCGCGGCCTTTTTTTATTTCAGCGCGGCGGCAGGCCGCGCGAGTTGGCGCAGGGATCGTTTTCGTCGGGGATGTGCCGCAGCTTGCTGGTGGCGGCCGGCGTCGGAGCCGATGATGCACAGGCGGCGCCGGCTGCGGGCGTGGCGGGAGGTGAGGGCGGCGTCGGCGCCTGCACCTTGGGCGCGCAGGCGCTCAGGCAAAACAGGACCAGCAAGCGTGGTGCGACAGAAGAAAACATGGCAGTCTCCATACGCCACAAACAAAAAAGCCAATCGCGAGGATTGGCTTTTTTATGGGATCTTGGTGGCCCGGGGCGGAATCGAACCACCGACACAAGGATTTTCAATCCTCTGCTCTACCAACTGAGCTACCAGGCCAAGGAGCAGAATTATAGCATCCCGCCGGAAAAGCGCAAGGGCCAATTTCCATTTCCGACAAACGCTATAATGGCCGGATGAATAAGCCCACCTCTCCCGCAGCGCTGCGCGTGATCGACAGCGAGATTTGCATAGTTGGCAATGGCGCGATTGCCAAGACCGCCGCGCTGGGCCTGGCCCAGGCCGGCCTGAGTGTGACGCTGCTGGGGCCGCCGATGCCGGCACCGGCGCCGGCGGCCGCCGACCAGGGGTGGGACGCGCGCGTCTACGCGCTCAATCACACCGCCCACCATCTGCTGTCGTCGCTGAAGGTGTGGGACGCGCTGGACCACGCCCGCGTGGCGCCGGTCGATGCGATGATCATCCACGGCGACGGCCCGCACGCGGGCGGCCTGGCCTTCGACGCCTACGGCGCCCACACCAATACGCTGACCTGGATCCTGGAAGACCGCAACCTGAACCAGGCGCTGGACGCGGCGCTGCGCTTCGCCCAGAACGTCAAGCTGGTCACCGGCCGCGCCACCGGCCTGCTGCGCGACGACAGCCACGCCACCGTGCACCTGGACGACGGCAACAGCATCCGCGCCGCGCTGGTGGTCGGCGCCGACGGCGCCCAGTCCTGGGTGCGCGGCCAGTGCGACATCGGCCTCGATTACCGCAGCTATAACCAGCGCGCCGTGGTCTCCAACTTCGCCTGTGCGCTGCCGCACCACGGCGCCGCCTACCAATGGTTCACCGGCGCTGAAGGCATCGTCGCCTTGCTGCCGCTGCCGGGGAACCAGGTATCGCTGGTGTGGTCGGCGCCGGAGCAGCTGGCCGACACGCTGCGCACCGAGTCGGCGCAGCAGATCGCCGAACGCCTGGCCGTCTTCGCGCAGGAAAAGCTGGGCGCCCTGACGCCGCTGCAACCGGAGCTGGTGCGCGACTTCCCGCTGCGCCTGATTCGTCCGCACGCGATGACGTCGGCGCGCGTGGCGCTGATCGGCGACGCCGCCCACGTGGTGCATCCGCTGGCCGGCCATGGCATGAACCTCGGCTTCGGCGACGTCGCGCAGCTGATCAAGACCCTGTCGGAGCGCGAGCCGCAGCGCGGCATCGGCGACCAGCGCGTGCTGGCCCGCTACGAGCGCGCGCGCAAGGAAGACGTGCTGTTAATGCAAGTCACCACCGATGGCCTGGCGCGTTTATTTGAAACCGACATCGAGCCCTTGCGCGTGGTTCGTAATTTCGGATTAAACTTGTTGGATAAATTACCTGTGCTGAAGCGCCGGCTGATCTCACACGCCATGGGCAAGTGAGCAGCGCGCCAGCATTTACCGGAGAAGTCATGAGAAAGAGTAAGTCCGTTTTGCTGTCGTTGTCGGTCCTGATGGCATCCTGCGTGGGCGCGGAAACGCCGCCAAGCACCGAGGCGATCAAAAAGCTGATCGAGCCGCGCCTGGGCGTCAACGTCAAGGTCGATTCGGTGACGCAGACGCCGTACAGCGGCCTGTATGAAGTCCGCATCGGCAACGACATCCTGTACACCGACAAAACGGCCACCTATCTGGTGAATGGTCATATCTTCAACCTGACCACCGGCGCCGACCTGACCCGCGACCGTATCGACGACCTTACCAAGATCAAGTTCTCCGATCTGCCGCTGGACAAGGCCATCAAGACCGTCAAGGGCGACGGCTCGCGCGTGATCGCGGTGTTCGAAGATCCGAACTGCGGCTACTGCAAGCGTCTGCGCCAGACCACGCTGAAGGAAACCGACAACGTCACCATCTACACCTTCCTGTACAACATCCTGTCGGATGACTCGTTCGTCAAGTCGAAGAATGTGTGGTGCGCGCCGGACCGCAGCAAGGCCTGGGACGACTGGATGGTGAGCGGCAAGGCCGCGCCGGCCGCGCCGGCATCGTGCGCCACGCCGAACGAGGAGATCGTCGCGCTGGGCCACAAGCTGGGCGTGCAGGGCACGCCGGCGATTTTCTTTGCCGACGGTTCGCGCATCCCTGGCGCGATCGACCAGAAAGCGCTGGAAGACAAATTCAGCAAAATCAAGCAGTAAGAACGTAGTCCAAACCAGGGAGTTTTGAATGATCACTTTGAACATCAACGGCAAGGATGTGCAGGTCGACGCCGATCCGTCGACGCCCATCCTGTGGGCCTTGCGCGATAATCTCAACATGACCGGCACCAAGTTCGGTTGCGGCATGGCGCTGTGCGGCGCCTGCACCGTGCACCTGGGCGGCCAGGCGATCCGCTCGTGCGTGACGCCGATTTCGGCGGCCGAAGGCCAGAAGATCACCACCATCGAGGCGATGGAAACCGACAAGGTCGGCAAGGCCGTGCAGGATGCCTGGGTCAAGATCGACGTGCCGCAATGCGGCTACTGTCAGAGCGGCCAGATCATGAGCGCCACCGCGCTGCTGCGCACCAACAAGAATCCGTCCGACGCCGAAATCGACAACGCCATGGCCGGCAATATCTGCCGATGTGGCACCTATCAGCGCATCCGCGTTGCCATCAAAGACGCTGCCAAAGCGATTGCCTGAGGAGACCAGCATGCGTATCGAATGGTTAAATCAAGGAACGATGGTCAGCGGCTCGGCGACGTCTGAAGGCGTGTCGCGTCGCGGCTTCATGAAAGCCGGCGCGGTTGCCGGCGGCGGCCTGGTGCTGGGCTTCTTCATGCCGGGCGCGGGCCGCTGGGCCAATGCGCAGCAGGCGCCGGCCAAGGTCTACGAACCGAACGCCTTCCTGCACATCGCGCCGGACAACAGCGTGACGGTGCAGGTCAACCGCCTGGAATTCGGCCAGGGCGTGCAGACGTCGCTGCCGATGCTGATCGCGGAAGAGCTGGACGCCGACTGGTCGCAGGTGCATGGCGCGCTGGCGCCGGCCGGCGATCAATACAAAGACCCGGCGTTCGGCATCCAGATCACCGGCGGCTCGGGCAGTATCGCCCACTCGTACACCCAGTACCGCGAAATCGGCGCCAAGGCGCGCGCGATGCTGATCGCGGCGGCCGCCGAGCAGTGGAAGGTGCCGGCGGACCAGGTCAAGACCGTCAAGGGCACGCTGATCGGCCCTGCCGGCCAGAAGGCCACTTACGGTTCGCTGGCCGATGCGGCCATGAAGCAGCCGGTGCCCGCCACCGTCACGCTGAAGGATCCGAAGGACTTCAAGCTGATCGGCAAGCCGACCAAACGTCTGGACGCCAAGGCGAAATCGACCGGCAAGCAGCAGTTCGGCATGGACTTCAAGGCGCCGGAGAGCAAGGTCGCCGTGGTGGCGCGTCCGCCGGTGTTCGGCGCCAAGGTCGCCAAGTTCGACGCCAGCAAGGCCAAGGCCATCAAGGGCGTGATCGATGTGCTGGAAGTGAAGACCGACCGCAGCGGCAGCGGCGTGGTCGTCATCGCCGACGGCTACTGGCCGGCGAAGAGCGGCCGCGAAGCGCTGGCCATCGAGTGGGACACCAGCGGCGTCGATAAAGTCAGCAGCGACAAGCAGCTGGCCGAGTACAAGGCGCTGGCGCAGAAAGCCGGCACGCCGGTGCGCACCGCCGACACCTCCAGGCTGGCCGGCGCGGCGAAGAAAATCTCCGCCGTCTACGAGTTCCCGTACCTGGCGCACGCGCCGATGGAGCCGCTGAATTGCGTGGTCGATCTGCGCAAGGACGGCTGCACCGTGTGGGCCGGCTCGCAGTTCCAGACCGTCGACCAGGGCGCGATTGCCGCCACCGCCGGCCTGAAACCGGAGCAGGTGGTGCTGAACACGATGATGGCCGGTGGCGGCTTCGGTCGCCGCGCCGTGCCGACGTCGGACTATCTGGTGGAAGCGGTCAACATCGCCAAGGTGTGGCAGGCGGCGGGCCACAAGCAGCCGATCAAGGTCATCTGGAGCCGTGAGGACGACATCAAGGGCGGCTACTACCGTCCGTCGCACGTGCACCGCGCCGACATCGGCGTCGATGCCAAGGGCGAGATCGTGGCGTGGGATCACGTCATCGTCGGCCAGTCGATCACCAGCGGCACGCCGTTCGAGCCGATGATGGTCAAGAACGGCGTCGATTCCACCATGGTGGAAGGCATGGGCGAGCCATACGAAGTGCCGCTGAACCTGAGCGCGCACACCGTCAAGACCAATGTGCCGGTGCTGTGGTGGCGTTCCGTCGGTTCGACCCACACCGCCTTTGTGATGGAAACCCTGATCGACGAAGCCGCGCATGCGGCCAAGATGGATCCGGTGGCCTATCGCAAGAAGCTGATGGGCGAAAAGGGCAAGCGTCACGCCGCCGCGCTGGACCTGGCGGTCGCCAAGTCGGGCTACGGCAAGAAGGCTTTGCCGAAAGGCCAGGCCTACGGTGTCGCCGTGCATGAATCGTTCAACACCGTGATCGCCTACGTGGTGGTGGCGTCCGTGAAGAACGGCACGCCGAAGCTGCACAAGGTCACGGCGGGCGTCCACTGCAACACGGCGGTCAATCCATTGACCATCGAAGCGCAGATCCAGGGCGCGGCGCTGATGGGCCTCGGCATGACCTTGCCGGGCGCCGCCATCACGCTGAAGGACGGCGTGGTCGAGCAGCAGAACTTCAGCGACTACACCGTGGCGCGCATGACGGACATGCCGGTGATCGACGTGCACATCGTGCCGTCGAACGATCCGCCAACAGGCATGGGCGAACCTGGCCTGCCGCCGCTGGCGCCGGCCTTCGCCAACGCTTTGTTCAAATTGACCGGCAAGCGCCTGCGCAAACTGCCGTTCGATCTGGCGAGCGCCTGAGCCGGATGGCGCTAGTCGGCATTCTGCTGGCAGCCGGACGCGGTCGACGCTTCGACCCGTCCGGCGTGGAAAACAAACTGCTGCAAACGCTGGCCGATGGACAGATCGTCGTCGCCGCCAGCGCCAGGAACATGCTGGCCGCGCTCCCGCGCGTGCTGGCCGTGGTGCGCGAGGGCGACGACAAGGTCGCCGCGCTGCTGGGCAGCCTGGGTTGCGAGGTGCGCGTCTGCGCCGACGCCGACCTGGGCATGGCCGAATCGCTGATCACCGCTATCGAATTCACCAAGGGTGCCGAAGGATGGGTCATCGGTCTGGGCGACATGCCCCTCGTTCGGCCGGAGACCATGCGTACATTGGCCGCTACAATAGAGCGTGGCGCACACATTGCGGCGCCGGTATATGAAGGACGGCGCGGCAATCCGGTCGCCTTCAGTGCTTATCACCTGCCGTTGCTGCTGGCGCTGGAGGGCGACCAGGGCGCGCGCGCGATTCTGAAAAGCCACGCGGTCAGCGAAGTCGTGGTCGATGACGAAGGCGTGGTGCGTGACATCGATACAAAACAGGATTTAAGATGAAAAAACCGAGCAAAACTCAACCGGGTATCGCCTATACCATCGTCGGCCATGATCTGGCGGCGCACTTGTTCCACGTCTCGGTGACGGTGGCCGCACCGGCCGAAGGCGGCCAGATTTTCGCGCTGCCGGCGTGGATCCCCGGCAGCTATATGATCCGTGAGTTTTCTCGCAATATTATCCGCATCCGCGCCGAGTCCAAGGGCGAGGCGGTGGAACTGACCAAGCTGGATAAGCATTCGTGGCAGGCGGCCCCGCTGGCCGACCGCGGCGCGGCGCTGACCGTGCACTATGAAGTCTACGCCTGGGACCTGTCGGTGCGCGCCGCGCATCTGGACCAGAACCACGGCTTCTTCAACGGCACCAGCACCTTCCTGCGCGTGCTGGGACAGGAAGAGCTGCCGCACGTGGTGGACATCCAGCGTCCGCAGCACGAAGCGGCGCAAAGCTGGCGCGTGGCGACCTCGCTGCCGGAGCTGAAGGCGAAACGTTATGGTTATGGCACCTATATCGCCTCCAATTACGATGAACTGATCGACCATCCGGTGGAGCAGGGCGACTTCGCGCTGGCCACCTTCAAGGCGCATGGCGTCCCGCACGACATCGTCATCACCGGCCGCGTGCCGAACCTGGACCTGGCGCGCCTGAGCGCCGACCTGAAAAAGATCTGCGAAACGCAAATCGCCTTCTTCGAGCCGAAGACCAAAAAGGCGCCGATGGACCGCTATGTGTTCATGACCATGGCGGTGGGCGACGGCTACGGAGGCCTGGAACACCGCGCCTCGACCGCGCTGATCTGCAACCGCGGCGACCTGCCGACCACCTCTTCTGGCAGCAAGGAGATCAGCGACGGCTACCTGCAATACCTGGGCCTGTGCAGCCATGAGTACTTCCATACCTGGAATGTGAAACGCATCAAGCCGGCGGCGTTTGCGCCGTATAACCTGCAAGTCGAGAATTATTCGCCACTGCTGTGGCTGTTTGAAGGCTTCACCAGTTATTACGACGATTTGATGCTGGTGCGCGCCGGCCTGATTGCCGAGCCGGCGTATTTCAAATTGCTGAGTAAAACCGTGGGCAGCGTATTGCGCGGCGCCGGCCGTACCAAGCAAAGCGTGGCCGATTCGAGTTTCGACGCCTGGGGTAAATATTATCGCCAGGATGAAAATGCGCCGAATGCCATCGTCAGTTATTACACCAAGGGTTCGCTGATTGGCCTGGCGCTGGATTTGAGTATTCGCGCCAAAACCGGCGGCAAAAAGTCGCTGGATGATGTCATGCGCGCATTATGGCAGCGTTATGGCCGCGATTTTTATATTGGCGGCGGCCGTGGCGTTACGCCGGCGGAAGCGGAAGCCTTATTCGATGAAATCAGCGGTGGCCGCTTTAAACCATTCTTCGATAAATATATTCGCGGCACCGAAGATTTACCGCTGGCTAAACTGCTGGCGCCATTCGGCGTTAAATATAACGACGAACGCAAATCCGCCAAACCGAGTTTCGACGCGAATCTGGGCAAGGATGGCAATGACTGCAAACTGTCCGCCGTCCATAACAACGGCGCCGCGCACCTGGCCGGTTTATCCGCCGGCGATATTCTGATTGCCGTGGATGGCCTGCGCGTGACCGCGAATAACCTGGACGGCCTGCTGTCGCGTTACGCCGTGGGCGACACGGTGGAAGTCCACGCCTTCCGCCGCGACGAGTTAATGACCTTCGATCTGACCTTGCAAGGCGACCGCGTTCCAGGCATTACCCTGACGCTGGATGCCGCAGTGAAGAAGTCGGCCGGTCCGCTGCGTCCGAGCGCAAGCCGCTAAAATTCTTGTCAAAAAGGCCGCGCCGGATGAGCGCGGCCTTTTTTTCGCGCGTTCCATGCCAGTTATTGGCATGTACTAGCCAATTTCCGGCGCGTACCGGGGATAAATTTCGCGTCACCGGGGATGTGGTTTAGAATCGCCGCACATGATAATGCTCGATCCCACCACCATACTTCTGATGGCCACATTGATGGCCGGCGCCATGAGCGTCGTGCTGTACTCCGCCCATCTGAACTTCCCCAAGGAAATCCAGGGCTTGCGAAATTGGGCGCAGGCGCTGGTGCTCATGGTGGCTGGCGTCGTCATTTTCGCCGTGCATGGCAATTCCAATATCCTGCTCCTGTGCTCCAACGTGTTTATCGTCTGGGGCTTGGGATTCATGGTGATTGGCACGGAGCGGTTTTATCAACTGCGTCCATCATGGCGCTTATTTCATTCGGCCTGGATATTAACGATACTCGGACTTGGTTATTGGATGTGGATAAAGCCAAGTTTTACCACGCGCGTGGCGGTCGCTTCGCTGCTGGTGTTTATACTGCATGTGCGCGGCTTATTCGTTATATGGAAAAATGGCGATAATCACTCGTCCACCTGGTTTTTCGGCAGTTTGATTTTTATCGAATCCATTATGGTGATGATGCGCGGTATATTGGCGCTGACCAGCAGCACGGATGTGAATCTGATGGGCACCGGCGTATTCGCCAGCCTGTATCTGGCCATTACCCATTTGATGACCTTGCTGATGACGGTCGGTTTTATGACCGTCTGCACGCGCCGCCTGCAAATTACGCTGGAGCGCCGTTCGACCATGGATCCGCTGACGCAGGTATTAAACCGCCGCGGCTTCGCCGATATTTACGCCAAAGAGCATGCCTTGATGCGCCGCGAAAGCACATTCATGACGATGCTGAATATCGACATCGATTACTTTAAAAAGATTAACGACGCCCACGGTCATGCCGTCGGCGACTGCGTATTGGTGGACGTGGCGCAAATGATAGGCAAAGCCTTGCGCGTGTCGGACCACGTGGCCCGTTTCGGCGGCGAGGAATTCGTCGTGCTGCTGCCGTCCACAGGGCTGGACCGGGCGCTGCATATCGCCGAACGCATCCAAGCGGCGCTGCGCGCGCCACGTGTCGGCGTGCCGCCGTACACCGTCAGCATCGGCGTGGCGTGCCAGATCAGCGCGGAGGAAAGCCTGGATGGCATCCTGGTCCGCGCGGATAAAGCTTTGTATTCTGCCAAGGAAAGAGGGCGCAACCGTATCGAAGTCGCGCCGGACACCGTCACCCAGATGCGGGTGCGGGCCTAGTCGAACAGGCGGGCCAGTTCGGCGCCCGGATCCTGCGCGCGCATGAAGGCTTCGCCGACCAGGAAGGCGTGGACGTTGGCGTCGCGCATGCGTTTCACGTCCGCCGGCACCATGATGCCGGATTCGGTGATCACCAGCTTCTCCGGCGGCATGCGGTCCAGCAGGCCGAGCGTGTTTTCCAGCGATACCTCGAAGGTACGCAGATTGCGGTTGTTGACGCCCAGCAGGCGGGTTTTCAGCTTCAGCGCGGCGGTCAGTTCGTCGCCGTCGTGGGTTTCCACCAGCACGTCCATGCCCAGTTCATGGGCGACGGCTTCCATTTCCGCCATCAGGCCATGGTCCAGCGCGGAGACGATCAGCAGGATCGCATCGGCGCCCATCGCGCGCGCTTCATAGATCTGGTAGATGTCGATCATGAAGTCCTTGCGCAGCACCGGCAGCGTGCAGGCGGCGCGCGCCTGCTGCAGATAGGCCACGGAACCCTGGAAGAACTGTTCGTCGGTCAGCACCGACAGGCACGCGGAGCCATTGGCTTCGTAACTGGCGGCGATATCGGCCGGGCGGAAGTCGGCGCGGATCACGCCCTTCGACGGCGAGGCCTTCTTGATTTCGGTAATGACGCCTGGCTTGCCGGCGGCGATTTTCGCGCGCAGGCTGGCCTCGAAGCCGCGCAGGCCGGCGCGCAGTTCGGTGTTGGACTCGACCTCGTCGCGCAGGCTGGCGAAGCTGCGGTGTTTTTTGGCGGCGGCCACTTCATCGGCTTTGACCGCGAGGATTTTGTTCAGAATGTCAGACATGATTAGTGTTGCTCCGAGAGGGCAAGGCGCGCACCGAGGGCCAGGAACAGGCCGCCCATGGTGCGGTTCAGCCACAGCGACACCAGCGGCTTGATCTTCAAGCGCGTGCTGGCAAAGGCCGTGAACAGCGCCAGGCCGTGGCAATACAGCATGCCGTTAAAATTAAAAATGGTGCCCAGGACGATGAATGCCAGCGGCTTGCTGCTGGAATCGGCCGAGATAAACTGCGGCACGAACGCCAGGAAGAACAAGGCCACCTTGGGGTTCAGCACATTCGTCAGAAAGCCCTGGAAGAAGATTTTACGCCAGGCCAGCGGCTGCACCGCCGGCAGCTGCGGCGCTTCGTCGCGCAGCTTCGCGCGCAGCATGCCGATGCCCATGTAGACGATGTAGGCCGCGCCGATCCATTTCACCACCGTGAAGGCGGCGGCGGACGTCGACAGCACGGCCGACAGGCCCAGCGCCGCCGCCAGGATGTGCACCATGGTGCCGGCGCAGATGCCCAGCGTGGCGGCCGAACCGGCGCGCCAGCCCTGCGTGGCGCTGCGCGTCATGATCAGCAGCGAATCGGGACCGGGCATGATGTTCAGCAGCAGGCCCGAGATGATGAACAGCGTCAGGTCGTGGATGCCGAACATGGTCAGTTATTCCGGCCGAGGACTTGCGTGACGTCGACGAACTGCTCGATCTTGCGCAGCGCCGCGCCGGAGGTGATGGCTTCGCGCGCGCGCTTCAGGCCATCCTCGATCGAACCGGCCACGCCGGCCGCGTACAGCGCCGTGCCGGCGTTGAGCGAGACGATATCGAAGGCCGCGCCAGGCTCGCCGCGCAGCGCTTCCATCATGCGCGCTTTCGACTCGGCCGCATTCTCCACCTTCAGGTTGCGGCTGGCGATCATCGGCAGGCCGAAGTCTTCCGGATGAATTTCGTACTCGCGGATCTCGCCGTTGATCAGCTCACCGACCATGGTGGCGGCGCCCAGCGACACCTCGTCCATATTGTCGCGGCCATAGACCACGATGGCGTGCTGCGCGCCGAGGCGCTGCAGCACGCGTACCTGGATGCCGACCAGGTCCGCATGGAACACGCCCATCAGGATGTTCGGCGCGCCGGCCGGATTGGTCAGCGGTCCCAGGATGTTGAAGATGGAACGCACGCCCAGCTCCTTGCGCACCGGCGCCACGTGCTTCATGGCGGCGTGGTGGTTGGGCGCGAACATGAAGCCGATGCCGGTCTGCGCGATCGATTGCGCGATCTGCTCCGGCTTCAGGTTGATGTTGGCGCCCAGCGATTCGATGACGTCGGCGCTGCCGGACGACGACGACACGCTGCGGCCGCCGTGCTTGGCGACGCGCGCGCCGGCCGCCGCCGCGACAAACATCGCGGTGGTGGAGATATTGAAGGTGTGCGCGCCGTCGCCGCCGGTGCCGACGATGTCCAGCAGGCCGGTGGTGTCGGCCATCGGCACCTTGGTGGAGAATTCGCGCATCACTTGCGCGGCGGCGGCGATTTCGCCGATGGTTTCTTTTTTCACGCGCAGGCCCATGGTCAGGGCGGCGACCATGGTCGGCGACATTTCGCCCGACATGATCTGGCGGAACAGGTGCAGCATCTCGTCGTGAAAAATCTCGCGGTGTTCGATGCAGCGCACCAGCGCTTCTTGGTGGGTGATAGGCATGGCGGTTCCTTCTTTAATCAGCGGACGAGGAAGTTCTTCAACAGTTGGTGGCCGTGTTCGGACAGAATGGACTCGGGGTGGAACTGCACGCCCTCGATGTCGTATTCCTTGTGCCGCACGCCCATGATTTCACCGTCGTCGGTCCATGCCGTCACTTCCAGGCAGGACGGCAGCGAGCTGCGCTCGATGGCCAACGAGTGATACCGGATCACTGTGAAGGGAGAAGGGATGTCCTTGAAGACGCCCACACCCGTATGCGCGATTAAAGAAGTTTTGCCATGCATGACCTGCTTGGCGCGAATGACCTTGCCGCCGAACGCTTCGCCGATGGCCTGGTGGCCAAGGCACACGCCCAGGATCGGCTTCTTGCCGGCGAAGTGCTTCAGCACCTCGATCGAAATGCCTGCCTGCGACGGATCTTTCGGACCCGGCGAAATGCAGATGTGGTCCGGATTCAGCGCCTCGATCTCCGCAATCGTGATTTCATCGTTGCGGTAGACGCGCACGTCTTCACCCAGTTCGCCGAAGTACTGCACGATGTTGTAGGTGAAGGAGTCGTAGTTGTCGATCATCAGCAGCATATTAGAACTTCCCATCCAGGCCATCTTGCACTTGCTCGGCGGCGCGCAGCACGGCGCGCGCCTTGTTTTCAGTTTCCTGCCATTCCATCTCGGCGATCGAGTCGGCGACGATGCCGGCGGCGGCCTGCACGTACAGGTTGCCGTCCTTGATCACGCCGGTGCGGATGGCGATCGCCACGTCCATTTCGCCGCCGAACGACAGGTAGCCGCAGGCGCCGCCGTAGATGCCGCGCTTGGAGATTTCCAGCTCGTCGATGATTTCCATCGCCCGCACTTTCGGCGCGCCGGTCAGCGTGCCGGCCGGGAAGGTGGCGCGCAGCACGTCCAGGTTGGACAGGCCGTCTTTCAGCTTGCCCTCGACGTTGGAGACGATGTGCTGCACGTGCGAGTATTTTTCGATGACCAGGCGGTCGGTGACCTTGACGCTGCCGATTTCCGAAATGCGGCCCAGGTCATTGCGCGCCAGGTCGATCAGCATCACGTGTTCGGCGATTTCCTTCGGATCGGCCAGCAGTTCCTTGGCCAGCTCGGTGTCGCGCTCCGGCGTCGCACCGCGCGGGCGGGTGCCGGCGATCGGGCGCAGCGTGACTTTTTTCTCGCCATCCGGCGCGGTCTCGTTGCGCACCAGGATCTCCGGCGAGGCGCCGACGATCTGCATGTCGCCGAAGTTGTAGAAGTACATATACGGCGACGGGTTCAGCGAACGCAGCGCGCGGTACAGGCTCAGAGGCGAATCGACATACGGCTTGCGGATGCGCTGGCCGATCTGCACCTGCATCAGGTCGCCGGCCAGCACGTATTCGTGCGCCTTGGCGACGGCCTTCAGGTACTCTTCCTTCGGGAATTCGCGGACCGCTTCGGTACGCACCGAGGCCGTGGTGACCGGCGCTTCGACGCCGCGGCGCAGCATCATGCGCAGGTCTTTCAGGCGCTGGCGCGCTTTCGAATACGATTCCGGCTGCGTGGTGTCGGCGTAGACGATCAGATACAGCTTGCCGCTCAGGTTATCGATGACGGCCAGTTCCTCGGTCACCATCAGCTGGATGTCGGGCAGGCCCAGGTCATCCTTCTGCTGGCTGTGGGCCAGCGTCTTCTCGATGTGGCGCACGGTGTCGTAGCCGAAGTAGCCGGCCAGGCCGCCGCAGAAGCGCGGCATGCCGGGACGGATGGCGACCTTGAAACGCTTCTGGTAGGCCTCGATGAATTCCAGCGGATTGCCGTCGTGGGTCTCGATCACCGTGCCGTTCCTGACGATCTCGGTGCGGTTGCCGAAGGTGCGCAGCAGCGTGGTGGCCGGCAGGCCGATGAAGGAGAAGCGGCCGAAACGCTCGCCGCCCACCACCGACTCCAGCAGGAAGGTGTTCTTGCCGGCGTTCTGGGTCTGGGCCAGTTTCAGGTACAGCGTCAGCGGAGTTTCGAGGTCGGCGAAGGCTTCCGCGATCAACGGGATGCGGTTATAGCCGTCGGTGGCCAACGATTTGAATTCGAGTTCGGTCATGTCTGCTCTCCATGCCGCCGGAATGAGGAGGTGTGCCAGCGGTGGTGTGTTCAAAAAACCTGTCGCGCATGAAAATGCGGACGACAGCAATCAGTTCGGCTTAGTTTTGCCAGGATTGCCAGCGTCGCCAAAGCCAGGCCTCAATCGAGCCTGGTTGGTTGACGATGTGTTTTTTGGTGAGAGACATTTCGGTCAGTTATTTCGCTAATGGTGTGTATGCGAACGGATCAGGCTAGCCGCTTCTAGCAGCGTGCTTACTATACCATCGGAATCGATATCGTGTACAGATTCTCCGTGGTTATAACCATATGGCACCGTCAGCACCGGGCAACCGGCTGCCCGCGCGGCTTGCGCGTCGTTCGAGGAGTCGCCGATGGCCACCACCTGCGCCGGTTGCAGGCCGAAATCGGCGCACACGGTTTGCAGCGGCAGCGGATCCGGCTTCTTGCGCGGCAGCGAGTCGCCGCCGTAGACCACCTCGAAGAAGCCGTCCAGCCCTTTCAGTTTCAGCAGGGGCGTGGTGAAGGCGATCGGCTTGTTGGTCACGCAGGCCAGGCGCAGGCCCTGCGCCTTGAGTGCGGCCAGGCCTTCGAGCACGTCCGGATACAGCGCGCTGTGGTTGCCGTTGATGCTCAGGTAGTGGCGCTGGTAGGCGTCCATTGCTGATGCAAACGCGGCCTCGATGCGCGCCGCGTCCCAATCCAGCGCCAGGACCGAGCGGATCAGGTTCTCCGAGCCCTTGCCGACCATCAGGGCGATCTGCTCCCGGGTAATCGGGCCCAGGCCCAGTTCCGCACGCATGCCGTTGATCGCGACGTGGAAGTCGGGAATCGTGTCCAGCATGGTGCCGTCGAGGTCAATGATTGCGGCGCGCACGCCTGCCAGAACGCTCATCGTCTCAGATCTTGGCCAGGTTGGCGCGCATGGCGTCGATCACGGCCTTGTAGTCCGGCTGGCCGAAGATGGCGGAACCGGCCACGAAGGTGTCGGCGCCGGCGGCAGCGGCAGCGGCGATGTTGTCGATCTTGATGCCGCCATCCACTTCCAGCAGGATGTCGCGGCCGGAGTCGTCGATCAGGCGGCGCGCCTCGGCGATCTTCTTCAGCGCGTGCGGAATGAAGGACTGGCCGCCGAAGCCCGGATTGACCGACATGATCAGGATCATGTCGATCTTGTCCATCACGTGCTCCAGGTAGCTCAGCGGCGTGGCCGGGTTGAACACCAGGCCGGCCTTGCAGCCGTGGTCGCGGATCAGTTGCAGCGAGCGGTCGATGTGCTCCGAGGCTTCCGGGTGGAAGGTGATCAGGTTGGCGCCGGCCTTGGCGAAGTCGGGAATGATGCGGTCCACCGGTTTGACCATCAGGTGCACATCGATCGGCACATCCACGTGCGGACGGATGGCCTGGCACACCAGCGGGCCGATGGTCAGGTTCGGCACATAATGGTTGTCCATTACGTCGAAGTGGATCATGTCGGCGCCGGCGGCGACGACATTGCGGACCTCTTCACCCAGGCGGGCGAAATCGGCGGACAGGATGCTGGGAGCGATGCGGAAAGTGGTCATGGCGTTGGGCTGGCCCTTGGGCTTGCATTAAAAAAGATGCGTTATTTTACGCTGCTCCAGCCGCTTGCGCCTGTTTTCAGCCGCGTCCTCCTTGCATACAGGGCGGATTTGCGGTGCAATGGATGCTTGGCGATATATGATCGTCAAGCTTGCTTTTTAGAGGAATGTTGATGTCGACTTATGAATTTACGGTATCGGTCAGAACCCAGTACCTGCCGGATCAATCCGACCCGGAGCGCACGAACTTCGTGTTTACGTACTCGATCACGATCAAGAATACCGGCACGGTGGCGGCGCAGCTGATCTCGCGCCATTGGGTCATCACGGACGCCAACAACCATGTGGAAGAAGTGCGCGGCCTGGGCGTGGTCGGCCACCAGCCGCTGCTGCAGCCGGGCGAGCAGTTCGAATACACCAGCGGCGCCGCGCTGCAAACCCAGCAAGGCTCCATGGTCGGCGAATACTTCTGCGTGGCCGAGGACGGCCACCAGTTCGAAGCCAAGATCCCCGAGTTCGTGCTGTCCCTGCCGCGCACCTTGCACTGATTACTTCTTGCCCTTCATGGTCCACCAGACGATGAAGACCAGCAGGAAGAAGGCCACGCCTGCTTCTAATCCCAATACCCACATAGTTATCCTTTATGTCATCTCCACGCCGTAGTCTACTCGTTTCGCTGAGCGCAGTCGCGATTGCGCTTGCCGCCTGTACTTCCACACCGCTGCCGCCCGAGACGCCGGCCACACCGCCGCCGGTGGTGACGCCGCCAACGCCGGTGCCGCCGGTCCCGCCAACGCCGCCGGCGCAGCCGCCCAAGCCGGCCGCGCTGCAAATGGTGCCGGCCACCTATGCCCAACTGCCGGGCTGGGACAAGGACGACCTGCGCGCGGCGTGGCCGGCGTTTACCTCGTCGTGCTCGGTGCTGGTCAAGCAGGCGACCTGGAAAGAGGCGTGCACCGTCGCCCGCACCGTCAATGCCAACGACGACAAGGCCATCCGCACCTTCTTCGAGGCCTTCCTGGAGCCGAACCAGGTGATCGCGCCGGACGGCGCCACCGACGGCCTGATCACCGGCTACTACGAGCCGCTGCTGCACGGCGCCCGCAAAAAGGGCGGCCCGTACCAGACGCCTTTATACAAGGTGCCGGACGATATGGTCACCATCGACCTGGCCAGCGTCTATCCCGAGCTGAAAGGCATGCGTCTGCGCGGCAAGGTGGTGGGCAAGAAGGTGGTGCCGTATTCGACCCGCGCCGATATCGAATCGGCCGGCTTCAGCGGCAAGGAGCTGCTGTGGGTGGATGATCCGGTCGAATCGTTCTTCCTGCAGGTGCAGGGCTCGGGCCGCGTGCAGCTGAGCGACACCGGCGAAACCGTGCGCGTGGCGTATGCGGACCAGAACGGTCATCCGTACAAGTCGATCGGCAAATACCTGGTGGAGAAGGGCGAGCTGACGCTGGAGCAGGCGTCGGCGCAGGGCATCAAGGCGTGGATCGCCGGCCATCCGACCCGCATGCAGGAGCTGTTCAATGTGAATCCGAGCTATGTGTTCTTCAAGGAAGAGCGCCTGCCGGACCCGAAGGTGGGGCCGAAAGGTTCGCTGGGCGTGCCGCTGACGCCGCAGCGTTCGGTCGCCATCGACGCCACCCAGCTGCCGCAGGGCGCGCCGATGTTCCTGTCCACCACCCAGCCTAACAGCGACATTCCGATGCAGCGGCTGGTGATGGCGCAGGACACCGGCGGTGCGATTCGCGGCGCCATCCGCGTCGACTATTTCTTCGGTTTCGGCGCCGAGGCGGCGGAAAACGCCGGCCGCATGAAGCAGCGCGGCGCTATCTGGGTGCTGTTGCCTAAAAAGTTTTAACGCAAGACCAGCACGGGCAGCGAGGTGTGCGACAGCACGCTTTGCGTTTCGCTGCCCAGCAGCAGTTTGCTCAAGCCGGTGCGGCCGTGCGACGCCATCATGATCAGGTCGCAGCCGTGTTTCTTGGCCGCCTCGACGATTTCATCGGAGGCACTGGCCGACATCGCAATGAATCCCTCGAATGGAATGCCGGCCGCGCTGGCGGCCGCCGCCACCTTGTTGATATGGTCGCGCGCGGTGTCCTGCATCTGCGTTTCGTACTGGCCGGCGTCGAGCACGGCGCCGCCGTCGCCCATGGCCGGCAGCAGCATCGGCTGGATCACCGTCAGCGCGATGATGCGCGACTGGTGCAGGCGGGCGAATTCCATCGCTGTCGCGGTGGCTTTGTCCGACAGGTCGGAACCGTCGGTAGGCAGCAAAATCGTTTTGAACATGACGAACTCCGTTGGATGAGGATGAATACTGGAGTCAGCCTAATGTCTTGGCGGCTTTTTCGTCGCACGTTATGACGCCGCCGGCGCCGCCACGCGCGCCTGGCGCATGGCCGGCGACAGCGACAGGAACAGCGTCAGCAGAATGCCGCCTACCGCCACGCAGGCCATGCCGGTGCGCACGCTGAAATGCTCGCCCAGGTAGCCGGCCGTCAGCGAGCCCAGCGGCGCGGTCGCCACTGTCAGGAAGCGCATGGTGGAGACGATGCGGCCCAGGTATTCGTCGGGCGTCGCCTTCTGGCGCATGGCGCCGTAGGGCATCAGGAACAGCATCACGCCGCAATCGAGGAAGAAGGACATGGCGGCGCAGGCGACCGCGCTGGCCAGCGGGTGGCCAAACAGATTGGCCGGGATCAGCGGCGTGACAATAAACGCGAACGCACAAAAGCCCATGCCGCACAACATCGCGCCGGCCGGCCCGTAGCGCCGGGATAATGGCTTGAGCAGCAGGGAGCTGACCAGCACGCCGATGCCGCCGATCATCTGCGCTATCCCCAGCATGCCGGCGCTCATGCCCAGTTCGCGGGTGGCGAAAATCACGTGCAATGCGGCGAAACCGTAGATCAGCATGTGCCAGCAGCCGGAGGCCCAGGCCAGCGTACGCAGCAGCGACTGGTTCCAGATGAACAAAAAGCCGTCATGGATATCGCGCAGCGGATGCTTGTTGGAGGGCGGCGGTTTGGGATCGCTGGCCTTCAGGTTGCGCAACAGGGCGATGGAGGCGAGGAAACCGAAGGCGTTCAGCAGCACCGCGTACGGTGCGCTGAGCCACTGGATCAGCACGCCGGCAAAGCCCGGCGCCAGCAGCCGCGTGGCGGAATCGGTGGCGGCGAGCTTGGATTGGGCGTCGAGCAGCTTGTCGCGGCCGATCAGGTTGGTCAGGAACACCAGTTCGGCGCCGCCGCCCACCACGCCGCAGGCGCCGGAAATGAAGGACACCGCATACATCCACTGCACCGTCAGCATGCCCAGCCACCACGCCAGCGGAATGCTGGCCAGCGACACCGCCTGGATCGCCTTGCTGGCCAACAGGATCGGCAGCTTGCGATTGCGGTCGAGGAAAACGCCGGCCGGCAGGGACAGCAGCGCATAGGGCAGGGCCGAGGCCGCCCCCATCATGCCCATCTGCGCGGGCGAGGCCTTGAGCAGCAGCACCGAGCACAGCGGCAGCGCCAGGGCGCTGATGTAGCTGCCCAGGTCGTTCAGGATGGCGCTGGACCAGTAGCGGCGGAAGGCGACGTTGCGCAGAAGCTCGTCGTTGCGAAAGGCGTTAAAAATGGGAAGCTCTTTAGGGCTGGTTGCCAATTTTCAATCATACCAGCGGCGAGGATAGGCGCTACAATCGGCCGGTAAATATTCCACTTGGAGGAACACATGCCGTATGAAGACCTGATCGTAGAAGTGCGCGACAAAGTAGCCCTGATCCGTCTGAACCGTCCGAAAGCGCTGAATGCGCTGAACGACAACATGATGAACGAGCTGGGCGATGCCCTATATAAGTTCGACGCCGACCCGGCCATCGGCTGCATCGTGCTGACCGGCAGCGAGAAGGCGTTTGCCGCCGGCGCCGACATCGCCGCCATGGTGGACTACACCTTCCCGGACACTTACCGCGACAACTATATCGGCCGCAACTGGGAGCATATCCTGCGCGTCCGCAAGCCGGTGGTGGGCGCCGTGGCCGGCTATGCGCTGGGCGGCGGCTGCGAGCTGGCCATGATGTGCGATTTCCTGATCGCGGCCGATAGCGCCAAATTCGGCCAGCCGGAAATCAAGGTCGGCGTCACGCCGGGCGCCGGCGGCACCCAGCGCCTGCCGCGCGCCATCGGCAAGGCCAAGGCCATGGACATGCTGCTGACCGCGCGCACCATCGACGCTGCGGAAGCCGAGCGCATCGGCCTGGTGTCGCGCGTGATCCCGGCGGACAAGCTGATCGAGGAAGTGCTGGCGGTGGCCAAGCAGATCGCCGCCATGCCGGTGTCGGTATCGATGCAGATCAAGGACGCGGTCAACCGCGCCTTCGAAACCACGCTGTCGGAAGGCGTTACTTATGAACGCCGCTTGTTCCAGGCTGCGTTCGGTACGCCTGCCCAAAAAGAAGGCATGAAAGCTTTCCTGGAAAAGCGCTTGCCAAACTTCGAGGGTCTTTGATATGATTCTGTCCCTCGCAGAACAACGCATGCAAATGCAGAGTGAAGTGAGAAAAAGAAGAGCTTGACGAGATGTACGAAACGCCTCATAATCTTGCCTCTTCGCTGATGAGCAAAACGATTTGTCAGCAACGCAGTACAGAATGATCTTTAAAAATTTACAGTCGATAAATGTGGGCGTTTGATGCAAGTGCACGCTGAACTTCGGTTCGGCGAAACTAAAAGCATTAAATGCTCAACAAGAAATACTGTCAGTATTTTGAGTGAGCGAACCTGGTCAGAAATGACCATAAACAGAGATTAAACTAAAGAGTTTGATCCTGGCTCAGATTGAACGCT
>NZ_WKJL01000021.1 GCF_009674565.1 Duganella aquatilis
GGGTCAGTTCTGCCAATCGGACACGAGCCCTGCCGTAGCGGCCGCTACGGCAGGGCTCGTGTCCGATTGGCAGAACTGACCCCGGGTTAATTTTGGCTGAGGGCGTTCGATAGCAGCTTGGCCGTGATGTCGACGATCGGTATCACCCGTTCGTAAGCCATCCGCGTCGGGCCGATCACGCCCAGCGTGCCGACGATCTTGCCGTTGGCCGTGTACGGCGCGGTGACCACGCTCATCTCGTCCATCGGCACCAGGCTCGATTCCCCGCCAATGTAGATCTGCACGCCGCTGGCCTTGGCCGACACGTCGAGCAGCTGCATCAGCCCGGTCTTCTGCTCGAACATGTCGAACATCTGCCGCAGCGACGTCATGTTGGACGACAGGTCGCTGACCGACAGCAGGTTGCGCTCGCCGGAAATCACCATATTGCCGGTATCGTCGTTCATCGCCTCGCTGCCCGCCTCGACCGCCACCTGCATCAGGCGGCCCATGTCGTCGCGCAGCTGGCGCAGCTCGGTCTGCAGGCGCGTGTGCACTTCGTCGAAGGCCAGGCCGCCGTAATTCTGGTTGATGTAGTTGGCCGACTGCACCAGCTGCGCCGGGCTGTAGTCCACGTCGGTCAGCAGCAGTCGGTTCTGCACGTCGCCGTTGGGCGCCACGATCACCAGCAGGATGCGCTTTTCGCCCAGGCGCAGGAATTCGATCTGCTGGAACACCGACTCGCGGCGCGGGCTCAGCACCACGCCGGCGAACTGCGACAGCGACGACAGCATCTGCGCCGCGTTCGAGATCATCTTCTGCGGCTGCGGCGCCTGCAGGCGCATGCGCGCGTCCATCGCGTGCTCGTCCATGTGCTGCACCGTCAGCAGCGTGTCGACAAAGATGCGGTAGCCGCGCGGCGTCGGCACCCGGCCGGCCGAGGTATGCGGGCTGGCCACATAGCCCAGCTCTTCCAGGTCCGCCATGATGTTGCGGATGGTGGCCGGCGACAGCTCCAGGCCGGAGATCTTGGACAGCGCGCGCGAGCCTACCGGCTGGCCGTCCGCGATATAGCGTTCCACCAGGGCTTTGAGCAGGGTTTGTGCGCGGTTGTCGAGTTGCATGCTAAATATCAGTGGTTGCCGGTGAAAATGTTCTATCTATTATTATGCACTTCAATGCTGCATCTGCCCACGTATCCAGGCCAGTAGTTCGTCAAAAGTGGCGCAAATGGCGTCCGGCGTGACGCCGGCCGCCAGATGGGCGGTGCTGCCGTGACGGTTCATCCAGACCGCGCGCAGGCCGGCGGCCTGGGCGCCCTGCACATCCAGCCGCAGGTCGTCGCCGACGTAGACCGCGTCCTGCGGCGCCACGCCCATCGCCGCGCAGGCGCTGTGGAAGATGGCCGGGTCCGGCTTGGCGCTGCCGAACTGCGACGACGACAGCGCATACTCGAAATGGTGGTCCATGCCGATGACTTCAAGGTCGGCGTTGCCGTTGGTAATCACGCCCAGCCGCAGCATGCCCTGCAGCAGCGGCAACACCGGCAGCACATCGTCATACGGCGTGACCAGGTTGCGCTGCACGGCGAAGTGCCGCATCGAGCCTTCGATATGCGCCGGGTC
Organism: Duganella aquatilis; assembly: GCF_009674565.1. Lineage (GTDB taxonomy): Bacteria > Pseudomonadota > Gammaproteobacteria > Burkholderiales > Burkholderiaceae_D > Rugamonas > Rugamonas aquatilis. Next base: position 1,605 of record NZ_WKJL01000021.1, read on the forward strand.
TTCGCCGGTTTCGGCAAACACCTCGGCCAGCGCCTCGCGCCGCAGCTGGTACAGGTCGGCCACCAACTCAGGGCGGCGCTCCAGCAGCGCCATGCGGCGCACCCGCAGTTCGGCCACGCTGAAGGCCTCGGCCACGCGCGGCGCGTGCTCGGCCAGCCAGGCGTGCCAGCTCACTTCGGCGGCCATGATCACCGGGCCGATCGGCCACAGGGTATCGTCCAGGTCAAACAACAGGGCAAGCGGGCGGCGTGGCGTCATGATCGATCACAAAGGTTGGCAAACAAGCCTATTGTAAGGCCATGGTAAATTACCGGGATGATCTCTCTCCTGAAACACTGGACGCCGCTCCTGTTGCTGACTGGCTGCGCCGCCACCAATCCATCGCCGTCGCCTGATTTCACCTCCTACGTGGTGCTGGGCGAAGCCGGCGCCGCCGTCGCGCGAGTGCTGATCGACGCCCCGGCCTGCCCCGCGATCGAGCTCAACCAGCGCAGCCAGCCGATGACGCTGCGCGCGCCGGCCGAAACCATTCCGCTGCGCAGCACGCCGTCGGCGCCGGCCGATTCCAAGCCGGCCGAGTTCCCGCTGCTGACCTGCGAGGCGGCGCTGCCGGCGGGCACCACCAGCGCCCGCGTGCTGGGCCGGACGCTGCCGCTACCCAAGGCCGAACCCAGACGCATCGTCGTCATCGGCGACACCGGCTGCCGGCTGCAAAAGAGCAGCAACAGCTACCAGGCCTGCAACGACATCGCCCAGTACCCGTTCGCCACCGTCGCCGCCCAGGCCGCCGCGTGGAAGCCGGACCTGGTGATCCACGTCGGCGACTACCATTACCGCGAAAACCCTTGCCCCGAAGGCAACGCCGGTTGCGCCGGCAGTCCGTGGGGCTATGGCTGGGATGCCTGGGACGACGATTTCTTCGCGCCCGGCGCCAGGCTGTTCGACGCGGCGCCGTGGATCATGGCGCGCGGCAACCACGAAAACTGCCTGCGCGGCGGCCAGGGCTACTGGCGCTTCCTCGATCCGCGCCCGCTGCTCAAGGGCCGCGACTGCAACGCGGCCGCCGATGACGACATCGGCAACTACAGCGATCCGTACGCGGTGCCGCTCGGCCAGTCGACCCAGTTGCTGGTGCTGGACACCGCCAACACCACCTGGAAAGGCCTGAAGCCGGGCGACACCGGCTACGCCAAATACCAGGATTTATACCGCAAGCTGGACGCGCTGGCGCAGCAGGCGCCGCGCAACCTCGGCGTCAGCCACCATCCGCTGCTGGGCATCGGCGCCGAACGCAAGGCCGACGGCCGCATCGTGCTGCTGCCAGGCGACGCCGGCCTGCAGGCCAGTTTCGGTTCGCTCAATCCGCAGCTGTTCCCGCCGGCGATACAGGCCATGCTGTCCGGCCACATCCACCTGTGGCAGCAGCTGAGCTTCGCCAGCGGCCATCCGAGCCAGTTCGTCGCCGGTTTCGCCGGCACCTCGGAAGACATCGTGCCGCTGCCGGCCGCGCTGCCGCCCAGCCCACCGCCGGCGCCGGGCGCCGTGGTCGAACACTTCAGCTCGTGGGTGGACGGTTTCGGCTTCATGACCATGGAACGCCTGGACGCCGACCGCTGGCGGATCGAAGTGCATGATTTACAAGGAAAAATCCGCAACCGCTGCGAATTGGCCGGACGCAGGTCGGTATGCGACGTGGCCCAGGTCAACTAGGCAGGGACACACGCTGTTACATCCATTTGCAGGGATGGAATTACCAAATGCACTAAAATACGCCCCACACGTGTAATATGCTGCCTCCCGTGCGCGCTGCCGGGCCCTATTCGTTTTGGAGAAAGAGTTTATGAAAAGTTCGTATCTGCGTGCGGTTACCGCCCTGCTGTGTGCTGTCATTCTGAGCGCCTGCGGCGGCAATAACGGCAGCCTGGCGCTGTCCGGCACCATCGGCTATGTCCCGACTAGCGCGAGCCTGACGGGCCTGGTGCTGGTCAACAACGGCAACGGCGAGAAAATCACCATTGAAGCGGGCGCCACCAGCTTCATCTTCACCAAACTGCTCGCGGTTGACGAGAAATTCGACGTCCAGGTGGCGACCCAGCCAGCCGGCGCCGATTGCAAAGCGATCTCCGCCACGGCCAACACCGGCACCGCCAGCGTTTATACCGTCTACTATCTGGGCTTCACCTGCACCGCCAACCCATACGTACTGGGCGGCACCGTCAAGGGCCTGACCGGCACCGGCCTGGTGCTGGCCAATGGCGCCGACACCACCGCCGTGCTGCCGAATGGCGGCGCCGACGTCAAGTTCACCTTCCCGACCAAGGTTGCCAATAACGCCCAGTACGGCGTCAGCATCCTGACCCAGCCAGCTGGCCAGACCTGCACGGTGGACAGCGCGCTGAATCCAGGCACCATGCCAGCCTCGTCGGACCAGCTGGGCCTGATCGTCAACTGCAAATAAGCCGCCCGCACCTCATTTTTGGAGAAATACATGAAATTTTCGTTCGTAGGCGCCGCAGCGGCGCTGGCCGCAGTGGCCGTCCTGGCCGGTTGCGGCGGCAAGCAGCAGTTCGTGGTGCAAGGTGTGGTCAGCAATCTGAACAACAACGGCCTGGTGCTGCTCAACGGCGGCGAACAGCTGACCGTGCCGTCCGGCGCCACCAGCTTCGCCTTCAGCAAGCAGATCAGTTACGGCACCGACTACAACATCACCATCCAGAAGCAGCCTGACCACATGACCTGCGTGGTGTCGGCCGGCACCGGCTCGGCTGGCTACAACGTCGCCATCCAGGCGCTGGTCAGCTGCTCGCAGAACGTCTACACCCTGGGCGGCCAGTACACCGGCGTGACCCCGGCTGCCGATGGCACCGCGCGCACCGTCACCCTGATCAACGGCTCGACCGGCGGCACGGCAACCCTGTCCAGCGGCACCAGCGCCACCACCCTGACCACCAGCGGCGACTTCCTGCTCAGCAGCTCGGTGCCGGACGGCCAGGCTTACGGCGTGACCGTGGTGCCGCCGACCAACGGCCTGACCTGCACGATCGCCAACGGCACCGGCGTCATGCACGATGCCAACGTCAGCAACCTGCTGGTCACCTGCCAATAAGGGAAGAAACTGTGCCGCTGCGGCGGCACAGTGCAGCAAAGAAGGGAGAGTTATTCGATATCAGAATAATTGGTATTCGGAAAATAAAGTGGCGTGATATGTCGCGACGCAGCATACTGCACTTGTCTCCTCCACTTCTTGCAAAGGAATTGGATTTAAGCCCGCTAGCTTTAGCGGGCTTTTTTTTCGCCTATTGCGCCAGCAGGTTGGCCAGCGCGACGTACTGGGCCAGGCCCACCGCTTCCGGCCGGTCGGTCGGGTTGATGCCGGCGGCGACGATCTGCTCTTCGGTGAACATGCCAGCCAGGCAGTTGCGGATCACCTTGCGGCGTTGCGAGAAGGCTTTCTGCACCACCGCTTCCAGCGTCGGGCCGTCGCACGGCAGCGGATTGGCGACCGGGATCATGCGCACGATGGCCGAATCCACGCGCGGCGGCGGATCGAAGGCTTCCGGCGGCACCACGAACAGCAGCGACATGTCGTAGCGCCATTGCAGCATCACCGACAGGCGTCCGTAGACCTTGCTGCCGGGCTCGGCCACCATGCGCTCCACCACCTCTTTTTGCAGCATGAAGTGCTGGTCCTGCACCAGCGGCGCGAAGGTCGCCAGGTGGAACAGCAGCGGGCTGGAGATGTTGTACGGCAGGTTGCCGACGATGCGCAGCTTCTGTCCTTCCGGCACCGGGATGGTGCTGAAGTCGAATTTCAGCGCGTCGCCGGAATGCACGGTCAGCTTGTTGCGCGGATAGGCTTTTTCCAGCCGCGCCACCAGGTCGCGGTCCAGCTCGACCACGTGCATATGCGCCAGGGTGCGCAGCAGCTGGTCGGTCATGGCCGCCAGGCCGGGGCCGATTTCGACCATGGCGTCGCCTGGCGCCGGGTCGATGGCGTCGGTAATGCTGCCCAGTACGTGCTGGTCGTGCAGGAAGTTCTGGCCGAAGCGTTTGCGGGCTACGTGTTTCATGTTTTTCTAGTCCAAATAATTAAGTGGCGGCGTCCACCGCGTTGGCCATCGCCAGCGCGCTGCTGATCGCCTGATCCATGCTGCCGCAGTCGGCCTTGCCCGGGCCTTGCGCGGCCAGGTCCAGCGCCGTGCCGTGATCGACCGAGGTGCGGATCAGCGGCAGGCCCAGTGTGATGTTGACGCCGTTGCCGAAGGTGGCGTACTTCAGCACCGGCAAGCCCTGGTCGTGGTACATGGCCAGCACGCAGTCGGCGTCCTGCAGGTATTTCGGCTGGAACAGCGTGTCGGCCGGATACGGGCCGCGCGCGTCGATGCCGCGCGCCTGCGCCGCCAGCACGGCCGGCGTGATGACCTCGATTTCCTCGCGGCCCAGGTAGCCGCCCTCGCCGGCGTGCGGGTTCAGGCCGCACACCAGGATGCGCGGCGCGGCGATGCCGAACTTGCTGCGCAAGTCGTGGTCGATGATGTCCAGGATGCGCGCCAGGCCGTCCTGGCTCAGCGCGGCCGCCACGTCCTTCAGCGGCAGGTGGGTGGTGGCCAGCGCCACGCGCAGCGGCGCGCCGTGCAGCGGGCCGCTCAGTTGCTGCGGGCCGGCCAGCATCATTACTACCTGCGGCGTGTGGGTCTGGTCGGCAAAGTATTCGGTGTGGCCGGAGAACTTGACGCCGGCGTCGTTGATGGTGCTCTTTTGCAGCGGCGCGGTGACCACCGCCTCGAACCAGCCGGCCTGCACGCCTTCGATGGCTGCGTCCAGCGTGGCCAGCACGGCGCGGCCGTTTTCCTTGTCCAGCTTGCCTGCCACGACGTGGGCGCTGAGCGGCACGTCGATCACGCTGATGCGGTCGGCGCCGAAGTGCGGCAGGCCGCCGTTGCGCACCGCCATCAGCGACAGCGAGGACAGGCGGATGTCAGGATCGATGTCGGCGGCCGTCATGGCCAGGAAGGCGGCGTCGCCCAGCAGCACGCAATTGACTTCGTGCCGCCGCGCCCACGCCGCGCGGATGGAGATTTCCGGACCGATGCCGGCCGGCTCGCCGACCGTCACGGCAATGGCGGGGCGCACTCCCGGGCGCCGTTTGGATGAAGTGGCGCTCACTCGTGCTCCCCTTTCTGCTTACTTGTTGGCGGCGCTGTTGGCGGCCTTGTCGTCGTCGTTGCGGTACTCGACGTAAGCGCGGTCGCGCACTTCACGCTGCCAGCTTTCGGTGGCTTCCTCCAGCTTGCGGTCGCGCAGCGCCTGGCGGGCGTTGGTGCGTTCGCGTTCCTTGGAGACGTCGTCGGTCTTGCGCTCCAGCACCTGGATCAGGTGGATACCGAAGCTGGTTTCCACCGGTTCGCTCACTTCGCCGATCTTCAGGTTGTTCATCGCCGCTTCGAATTCCGGCATGGTGTCGCCCGGCATCAGCCAGCCCAGGTCGCCGCCCTTGGAGGCCGAACCGTCGTTCGACACCAGGCGCGCCAGGTCTTCGAACTTGGCGGCGTTGTTGTCCAGGCGTTCCTTCAGCTCCAGCAGCTTGCGCTTGGCGTCGGCCGCGCTCATGGTCGGCGTGACCTTGATCAGGATGTGGCGCGCATGCGTCTGCTGCACGGCGGCCACGGCGGCGGCGTCGGCCAGGCTGCGGCGGTCCACCGCCTTCAGGATGTGGAAGGCGCCGGTGCTCTTGATGATCGGCGTCACCTGGCCAGGCTTCAGCTTGGACAGCGCTTCGGCGAAGATCGGCGGCAGGCGTTCCGGCTGGCGCCAGCCGACCACGCCGCCTTGCAGGGCGTCGCTGGCGTCCGAGTAGGTGGCGGCCATCTTGGCGAAGTCGGCGCCGGTGCGCAGCTGGCGCATCACTTCCTCGGCGCGCGCGCGGCGCTGGGCGATCACTTCGGCGGTGGCGTTGTCCGGAATGCGCACCATGATCTGCGAGATGTTGATCTCGAACTGCTCGGCGGCGGCGGCCTTTTCGGCGGCCACGAAGCTGTCCACCTCGGCGTCGGAAATCTGGATCTTGCTGTCGACCTCATGCTCGCGCAGGCGCTGCATGATGATCTCTTCGCGGATCTCTTCGCGGAACGAGGCGAACGGCGTGCCATCCTTTTCCATCTGGTTGCGCAAGTCCTGCACGCTCAGCTTCTGCGCCTCGGCGATGCGCTGGATGGCGCGGTCGAGTTGCAGGTCGTCCACGCGCACGCCCATTTCCTTGGCCAGCTGCAGCTGCGAACGTTCGACGATCATGCGTTCCAGCAGCTGGCGACGCAGGTCGGCAGGGTCCGGCATCTGCACGTTCTGCGCCTTCATGCGCAGGGTCACGGTACGGATGCGGTTGTCCAGTTCGCGCTGGGTGATGACGTCGTCGTTGACCACCACGACGATGCCGTCGATCGCGACATTGCCCGATTCGCCCGGCGGCAGGAAGCCGGCGCCGTCTTTCTTGGCGGCTGGCGCGGCGGCGGCCGGCGCGGCGGCTGGTGCGGCGGCCGGCGCTGGTTCCGGCTCGGCTTTCTTCTTCGACGAGAACAGGCTGCAACCGCTCAGGGCGGCCGTGCACAACAGGACTGCGAGGAGTTTCATCTGGTACTTACTGGCATTACGCATGGTAGAACGCTCAAGAGTCAGGTGTAAAAAAGGCAAAAGGCGCCGACGCGTTTTTTGCGCGGCGGACGCCAAGTGTACATGGAGTTAGCGGCCATAGCCCTCATTCAGGCGCTGGTAACCGGGAATACTGTTCTTCATCGCCTCCAGCGGGCTGCCGACGCCCAGGTGCGACAGGCCGTTCAGTTCCAGCTGGAAGAAGATCTGGGTCGATGCCTTGGTCGAGGTGGTCACGAAACGCTGCGCGCCGGTGCGGAACACCCAGCAGTCGGCGTTGTATTCGAGGCCAACCAGGCTTTCCAGGATTTTCTTGTCCTGCACCGAGTAGCTGATGCGGCCGACGCCGTACCAGCGCTGGAAGATCGGCCACTGGCTCGACAGCTCGATATTCTTGAAGCTGTCGCGCAGGTAGCGGTAGCCCAGGTTCAGCACCTTCTTCGATCCCGGCACCCATTGCGCGGTATAGCTTTCCGAGACGATGCGGCTCTGGCTCGGGTTGTACTGCACGGCGCTGTCGAAGGCCCAGGTGTCCGAGATGCGGCCGGTGGCGGCCAGCAGGATGTCGGAGTGGGCGTCGACCACCGGCGTCGAGGCGTCCAGCTGGACCCGCTGGTCGCGGAAGTAGAAGCGCTGGCCGAACGCCAGGCGCAGCGCCTCGGCGCCGTTGGCGTCGAGGAAGCGCGAGGTCAGCGCGGCGGTCAGCTGGTTGGCGTCGCCGATGCGGTCCGAGCCGACGAAGCGGTTTTCGCTGAAGATCTGGCTGAAGTTGAAGGTGGCCGCGTCGGTGTCGAAGATCGGGAACTTGCTCTGGTCGCGGTACGGGGTATTCACATAGAACAGGCGCGGCTCCAGCGTCTGCGTCATGCTCTTGCCGCCCCACTTGATGTCGCGCTCGAACACCAGGCCGGAGTCGAGCGAGAAGGTCGGCACCGCGCGCGACAGGTTCTCGCTGGACGCGCCCTGGTAGGCGTCGAGCTGGTAGGTCGCCATGTTGACCATGACCTTGGGCGTGATGAAGTAGCTCGGTCCGATGATCGGATAGCTCACCTGCGGAATCGCCACCAAGCGCGTGCCGTTGATCAGGGTCGGGTGGTAGAAGCGGGTCAGCTCGGAGTTGAAGGCCCAGTCGAAGCCGCCGGCCACGTCGTACTGCGCGGCGTTGAAGTTGATCGCCGGCAGGCGGTCGTACGGGCGCGACACGAACAGCGACGGATCGACCACCGATTCCGGATCCTGCAGCACCTGGTACTTCTGCACGCGCGCGGTCAGGGTCCAGAAATCGCCGTGGTAGTCGGTGCGCAGTTCGCGCAGCAGCTGGCGGTCGGTCGAGCTCGACACCGTCTTGGAGAAGTCATTCGGATAGTTGTCGTCCGAGGCGGCGTTGAAGTTCCAGCTGAATTCCCACTGCTTGGTGATGTCCTGGGCGTGGGTCGAGCGCACCATCCAGCGGTCGCTCTTCTCGTCCGGGTTGGCCTGGGCGTACTCGCGGTCGTGCGGCATGAACTCGACATAGGTCTCGCCCTTGTACAGGCCGCCGTCGGTCTCGCCCAGGTAGCGGGCTTGCGCGCCGATCTGGATGCCGCGGTTGGCGATGATTTTCGGGTACAAGGTCAGGTCGCGGTTGGGCGCGATGTTGACGTAGTACGGCACCACCAGCTCGGCGCCGTTCTTCGAGCCGAAGCCCGGCGTCGGCGACAGCCAGCCCGAACGGCGCGCGCCCGACAGCGAGAACGACATCGCCGGCGTGCCCAGGATCGGCACGTCCTTGAAGTAAATCAGCGTCTTGCCGGCGGTGCCGACGTCGCGGCCGGAATCGAGGTTCATCGTGTCCGAGCGCAGATACCAGTCCGGGCTCAGGCTCTGGCAGGTGCTGTAGGTGCCGTTGACCACCACCGCCTCGTCCTCGTTGACGAAGTTGATGCGCTCGGCCTTGCCCTGCGCGTGGTTGGCTTCCAGCTTGTAGGTCGGGTTGAGCATATAGCCCTTGCCCGTGTCCATGTTCAGCTTCAGCTCGTCGCCGGTGAAATAGTCGCCGAAACGCCAGATCTTGACGTTGCTCTTGGCCTCGATTTCATCCTCGACCTGGCGGTAACAGGCGCTGTCGGCGTTGACCTTGGTCTTGTCCTTGATCACCTCGGCATCGCGCTCCAGGATGACTTCCCGCTCGGGACGGCCGCTGATGTCCTCGGCCTTGACGATGGTCTCGGCGTTCTTGTCTTCCACGCGCGGCGGACGCTGCTTGGGCGGCGCGCTCTGGGCATAGGCGTAGGAAGGCAACACCGATACGGTAAAAATAGCGGACAGGGCATACGCCAAGCGCTTCGGTTTGGGCATGCGAATCATGAAAAGAGGGGACCAAGCACCATGAAAGGCGATTTTTTAATTTGAATCCCTTATTATATGGGAATCTTCACCTGACGCCGGTTTCCTCGGCATGCTTCAATGTCTTTATTACAGAATTTAACCTCCGATACCCGGCTGGCACAGCTGGCCGCCTGGCTGCGCACCCTGAATGTGGTCGATGTGGACAGTATTCGTCCCGCCTCGGCCGACGCCAGCTTCCGCCGTTATTTCCGTGTTAACGTTTTGCCGGAACAGCAAACGGCGCTGGGCCTGACCCTGATCGTCATGGACGCGCCGCCGGAACGCGAAAACGTGCTGGGCTTTGTCAAGGTTGACGAAATGCTCACCCATGCCGGCGTCACCGTGCCGCGCATCGTCGCCACCGACTACGAAGCCGGCTTCATGCTGCTGTCCGATCTGGGCAACACCACCTTCCTGTCGGCGCTGAACCACGACAACGCCTCGACCATGTACGCCGAGGCGCTCGAAGCGCTGGTCAAGTTCCAGGTCACCAGCCGTCCCGGCGTGCTGCCGGAATACGACCGCGCCTTCCTGCAGCGCGAAATGAGCCTGTTCCCCGAGTGGTACATCGGCAAGCACCTGAACGCCACGCTGACCGAGAAACAAACGGCCGAGCTGCAGGGCGTGTTCGACGCCATCCTGGCCAACGTCACCGCCCAGGCGCAGGTGTATGTGCACCGCGATTTCCACTCGCGCAACCTGATGGTGGTCGACGCCGGCAATCCGGGCGTGCTGGATTTCCAGGACGCGCTGTACGGCCCGATGACCTACGACCTGGCCTCGCTGCTGCGCGACGCCTACGTGCAGTGGGACGAGGAACTGGTGCTGGACTGGGCCATCCGCTACTGGCAGCACGCCAAGTCGCTGGGCCTGCCGGTCAACAAGGACATCGACGCCTTCTACAAGGACTTCGAGTACATGTCGCTGCAGCGCCACCTGAAGATCCTGGGCCTGTTCTGCCGCCTGAACTACCGCGACGGCAAGGCGCAATACCTGGACGACCTGCCGACCGTGATGGAATACGTGCGCAAGACGGCCGGCCGCTACAAGGATCTGAAACCGCTGATCCGCCTGCTGGATCTGCTGGAAGACACCAAGCCGCAAGTCGGCTACACCTTCTAAGGCCGGCGCATGAAAGCGATGATTTTCGCCGCCGGCCGCGGCGAGCGCATGCGCCCGCTGACCGATGCCACGCCCAAGCCGCTGCTCAAGGTACGCGGGCGGCCGCTGATCGTCTGGCACATCCTCAACCTGGTCAAGGCCAGCATCACCGAGATCGTCATCAATCACGCCCACCTGGGCGACCAGATTGAAGCGGCGCTCGGCGACGGCAGCCAGTTCGGCGCCAAGCTGTTCTACTCGCGCGAGGAAAAAGCGCTGGAAACGGCGGGCGGCATCGCCAAGGCGCGCGCGCTGCTGGGCGAGGAACCGTTCGTCGCCGTGTCGGGCGACATCTACACGCCCTACTTCGACTTCGAACAGGTCAAGGACGTGTTGCACGACAAGGACATGTGGGGTAATCCCTACCCGGCCGACAAGCGCGACATGTGCTGGCTGTACATGGTGCCGAATCCCGACTGGCATCCGGACGGCGACTTCGGCATGACCATGTACACGCTGACCAACGACGGCGCGCCGAAATGGACCTTCGGCAACATCGGCGTCTACCGCATGGAGATGTTCGACCGCATCGCCGCCGGCGAGTACGCCAAGCTTGGCCCGCTGCTGCGCGAATACGCCGACAAGAAACAGGTCGGCGGCGAAGTCTACGAAGGCGAATGGCACAACGTCGGCACCGTGCAGCAGCTCGACCTGCTGAACGCGCCGCTGGCCGCGCTGGCGCCCGCCGCCAAGGGCGTGCAGTGACGCCGGCCGCTGTCGCCGTCGATGTGGCGCGCTACGCCGCGCGGCGCGCGCGCCTGCTGGCGCACATGCCGCCCGGCGCGGTGGCCGTGCTGCCGACCGCGCCGGAAGTCACGCGCAACGCCGACAGCGAATACCTGTACCGCCACGACAGCTACTTCTACTACCTGACCGGATTCACCGAGCCGGAAGCGGTGCTGGTGCTGGTCGCCGGCCAGGGCGACGACAGCGGGACACCGGCGCGCGCCATCCTGTTCTGCCGCCCGAAAAATCCCGACCGCGAAATCTGGGACGGCTACCGCCACGGCCCGGACGGCGCGCGCGTGGTGTTCGGCGTGGACGAAGCCGGCACCATCGAAGAGCTGGACGAGATGATGGCCACGCTGCTGTCGAACGCACCGGCGCTGTACTACGCGCTGGGCGGCGCGCTCGATGAACGCGTGGCCGGCTGGCTGGCCGCCGTGCGCGCCAAGGCCCGCACCGGCGTCACCGCGCCGGCGTCCACGGTCGACCTGCTGCCGCTGCTGGACGAAATGCGCCTGCTGAAGGACGACGCCGAACAAGCCACCATGCGGCGCGCCGCGGACATCTCGGCGCAGGCCCACATCCGCGCCATGCGCGCCGCCCGCGCCGGCATGTACGAATACGAACTGGAAGCGGAACTGCTGTACGAATTCCGCCGCAACGGTGCACAAGCGCCAGCCTACAACGCCATCGTCGCCGCCGGCGCGAATGCCTGCGTGCTGCACTACAGCGCCAACAACGCGCAATCGCAGGACGGCGACCTGGTGCTGATCGACGCCGGCTGCGAGCTGGATGGCTATGCCTCCGACATCACCCGCACCTTCCCGGTCAACGGCAAATTCACTGCGCCGCAACAGCGCTTGTATGAACTGGTACTGGCGGCGCAGATGGCAGCATTCAAGGCCATCGCGCCCGGCCTGCCCTACTCCGGCGCGCACGAAGCGGCGGTGCGGGTGCTGGTGCAGGGCATGCTGGACCTGGGCCTGTTGAGCGGTTCGCTGGACCAGGTGATCGCCGACAAAAGCTACACGCAGTTCTACATGCACGGCACCGGCCACTGGCTGGGCATGGACGTGCACGACGTTGGCCAGTACCGCGACGTGACGCAGACCGGCAAGCCATCGCGCCTGCTGCAGCCGGGCATGGTGGTGACGGTGGAACCGGGCATCTACGTGCGTCCGGCGGAAGGCGTGCCGGAGGCATACTGGAACATCGGCATCCGCATCGAAGACGACGTGCTGGTCACCGCCGACGGCCACACCATCCTGAGCGCCGCCGCGCCGAAGACGGTGGCCGAGATCGAACAACTGATGCAGCAACCATGACAGAACACACCTACGACATCGCCATCTGCGGCGCCGGTCCCGCCGGCATGGCGCTGGCGGCGCAGCTGGTCAAGCGCGGCGTGCCCGCCGACCGCATTGCCCTGATCGACGCCAAGACACTGGCGCAAGCCAGCAACGACCCGCGCTCGCTGGCGCTGTCGTGGGGCAGCCGGCAGATACTGGAAGACATCGGCGCCTGGCCGGCGGTGGCCACCGCCATCGAACAAATCCACGTCTCGCGGCGCGGCCAGTTCGGCCGCAGCCTGATCGACCGCCAGGACTACGATTTGCCGGCGCTGGGCTACGTTACCCGCTACGGCGACATCGTCACCGCCCTGGGCGCCGTGTGCGAACGCGCCGGCATCGCCTCGCTGCGTCCCGCGCGCGTGATCGCGATGGATGAGGAAAGCGATGCGGTCACGCTGATCCTGGACGCCAACGGCGCACCGCAAACGCTGCGCGCCGCCGTCGTGGTGCAGGCCGAAGGAGGCCTGTTCAACGAACAGCAGGTGCGCGCCGTCAACCGCGACTACCAGCAGACCGCCATCATCGCGCAAGTGCGCAGCAGCCTGCCGCCACCGCACCGCGCCTATGAACGCTTTACCGAACAAGGCCCGCTGGCGCTGCTGCCGCAAGATGAGGAGTATTCGCTGGTGTGGTGCGTGCGTCCGGAAAATGCCGGCGCGCTGCTGGCGTTGAACGACAAGGATTTCCTGTCCGCGTTGGGCCGGGCTTTCGGCGACCGCGTCGGCAAGTTCACGCACGCCACGCCACGCCTTGGTTTTCCGCTGGGATTGAATGCTGCGCCGGGCAGTACCGCCCGCACCGTCGCCATCGGCAACGCCGCGCAGACGCTGCATCCGGTGGCGGGCCAGGGTCTGAACCTGGGCCTGCGCGACGTGACGGTGCTGGCGCGCCTGCTGGCGCAGGGCGCGACGCCGGCGATGCTGGCCCAATATACCGACATGCGCCAGCGCGACCGCAGCACCACCGTGCGCCTGACCGACACCATGGCGCGGGTTTTCGCCAACGACACCCCGGCCCAGGCGCTGCTAGGCCTATCGTTGGCCGCCATCGACATGGTCGGCCCTGCACGCGGGTTGCTCGCCGAACTCATGATGTACGGCCGCCGCTGACCGCTACCCCGCACGCTTTTAGCGATACGCCAGCGCCACCACTTAGGGGTCTGACCCCGTACGGGGTCAGACGCCACCTGGCCGTGCGGGTTACTCGACCGCCTTGACCATATCCTCAATGACCTTCTTCGCATCGCCAAACACCATCATGGTATTCGCCTGATAGAACAGCTCATTGTCCAGGCCCGCATACCCTGAAGCCATCGACCGCTTGTTGACGATGATGCTCTTGGCCTTGTACGCCTCCAGAATCGGCATGCCCGCAATCGGCGATTTCGGATCCTTGGCGGCCGGATTGACCACGTCATTGGCGCCGAGGATCAGCACCACATCGGTCTGCCCGAACTCGCCATTGATATCCTCCATCTCGAACACCTGGTCATACGGCACCTCGGCTTCCGCCAGCAGCACGTTCATATGCCCCGGCATCCGCCCCGCCACCGGGTGAATCGCATACTTCACCGTGACACCCTTGTGGGTAAGCTTCTCCACCAGCTCCTTGAGCGAATGCTGCGCGCGCGCCACCGCCAGGCCGTAGCCCGGCACAATAATCACGCTCTCCGCATTCGACATGATGAAGGCCGCATCATCGGCCGAACCGGATTTGACCGGACGCTGTTCCTTCGCGCCGCCCGCCCCCGCATCCGCCGGCGCACCGCCAAAGCCGCCCAGAATCACATTGAAGAACGACCGGTTCATCGCCTTGCACATGATGTACGACAGGATCGCGCCGCTGGACCCCACCAGCGAACCGGCAATGATCAGCATCGAATTATTCAGCGAGAAGCCAATGCCCGCCGCCGCCCAGCCGGAGTAGGAGTTCAGCATCGACACCACCACCGGCATATCCGCGCCGCCGATCGGGATGATGATCAGCACACCCAGCACAAACGCAATCGCGGTCATGATCAGGAACGGCACCCACGCCGGCTCGTTGCCGCCCGCCGCCACGAACACCAGGCCCAGGCCCACCATCACGATCGCCAGTATCAGATTCAGCAAATGCTGGCCCGCGAAGCTGACCGGCGCGCCCTGGAACAAGCGGAACTTGTATTTGCCCGACAGCTTGCCGAACGCGATCACCGAACCGGAGAAGGTAATCGCACCGACAAAGGTGCCGATAAACAGCTCGATGCGGTTCCCGGTCGGCAGCGCCTCGCCCACCGCCGCGATGCCGAACGCATGCGGCTCCGACACCGCCGCCACCGCGATGCACACCGCGGCGAGACCGATCAGCGAGTGCATCGCCGCCACCAGTTCCGGCATCTTGGTCATCTCGACCTTCTTCGCCAGCACCGCGCCGATGCCGCCGCCGACCACCACGCCCAGCACCACCAGCGGCAGTCCCAGACCGGCGCCGCCGACGGCAGCTTCCGAACGCAGCTTGAGGATCAGCGCAACCGTCGTCACAAACGCGATCGCCATGCCCGACATGCCGAAGGCATTGCCGGCGCGCGCCGTCGCCGGCGACGACAGGCCTTTCAGCGCCTGGATAAAACACACCGATGCGATCAAATACAGCATCGTCACCAGGTTCATGGAGATAAAGTTCATGCTTTATCTCCTGATTTGGCTTTCGGTTCCTTCTTCTTGAACATCTCCAGCATGCGCTGCGTGACCAGGAACCCGCCGAACACATTGACGGCGGCCAGCGCCACCGCGACCGTGCCGGCGATCTGCCCGACCAGTCCTTCGGTCAGCGAAGCGGCCAGCATGGCGCCGACGATGATGATGGCCGATACCGCGTTGGTCACCGCCATCAGCGGCGTATGCAGCGCCGGCGTCACGGTCCAGACCACGTGGTAGCCAACGTAAATGGCCAGAACAAAAATAATCAGATTGATGATGGTGTGGCTGATTTCCATGGTGTCTCCCCCGGTTATTTGCGCAGCAGTTCGCCGCCGGCGCACAGCAGCGTGGCCTTGATGATTTCGTCCTCGCGGTCGATCACCAGCTTGTCTTCCTTGTCGATGATCAGCTTGAGAAAGTCCAGTACGTTGCGCGCGTACAGCGCGGACGCATCGGCCGCCACGTGGGTGGCCAGGTCCGGCTCGCCGATGATGTGCACGCCGTGCCTGATCACCGTCTTGTTCAACTCGGACAAGGGGCAGTTGCCGCCCTGCGATACGGCCAGGTCGACGATCACGGAACCGGGCTTCATCGCCTTCACCGTCTCCTCGGAGATCAGCACCGGCGCCGGACGGCCCGGTATCAACGCGGTGGTGATGATGATGTCGGCCAGCTTGGCGCGTTCGTGCACCAGTTCGGACTGGCGGCGCATCCAATCGACCGGCATCGGCCGTGCGTAGCCGCCCACGCCCTGGGCGATGTCCTTCTCTTCATCGGTCAGGTAGGGCACGTCGATGAACTTGGCGCCCAGCGATTCCACCTGCTCCTTCACCGGCGGCCGCACGTCGGAGGCCTCGATCACCGCGCCGAGGCGCTTGGCGGTGGCGATGGCCTGCAGGCCGGCCACGCCGACGCCCATGATCAGCACCCGCGCCGCCTTCACCGTGCCGGCCGCCGTCATCAGCATCGGCATGAAGCGCTGATAGGTATTGGCCGCCACCATCACCGCCTTGTAGCCGGCGATGTTGGCCTGCGACGACAGCACGTCCATCGACTGCGCGCGGGTGATGCGCGGCACGGCTTCCAGCGCCAGCGCCAGCAGCCCGGCCGAGGCCATGGCGGCGTTGTTGTCCGCATCGAAGGGATTGAGCATGCCGATCACCACCGTGCCCGGCTTGATCTGCGCGCGCTCCTCGGCATTGGGGGCACGCACCTTGAGGATCACGTCGGCCGCCCATACCTCGCTGGCAGGCACGATTTGTGCACCAGCTGCAACATAGGCATCGTCCGTCACCGAGGCCGGCAGGCCGGCGCCGGATTGCACAATGATCTGATGCTTGGCTGCCAACTTTTTGACGGTCTCCGGCGTGGCCGCCACCCGGGTCTCCCCCGGCCTTGTCTCAGCCGGTACGCTTATTCTCATGGTGCCTCCAGATGATTGATAAACTGACTAGAATCTATCACGCTTTTTTAAGCCACGAAACATCGGTTTCGTCATTTCAAGAATTACTATTTGTCATTAATTACCCCGTAAATTTGTTCCAGCGCAAACCAAAAGGCTGGAACAGGCTAAAATATCGGCTCTTTCAAGGATGACTCATGCCGCGTATCTGGAAACCCTCTGTGACTGTTGCCGCCATCGTCGAAAAAGATGGCAAGTTCTTGCTGATCGAAGAAGAAACCAGCGACGGCATCCGCATCAACCAGCCTGCCGGTCACCTCGACCCGTATGAATCGCTGGAGCAAGCCGTCATCCGCGAAACCCTGGAGGAAACCGCCTACGACTTTACGCCAACCGCGCTGGTGGGCATGTATATGTCGCGCTACACCTCCAACCGCACCGGCGAGGAAGTGACGTATTTACGCTTCACTTTCTGCGGCTACCCGGGCGCGCAGCACGACCGTCCGCTGGACGAAGGCATTCTGCGCACCATGTGGCTGACGCGCGACGAACTGGCCGCCTGCGCCGACCGTCACCGCAGCCCCACCGTGCTGCAATGCGTGGACGAATACCTGGAGGGCCGCCGCGCTCCGCTGGCACTGATACAAACACATGCTTCCGTCTACAAGGAAGCGATTAGCACTGCGAATGGATGAGTAATGAGTAAGAAACGCGTCGTTATCGGCATGTCGGGCGGGGTAGACTCCTCGGTGTCGGCATGGCTGCTGAAAGAACAGGGCTATGAAGTCATCGGCCTGTTCATGAAGAACTGGGAAGACGACGACGACTCCGAGTACTGCTCCACCCGCCAGGACTGGATCGACGCGGCCAGCGTGGCCGACGTGGTCGGCGTGGATATCGAGGCGGTCAACTTCGCCAGCGAATACAAGGACCGCGTGTTCGCCGACTTCCTGCGCGAGTACCAGGCCGGCCGCACGCCGAATCCGGACGTGCTGTGCAACGCCGAGATCAAGTTCAAGGCCTTCCTCGACCACGCGATGTCGCTGGGCGCCGACCTGATCGCCACCGGCCACTACGCGCGCGTGCGCCAGAACGGCGACCGCCACGAACTGCTGAAGGCGGTCGACCACACCAAGGACCAGAGCTATTTCCTGCACCGGCTGAACCAGGCGCAGCTGTCGAAGACGCTGTTCCCGCTGGGCGAAATCCCGAAAACCGAAGTGCGCAAGATCGCCGAGAAACTGCAGCTGCCGAATGCGGCCAAGAAGGATTCGACCGGCATCTGCTTCATCGGCGAACGGCCGTTCCGCGAGTTCCTGAACCGCTACCTGTCGTACAAGCCGGGCCCGAT
Source organism: Duganella aquatilis (assembly GCF_009674565.1). Taxonomy (GTDB): domain Bacteria; phylum Pseudomonadota; class Gammaproteobacteria; order Burkholderiales; family Burkholderiaceae_D; genus Rugamonas; species Rugamonas aquatilis. Next base: position 19,287 of record NZ_WKJL01000021.1, read on the forward strand.
GATGACGCCGGACGGCAAGGTGGTGGGCGAGCACGTCGGCCTGTCGTTCTACACGCTGGGCCAGCGCAAGGGCATCGGCGTCGGCGGCATGAAGGATTACAAGAACGCCGACGGCAGCAACGACGCCTGGTACGTGGCCAAGAAGGACGTGGTCAACAACGTGCTGTACATCGTGCAGGGCCATGACCACCCGTGGCTGCTGTCGGCCACGCTGCGCGCCGACCAGGCCAGCTGGATCGCCGGCGTGCCGCCGGAAGCGCGTCCGATGTCGGCCAAGACCCGCTACCGCCAGGCCGATGTGGCGTGCGAAATCGCGCCGGACGGCCAGTCCGACTTCGCGCTGAAATTCATGGATGCCCAGTGGGCGGTGACGCCGGGCCAGTCGGCCGTGCTGTACGACGGTGAAGTGTGCCTGGGCGGCGGCATCATCGACAGCTCGACCGCCGTGTAAATCAACCGGCGGCGGGTTCGCCGCCTTCTGCCGCCGGCGGCGTTGCGCTGCCGGCTTCCGCTTCCGCCTTGGCGGCCAGCGCCGCGCGCTGGCGCTTGACCATGGCGATCACCACGTTACGGATGGTATTCAGCACGGTGTCGGCCTTGAACGGCTTGACGATGAAACCGCTCACGCCGATCGCGTGCGCTTCCTGGATGATGGCGGCGTTCATTTCGCTGGAAACCATGAACAGCAGCGTCTTCGGCCAGTTGGTGCGGATTTCGCGCACCGATTCCTGATCACTCTCGAACTGCTCCTTGGCGATGCAGACGATGTGCGGATGGTGCTTGATCAACAGCACCATGGCGCTGGCGCAGGTGTGGGTCTGGCCCACCACGTCGTAGCCGCCATCGAGCAGCACGGTATTCAGCAGGCCACGCGCGACAGCGCTGGGATCGATAATGACTGCTTTTAACATCTTGCAAACCTTGTTAGTGGGACCAGGCCAGCATGTTCCAGCTCACGCCTACCTTCACATCCGTTTTCAACTGTACCAGTTGTCGAGAAAGATACAGCATTTCGCGTTCTTTTCGAAGCGTTTCCCCCAAGGAATCTTTAAGAATCCCGGCGCCGGCCATAATGGCGTCCAGATTGCCGTATGTACGCAACAGTTTGGCGGCGGTCTTGACGCCCACCTTGGACACGCCGGGGATGGAATCGGTGACGTCGCCCATCAGCGCCAGCAGGTCCGGCAGCTGGTCGGGCGGCACGCCCCACTTCTTTTCGACCCAGGCGTGGTCGTGCCATTCGCTCTTGAAGTGGTCCCAGACGCGGGCGCCCTGGGCGATCAGGCCGTGCAGGTCCTTGTCGGTGGTGGCGACGGTGGCTTCGCCGCGGCCCTCGGCCAGCCAGCGCAGCACCACGGTGCCGATGACATCGTCGGCTTCGACTTCCGGCACCGACACCACGTGCATGCCGAAGCCGCGCAGCTTGTCGTAGAACGCCGGCAGCGCCTCGCGCAGCGGCGACGGCATCGGCGCGCGGCCTTCGCGGTAGCCGCCGTACAGCGCGTGGCGCCAGGTGCGGCCGCCGAAGTCGAAGGCCGGCAGCAGGTGCGTGGGCTGGTGGTCGTGTATGAGGGTGCGCAAGGAAGACAGCGCGTGGCGCAGCGCGATGTCGGCCTTTTCAGGGCTGTCAGGTTCGGGACTGGCTTCGTAGACGCGGCGCACAATATTGAGGCCGTCGATGGCAAGGAGTCTACCCATGTTCAACTTCATCCGGGCTTTGGTCAAGCCGCCATTCTACCCGACCGGGCCGACGCGGCGGCATGCGCCGCGTCAAAGCCGCTTACTTCAGCAGCTCGTAGGGGCCGCCGCGTTCGAGGGCGCGCTGGAAGGCGGGGCGGCTGTGGATGCGTTTCAGGTAGGCCGCCAGTTTCGGACGCGATGCGTCCAGGCCGCCGCGCGCGGAGGCGGCTTCCAGCGGGAAGCTCATCTGGATGTCGGCGGCGGTGAAGTCGTTGCCGGCGAACCATTCGCTCTTGCCCAGCTCGCCTTCCAGGTAGTCCAGGTGCATGGCGATCTGCGGCAGGATGTAGCTGCCCTTGACCTTGCCCGCGATGGCGCGCGCGATCGGCTTGACGAAGAACGGCGCCGGGCTGGTCTCGACGCGGTCGAAGATCAGCTTCATCAGCAGCGGCGCCATCGCCGAGCCTTCGGCATAGTGCAGGAAATACGTCCAGCGGCGGCGCTCCTCGGTGCCAGCCGGCGGGATCAAACGGCCGTTGCCGTAGGTGTCGATCAGGTATTCGGCGATTGCGCCGGACTCGGCCACCACGATGCCGTTATCGGTGATCACCGGCGACTTGCCCAGCGGGTGGATCTTCTTCAGCTCCGGCGGCGCCAGCATGGTCTTCGGATCGCGCTGGTAGCGCACGATCTCGTATTCCAGGCCCAGCTCTTCCAGCAGCCACAGCACCCGCTGCGAGCGCGAATTATTCAAGTGATGAACGACGATCATGTGACTTATCCCGAGAAAAAAGAACGGCCGTGCGCCGCAACCTCGCTAGCTTAACATTGTTGCCCGCCGCGCGCGTCTGCCCGGATCGGATATGGATTCCGTCGAGAAACAGCAGTACACTCGACAGTTCATCAGCCGCCGCCGGAGTCTTCATGAATTTGCTGTCCCCACGCTACCTCGCCTTCCATGCCTCCATCGTTACGCTACTGGCTTCGCTGGCCTTGCGGGCACCGTGGGAAATTTCGGCGGTCGCCGCCGCGCTGACCATCGTCGGCATCAGCGACCTGCTGCAAACCAGGCGCGCGCTGCGCCGCAACTACCCGATCCTGGCGCACTTCCGCTTCTTCTTCGAATCGATCCGCCCCGAGATCCGCCAGTACTTCCTGGAAGACGACATGGTGGCCGAGCCGTTCTCGCGCAACCAGCGCAGCATCGTCTACCAGCGCGCCAAGAAGGACACCGACAAGCGCCCGTTCGGCACCCAGCTCGACGTCTACGCGCCCGGCTACGAATGGATCAACCACTCGATCGCGCCGGCGGCCGAACAGCCGCACGACTTCCGCATCGAGATCGGCAACCACCCGGACTGCCCGCGCGCGCAGCCGTACTCGGCCAGCGTGTTCAACATCTCGGCGATGAGCTTCGGCGCGCTGTCGGCCAACGCCATCCTGGCGCTGAACGGCGGCGCCAAACAGGGCGGCTTCATGCACGACACCGGCGAAGGCAGCATCAGCCCCTACCACCGCCAGAACGGCGGCGACCTGGTGTGGGAAATCGGCTCCGGCTACTTCGGCTGCCGCAACGACGACGGCACCTTCTCGGAAGCGAACTTCATCGTCAACGCCACCGCGCCGCAGGTCAAGATGATCGAACTGAAGATGTCGCAGGGCGCCAAGCCGGGCCATGGCGGCGTGCTGCCGGGCGCCAAGGTCACCATCGAAATCGCGCAGACGCGCGGCGTGCCGGTGGGCCGCGACTGCATCTCGCCGTCGTCGCACTCGGCCTTCAGGACGCCGATCGAAATGCTGCAGTTCATCGACCGCCTGCGCACGCTGTCGGGCGGCAAGCCGACCGGCTTCAAGCTGGCGATCGGCCACCCGTGGGAATTCTTCGGCATCGTCAAGGCCATGCTGGCGACCGGCATCGTGCCGGACTTCATCGTGGTCGATGGCGGCGAAGGCGGCACCGGCGCGGCGCCGGTCGAGTTCACCGACCACGTCGGCACGCCGTTGCAGGAGGCGCTGCTGCTGGTGCATAACACGCTGGTCGGCGCCAACCTGCGCGACAAGATCAAGATCGGCGCCTCGGGCAAGATCATCACCGCCTTCGACATCGCGCGCACGCTGGCGCTGGGAGCGGACTGGTGCAATTCGGCGCGCGGCTTCATGTTCGCGCTGGGCTGCATCCAGTCGCAAAGCTGCCATACCGACCGCTGCCCGACCGGCGTCGCCACGCAGGACCCGTCGCGCCAGCGCGCGCTGGTGGTGCCGGACAAGATCCAGCGCGTCGCCAACTTCCATGAGAACACGATGGAGGCGCTGGCCCAGCTGATCGCCGCCGCCGGCCTGACGCATCCGTCGCAGCTGCGCCCGCGCCACCTGGTGCGGCGCATTTCGCACAACCAGGTCAAGCTGGCGTCGGCGCTGCTGCCCTACCTGGAGCCGGGTGAGCTGCTCGACCCAAGCCAGCTGGCGCGCCTGCCGCCGGTGTTCGGCCATTACTGGCCGATGGCGCAGGCGGAGTCGTTCGATCCGTTCTGTGGTTAATGCGGGAACGGCACGTAGCCCCTGCGAATCGCCCAGTCTTCGCCCTGTCGTTTGAACGCATCGATCGTTGCCGCGTCGAATTCCATCGTCAACGTGACCGTCGGCGATCCGGGCGGCGCAAGCAGGGGAGATGGCTTAACGCTGCACGTGCAGCTTGATGACGCGCTTGTGGCTGGCGGCGTCGGTCGGCGTGTCGCACGAGGACGGGCCGCAGTTGGAGCAGCCGCCGCCATCGCCGCAGCCGCCACCGCCGCCGGTCTTGAACAGCTTGGCCAGCCGCGCTTCGTTGAAGCCGCGCTTGCCCAGCGTGTAGACGATGCGCTGGCGCCAGGCCAGCGGCAGGTACTTGGCGCTGAAGTGCACCAGCGCCACCAACACGATCACCGCGACAATAATCTGCTGCCACATATCAGCCTCCGAAAGCCAGCGCGATCCGGTACGTCAGGAACGACGCCACATACGCCAGCGCAAACAAATAACCCGCCATCAGCCACGCATAGCGCGCGCTGCCGGTTTCGCGGCGCACGGTACTCAGCGTGGCGATGCACTGCGGCGCGAACACATACCAGGCCAGCAGCGACAGCGCGGTCGGCAAGGTCCAGCTCGACGAAATAATCGGCGCCAGCGTCTGCGCCACTTCGTCGCCGCTCTGCGACAGCGCATACACCGTGCCCAGCGCACCGACCGCCACTTCACGCGCCGCCATGCCCGGCACCAGCGCGATGCAGATCTGCCAGTTGAAGCCGATCGGCGCGAAGATGAATTCCAGGCCGCGGCCGATGATGCCGGCCAGGCTGTAATAGATCGCCGGATGGGTGGCGCCTTCCGGCGCGCCAGGGAAGGAACTCAGCACCCACAGCAAAATCATCAGCGTCAGGATCACCGTGCCGACGCGGGTCAGGAAGATCTTGGCGCGCTCCCACAGGCCCAGCGCCAGGTTGCGCATGTGCGGCCAGTGGTAGGCCGGCAGCTCCATCATCAGCGGCTGCTTGCCTTCGCCGCCCATGAAGCGCTTCATCACCCACGCCACCGCCATCGCCGAAATGATGCCGGCGAAGTACAGCACGAACAGCACCAGCCCCTGCAGATTGAAGATGCCGCCGACCTCGCGGTCCGGAATGAAGGCGGCGATGATCAGCGCATACACCGGCAGGCGCGCCGAGCACGTCATCAGCGGCGCGATCATGATGGTCACCAGGCGGTCGCGGCGGTTCTGGATGGTGCGCGCCGCCATCACGCCCGGAATCGCGCAGGCAAAGCTCGACAGCAGCGGAATGAAGGCGCGGCCCGACAGGCCGACGCCGCCCATCAGGCGGTCCAGCAGAAAGGCCGCGCGCGGCAGGTAGCCGCAGTCTTCCAGGAACAGGATGAAGAAGAACAGGATCAGAATCTGCGGCAGGAACACCAGCACGCTGCCGGCGCCGCCCAGGATGCCTTCCACCAGCAGGCTGCGCAGGATGCCGTCCGGCATCGCGTCCTTGACCAGGCTGCCGAGGTGGTCGACGCCATCCTTGATCATGTCCATCGGCGGCGTGGCCCAGCTGAACACCGCCTGGAACACCAGGAACATCAGCACCGCCAGGATGACCGGGCCGATCACCGGATGCAGCACCACGTTGTCGATTTTTTCGCTCAGCACGTCATGCGACTGCGCCGGCGCGCTGACCGCCAGGTCGAGGATGCGGCGCACTTCGCGCTGCGTCTCCTCGACGCCGACCGCGTCGATGGCCGACAGCGGATGCGGCTTGCCTGCCGCCAGCGGCCACATCTGGTCCAGCGCGCGCAGCAGCGACTTTTCGCCGCCGGCCTGCACCGCCACGGTTTCCACCACCGGCATGCCGAGCTCGCGCGACAGGACGTCGGCGTCGATGGCGATGCCGCGCTTCTTGGCGACGTCGACCATGTTCAGCGCCAGGATCATCGGCAGGCCCAGGCGCTTGATCTCCAGCACCAGGCGCAGGTTCAGGCGCAGGTTGGTGGCGTTGACCACGCACACCACCACGTCCGGCGCGGCGTCGCCCTTGCGCAGGCCGGCCACCACGTCGCGCGTGATTTCCTCGTCCGGCGTGTGGGCCGACAAACTATAAGCGCCCGGCAGATCGAGCACGCGGAAGCTGTTGCCGCCGCTGGTGGTGAACGCGCCTTCCTTGCGCTCGATGGTCACGCCGGCGTAGTTGGCCACCTTCTGGCGCGCGCCGGTCAGCCGGTTGAACAAGGCGGTCTTGCCGCAATTCGGATTGCCGAGCAAGGCCATCATCGGCGTCCGCGACACCGCTGCTGGCGTTGGCGCCACCTGTTTTTCTACTGCACCCATGATTTATTCCGGTTGAATCGAGACCAGCGCGGCTTCAAAGCGGCGCAACGCAAACGTGGAGTGGCCGACCTTGATCGCCAGCGGCTCGCCGCCCGGCATGCCACGCTTGAGCATGCGGATTTTTTCGCCGGGCACAAAGCCCAGCTCCATCAGGCGGCGCGCCAGGCTGACGCCGCCGTCGGCGGCCTCGCCGGGAGAAACGTGCACCACGGTGGCAGTGGCGCCGACCGTCAGGGCATCGAGGGTAATCAGGGGAACAGCGTGCGTCATGAGCAAAGTCCAGTCGAGATGCCGCCGGCAAAGAGGGCTGCGGCTGCCCGGCGAGGCTGCAATGTTGCGTTCTCGCCGGAATAAGATACTAGCATTATAAACGGTAATGCGAATGACTTCTATTTAGCTTGCATCCTGCTGCGGTTTACGGCAGTATACGATTAATGATAATGATTCGCATTAAGTTACCAGCAATCATGTCATAAAGAACTTAATCGCAACTTAGCCGTTATTCAGCCTAGCCAGAAGGTGCATCAAATGATTGTTTGTGTCTGCAACAACATCTCAGATCGCGAAATCCGTCAAGCCATGGAGTTGGGTATTACGTCGATGGAAGAACTGCGCCGCGATCTCGGCGTAGCCACTTGCTGCGGCCAATGCTTCTCATGCGCTGAAGAACTCCTCAATGAACATCTGGCCGCGCAAGCCGCTGCCGAACTCAAAGAGACTGTGCTGAAACGCCCAGCCTTCACCAACTAATCATGAATACAATGACCTACAGCCGGACAGCGTCGCTGTCCGCGGATGACGCCGGCTTCGTCCGGGAATTCAAACGCCGCAGCCGCAAGTTCACCCCGCTGGCGGCGATTGTTGTAGGTCACGCTGTCGTGTTTTATCTGGCTTACTCCGGCATGCTGCGCAGCGTGACGCATGCGATCATGCCGCAGGTGGTGAACGTCACCTTCGTGGCCTCGCCTGAGCCGCTGAAGCCGGCGCCGGCGCCGAAGGAAGTGCCGCTGGTGATGCCGAAGCAAACCTTTGTGCCGCCGCTGCCGATCGTGAATATCGTGCAGACCGAGCCGACCATCACCCTGCCGCCGCCACAGCCGCGTCCGAGCGAAGCGGCGCCATCGCATGCCGCGCCAACCGCGCAAGCCGCGCCGCCGGCGCCGCCAGCGCCATCGACGCCGAAGACCGTATCGGGCGTGGAATATGTGCGCGCACCGCAGCCGGTGTACCCCAGCATCGCCCGCCGCATGGGCGAGACCGGCACCGTGATGCTGCGCGTGCTGATCGGTGAAAAGGGTACGGCCGAACAGGTCGTCGTGCAGAAATCCTCCGGCTCGGCCAATCTGGACGAAGCCGGCCGCCAGGCGGTGCTGCGCGCGCTGTACAAACCGTTCATCGAGGACGGCAAGGCCGTCCCCGTCTACGTGCTGGTGCCGATCAACTTCCAGCTCGGCTAAGTCCTACAGGTCCAGCCGGCCCTCGATGGAGTCATCGAGGGTCTTGCCTATCACGGCGCCGATCAGCATCTTGACGCTGGCCACCGCCTTGCCGTGCTTGGTATCCCAGTAGTAGCCGTAAGTCGGCGCAAACTTGATCAGCGTCACGCGCGGATCGTCCTCGCCGCCGGTGAACCACGTCTTCATCGTAAAACTCCACAGCTCCTTGATCTTGACCGGATCGCGCGACACCGTGGCGATGCCTTCCAGATGCATGAACTCCGAGTGGGCCGAACCCTGGAAGTACAGCGTGGCCGACGGATCGGCCGCCAGCTCCTGGTTCTTCAGGCTGTCACTGGCGCTGATGAACCACAGATTGCCGAGCGCATCGACCTGCAGCGCCGTCATCGGCCGCGCGTCGCCGGGACCGCCGTCGGCGTCGCTGGTGCAGAAGAAGCAGCCGGGCGTGCTGTCGACAAACTCGCGGATCTTGCGCACTGCGTCTTCACCGATCAGATCCTGGTGATTGGTTTCTGCTTGTTGGGCGTTGATGGAATCCATGGCTCACTCCTTTAGTTGAGCTGTCATGGTAGCGGCGCGGCCGCGCCGGCACAGTGGGTTGCCTCACACTGCGCCCTATAAGAATGCTAATGGTTTTCATTTGCGCCAACACTCTCAATCACCGAACTTAGGTGGTATTTCACCGAAATTATCAGACAATCGCTACACGCGCAGGGGCATTTCGTGGCACAATGGCGCCATTCGCAACCATCTCAGAAAGACATCCCCATGAAGGGCGACCAAGAAGTTATCCGCTTGCTCAACGCACAGCTGACCAACGAACTCACCGCGATCAACCAGTACTTCCTGCACGCGAAGATGTACAAGCACTGGGGCCTGGAAAAGATCGGCAAGAAAGAGTACGAAGAATCGATCGGCGAAATGAAGCACGCCGACAAACTGATCGACCGCATCCTGATGCTGGACGGCCTGCCGAACCTGCAAGCCATGCACAAGGTCATGGTCGGCGAGAACACCGAAGAAATGCTGAACTGCGACCTGAAGCTGGAAAAAGGCGCGCAGATCACCGTCAAGGAAGGCATCGCCGCCGCCGAGAAGGCTGCCGACTACGTGTCGCGCGACCTGCTGCTGATGATCCTGGAAGACACCGAAGAGCACATCGACTGGCTGGAAACCCAGCTGGACCTGATCGGCAAAGTGGGCATCCAGAACTACCTGCAAAGCCAGATGAGCGTCGAAGACTAAAAATAGAACGCCATGTGGCCGTGCGGCGCTCTTGGGCGCCGCGGCACATGGCGTTTTTTATTGTGGCGCAGTGTCCTTGAACGACGGCCGTTCGGACAGCTTGTCGTACAGCCTGGCCAGGTTGGCGTAGTCGTCGCGCCAGGTGATTTCCGGGAAGCGGAAGGCCAGCCAGCCCAGCGCGCAGCCCACGGCCACGTCGGCCAGCGAATAATGGATGCCGGCGCAATACGCCTGCTCCCCCAGCTTCTCCGACAGCGACTTCATGCTCAGATGCACCTTGCGCATCTGGCGCGCCATCCACTCCTCGCTTTGCTGCTCCGGCGGACGCATGGTGCGCTCCAGGCGCACGCTGACAGCGGCATCGACCATGCCGTCGGCCAGCGCTTCCCAGCACTTGACGTCGGCGCGGTCGCGGCCGTTCGGCGGCAGCAGCTTGCAGACCGGCGTCAGCGTGTCGAGGTACTCGACCATCACGCGCGAATCGATCATCACCGTGCCGTCTTCCATGATCAGGCTCGGCACTTTGCCAAGCGGATTCCACTGGCTGATGATGGTGTCCTCCGCCCACACATTTTCCAGTTCAAACTGGTAATCAAGCTTTTTTTCCGCCAGAACGACACGCACCTTGCGGACATAAGGGCTGGCGAGGGAACCGATGAGTTTCATAGACACTTATAGAGGAAGAACAACTCACAGTATAACATCGGCGGCTTGGGCCCCGGCCAATGGTAAAATCACGCTTTGCGCTCCTTCAACTTCCGTTCTTTCCATCATGACCACTACTCCTTACTCCACGCTGTCGGCGCTGTCGCCGCTGGACGGCCGCTACGCCGGTAAAACCGACCTGCTGCGTCCCATCCTGTCCGAATCCGGCTTCATGCACCACCGCGTCAAAGTAGAAATCTCCTGGCTGCAAGCGCTGTCGCTGGCCGGTTTCGATGAAATCAAGCCATTCTCGGCCGCAGGCACCGCCCTGCTGGACAAGATCGCCAGCGAGTTCACCGAAAAAGACGCTGCCCGCATCAAGGAAATCGAAGCCGTCACCAACCACGACGTCAAGGCCGTGGAATACTGGCTGAAGGAGCAGGTCAAGGATGTGCCGGAACTGGTGGCCGCGTCGGAGTTCATCCACTTCGCCTGCACCTCGGAAGACATCAACAACACCTCGCACGGCATGATGCTGAAGGCCGCGCGCGACACCGTCATGCTGCCATCGCTGAACAAGGTGATCGCCAAGCTGACCGACATCGCCCACGCCAACGCCGACCTGCCGATGCTGTCGCGCACCCACGGCCAGACCGCCAGCCCGACCACCCTGGGCAAGGAAATGGCCAACGTCGTGGCCCGCCTGCAGCGCGCCATCAAGCGCATCGAGCAAGTGGAAATCCTCGGCAAGATGAACGGCGCCGTCGGCAACTACAACGCCCACCTGTCGGCCTACCCGTCGTTCGACTGGCCGGCCTTCTCCAAGGCGGTGATCGAGCAGCGCCTGGGCCTGGTGTTCAATCCCTACACCATCCAGATCGAACCGCACGACTACATGGCCGAGCTGTTCGACGCCTTCGCGCGCGCCAACACCATCCTGCTGGACCTGAACCGCGACATCTGGAGCTATGTCTCGCTGGGCTACTTCAAGCAGAAGCTGAAAGCCGGCGAAATCGGTTCGTCGACCATGCCGCACAAGGTCAACCCGATCGACTTCGAAAACTCGGAAGGCAACCTGGGCCTGGCCAACGCCGTGCTGAAGCACCTGTCGGAAAAGCTGCCGGTCTCGCGCCTGCAACGCGATCTGACCGATTCGACCGTGCTGCGCAATATCGGCGTCGGCCTCGGCTACACGCTGCTGGCCTACGACAGCTGCCTGCGCGGCCTGAACAAGCTGGAAGTCAATCCAGCCCGCCTGGAAGCCGACCTCGACGCCAACTGGGAAGTGCTGGCCGAGCCGGTGCAGACCGTGATGCGCCGCTACGGCATCGAAAACCCGTACGAGCAGCTGAAAGAGCTGACCCGCGGCAAAGGCATCTCCAAGGTCGCGCTGCAGGAGTTCATCAACGGCCTGGCCGTGCCGCAGGAAGCCAAGGATTTGATGCTGGCCATGACCCCGGCCAACTACACCGGCATCGCCGCAGCTCTGGCAAAAGCCATCTGATGTAATAAAGCAATTTGCTCTACACTAGCCCCGGCGACGCCTTTGTCCGGGGCTTTTTTTTGACCCGGTCAAGCGCATACCGCAATTCTTTGGTATATTTAGTCCTAATACGTACTAATTCTCCGGAGCCGTTTTATGCCACGCTATACCAAAACCGCAATGTTGCTGCACTGGCTGGTCGCCTTGCTCATCATTGCCACCTTCTTCCTCGGCCTGTCCATGGTCGCCATCCACGGCTTTTCGCCCACCAAGCTGAAGTACTTCTCCTGGCACAAGTGGATGGGCGTCACGGTGCTGTTGCTGGCCGTGCTGCGCGTGCTGTGGCGCGTCACGCACAAGCCGCCGGCCAAGCTGAGCTCGATTCCCGACTGGCAGCACCTGATCGCCGAAGGCATGCACTTCCTGCTGTACTTCCTGATCTTCGCGGTGCCGATTTCCGGCTACTTCTACACCTATGCCGCCGGCGTGCCGGTGGTCTACCTGGGCCTGTGGCAGATGCCGGCCGTGATCGCCGCCGATCCTGAACTTAAGGCAACTTTAAAAACTGTTCATTATGTTTTGACCATGACCATGGCCGCCGCAGTTGTCGCCCACGCCCTGGCCGCCCTGAAGCACCACTTTGTCGACCGCGACGTGACCCTGAAACGCATGTTGCCGCTGTAATCACCCACTGGAGCCTACCCATGAAAACCATCAAAAAAATCGCCCTCGTATCCATGCTGGGGATCGCCTTTGCCGCCAGCGCCGCCGCCCTGAAAACCGATCCGGCCAAGAGCACCGTCACCGCCACCTTCAAGCAAATGAACGTGCCGGTCGACGCCAAGTTCAAGAAATTCACCGCCGCCATCGACTACGATGCGGCCAAGCCGGACGCCGCCAAAGCCACAGTTGAAGTCGAGACCGGCAGCATGGACCTGGGCGACGCCGAATACAACAAGGAAGTGACCAAGAAAGAATGGTTCAACGCCGCCCAGTTCCCGAAAGCGACCTTCGTGTCGTCGTCGATCAAGGCTGCCGGCGCCGGCAAGCTGACCGTCACCGGCAAGCTGACCATCAAGGGCAAGGCCACCGACGTCAGCTTCCCGCTGACCGTCAAGGCCGACGGCAAGAACCAGGTGTTTGACGGCGTGCTGCCGATCAAGCGCCTGACCTACAACATCGGCGAAGGCGAATGGAAGGACACCAGCATGGTGGCCGACGATGTCGCCATCAAGTTCCACGTCGTCGCCGGCCAATAAGCACAGACCACCAACGGAGACCTTAAAAGATGAAAGCACAGATCCTGATCGCCACGCTGCTGGCCGCCTCGGCCACGTCGGCCATCGCCGCCACCTACAACATCGACCCGACGCACACCTACCCGAGCTTCGAGGCCGACCACATGGGTCTGTCGGTATGGCGCGGCAAGTTCGACAAGACCAGCGGCACGGTGACCATGGATCGCGCGGCCAAGACGGGCGGCCTCGACATCAACATCGACGCCGCCTCGATCGACTTCGGTTTCGACAAGATGAACACCCACGCCAAGGGTGAGGACATGTTCAACGTCGCCAAGTTCCCGACCATCACCTACACCAGCAAATCGTTCAAGTTTGAAGGCGAGCAGCTGGTGGCGGTGGACGGCGAGCTGACGCTGCTGGGCGTGACCAAGCCGGTGGCGCTAAAGGTCAACAAGTTCAAGTGCGTGATGCACCCGCGCCTGAAGCGCGAAGTGTGCGGCGCCGACGCCAGCGCCGAGTTCAAGCGCAGCGACTTCGGCCTCAACTACGGCCTGCCCAACTTCTCGCCGGAAGTGAAACTGGCGATCCAGATCGAAGCCATCAAGGCTGACTAAAATCCGGGGTCAGGTCCCCCATTTCTACACGGCCTCTGCCGTAGCGAACGCTACGGCAGAGGCCGTGTAGAAATGGGGGACCTGACCCCGGAGTATTGCTATACTTCTACGGCCGTTCAACCACAGTAGAAGAGACAATGAAAAAATCCCTGATCGCGCTCGCCATCCTGAGCACCGCCGCCTATGCGGACGAAGGCATGTGGATGCCACAACAGCTGCCACAAGTAGCCAAAGAACTGAAAGCCGCCGGCCTCAAGCTGGACCCGGCCTCCCTCACCAAGCTGACCGAGTTCCCGATGGGCGCCATCGTCAGCCTGGGCGGTTGCTCGGCCTCCTTCGTGTCGCCGCAAGGCCTGGTCGCCACCAACCACCACTGCGTGTACGGCAGCGTCGCCCACAACTCGACGCCGGAACGCAATCTGCTGGCCAACGGCTTCCTGGCCCACAACCTGGGTGAGGAACTGCCGGCCGCGCCGGGTTCGCGCATCTGGGTGACCAAGGCGGTGACCGACGTCAGCAAGCAGGTGGTGACGCCTGAAGTGGCCAAGCTGAGCGGCAAGGCGCGCAGCGACGCGATCGAGAAGAACCAGAAAACCATCCAGGCCGAGTGCGAAAAAGACGCCGGCCACCGCTGCACCGTGGCGGCCTACTACGGCGGCCTGGAGTACTACCTGATCAAGCAGCTGGAAATCCGCGACGTGCGCCTGGTGCACGCGCCGCCTGAAGGCGTGGGCAAGTTCGGCGGCGACACCGACAACTGGATGTGGCCGCGCCACACCGGCGACTACGGCTTCTACCGCGCCTACGTCAGCAAGGACGGCAAGGCCGCCGACTACAGCAAGGACAACGTTCCTTACGTGCCGCAGCACTACCTGAAGCTGGCCAAGGAAGGCGTCAAGGAAGGCGACTTCATCATGGTGCTCGGCTACCCGGGCCGCACCAACCGTCACCGCCTGCCGTCGGAAGTGGCGTTCACCTTCGACTGGAACTATCCAGCCTTCGTCAAGCAATCGGCCGAAAGCCTGGCCATCATTGCCGACACCACCAAGGACAACAAGGACACCGCGCTGAAGTATGCGTCGCAAGTGGCCGGCATCAACAACTACTACAAGAACCGCCAGGGCATGCTGGACTCCTACGCCGGCAGCGACATGCTGAAGCGTAAAACCGCCGAGCACGAAGCGCTGAAGCAGTGGATCAACGCCGACGCCAAGCGCAAGGCCGAGTACGCCAGCGACATCGAGCTGGTGGAAAAACTGATCGCCCAGCGCGATGCGGAACTGAAGCGCGACTACTACCTCGGTTCGTCGAAACCGCGCCTGCTGAACACCGCGCGCATGCTGTACCGCCTGGCCAACGAAAACACCAAGCCGGACGCCGACCGCAAGTCGGGCTACCAGGTACGCGACGTGCCGCGCCTGAAATCGTCGGTCGATGCGCTGGTGCGCAACTACGACGAGAAGGTCGACAAGGCGCTGGTGCTGAACAGCCTGGCCAAGTACGCCGCCCAGCCGGCGGCCGAACGCAACGCCGCGTTCGACTCGGTGGTCGGCATCAAGGACGGCATGAGCAAGGCCGACCTGCAAGCCGCGCTGGACAAGCTGTACGCCGGCAGCAAGCTGGGCGACCTGGCCGAGCGTAAAGCCTGGCTGGAGCGCAAGCCTGCCGACTTCAAGGCCAGCGACGACAGCTTCATCAAGGCCGCCGTGGCACTGTACGAGCCGGACCTGAAATCGGAAGCGGAAGACGAAGAACTGGGCGGCAAGCTGCAACAAGCCTATGCCAACTACATGAAGGCCAAGATCGCCTACATGCACAGCAAGGGCCAGGCCGTTTATCCTGACGCCAACAGCACGCTGCGCGTGACCTTCGGCAAAATCGCCGGCCGCGATCCGGGCGCCGACGGCACCACCTGGAAAGCCTTCACCACCGTGGCCGGCGTCGCCGCCAAGGCCACCGGCCAGGGCGAGTTCAACGCTCCAGCCGCGCAGCTGAAAGCGATCAAGGACAAGGACTTCGGCAAGTACGTCGATCCGAAGCTGAAGTCGGTGCCGGTGGCCTACCTGGCCACGCTGGACATCACCGGCGGCAACTCCGGTTCGGCCGCGCTGAACGCCAAGGGCGAGTGGATCGGCCTGGCCTTCGACGGCACGCTGGATTCCATCATCTCCGACTGGGACTTCAACAAGGCGATGACCCGCGACATCCAGGTCGACCTGCGCTACATCCTGTGGAACATGAAACACGTCGACCACGCCGACAACCTGCTGAAGGAAATGAACGCCGAATAAGCGCCTCATCCTTAAGCCAGAAGCCACGCCCCTGTAAAGCGGCGTGGCTTTTTTCATGGATGGGTTACATTATTGTTCCCGTCCAAAACCACTGAAGGAGATTCCATGTCCGCGAAGAAAATTGCTGTTGTGATCGGCAGCCTGCGCAAAGAGTCGCTCAACCGTAAATTCGCCAAGGAAGTCATCGCGCTGGCGCCGGCGTCGCTGAGCCTGGAAATCGTCGAGATCGGCGAACTGGCCATCTACAACGAGGATCTGGAAGGCAACGGCGTCACGCCGCCGCAGGCATGGACGCAGTTCCGCGACCGCATCAAGGAATTCGACGGCGTGCTGTTCTTTACGCCGGAATACAACCGCTCCACGCCAGCCGCGCTGAAGAACGCGCTGGACGTCGGCTCGCGTCCATACGGCAGCAGCGTCTGGAGCGGCAAGCCGGCCGGCATCGTCAGCGTGTCGCCCGGCGCCACCGGCGCGTTCGGCGCCAACCACCACCTGCGCCAGTCGCTGGTGTTCCTCGACATGCCGACGCTGCTGCAACCGGAAGCCTACATCGGCGGCGGCGCCAAACTGCTCGGCGACGACGGCAAGCTGAACAACGACAGCACCAAGGAGTTCCTGAAGAAATTCATCGACACCTACGCCACCTGGGTCGAGACCAATGCCAAGAAGAAGTAATCAGCGTTTGATCGCCGTGAAGGCATAGCCGGTCTCCTTCAGCGTGGCCGGCACCCACGCACGCGGCGCGCCGCGGTTCAGCGCCAGCAGGTGCGGACCATCGCGTCCCGGCAGCAGGGCCACATCCGCACCCGGCAGGCGCTGCGCCAGTTGCAGCGCGCCGTCCGCAGCGCCGGAGCGGCTGACATACACACGGTAAGAAGCACGGTTGTCGCCGATCTCCAGCAGATAGCCGGCCACCGCCGTCGTGCCGGACGTGCCCGGCATGGCGGTCACCCGCAGCCGCGTTTTCTGCTTGCGCAGCTCCAGCGCATTCCATGGCTGCATCGGATACAGCTTCGGCCCGCCGGCCCTGGGCGGCACGCCGCTGTCGCTCGGTTCAGCCACCACCACCGGCAAGCCGTCTCGCAGCGCCTGCAACGGCGCCAGTCCGTCATAGCGGCCCGCCGTGGCCGGCGTCACCAGCAACAGGTCGGCCGCCGGCCAATTGCTCACGATGTCCTGGCTGTAGGCCTCGGCATCGGCATCCACCGTCAGCACCGTCAGGCCCTGGAAGCTGATCAGCACCATGCCCTTGCCGACCGGCTGCATGCGCCCCTGCGCCACGCTGCCGCCGCCATTGCCGTTCAGCTCGATCACATAGCGCGGCCCGACCTGCGCCACGCCCCAGCGGCATCCCAGCGCCATCAGCAACACCACGCCCACCGCCCGCCAGCCACAATTGTTACGCATCGCCGCCTCCTTTCGATGATCAGAAGTCCAGTAGATCACCGGCAGCCTCGATTTACCTTGCAGCAACTCAACGCCCGGCCTGAGGGCGCTCAAAAAACGGGCACGATGATACAATCTCGCCCTTCCCCTTATTCCCGCTGAGATCCAGAAACTATGCACGCAGAGATGCTGACGCCTTACGAAAAAGGCAATCAAAACCAAACCACCACGTGGAGCGAATGCATCGCTTTCTACGAAGAGCTGGCACAGCGCTTCCCGCACGTGCTGCGCTTTGAGCAGATCGGCCTGTCGGACGGCGGCATTCCGGTGCATGCCGGCGTGGTCAGCGCCGACGGCGTGCACGACCGCAGCCAGATCAAGGCCGAAGGCCGCACCGTCTTCTTCAACAACAACGGCATCCATCCGGGCGAACCGGAAGGCGTCGACGCCTGCATGGCCATCGTGCGCGACCTGTGCTTCGATCCGGCCAGGCTGGCCGCGCTGGGCAAGACCGTGCTGCTGTTCGTCCCGCTGTACAACGTTGACGGCGCACTGAACCGCGCCGACACCTCGCGCGTCAACCAGGACGGCCCGGAGCAGTTCGGTTTCCGCGGCAACAGCCGCCACCTGGACCTGAACCGCGATTTCATCAAGTGCGATACGTATAACGCCCAACTGTTCAACCAGCTCTTGACCAGCTGGGACCCGGACGTGATGGTGGACACCCACACCTCCAACGGCGCCGACTATCCGTACACCATGACGCTGATCCACACCCAGGCGGACAAGCTGGGCTACGGCCTCGGCCCCTTCCTGCGCGAGACCATGCTGCCGCATATCTACCGCGAGATGGACGCCAAGGGCTGGCCGACCTGCCCCTACGTCAATCCGGTGCAGGACACGCCGGACGACGGCATCGCCGAATTCCTCGAAGTGCCGCGCTTCTCGACCGGCTTCGCCGCCCTGCACCACGTGATCGGCTTCATGCCGGAGACGCACATGCTCAAGCCCTTCAAGGACCGCTACGATTCGATGCGCGCCCTGCTGGACGTGACCATGGACTTCACCATCCGGTACGGCGAGCAAATCAAGCAGCTGCGCGCCGACGCCAAGCAGCAGGCCGCCAACGCCACCGAGTGGACCGTCAACTGGAAGATGGACGACACCAATCCATCGACCTTCCGCTTCAAGGGCTACGCCGCGCAGCGCAGCGCCAGCCTGCTGGGCAACTACCAGCGCCTGTCCTACGACCGCAGCCAGCCGTGGGAAAAGGACATCGCCTACTACAACAGCTTTGTGCCGGCAGCCACCGTGCGTGCGCCGAAAGGCTACATCGTGCCGCAGGCCTGGCGCGAAGCCATCGAACGCCTGCAATGGAACGGCGTGGAGATGGCCCGCTTCGACGAAGCGCAGACGGTGGAAGCGCAGTACTATCACATCGCCTCCGTGACCTCGCGCAGCAACGCCTACGAAGGCCATATGTACCATGACGACGTGCAGCTGGAAGCGCGCACCGCCAGCTTCACCGTGCAGCAGGGCGACTGGTTCATCCCGCTGAAGCAGGCCAACGCCCGCTACGCCGTCGAAACGCTGGAGCCGCAAGGCCACGACTCCTTCTTCCGCTGGGGATTCTTCAACAGCGTGCTGGAGAAAAAAGAAGCCTACTCCGATTACGTGTTTGAAGACCTCGCACTGGAAATGCTGGAAACCGAACCGGAACTGAAAGCGAAGTTCGAAGCATGGAAGACCGCCAATCCGGCGCTGCTGTCGGACCAGGATGCGGTGCTCGGCTTCATCTTCGCCAATGGCAAGCGCCATGCGGAACCGGAATGGCGCCGCTACCCGGTGCTGTCCGTCTTCTAAACAATTTAAACCCGCGTTACCACATGCGCATTCCGGCGATCCTGGGATGCGCATGCAAGCTGCCCACAAGGCCATAGCCATGCACTACGCACTCAATCTGCGCACCTTCTTCTACAGCCATTACTTTTATCTCGGCTTGCGTTTTGCCGCCGGCCTGGTTGGCGTCACGCTGATCACCCTGCAATTTGCCGACATGGCGGTCGCCATGACGGTCTGCATCGGCGCGCTGTGCACCGCGCTGATGGACATGCCCAGTCCACTGCGCCACAAGTTCAACGAGATGAGCGCCTCGGTGCTGCTGTGCAGCGCCGTCACCCTGCTCATCAGCCTCTGCGCGCCCTACCACTGGCTGCTGATGACGATGCTGGTACTGGTCAGCTTCGCTGCCTGCATGATGGTGGTGTACGGCCGCAAGTCGATGCCGCTGCAACTGGCCACGCTGTTCATCATGACCATGTCGATGGAACACGACATGACCGTGCGCGAGTCCTTCATCCACACCGGCCTGTTCACGCTCGGCGCGGTGGCCTATCTGGCCTATGCGATGGGCATCTCGTGGATACTGCGCCACCGCATCAAGCAGCAGGTGCTGGCGGAAGCGCTGTTCGAACTGGCGGCCTACATCGACATCAAGGCCGACTTCTACGACGCGCGCCACAATCTCACCGAACAATTCAACAAGCTGATACGCCACCAAAGCCTGCTGGCCGACCGCCAGCAAGCCTCGCGCGACCTGATCCTGCGCGCCCACAACAACGCCCGCGACGCCATCGTGGTGCAGGTCCACGTCTGCATGCTGGACCTGTATGAGCTGATCCTCTCCACCCACACCGATTACGCGCTGCTGCGCACCCACCTGGCCGATTCGCCGGTGATGCAGACGCTGCACGACCTGGCCTACAAGGCCGCGCGCGATATCGAATCGGTGGCCTACGACGTCACCCGCAAGAAATCCTCGTACCCGGAGATCAGCTACGATCCCGAAATGGCCGCCATCGAGGCGGAACTGGCGGCGATCCAGCAACGCATCGACCAGGGCAAGCCGCAGCACGAAGCGCTGGCCGTGCTGCGCGCGCAGCGCAACAAGATCCGCGCCATCATCAAGATGATCGGCGAACTGCACCAGGCCAGCCAGAAGGCCTATGACACCACGCCGTTCTGGGTCGACGCCGACATGGGCCCGTTCCTGTCGCAGCAGAAGTACGAGTTCCGCATGATCCTGTCGCACCTGCGCCTGGACTCGCCGATCTTCCGCTTCTCGCTGCGGGTGGCGATGGCGATTTCGGTCGGCCTGGCGGTGGCGGCGATCCTGCCGTATGCGGCGCACAGCTACTGGATCGTGCTGACGATTGTGATCATCCTCAAGCCCAGCTTCAGCATGACCAAGCAGCGGCGCAGCGACCGCATCATCGGCACCATCATCGGCTGCGTGATCACGGCGCTGATCATCAAGTTCCTCAACTATCCTGCGTTGATCCTCTGCATCCTGGTGCTGGCCACGGTGGCCACGCCCACCTTCATCTACCTGCGCTACCGCTATGCGGCGATCGCGGTGTCGATCATGATCCTGCTGCAGATGCACCTGATCGCGCCGGGCAACCAGGACCTGATCACGGAACGGCTGATCGATACCTTCATCGGCGCGGCGGTGGCGACGGCGTTCAGCTTCGTGCTGGCGAACTGGGAATATCAAAGCCTGCCGCGCCTGGTGCGCGAAGTGCTGGACGTGAACCTGCGCTACATGCAGGCCAGCTTCGATCTGCTGCAAGGCAAAGGCAAGGACGATTTCGCCTACCGCATCGAACGCAAGCGCCTGATGGACAGCCTGGCCGCGCTGAGTTCCGCGCTGGTGCGCATGCTGGACGAGCCGGCGCGCAAGCAGCGCGCGGTGGAAGACATCAATCTGTTCATCGTGCAGAACTACCTGCTGGTGGCGCACGTGGCGGCGCTGCGCGCGATCCTGCGCCGGCATGTGAAGGAGCTGCCGGCCGAACCGGTGAACGCCATGCTGACCGAAAGCCACGACCAGGTGGTGGAGGTGCTGACGCGCGCACTCGCGCCGGGCAAGGCCGAGATCGAGCCGGTCATGGTGCAGATGGCGCCGATGTCCCAGGACGGCAATGCCGTGCCGTGGTCCGGCTGGCCGCTGGTCCAGCGCCGCATCCGCCTGCTGCAGGCAGACGCCGTCAAGATCATCGTCCACCGCGAAGCCATCCTGCGCGACCTGGCGTGAGCAATCAATCCAGATAGGCCGCCAGCTCCTCCGGCGCGCCTTTCGGAAACGCCTCCTTCAGGTACGCGAGAAACGCCGACACGCGCGCGCTGAGCAGGCGCCGCGATGGGTACAGCGCCCACAGCGCAATCTCCGGTCCTTCGACATCTCCCCACTGCACCAGCACTCCGGCCGCCAGGTCATGGCTGACCAGCGACACCGGCAGGCAGGCGGCGCCCACGCCCGCGCGCACCGCGTCCCGCACCATGATCATTGACGACAGCGACAGCACCGGATCGAACGCGATATCCTGCACGCCGTCCGCCGTACTCACGCGCCACGCGCCGGACGCATTGCCGGCGCCGCGCACCACCGCCGGCACCGCTGCGCCATCCGCCGGCCGCGTCAGCTGCGGGCCAGCCACCACCACCATGCGGTCGCGCAGCAGGATGCGTCCCACCAGGTTGGCGTCCGCCGCCGGATTCACGCGGATGACCAGGTCATAGCCTTCCTCGACCATGTCCACGCTGCGGTCTTCCGTCGTCACTTCCAGCCGCACGGCTGGATAGCGCAGCGCAAAGCCGGCGGCCAGCTTGCCCATCGCCGTCTGCGAGAACAGCAGCGGCGCGCTGACGCGCAGCCTGCCGTGCGGCGTGCCGCCGCCCAGCGCGATTTCGGTCGCCGCCGAATCGATCTCCGACAGCAGCGCGCCGGTGCGCTCGTACAGCGCCTGCCCTTCCTGCGTCAGCTTGAGCGCCCGCGCGCCGCGCTCGAACAGGCGCAGACCGAGGCTGCTTTCCAGCTCGGCCACGCGGCGCGACAAGGTGGCCTTGGGCCGTTCGGATGCGCGCGCCGCCTTGCCGAAGCCGCCGTAACGCGCAACGAGGTTGAAATCAGCCAGTGCAAGTAAATCCATGTGTTTCACCCATGAGACAGTGAGTCCAAATATACCATCTATCGGACCGTCATTGGAATACCTACCATGGGAGTCATCATCAACCACAAACGGAGAACTTCCATGACTATCCTCGTAACCGGCGCCACCGGTAAAGTTGGCACCCAGGTGATCGAACAACTCGTCAAACGCGGCGCCGATGTGCGCGCACTGGTGCGCAATCCCGCCAGCGCCAGTTTCCCCGCCGGTGTCAGCGTCGCCCAGGGCGACCTGCTCGATCCCGACTCGCTGCGCGGCGCGCTGTCCGGCGTCTCCACGCTGTTCCTGCTCAACGCCGTCGCCCCCGACGAATTCACCCAGGCGCTGATCGCGCTGAACGTCGCCAGGGAAGCCGGCGTCAAGCACGTGGTCTACCTGTCGGCGATCCACAGCGATCTGTATGTGAACGTGCCGCACTTCGCCGGCAAATACGGGGTCGAACGCATGATCGAGCAGATGGGCTTCAGCGCCACCATCCTGCGTCCCGCCTACTTCATGGACAACGACCTGACCATCAAGGACGTGGTGCTCGGCTACGGCGTCTACCCGATGCCGGTCGGTGACAAGGGCCTGGCCATGATCGACGTGGGCGACATCGGCGAAATCGCCGCGCTGGAACTGATCCGCCGCAACCAGTCCGCCACGCCGCTGCCGCTGGAGCGCATCAACCTGGTCGGCCCCGACACGCTGACCGGCGCCGACATCGCCGCCGCATGGTCGTCGGTGCTGGGCCGGCCGATCGCCTACGGCGGCGGCGACACGGCCGCCTTCGAACAAAACCTGCGCAACTTCATGCCCGGCTGGATGGCCTACGACATGCGCCTGATGGGCGAACGCTTCCTCATCGACGGCATGATTCCCGACGCCGGTGACGTGGAACGCCTGACCGCGCTGCTGGGCCGTCCGCTGCGCGCCTACCGTGACTTTGCCGCTGCCATCGCAGCTTGAGGAGAACATCATGATTTATGCAGCCTCCACCGTTCCAGTCAACCCCGAAGGAGAAGCGCCATTGACGCGTGCCCAGGTCTGGCGCGGCCTGGTGCTCAAGGCCCGTGACGCCCGCCTGTTCCTGCCGCCTGGCCTGTGCACCCGCTCCGACGTGGTGGAGCAAAGCGCCACCCACATCGTGCGCGAAGCCACCATCTCCGGCGATGATCTGCGCGAGATCATCAGCTTCGAGGCGGAGAACAAGGTGTCCTTCTTCCAGGCGTCCGGCCCGCGCGAAGGCGTCATCATCAACGAGTTGTTTGAGGATGAAGCAGGCGTGCTGCAACTGCGCTTCTACTGCTACCTGGGCCTGCGCGGCAAGCAGCCCGGCGGCGCCGAGGAGCAGGCGGAGCAGGCCTGGATGAGCGGCGACAAGGGCTACAAGACCGCGCTGCTGTCCACGCTGAAGCGCACGCGGGAATTGCTCGCCGCCGGTAAGCTTTAAGGCACGCAAGCTGATACCATGGGGCGATGAAAACATCGCCTCCCACCTTCAGCACGCGCGACCTTATCTCAGCGCTCATCGTCGTTATCATCTGGGGCACCAACTTCGTCGCCATGAAGGTCGGGCTGCGCAACCTGACGCCGTTCCAGATGGGCGCCGCGCGCTACGTCTTCGCCATCCTGCCGCTGATCCTCTTCGTGCGCCCGCCCAAGCTGGCGCCGAAGTGGGTGATTGCGTACGGAATGAGCCAGGGCGTGGGCCAGTTCGGACTGTTGTTCCTGTCGCTGAAGGTCGGCATGTCCGCCTCGCTGGCGTCGGTGATTTTGCAGACGCAGGTATTCTTCACCGCCATCTTCGGCTTCATGCTGCTGAAGGAGCAGGCCAGCCGCGCGCTCATCACCGGCCTGCTGCTGGCGGCATTGGGACTGGCCTGCTTCGGCGCCAGTTCGCTGCAATCGGTCAGCAGCAGCGACATCACGCCCGCCGGTTTCGTACTGTGCCTGGTCGGCGCGGCCATGTGGGCGGTGTCGAATATCGTCGTGCGCCGCGCGCAGAAGGAGACGCCGGACTTCGACGTCATCAGCTTCATCGTGTGGTGCGGCGCCGTGCCGGTCGTGCCCTTCATGCTGCTGTCGCTGGCCTTCGACGATCCGGCCACGCGCTGGCAGTGGCTCGGCGCGCCATTCATCACCTGGGTCGCGGTCGCCTATGTCGGCTGGATCTCCACCATCATCGGCTACGCGATGTGGACGCGGCTGCTCAAGCGCCATCCCGTCAATCGCGTGGCGCCGTTCAGCCTGGGCGTGCCGGTGGTCGGCATCGCTTCCGGCATGCTGGCCCTGGGCGATGTCATCACCGCCTGGCAGTGGGCCGGCGTGCTGCTGATCGTCTGCTCGCTGGTGTGCACCATGTTCGGCGGCCGCTGGCTGGACCGCCAGCGCTGATCAGGCGGCGAAGCAGATGCGGTTGCGGCCAGTCTCCTTGGCGCGGTACAGCAACCCATCGGCCTTCTGCAGCATCGCCTCCGCCGTGCCGGCCGCCAGGTCGGCACACACGCCCATGCTGATCGTCACCTTCAACTCCGGATGCAGCTGGTGCCAGGGGAAGGCTTCGATCAGCGTGCGCAGCTTGTCGCACAGCGCCGCCGCCTGCGGCAGCTCGGTCTCCGGCAGCGCCATGACGAATTCCTCGCCGCCGTAGCGCGCCACCAGATCGCTCAGGCGCATGTGGCTGCGCAGGATTTCGCCGATCTGGCGCAGCACGGCGTCGCCGGTGGCGTGCGAGAACTGGTCGTTGATGCGCTTGAAGAAATCGATATCGCCGATCACCACGCTCATGGGCCGCTGGTGGCGCGCCGCGTGACTGAACAGCGTACAAACCTGTTCGTCGAAATGGCGGCGGTTGTGCAGCTTGGTCAGCGCATCGCGCACGCTGAGTTCACGCATCTGCTCCGTCTGCGCCAGGATGGTCTGGTGCGACTTGCTCAACTCCTCGTGCGTGCGGGCCAGCCGCTCGCTCATGGCGTTGAAGGCGGCGGCCAGTTCCGCCACTTCGTCCGTGCCCTCCACCGGCACGCGTTGCAGCAGCGAGCCGCCGTGCATCGCGCGCACCGCACTGGTCAGATGTCCGAGGCTGCGGCCCAGTTCACGACTCAACAGCACGCCGAGCGCCAGCGCCAGCAGCGCCGCCGCGCTGCCGCCGAACCACAGCGCGCCGCGCATGGCGGCCAGATACTGCTGTTCCTCCCGGCTTGGCGTGATGACGCCCTCCGGCGACACATAGGCGGCGATACGGCCGGCCACCATCACCGGCCGCGCATCCTTGCGGGTGGCGTCCGGCAGCGGCTCGCCGGGACGGTACACGCCGGCGCCCAGCAGCACGCGGAAGTCGGCGTCCGCCAGGATGAAATGGAATGGCGGCTCGCCGCGGCGTTCCGGCGGCGGACGGCGGCCCTCTCCCGGCAGCGGCGGCGGCGGCCGGTCGCCTGGATGCGGCCGCGCGGCCATGAAGGCGTCGAAGCCTTGCTTGCCGGGACTGGCCTGCCAGCTGCCGTAGGGTCGCAGGTAATCGGTGACGGCCGCATGAAAATGTTCCTCCGCCTGCTCGCGCCGGATGCCGTCCACCCGCTTGGTCATGCCGGCGTAGGCCAGAACGCCTACCATCGCCACCGCCGCCAGTCCGGTCAACAGCAACGCCAGCATGAATTTTGTGCGCAAGGACATTCCGGCTCCAAAAGATTATTGCTATATGGACAGCAATAATAGCAGTTTCACGTTGCCCTTCAGCAGCACTTTTTCATAGCAGGAATGCTGAGTTATATACTTAACTTATGGCTGAAATCATAAATCTAAAGTTTTCTTATTACTGAAAGCGGCGCATACTGCAACGCAACAAACGAATATTTATGGAGCTTCTGATGAGCGCAACGACTTTCACCCAATCCGCTGATACTGGTTACTTCACCAATGTTGCCAACGCTGTACGCCAGCTGTTCGCTGCGGTGTTCGCCGTAGAACAGCCGGCTGTGTC
Source organism: Duganella aquatilis (assembly GCF_009674565.1). GTDB lineage: Bacteria > Pseudomonadota > Gammaproteobacteria > Burkholderiales > Burkholderiaceae_D > Rugamonas > Rugamonas aquatilis. Next base: position 45,151 of record NZ_WKJL01000021.1, read on the forward strand.
GCAGCGCAACAAAGAAGAAACCATCTGGTGGCTGAACAGCCTCGCGAATGACTGCGAGCGCCACTCCCCTAACCTGTCTGCCGAGCTGCGTTTCTTCGCATCGCGCGGTTAATCGAATTTACTTTACGGAGAATACTATGCTGACCATCATCGAAAACCTGCCTGCTGCAATCGCTCTGTCCGGCCTGGTGCTGCGCCTGTACCTGGGCAACAAGCCAGAAACCACCGAAGAGTAAGCTGTACAGTTACTGAGCAAAATGGCAAAAAGCCCCGGCACGCGCAAGCGGCCGGGGCTTTTTAACGTCGGTAACGCGGATTACTTGCGATTGAGACGCGAATTGCGCATGCTGTACAGGAAGTAGGTCAGCACGGTGGCGGTAATCCAGATGCCGAAGATGGTGTAGGTCGTCATCGACAGGCCAAACATCAGATACAGGCAGGCGGCAATGCTCAGGCCCGGCACCAGATACGGGCCGCCCGGCACGCGGAAGCCCTTCACCGCCGACGGGCCAGCCTTGCGGCGCATCACCGGCACCGCCACCGACACCACGCTGAACGCTGTCAGCGTGCCCATGCTGACCATATCCCACAGGAAGGTCGCATCGACAAAACCAGCCACCAGTCCCACCACGATGCAGACGATCAGCGTGTTCTGCACCGGCGAACCGGTGCGCGGGCTGACCTTCTGGAACACCGGCGAAATCAGGCCGTCCTTGGCAATGGCGTACAGGATGCGGGTCTGGCCGTAGATCGTCACCAGCGTCACGCTGAACACGGAAATCACCGCGCCGGCGGCCAGCACCAGCGCCGGCCAGGTCTGGCCGGTGACGTTTTGCAGGATCACGGCCAGGCCGGCTTCCTGGCCGGCGAACTTGGCGGCAGGCTGGGCGCCCATCGCGGCCACGGCCACCAGCATGTAGAACACGGTGACGATGCCCAGCGCGGCCAGAATGCCGATCGGCACGTTGCGGGTCGGATTGCGTACTTCTTCGCCGGCCGTGGCCACGGTGTCCAGGCCGATGAAGGAGAAGAACACGGTTGCCGCCGCCGCCGTCACGCCGGCCATGCCGGTGGTGTGGGCGCCGCCGTCCGGGCTGAAGAACGGGTGGAAGTTGTTGATGTCGAAACCGCTGAAGGCGATCACCACGAAGAAGATCAGGATCGCCAGCTTGATCAGCACCATGATGGCGTTGGTGGTGGCCGATTCCTTGGCGCCGCGGATCAGCAGCAGGCAGCACAGGCACACCAGGATGATCGGCGGCAGGTTGATGTGGCCGCCATGCACCTCGATGCCGGTGGCCGTCGAAACGATGGTCGGCGAGCGCAGCATCTCGGGGATGTGCCAGCCGATCGCGTTGTTCAGGAAGTTATTCAGGTAGTCCGACCAGCCGATCGCCACCGCGCTGGCGGCCAGGCCGTACTCCAGCAGCAGGCAGGCGGCCATGATGAAAGCCAGGAACTCGCCGACGGTGGCGTAGGCAAACGAATACGACGAACCGGAGGCCGGAATGCGGAACGACAGCTCGGCGTAGCACAGCGCGGTCAGGCCGGCGGTGATGGCGGCGATCAGGAAGGACAGGATCACGGACGGGCCGGCCTTGGGAACGGCCTCCACCATCGTGAAGAAAATGCCGGTGCCGATGGTGGCGCCGACACCGATCATGGTCAGGGGAAACAGGCCGACAGAGCGGTGCAAACTGTTGCTGCTGCTTGAAGCGTCTTCTGCGTTTTGATGGGCGACCAGCTTGGTACGGGTCAGTTTCTGGACCAGCGTTTGGTTCACAGGCTATCCTTGTGGGAAATGATGTACGGGCAAAAACACAGCGATTATAGGGCCTTCGCCGCCGTCATCCTAAAGGTATTTTGTGCCACAAATACAACTTTGCCCCTTATCCCATATGGCCTGCGTTACAAGTGCTTACTTTTGATACAGCGGCGTGTATAGATTGCAAACAGGCCGCAGGTTACCCTTGAGGCAAGTGTTACCCAAAGCCAAGAAGGAGAGCCAGCCATGCCGATTCAAAAGATTCCAACCGTATCCCGCCGCATCCATCCAGCGTACGTGACTGGCGCCGCCATGATCGTGGTCGGCCTGGCCATTACCCTGACCGCCCTGATCGTCCGCGCTTAAACGTATCCCAGATAATCACGCTTGCCGATCGCGACGCCCTGGTTACGCAGGATGTCGTGAGCGGTGGTGACGTGGAAGAAGAAATTCGGCAGCGCGAACGTCAGCAGATAGCTTTGACCGGTGAACGCCGGGAAGCCGCCGAAATTCAGATTGATGGCGCGCTCCTCATTGCCGTCCAGTTGCGCGGCGGTCACGCTTTCCAGGTAGGCGATGGTATTGGCGATGCGTTGCTGCAGCTGGTCGAATGACGTTTCGTTGTCTTCGAACTTGGGCGCCGCCACGCCGCTGAGGCGCTCCACCGCCATCTTCGACGTATCGCTGGCGCGCTGCACCTGCGCCGACAGCGGCAACATATCATCGGCCAGCCGCGCCGAAATCAACGCATCCGGCACCGAGCCATGCTGCTCGACATGCGCCTCCGCCTTCTTCAGCAACGCCGACACCACCTTCAACCCGCGCACAAACACGGGCACCGTCAGTTCATACATCGATAGCGCCATCATCAGCTCCTTGGAAAACTGTGAGTGTAGCGCAAGGGGGAATGACGTGCAGACGGCCGCGCGGGAACACGCGGCCGCGATGGGCGCTTAGGCCATGGCGTCGATGTTGGCGCCGAGTTGGGCGCTGCTGGTGCTGCTGGTGCTGCTATTGGCGGCGGCCTTGGCGGCTTGGGCCATGTCGTAGACCAGCTGTTCCTGCTGGGTCACGGTGCCGTCTTCGTTTTTGTCGGCGGCTTCGTAGGTCTTGGTGGCGCTGCTGCTGGCGCTCGCGCCGCCTGCGCCACCGGCGCCTTTTGCACCGCCCGCGCCACCGGCGCCGCTGACACCCTGCGAACCGCCTTCGCCGCCGCCTTGCGGACGTGGCGGTTTGAAATCGCCACTCTTGATCGCCGAGGTCAGGTCGTCCTTGGTGATCGAACCGGTGCCTTGCTTGTCGATGGCGTCGAACTGCTTGGTCGCGTCGTCGCTCGATACGCCTTTGGATTCCAGGCCTTTGACGAATTCGTCCTTGCTGATCGAACCGTCGGTATCGGTGTCCATGTCATCGAACATCTTGGTCGCCAGACGCGCCGCGCCTTTGGCTGGATCGAAGGTCGGGGCGCTGGTGGTCGTACTTGAAACGTTACTGATTGCTGTGCTCATGGTTCTTACTCCGTAGTTAAGGACACTGTCCTATTAACGAACCAAACCATGTATCCATGACCCCGCACAGTGTAAAGCGGGGTAAAGATCAATCGACACGCACCACCATCAGCCCCGCGCGCAGGCCTACCCGCACATCGGGATTCGGAAACACCACCAGCTCCTCCGGATACTGCACGGTGTAGACCGTATCGCCATCGCGCGCAATCTCTTCACCCTGTTTCATGGCGGTGAAGTTATGCGTCTCTTTACCAAACGCCATCTGGAACTGGTCGCTCAACTTGATGATCTGCCGCGCCGTGTTGAAGATGTGCGGCCGCTGCGCGCCCTCGCGCCTGGCCGCGCCGCGCAGCAAATCGTCCAGCGCCTGCGACGCGTCCCTGAACTGCGCCAGGTCATTCTGACCCAGCGTGCCGATGCGACCCAGTTCTATCGTGGTGCCGGCCGCCGCGTGATGCTCGGCCGAGTAGTAGCTGTACGTCCCGACCGATGCCGGATTCATAATGATGGCGCCAATGCCGGCAAGCCCCAGCCAGTCAATCAGCTGCCCGCGCGCCGCATCGGGTATCAACTCCGGCACGATGGCAAACGTCGGATACACGGACGGACGAATCGCCGTGTGCAGATCGAGATGCCAGCGCTGCGGCCCCGCATCCTTGAAGAACGCGGTGGTGGCCGCGATCATCACATCCGCGCGCGCCGCTTCGGCCGTGCCTTCCAGCGTGCCGCGCTGCGCACGGAACATGCGGTTCAGGTCCGCATCGATGAAGCGCTTGCCGGCGCGGATCGCGCCGATATTGCCGACGCAAAGCATCAGGTCCACCGCCAGCGCGGAGGGCTGATGCGACAAGGCGTCCAGCAGATAAGCCACGACCTCAATCGGCCCCGTCTCGTCGCCATGCACGCCGACCGAGATCAGCACCGCCGGCCGCGCTGCATCGCGCACGCCGGCGGCGGTGATCGTGATGATTCCATCCGCCGGTTCGGCGACCGCAAAACCGGCCGACGTGAAGCGCCGCGCGACGGCGCTGAAATCCGCCTCCGCGAGCGCGCGCACGGCCTCCGGCAAAGCTGACGGCAAATCGCTCATCGTGTTACGCCGCCAATGCCGTGGTGCTGGCGTTGACCGCTTCGGACAGGGCCCACACATCCAGCATCGCCTGCTCCAGGTCCGTCGCCAGCGCGTAGCCGGACAGACCCAGCGTGTTGGCGACCACCTCCACCGCCTCCAGCGCCGAATGATCGCCGGTGGCATGTTTCAGCACCTGCGACAGCAAGCGTTGCTGCGTGCGGCGCAGCGCGTTCTGCGCGTAGCTGCGCAGCTGTTCCTGCGAACGGCTGGTGGCCGGCAGCTTCAGGCCGCGCTCCAGCGTATCGATGCCGACCTGCGCGCGCAGCGCCAGGCCAACCTGCAGGAACGCCGGCAAGTCCATGCCCGCCGGACGCGATACCGACAGCGCCGCAAACACGAACGCCGCCACTGCTTCGATCGCATCGACCGCCATCCAGGCGCGCACGAACTCCACCGGCAGGCCGGCGGTCAGCTCCGCTTCCGACTGCCCGCTGGCAGGCGTCAGCTGCACCAGCGTTTCCGGATTGGCGAACAGGCCGGTCAACTCGCCGACGCCATTGCGCAACTGATCGGCAGGCACCGACAGCGCGCCTTCGATGACCGCCTTCTGCAGCACGCGGCTATGCGCATCGACCTTGATCGACGCCGCACGCGGCACTTTCAGCGCATCCGCATCCAGCGCGTTGTACACCGGCGCCAGATTCAGCGCGGACCATGCCTGGCCCCACGCCAGGATCACATCCGCTTCATCCACGCCATGCTCGCCGGCCAGCTGGCGCAGCATCAGCGGACCGCAGCGGTTCACCGATTCATTCGCCAGCACGGTCGCCAGGATGGCGTTGGCCAGCGGGTGCGCCAGCGCTGGACGCGTTGCCACCAGCAGATCCGGGAAGTACGGCTTCAGCATCGATTCAGCCCAGCTGTTCTCGGTCAGCGGCAATGCCGACAGAATGCGCTTGTAGCGGTTCTTCACGTTGGCGATGACCACCGCCAGTTCCGGCGTGGTCAGGCCGCGGCCGTCGGCCTTGCGGCGCGCCAGTTCCGCCACCGACGGCAGCTGCTCCAGTTCACGCGACAGCGCGCCCTCTTCTTCCAGCGATGCGATCAGCGCCGCATAACCATCCTGCACTTCGGCGTCGGTCTGCGCCTGCAGTTCGCGCACCAGCAACTGCGTTTGCAGCGTGTTGTCGCGCAGGACCAGGCGTTCGATATCGTCGGTCATGTCGTTCAGCGTGCGGTTGCGGTCCGCTTCGCTCAACTGGCCGGCGTTCATTTCCACGTCCAGCCACATCTTCGCATTCACTTCGTGGTCCGAGCAATCCACGCCGGCCGAGTTGTCGATCGCATCGGTGAAGATGCGGCCGCCGGACAGCGCGAACTCGATACGACCGGCCTGCGTCGCCCCCAGGTTGCCGCCTTCGGTCACCACCTTGCAGCGCAGCTGGTTGCCGTCCACGCGGATGTTGTCGTTGGCGCGGTCCTTCACTTGCGCGTGGGTCTCGGTCGAGGCCTTGATGTAGGTGCCGATGCCGCCGTTGTAGAACAGGTCCACCGGCGCCAGCAGGATGCGGTGCATCAGCTCTTCCGGCGGCAGCGCGGTTTCCTCGATATCCAGCACGGCGCGGATTTCAGGCGACAGTTCGATCGAACGCGCGCTGCGCGGGAACACGCCGCCGCCTTGCGAGATCAGTGCCTTGTTGTAGTCTTCCCACGAGGAGCGCGGCAGCGCGAACATGCGCTCGCGTTCCTTGAACGAGACTTCCATGTCCGGATTCGGATCGAGGAAAATATGGCGGTGATCGAACGCCGCCACGATCTTCAGCTTGCGCGACAACAGTGCGCCGTTGCCGAACACGTCACCCGACATATCGCCCACGCCTACCATCGTCACCGGCGATACGTGGATGTCGTGATCCATTTCGTAGAAGTGGCGCTTGACCGCTTCGAACGCGCCCTTGGCGGTGATGCCCATCTTCTTGTGGTCGTAGCCGTTCGAGCCGCCCGACGCGAACGCGTCGCCCAGCCAGAAACCGCGTTGCACGGCGATGCCGTTGGCGATGTCGGAGAAGGTCGCGGTGCCCTTGTCGGCCGCCACCACCAGGTAAGGATCGTTAGGATCGTAGACCACGGTATCGGCCGGCGGTACGATATTACCCAGCACGCGGTTGTCGGTCACTTCCAGCAGGCTGGCGATGAACAGGCGGTACACTGCCTCGCCTTCCGCCGCGATGGTTTCGCGTACGGCGTCCTTTGGCATCTGCTTGCACACGAAACCACCCTTGGCGCCGGCCGGCACGATGACGGCGTTCTTCACCATCTGCGCCTTCACCAGGCCCAGGACTTCGGTGCGGTAGTCTTCCATGCGGTCCGACCAGCGCAGGCCGCCGCGCGCGACCGGGCCGCCGCGCAGGTGCACGCCTTCGAAGCGGCGCGAGAACACGAAGATCTCGCGGAACGGACGCGGTTCCGGCACCAGCAGCAGATTGCTGGTATCGAACTTGAAGATGATCTTGTCGCCCTGCTGATCGTTCTGGAAGTAGTTGGTGCGCAGCGTGGCGCTGATCAGCGTTGCCATCGCGCCCAGCACTTCCTCGCTGTCGGCGTGGTTGATGGCCGGCAGGCGGCTCTTGATATCGGCAACCTTGTCCAGCGCGGCGGCGCGGGTGGCGTCGTCGTTCTTCAGATCGAAGCGTTGCAGGAAGGCGTCCACCAGTTCCTTGACGATGGCCGGCTGCTTGCGCAGCGTCTCGGCCATGTAGCGCACCGAGAAGCGCGGGCTGGCCTGGCGCCAGTAACTCATGTAGGCGCGCACCAGCTGCACTTCGCGCACGCTCAGGCCACCTTCGACCACCAGGCCGTTCAGGCGGCCATCTTCGGCGGCGTCGTTGAACAGCGCGGCGAACAGCTCTTCCGCCACCGGTACGATTTCCGGCTTGGCCAGCTTGGCCGCGCTTTCCGCATCCACCGACAGGCTGGTGACGTAGTGACGCTCGCCGTTCACGCGCAGCGAATGCGCCTGTTCGCGGTCGATGGTCACGCCGGCGTTATGCAGCGCCGGCAGGATGGTCGACAGCGACGGCACGCGGTCGACCGAGTACAGGCGGATCGTGGTGTGGCCGTTGTCGGCTTCCACGCGCACGTTCACGCGCGACGGATCGGGATTGCGCAGGATCGCGCCTAGGTCGTGGAAGGCGGCGGACGGCGTGGTGGTGGCGACGTAATCGGTCGGCAGCATGGCGCACATCTTGCGCAGGCTGGCGCGCAGCGGCACGTCGGCGACGGCGTCGGCCAGCACGGAGAATTGATCGTGCCAGCCGTCCATCACCGCCAGCAGCGGTTGCTGGATATCGGTTTCCAGGTCCAGCGGGTAGCGCGCACCGTGGGCGATCAGGTAGACGCGGGCCAGCGGACCGTCGGCCACCAGCGTTTGCGAACTGACGTGCTGCGCGCCGGAACTGGCTTGCAGCGCCTTGGCCAGGGCCGAAGCGACGCTTGCGCTGTAACGCTCGCGCGGCAGGTAGACCAGCACATTCAGGTGGCGCGCATAGACGTCGCGGCGGGCGAACACCTTGGCGCGCGGCTGCTTGTACAGCGAGACCACAGCGCCACAGACTTCGGCCAGCCATTCAGGGTCCGCTTCCAGCGCTTCGGTGCGCGGCAGCGATTCGAGGATCTCGACGAACTTCTCGGCGCGGAAGCCTTCCTGGCGCACGCCGGCGATGCTCAGCACGCGCGCCACGCGGCCGCGCGCGAACGGCAGGCGGTTCAGCGGGGTCGAGGTGGCGGCGCGGGTGAACAGGCCGACGAAGCAGTATTCGCCGAGGATCGCGCCTTGCGCGTCGGTGCGGCGGATGCCGATGAAGTCCAGCTGCTGGTCGCGGTGCAGCGTGCCTTCCACGTCGGCCTTGACGATGGACAGGGTGTGACCGCGCTTGGACAGCGTATCGAAATCGCCAGGGATGTTGGCCAGGCAGGTGCCGTACACCGGATGCGAGGTATCCTGCAGCACGCCGATGCGGCTCGGGATATCGCGTTCCAGTTCACGCACGCCAGGCTTGACGGCGTAGTAGGCGTAGCCGAACGGCTCGAAGCCTTCGGTCTTGGCCCACTCCAGGAAGGCGGCGACTTCCTTGCCTTCTTCGCCATGCGCTGCGGCTTCGGCACCGATGCGGCTGAAGTGTTCCAGCATCGCGGCGCGGTCGCGGCGCACCACGGCGGCGTCGCGCGACACCATCTCGATGCGTTCCACCAGCATGCCGATTTCGGCTTCCGGCAAGTCTTCGGTCAGCAGCACCAGCACGTAGGATTCCAGCTTGGCGCCGGCTTCGCCGACGGCGGTTACCGCGCCATCCGCATCGCGCGTCACCGGCAGCACGGCGTTCAGCACACCGTTGGCGGTGACGCGCAGTTTGCGCATCGCCATCACGATGGAGTCCACCAGGTACGGCATGTCGTCGTTCAGGATCAGCAGCGCGGTGGCCATGCCGCCGCGGCCATCGGCATAGCGCAGCCTGGCGATCTGCGCGCCGCTGCCGCGACGCAGCGCAGTCTGTGTGAAACCACCCCACAGCACCGGCGCCAGACTGTCGGGCGCGGTGCCGGCCAGATCGTCATCGTCCAGTGAGTTCAACCAGGCGGCGATCAGCGCGGCAACCTGGCTATCGTCGCCAGGCGACTTGCTTGCATTGACCAGGTCCAGCGCCTGTTTGCGCAGGTCTTGTGGGGTTTGTTTCATCTTCGCTTCTCCAATACGTTATAGGTATTTGTGTTGCAAAACGCCGCGCCGGCTTGTGGCTGCGCGGCTAGTTAATCGTAGAGTCCCGGCAGGCCAAGAATGCGGCTCAACTCTTCCAGCGCATTATGCACTTCTATTGCCAGTTGCGGGTCTGCCAAATCGGCAGGTTCCAGGCGGTCGCGGTAGTGCTTTTCCACCCACGCCACCAGCGTGTGATACAGCGCTTCGGTCATCACCACGCCCTGGTGCATGGCCGCCGCTTCGGCATCGGTCAGCGCCACGCGCAAGCGCAGGCACGCAGGGCCGCCGCCGTTGCGCATCGACTGGCGCAGGTCGAAGTGAATCAGCTCATCGATAACACTACCGCCGGCCACCAGGCCATCCAGATAGGATGCCACGGATGCGACTTCCTGGCATTCCTGCGGAATCACCAGTGCCATCTTGCCATTGTCCTTGCTCAGCAGCTGGCTGTTGAACAGATAGCTCGCCACCGCATCGGCCACCGGCACCCTGGCGGTATCGACGCGGATCGCGTTCAGGTCCGCGCCCACGCCGGCCATCGCGCGGCGCAGCTGATCGAGCGCGCCGGCTTCGTCGGCGAACGCCTGTTCGTGGTAGAACAGGGCATTGGCGTTACCTACCGCGATCACGTCGTTGTGGAACACACCCTGGTCAATGACGTCGGGGTTCTGCTGGATGTAGACGGTGCGCTCGGCCGACAGGCCATGCAGGCGCGCCACGGCTTGCGATGCTTCCAGCGTCTGGCGCGCCGGGTATTTTTTCGGCGCGCTTGCGGAGGCGTCGAACTCGATGCGGCCGTAGACGAACATCTCGACGCCGGCGCTGCCGTGGTCCTTGCACAGACGCGTGTGATTGGCCGCGCCCTCATCGCCGAAGGCCGGCGTGCCGGGCAGCGCATCGTGCACGGCGAAGTGCTTCGCGTCCTTGAAGATGGCGCGCAGCGCGCGGGACGACTGCTCATGCTCGAAAGCGCGATGCAGCTTGTTGTTCAGGTTCGCCGCGGTGAAATGCAGGCGACCGTCGGCGCTGTCGGCCGATGGGCTGACAGTGGCCGCATTCGCGGTCCACATCGGCGATGCCGAATACGCGCACGCCAGGATCACCGGCGACTCTTTCGCGGCCCTGGCCAGCACCTCGGCATCCGTGCCCGTAAAGCCGATGCTGCGCAGCAGGCGGAAGTTCGGACGGTCCTGCGGCGGCAAGAGCGCCTGGCCGAAGCCGCGTGACGCCAGCGCGCGCATCTTGGCCAGGCCTTGCAGCGCGGCCAGCTTGGGATTGGATGCGCTCTTGACGTTGCTGAACGAGGCCACGTTACCGAACGACAGGCCGGCGTAGTTGTGCGATGGACCGACGAGGCCGTCGAAGTTGAATTCGCGTGCTGACATGGATGCGGCCCTTAGAAGTGCATGCCCGGCGACAGCTTCGCAGGCATTTCGAGTACGTTGTTTTCAATCGATGCGACCGGGTAGGCGCAGTAGTCCGCCGCGTAGTAGGCGCTTGGACGATGGTTGCCCGACTGGCCCACGCCGCCGAACGGCGCGCTGCTGGCGGCGCCGGTGGTCGGACGGTTCCAGTTGACGATACCGGCACGGGCGCGCACCTGGAAAATCTTCCACAGGTTTTCGTCGTTCGAGATCAGCGCCGAGGCCAGGCCGAACGAAGTGTTGTTGGCGGCGTCGATGGCGCTGTCGAAATCGGCCACGCGGATGATTTGCAGCAGCGGACCAAACCACTCTTCGTCCGGAATGCCCTTGGCGTCGGTAACATCGACGATGCCGGCCGAGACAAAGCCGCTGTTGACGTCCAGGTGCTTCATCTCCAGCAGCAGCTTGCCGCCGCGCGCCACCATGTCGGCCTGCGCCTGCACCAGGCGTTTGGCAACCGCCGCCGACACCACGGGGCCCATGAACGGCGCCGGTTCGGCGTCCGATGGGCCGACGGTCAGGCGGCTGGCCACATCGACAAGGCGCGCGACGATCGCATCGCCGGCGGCGCCGGTCGGCAGGATCAGGCGGCGCGCGCAGGTGCAGCGCTGGCCGGCCGAGATGAAGGCCGACGATACCGCCATGAACACGGCCGCGTCGATTTCCTTCGCGTCCCAGATCACCAGCGGGTTGTTGCCGCCCATTTCCAGCGCCAGCATCTTGCCCGGCTGACCGCCAAACTGTTTATGCAGCGCGGTGCCGGTCTGGCAGCTGCCGGTGAACAGCACGCCGTCCAGCAGCTTGCTCTGGCCCAGCGCGACGCCGGTTTCGCGGCCGCCGTTGACCAGATTGAGCACACCATACGGCAGGCCGGCCTGCTCCCACAGCTGCACGGTCTTGATAGCGGTGCGCGGCGCGTATTCGCTCGGCTTGAACACCACCGTATTCCCGGCGATCAGCGCCGGCACGATATGACCATTCGGCAGGTGGCCGGGGAAGTTATACGGACCAAACACGCCGAACACGCCGTGAGGACGATGACGCAGCACCGCTTCGCCATCGGCCACCTTGTTGTGCGATTCACCGGTGCGCGCGCCATAGGCCTGCACCGAGATGTCGATCTTGTTGGCCATGGTGGTCACTTCGGTGCGCGCCTCCCACAGCGGCTTGCCCACTTCCTCGGCGATCAGCAGCGCCAGCTCCTCGGCGTCCTGCTTGAGCAGGTCGCGGAAGCGGGTGCAGACGGCGATGCGCTGTTCCAGCGGCGCCAATGCCCACGCATCGAACGCGGCACGGGCGGCGGTGGTGGCCTGCGCCACATCCAGTGCGGTCGATTCGTTGCTGGACCAGGTCTGCTTGCCGGTGGCCGGATTGATGGTGACCAGCTCCGCGCCGCTGCCGGCAAGCCATTCGCCGTTGATGAAGTTGCTGATGTTGGGCGTTGAATTAGCCATGGTTCTTCCTCGGATTGAGAGTCAAGGTGCGCACGGTGTCGCCGGTGCGGCAATGCAGGAGCTGTTGTTCAGCCTCCGGCAAGGCGACCGTGCCGTTGACCGGCACCGCCTGCGACAAAATCATGCGGAAATCTTTGAGCGTGGTGTTCGACACCAGCATCGGTTCGGTGGCCACCGTCTCCGGCGCGCAGGCGGAATCCCAGTCGGTCGCCGGGCCGATGTCGGACAGCGTGCTGTCGCGCATGGCGCGCAGTTCGGACACGCGCGCCTGCAGCACCGGGCCGGCGTCGAAGATATCGACATAGCCTTCGAAATACATGCCTTCCTGCTCCAGCAGGCGGCGCGCCGGCGCGGTCGAGGTATGGACCTTGCCGATCACTTCCTGCGCGTCGTCCGGCAGGTAGGCCACGTACAGCGGCTGGCGCGGCATCAGCTCGGCGATGAAGGACTTCTTGCCGACGGCGGTCAGCGCGTCGACGTGGTCGAAGTCCATCTTGAAGAAGTGGCGCCCCAGTCCTTCGTAGAACGGCGAACGGCCATTCTCCTCCTGGTAGCCGCGCATTTCGGCGATCAGCTTTTCAGTGAACAGGTGCGGAAACTGCGCGATGAACAGGAAGCGGCATTTGGACAGCAGCTTGCCGTTGTTGCCGGTGCGGTAGTCCGGATGCAGGAACAGCGAGCACAGTTCGGTGCTGCCGGTCAGGTCGTTCGACAGGTACAACGTGTCCATACGGGTGAACACATCCAGCTCGCGGCTGGAGTGCACCAGCGTGCCGATGCGATAGTTGTAAAACGGCTCGGTCAGGCCGACCGATCCCTTGATGGCGCACACGCCGGCCAGGCGGCCGCTGTCGGTGTCCTCCATCACGAACATGTAGTCGCGCTGTTCGGGCGGGATGGTTTCGGCGAACGAAGCGACGGCGATGTTCAGGCGGTCGCCCATCATCTTCATGTCCGGCTTGAGCGTGGTCATGCCGCTGCCCACCTGCGTGGCCATCACATACAGGGCGTCGAGGTCTTCAGCTTGGATAGCGCGTACTACTAGCATAGGTGGTCCGTTCTTCTTATATTCTGACGCAGATGACGGTATCGCCTTCGGCGACGTGCAGCGCTTCTTGTACTTCGATCGACAGCGCCACGCTCAGTTGCGAATCCAGCGCCGGGCAATGCGTGATGACGGCGCGGAAGTCGTGTTCGGAACCGGACGACACGGCGTAGCGCAGCTGCGGCTCGCGGCCACGGTCAGGCGTATCCACCGACGTGGAGACGCGGCGTTGCAGCGCGCCGGTGAAGGTGCGCAGCGAGTTTTTATGCGCCTGCAGAATCGGCCCGCCGTCGAAGATGTCGATGTAGTCGTCGGCTTCGAAGCCTTCGGCGGTCAGCAGGTTGAAGGCCAGTTCTCCGGACGGATGGATCTGGCCCATGGCCGCCTGCGCGTCGCCCGGCAGCAACGGCACGTAGACCGGATAGTGCGGCATCAGCTCGACGATCAGCGTGCGGTTGCGCGCGCCGCCGATGGTGCGTTCGGCGTCGAGGAAATCCATCTGGAAGAATTTGCGGCCCAGCGCATCCCAGAACGGCGAGCCGCCTTCGTTGTCGGTGACGCCGGCCAGCGGCACGAAGAAGCGCTCCGAGAAGCGATGCGGCGCCAGCACCGCCAGCATCAGGCGCGCGCGCGACAGCAGCGCCGCTTCCGGCGTGCCGTGTTCGCGCTCGCCGACGTAGAAGCTGGACAGCTGCGAATAGCCGGTCAGCTCGGAGCACAGCGTCAGCGCGTGCACGCTGTGGCTGATGTTCAGGTCGCGCGAGACCTGCTGGATCACGTCGTTACGGAAGGAGAAATAGGTGCCGTTGGAGCCGGCGGCGGCAAACATGGCGGCGGTGCCGACGATCTGCTTGTCGTCCGACTCCAGCACCAGCAGGTAGCCCTCTTCGCTAGGGATGTCGACATGCGCGGCGAAGGAGGCGATCGACAGTTCGACCATGGCGCGGATTTTCTCGCGCGTCTTGGGCAGGGTATGCACTCCCGGCATGGGCACCGCGGCCAGCGCCTCAAGGGCGGCGATATCCGCAAGTTCGACCGGACGGACTACATACATGGGAACTCCTTAGAGAATGCAAACGGCCCCGGCGCGCAAAACACGCAGGGCCGAAAAGTAAGCGGCGGAACCAGTCCGCCGCCAGGGTGCTGCTTACGCCGCTTTCAGCAGGCCATCCAGCGACAGGCGCAGGATGCGGTCCGCTTCGGCGATCTGTTCGTCGGAGACGATCAGCGCAGGCGCCAGGCGCACCACGTCCATGCCGGCGATCAGCACCATCATGCCGTTGGCTTCAGCGGCTTTCTGGATATCCTTCGAGCGGCCTTTCCACGCGTCGGTCACCACGATGCCCAACAGCAGGCCGGCGCCGCGCACTTGCGTGAACACTTGCGGATAATCGGCCACCAGCTTCTCCATGGTCGAACGCAGCTTGTTGCCCGCTTCCTTCACGCGCGCCAGGAAGGCTGGCTGGTTGATGGTGTCCAGCACGGCCAACGCCACGGTGGTGGCCAGCGGATTGCCGCCGTAGGTGGTGCCGTGCGAGCCGACGCTCAGCGTGGCGGCCAGTTCGTGGGTGGTCAGCATGGCGGCGATCGGGAAGCCGTTGCCCAGCGCCTTGGCCGAGGTCAGGATGTCCGGGGTGATGCCATAGCTCATGTAGTGGAACAGCTCGCCGGTACGGCCCATGCCCGATTGCACTTCGTCGAAGATCAGCAGGGCGCCGGTTTTGTTGCACAGGTCGCGCAGCTCTTGCAGGAAGGCTTTGTCGCCCGGCACCACGCCGCCTTCGCCTTGCAGCGGCTCAACGATCACGGCGCAGACGTCGTCGCCGATGGCGGCGCGGGCCGACTCGATGTCGTTGTAGGTGATGTGGTCGATCGACTGTGGCAGCGGCTCGAAGCCTTCGGTGTATTTCGACTGGCCGCCCACCGACACGGTGAACAGCGTGCGGCCGTGGAACGACTGGTAGCACGAGATGATGCGCGACTTGTGCGCGCCGAACTTGGTGTGCGCGTATTTACGGGCCAGCTTCAGCGCCGCTTCGTTGGCTTCGGCGCCGGAGTTGCAGAAAAAGGCGCGGTCGGCGAAGGTCGCTTCGGTCAGGGCCAGGCCCAGGCGCAGCACCGGCTCATTGGTGTAGCCGTTACCCAGGTGCCACAGGGTGTTGGCCTGGCGGGTCAGCGCTTCGACGATGACCGGATTGCAATGGCCCAGCGCGGCCACGGCGATACCGGAGGTGAAGTCCAGATAGTGCTTGCCGGCCTGATCCCACAGGTCCAGGCCCGCGCCTCGGACCGGAACCATCGCTGCCGGTGCATAAGTAGGCACCAGGACTTCATCAAAAGTCTGACGAGTCACAGGACGGGTGGTTACGGTCGTATCTTTGGCGTTCATGGCATTCCCTATCAATTGTGGGTACGGTGCGGCACAGCGCCGCGAGGACCCATTATAAAAAGCGGGATGCTAAAGTTCTTTTCAAATGGCGACAAGAATTTTTACTTTTGGCCGCAAAGTAAACTTATCAGAATACCAAACCGGGGTCAGTGCCGACATTCGGACACGAGCACAACCGTAGCGCCGCTACGGTTGTGCTCGTGTCCGAATGTCGGCACTGACCCCGGTTTATCCTATGAGCTTGCGCTGGCGTTCCTCGCGCGGCGTGTTGCCGAACAGGGCGCCGAAAGCGGTCGAGAAGTGCGAGCCGGAGGAAAAGCCGCACATCAGCCCCACCTGCACAATGGAATGATTGGTGTCCAGCAAGAGCTGGCGCGCCCGCTGCAGCCGCAGTTCCAGATAGTAACGGGACGGCAGGCTGCCCAGGTATTGCTTGAACAGCCGCTCCAGCTGGCGCCGCGACAGGCCGACCAGGTTGGCGATGTCGTCGGTGGACAGCGGTTCCTCGATATTGGTCTCCATCAAGGTCACCGCTTCGGACAGGCGCGGCTGCAAGGCGCCGAAGCGCGCCTGCAGGGCCACGCGCTGGCGCTCCTCCGGCCCGCGCACGCGCTCGATGCACAGCGTTTCCTTGACGCTGGCCTGCACGGTGGCGCCGAACAGCATTTCGATCAGCGTCAGCGCGAAGTCGATCGACGCGGCGCCGCCACAGCAGCTCAGGTGGCGGCCGTCCAGCTCGAACAGGTGCGGGGTCAGGATGGCGCGCTCGGTGATGTCCTCGGTGTCGGCGTACAGCGCCCACGGCAGCGCGATGCGCACGCCCGCCATCAGTCCGGCGCTGGCCAGCCACAGCACGCCGGCGCCGACGCCGCCCCAATACTGCGCCGAACGGCAGCGCTCGATGACGGCGCGCGCCTGCTCGGGCGGCAGCGGCGCCTGTTGCTCATCGGCCACCAGCAGCGCCAGATGCCAGCCCGGCTGCGCCAGCACCACCTGCGCCGGCGTCATGGTCTCCAGTTGCAGCACATCGCGGCCCAGTTGCGCGGCGGCCAGCCGCAGCGGCTGCACCAGACCGGCCCAGGTGATGGAATCCGCCTCGCCGGCGTTGACCAGCAGCATGCGCAAGGGCTGCTGCTGGGCGAGGCTGGATAGGGAAACAAAAGACATCGGGCTACTCCGGCGCCAGGGCCGTAGCGGGACGCTCGGTATTCCATTGGCTCACGATCATACCCGAGATCAACAGCGCGGCGCCCAGCAGGCCGTTCCACGCCAGCGTCTCGCCGAGCCAGAAATACGCGAAGATGGCCGCACATCCCGGCTCGAAGGCGTAGATCACCGCCGCCTCGTTGGCGCTGCTGTGGCTCTGGCCCCAGGTTTGCAGGGAAATGATGCCAGCCGTGGCGACCACGCCCAGATAGATCAGGTTGACGCTGTACATCTCCAGCCCCTTGGCGACATAGGCGATGTAGTTTGGCAAATCCTGGCTGCGCTCGGCCAGGCCCAGCGGCACCTCGGTGATCAGCAGCCAGGCCGCCGCGCACGCCGCCACGGTGACGATCTGCGAGGCGGTCAGCGCCATCAGCTTGTCCACCTTGCGGGTGGTGGCCTCCATGATCTTCACGTACAGGCCGAAGAGCAGCGCGCACAGCAGCGCCAGCGTATCGCCGCGTCCCCAGCTGAAACTGCCTTCCCAGCACAGCGCGAACAGGCCAGCCAGCGCCAGCAGCAAGGCCACCAGGATGCGCCGCTCCAGCCGCGCGCCCAGCGCCACGCCCAGCAGCGGCGGCACCAGCACGTTCAGGCCGGTGATGAAGGCGTTGCGGTTGGAACTGGTCAGCGCCAGCCCCTCGATCTGGAACACGTAGCACAGGAACAACACCACGCCGGCCAGCACGCCCCAGCGCAGGTCGCGCCAGCGCGCCCGCCACAGGAACGGCAACAGCAGCGCGCTGGCCAGCGCGAAGCGGCACAGCACGATCCAGCTGGCCGACAGATAGCCGGTCATATCCTTCATCGCAGGGAACGTCGTGCCCCAGACCAGGGTCACAATCAACAGGGCGGCAACGCCGCGAAGGTGGTCAGGCATGGAGATTCTTATCGATATTGTAGTTTGGCATAGTGTACCCCGCCGGAAAGCCGGATGCGAAGCGGCTATAATCATGGCCTATGGGTGAACGATTCTTGAAAAGCATCCGGCTACTGGCGGAATGCATGCAAGGCTATGAACGGCTCTCCGGCGAATACGTGCGCCGGAGCGGCCTGACGCACGCGCAGTTCGATATTATCGCCACGCTGGGCAATACGCCCGGCATGTCCTATAAAGAACTGGGCGACAAGACACTGATCACCAAGGGCACCCTGACCGGCGTGATCGAACGGCTGGAGCAAAAAGGCCTGGTGGAACGTCAGCGCAACGATTGCGACAAGCGTTCTTTCTTTGTGCGGCTGACCAAGGAGGGCGAGCGGACATTTTGCACCGTGTTCCCCGAGGTCATCAGCAACAGCGGCAAGGTCTTCGCCGATTTTTCCGACGACGACTTCGCCCGGCTTGAAAAAACCCTGTCCGAGCTTAAAAATGTGATCATGGCTGGCCAGACGGAATGCCCGTCCACCCGCGACTGCGATTAAAAAACCAAGGAAACAGATTTGAAAACCTCTCTGCTGGAAGGCAAAAAGCCTGCCAAATTCGACAAGCACATCATCGGCAACCTGCTGCTGGACGTCGCCCCGGCTGACGAAGTGCGCCAGGAAGCGCTGATCGTCGGCGTGCGCAACGACGACGGCGAGATCTACCGCCTGATCGGCGCCTCGACCCACAACAGCTTCATGAACGCGGTCGAAGAACTGTTCGACCTGGGCCTGAGCGACGAGCTGCAAGACACCGACGAACCGGTGGAAGGCTGCGACGCCATCTTCAGCGAGCAGTAACAGCGCCTGTGGGCTGAAAAAGACGCCGCAAAAAGTATTTTCCGAAAAAGTGCCACAAGGCAACATTCCGAGTATAATTTTTTGCAATGGACAGACTCGACGCCTTCAAGACTATTGCTGCTCAAGCGAGCCGGGGCGAACTCACGTTCCCGGCCAACGTCAACGCCTCGCTGCGCCTGCAGCAGGCGCTGAACGATCCCGACTGCCATATCGAATCAGCTGCCAAGCTGATCCAGGCGGACCCGTTGCTGGCGGCGCGCAGCGTCGCCATCGCCAACTCGGTCGCCTACAACCGTTCCGGTACTGAAATTTCCAGCGTGCGCGCGGCCGTGCAGCGCCTTGGCGTGCGCACGCTGCAATCGCTGGTGGCGGCGCTGATCGTGCGCCAGATCGGCAGCCAGGTCACCGAGCCGTCGCTGGCGGCCAAGATCAACCAGCTATGGGAGCACACCGCCCACGTGGCGGCGCTGTCGCAGGTCATCGCGCGGCGCGTCACCCATGTCGATCCGGATACGGCGCTGTTTGCCGGCATCATGCACGAGGTGGCCGGTTTCTACATGCTGTCCTGCGCCGGCGACTACCCGGAGGTGATGGAGGGCGAACCGGAAGACTGGGTCGAGCACGGCGAAATCGCGATCGGCCGCGGCGTCATGACGCACCTGAGCGTGCCGGACGGCGTGTTCAAGGCGATCGAATCGATGTGGATCGGCCTGCGCGCGCTGCCGCCGGAAACGCTGGGCGACACGCTGCTGCTGGCCAACGACCTGTCGCCGGTGCATTCGCCGCTGTACCAGCGCCCCGGCGCCACCACGCTGCAAGGCGCGCGCACCATCGATTTCGTGGTCGGCGAAGGCACGCTGCACGCCATCATGACCGAATCGGCCGAGGAAGTGCAGTCGCTGTACGCGGTGTTGATGCTGTAAAAAAAAAAGCCCGCTGGGCAGCGGGCAAAGTCCAAAACTAGGGATCTCCTCCAGAGGAGACGAGTCCAGAATACCCCGCCTTGCCCTCCCGCTCTGTGCGCTAGTTCACATAAGCGTATGCATCTTGCAATTACCAGATCGGCATAGTTTGTTTCCATGCATCGAGTTGCGATACCCGGCCCAGCCACGCCATCAGCTTGGGAAATTGGGTCACCGGCAGCTTGGCTTGCTGGATGTAAGTCAGTGACGGCGCCAGCGCCAGGTCCGCCAGGGTAAGCGTGTCGCCAACCACCCAGTCGCGGCCGGCCAGGTGCTGCTCCAGCACGGCGGCGAACTGCGCGATCAGCCGGCCGGCGCGGTCGATTTCCGCCGCATCCGGGCCGCCGCGTCCGCTCATGCCTTTCCAGATGTTCTCGTAGCAGAAGGTGCTGATCGGCGGCGCGAAGTGCTGCACGCCCCACATCATCCAGCGGTTGATGTCGGCGCGGATCAGGATGTTGTCCGGATACAGGTCCTGTCCGTGCGTGCGGTCGGCCAGGTATTGCATGATGGCGCAGGATTCCCACAGCGTGAACTCGCCGTCCTGCAGCACCGGCAGTTTGCTGTTGGGATTGATGGCGACCAGGCGGCGGCGGTCTTCCGGACTCATCAGGTTCACCTCGGTCAGTTCCAGCGGCGTGCCCATGTGCAGGGCGGCCATCATCACGCGGCGGGAGCAGGTGGAAATCGAGTGGTGGTACAAGCGCATTGCAGTCTCCGATGAGTGGGTTGAGGACTTCATCGTAGCGCTGCGGCGCGACAGTTTTTGTCAGTAGTCTTCGCGGTAGTTGTTCTCGGTGCGCCAGGCTTTCAGCAGGTCGTGGCGGCGGGTCGGATAGCGCTCCTGCAGCGACTCCACCGCGGCGATGCGGTCGATGCGGAAATGGCGGAACGCCGCACGCAGTTCGCACCATGCGGCCAGCAGGCGGCGCCCTTCCAGGAAGGCCAGCGCGAACGGCCAGACGATGCGTTCGGACGGCGCGCCGTGTTCATCGCAGTAGGACATGCGCAGCCGGTGCTGGTAGCGTATCGCTTCGCGCACAGGGCGCACGTGGATGTCGCTGGCGTGACTGACTTCACCGATAGGCGCCCACAGGCTGGTTTCGGCCATGTCGTCGCGCAGATCCTTCGGCGTGGCGGTGGCGATCTTGGCGAGGGCGTTGTTGGCGGCGGCGGCCAGTGCTTCGTCGCCCTGGCGGCGCACCCAGCGCGCGCCGAGCACCAGCGCTTCCAGTTCGTCGGCGTCGAACATCAATGGCGGCAGGAAGAAGCCGGTCTTCAGCATGTAGCCGACGCCGGCTTCGCCTTGCAGCGGCGCGCCGAGGCTGGCCAGGGTCTGGATGTCGCGGTAGATCGTGCGTTCGGAGACGCCAAGCTGTTCAGCCAGGCGGGCGGCGGTGACGGGACGGCGATAGCCGCGCATGGCGTCCATCAGCATGAAAAGGCGGCCGGTGCGGCTCATGATGCGGTCTCACTCCAACAGGAAATTGCGCCGTGGCGCCTCCAGGTTGGCGCTCTCGCTCGCGGTTTCGTCTTTCAGCGCGACGCCGGACAATTGGCGACGTCGCGACTCGGACAGCAGGTAGTGCAGCTTGAACGCTGCGGCCTCCCAGGTCAAGCCCTCGGGGCGGACGTTGGAGATGCAGTTGCGGCTGGCGTCCGTCAGGCCGGGGCGCGGCGCCCAGGTGAGATAGAGGCCCATGCTGTCCGGGGAGCTGAGGCCGGGACGTTCGCCGATCAGCACCACCACGGCTTGTGCGTTTAGCAGGTGGGCGATGCCATCGCCAATGGCCACGCGGCCTTGCTGAACGATGGCGATCGGTGCGAGGCGCCACTGCTCGCTCGAAAGGCGCGCCATCAATGCGCGAATGAACGGCGCAGCGTTCTGCTCGATCGCCAGCGCCGACAGGCCATCGGCGACCACCAGCGCAAGATCATAGGGCGCGACGCCGGACGCATCGACGGCGGCCAGCGTGTCGTGCGAGGCGGCGTTGAGCTGGCGACCGAGGTCGGGGCGCTGAAGGTAGGTGTGGCGGTCCGGCGCGGCGCTGTGCAGGCTCACGCATGGCAAGCCGCTCGCGGCGCTCAACGCTTCGCCAAGCGCCGCAACATCGAGCGCCAGATGCACCGCATCGCGGGCGCGCGCGTGGGCCAGCTGAAACGCCAGCTGCGGCGCCGTCGGCTGACTGACGCCGCTACGCCCCAGCGCAATCCGCGCCGCCGTCAACCGCCGCAGCGCCGTCCACGGATTCACAGTCACCAGTTTATCCATGCAACAGCACCTTGTTGAAAGCCGCCGGCAAAGCATCCGCCAACGTAAACCGCGCATCTCCCGTAACGATGCCCATGGTCTGCAGCCAAGCCTCAAACTCCGGCGCCGGCTTCAAT
The DNA here is from genome assembly GCF_009674565.1 of Duganella aquatilis. Classification (GTDB taxonomy): domain Bacteria; phylum Pseudomonadota; class Gammaproteobacteria; order Burkholderiales; family Burkholderiaceae_D; genus Rugamonas; species Rugamonas aquatilis. Next base: position 66,842 of record NZ_WKJL01000021.1, read on the forward strand.
CCCAGCGCCCGCCGCACATACAGCGCATCGTGAAACGACGTACTCTGATAATTGAGCATGATGTCATCCGATCCCGGCACGCCCATCACAAACGTGCAGCCGGCCGCGCCCAGCATCGTCAGCAGCACATCCATATCATCCTGATCCGCCTCCGCATGATTGGTGTAGCAGACATCGCAGCCCATCGGCAGCCCAAGCAGCTTGGCGCAGAAATGATCCTCCAGCCCCGCGCGCAAAATCTGCTTGCCGTCGTACAGATACTCCGGCCCGATAAAGCCCACCACCGAATTCACCAGCAACGGCTGGAAGCGCCGCGCCACCGCATAGGCGCGCGCCTCGCAGGTCTGCTGATCGACGCCATGATGCGCGTTGGCCGACAGCGCACTGCCCTGCCCCGTCTCGAAATACATCACATTGCTGCCCACCGTACCGCGCCCCAGCGACAACGCCGCCTGCCGCGCTTCGTCCAGCAATGACAACGTCACGCCAAAGCCGGCATTGGCCGCCTCGGTGCCGGCAATCGACTGGAACACCAGATCCACCGGCGCGCCGCGCTCGATGGCGGCGATGGTATTGGTCACATGCGTCAGCACGCAGGACTGCGTTGGAATGGCATACCGCGCAATGATCTCGTCCAACATGGAAACCAGATTGATCACCTGCGGCACATTATCGGTAGCCGGATTGATGCCGATGACCGCATCGCCGCTGCCATACAGCAGACCATCCAGCACACTGGCCGCGATGCCGCTCGCATCATCGGTAGGATGATTCGGCTGCAAGCGCGTCGACATGCGCCCAGACAAACCGATGGTATTGCGGAAGCGCGCAAACACCTCGCACTTGCGCGCCACCAGCACCAGATCCTGCACGCGCATGATCTTGGACACCGCCGCCGCCATCTCCGGCGTAACGCCCGGCGCCAGCGCGGTCAGCGCCGCGCCATCGGCCGCATCGCTGAGCAGCCAGTTGCGAAAATCGCCCACCGTCAGATGCGCGACGCGCGCGAACGCCGCCGCATCGTGCGTATCGACGATCAGCCGCGTCACCTCATCCCGCTCGTATGGAATCAGCGCCTCGCTGAGAAAAACGCGCAGCGGCAGATCGGCCAGCGCCATCTGCGCCGCCACCCGCTCTTCCGCGCTGCCGGCCGCCACGCCGGCCAGGTAATCGCCCGAACGCGCAGGTGTTGCCTTCGCCATCAAATCCTTCAGATCGCGAAACTGATACGTCTTACTGCCGACCTGGTGCGAGTACCCCATCGCTGCCCTTTCGCTGACGTTGCGGCGCGGTCGCCAGGAAGCAACCGTAGCCCAGCAACAGAAACACCACAAACACACAGAAGATCAGCCAATTGTAATAGATCATGGTGGCCAGGCAGACCACCGCGCCCACCAGTGCGACGGTCGGGAACAGCGGATAGCACGGCGCGCGGAACGGCCGCGCCATCTCCGGCTCCGCGCGGCGCAGCTTGAACAGCGCCAGCATGCTGATGATGTACATGGTGATCGCACCAAACACCGACATGGTGACGATGTTGGCCGTCAGCGTCTGACCGCCAAGCTTGATCAGCTCATCGCTGTAGATGGCGGCGATGCCGATCACGCCGCCGGCGAGGATGGCGCGGTGCGGCGTCTTGAAGCGCGGATGAATTTTGGCGAAATACTCCGGCAGATACGCCTCGCGCGCCAGCGCATAAATCTGCCGCGAGTAGCCGAGAATGATGCCGTGGAAGGATGCGATCAAACCGAACAGGCCTAGCCACACCAGCATGTGCAGCCAGCCGCTGTTCTCGCCGACGATCAGCTTCATCGCCTGCGGCAGCGGATCGTTGATGTTGGCCAGCTTGGTCCAGTCGCCGGCGCCGCCGGCAAACACCATGACGCCCAGCGCCAGCAGCACCAGCGTGACGATGCCGGCGATGTAGGCGATCGGCACCGAGCGCTGCGGATTCCGCGCCTCCTCCGCCGCCATCGCCACACCCTCGATCGCCAGGAAGAACCAGATCGCAAACGGAATCGCCGCGAACATGCCGGGAATGGCGGCCATGCTGAACGCGTCCTGCCCCGCCCACCCGCCCTTGACGAAATGCGCCACCGAGAATCCCGGCGACACCACGCCCATGAACACCAGCAGTTCGAAGATCGCCAGCAGCGTCACCATCAATTCAAAGGTGGCGGCGATCTGCACGCCGAGGATATTCAGCGTCATGAAGACCAGGTAGGCGCCAACCGCCGCCGTCTTCGGCTCGACCTGCGGGAACTGCACATTGAGATAGGCGCCGATGGCCAGCGCGATCGCCGGCGGCGCAAACACGAATTCGATCAAGGTTGCCGCGCCGGCCAGGTAGCCGCCCAGCGGTCCGAAGGCGCGCTTGCTGTAGGCGAACGGTCCGCCGGCATGGGGGATGGAAGTCGTCAGCTCGGTGAAGCTGAAGATGAACGCCGTGTACATGGCGGCGATGCACAGCGCCGTGATGGTGAAGCCCAGCGTGCCGGCCGAGGCCCAGCCATAACTCCAGCCGAAATACTCGCCCGAGATCACCAGCCCGACGGCGATGCCCCATAGTTGAAACGTGCCCAGCGTCTTTTGTAAAGTGGCTTGCATGCTTTCCTCCTCCAAGAGTAGATAAACATGCAAGCCCCATGCCAGCCGCCGCTACGGGCGTGGCATCCGCGCTGCACCCGATTGGCCCGTCCAGCCGCCTCATTACAGCGCATTAGCGCGATGGAGTTGAAAAAAAAATCCCTCCGGATGGAGGGATTTTGGGGAGACTTAAACCACTGCGCCGTCGGTTTCGTCTTTTTCCTTGATCGGCTTGATCAGGTCTTCGCGCTTCACGCCCAGCCACATGGCCACCGCGGCGGCCACGAACACCGACGAGTAGATGCCGAAGCAGATACCGATGGTCAGCGCCATCGCGAAGTAGTGCAGCGTCGGACCGCCCAGGAACAGCATCGACAGCACCATCATCTGCGTACAGCCGTGGGTGATGATGGTACGCGAGATGGTCGAGGTGATCGCATTGTCGATCACTTCATGCACCGAAGCCTTGCGCTGCTTGCGGAAGTTTTCGCGGATACGGTCGAAGATAACCACCGACTCATTCACCGAGTAGCCCAGCACCGCCAGCACGCCGGCCAGCACCGTCAGCGAGAACTCCCACTGGAAGAAGGCGAAGAAGCCGAGAATGATGACCACGTCGTGCAAGTTGGCGATGATCGCCGCCACCGCGAATTTCCATTCGAAGCGCACGGCCAGGTAGATCATCACGCCGATGATCACCATCACCAGCGCGTTCAGGCCATTCTGCGCCAGCTCGTCGCCAACCTGCGGGCCGACGAATTCCACCTTCTGCAGCGATACCAGTTCAGCACCGGCGGTATCCGAGCAAGCCTGCTTGACCACGTGTTCGCCCTTGGCGGTCACGGTGTCGATCTGCTTCATGGCGCCGCTTTCGGCTTTGCACAGCGCGTCGTACACCAGCGCCGAAGCATCCTTCGAGCTGACGTTCTTCACCACCGGCAGACGCAGCATCACGTCGTGGGCGGTGCCGAAGCCGGTGGCTTCAGGCTGTTCGTAGCCGATGGTTTCCAGCGTGTGGCGGATGCGTTCCAGATTGGCCGCCTGCTGGTATTTCAGCTCCATCACGGTGCCGCCGGTGAACTCCACCGAGAAATGCAGGCCGCGGTGCAGCAGGAAGAACACGGCCGCGACGAAGGTCAACGCCGAAACGACGTTGAACACCAGCGCGTGGCGCATGAACGGGATGTCTTTTTTAATGCGGAAAAATTCCATGTTGGGTGCCCCGAGTTAACTCTGACTATTTCTGGCCCGGTACCCAGACGGTACCGATAGCGACGGATTGCAGCTTCTTCTTGCGGCCATACCAGAGGTTCACCACGCCACGCGAGATGAACACGGCGGAGAACATCGAAGTCAGAATGCCCAACGTGTGCACCACGGCGAAGCCGCGGATCGGACCGGAACCGAACACCCACAGCGCCACACCGACGATCAGCGTGGTGACGTTGGAGTCGATGATGGTGGCCCAGGCGCGGTCGAAGCCGGCGGCGATCGCCTGCTGCGGCGAAGCGCCGGAACGCAGCTCTTCACGAATACGCTCGTTGATCAGCACGTTGGAGTCAATCGCCATACCCAACGCCAGCGCGATAGCGGCCATGCCCGGCAGGGTAAGCGTCGCCTGCATCAGCGACAGCAGCGCCACCAGCAGCAACAGGTTGCACGCCAGCGCAAACACGCTGAAGAAGCCGAACATCATGTAGTAGACGATCATGAAGATCGCAATCGCCGCGAAGCCGTACATGGTCGAATGCAGACCCTTGTTGACATTCTCCGCGCCCAGCGCAGGGCCGATGGTGCGTTCTTCGATGATATCCATCGGCGCCGACAGCGCGCCGGAGCGCAGCAGCAGCGCCAGTTCAGCCGAGTTCTCGGCATTGCCCATGCCGGTGATCTGGAAGCGGCTGCCCAGTTCACTCTGGATAGTGGCAACCGACAGCACTTCCGGCTTGCCTTTTTCGAACAGCACGATGGCCATTTTCTTGCCGACGCGCTCGCGGGTGGCGTCGCGCATGCGGCGGCCGCCGTCGCCGTTCAGGTCGATGCCGACCGCTGGCTGGTTGTTCGAGTCGAAGCTGGCGACGGCGCTGGAGATGTAATCGCCGGTCAGCACCACGTCCTTGGTCAGCACGACCGGCACGCCTTTACCGACGGTGAACAGTTCCGAGTTGAACGGAATCGCCGCCGACATTTCGGTGCCCGGCGTGATCGATTCGTCGACCATGCGCACTTCCAGCGTCGCGGTACGGCCGATCACGGCGCGCGCGCGCGCCACGTCCTGCACGCCCGGCAGCTGGACCACGATGCGGTCCGGACCTTGCTGCTGGATCACCGGTTCCGCCACGCCCAGCTCGTTGACGCGCTTGGACAGGGTGGAGATGTTCTGCTTGACGCCGTCATCGACGGTCTGCTTCAGCGCGGCCGGTTTCAGGCTCACCACCGTTTTCAGGTCGCTGCCTTCGCCGGCGTCCACAAACGCCACGTCGGCCAGCTGGCCGGCCAGCACATCCTTGGCTTTCTGGCGGGTGGCGTCGTCGCGGAACTTGACTTCGATGGTGTCGCCCACGCGGTCGATGCCGGCGTGGCGCACGTTCTTGTCGCGCAGCGCGGCACGGGCCAGCGCCTGCATGCCTTGCACGCGCTTGGCCAGCACGGCCTTGGTGTCGACCTGCATCAGGAAGTGCACGCCACCGCGCAGATCGAGGCCGAGGTACATCGGCAGCGCGTGCAGGCTTTGCATCCATTTCGGCGTATCTTCCTGCAGATTCAGCGCCACCAGGTAGGTTGGGTCTTCAGGATCGGCGTTCAGGCCCTTTTCCAGCACCGACTTGGCCTGGAACTGGATGTCCGGCGTGGCGAAGCGCACGCGCACCGAGGTGTAGGCGCCGCTGCCGTCATAAGTCAGGCCGTTGTTGGCGATGCCGGCTTTGTTCAGCACGTCCGCGACCTTGGCCGTCATGTCCGAGGTCATCTTGACCGTCGATTTGCCGCTGGTGACCTGCACCGCCGGCGACTGGCCGAAGAAGTTCGGCGCGGTGTACAGCGCGCCCAACAGGATCGCGACCGCGATAAGGATGTATTTCCAGACTGGATAACGATTCATATAGCTCTAACGTTCAATGTAGACGTCAAAAGGCCCGCGCGGGCGCGGGCCAGTGGGAATTACAGGCTCTTCAGCGTGCCGTTTGGCAGCACCATCGTGATCGAGTTCTTTTGCACCACCAGTTCGGCGCCGCTGGAGATTTCCAGGGTCACGTAGGCGTCGGAGATCTTGGTGATCTTGCCCAGCACGCCACCGGCGGTCACGACTTCATTGCCCTTGGCCAGCGCTTCCATCATGGCCTTTTGTTCCTTGGCGCGCTTCTGCTGAGGACGGATCATCAGGAAGTACATCGCCACGAACATCAGAATCAGGAAGCCATACTGGCCCAGGAAGCCGCCGCCGCCGAGGGCTTCGAGAGGATTGGATTGGGCATACGCGTTGGAAATGAGGAACACAGGTGACTCCGATATCTATAGTTTAAAAAACAGCGCTGTATTCTAGCACTGGCCGCACGGCGTCAGGACTTTTACACCCCGCGTGCGCGATCCGCGTGGAATTGCTGCACCCACGCCGGGAAACGGTCGGCGTCCAGGGCGTCGCGCATCTGCTGCATGATGTCCAGGTAATAGTGCAGGTTGTGGATGGTGTTCAAACGCGCACCGAGGATTTCCTGGGTACGGTTCAGGTGGTGGTGGTAGGCGCGCGAGAAGTTCTTGCAAGCGTAGCAAGAACAGGTAGGATCGTACGGCTCCTTGTCATCCTTGTAACGGGCGTTCTTGATCTTGATGTCGCCGTAGCGGGTGAAGATCCAGCCGTTGCGGGCGTTACGGGTCGGCATCACGCAGTCGAACATGTCGACGCCGTTGGAAACGCCGGCCACCAGGTCTTCCGGCGTGCCCACGCCCATCAGGTAGTGCGGCTTGTTGGCCGGCAGTTTCGGGCCGACGTGTTGCAGGATGCGCATCATGTCTTCCTTCGGCTCGCCGACCGACAGGCCGCCGATGGCCAGGCCGGGGAAGTCGATTTCTTCCAGGCCGGCCAGCGATTCATCGCGCAGGTTCTCGAACATGCCGCCCTGGACGATGCCGAACAGCGCGTTCGGGTTCTCGCCGCGGTGGAATTCGTCGTGCGAGCGTTGCGCCCAGCGCAGCGACATACGCATCGACTTGGCCGCCTCGTCCAGCGTGGCCGGGCGGTTGTCGATTTCGTAAGGCGTACATTCGTCGAACTGCATGACGATGTCGGAATTCAGCACGCGCTGGATCTGCATCGACACTTCCGGCGACAGGAACAGCTTGTCGCCGTTGATCGGCGAGTTGAAGTGCACGCCTTCCTCGGTGATCTTGCGCATCGCGCCCAGCGAAAACACCTGGAAACCGCCCGAGTCGGTCAGGATCGGCTTGTCCCAGCCCATGAAGTCGTGCAGGCCGCCGAACTTGGCCATGACGTCGTTGCCCGGACGCAGCCACAGGTGGAAGGTGTTGCCCAGGATGATCTGCGCGTTGATTTCCTTCAGCTCCAGCGGCGACATTGCCTTGACCGAGCCATAGGTGCCGACCGGCATGAAGATCGGGGTCTGGACCACGCCGTGGTTCAGTTTCACCTCGCCGCGGCGGGCCTTGGTCACGCCGGTGGTGTCGGTCTTGTGCAGTTTAAATTCCAGCATTGTTATTCCTTGTTCTGCGTCGTCAGCAGCATGGCGTCGCCATAGCTGAAGAAGCGGTATTCATTGGCGATCGCGTGGGCGTAGGCCTTGCGGATCTCTTCAAACCCGGCGAAGGCCGACACCAGCATCAGCAGCGTCGATTTCGGCAGGTGGAAATTGGTGATCAGACGGGTCACCGTCTTGAACTTGTAGCCCGGCGTGATGAACAGCGCCGTGTCCGCGCTGCCCGCCTCCAGCTGGCCGCTCTGCGAGGCCGACTCCAGCGCGCGCAGGCTGGTGGTGCCGACCGCCACCACGTCGCGCCCGGCGGCGCGGGTGGCGCGCACGGCGTCCACGGTTTCCTGCGGCATGGTGTACCACTCGGTGTGCATCTGGTGGTCCGACAGCTTCTCGTGACGCACCGGCTGGAAGGTGCCGGCGCCCACGTGCAGCGTGACGTAGGCGAAGTTGACGCCCTTGGCCTTCAGCTGTTCCAGCAGCTTCTCGTCGAAGTGCAGGCCGGCGGTCGGCGCGGCGACGGCGCCCGGCACCTTGTTGAACACGGTCTGGTAACGGGTTTCGTCGAACGAATCCGCATCGTGCTCGATGTACGGCGGCAGCGGCAGGCGGCCGTGCGCTTCGATCAGGTCGAACACGTCGGCGTCGAAGTGCAGCGTGAAGAACTCGCCGGCGCGCTCGCCGACCGTGACGTCGAAGGCGTCGGCCAGGCGCATCTTGGTGCCGGCCAGCGGCGAACGCGAGGCGCGCACCTGCGCCAGCACGGTGCGGTTGTCCAGCACGCGCTCGACCAATGCCTCCACCTTGCCGCCGCTCTCCTTGGTGCCAAAGAAACGCGCCTTCAGCACGCGGGTATTGTTCATCACCAGCAGGTCGCCGGCTTGCAGCAGATTGACGATGTCAGCGAACTGACGGTCGATGATCTGCTCGCCGTCCAGATGCAGCAGACGGGAAGCGCTGCGGTCTGGCAGCGGAAATTGCGCAATACGCTCTTGCGGCAAGTTAAAATCGAAATCGGAAAGCGAATACATGTGCGGACTCTGTTAAACAAAAATACGGTAGGCCTTACAATACCGGCGGCCAACCCTCTATTTTACGCCATATGCCTGTTTCACCGTCTAAAACTGCCAAGAAAACCGTCAGCCCCGAGGCCAAACTGGCCAAATTGGGCTTGCACACCGATATGGACCTGGTGCTGCACCTGCCCATGCGCTATGAAGACGAAACCCAGGTCATCAGCATCGAGGAAGCCCGGCTGCATGGCGGCGACACCTCCCAAGTTGAGGGCGTTGTCACCAAAAACGAGATCGCCTACAAGCCGCGCCGGCAGTTATTGGTCCACATCGCCGACGACACGGGCGATTTGCAGCTGCGGTTCATGAATTTCTACGGCAGCCAGGTCAAGCAGCTGGCCGAGGGCACGCGGGTGCGCGCGCGCGGCGAATTGAAGCACGGCTTCTTCGGCGCCGAGATGGTGCATCCGGCCTACAAGGTGGTCAACGAAGGCGCGCCGTTGCCGACTTCCCTGACGCCGGTATATCCGGCCGGCGAAGGCCTGTCGCAGCCGGTGCTGCGCAAGGCCATCGGCGAGGCCATGAAACGCGTCGACTGGACCGATACGCTGCCGGCCGAGCTGCGCAAGCAGCTGCAATTGTCCGAGCTGGAGCCGGCAGTGAAGCTGCTGCACTACCCGCCGCAACAGGTGGACAACCACGCGCTGGCCGACCGCTCGCATCCCGCCTGGACACGCGTGAAGTTCGACGAGCTGCTGGCGCAGCAGCTGTCGCTGAAACGCGCCCAGCGCGCGCGCCGGCTGAAAGGATCGCCGGCGCTGACAGTGATTGGCTCGCTGTCCAAAAGCTTCCAGGACGCCCTGCCTTTCAAGCTGACCAATGCGCAGCAGAAGGTGCTGAACGAAATCCGCGCCGACCTGCGCCAGCCGTTCCCGATGCAGCGCCTGCTGCAAGGGGACGTCGGCAGCGGCAAGACCGTGGTATCGGCGCTGGCAGCCGCGCAGGCCATCGACAGCGGCTACCAGGCCGCGCTGATGGCGCCGACCGAGATCCTGGCCGAACAGCACTTCCGCAAGATCGCCGCGTGGATGGAGCCGTTGGGCGTCAAGGTCGCATGGCTCAGCGGCAGCTTGAAGAAGAAGGACAAGCAGGCGGCGTACGACCTGATCGAATCCGGCGAGGCGCGGCTGGTGGTCGGCACGCACGCGCTGCTGCAGGATGTGGTGACCTTCTCCAATCTCGGCCTGGTCATCGTCGACGAGCAGCACCGCTTCGGCGTCGGCCAGCGTCTCGTGTTGCGCAACAAGGGCAACGAAGGCGAAGTGCCGCACCAGCTGATGATGTCGGCCACGCCGATCCCGCGCACGCTGGCGATGACCTACTACGCCGACCTGGAAGTATCGGTGATCGACGAACTGCCGCCGGGCCGCAGCCCGATCGTCACGCGCACCATCGACCAGAACCGGCGCGACGAAGTGATCGAACGCGTGCACGCGGCCGCGCAGGAAGGCCGGCAGGTCTACTGGGTCTGTCCGCTGATCGAGGAATCGGAAGCGCTGCAACTGCAAACCGCCACCGACACCCACGCCCTGCTGGCGGAAGCGCTGCCGGACCTGAACATCGGCCTGGTGCACGGCCGCCTGAAGACGGCGGAGAAACAGGAAGTGATGGACGCCTTCATCGCCAACGAGATGCAGGTGCTGGTCGCCACCACGGTGATCGAGGTGGGCGTGGACGTGCCGAATGCCTCGCTGATGGTGATCGAACACGCCGAGCGTTTCGGCCTGTCGCAGCTGCACCAGTTGCGCGGCCGCGTAGGGCGAGGCTCGGCGGCATCGGTGTGCCTGCTGCTGTACCAAAGCCCGCTGGGCCAGATCGCCAAGCAGCGCCTGATGACGATGCGCGAAACCACCGACGGCTTTGAAATCGCCCGCCGCGACCTGGAGATACGCGGCCCCGGCGAATTCCTCGGCGCGCGCCAGTCCGGCCAGGCCATGCTGCGCTTCGCCGACCTGGAAACCGACGGCTGGCTGGTCGACCAGGCGCGCGACGTCGCCCACGACCTGCTGCACGCCAACAGCCCGGAAAAAGCCGCCACCGTCGAAGCCCACCTCGCCCGCTGGCTAGGCGGCCGCGAAGAGTTCCTGAAAGTCTAAAACCGGGGTCAGTTCTGCCAATCGCACACGAGCTCATGTACCAATGGCAGAACTGACCCCGGTTTTAGAAGCACAGGTAGATGCGGTTGGCGAGATCAACCATGAAGTCTGGCTGCAGATATGCGGCGAACACCAGCGCCAGCACAACGGCGATGGCGGCGCGCAGCAGCCAGGTTTTCATCACGCCGCCTTCAGGCGCGCCAGCGGGCGCTCGTTGATCGGCAGGTTGACCAGGCCGGCCATCACGCCAAGCGCAATCGCGATGCCCCACACAACGTCATAATTGCCCTGCGCCGCATACAGATAACCGCCCAGCCACACGCCCAGGAAGCTGCCCATCTGGTGCGAGAAGAACACGATCCCCGCCAGCATCGACATGTGCTTGACGCCGAACACGCCGGCGATGATGCCGTTCGTAAGCGGCACCGTCGACAACCACAGTACGCCCATCGCCGCCGCAAACAGATACACCGATAGCGGCATCAATGGCGCCAGCAGGAACAGCGAAATCACCACCGCACGCGAGAAGTAAATGGTCGACAGCAGATAACGCTTGGGCAGCCGTCCACCCAGCTTGCCTGCATAGTACGAGCCAAAGATATTGAACAGCCCAATCAGCGCCAGCGCCAGCACGGCGACATTCGGATTGGCGATGCCCTTGTCGCGCAAGTACGCCGGCAAGTGCACGCCGATAAACACCACCTGGAAGCCGCACACGAAATAGCCCGCCAGCAGAAGCAGGAAGGAACGATTGCCCAGCGCCTCGCCGGCCGCCTCGCGGATGCTTTGCTGCGGACCATGCGCATGCTCCACCGCCGGCTCGCGCAGATGGAAGGCCATCGGCACCATCAACAACACCAGCAAGCCGCCCAGGATATAGAAGGCGTTCTGCCAGCCGACGGCGGAAATCAGCTGCTGCTCGACCGGCATCATCATGAACTGGCCGAAGGAGCTGGCCGCGCCGGAGATGCCGAACGCCCACGAACGCTTCTCCGGCGGCGCCACGCGGCCGATGATGCCGCTCACCGCGCCAAACGCCGTGCAGGCCAGGCCAAAGCCGACAAACAACCCGGTGCCCAGTACGAACATGGTGGGATCGGTCACCAGCGCCATCCAGAACAAACCGGCGGCATAGCTGATCGCGCCCACCAGCACCACGCGCATGGTGCCGAAACGGTCCGCCGCCATGCCGGCGAACGGGCCGAACGCGCCCCACATCAGGTTTTGCATGGCCTGCGCCAGCGAGTAGGTCTCGCGCGTCCAGCCATTGGCTTGCGAGATCGGCTGCATCCAGAAACCGAAACCGTGGCGCACGCCCATGGCCAGCGTCAGGACGACGCCGGTGGCGAGCAGTACGGTTTTCAAGGAAGGCGTGCGGTCAGCAACGAACATGGTCTATCCCCGTTATTAAATTCATATCCGAAGATTGTAACCAGTTCGCGCCGGCCGCGCTGAGGTGCTTAGGCGTCGGCGGGATAGCGCAGGCCGATCTGCGCGCGGATCTCGTCCAGGGTGCCCATCAGCGCCAGCGTTTCGGCGTGCGGCATCACCGGGCTTTCGATCAGGCCTGCGCGGATGCAGCGCCCTACTTCCTGCGCTTCATGCGTGTAGCCGTTGCCGGACTTCGGCAGCGACAGGGTGCGCTCGTTGCGCGAAACTCCATCCACCAGCGTGACGGTGATGGTGTCGGTGTTGTGGAAGCGGTCATGCAGGCGCACAAAGCCCTTGGTGCCGGAGATGGTCAACTCGGTCGGCGTGCGCGAACGCAGGCTGCACGCGCAGGACGACACGCCGCCGCCTTCATGCGTCAGCGTGAACGCGGTTTGCATGTCGACGCCGGTGGCGGCCATCTCCGCCTGCGCCTTCACGCCGGTGACAGCGCCCATGAAGAACGACGACATCGACAGCGGATAAATGCCCAGGTCCAGCAGCGCGCCGCCGCCCAGCTCCGGCGCGAACAGGCGGTGCTCAGGACCGGCGTCCGAGGTGAAGCCGAAATCCGCCGTCACATTGGCCGGCTTGCCGATCTCGCCGCTGTCGACAATGCGCTTGGCCTCGACCACCGTCGGCATGAAACGCGTCCACATCGCCTCCATGACGAACAGATTTTTCGCGCGCGCCAGATTGATGATGTCCTCGGCCTGGCGCCGGTTCATGGTGAACGACTTCTCCACCAGCACCGCCTTGCCGCCGTTAAGGCACATCAGCGCGTTCTCGTGATGCATCGGGTGCGGCGTGCCGATATAGATCACATCGACATCGGGATCGTCGGCCAGCGCCTGGTAGCTGCCGTGGAAACGCTCGGCGCCGTACTCCTGGCCGAACTTGGTAGCGCTATCTACGGCGCGCGAAGCGACGGCCACCAGTTTTGCGTCCGGCGTTTCCCGCAAAGCGGTGGCGAAGGCCTTGGCGATTTTGCCCGTGCCCAGAATACCCCAGCGAATTACCTGCGTCATGGCGTGTTCTTTCTGCCGCGTCGGCGGCGTGTTGGTTGGTGTTGGAAGGGCTATTTTACTGCGGCTTCGCGCTTTGGGCGGAACACCGTTGCGTCGGCGTAGAAGGCTTCATCCTGCTCCGGCCACCAGCCCGGCACCCCCAGCGCCTGTATCGGCGTGAAGCCGGCGGTGCTCAGGCCTTCCTCGGCCAGCTGCTGCGCGACCGTGGCGTCGAGCCATGCGCGGCGGCCTTCGTGGTCCTTCGCGAAGAAATCGTCGCCCGCCAGCACCACGCGCGTATGCGCGGTGATGGCCTTGCGCGGCGCGACCAGCTTTTCCATCAGCGCGTGGCCGAACAGCCAGACTTGCGCGTCGGGGCCGAAGCTGGCGCGGCGCGTGAGGAAGGCTTCCTGCCAGCGGTGTCCGCGCAGCGCATCGACCAGCGCATGGCCGTCGGCGTAGTCGCGCACCACCAGCAGCGCGGCGTTTTCATCGAAGATGGTGGCGGCGTCACGCGCCGGGCCGCGTGACTTGCCCACGCCGTCCAATGCGATCTGCGCCGCCTGCAAGGCGTTCAGCTGCACTTTGATGCGCGGGAAGGTCAGCCATACCAGGCCGTTGAAGAAATCGTGGAAGTTGTCGCGCGTCGGTACGCAGCCGGTGACGCCGATGTGCTCTTCGTAGGCCGTGCCGTCCGGCAGATCTTCCTGCGGCACGAAGGAAATCGGCAGGCCGAGGTGATTGCGCAGGCCCAGTGCGGCGGCCTGCTTGCAGAATTCATCGCGGAAATGTGCCTCCGCCGACAAGCGTCCAGCCGCGCCGCGTACCGATTCGTACCACGGACGCGACCAGTCGACGGTGTCCAGCACTTGCTTACACCATTTTCCAGTTGATGGTTTCGCCGGCGTTCAGCGGCACGACTTCCTGCTCGGCCAGCGGCAGGGTTTCCGGCATGGTCCACTGTTCGCGCTTGAGGGTGATGGTGCCCTCGTTGCGCGGCAGGTTGTAGAAGGCCGGGCCATTGAAGCTGGCGAAGGCTTCCAGCTTGTCCAGCGCGCCGGCGCGCTCGAAGGCTTCGGCGTACAGCTCCATCGCGTGCAGCGCGGTGTAGCAGCCGGCGCAGCCGCAGGCGGCCTCCTTGGCGCCCTTGGCGTGCGGCGCCGAGTCGGTGCCGAGGAAGAAGCGTTCGTCGCCGCTGGTGGCGGCGGTGACCAGCGCCAGGCGGTGCTCTTCGCGCTTCAGCACCGGCAGGCAGTAGTAGTGAGGACGAATGCCGCCCTTGAAGATGTCGTTACGGTTGTACAGCAGGTGATGCGCGGTGATGGTGGCGGCGATCGGGCCTTCGGCTTCCGCCACATATTGCGCGGCGTGCTTGGTGGTGATGTGTTCGAAGACGATGTTCAGCGCCGGGAAGTCGCGGCGCAGCGGGCGCATCACGCGCTCGATGAACACGGCTTCGCGGTCGAACAGGTCGATGTCCTGGTCGGTGACTTCGCCATGGACCAGGAACGGCAGGCCCAGTTCCTGCATCTTTTCCAGCGTCTTGTAGCAGTTGGACAGATCGGTCACGCCGGCGTCCGAATTGGTGGTGGCGCCGGCCGGATACAGCTTGACCGCGTGGACGATGCCGCTGTCCACGGCGCGCACGATTTCGTCGGGCTGCGTGTTGTTGGTCAGGTAGAGCGTCATCAGCGGCTCGAAGTTCAGGCCTTCCGGCAGCGCGGCCATGATGCGCTCGCGATAGGCGACAGCAGCGGCGGTGGTGGTCACCGGCGGTTTCAGATTCGGCATCACGATGGCGCGGCCGAACTGGCGGGCGCTGTGCGGCAGCACGCTGGCCAGCGTCGCGCCGTCGCGCAGATGCAGGTGCCAGTCGTCTGGGCGGGTGATGGTGATGCTGTCGGGAGTAGTGGCAAGGTCGGACATGGCGGCAGGCTTTCAAAACACGAATAGCCGACATTTTACCTCGTTGCGCGGGTCGCTTGACAGTGCGTACGCATAAGCGTACGTTTGCTTGCATTATCCCAAGGAGTCGTCATGGACACCATTTCCGCCAGCGAAGCCCGCGCCCGGCTGTATAACCTGATCGACGAAACTGCGGCCAGTCATGCGCCGGTCACCATCACCGGCAAACGCAATAACGCGGTGCTGGTCTCTGCCGAGGACTGGGCCGCCATCCAGGAAACCTTGCATTTGATGTCGGTGCCGGGCATGCGTGAGTCCATCATCGCCGCCCGCGCGGAACCGCTGGAGGAAAGCAGCAAGGAATTGAACTGGTGAGCTGGCAACTGGTGTATTCGCGCCAGGCGCAAAAAGACGCGAAAAAATTGGCGGCCGCACATCTGAAGAAACAAACACAGGCGCTGCTGGACATCCTGGCAAACGATCTGTTTGCCCGTCCGCCGCGGTTCGAAAACTGGTCGGCGATCTGGCGGGTACGTATTCACGGCGGGACGCATTACCAATAAAACATCAGTGAATGATGCGCGCCAAGAAGTCGCGGGCGCGGTCGGTTTTCGGGGCCTGGAAGAATTCGTCCTTGCCGCTGTCCTCCAGAATCGCGCCCTGGTCCATGAACACCACGCGGTTGGCCACCTTGCGGGCAAAGCCCATTTCGTGGGTCACCACCATCATCGTCATGCCCTCCTGCGCCAGGCCGACCATCACGTCCAGCACTTCGTTGATCATTTCCGGGTCCAGCGCCGAGGTCGGCTCGTCGAACAGCATGGCGATCGGGTCCATGGCCAGTGCGCGGGCGATCGCCACCCGCTGCTGCTGCCCGCCGGAAAGCTGGCCGGGGAACTTGTCCTGCTGCGCCAGCAGGCCGACGCGGTCCAGATACTGCAGGCCGCGCGCGTTGGCCTCGTCCGCGCTGCGGCCCAGCACCTTGATCTGGCCCAGGGTCAGGTTGTCGCGCACCGACAAATGCGGGAACAGCTCGAAGTTCTGGAACACCATGCCGATGCGCGCGCGCAGCGCCGGCAGGTCGGTGTTTTTGGCGCCGACCGAGGTGCCGTCGACGATAATTTCGCCCTGCTGGAACGGTTCCAGCCCGTTGACGGTCTTAATCAGGGTCGACTTGCCGGAACCGGACGGCCCGCAAATCACCATCACATCGCCTTTTTTAACGCCAGTCGTGCAGTCTTTCAGCACCTGGAATTGACCATACCACTTGCTGATGTTTTTGATTTCGATCATAAGTAAATAGATTATTTTGCAGCCTGTGGCTGGCCCGCCGCGCGCTTGACAGCGCCCGTGCCCACAAGGATACTGCGGAACTTGCCAATAGTTTCAGCAGCCGGCGCACCCAAAACCGGCTGTTGCCATCGCTAAGAAGAACGCAGCGGCGGCCACCCTGCTCGCTGCGCAGGCCCAGAGAGACACTACCACAGGAAGCCCGAACACATGAACAAACAAAGCCGATTGACCACCTACATCCTCATCGGACTGGCGCTAGGCGTCATCACGGGCTATCTCGCCTACGGCAATATGACCGAGGCCGGCCGTATCAGCCTGGCCGACACGCTGACGCTGATTACCACGCTGTTCCTGCGCCTGATCAAGATGATCATCGCACCGCTGGTATTTTCCACGCTGGTGTGCGGCATTGCCAAGATGGGCGATGCGACCGCCGTCGGCCGCGTCGGCATCAAGACGCTGGGCTGGTTCTTCATCGCCTCGGTGATGTCGCTGACGCTGGGCCTGATCCTGGTCAATCTGTTCCGTCCCGGCGACGCGCTGCTGGGCCACATGGCCGCCACCGCCGCCAAGACCGACCTGGCCACCTCCAGCCTGACGCTGAAAGACTTCGTCACCCACCTGGTACCGGCGTCCATCGTCGAGGGCATGGCCAAGAATGAAATCCTGCAGATCGTGATCTTCTCGCTGTTCTTCGGTTCGGCCGCCGCGGCCGTGGGTCCGAAGGCCAATGTGCTGATCGAAGCGCTGGACGGCGTTGCCCACGTCATGCTGAAGGTCACCGGCTACGTGATGAAATTCGCGCCGTTCGCGGTGTTTGCGGCGGTGGCCGGCACCATCGCCAAGAGCGGCCTGGGCGTGCTGTCGACCTACGGCGTGTTCATGGCCGAGTTCTACTTCGGCATCGCGCTGCTGTGGGCGCTGCTGATCTTCATCGGCTTCCTGTTCCTGAAAGGCCGCATCTTCGCGCTGATGCGTGAAATGCGCAGCCCGGCGCTGCTGGCGTTCTCGACCGCGTCGAGCGAAGCGGCGTATCCGAAAACGCTGGAAGGCCTGGAGCGTTTCGGCGTGCGCAACCGCATCGCCTCGTTCGTGCTGCCGATCGGCTACTCGTTCAACCTGGACGGCTCGATGATGTACTGCACCTTCGCCACCGTGTTCATCGCGCAGGCGTATGGCATCGAAATGTCGCTGGGCCAGCAGATGACCATGATGGCGGTGCTGATGCTGACCTCGAAGGGCATGGCCGGCGTGCCGCGCGCCTCGCTGGTGGTGATCGCCGCGACGCTGGGCCAGTTCAATATTCCGGAAGCCGGCATGCTGCTGCTGCTGGGCATCGACCACTTCCTCGACATGGCGCGCTCCGCGACCAACGTCATCGGCAACGGCATCGCCACCGCCGTCGTCGCCAAGTGGGAAGGCGAGATGGATCCGCCGAAAGAAGCGGTATAAGCTATTCCAGACAAGGCCACCTTCGGGTGGCCTTTTTCATTACAGCCAGGTGCGTTTGCCTTCCGGCTTGGCGCCCATCTCCCGCAACCGGCGCCGCAGGCGGGCGTTGTCCGCGATGGTGCAAATCAGCGTCAGCAAGATGATGATGTTGAGCGCGTCGCTGCCGAAGTACCTGAAGAACAGCGCTGCGCCGCCGGCGCAAAGCAGTCCGGCAATCAATAACATCAATCCGTCTTTCATTTTCCCCTCCGTTTATAAATCTCCGGATGGCGCACCAGCAGTCCCGGCAACCAGGGACGATGCAGGTGATTCATCTGCGCATTAAGCAAGACATCGGCAATAGAAGTGCCGTTCGCCAAACTTCTGCCGGTAGCCACCGCAATACTCCCAATGACGGCGCCAACGTAAAACGATGCACTCATGGCCCCGATGACAGCCAACTTTTCGCCCCGAATGCCAGCGCCAATCATCTCCATAACCGTCACTTTTTTCCCAAACCGCTCAAGTAGCGCAATCAGGGTGGACGCCGAACCAAGCGCTAGCTGAACGTTACCATACAGGCTTTCCGGGGCAGATCGGAGGATAGTCCGCAAAAACATGATGCACCTTGCTGCACCTCATAGCAAGCAAGCGCGGCGCTTGCGCGGAATCGTTATCCTGCTTGGCGGTTTTCGTAATTGCGATGGCGTACAGCTTGATGCACCATCGGGGAATAATTCGATGACGGTGGAGACGATATGACTGCTTCGCGGCGCACTGCGCTGAAGACTTTGTTGGCCGGCGCGGCAGTGGCGCCGCAATTGGCGACGGCGGCGGCCGAGCCGAAATGGGGACGCGGCGTCGAAGGCCAGCGCAAGGCGGACCTGGGCAACGGCACCTTCCTCAACCCCATCCTGGCCGGCGACCATCCCGATCCCACCATCCTCAAGGACGGCGACGATTACTACATGACGTTTTCGTCCTTCCTGGCCTACCCCGGCGTCATCATCTGGCACTCCCAGGATCTGGTGAACTGGCAGCCCATCGGCCCGGCGCTGACCAAGCCGCTCGGCAGCATCTGGGCCATGGACCTGGTCAGGCACAAGGGCCGCTACTACATCTACATCCCCGCCGGCAGCAGCATCTACGTGATCTGGGCCGACAACATCAAAGGTCCATGGAGCGATCCGATCGACCTCAAGATCGAAGGCGCCATCGATCCCGGCCACGCCGTCGGCGAAGACGGCAAGCGCTACCTGTTCGTCAACGGCGTGCGCCGCATCGCCCTCACCGACGACGGCTTGGCCACCGCCGGCAAGCTGGAAAAAGTCTACGAACCATGGCGCTACCCGCAGGACTGGGTGGTGGAGATGTTCGCTCCCGAAGGCCCCAAGCTGCTCAAGCGCGGCGAATGGTTTTACCTGGTGATGGCGGTCGGCGGCACTTCCGGCCCGCCCACCAGCCACATGGTGATCGCCGCCCGTTCGCGCTCCATCCACGGCCCATGGGAAAACCATCCAGACAACCCGCTGGTGCGCACCCGCAGCGCCGAAGAGAAATGGTGGTCGCGCGGCCACGCCACGCTGGTCGAAGGCCCGGCCGGCGACTGGTGGATGGTCTACCACGGCTACGAAAACGGCTACCGCACGCTGGGCCGCCAATGCCTGCTTGAGCCGATCGAATGGACCAGCGACGGCTGGTTCAAAGCCAGAGGCGGCGACCTGTCCGCACCACTGCCGATGCCGAAGAAAGGCAAGGCAGTCCCGCACAACTTCGCCCGGTCCGATGATTTCAAAACACTGAGATTCGGCGTGCAATGGAGCTTCTTCAATCCGGGACCGGATGAAATGAAACGCGTGCAGCACACACCGGGCGTGCTGGCCATTCGCGGCAAAGGCACGTCGCCGGTGGACTCGTCGCCGTTGACCTTCATCGCCGGCGACCGCGCCTACGAAGCCACTATCACATTGGACATCGGCGCCGATGCCGAAGGCGGCCTGCTATTGCACTACAACGAGCGCGCCTACGTCGGCATCGGCTTCACGCCGACGCAGATGAAAACCTTCCAGCACTCGCAGGAGCAAAGCTGGATGCGCGAGAAGATGGAGGTCGCCACCGTGCATATCCGCGTCCGCAACGACCGCCACATCGTCACCTTCCACTACTCGCTGGACGGGAAGAACTGGGTGCAGCATCCGTGGCAGATGGAAGTCTCGGGCCTGCACCACAACGTGTTCGGCGGCTTCGCCAGCCTGCAACCCGGCATCTACAGCGCGGGAACAGGCGTGGTGAAGATGCGCGATTTCCGGTATCGCGCGCTGGCTTAGGCGACGGCGTCCTCTTCGTCCGTCTCATCCGCCTTGGCCTGCTGGCGTTCCCACATCTGGGCGTACAGGCCATTGGCCGCCAGCAGCGACTGATGCGTGCCGCGTTCCACGATGCGGCCGTGGTCCAGCACCAGGATCTGCTGCGCATCGGCCACCGTGGACAGGCGGTGTGCGATCACCATCGTCGTGCGCGTGCGCGAGATTTCCTTCAACTGTGCCTGGATCGCCTGTTCGGCCTTGGAGTCCAGCGCCGACGTGGCTTCATCGAAGATCAGGATGGCCGGATTTTTCAGCAGCGTGCGCGCGATCGCCACGCGCTGCTTCTCGCCGCCGGAGAGCTTCAGGCCGCGCTCACCGACCATGGTCTTGTAGCCGTCCGGCAGACTGTCGATGAAGTCGTGGATCGATGCGGCGCGCGCCGCGGCCACGATCTCGTCGTGCGTGGCGCCCGGCTTGCCGTAGGCGATGTTGTATTCGATGGTGTCGTTGAACAGCACTGTATCCTGCGGCACGATGCCGATCGCGTGGCGCACCGAATCCTGCGTCAGCGAACGCAGATCCTGGCCGTCGATGGTGATGCCGCCGGCGTTCACCTCATAGAAGCGGAACAGCAGGCGTGACAAGGTGGACTTGCCGGAACCGCTGTGGCCCACCACCGCCGTCGTGGTGCCCGGCGGGATGGTGAAGTCCACATCGAACAGGATCTGGCGCTTCGGATCGTAGCTGAAGTCCACGTGGTTGAAGCGCACCTGTGCGCCATGCGTCACCAGCGGCTGCGCATCCGGCGCATCGGCGATCTCGCGGTTCTGGTCCAGCAACGAGAACAGCTTCTCCATGTCGGCCAGGCTTTGCTTGATTTCGCGGTAGATCACGCCAAGGAAGTTGAGCGGAATGTACAGCTGGATCATGAAGGAGTTGACCAGCACCAGATCGCCCAGCGTCATCTTGCCTTCAATGACGCCGACGGTGGCGCGCCACAGGATCAGCGTCACCGCCACGGCGATGATCATCGACTGGCCGGTGTTCAGCAGCGACAGCGAGGTTTGCGACTTGACGGCGGCGCTTTCGTAGTTCTGCAAGCCTTCGTCATAGCGCCTGGCTTCGTACTCCTCGTTGCCGAAGTACTTCACCGTTTCGTAGTTGATCAGCGAGTCGATGGCCTTGGTGTTGGCCTTGGAATCCAGCTCGTTCATGGTGCGGCGGAAGTGCGTGCGCCAGTTGGTGATGATGATGGTGAAGCTGATGTACGACACCAGCGCCACAAAGGTGATCACCGAGAACCAGATGTCGTAGTGCGTGACCAGGTAGCCCAGCACCAGCGTGATCTCCACCAGCGTCGGCAGGATGTTGAACAGCGTGTACGAAATCAGCGAACCGACGGCGCGCGTGCCGCGTTCGATATCGCGCGTCATGCCGCCGGTCTGGCGGTTCAGGTGGAAGCGCAGCGACAGCGCATGCAGATGACGGAACACCTGCAGCGCGATGGTGCGCACCGCGCGCTGCGTCACGCGCGCAAACAGGAATTCGCGCAGCTCGGTGAACAGCGTGGTCGACACGCGCAGCACCCCGTAGGCCACCAGTGCCCCCAGCGGCAGCACCAGCAAGGCCTGCGGATGGGATGGCGAAATGGTCAGCGAATCGATCAGCTTCTTCATCACCACCGGCACGCCGACGTTGGCCAGCTTGGCGCCGACCAGGCAACCCAGCGCCAGCAGCACGCGCCATTTGTAGACGAACAGGTAGGGCAGCAGTGTTTTTAAAGTAGCGGTATCGCTGCGGGCGGGAGCGGCTTTACTGGCGGAGGCTGGCGGGGATTCGGAGTAACGGCGCATGGCGGATATCGGCTTTTTATGGTTCAATCCCGATAATTGTAGCCCCTGAAGAGAAATCACGATGACCACGCCCGAAAATCCCGCCCCGATCGCCGTTACCACCGTCAACCGCGGCCTGCCCGCCGGGAAGATGCCGGAACTGCGCATGATGCCTTCGCCGTCGGACGCCAACGTCTACGGCGACGTGTTCGGCGGCTGGATCATGGCCCAGGTGGACATCGCCGGCTCGCTGCCGGCCACGCGCCGCGCCAATGGCCGCGTCGCCACCATCGCCGTGAATTCCTTCGTGTTCAAGAATCCGGTATTCGTCGGCGACCTGCTGTCGTTTTATGCTGATATTACCAAGGTTGGCAATACGTCCATTACCGTGCAGGTCGAGGTGTATGCGGAACGCAACCGCCTGCAGGCCGACACCGTGAAGGTGACCGAAGCCACGCTGACCTACGTCGCCACCGATTCCGACCGCAAACCGCGCAAGGTGCCGCCGATCGAAACGCTGATCCACTCGTAAGCGCAAGGAGCGCATGGACGAGCACCGCCGCATCTTCCTTGCCACCGCCAGCCGCCTCGGCGCGCTGGCCGCGCTCTCCAGCGCCAGCACGTCCTCCATCGCGCAGAAGAGCGGCAGTGCCTATCCATTCAGCCTGGGCGTGGCTTCCGGCTCGCCGCTGCCGGACGCCGTCGTCATCTGGACCCGCATCCTGCACGATCCGTTGAACGCCGCCGCCATGCCGGCCATCGCCTTCAGCGTGCGCTGGGAGATGGCGGAGGACGAGCAGTTCCGCCGCGTCGTCGCCAAGGGCACGGCCAGCGCCACGCCCGCGCTGGCGCACAGCGTACACGTCGACGTCACCGGCTTGCAGCCGGACCGCTGGTACTGGTATCGCTTCATGCTGGGCGACGCCGTCAGCCCCGTCGGCCGCACGCGCACCGCGCCCGCCGCCGGCGCCATGCCGGCTACCCTGAAACTGGCCGTGGCCTCCTGCCAGCACTGGGAATTCGGCACCTATGCCGCCCACCGCCACATCACGGCCGCTGCGCCCGATCTGGTGGCATTCCTGGGCGATTACATCTACGAGTGGGGGCCATACCAGCTGCAGCACCCGAAAGCCGCTGTACGGGCTTCTGAGAGCTTCACACTGGCCGATTACCGCGCCCGCTACGCCCAGTACAAGACCGACCGCGACCTGCAGGCCGCGCACCAGGCCGCGCCGTGGATCGTCACCTGGGACGATCATGAAGTCGCCAACGACTACGGCAACGACCGCGACGAGCGCCTCAACCCGCGCTTCATCGACCGCCGCGCCGCCGCGTACCAGGCCTTCTACGAACACATGCCGCTACGCGCCACGCCGGCCGACTTCGCCCACATGCGCATCTACCAGCGCTACGACTGGGGCAGGCTGGCGCGCTTTCACGTGCTGGACGACCGCCAGTACCGCGCCTACCACGCCTGTCCGCCGGCGGGACGCGGCGGTTCCAGCTCGGTGCTGCTGCGCGACTGCCCGACGCTGCTCGACCGCAGCCGCAGCATGCTGGGCAAGGAACAGGAACAATGGCTGGCGCAGGGATTGTCGTCGTCGCAGGCGCGCTGGAACATCCTGACGCAGCAGACGCTGATGGCGCAGAACAGCCAGCTGCCGATCGTGAAGGAAGGCGACGGCCGCTTCTGGACCGACGGCTGGGATGGCTACCCGATGGCGCGCCAGCAGCTGATGGACACGCTGCACACCAGCCGCGCCAGCAATCCGCTGGTGCTGTCCGGCGACGTGCACAGCTTCTTCGCCAGCGAACTGGCGCGCAATCCGTCGCGTCCGCGCTCGGCGGCCAACCCGCTGGTGGCGACGGAGTTCTGCGGCACCTCGATCACCTCGCCCTCGCGGCCGCAAGCACGCACCGAGCAATACCTGCGCATGAATCCAGCCATCCAATACGGCCGCAGCGACAAGCGCGGCTACATGCTGCTGACCATCACGCCGGCCGACACCACCGCCCACTTCCTCGCACTGGACGATGTGCACGACAGCGCCAGCCCGATCGCCCGCGCCGCCGGCTTCGTGGTGCGCAACGGTACGCCGGGCCTAAAAAAAATCGCCTGACTCGGCAGGCGATTTTTGTAGCTTAGGCAGCGGCTTTTTCGGTCTTTTCATCCCGCAGCTGGCGGCGCAGGATTTTGCCGACGTTGGTCTTCGGCAGCTCGTCGCGGAACTCGATGTATTTCGGTTTCTTGTACGCGGTCAGCTCGTGCTTGCAGTAGTCGAGGATCTGCTCGGCGGTCAGGTTCGGATCCTTGCGCACCACGAACAGCTTCACGGCCTCGCCGGAATTCTTGTCCGGCACGCCGATGCACGCCACTTCCAGCACGCCCGGATGCGAGGCCACCACTTCTTCCACCTCGTTCGGATAGACGTTGAAGCCGGACACGATGATCATGTCCTTCTTGCGGTCGACGATCTTGGTGTAGCCCTTGTCGTCCATGATGCCGACGTCGCCGGTCTTGAAGAAGCCGTCGGCCGTCATCGACTTGGCGGTTTCTTCCGGACGGTTCCAGTAGCCGGCCATCACCTGCGGACCGCGGATGGCGATCTCGCCGGTCGAACCCAGCGGCAGCGGGTTGCCGTCGTCGTCCAGGATCGCCACTTCGGTCGATGGAATCGGCAGGCCGATGGTGCCGGTGAATTCCTTGATGTCGACGCGGTTGGCGGTGGCCACCGGCGAGGTTTCGGACAAACCATAGCCCTCGATGATCGGCGTGCCGGTTACCTTCAGCCAGCGCTCGGCCACGCCCTTCTGCACCGCCATGCCGCCGCCGTTGCACAGCTTGTAGGACGAGAAGTCCAGCTTGGCGAAATCGGCATTGTTCAGCAGCGCGTTGTACAGCGTGTTCACCGCCGGCAGCACCGTCACCTTGTACTTGGCCAGTTCCTTGACGAAGCCAGGAATGTCGCGCGGATTCGGAATCAGCAGGCTCAGGCCGCCGGTGCGGATGCTCATGAACGCGCTGACCGTCAGCGAATAGATGTGGTACAGCGGCAGCGCGGCCACAAACACCATCGGCTCGCCGCCGCTCTTCATCTGCAGCCAGGCTTCGTTCTGCAGCACGTTGGCGATGATGTTACGGTGCAGCAGGATCGCGCCCTTGGACACGCCCGTGGTGCCGCCCGTGTACTGCAGGAAGGCGATATCGTCGTGGCCCTGCTTGGCCGGTTTCAGCGTCAGGCCGTTACCTTCCGACAGCACCTGCTTGTACGACACCGAACCCGGCAGCGAAAACGCCGGCACCATTTTCTTCACATGGCGCACCACGAAGTTGACGATGGCGCCTTTCAGGCCGCCCAGCATATCGCCCATGGTGGCCACCACCACGTGCTTGACGCCGGTCTGCGCCACCACCTGCTGCACCGTCGTGGCAAAGTTTTCCAGCACGAAGATGGCTTCGGCGCCCGAGTCGGTCAGCTGGTGCTGCAGCTCGCGCGGCGTGTACAGCGGGTTGACGTTGACCACCGTGTAGCCGGCGCGCAGGATGCCGGCCATGATCACCGGATACTGCAGCACGTTCGGCAGCATGATGGCCACGCGCGCACCCGGTTGCAGACCCTTGGCTTGCAGCCAGGCGCCGACTTTCTGCGACAGTTGATCCAGCTCGCCGTAGGTCAGGAATTTATCCATGCACACGAACGCATTGCGGTCCGCGTACTTGCGGAAGGATTCCTCCATCAGGTGCGTCACCGAGCGGAACTGCGTGCTGTCGATCTCCGCCGGAACGCCTTCTGGGTACGACTTCAGCCAAATCTTATCCATCTTTATGCAGCCTTTTTCTTCTCGCCGGGTGGTTCGTCGCGCAATATGCGGCGCAGAATTTTCCCGACATTGGTTTTTGGTAGCTCCTCGCGGAACTCAATGTATTTCGGCTTTTTATAGCCGGTAAATTGTTCTTTGCAGTAGGCCATCAGCGCGGCCTCGGTCAGGTTCGGATCCTTGCGCACCACGAATACCTTGACCGCCTCGCCCGAATGCTCGTCCGGCACACCGATGGCCGCGCACTCCAGCACGCCCGGGTGCGCGGCAATCACGCCTTCCAGCTCGTTCGGATAGACGTTGAAGCCCGAGACCAGAATCATATCCTTCTTGCGGTCGACGATCTTCACAAAGCCGTTGGCGTCCATCACGCCGACGTCGCCGGATTTGAAATAGCCGTCGGCGGTCATCACCTTGGCCGTTTCGTCCGGACGGTTCCAGTAGCCGGTCATCACCTGCGGACCGCGGATCGCGATCTCGCCGGCCGTGCCCAGCGCTACTTCGTTGCCGTCGTCATCCAGGATGGCGATGTCGGTCGACGGCACCGGCAGGCCGATGGTCGCCGTGAACTCCTTGCTGTCGGCGCGGTTGCAGGTGGCCACCGGCGAGGTTTCGGACAAGCCGTAGCCCTCGATGATGGACACGCCGGTCGCCTTCAGCCAGCGGTCGTTGACGGCCTGCTGCACCGCCATGCCGCCGCCGTTGCAGATCTTCAGCGCCGAGAAATCCAGGTGGGCGAAATCCGGATGGTTCAGCAGCGCGTTGTACAGCGTGTTCACCGCCGGCAGCATGTTGAACTTGTACTTCGCCAGTTCCTTGATGAAGCCGCCGATGTCGCGCGGATTCGGGATCAGGATGTTCAGCGCGCCGACCCGCGTGCCCCACATCGCGCAGCAGGTCAGCGCGAAGATGTGGTACAGCGGCAGCGCGCAGACGATGGTCACCTGCTCGTCCGACCCGCCCAGCGCCGGCTCCGACCACGCCTCGCTCTGCAGCAGGTTGGCGACGATGTTCTGGTGCGTCAGCGTCGCGCCTTTCGACACGCCGGTGGTGCCGCCGGTGTACTGCAAAAACGCCGGGTCGTTGTACTGTCGCTCCACCGGCGTCAGCTTCATGCCGCCGCCCTGCGACAGCGCGTCCTTGAAGCGCACCGCGTTGGGCAGCGAAAACGCCGGCACCAGTTTCTTCACGCTGCGCACCACGAAATTCACCAGCATGCCCTTCAAACCGCCGAGCATCTCGCCCATGCTGCCGACCACGATATGCTTGATCTGGGTCTTGCCCAGCACCTGTTCCAGCGTGGTGGCGAAGTTCTCCAGGATGATGATCGCCTCGGCCCCTGAATCGTTCAGCTGGTGTTCCAGTTCGCGCGGCGTGTACAGCGGGTTGACATTGACCACCGTGTAGCCCGCGCGCAGGATCGCGGCGATCGCGATCGGATACTGCAGCACGTTCGGCATCATGATGGCCACGCGCGCGCCCGGCTTCAGGCCACGGCTTTGCAGCCAGGCGCCCAGGCGCTTCGAATAAGTGTCGACCTCGGCATAGGTAAGGTACTTGTCCATGCAGACGTATGCATTGCGGGCAGCGTACTTGTGGAAGGATTCTTCCAGCAACTGCACCAGCGAACGGTACTGACTCGTATCGACGTCCGTCTGCATACCCGGCGGATACGACTTCAACCAGATTTTCTCCATCCTGTGCCTCTTGTCTCGAATATTATCGTTGTACAGGCCGGCGCACAGTGCCGGGTCAGGGGCGAATGATTCGTCTGAGCGAATTTGTTGAGCCTGCTGATGATGCGATGCTATCGGGCAGCACGCTCGTACGCAAGCGCATTTAACCATAATTAGAACGGGTGTTCTAACGGCTTTTTATGATGCAACGCAACATCAATGCATGCCTTCGGTGGCTGGTAGCGCTTCCTTGCCGCCCTCCGCGTTGAGCATTGCCGGTCGGCCCAAGAGATCCAACTGCTGTCGGCGTTGAGCTATATCAAGACTTGCTAATTTTTGCACCGCAGCATAAAAACGCACGAACGTTCGCTCTTGTTTCAGCAAGGCGCGGAAGGCCGGCAGATAATCGTGGTAAGTTCCCACCGCGCTGAGCTGGGCGTTGGTCAGCGGCTCGGCAAACCAGCGGTCGTAACCGGCGTAACCGCCCCAGGTTTCCTTCAGTTTCAGGTAGTCGGACTTCAGGTGGGCAAAGATGCGCGCCTTCTCGGCGCGCTTGTGGCGCGTGCTGGTTTTGCTGGCATAGGCATCGGCCAGCATTTTGCGGTGCCGCACCAGCAGCGTCAGGAAGTCCTGGCGGCGGGCGTTGTAGCGCGCATAGGCCTCGCGCATCGGGTCGGTGCCGTACAGCTCCAGCCAGCGCTGCACGCCGGCCTCCTCCACCGCCGTGGCGAAGCTCTCGTTGAATTGCGAATCGCCCGGCACGTACACCACCTGGTGCGCCAGCTCGTGGAACACCATGCGCGCCAGTTCGGCGTCGGAATAGTTGATGAAGGTGGACAGCAGCGGATCGCTGAACCAGCCCAGCGTCGAATACGCCGGCACGCCGCCCACCTGCACGTCGTTGCCTTCCTTGCGCAGTTCATCGGCGTAGGCGTTGGCGTCTTCCTTGCTGTAGTAGCCGCGGTAACTGACGCAGCCGGCGATCGGGAAGCACCACTGGATCGGCCGCAGCGACAGCTCCGGCGTCGCCACCACGTTCCACAGCACGAAGGGCCGCGACAGCGCGGCGTAGTTCTTGTAGCTGGCGTTGTCGGGCAGGCCCAGTTCCTTGACAGCGAATTTGCGGATCAACAGCGCCTTTTCCAGGCGGGCCTTGAGTTGGGGATCGGTGGTGGGGTCGCCCAGCCAGTCGTCAATCGGACGCGCGTCCGACCACAGCGAGTACTGGCCCTGGGCGGCCTGCATGTAGTACTTGAATTGCGCGCAGCCGGCCAGCATCGCCGCCGCGCACGCCGGCGCCAGCCAGTACCTGGCGCGGAGCATTCGGCGGGCAATATCGCGCATACATCACCTTCAAGCGGCAACTCTCTCGACCTGGACCAGTGTATCGTAAAAAGTCGGCGCACGGCCCATATCCGTCAACTGTTGGCTGGTGACCTCGTTGGCGTTTTTGCCATCTTTCGCCAGCTTCTTCCACCACACGGACAAACCGACCACCAGGCCGGCGCGCGCCTTGTCGGTCACCCGCGCCTTGCAGACAAAGGAGCCGCGGTCATTGAAGATGCGCACCATGTCGCCATGGGCAATGCCGCGCGCCGCGCTGTCGTCCGGATGGATGTCCAGGTGCGGTTCGCCCTCGGCCGAACGCAGGCTCTTGACGTTGACGAAGGTGGAGTTGAGGAAGTTGCGCGCCGGCGGCGAAATCATCGCCAGCGGATAGCGCGCCGCCAGCTCCGGATTGCTGGCCGCCGATTCGTACGGCGGAATATAGGCCGGCAGCGGATCGAGTCCGTCGGCCTGCATCTGCGCGGAATAGAACTCGCACTTGCCGGACGGCGTGGGGAAGCCGCCCTGCGCGAACGGCGCGTCCGGCATGTTGAGCTTTTGCCAGCCCTTCTGCTTCAGCGCTTCCCAATCGAAGCCGATGGCGCGCACGTCCTGCGCGTTGAAGGCCTGCGCCGCCAGCTGGTCGTCGCTGTCCTTGAAGCAGTCGTCGTCGAAGCCCATCTTCGCCGCCAGAAGGCGGAAGATTTCGGTGTTGGCCTTGGCCTCGCCCATCGGCGCGACGGCGGCGTTATTCGCCATCATGTACAGGTGGCCGTAGGAGGTGTGGGCGTCGATGTGCTCCAGCTGCGTGGTGGCCGGCAGCACGATGTCGGCGTAGTCCGCGGTGTCGGTCTGGAAGTGCTCCAGCACCACGGTGAACAGGTCTTCACGCAGGAAGCCCCGCATCACCTTGTCCGAATCCGGCGCGATCGCCAGCGGATTGGAGTTATAGACGATGACCGCTTCCACCGCCGGCCCGAATTCCGCCGACGCCGGCCGCAGCAGGTCGTCGCCGATGGTGGTCATGTTGATGGTGCGCGGCTGCTTCTTCAGCAGGTCGGTACGCTGCAGCCACGGCTTGTTGGTCGGGAAGGAGCCGCTGGACGAGAGCTGGATGCCGCCGGCCGGATGGCGCCACGCGCCGACCAGCGCCGGCAGGCAGGCCATGTTACGCACCGACATGCCGCCGCCGCGCACGCGCTGCACGCCGTAGTTGGTGCGGATCGCCACCGGCTCGCCGGCTTTCGCCATGCCGCCGTACAGGCGCGCCAGGTCCACCACTTCATCGACCGTGATGCCGCAGGTGGCGGCGACACGCTCCGGCGTCCATTCCGCCGCGCGCTGCTTCAGTTCCTCGAAGCCCAGCGTGTACTGTGCGATGTAGTCGTGGTCCAGCAAGTCTTCCTTGATCAGCACGTGCATCAGGCCCAGCGCCAGCGCGGCGTCGGTGCCCGGCAGCAGGGCGATGTGCTGATGGCACTTCTCCGCCGTCAGCGAGCGATAGGGGTCGATGGCGATCAGCCTGGCGCCGTTGCGCTTGGCTTCCTGCGCGCGGGTCCAGAAGTGCAGGTTGGAGGCGATCGGATTGCCGCCCCAGATGATCAGCAATTTGGCATGCTGGAACTGCTCCATGTCGGTGCCGATAGAGCCGCCGATGGTGTACTTGTAGCCGGTGAAGCCCGCGGTGGCGCAGATGGTGCGGTCCAGCAGCGAGGCGCCGATCTTGTTGAAGAAGCGCGACGACATCGACTCGCCCTGGATCAGGCCCATGGTGCCGCAGTAGCTGTAGGGCAGGATGGCTTCCGGCGCGCGCTCGGCGATCGGCTTCAGCCGCGCGGCGATGGTCTCCAGCGCCTCTTCCCAGCTGATGCGCTCGAACTTGCCCTCGCCCTTCTTGCCGACGCGACGCAGCGGATGCAACAGGCGCTCCTCGTGGTAGGTGCGCTCGGTGTAGCGCGACACCTTGGTGCACAGCACGCCAGCCGTGGTCGGGTGGTCGGGATCGCCCTTGACCGCGGTGGCGACGCCGTCTTCCACCGTCACCAGCAGCGCGCAGGTGTCGGGGCAGTCGAGCGGGCAGGCTGCGCGGACTTGTGTGGTTGTCATGTCAGTAAATCCAAAAGCAATTGCTCAAAGCAGTATCGTAAACCATTGCGCGTGCTCTGGCTTAACTCTGCCGACAAGGGCTACAATGGCTGTTCTCGATGCTTAAAAAGCAAGCGAACCCAATACTGGAGAAGCAGCATGAAACTGGTAGATCCCATCATTGCATTTCAATCCGAAATTCAACAGATACGGCGCGACCTGCACGCCCATCCGGAACTCTGCTACGAAGAACAACGCACATCCGACGTGGTGGCCGCCAAGCTGACCGAATGGGGCATCCCCGTCATTCGCGGCCTCGGCATCACCGGCGTGGTCGGCGTGATCAAGAACGGCACGTCGAGCCGCGCCATCGGCCTGCGCGCCGACATGGACGCCCTGCCGATGCAGGAAGTAAACACCTTCGCCCACGCCTCGCGCCATCCCGGCAAGATGCACGCCTGCGGCCACGACGGCCACACCGCCATGCTGCTGGGCGCCGCCAAGCACCTGGCGGAGAACCGCAATTTCGACGGCACGGTCTACCTGGTGTTCCAGCCGGCCGAGGAAGGCGGCGCCGGCGCCAAGCGCATGATCGAGGACGGCCTGTTCGAGCAATGCCCGATGGACGCCATCTACGGCATGCACAACTGGCCCGGCATCCCGTCCGGCCACATGAGCGTGGCGCCCGGCCCGCTGATGGCCTCCAGTAATGAGTTCTACCTCACCGTCAAAGGCAAGGGCGGCCATGCGGCGCAACCGCACAAGTGCATCGACCCGGTGCTGATCGGCGTGCAGATCGCGCAAAGCTGGCAGACCATCGTCAGCCGCCGCACCAGCCCGCTGGACACGGCGGTGCTGTCGCTGACCCAGTTCCATGCCGGCACCGCCACCAACGTCATTCCCGACGAAGCCAAGCTGGCCGGCACGGTGCGCACGCTGTCCGGCACGGTGCTGGACATGATCGAAAAGCAGATGGAGCAGATCGCCGTCAACACGGCCGCCGCGTTCGGCGCGGAAGTGGAATTCAAGTTCCGCCGCAACTACCCGCCGCTGATCAACCATCCGGAAGCGACCCGCTTCGCGGTCGAGGTCATGAAAACCGTGGTCGGCGCGGACAAGGTGGATGACCAGGTGGAGCCGTCGATGGCGGCGGAGGACTTCGCCTACTTCCTGCAGGCCAAGCCGGGCTGCTACATCTTCATCGGCAATGGCGAAGGCGACCACCGCGACGGCGGCCACGGCCTCGGCCCGTGCGTGCTGCACAACGGCAGCTACGACTTCAACGACAACCTGCTGCCGGTCGGCGCCAGCTTCTGGGTCAAGCTGGTGGAAGCCAGCCTGCCGTCGTCAGTCTAATTGATCGGGAGCGGCGCCGACGCGCTGCCCCGGATTCATCTGCTCCAGCCCGATCAGCGCGGCGGAGTGATCCGCTTGCGGAATCTGCTTGGCCAGCGTCATGTAGCGCGCCGTCACCAGCTCGGTCAGCGGCAGCACGATGCCCGCCGCTTCCGCCGCCGCCAGGATGTTGCGCTGGTCCTTCAGCTGCGTGGTGATCTTGCCGCCGGCGACAAAATTACGGTCCAGCATGCGCTGGCCGTGCACCTCCAGGATTTTCGATTCCGCAAAACCGCCGCGGATGGCCGCGCGCATCGCCGCTGGATCGGCGCCGGCCGCCTGCGCCAGCAACATGGCTTCCGCGACAATATTGATGGTTGCGCCAACGATCAGCTGGTTACACAGCTTGGCCACCTGCCCAGCGCCGGCGGGACCTACCCGCGTGGCGCGGCCCATGGGGGCGAATACCGCTTCAGCCTCAGCAAAGTCTTCCGCGCTGCCGCCGGCCATGATGGCCAGCGTGCCGGCCGCCGCACCGCCAACGCCGCCGGACACCGGCGCATCGATGAAGCGCCGGCCCTGCGCCGTCAGCAGGGTATGGAAGGCTTGCGCTTCCGCCTGCTGCGTCGAGCTCATATCGATCCACAGCGCGTTCGGCGCCAGCAACGGCAAGGCCGCTTGCAGCACCAGGTTCACCGTCGGGCCGGCCTCCAGCATGGAGATGACGATCTGCGCGTCGCGCACCGCCTCGCCCAAGTCCGACACCGGACGGGCGCCGGCGGCGGCCAGCGCCTCGGCCTTGGCGTGCGTACGGTTCCACGCGGTGACCGCATGGCCGGCCGCCAACAGGCGCCGTACCATCGGGTCTCCCATCAAGCCTATGCCTAAGAAGGTAATTTGCGTGGACAATTCCGCTCCTTAACTAATCAAAATGACAGCCTCGCCGGAATTATTTCCAGAACCCCGGTACAATCGCTGGCTAGCCGTATAAATCGAAATACAGCCTTAATCTTGCAAGGATACTATGTTCGCTAAAAAAATGATCGTGGCAGCAGCCGCGCTGGCCGTGACGCAATTTGCGCTGGCCGATGACAAACTGATCGACTCCGTGTCGGTTGATTATGCCACCTCCGCCAAAGTACGCATGGAGCGTCTGAGCGTGGCCAAGGATTGGAATGTGCAATGGTTCCAGTCGAACGGTACGCACCTGAGCGGCTACTGGGAAGCCAGCGTCGGCTTCTGGCAGCAGAAGCAGTACATGAACATTTCCGGTAACGACAAGAACCTGTGGGATATCGGCTTCACCCCAGTGTTCCGCTTCCAGAACGACAACAAGAAGGGCATGTACTACGAAGGCGGCATCGGCGTTCACCGCCTGTCCGACCTGTACAACAACGACACCTATCGCCTGTCGACCCTGTTCCAGTTCGGCGACCACATCGGCCTGGGCTATGTGTTCGACAACAACTGGGAAATCGGCGCCAAGGTGCAGCACTTCTCGAACGGCGGCTACAAAAAGCCTAACACCGGCATCAACTACTTCGAGCTGAAAGCCGCTTACCACTTCTAAAAGAAGTCGTCCCCCGTGCGCTGCAGCGCACGGGGGATTGATCACACATTAGTCTCAGCAACAATCCTCCAGGCCGCGCCCTCCTTGGCCCAATACTGCTTCTTGCGCACCGCGTGACGGAACTTGCCGATCACGATCTGCTGCGTGAAGTTGGTGACAATTACCTCTTCCTGACTAGGCTGACGGAAATAGCTCGGATCGCTGACCGTCACACTGATCTTCTTCACACCCGGCAAATAGCGGTTCTTGTCCAGCCAGGCATCGATGGTTTCATCCGCTGCGGACTTGAACTTCGGCGAATATAGCGCCTTCAGACTCGCATCATCGCGGTTCTCCACATCCCGGCGCCAGCTCTCCACCAGCCCGGCAGCCTGCCGCAAGTCCTTGTCGATCTGCTCCTTGCTGACGAATTCCACTTGGTCGCCAATCAGAATCGGCGTCTTGCCGATCTCCACCGAGCGCGTCAGGAAATTCAGGTCGTCATTGCTGACCACCACGCAGCCGTCGGTCGACAGCGGCGGCCGGCTGAAGGTTTCCGGCGGCGTGCCGTGCAGCCAGATGCCGGAACCGCTGCGGCCATTCACCTTGTCCCAGTCGTTGGGATAATCCAGCGGCAGCGCGCCTTTGCCGTACATATCCGGCAGTTTGACGCCAGGAAGGCGGCCGATCAGGTAATACACACCCACCGGCGTGCGCATATCGCCTTCCTTCAGCTTGTTGATGCCCAGCTTGCCCTGGCTGACGTAGAAATCCTGCACCAGGCGCAGGCCGTCATTGCGGTTCTCGTAAAGGTAAAGACGGGAATGCCTGGCGTCCACAATCAAGGCATGGCGCTGGTCTTTGCGCATCTGCAGCAGCGCGCGCGGCAGCAGCGTCTCCGCTGGACGCCCGGCCTGCAGGCGCACCGCTGCCTCGCGCCGCAGATCCGCCAGCTTGGAGTCGGAACCGGGCGGCACCGCCGCACCGAGCATGGCCACCGGCCGCGTATGCATCAGCAGGATATCGCCCCGCACCAGGTGACCGAGGCGGAAGCTGGGATAGGCCTCCACCAGCGCATCCGCCTTGCGTTGCGCCGCATCGAGGTCGTTCCTGGACAGCTCTTTGTAGATATCGTTGAGCAGCTCTTCCGGGTTGGCTTTACGGGCGACTGGCGCCCGTTCCGGCTTTTTTGCCGCGTAGCTGAACTCCCCTCCCGTCAGGCTGAGAAGGGCCACGGCCAGGATGCTGCCCGCGCGCCAGCGGCGTGTAAATGCAAAATGTGACATCAGTTACCCGAAATTTCCTGCTTGATCTGCCATTTGCCGCCGTTCTTGACCAGCACCAGCGTCTTGCGACTGCGCGCCGTCAGGCGATCCGATTCATAGGTCTGGCGGAAGGTGACCCTGGCGCTGTTGCCGTTGACGACCACCTCCGGCCCGGCCACTTCCACATGGATGCGGCCCTTGCCTTCGATGCGGGCACGGCGCTCGTCTGCCCAGGCCTTGTGCGTCATGCCTTTCGGCGGCTCGAACTGCTGGCTATAGTAGCCCAAATAGGAGTCGACGTTTTGCGCGGCCCACGCTTTGGCCCAACCGTTCACCTGCGCCATCACGGCGTCCCGCTCGGAGGTATCCGGCTTGGCGGGCTTGGGCGGTTCGACCTTGACCGGCGCCGGTGCTGGCGTCGGTACCGGTACCGGTGCCGGTGCCGGAGCGGCGGCGATCTTGGCTGGAGCGGGAATTGGCGCCGGCACAGGCGTCGGCGCAACAGCGACCTTGGCTGGCGCCGGGGCAGGCACAGGCGTTGGAACCGGCGTCGGCTTGACCGCAGCGGGCGCAGGCGCCGGAACCGCAGCCACAGCCACCTTCGGCGCAGTTGCCGGTGGCGGCGTCACCGACAAGGCCGGAATCCGCTGCGGCGCATTGGCCTTGGCCGCATCCTGCGGCGGCAGCGCCGACATCAAAGGCGGCTGCGCGCTGGCGACCGGCGCCGGCTCCGCAGCAACAGCCTTGCCGCCGGTGCTGGTCGAGAACGTGCGCAGCATGGTTAACCGGGACTTGCCCGGCGGCGGCGCGGTCGAACCGAGGGCCAGCGCCTTGTCATACGCCTGGCTGGCCATCTTGCCGTAGATATCGCCCAGGTTTTCGTAAGCGGTCTGGTAGCTTGGATTGGTGCGGATCGCTTTTTCCAGCGCGATGCGCGCCTTGTCGTACTGGCCGCTGGCGGCGTACAGCACGGCCAGGTTGTTATACGGCTCCGGAAGATCCTTGTAGTCTTCGGTCAGCTTGGTGAAGACGGCGATCGCCTCTTCGGATTTATTCTGTTCGGTCAGCAGCACGCCCTTCATGAAACGCATTTGCGCATCGGCTGGGTGCTTGCTCAGGTACTCATTGGTTTTATTGAGGGCTTCAACGACTTTGCCGGCTTTGGCCAGCTTACTGACATCGGCGAACTCATCGGCATGGGCAGGTGCCCAGGCCATCATTGCCAATGCGAAGTACAGCATTGTTTGGGCTGTCTTTGGTTTCATTGTGTGATGCTTAGGCTGCGAAAGTCGAAATAGTACACCTTTATTTCCGCAGGTCAAAACTCACAAAAACTATCTGTTGCTGCCAAGCGCCAAACGCAAAAAGGCCCGCTCAAAGAGCGGGCCTTCCTGACTTATAACTAGCTTGACGATAACCTACTTTCACACTGGTTGCAGCACTATCATCGGCGTAGAGTCGTTTCACGGTCCTGTTCGGGATGGGAAGGGGTGGGACCGACTTACTATGGTCATCAAGCTTTGACTTGTATGCTCTGCAGCCACCAATTGGGCTGCACAGCGAATCTGGGAGAAGTAAAGTTTTGGGTAGCACTCACCATCATAGTAAATGCGCATAACCGTCAAGGTTATAGGGACAAGCCGTACGGGCAATTAGTATCAGTTAGCTTAATGCATTACTGCACTTCCACACCTGACCTATCAACGTCCTGGTCTCGAACGACCCTTCAAAGAGCTCAAGGCTCTGGGAA
>NZ_WKJL01000022.1 GCF_009674565.1 Duganella aquatilis
TGGCTGCTGCGCGGCGCCGCCGCAGAGGCGCCGTTGAGCGCCGCCGCCGAACTGCCGCGCCGCGCCGCGCTGGCGCACGCCGTCTATACGCCCGAGGTGCGCCATCCGGTGGAAGTCGGCGTCGACCAGCAGGCGCATCTGGTGGCCTGGCTGTCGAAACGCCTGGGGGCGCCGCTCAAGCCGCCGCAACTGGGCGCCCAGGGCTATCAGCTGGAGGGAGGCAGGCTCCTGCCGGGCCAGAGCGGGCCGGTGGCGCAATTCATGTACCGCGACGCGGCCGGCACGCGCCTGACCTTATATGTGTCGACCGAGCAGCGGCACAACCACGACACCGGCTTCCGCTACGCGCAGGAAGGCGAGGTGGCGGTGTTTTACTGGATAGATGGCCAATTCGGCTACGCCCTGTCCGGCAACCTGGACAAGGCGGCGCTGGCCAGCCTGGCCAACGCCGTCTACGCCCAGCTGGAGCCGGGCGCGTGACAATCTCACACCTTAGGCGCGGGCCGGCTGGTTGATCTGGATCAGCCGCGAGCGCATGACGTCGGTGGCGGCCGGTCCCGGCGCGAACATATAGTCCTCGTCGTTGATGGCCAGGCCGCTGTTGGCGTCCACCAGCACCTGGTCGGCCGGCTTGCCGGTTTCGCGGCTCACCACCAGCAGGCTGGCCCCTTCCGGCGCCAGGTGGTCGTTGCCCCAAGCAACGAACGCCAGCAGCACCGGTTTGAAGTCGCGCCCCGCCTTGGTCAGCACGTATTCATAGCGCGGCGGACGGGCGCTGTACTGGCGGCGCTCCATCAGCCCGCCCTCGACCAGCCCGGCCAGGCGGCGGGTCAGCATGTTCGGCGCGATCTTCAGGCTCTTCTCGAATTCGTCAAACCGCGTCAGGCCGTAGAAGGCGTCACGCAGGATCAGGATACTCCACCACTCGCCTACTTTTCCCAGGCTGCGAGCAATCGGGCAAGGCATGCTGCCAAAGTCGGTATGTTTCATTTTGCTACTCCTCAATGTAAGGTTTTCAACAAAATCGTCAATGCGCGACGCCGTCAGACCGAGTGACTTGCATGTTCGATGCAAGAAAGTGTGACTTTTTTAGGTGATGGAACAGATGTGACAATGTGTGTATTTTCGATCTTCAATTTCGTCTCCTTTTCTACCCTCTGTTTTTGCTACTTTTCCCTATGAAAACCCCGGTATTTCGCCCTGCTTTTTTACTTCATAAATGGCGCAAAAAATCTCACTCAAAACTCTCCAAAAATCACTTTATTTCCACACGTAAATTTCTGTGTAAAATGTGAACATTCGAGAGATTGTTTTTACGGGATAAAATTCTTCCTGTAGATCAACGACTCAACCTTGTTGGCTACCCCAAAACGTAGCCAACCAACAAGGCTGCGCACCTCAACAACGTGTGTGAAAAATGAAAACTTTTACTAAAGCATTTGCCATCGTTCTGTTTAGCCTGCCACTGCTGGCCAGCGCCGCCGGGAAAATCTCGACCGCGTCCATGCAAGTCAGCTTCGAGGTGAAAGAGTCCTGCAGCGTGCAGACCTCGGCCGCAGCCTCCGCTGCCGCCACCAAAGCCACGCCGGCCGTCGCCTGCCAGCTGAAAAGCCCGTACGCCATGACCCGTACCCAGGCCACCGCCGCCAACAGCAGCACCTCCCAAGCCACCGCCATCCGCCAGGAAACCGCTGCCGGCGAATGGACCATCACCTTCTGATCGTCCTCCTGCTCAGAACTGCACCGTCGCTGTAATCGTGTCCTTGTAATCCCCCGGCGACGGCGTGGACTGCGAGGGCGCCAGACCGAACAAGGTCTGATTCTTGGTTGTACCATTTCCCGTCCCGCTCAAAATCACCGTGCTGCCCGTGCCGTCGCCCAGGCTGGGCCCGTCCAAGGTATTGGACAGCTGGTAATTAATCAATTCCATTGACGCCGGGTTCAGCATCTTGCGCGCACTCATGGTGCCGTTGCCGCCTCCCGAAAACGCAATCTTGTACGCCGTGTTGTTGCTGCACTGGACCGCCAGGTTGGCGGTGGTGCGCACCGCGCTGTTCAGCAGGCTGCTGTTGGGGAAGGCCAGGTTGCCCACATTGATATTGCAGTCATTGATCACCGTGGCCCTCACCTGGAACGGCATGGCCACCGAGGTGCCCAGCGTGCAGTCGCCCAGGCCGGTCAGGAAGAACATATAGCGGAACAGTACGCTGCCGCCGGAGAAGTCCGAGGTGAAGCTCAGGTTGTCCGGCCCCACATTCATGCTCGACAGCGTGGTGTCGGCGTTCAGCTTGGCATACAGGTTGACGTCCTGCGACAGCGAGCCGACGCCGCCGGTCTTGTTGAAGGTGAAGGTGATCAGGTTGGCGGAGGTGGTGGTGCCGGCCCAGCCGCCCCACACCTTGGCGGCGGAATAGCTGGCGTCGGTGTAAATATTGTAGTTGACCGTCTTGGCGCCGTTGGCGATCTGGCGCGGCACCGTCGCCGACGTCGAACTGTTGCCCGAACCGGCGCCCAGGTACAGGCAGACGGTGGCGTTGGGGAACAGCAGCCCGGCGGCAAAGCTGGTCCAGGTGCAGGTGACCTTGAAGTTGGCGCTGGCGTAGGCATCGGTGCTGCTGATCGAACTCACGGTGGGAAACACGATATCGCTTTGCGCCACCGAGCAACTGTCGGCACGCGCCTGTCCGCTGGCCAGCGCCAGCAGCAGTCCCAGTAAAGCCAGACAGTGGCGCAGGCTGATCATTGAATACTCCTGCAGACGAATGGGCCCATGGTGGCCAGGGCGTTGCCCTTGACCGGCGTGTAGCTGAACTCGGCCACGCAGGCCAGGCCGTTGACCGTGGCCTGCACGTGGTTGAGCGCTTGCAGATGGTCGACGAAGGCCATGCCGTCGAAGCCGACCACGCTGTCGCCGCCGCTCTCCAGATGCCTGACCGGCGTGCCCACCGGCAGCGGCTTGCCGTCGGCGTCGTGCAGCACCACGCTGGCCGCCTCGTAGGTTTCAACCGGGAAGCGCACCAGCACGCCGGACTGCCGCGCCGGCACCACCGTCTGGCTGGTGCTGGCGACGCGGGCGTCGAGCGGCAGGCGGGTGGTGTCGATGCCCAGCTGGTTTTGCAGATACGGGCTGAGGTTGGGCACCAGCAGGTAGCCGCTGCTGCTGGTGCGGCCGATCACCTGGTTTTCCTGCAGCACCGGAACGCCCGACACGCCGTCGGTGGACACCAGCGCGAAGCCGGCGCCGACCTGGCGCGCCGCGTGCACGCTGCCGTCCATCAGCACCAGCGCGCCGTTCAGGTCCAGCGAGGTGGTGCGGCTGGTGCCGGTGTCGAAGGTGTAGGCAGTGGCCTGGCCGTAGTTGCCCAGGTAGGTGACCTGCGCCTGACGCAACGGCGCGCCGTTGGTCTTGACCGATTGCAGGCCCCAGCCGAAACCGCCGCTGTAGTCGGCCGAGCGCGCCAATGTCGTGGTGGTGCTGCGCACGTCGTTCTGGCGGCTGCGGCTGACATTGGCCGAGATGCGGTCGCCGAAGCTGCCGCTGACGCTGAAGAATACGCCGCGCGCCTTCTCGTCGCGGAAATCGCGGAAGGCGCTGACGCTCAGGTACAGGCCGAGGCCCAGCGTGGCCGAATAATTCAGCGCCACCACCCGCGCCGGCGCCACCAGCGGCACGCGCTGGCTGATCGCGCTGATGCCCACGCCCTGGCCGCCGAACAGCGCCAGGTTGACATTGATGCGGTCGCTGGCGCGCACCACCGGCGCCCCTTCGGCGGTGCCGAGGTCGCTGTAATTGGCCGAGGCGCGCTGCGATTGCAGGTCCACGCTGAAGCGCGTGCTCAGGTATTGATAGCCGAGCACGGCCTGCGCGCCGCGGTGGTTGCTGTCGCCGCTGCCGCCGCCGCTGGCCGCCACCGA
The DNA here is from genome assembly GCF_009674565.1 of Duganella aquatilis. Classification (GTDB taxonomy): domain Bacteria; phylum Pseudomonadota; class Gammaproteobacteria; order Burkholderiales; family Burkholderiaceae_D; genus Rugamonas; species Rugamonas aquatilis. The sequence goes on from NZ_WKJL01000022.1 coordinate 3,916, forward strand.
ACCGGTGAGCACGCCGGCCTGGCCCATGCGCCACAGCATGCCGCCGCCGCCGTTGATCACGCTGCGGCCGGCCTCGCCGTGCGCTTCCAGGGTGAAGGTGTCGCTGAGGCCGCGCCGCAGCGAGGCGCTGACGGCCGGCGTGCGCGCATAGCTGAACGACTCGGTGGTGTAGTTGCGCCGCAGCACGCCGAGCTCGATCGAGTAGTCGGTCAGGCCGGTGGCCAGCAGCCGCGTGTCGACATACAGCGGCACCGTGGTGCTGACCGCGCGGCCGTTGGCGTCGCGCGTTACCAGCGTGGCCTGGCCGGCGCCGTTGATGCCGGCCACCTGGTTGATGACGAACGGTCCCGACGGCACCGCCGTATCGACCTGGCGCACGCCGTCCACATACAGGCTGACCGCGCTCGGCACCACCGCCGAACCGCCCAGCGAGGCGGCCGGAAAGGTCAGCAGGTCGGGCCGCAGGTCGAAGCTGCGGCGCCATTGCACGCCGCCCATGCGCAGCGAACGGGTCCAGGTCAGCGAGGAGGAGATCAAATCGCCCACCTGCCAGGTTTCCAGCGTGTCCGGATCGGAATGCACCCAGGCGCTGTCGAAGCGGATGAACTGGCGCAACTGGTTGCTGTAATTGAACACGCCGGTGCTGCTGAACACGCCGCCGGCGTTGAAGTAGCGCACCTCGTTGGAGATCGAGGTGCTGCGGTCCTGGCCCAGCCGCGTGTAGGCGTCGTAGTTGATGATGGCGCCCGGCGTGACGGTGGCGGCGCCGGGCTTGCGCACCGTGCGCGCCGAATAGGCGATCGGCGCCCGCAGCGCATCGTCGACGCGCAACGCGATGGTCTGGCGCGCCGGATCGTAGGTGTAGCTCAGGCCCTTGACCTGGTCGAGGTCGAACTCCTGCAGGCCCTCGACCCCGAACAGCTTGGGCTCAAGGTCGAGGTCGCGCAGGTTCTGCACGGAACTGCGCAGACCCGAGCTGCTGCCCCGGGTAAAACGCAATATCAGTCCTGTCGCTTCACCGTTCAAGCTTACCTCCAGAAAAAGCTCTTCGTCCTGCGGTGGCGGCGCCGCCGGCGTCTGCGCCAGCACGCCGCTCATGACCATCCACCATGTCAGCAGCAACCACCAGGGGAACCGGCGCCGCATGCCGGCTTAGTCCACCTTGGCCACGGTACTGGCGCTGGTCGGGCGGGAATTGATGTTGGCCTTGACCGCCAACGTCCCGTTCAGATCGGCGTCGCCAGACGTGGGGAGGCGCCATTCGCGCACCTTACCCGCCAGCACATAACCGAACAGGCCGGCGGCGATTTCAAACTGCTTGCCGGCCGCGTTGCTCAGTTCCAGCGCGCCGATCTGTGCGCGCTGGGTGCCGCTGTTGCGGACTCGCAACATCCAAAAACCATCCTTCTTGAACACCGTCCAGGCCAGCGACGGCGCCGCGCGCTCGTCGGCCGGCAGCACGAACATCGGCACCGAATAGCGCAGCCGGATGTCGACGCCGCTGGCAGGGCCGTTCTCGTCCTTGGGAATCTCGTCGATCAGGATGCGGTAGGTCAGCTCGGCGACCGGCAACTGCTCGCTACGCCGCACCAGGCGGATGATCTGGCTGGTTTTCGGCGCGATCTGGATGATGGGCGGGCTGGCCACCACATCCTGGGTCGGCGTCAGCACGTCGTCGCCGTCTTTCTGTTCCCACAGGAACACCCGCACCTGGCCGTACACCGGCGCTTCGCCCATGTTCTGCATGGTGATGCCGGTGGCGCCCTGGCCCGCGCGCAGATTGATCATCACCGGCGAAATCTGCAGGTTCGCCGCACGCACCGGCCCCGCCAGCGGCAATGCCAGCCAGATGGCGACCATCAGTCCTCCTATCCGTGCGCGCGTCCCAGTCATTGCACCTCCGGTTGCTTACCATCAACACTGGATGGGATTATTCATGATCTAAAAAAAGCCTGCTTTTGAAGGAAGAGACAACTGTTTTGCAAGCGTAGAAATCTATCAAAAATATTTAAAAGATAGGCATAATACGCAACACGGAGTGATAAAACTTTATCAACGAAGTTCCGGGGGACGCAATGCAGACCACCCTTGAAGGCAACCGAAGCAAGATCCTCATCGTGGACGATTCCGCGTTTGAGCAGCGCATGCTGGCAGATTTGCTGAGCGAGATGCCGTACAAAGTCTCGGTCGCTTTCAATGGTCTGCAAGGCTACCAACTGGCGCTGGCCAACCGCCCCGACCTGATCCTGCTCGACGTGCGCATGCCGAATATGGACGGCTACACCGCCTGCCGCCTGCTGAAGGCCAATCCGGTGACGCAGGATATTCCAGTGATCTTCCTCAGCGGCGCCGACGCCGACGACGACCGCATCCTCGGCCTGTCGATCGGCGGCGTCGACTTCGTCTCCAAGCCGTTTTCGCCCGGCGAGCTGACCGCGCGCATCCAGGTGCACCTGAACCTGGCGCGGCGCCAGCACGCGCAGCCGCCGCCCGCCAGCGCCGAGCCGGCCGAAGCGGAAGCCGAAAGCGACCCGGACGCGGTGCTGGTGAACGCCGTCAAGCGCCTGATCGCCGACAACCTGGCGGCGCTGCCGGGGCTGGCCGAGATCGCGCGCAGCGTCGGCACCTACCGCGAGAAGCTGTCGCAGGTGTTCCGCGAACAGACCGGCATGACGGTGTTCGGCTTTATCCGCGAGGAGCGCATCCGCCGCGGCGAGGAATTATTGAAGGACACCGATATCGACGTGCAGGACATCGCCCTGCTGATCGGCTTTAACAACGCCGGCAATTTCGCCACCGCCTTCCGCGAGCGCATGGGCGTCACGCCCACCGCCTACCGCCAGGCGATCCAGAAAAAATAATCAGGCCGTTTGCGCCCGCATCTGGCGGCGCCAGAAGAACCACGACGCCAGCGCGTTGAGCCAGTAGCCGGCGTACAGCGCGGCCGTCAGGTACAGGCCGCGGCTGGCGTACAGCGGCACCGAGACCGTGTTCACCAGCAGCCAGAACGGCCAGGTCTCCAGCCGCCGCCCCATCAGCAGCAGCTGCGCCACCACGCTGAACATCAGCACGGCGGAATCGATGAAGGGCGCGTAGGCGTTGGTGTAGGCCTGCAGCATCAGGCCGTAGGCGGCGGTGGCCAGCACGCCGATGCCGGCCATCCAGCCCAGCGCCGGCGCGCGCGCGCGGGTGATCGGCAGCGGTGCGCCGCCGGCGCCGCGCAGCCATTGCAGCCAGCCGATCAGGCAGGTGACGATGAAGAACAGTTGCAGCGCGACGTCGGCGTACAGGTTGACGCTGTAGAACAGCGCCGCGAACATCGCGCAGCCGACCACGCCCAGCCACCAGGAATGGATGCTGTTGCGCCCCGACAGCACGATGGAAACGGCCATGACGGCGTTGGCGGCGACTTCCAGTGGTGAGATCAACAGCAATCCTTGTGCGGTGAAGTGGGGTGGAAGGTATTCTCGTCCACCCTCGGCGCGAACGCAAGCGTCCGGCGGCGTTTATGCCAGCGCCACCTGCAGCTCGGCGATATTGATCGGCTTCACCAGGTGGGCGGCGAAACCGGCCTGGCGGCTGCGCGTCTTGTCGTTCTCCTGGCCGTAGCCGGACAGCGCCACCAGCTTGAGCGCGGCGCCGCCGGGCAGCTGGCGCAGGCGGCCGGCCAGTTCGAAGCCGTCCATGCCCGGCAGGCCGATGTCGAGGATGGCCACGTCCTGCATGCCGGCGGCGGCCAGCGCGATCGCCTGCACCGGATCGTAGGCCACCTCGGGACGATAACCGAGCGCACCGAGCAGCTCGCCGAGCGAATCGGCGGCGTCCTGGTTGTCGTCGACCACCAGAACCCGCAGGCCGCTGCCCTGGTCCGGCTTCTGCTCCGGCGCGCTGCCGGCCGATGCCGCCGGCGGCGCCGCCTCGACCGCCACCGAATCGGGCAGCGTGATGGTGAAGGTGCTGCCGCGTCCCTCGCCGGCGCTATAGGCGCTGACTTCGCCGCCATGCATCTGCACCAGGTTGCGCACCAGCGCCAGGCCGATGCCGAGACCGCCCTTGGCGCGGTCCAGCTGGCGGTTGCCCTGCACGAACAGATCGAAGATGTGCGGCAGCAGCTGCGGCGCAATGCCGTTGCCGTCGTCGGTGACCTGGATCTGCACCGTGCCACCCTTGATGCGCGTGGCCAGCGTGACATGGCCGCCGGCCGGCGTGTAGCGCGCCGCGTTGCTCAACAGATTGGACACCACCTGCGCCAGCCGCGCCGGATCGCCATGCCAGCGCACGGTGGGCACGTCGACCAGCAGCCGGTGCTGCTTCTGCTCCAGCAGCGGACTGGCCATTTCAATCGCCTTGTTCAGCACATCGGCCAGCGGCACGGTTTCCTTGCGCAGCTCGACCTTGCCGCTGGCGATGCGCGACACGTCCAGCAAGTCGTCCACCAGCCGCACCAGGTGGTCGACCTGGCGCTGGATCACTTCCTGCTCGTGCACGGTTTCGCTGTGGTCGCCGCTGCGCAGTTTCATCAGCTTGAGCGCGGTGACGATCGGCGCCAGCGGATTGCGCAGCTCGTGGCCCAGCATGGCCAGGAATTCATCCTTGATGCGCGACGACAGATTCAGGTCGGTGTTCAGGCGGTCGCTCTCGGCCATCGCCTGCGCCAGCGCGCGGTCGCTTTGCAGCCGGCTCAGCGTGGCGCACACGGTGGCGGTGAACTGTTCCAGGAACTGGCGGTAGGCGCCGTCCAGCGGCAGCCGCGGCGACAGGCGGAACGACAGCGCCAGCTCGTCGCACAATTGCAGCTCGGCGCCGCGCACGGTCAGCATGTCGGCCGGCGGATGGGCCATGGCCTCCTCGCCGATCAGCAGCAGCACCTCCAGCAGGTCGCCGGGATTGTCGCTGACCGAATGCGTGACGGCAGCGGCCACATCGTCTTCGCTGCGGCAGCCGAGCAGGCGGCGGGCCAGCAAATCCAGCGCGTGGCGGCGGCGCTCGGCCAGCACCTTGTCGGTGGTTTCGGTGCACACCACCAGCACGCCGCCAACCTGGTCCTGCTCGTCGAACACCGGCGTATAGGTGTAGCTCCAGAACACATCCTCGATGCGGCCGTTGCGCCAGATCGGCACCAGGCTGTCGGCATACCAGCGCGCTTCGCGGCCGTGGCGCACGGCGTCGATCTGCGGCCCGATGATGGGCCAGATCTCCGGCCAGCATTGCCGACCGGCCTGGCCCAGCGCGGCCGGATGCTTGCCGACGCCGAAGCACGGCACGTAGGCGTCGTTGTAGATCTGTATCAGCTCCTCGCCCCACCACAGGAACATCGGCTGCGCCGAATGCATGACGATGCTGACCGCCGCGCGCAGCGAACCAGGCCAGCTGGCAATCGGCCCCAGCGGCGTATGGTCCCAATCGTGGGCCTGGACGCGATCGCGCATGGGCGTGCCCGCGCCTATGCAGCGCGGCAGGCAGGCCGGCGCATCGGGAAAGGGCGTAAGGGACTGAGCCAACATAAATGCTTCCAGATCAGAAAGCCAAAGTGTAGCAACTGTATCGTACGGTGGCGCACAATACGCCGTCCCTGATTGCTTGCCGCTCAGTGCTCGCGCCAGTGATCGAGATTGCGCGGCTCGGCCAGCGGCGCGCCGTTGCGCTCGGTGCGGAAACGGGCCGAGGCGGCATACACCGCGCGCCGCACGCGCATGATGGAACCGATCGGCCGGAACGCGGCGATGCAGTGCCACGGATTGAACTGCATGCCGTCATCCACCAGCACCGACAGGCCATGCGTCCAGCCGGCCTGCGGCTCGGCCTTGATGCGGGCGACGGCAACCCAGGGCGCCGTCCACTCCACCGTGGAATCCTCGATCGGCATGGCCGCCAGGTCGGTGCACAGCTGCACGCGCAGCTCCCACTCGGCGCTGTGCTCGGTCATGAAATCGACCACCGCGCCGCGCAGGCCGTTGGGCTTGTGTTCCAGGTCCACCGGCTGGCCTTTCAGCGCCTGCAGTGCCGGCGACACCGGCGCCAGCGACAGCTTGGCCATGTAGCGGCCGTACAGGATGGGCGCGGCGGAGAAGAAGGTCTCGCCGAGGATATGCGTTTCCGGATGGCCGCCGAGACCCTTGAGCGCGGCGCTCTCGCCGCCCACCGCCTCCACCGCTTTTTCCACGCCGCGCAGCGCGGCCGACAGCGCCTTCTTCAAACCCGGCGCCTTGTCGGTGGTGGACGCCAGCAGCTTGACGCTGCCGAGGAACTGTTTGGCGCTCGGCGCCTGGAAGGTCGGCCCGTTGACCAGGACAAAGTCCTGGGTCGTGTCGCCCACGCCGTCCGGCAGACGCTCGCCCGGCACGCCGATGACCTTGACCGCCATGCCGCGCGGCGTCGACACCTTGTCGTCGAGCAGATCGCCCGGCGTGGTCGACAGCCGCATCACCACCGGCCAGGCGCCACCGGGATGGCCGAACAGGCCCTGGGCATAATCCGGCGGCACGTTGTCCAGGACGCGCAACTCGCCGCGCAGCAGGCCGTGGCTCTTGGCGTGGACGCCGCGCGGCGCGTGGCCGGTGTCCTTGTCGACGGTGTCGGCGATGCCGCGCATGGCGTCGGTCAGCCCGGCGATGGTGTCCGCCTCGCCCTCCTCCGGCACTTCGTAGGAAGGGTCGTAGGGCAGCGGCTGTACTAAATGTCTGGTGGGGAAATCCATGATGCTCCTCGGCGGTTGGCTCCCGCCATCATGGCTGCCGGCGCGCCGCGCGTCTGTGGCGTGTCGCACCTAGCAAAAAACGACAGTGCCATACAACCCTACAGGTCGCGGGCGCTGAGCGACAACGTCAGCGGATAAGCCACACCGTCCTGGATGAACGTGCCGCTGATGGCGGTGGCGCCGGCTTCCCCGCTGCCGCTGAAGGTGGCGACGCCGTCGCCCACCGCCAGGCTGAAGGTCACCAGATGGTCGGCGGTCTTCACCCTGGTCGGCGCGTCGGCGACGTGCAGCGCCGGAATATCGGTCGTGTAGGTGCTGCTGGCTCCCGTGGTCAGCACGTGCAGCAGGATTTCCGTATCCGGCTTGATCCTGCCGCGCCACAGCTGGCGTTTGACCGGCGCCGTCAGCACCGCCACGCCGGCATTGGTCTTCCAGCCCGTGCCCTGGTATTCCATGTAGTTCGCCGTGCGCTGCGCCTGCTGCTGGCCGAAAAGCTCGGCGACGATGTGCAGCGACAGATCCATGCCGGAGCTCAGTCCGCCGGCCGTGTAGGTGTGCGGATCGGCCTGCACAAAGCGCACTTCGCGCACCAGTTTGACGTCCGGGAATTCTTCGGCGAAGTTACCCAGGTACCAGTGGTGCGTGGTCGCGGACTTGCCGTTCAATAGCCCTGCCCGTGCCAGCTGGAAAGCGCCGGTGCAGACCGACAGCACCGTCTTGCCGTCCGCGTGCTGGCGTTTGAGCCATTCGCGCAGTTCCGGGCCGCCCGACTGCGCACCGACCACCACGATATCCGGCGCCGGCGCATCGGAAAAACCGTAGTCCGGCGTGATGGTCATGCCGGGCCGGCCGCTGCCGGTGGTGTGCAGCGGCGTTTTCGACGGCGCCACCGTGTACAGCTCGAACGGCATGGTCTCCTTGTCGTCATCGAGCATGGTGTCCTGGAACACCTCCCATGATCCGGCGATGTCCATCACATTCGCGCCTTCGTTGATCACGAAGGCTACCTTGATGGTTGCGGCGTTGGCGCCGGCCAGCATCAGCATGGCCAGCAAAAAGGCTGTCACATATTTCATCGTCATTTTCCTGAAGCGTGGAGGATGCACCAGTGTCGCCGCTGACGGGCCGCAGCCGCCAGCGCGCCGGCTGCAGGCGGGCGGCGTTTCGCTGCATTTTTTGCCCGGCCGCGCGATTCTCGTTTATCGTGAGCGCATGAAAACTCTTCCTACACGGTTCTGGGTGGCGGCGGTCTGGTTCGGCCTGGCGCTGTTCGACGCCACGCAGAACGTCTTCCTGATGCGCACGGCCGGCATGCATCACGCCTGGGTGCAGCTGTTCGTCTTCCGTTTTCTGTATTGGCTGGTCTGGGCGCTGGCCACGCCGATGGTGCTACAACAAGGCATGCGCTGCGCCGCGCGCCAGACCGGCGGCTGGCGTCTGCTCGGCGTTCATCTGGCGGCGTGCCTGGCGATCGGCGTGGTTTCGGCAGTGTGGTCGGCAACGCTGGAATACCTGCTGGAGCCGTGGATGACGGCGTCGCGTCCCGCCTGGACGGTGCTGTGGTATCAGCATTTTGTTGGCGGTGTGCTGAGCGATCTGGTGCTGTATGCCACCGCGTTCGCCATCGGCTACGGCCTGCACGCGCGCGAGCGGCTGTTATTGGAGCAGGCGGAGCGCATCAAGGCGCAGCTGGATGGACTGCGGCGGCAGATCGAGCCGCACTTCCTGTTCAACACCCTGAACACCGTCACCGGCCTGGTACGCGAGCACCGCAACGAAGCGGCGGTCGACACCATCGCCGGCCTGAGCGAACTGCTGCGCCGCATGCTGGACGACCCGGACCGCAACCTGATATCGCTGGGCGAGGAGCTGGCCTTCCTCGACAAATACTTCGCGATCCAGAAGATGCGCTTTGGCGAACGCCTGCAATACAGCGTGCAGGCGCCGCCATCGCTGATGTCCGCCAGCATACCGAGCCTGCTGTTGCAGCCGCTGGTGGAGAACGGCTTCAAACACGGCCTGGCGCAGCGCGCGCAGGGCGGCACGATCCGGCTGGCCATCAGCGCCGCCGGCGGCATGCTGGATATCCGCATCTACAACGACGGCCCGGCGCTGCCGACGGGTGACGCGCCGGAGCGCAGCGGCATCGGCTGGTCCAATGTGCGCGAGCGCTTGCGTGGTCTGTACGGCGACCGCCACACGCTGGCGATGCACAACCGCGACAACGGCGTTGAAGTGCACATCGCCATTCCATTGAGCGCAACATGAAAATCCAGGCCCTGATCGTCGATGACGAAGCGCCGGCGCGCAGCAACCTGAAAGCGCTGCTGCGCCAGCATGCCGACATCGAACTGGTGGCCGAATGCGAAAGCGGCGCCAGCGCGCTGGCCGCCATCCGCGCCACCAGGCCGGACCTGCTGTTCCTCGACATCCAGATGCCCGAGTGCGACGGCTTCGACGTGCTGGAAATGCTGGGCAGCGATGCGCCGGCCGCCGTGATCTTCGTCACCGCCTACGACCAGCATGCGCTGCGCGCCTTTGAAGTCGGCGCGCTCGACTACCTGCTGAAGCCTTTCAGCGATGCGCGCTTCAACGCCACGCTGACGCGCGCGCGGGAACGCCTGCAACGCGCACAGCAGCCGCCTGCGCGCCTGGTGCTGAAGAGCGCCGGCCAGGTATTGTTCCTGCCTGTCGCCGACATCGACTGGATCGGCGCGGCCGACTACTACGCCTCGCTGCATGTCGGCGCGCAGACGCACCTGCTGCGCCGCAGCCTGGCCGATCTGGAACAGGATCTGGACCCGGCCACCTTCTGCCGCATCCATCGCTCCACCATCATCAACCTGGCCAGGTTGCAGTCGATCGAACTGGGCGAGGACGGCGAACAGGAAGCCGTGCTGACAACGGGCGTCCGCATGCGCGTCAGCCGCAGCTACCGCAAAGCGCTGATGGATCGCGTTACCTGATCACCCGCGCTACGAGGGCGGCGCCAGCGGCGGCGCGCCAAACATGCTATTGTTGCCGGCTTTTTGCCACTGTTTCGCCTCTCTTCCATGCACTCCGAACCGATTTCCGACACTCCCCTCATCGTCGCGCCGCGCGGCGCCGGCATGGCCAACCTGGCGCTGGCCATCGGCGGCCTGGCCATCGGCACCGGCGAATTCGCCTCGATGACCATCCTGCCCGTGGTGGCGGGCGACCTGCACGCCAGCCTGCCCGACATGGGCCACATGATCAGCGCCTACGCGCTGGGCGTGGTGTTCGGCGCGCCGCTGATCACCATCTTCCTGGCGCGCATGCCGCGCCGCGCGATGCTGATCATGCTGATGTCGCTGTACGCGGTGGGCAACCTGCTGAGCGCGGCGGCGCCGGGCTATGCGTCCTTGATCCTGGCGCGCTTCATCGCCGGCATCCCGCACGGCGCCTACTTCGGCGTGGCGGCGCTGGTGGCGGCGTCAATGGCGGTACCGGAGAAGCGCGCGCAGGCCGTGTCGCGGGTGCTGATGGGGCTGACCATCGCCAACATCTTCGGCGTGCCGCTGGCGACCTGGCTGAGCCAGGGCTTCGGCTGGCGCTCGACCTTCCTGGTGGTCGGCCTGCTGGGCGTGACCACGGCGCTGATGGTGCGCCGCTACGTGCCGTGGATTGCACCCGGCGACGCCAGCCCGCAGCGCGAGCTGGGCGTGTTCCGCCGCCTTCAGGTGTGGGTGACGCTGCTGATGGTGTCGGTCGGCTTCGGCGGCCTGTTCGCGGTCTACACCTATGTGACGCCGACCTTGCTGGAAGTGACCAAGGTGTCGCCGGCACTGGTGCCGGTGCTGCTGGCGATGATGGGCGTCGGCATGACGGTGGGGAATGTGGTGGGAGGCTGGTTCGCCGACCGCTCGCGCCTGTGGACCATCTTCGGCGCGCTGGTGTGGAATGCGGCGGCGCTGGCGGCGTTCTACTACACCAGCAGCAATGTGTGGGCGGTGGCCTTGAACCTGTTCGCCATCGGCTGCGGCATCGCCGTGTGCCCGGCGGTGCAGACGCGCCTGATGGACGTGGCGGGTGACGCGCAGACGGTGGCGGCGGCGCTCAACCACTCCGCCTTCAACTGCGCCAACGCCGCCGGCGCCTGGTGCGGCGGGCTGGCGATTGCCCACGGCATGAGCCTGCAATCGACCGGCCCGGTGGGCGCCATGCTGGCCCTGGGCGGCATCGTGGTGCTGGGCGTATCGGTGCTGCTGGAGCAGCGCCGGCCCGCCCCAGCCATCGCTACATGGGGCGGTTCGCTCTGATCTGTGTCAATGCACGTCCCCTTCAATTTCCCACACTGAGCATCACTCGAACTGCGTGAAGTCCGGCTTGCGCTTCTGGAAGAAGGCCATGAAGGCTTCTTTGGCTTCCGGCGACGACAGCATGGCGCTGAAGTGTTTGTTTTCTTCGGCGATGGCTTGCGCGGTGGGTGCGGTGCGGGCGGCTTTCATCAGGGCCTTGGTGGTGCGGATCGAGCTGGCGGGCAAGGCGACCAGCTTGGCGGCCTGACCTTCGGCGAAGGCGCGCAGTTCTTCCACCGGCAGCACTTTCGAGATCAGGCCCATGTCCAGCGCTTCCTGTGCACCGAAGGCTTCGCCCAGCATCAGCTTTTCGGCGGCGCGCGGGTAGCCGGCGATTTGCGTCAGCAGCACGCTGGAGCCGAATTCCGGGCACAGGCCCAGCTGCGCGAACGGCATCGAGAACCTGGCGTTGTCGGCCGCGTAGACCAGGTCGCAGTGCATCAGCAGCGTGGTGCCGATGCCGACCGCGTTGCCCGACACCGCCGCCACCACCGGCTTGCTGGCGCCGCTCAGGGCCATCATGAATTTGTACACGGAACGGTCTTCAATCGCGCCGCTGCTGGGCGCGTTTTTCATGAAGTCTTCCAGGTCGTTGCCGGCGGTGAAAATCTCCGGTTTGCCGACCAGCAGAATCGCGCGGACGGCAACATCGGTTTCGGCGGCGGTCAGCGCGTCGGCCATCGATTGGTACATCGCGGCGGTGATGGCGTTCTTGCGCTCGGGACGGTTGAATTCCAGCGTCAGGATGCCGTTTTCAATACTGCTCAAAATTTCCATGTCTGTCTCCAAAATGAAAGGGCGCCGCAGCGCCCTTTTTTATCGCGGTGTTGTAATTACACGCGCTCGATGATGCCTGCCGCGCCCATGCCTGCGCCGACGCACATGGTGACCATGCCGTACTTCAGGTTGTTGCGACGCAGTGCGTGCACCACGGTGGCGGCACGGATCGCGCCGGTCGCGCCCAGCGGGTGGCCCAGGGCGATCGCGCCGCCCATCGGGTTCACTTTGGCTGGATCCAGGCCCAGGTCGCCGATGACGGCCAGCGCCTGTGCGGCAAACGCTTCGTTCAGCTCGATCCAGTCCAGCTGGTCCTGGGTGATGCCGGCGGCTTTCAGCGCTTCCGGAATCGCGAACTTCGGACCGATGCCCATGATTTCCGGTGGCACGCCCTTGACGGCGAACGACGAGAACTTGGCCAGCGGCGTCAGGTTGTGCTCGCGCAGGATCTTCTCGGACACCACCAGCAGCGCGCCGGCGCCGTCGGACATCTGCGAGCTGTTGCCGGCGGTGACCGAACCTTTGGCGGCGAACACCGGCTTCAGCTTGGCCAGGGTTTCCATGCTGGTTTCCGGACGCGCGCCTTCGTCGGTATCGACGGTGCGGGTCTTGACCTTGATTTCACCGGTGGCCAGGTCTGGCGTGCGGGTGATGATCTCGACCGGCGTGGTCTCGTCCTTGAAGAAACCGGCCTGCTGCGCGGCGATGGCGCGGCGGTGCGATTCCACCGAGAACGCGTCCTGCGCTTCGCGCGACACTTTCCACTGTTCCGCCACTTTCTCGGCGGTCAGGCCCATGCCGTAGGCCATGCCGACGTTTTCGTCGGTGAACATGTTCAGGTTCATCGATGGGTGGTGGCCCATCATCGGCACCATCGACATCGACTCGACGCCGCCGGCCAGCATGACATCGCATTCGCCAACGCGGATGCGGTCAGCCGCCATCGCCAGGGCGGTGATGCCCGAGGCGCAGTAACGGTTGATGGTGACGCCGCCGACGGTCTTCGGCAGGCCGGCCAGCAGCACCGATTGACGGGCGATGTTGAAGCCCTGCTCCGCTTCCGGGAACGAGCAGCCGATGATGGCGTCGGTGATCAGCGCCGGGTCCAGGCCTGGGGCCTGCGCCAGCGCCGACTGGATGACGCGCACCAGCAGGTCGTCCGGACGGGTTTTGTTGAACATGCCGCGCGGCGCTTTGCCGATGGGAGTACGGGTAGCGGCGACGATGTATGCGTCTTGAACTTGTTTGCTCATTGTCTTATTCCTTAGTTGCGGACTGGCTTACCGGTTTGCAGCATGCCCATGATGCGTTCCTGGGTCTTCGGATGGTTCAGCAGCTCCAGGAAGGCCTTGCGTTCCATGTCCAGCAGCCACTGCTCGCTCACGAAGGAGCCTTGGTCGATGTCGCCACCGCTGACGATCTGCGCGATCATGTCGCCCAGCTTGAAGTCGTGCGCGGAAATGAAGCCGCCGTCACGCATATTGACCAGTTGCGCCTTGATGGTGCCCCAGCCGTAGCGGCCGGTGACCTGGATCGGCGCCTTCAGCGGCGCGCGGTAGCCCTTGTCGAACATGGCGCGCGCTTCGGTCTTGGCCACGTACAGCAGTTCGTACGGGTTGAACACGATCACGTCGTCTTCTTTCAGGTAGCCCATGGCCTGTGCTTCCAGCGCCGATTTCGACACGTTGGCGGTGGCCGCGTTGGTGAAGCCGGTTTTCAGGAATTGCAGGATGTCGGTGCCCTTGGCTTCCTTGTAGGCGCGTTGTGCCGCCTCTTTCAGGCCGCCGCCGGCAGGGATCAGGCCCACGCCCACTTCCACCAGGCCGATGTACGATTCGATCAGCGCCACGCGCTTGGACGAATGCAGCGCCATTTCGCAGCCGCCGCCCAGGGCGATGCCGGCAACCGCCGCCACCACCGGCACGTTCGAATATTTCATCGCCATGAAGGTGTCTTGCAGTTCCTTGATGATCGGGTCGACCGCCTTGGCGCCGCCGCTCATGAAGGCTGGCAGTGCCGATTGCAGGTCGGCGCCGGCCGAGAACGCGCCGCCGTCGGCCGCGTCCGCGCTCCAGATCACCAGGCCCTTGAAGTTCTTCTCGGCTTCCGCCAGCGCTTTCTTGAAGCCGGCGATGACGCCCGGGCTGATCACGTGCAGCTTGGTTTTCAGCGAGATCACCAGGATGTCGTCGCCCGAGTGCCACAGGCGCACGTCGTCGTCTTCATGCACGGTGGTGCCGGCGGTGCGGCCGGTGGCTTCGCCCGAACCCAGTACCGGTGCGCGGAATTCCTGGCGCTTGTAGACCGCCAGTTCCGAACGCGGCACGAACGATTTCGACACGGCCGACCAGGAACCTTCAGGGGTGTGGACGCCGCCTTTTTCAGCGACCGGACCTTCGAACACCCAGGCTGGCAGCGGTGCGTTGCACAGTGCGTGGCCGGCGTCGATGTCTTCCTTGACCCACTGGGCGACTTGCGTCCAGCCCGATGCCTGCCAGGTTTCGAACGGGCCGACGGTCCAGCCGAAGCCCCAGCGCATGGCGAAGTCGATATCGCGCGCGTTGTCGGCGATGGTGTCCAGGTGCACGGCGATGTAGTGGAAGGCGTCGCGGAAGATCGCCCACAGGAACTGCGCCTGCGGATTGGTCGATTCGCGCATCGCTTTCATCTTCTTGACCGGATCCTTTTCCTTCAGGATGCGGGCGACGATGTCGGCGGCCTTGGCGCCGCCGGCGACGTATTCACCGGTGGCGAAGTCCAGGCGCTGGATTTCCTTGCCTACTTTTTTGTAGAAGCCGGCGCCGGTCTTCTGGCCCAGCGCGCCCTGCTCCACCAGCTTGGCCAGCACGGCCGGGGTTTTGTAGACGGCGGCGAACGGGTCGTTCGGCAGGTAGTCCTGCATGGTCTTGATCACATGGCCCATGGTGTCCAGGCCGACCACGTCCGCAGTGCGGAAGGTGCCCGACTTGGCGCGTCCCAGCTTGGCGCCGGTCAGGTCATCGACCACGTCCACCGACAGGCCGAATTTCTCGGCTTCGTGGACAATGGCCAGGATGCCGAACACGCCCACGCGGTTGGCGATGAAGTTCGGGGTGTCCTTGGCGCGGACCACGCCCTTGCCCAGGGTCGAGGTCAGGAAGCCTTCCAGCTGGTCGCTGATTTCCGGCTTGGTGAACTCGGTCGGGATGATCTCGACCAGGTGCATATAGCGCGGCGGGTTGAAGAAGTGCACGCCGCAGTAGCGCGATTTCAGGTCGGCGTCGAAGCCTTCGGACAGCTTGGTGATCGACAGGCCCGAGGTGTTCGAGGCGAAGATGGCGTTTGGCGCAATGTGCGGCGCGACCTTTTTATACAGGTCATGCTTCCAGTCCATGCGCTCGGCGATGGCTTCGATGATCAGGTCGCACTCGGCCAGCTTGGCCAGGTCGTCTTCGTAGTTGGCCACTTCGATCAGCGCGGCGTGGTCCTTGTTGCCCAGCGGTGCAGGCGACAGTTTCTTCAGGCCTTCGATGGCTTTCAGCACGATGGCATTCTTGGGCGTACCGCCGGAGACATGCTCCGGCTTACCCGGCAGGTCGAACAGCACCACAGGCACCTTGGCGTTGACGCAGTGGGCGGCGATTTGCGCGCCCATCACGCCGGCGCCCAGCACGGCTACTTTTTTAACGATGAAATTGGTCATTGTCGTTTCCTCTTAGAACAGGTCGGCGTCGAGTGCCATCAGGTTGGCGGAGCCCGAGCGCGCCTGACGGATCAGGGTTGCGGTTTCCGGTTGCAGGCGGGCGAAGTAGAAACGCGCGGTCGCCAGCTTGGCTTTGTAGAAGGTGTCGCTGCTGTCTTGTTTTTCCAGCGCGATCTTGGCCATTTGCGCGAAGAAGTAGCTGTACACCAGGTGACCGACAACGCGCAGGTAAGGCACGGCGGCGGCGCCCACTTCGTCGGCGTTCTGGAAGGCCTTCATGCCGATTTCCATGGTCAGCTTGGTGACCTTGTCGCCCAGTTCGCCCAGCGGCGTGATGAATTCGCTCAGGTTTTCGTCCAGGCCGTTTTCTTCCACGAACGATTTGATTTTCTCGCCGAACTTGCGCAGCTTGGCGCCGTTGTCGCCCAGGATCTTGCGGCCCAGCAGGTCCAGCGACTGGATGGTGTTGGTGCCTTCGTAGATCAGGTTGATACGGGCGTCGCGCACGTACTGTTCCATGCCCCATTCGGCGATGTAGCCGTGACCGCCGAACACTTGCATCGCTTCCGAGGTGGCGATCCAGGCGTTGTCGGTGATGAAGGCCTTGACGATCGGGGTCAGCAGTGCGACTTCGTCGGCGGCTTCCTTGCGCACATCTTCGTCAGGGTGGTGCAGTTCGCGGTCGATCTGCAGCGCGACGTACGAGGTGAAGGCGCGCGCGCCTTCAGCGTAGGCGCGGCCGGTCAGCAGCATGCGGCGCACGTCGGCGTGGACGATGATCGGGTCGGCTGGCTGCTCCGGATTTTTCGGGCCGGTCAGCGAGCGCATCTGGATGCGGTCCTTGGCGTAGATCACGGCGTTCTGGTACGCCACTTCGGTCAGACCCAGCGACTGCATGCCGACGCCCAGGCGGGCGGCGTTCATGAACACGAACATGGCGTTCAGGCCCTTGTTCGGCTGGCCGATGATCCAGCCCTTGGCGCCGTCCAGGTTCATCTGGCAGGTCGAGTTGCCGTGGATGCCCATTTTTTCTTCGATGGCGCCGCAGGTGATCGGGTTGCGTTCGCCGACCGAGCCGTCTTCCTTCGGCAGGTACTTCGGCACCAGGAACAGCGAAATGCCTTTCGAGCCTTCCGGTGCGTCCGGCACGCGGGCCAGCACCAGGTGCAGGATGTTTTCCGACATATCGTGTTCGCCGGCCGAGATGAAGATCTTGTTGCCGGTGATTTTCCACGAGCCGTCGTCCTGCGGGATGGCTTTCGAGCGCAGCATGCCCAGGTCGGTGCCGCAGTGCGGTTCGGTCAGGCACATGGTGCCGGTCCATTCGCCCGACACCAGTTTCGGCAGGTAGGTTTTTTTCTGCTCGTCGGTGCCGTGTTCTTTCAGGCACTCGTAGGCGCCGTGCGACAGGCCCGGGTACATGGTCCAGGCCTGGTTGGCCGAGTTCAGCATTTCGTAGAACGAGTTGTTCAGCACCACTGGCAGGCCCTGGCCGCCGTATTCAGGATCGCAGGCCAGTGCCGCCCAGCCGCCTTCGACGTACTGCTTGTACGCTTCCTTGAAGCCTTTTGGCGTGGTCACGGTATGGGTGGCGGCGTCGTGCTTGCAGCCTTCGCGGTCGCCGGAGTGATTCAGCGGGAACAGCACGCCGGCGGTGAACTTGCCGCCTTCTTCCAGCACCTGGTTGATGATGTCGGCATCGACTTCGCTGTAGTCCGGCAATGCTTTCAGTTCATCTTCCACTTTCAGGAACTCGTGCAGAACGAATTGCATATCCCGGATTGGCGCGACGTATTGACCCATTTTTTTCTCCTGATGACTACTTTAGTGTTTGAATTAATTAATTGGCTTGTGCAAGCACCGCTGCCGGTGTTTGCGGATTGCGATACGTCTCGATCAGGCGTACAAAGCCGGTGCCGGCGCGCTCCAGGCTGCCCGGAATGCGCAGGAAGCGCGCATCGTGGTGCAGGGCCAGGATCAGGCCGTACATCTCGTACACCAGCTGCTGCGGGTCGGTGTCTGCCTTCAGGTCGCCGCATTCGACGCACTGCTTCACGCAGCGCAGCAGCGCCCCCTGCCAGGCGCCCACCATGGCCATCAGCTCTTCGCGGATCGGGCCCGGACGGTCGTCATATTCGACGGCGCCGCTGATGTAAATGCAGCCCGAGGCCACTTCCACGCTGACCCGCTTGACCCAGCGCGCAAACATCGCCTTCAGGCGCTGGATGCCGCGCGGTTCCTTCACGCTGGGGAAGAACACTTCCTGCTCGAAACGATGGTGATACAGCTTCAGCACTTCCAACTGCAAATCTTCACGCGATCCGAAATGCGCGAACACGCCGGATTTGCTCATGTTCATCTTATCTGCCAACAATCCAATGGTCAGACCTTCCAGACCATCACGGCTGGCCAGGTCCAGCGCCACGTCCAGGATTGCCGCGCGGGTTAGCTCGCCTTTGCGCATAAATTTAGTTGAGGTATTAATAAGATTGCATCCCAGTGTAAAAAGTCATTGGAGAGAAAGGAATATTCTGCGCCACTTAAATTTACTCTGTGTGAAAAGAATTGCGAACGCTCGTACTATTATCCACTTGGGGGTGAATGTCAAACAGTACCTTTAGAGGTGGCGTTCTATTGCTGCGGCGCAGCAATAGAAGCGGTAATGCAGGCGGGAAACTAAGTCAGAGTTTCCCGAGTTGACGGCGGTCGCGCTTGGTGGGACGGCCCTTGAAATCGGCGCTTGGTTCGCGGAACATGCGGCGGTTTTCCGCCACGGCGGCGCGCCGGGCCACGCTGACGTCGGTTTCCTCGTACAGGTTGCGGGCGATCGGCGCGGCGGCGCGCACGTCCGACAGGCCCATCACATCGACTTCCCACTGATCGGAGCCGTTGTCGATCTCCAGCACGTCGCCGATGCGCACATTGCGCGCCGGCTTGGCGCGGTCGCCATTGACGGTGACCTTGCCGCGGTCCACCGCTTCCGTCGCCAGCGAACGGGTTTTAAAGAAACGTGCGGCCCACAGCCATTTATCCAGTCGTACACCTTCGCTCACGCGTATTTCCCCACAGCGAACACCCGCATTAGTAACTTGTAGAACACAAACGCAATTTCGTAGCCGATCCGGCGCACATGACCGACGTGCTTGAAGTCATCATAGGTAATCACCTTGCCTTCGGCAATGGCTTCCTCGATGTGGCAGCGCAGGCTCTGCGAAAAAGCCGCATCCTTGATGACCACATTGGCTTCCTGGTTCAGGAACAGGCTCAGCCCGTCCACATTGCTGGAACCGACTGTGGCCCAATCGTCGTCGATGACGGCGACCTTGGCGTGCAGTTGCGTCTTGTGATATTCCACCACTTTGACGCCGGCCGCAAGCAGCTTCGGATAGAAAGAATGCGCCACCGCGTCCTGCAGCCAGATTTCGCCGACGCCGATCAGCAGCACCACCTCGACGCCGCGCTCGGCCGCCTTGGCCAGCGCCTGGCGGAACTTGCGGCCCGGCGCGAAGTAGGGATTGGCCAGCAGCACGCTCTTGCGCGCGCGGCCCAGCGCGTACAGGTAGGCGCGCTGAATGGTCTGGCGGTTGCGCCAGTTGTCGCGCACCACGAAGCCGGCCTGCACCGCGTGCGCGGCGGCGATCTTCTCGACCTTGCGCAGGTCGCGGTACAGGCCGATACGCTTGATCAGGCCCAGCTTGCCCAGGCGGCGCCACTGCGTGACGGCCTCGGTCTGGATATCGGCCACCAGCGGGCCGCGCACCTGCACCGCGAAGTCCCAGCGCGGCGCCGACAGCGCCTTGTTGTGGTCGTAATCGCAGAACATGTCGTCGTTGATGTTGATGCCGCCGACGTAGGCCACGTTGCGGTCGACCACGCAGATCTTGCGGTGCGTGCGGGTGATGCCGCGCTTGAACCAGGGATTGAACATGCGGTGCTCGACGCCCTTGGCCAGCAGCAGTTCGTGCATGCTGTTGACCTGGCGCCGGCCGGTGCCCCACCAATCGGTGATCATGCGCACCTGCACGCCGCGCTGGGCGGCGTTGATCAGGGCGTTGAGCACCAGCTTGCCGGTGTCGTCGGCGGCAAAGATATAGGTTTCAAAATAGACTTCGTACTGCGCGGCGTCGATGGCCGCCACCAGCGCCGGGAAAAAGTCGGTCCCGGTGTGCAGCAGGGTGACTTCGTTATCGGCGATAAAATTCACTGGGCGCATGGGCAAGCGCTCACGCCAGCGTCAGCGAGGCAACGATGGGCGCGTGGTCCGACAGCTTGGCCCACAGGCTGCCGTGCATCACTTCCGCCGTCTCCACCTTGAAACCGCGCACGTAGATGCGGTCCAGCCGGAAGAACGGCAGGCCGGCCGGGAAAGTGCGCGCCGGATTGACGCTGGATTTGCGGCGCAGGGTGCGCAGCACGCCGTCCAGCGCCGAGCTGGAGCCGATTTCATCGAAGGCCTCGACCACGCCCAGCGCGTTGCGCAGCTCGTCGCTGAGGGTGTTGCGCCAGTCGTTGAAGTCGCCGGCGATGACCACCGGCTCGCCGTTCGGCGCCGATTCGCGCACGGCCGAAATCAGCGCCTGGGTCTGGCGGCGGCGGCTGCCTTCGAACAGGCCGAGGTGGACCACGTAGCAATGCACCGGCCCCTGCGGCGTCTGCAGCACGCAGTGCAGGATGCCGCGCTGCTCGTAGGCGTGGTCGGACACATCGTGATTGGCCTGGTTGGCGATCGGGAAAGCGCTGAGCAGCGCGTTGCCGTGGTGGCCATGGTCGTAGACCGCGTTCATGCCGTAGGCCGCGTGCAGGTGGCGCGATTCGCCGGCAAAATATTCATGCTGCGCCGCAGCGGGCCAATGCTTGTGGCCCAGCTGCTCGGCGCCGTACTTGGCGGCCTTGAGGTCGTGTTTGCCCTGCACTTCCTGCAAAAAAACCACATCCGCATCGAACATGCCGATCGCCTGCTTCAGCGCCAGCACACGCGGTTCCGCACGAATGCTGGAAACGCCCTTGTGGATATTGTAGGTAGCGACTCGGATCTTCATGCGGCCCATTTTACTCCCGAGATCGCATTTCCGGGCGTGCGCCTGCGCACATAGCGGGCCGCTAGCGGATCTGGCGCGGGAGCTGGAGGATGACTTCGGCGTTGGAGGAGGAGAAGCAGCGGTCGGCGGCTTCCAGCCAGGGCAGCCAGGCGTGGTTGATGTGTTCGCGCGGACTGAGGGTGATGGCGATGTCGCGCGGGACTTCGACGCTGAAGACGTGCTCGGTGTTCTGCGTCACACCCGGCGCGTAGCGGTGGCGCCACATGGGATAAATCTCGTAGATGTTGGACAGCTGCCAGTCGCGCAGCACGATGCGCTCGCCGTCGGCGACGATGCCGGTTTCCTCGAACAGCTCGCGCGCGGCGGTGGCCGCCAGCGGCTCGTCCGGCGCGTCCAGCGAACCGGTCACCGACTGCCAGTAGCCCGGCTTGTCGGCGCGCTCGATCAGCAGCACCTGCAGGTCGGCAGTGTGAATCAGCACCAGCACCGATTCGGGAATCTTGTAAGGCTTCATGCGATAAGGATAAAAGAAAAGGCGCCGCAGCGCCTTTTCCATATTGCTGCTTAGCCGGCCACTTTCGGCTCGGCGGTGCGCAGACGGATGTGCAGTTCTTTCAGCTGCTTCTCGTCCACTTCCGACGGCGCGTGGGTCAGCAGATCCTGCGCGCGCTGGGTTTTCGGGAAGGCGATCACGTCGCGGATCGAATCGGACTTGGTCATCAGCGTCACGATACGGTCCAGGCCGAATGCCAGGCCACCGTGCGGCGGCGCGCCGTATTGCAGCGCGTCCAGCAGGAAGCCGAACTTCAGGCGCGCTTCGTCGGCGTCGATCTTCAGTGCGCGGAACACTTTCGACTGCACGTCTTCGCGGTGGATACGGATCGAACCGCCGCCCAGTTCCCAGCCGTTCAGCACCATGTCGTAGGCCTTGGCGATGCAGGCGCCCGGATTGGTTTCCAGCCAGTCTTCGTGGCCGTCTTTCGGCGCGGTGAACGGGTGGTGGGTCGCGGTCCAGCGGTCCGACTCTTCGTCGTATTCGAACATCGGGAAGTCGATCACCCACAGCGGCGACCAGACGTCGTCGAACAGGCCGGCGGCCTTGCCGAATTCCGAGTGGCCGATCTTCACGCGCAGCGCGCCGATGGCGTCGTTGACGATCTTGGCCTTGTCGGCGCCAAAGAAGATCAGGTCGCCGTCTTCGGCGCCGGTCAGTTCCAGCACCTTGGCCAGCGCGGCGTCGTGCAGGTTCTTGACGATCGGCGACTGCAGGCCGTCACGGCCCTTGGCTTTCTCGTTGACCTTGATGTAGGCCAGGCCCTTGGCGCCGTAGATGGCGACGAACTGGGTGTAGGCGTCGATTTCCGAACGCGGCATGTCGGCGCCCTTCGGTACGCGCAGACCGACCACGCGGCCGTTCGGCATGTTGGCGGCGCCCGAGAACACCTTGAAGTCGACGTCCTTCATGACGTCGGTCAGTTCGGTGAACTGCAGCTTGACGCGCATGTCCGGCTTGTCCGAACCGTAGCTGCCCATGGCCTCCGAGAAGTTCATGACCGGGAACGGGTTAGGCAGGTCGACGTCCATGGTGTTCTTGAACGTTTTGCGTATCATGTCTTCGAACAGATCGCGGATTTCCTGTTCGCTCAGGAACGAGGTTTCGCAGTCGATCTGGGTGAATTCCGGCTGGCGGTCGGCGCGCAGGTCTTCGTCGCGGAAGCACTTGGTGATCTGGTAGTAACGGTCGAAGTTGGCGACCATCAGCAGCTGCTTGAACAGCTGCGGCGACTGCGGCAGCGCGAAGAAGCTGCCGGCGTTGACGCGCGACGGCACCAGGTAGTCGCGTGCGCCTTCCGGGGTCGACTTGGTCAGCATCGGGGTTTCGATGTCGATGAAGCCCAGCTCGTCCAGGTACTTGCGCACTTCCATGGTGACCTTGTAGCGCAGGCGCAGGTTGTTCTGCATCTGCGGACGGCGCAGGTCCAGCACGCGGTGGGTCAGGCGGGTGGTTTCCGACAGGTTGTCGTCGTCCAGCTGGAACGGCACGGCCACGGAGGCGTTCAGCACTTCCAGTTCGGAGCAGATCACTTCGATCTTGCCCGATTTCAGGTTGTTGTTGACGGTGCCTTCCAGGCGGTCCTTGACCACGCCGGTAACGCGCAGGCAGAACTCGTTACGTACGGCTTCGGCGGCTTTGAATACTTCAGCCTGTTCCGGATTGCATACGATCTGCACCAGGCCTTCGCGGTCGCGCAGGTCGATGAAGATCACACCGCCGTGGTCGCGACGACGGTGTACCCAGCCGCACAGGCTGACGGTTTGGCCAAGCAGCGCTTCAGTGGTGAGGCCGCAGTAGTGAGTACGCATTGAGGACATGTTTATTTCTCGGTTCAGGTTAAGTTACTCAGTTAATCTTGGTTTCATCCAGGACGATGGTTTTCGGCGCGTCTTCCGGCGCCACCACGCCCATCGAAACGATGTACTTCAGGGCGGCATCGACCGACATGTCGAGTTCCACCACATCCTTCTTGGCCAGCATCAGGAAAAAGCCCGAGGTCGGATTCGGCGTGGTCGGCACGTAGACGCTGACGTACTCGCCGACCAGGTGGTTCTTCACGTCCCCGCCCGGCGCGCCGGTCAGGAAGGCGATGGTCCACGAGTTCTGGTGCGGATACGGTATCAGCACCGCCTTGCGGAACGCATTGCCGGACGACGAGAACAGCGTGTCGGACACCTGCTTGACGCTCGAATACAGCGAGCTGACCACCGGAATCCGGGTCAGCAGTTTTTCCCACAGCTTGACCACATAGTTGCCGACCAGGTTGTTGGTCAGCAGGCCGGTCAGGAACACGATGACGATGGTCAGCAAGGTGCCCAGGCCAGGAATATCGAAGCCGATCAGGGTACGCGGCTGCCAGCGCTCCGGCACGAACAGCAGGGACTGGTCCATGGTGCTGATCACCAGGTTCAGCACCCAGGCGGTGATCGCCAGGGGCACCAGGATCAGCAAGCCGGTAATGAAATATTTACGCATCGAAATCCTTCTTGTTGACTCAGGTATCGCTGGAGCCGCCCGATGGCGTCGGCGTCGGTGCGGGAGTCGGCGCAGGCGCCGGCGACTCGCTCGTGGACGGCGCGGTGCCGGTGGCCGGCGGCGTGCCGCCGCGGAAATCGGTCACATACCAGCCGGAACCCTTCAACTGGAAACCGGCAGCGGTCACTTGCTTCTTAAACGACTCCTTGCCGCACGACGGGCAGACAGTCAGCTGCGGGTCGGAAATCTTCTGCAAGACATCCTTGGCAAAACCGCAGGCCTCGCAGCGGTACGCGTAGATCGGCATCAATTACTCCGCAAAAATCATCAAAACCCTGAATTATAAAGCCTTTTGCCGGCCATCTGACTGTTTCCTGTGGTTACGCCAACTTGGCTAATCGTTTTCATAGCAAAAAACTATTCGCTAATTGTCTCTCGGCATGTTTTAATGCAATCCTACAAGCGCTGATTTCCCAATCCCTGAATCGCCGCATCGTTAGCCGTCCCTGACGCACGACGCTCCAACTCTTTGATTCTTTGGGAAATACCATGAAAAAATACCTGTACGCCGGCGTCCTCGCCGCATGCCTCAGCGCTCCTGTCTTCGCCGCCAACAGCAAGTTCGTCGCCCAATCGCCGGAAGAACCGTTGCATAAACGTTCGGTGTTGTTGTGCATGGCGGTGCTGGTCGGCCTGCATTATTTGCGCCACCTGCCTGGCGTGCCGGCCCGCCGTCCAGCCAACACCGAAGTGTGATGCGCGCCGCAGCGCTCCTCCTGTGCGGCGCGCTGCTGGCCGCCGGGCCGGTGTCGGCGGTGGCCATGCGCGCGCACGAGTTCATCGACGCCGACCAGCGCGTGCCGGTGACCTTGCCGTCCGACCGCGCCACCGAGGTCATCAGCATGACGCCGGCGCTCGACGCGGCCGCCGTGCTGACGCCCGCCCCGGAGCAGCCTCTGGCCGCGCAGCAGCAGCCCCAGGCGGTGCTGCCGCCGGCCGCCAGCCCGGTGCCGGAGCCGTCCGGCTGGGTGCTGATGGTCTTGGGCATGCTGTTGCTGTTTCTGGTACAACCCAGGAAAACCGAGGAAAGTTTCTCCATCCGCCTGGATTCGCGCTGAACCGCACGCCGGGCCGATAAGCGGCCGCTCGCACAGACAACGCCGGCAAAGTTCCTTATAACGGTAAACACACCGTTAAAGGAGGAGTTCATTATGATGAAGAAACTACTG
Organism: Duganella aquatilis; assembly: GCF_009674565.1. Lineage (GTDB taxonomy): Bacteria > Pseudomonadota > Gammaproteobacteria > Burkholderiales > Burkholderiaceae_D > Rugamonas > Rugamonas aquatilis. The sequence continues at coordinate 28,690 of NZ_WKJL01000022.1, forward strand.
CTTGCCGCCGCCATCGCGGCTTCCGCTGGTACGTTCAGCGTGCCGGCATCGGCCGCCGTGATCGTGGTGCAGACCGCGCCGCCGCCGCCGCGCGATGAAGTGGTGCCGCCGCCACGCCACGGCTATGTGTGGGCGCCGGGCTACTGGGACTGGCGCAACAACCGCCACGTCTGGACCAAAGGCCACTGGGAGCGCGAGCGCCGCGGCTATGTCTACCATCAACCAGCCTGGGTCGAGCGTGACGGCCACTGGGAAATGTCGCGCGGCAGCTGGGCTCGCGGCGACAACGACCACGACGGCGTGCCGAACGGCCGCGACGACCATCCCAACAATCCGCGCCGTAACTAAGCCGGCCTAGCGCCGGCGCCACGCCATCCAGCGTTCCTTGCCGGCAAACACCGGGATGGAGTCGCTGACGGCGTCGTCGGCGATGCAGTCGAAGTCCGCGCGCAGCAAGTCATCCAGCTGCGCGCGGCTGATGCCGAACGGCGGCCCCTTGGGCGCCTCGTCAAAGAAGAAATAACCTGCCAGCAGCGCGCCCGGCGCCAGCAGCTGCGCCCAGCGCGCCGCCACTTGCGGCCACATGGCGCGCGGCATCGCGCACAGGAAGGCGCGTTCGTAGATCAGTTGCAGCGGCCGCTCCGGCTGCCACGCAAAGAAATCCGCCTCGACCACCCGCGCCGCATGCACGCCGGCCGCCTGCCTGCCTTGCGCCACGGCCGCAGGCGAGAAATCGATGGCGGTCGCATCCCAGCCCTGCCCTGCCAGAAACGCCAGTTCGTAGGCCGAACCGCAGCCCGGTATCAAGGTGACCAGCGGCCCGCTGCCGGCGGCGAAGTCGCGCAAGGCTTGCGGCACGCCGCCCTTATCCCACGGCGTGAAGTTGCGCGCGAAGCGCTCATCCCAGAACGCCGGCGACAACGGATCGCGCTGCTGGAAATCCGCCACGGCGCTTACAGCAGGTGATGGAAACGGTGGTACAGCTGGAAGCCGGCCACGCCCAGCGCCACGGCGCCGACCACGTAGATCACCAGGCTCAACAGGCGGTTGGTACGCTGCTGTTCGCTGATCAGCACTTTGATCAGCTCGGTATTATCGTTGGGCCGCTCGGCATGGCGCTCCAGCGCCTGGTGCACCAGGCGCGGCAGCTGCGGGAAGATGTGGGCATAGCGCGGCGCCTCGGCCTTCAGGCGCTGCATGAAGCCCTTGACGCCGACCTGCTCGCCCATCCAGTTTTCCAGGTAGGGCTTGGCGGTTTTCCACAGGTCCAGGTCCGGGTCCAGCTGGCGGCCCAGGCCTTCGATGTTGAGCAGCGTCTTTTGCAGCAGCACCAGCTGCGGCTGCACTTCGACGTTGAAGCGGCGCGAGGTCTGGAACAAACGCAGCAGGATCTGGCCGAACGAGATGTCCTTCAGCGGGCGGTCGAAGATCGGTTCGCAGCAGGCGCGCACCGCCGATTCCAGTTCGTCGACGCGGGTTTCTTTCGGCGCCCAGCCGGACTCGATGTGCGCCTCGGCCACGCGCTTGTAGTCGCGGCGGAAGAAGGCCAGGAAATTCTGCGACAGGTAATCCTTGTCGTAATCGGTCAGCGTGCCGACGATGCCGAAGTCCAGCGCAATGTAGCGGCCAAAGGTTTCCGGCTCGATCGATACCAGGATATTCCCCGGATGCATATCCGCATGGAAGAAGCCGTCGCGGAACACCTGCGTGAAGAAGATTTCCACGCCGTCACTGGACAGTTTTTTCAGGTCCACGCCGGCCGCTTCCAGGCGGTCGATCTGCGACACCGGAATGCCGTGCATGCGCTCCATGACGATCACGCTGCTGGAGCAGTAATCCCAGTACATCTCCGGCACCAGCAGCAGCTGGGAGTCGGCGAAGTTGCGGCGCAGCTGGCTGGCGTTGGCGGCTTCGCGCATCAGGTCCAGCTCGTCGTGCAGATACTTGTCGAACTCGGCGACCACTTCCTTCGGCTTCAAGCGCTTGCTGTCGGCCCAGACGTTGCCGATCCACTCGGCGGCGATGTGCATCAGCGCCACGTCCTCGTCGATCGACTTCTTCATGCCGGGACGCAGCACCTTGACCGCCACCTGGCGGCCATCCTTGAGCGTGGCGAAGTGCACCTGCGCGATCGAGGCCGAGGCCACCGGCGTGCGTTCGAAGGTGGCGAACAGTTCATCCGGATGGGCGCCCAGCGATTTGCGGATCTGCGCGATGGCCAGGTCGGAATCGAACGGCGGCACGCGGTCCTGCAGGCGCGACAGCTCGATCACCAGGTCGGCCGGAATCAGGTCGCTGCGGGTCGACAGCACCTGGCCGAACTTGACGAAGATCGGTCCCAGTTCCTCCAGCGCCATGCGCAGCCGCACGCCGCGCGGCGCCGACAGGTCGCGCCAGAAAAACACCGTGTCGATCAGCTTGGTGATGCGCGGCTTCTTCAAGCCGGAGATGGCGATTTCGTCGAGGCCGTAACCTACCGATACCCGCAGAATTTTCAGCAGGCGCAAGAATTTCCGCATCATTGTGATCCCAGTTTCTGTTCCAGTTTGGCGAGGCGCTTGGCGGCGCGCTCGACGTCGTCGCGCAGGCGGGTGACGTCGGCCGAGTAAGCTTCCACGGTCTGCGGCCGCACCAGCACCTGTTTTTCGTCGAGCAGGAATTCGGCGACGTTTTCGGCGAGTTTCTGATGGCCGGCCTTGACCGCTTCAAACGCGGCCTTGGCGCCGGAGACGGCGCGCACGGCGGCGATCGGCCCCACCACTTTTTCCAGGTCGTTCTCGGCTTCCCAGCGCAACGACTTGCTCAGGCTGGAAATGGCGTTGGCGAATTCGGCGTCGCCTTCGATCTGCACGTAGGAGAAGGCGCGGTCGCGGTTTTGCGCAATCAGCGGCAGGTCGGACAGCTTGACGCGGATGGTGACGCGGGCGGCCTCGTCAACCGGCGCCGGTTCCAGATAGCCGTCGGCGGTCACGCGCAGGCGCAGCGCGACCGAGCCGGCGTCGATGCTGGCGGTCTTGCCGGCGTGGCGCTGCAACTCCTGGCGCGCCCACGGCTCCTGCGCCAGCAAATGGTTGATGGCGGCGCTGGCGGGCGCCGCGGAGAAACTGCCTGGATTCAATGAAATCATGTTCTAGCCGTTGAAAACAAAACCGCCCGGTAACGGGCGGCCTTGATCTTACCAGTTTTACCGGAACAAGCCGGTTGATTACGCCAGTTGCTGAATACCAGCCAACAGCCAGCCGCTCGAACCGTTGACCGGCTTGGCCAGGTTCCACACTTCGTGGAACGGCTCGGCCAGCGCATCCGGCGCAGGCTTGATCATGCCGGTGAACTTGACGCTCGCCAGGTATTCGGTGTCGCTGGTCTCGATGCCCAGCAGCTCGGCGTCGATGCTGACCACGTCGGTGTAATCGGCCACGGTGCGCTCGGTGATCTGCAGCTTCATCTCGGCAAACACTTCCGGCGTGGTGAATTCGCGGATATCGGCCACGTCGCCCTTGTCCCAGGCCGCTTGCAGGCGGATGAAGTTGCCCTTCGCCACGCGCAGGAAGCTTGCCTGGTCGAAGTCGGCAGGCACGCCCCACTGCTGGTGCGCAGGCTGGACCGGCGCGGCCGGTTGCAGACGCGAGCCGATTTCCGGCGTGGCCGAACCGCCTTGCGCCGGCATCGGGTAGACATTCTGGCTGCCGCCGAACGCGGCAGGCGCGGCCGATGGCTGCGACTTGCCGCGAATCAGGCGGAAGAGGAAGAACACCACGCCCGCCAGCAAGGCCAGCATGATGATCGAGCCGATGGCGCCGCCCAGCGCGCCACCCAGGCCGAAGTGCGAGAACAAGGCGCCCAGGCCCAGGCCCAGCAGCGCGCCGCCCAGGATGCCCTTCCAAGGGCTGGGACGCGGCGCCACCGGCGGCGGCGTATTCGGCGCTGGCGCCGGAGCGGCCTGGCGCGGCGCTTGCTGCGGCGCCGGCTGGGCCGGCATGCGGTTGACGTTTTGCGACTGGCGGCCAATCGAACGGCCGCCGCCGGCTGGACGCGCGGTCGCTTCCGCCAGCATCGACATGGCGGAAACGGCGATCATTGCGCCAATCAGGATTTTCTTCAGGTTCATGGTCTTTCCAGTCATTACATTTTGATACCGGTGTGTAAAGCGGCCACACCTGCCGTCAAGTTGTAATACGTTACGCGTTCCAGGCCAGCTTCTTCCATCATGGTTTTCAGCGTTTCCTGGTCCGGGTGCATGCGGATCGATTCCGCGAGGTAGCGATAGCTTTCGGCATCGCCGGCGATCTTCTGGCCCATCCACGGCAACACCTTGAACGAGTAGATGTCGTAGGGCTTTTGCAGCGGCTCGGCCACTTTCGAAAATTCCAGCACCAGCAGCTTGCCGCCCGGCTTCAGCACGCGGCGCATTTCTTTCAGCGCCTGATCCTTGTGCGTCATGTTGCGCAGGCCGAAGGCGACGCTGACGCGGTCAAAGTAGTTGTCCGGGAATGGCAGTTTTTCGGCGTCACACAACAAGGTGGGGGTCAACAGGCCGCGATTCAAGAGGCGGTCGCGGCCGACGCGCAGCATCGACTCGTTGATGTCGGTCAGCCAGACCTCGCCGGTCGGGCCGGCCTGCTTGGCGAACACCTTGGCCAGGTCGCCCGTGCCGCCGGCGATATCCAGGCATTTGAAGCCGGGGCGCACGGCCGCGTTGGCGATGGTGAAAATCTTCCAGATGCGGTGCAGGCCAGCCGACATGACGTCGTTCATGATGTCGTACTTGGCGGCGACAGAATGGAAAACCTTGGCAACTTCGCGGACTTTATCTTCTTCCGCGACGGTTTTGTAACCGAAGTGAGTGGTATTGGTCATGGTATGCAGGCCTGTTAATTTGCCTGCATTATACAAGACCCTTATTGCGGAACGAGGTGAAGCCACTCCAGTCCGACGGCAGCGCGCTTGGGGAAGCCCTTCCACAGGCCCGGATCGGGCTTGATGGTGCCGTCCGCCCCCAGCGGCGGTAGTTCCAGATAAGCCTGCAATGGCTGTTTTTTAAGCTGGATACCCAGAAAAGCGGTCACAAAATGCTGGTTGATGTTGTTGATGCGGCGGCTGTCCCACACCGGCTCGGAATAGGCCATGAAGTCGTCGAAGTTGCTCCACGCGGCCGGCGACGGCGGATTCGGCGCCGAATTGTGGCGGCCGCCGACGTAAGTCAGCAGGTAGCGGTCGGCATGCACCGTGCCCTGGAACAGCTTGAGCACGCCGTCCTGGTAGCCTGCCACGTCGTCCTGGTCGCCGCTGATGAACAGGATGGGCGTGCGGACCTTGGCCAGGCCGGCCTCGTCCCACACCTTGTGCGCGCCACCCCATGGCGCGAACGCCACCACCGCCTTGATGCGTGGATCGCGCGCCGCTTCGTATTCCGCGTTGCCCTGCTGGTTGACGGCCAGCGCGCCGCCCGGCACATACGCCACCGCCGAAGCGCTGATGCCGGCGCCGATGGTGTTCAACGCGCCGTAGCCGCCCATCGAGTAGCCGATCAACGCGGTGTTGTCCGCATCGACCACGCCGGCCAGAAAATTGCCGCTGCCCGGCTGGGCCCATGCGGCGACCGTATTCAGCACGAACAGGTCGTCAAGGCGGCGGTTCAGCAGCGTGCTGGGAAAGCCTGCCTTGTCGGCGCGCATGGATTCGGGATGGTCGATGGCGACCACGACGTAGCCCTTCGACGCCAGGTTCTCGGTCAGGTAGCTCATTTGCAGGCGCGAGCCGGGGTAGCCGTGCGAAACGATCACCAGCGGGTAGCGGCCGCCCTGCCCTGCGGCTGGCGCGGCGTCCCGGGCGGCGCGGCCGTTGAACTGGAACGGCGTGTTGGGCCGCGCCGGATCATTGGCGCCGGAACCCAGCACGTCGGTGTAGACCGTATGTTCTTTCTGGCCGGCGGCCAGGCGCGCCGGATACCAGACTTCCAAGGTCAGCTTGCGGCTGTAGCGCGGATTCGGCTGCCCGGCGCTGATGTGCAGGATATCGAGTTGGTCCTTGTGTTCCGCCACCAGCGTGCGCACGCCGACTTGCAACGGACCGCGCGCCGCCAGCTCCGGCGCATCCGGACGCATATCGCCGTAATAGTCCTGCGCGCCTACCGGCACCGCGACCAGGGCCGCCACCAATACCAACATCCTGCCTATCATGCCTTCTCCTATAAACCTAAATGAGAGCGCAAGGTGCTGCCCGCGTACGCGGTGCGGAACAAGCCGCGCCGCTGTAACTCGGGAATCACCAGCTCAAGAAAATCATCCAGCCCACCAGGCAGCGCCGGCGCCATGAAATTGAAGCCGTCCGCCGCGCCTTGCTCAAACCATTGCTGCATCTGATCCGCCACCGCTTCCGGCGTGCCGACCACGGTGAAGTGTCCACGTCCGCCGGCGATGCGCTCGTACAGCTGGCGTATCGTCAAATTTTCGCCCTGCGCCAGATCGGTCAGCAACTGCTGGCGGCTGCGCTGGCCGTCCTGCGTTTCCGGCAGATCCGGCAAGGGGCCGTCCAGCGGATAGCCGGACAAATCGAAATTGCCGATCATCCGCCCCAGCAGCGCCAGGCCGGCTTTCGGTTCGATCAGCGCCTGCAGCTGCGCGAACTTCGCATCCGCTTCCGCCTGCGTGCGGCCCACCACCGCGAATAGTCCCGGCATGATCTTCAGCGACTCGGGCTTGCGGCCTTTCGCTACCACCCGCTGTTTCAGATCGCTGTAGAACGCCTGCGCCTTGGCCAGCGACGGCTGCGCGGTGAACACCATCTCCGCCGTTGCCGCCGCCAGATCGCGTCCGGTCTCGGAACTCCCCGCCTGCACCACGACCGGCCGTCCTTGCGGACTAGGCGCCACATTCAGCGGCCCCGCCACGGCGAAATGCTCGCCGCGATAATTCAGCTTATGCAGCATGGCCGGATCGTAAGGCAGCGCGCCGCGCTTGTCGTTGACGAACGCACCGGGTTCCCAACTATTCCACAGTCCTGTGACAACCTGATGAAATTCCCGCGCCCGCGCATAGCGGTCGGCATGCGCCACGTGCTGTTCGCGGCCGAAGTTGGCCGCTTCCGCCGCGTTATCCGAGGTGACCAGGTTCCAGCCTGCCCGGCCATCCGACAGCAGATCCAGCGATGCGAACTGGCGCGCCACCGTGTACGGTTCGTTATAGGTGGTGGTGGCGGTGCCGATCAGGCCAATCTTCTCGGTGGACGCGGCCAGCGCCGACAGCAGCGTCAACGGCTCCAGCGACGGCGCGCCGGTCAGCGCCACGCTGTCCGCAAAGAACACCGCGTCCAGGCAGGCCTTCTCCGCGTTGCGCACCTGTTCGCGGAACACCTTGAACGGATTCGATTCCAGATCGGTATCCGGATGCCGCCACGCTGCGACGTGGTGGCCATAGCGCATCATGAATGCGGCGATACTCAACTGCCTGGACATCAGAACTCCTTGCGGGCGGTGATGCCGAAGTAGCGCTCATCGTCGCGCGGCACGGCGCGGGTGACGTAGCCCGTCGAGGTGACCAGGTTGGTGGCATACGATTTGTTCGCCAGATTCTTGCCCACCAGCGCAATGCGCCAGCCGCCCACCGGCGACGACAGCGCCACACTCGCATTGACGACGCCATACGCACCCTGGATCGCATCCGGCGACTGGAACAGGTCGTACTGCGTCTTGGCCTGCCAGGTGTAGTCCGCGCCCAGGTCGACAATCAGGCCATTCTGCAAAGGCAGCGCGTAGTTGGCGCGGGTGAAGGACTTCCACTTCGGCGAGAACGGCAACGGCTGGCCATTCAGGTTGCAGGATGCGGCAGCGGCGGCCGGGCAGTTGAAGCTGTCGATCTTCGCGTCGGTGTAGGCCAGCGATTGCGTCAGCGTCAGTTCGCGGGTCGGACGCGCACTCAGGTCCAGTTCAACGCCCTTGGTCGAAACATCGCCGGCATTGATCAGGCGCGTGACGACGGCGCCAGCCACGGTGTCATAGAAATTGGCCTGGTAGTTCGAGTACTTGGTGTTGAACACGGCGATGTTGGCGGTCAGCTTGCGGTCGAAGGCGCTGGCTTTCAGGCCCAGTTCAAACGAATCCGAGGTTTCCGGCTTCAACGCCAGCGTATCGCGGCTCAACATGTTGAAGAAGACGTTGTAGGCAGGGCCCTTGTAGCCGCGCGAGTAGGTGGCATAGGTGTTCACATCGCGCGCGATGTCGTATTGCAGGCCAACGCGGCCCGAGTAGCCATCCTCGCTGGTGGAGCCAGTGCTTTGCGTGGCAGGCTGCACGCCGGCGAAGGCCACGGTCTGCGTCGAGGTCCGAGCGTGGTCGTAGGACAGGTCATCCCGCGTCCAGCGCGCGCCGGCAATGGCGCGCCAGTTCGCAGCGAAGTTCAGGGTGCTTTCGCCGAACAGCGAGTAGTTGTCGTTCTTCACGCCATAGTCCGCGCGGCCGGAATTGATGGCCGCGCCGTTGTTGACGATGCGCTGATACACCTCGCGGTCCTTGCCGTGCAGGTAGTATGCGCCGACCACGTAGTCCGCAAACTGGTCCTTCGGCGAAGCGAGGCGCAGCTCCTGCGAGGCCTGGCTGAATTCCACCGTGCCGATGTCGCGCGTGGCCGGGAACGCCGCCGTGACGCGCGATGCTTCCGCCGCGTTGCCGATGGCCGAGGTGCTGGTGTACTGCGTGTTGTCCCAGTCGCGCACCGCCGTGATGGAGGTCAGCGTGTAGCCGTTGAAGCGGTAGTCCACCTGCGCCGACAGGCCTTTGTTCTTGTCGCGGATATCGCTCGGGATGTCGGTATTGACCTGGCGGTTCTCGGCGCCGGCCACTACCGGCGCGATGCCCGCATTGAACGCGGCCGCCGTCGATTTGTAGGCGGTGAAGGTTGGCGACGACGTCGAACGCAGGTAGTCGGCGATCAGCGCGATATCCAGATCCCTGGTCGGCGTGAGGTCGACGCGGGCGCGCACGCCTTTGCGGTCGTAGCCATTCAGCTTGCCGCCGCCGGCGTGGACGTTGTTCACGTTGCCGTCATAGTCCGCATACAGGCCGGTGACCGAAGCGCTGACCACGCCCGGCTGGATGGCGCCGGAGACGCCGGCGCGCACGCGCTTCTCATTGCCCTCGTACCAGGAAGCATCGACAAAGCCGGTGGTTTCCTGCGTCGATTTGCGGCCGATCACATTCAGCACGCCGGACGAGGCGTTCTTGCCGAAAAGCGTGCCTTGCGGGCCGCGCAGGATTTCAATGTGCTCTATGTCCAGCAGGTCCAGCGTGGCCTGGCCGGGACGCGCATACACCACGCCGTCGATCACGGTGGATACCGTCGGCTCGACGCCAGGCGAGGTGGAGATGGTACCGATACCACGCACGAAGATGGTGCTGTCCTTGTTGCCGCCCTGCTGGCGGAAGGTCACGCTCGGCACTTCCTGCACGATGGTGTCGATGCTGGTGCGGTTGGCGTTGTTCAGCGCATCGCCGTCCAGCACCGATACGGCCACCGGCACCGATTGCAGCGAAGCGTTGCGGCGCGTGGCGCTGACCGTCACGCTGGGCACGGCGGCGCTGTCGTCGCGACTCTTGAGCGGCGTTGGATCGGTCTCCTCGGCGCCTGCATACGCTGTCGCCACCAGCAAAGCGCCGACGGTCAGCGCGCCAAAAATTTTCTTATTGCTCTTCATGCTGTGATCCCTTGATTTGAAAGCGCTCCTTGCGCCGCATGTGTCTTATTCGGAAAACCTGCTTTGATCGGCGAAGAACCAGCTTAGTGTGCGTCAGGTGCTTCGCTACAATTAAGTGGTACCGGTACCCTTTTTTTAGTGTCGTGGCGACCCGGTTTGAAGTCAAAGAATTAAAAAAATCATCGATATGTCTTTTCGGAATATGCGTACATGAGCGAACCAACAGCACCACGAAAACGCCGCGGATCGGGCCGGGCCACCATTCACGATGTGGCCCGGCTGGCGGAAGTGGGATCGATTACGGTGTCGCGCTACTTCAGCGAACCGGGACGCGTGGCGGCCAAGCGCAGCGCGCGCATTGCGGCGGCGGTGAAGGAGTTGGGCTATGTGCCGAACCTGGCTGCGGGCGGCCTTGCATCCTCGCGTGCGCGCATTGTCGGCATGGTGATCCCGAATATCTCCGGTCCTATCTTTGCCAATACGATTCAGACGTTCAGCGATACGCTGAATCGCCATGGCTATCAGCTGCTGCTGGCGTCCAGCTACTTCTCGGCCAGGCAGGAAGAAAGCGCGGTGCGCGCCTTCCTCGGCTGGAATCCCGCCGCGCTGGCGGTGGTGGGCCGCTTCCACAACCGCGCCACCGAGAAGCTGCTGACCACCGCCGGCATCCCCGTCGTCGAGACCTGGGACTACCAGCCGCGCCGCAAGCCGATCCAGGTCGGCTACTCGAACAACGCGGTGGGCGAACAGGCGGCGCGCTACTTGTACGGCAAGGGCTATCGCCGCATCGCCTTCGTGCAGAACAGCCTTGCCGGCGACTTGAGCGCGGTGGATCGCAGCGACGGCTATGCAGCCGTGATGCGCGAGCATGGCCTGGAGCCGATCATTTATGCGCCGACGGCGGAGGCGCCGTTCGATGCGGGCAAGCAGGCGATTGAAGCACTGGCGCTGGCGCCGCCGAGACGCAGCAAGCCGGTGGAGGCGATCATCTTCGCCAACGACAATCTGGCGGCGGGCGCCTTGCTGGCTGGCCAGCGCGCGGGCCTGAAGATACCGGAGCAATGCGCAATTGTCGGCTTTGGCGACTACGCCTTCTCGCCGTTGCTGCTGCCCAGCCTGACCACCATCCGTCCGCCGGGCCGCGAGATCGGCGAGATCGCCGCGCTGCGCATTCTTGAACAACTGGGCGTGCTGCCCGCATCGACACAGGATTCGCGTTTGAATCTGCTGGCCTGCGAATTGATAGAGCGCGAGAGCGCATAAGGACGATGATGAAGAAATGGATTTGCTTGTTGCTTGTGGCGCCGCTGCTGTCGTCGGCCGCTGAAGTACGTATCGGTTTCCAGAAAAGCGCCGGCCTGCTCAGCATGATGAAGACGCAGGGCGCGTCGCTGCCCGGTCATACGATCAAATGGATCGAGTTCCCCGCCGGCCCGCAGATGCTGGAGGCGCTGAATGCGGGCAGTATCGATTTCGGCAGCACGGGCGCGCCGCCGCCGGTGTTTGCGCAGGCAGGCGGCGTGGATCTGCTGTACGTGGGCGCGGAGCCGGCGCCGGTGAACAGCGAGGCGATTATCGTGCCGAAGGATTCGGCGCTACGCACGGTAGCGGATTTAAAGGGCAAGCGCGTGGCGTTTCAGAAGGGATCAGGTTCGCACTTTCTGCTGGCTTCCGCGTTGCAGAAGGTGGGCCTGAAGTTCAGCGATATCACGCCGATCTTCCTGTCGCCATCGGATGCGCGGGCGGCGTTTGTCGGTGGCGGGATTGATGCGTGGGTGGTGTGGGACCCGTATCTGGCGTCGGCGCAGAAGGCCTACCAGGCGCGCGTGTTGAGCGACTATACCGGGCTGCCGCTGGCCAACGGTTTCTATCTGGCGTCGCGCAAGTTCGCCGAACAATCGCCGCAACTGGTATCGGCGTTGCTGGAGCAAGTGAAGCTGACTGGCAAATGGGCCGGCGAGCATCCGAAAGAAGTCATCACGCTGCTGACGCAGCAGACCGGCGTGCCGGCCGACATTGTGGCGACGTGGATGGGCCGTTCGCGCTTCGGCGCCACGCCCGTCACGCCGGACATCGTCGCCAACCAGCAGCGCGTGGCCGACCTGTTCTACCAGCAGAAGCTGATCCCAAAACAAGTCAACATCGCCAGCCGCGTCTGGGCCTGGCAACCGAAGTAAGTTTGATCCACCTAAAGCCTCCGGCCGCTGAGACGCCCACACTGGCAGCTCAGCCAGCGAGGGCATCATGCCAACGATCTATCTTGAAACCTCCGTCATTTACCATCTGACCGATCCGCCAAGCACCAACCCCATCACGCGCGCCTGCCAGTTGCTCACCCAGCAGTGGTGGGAAATGCGTATGGACGCACAACATACTTATGTATCGGATTATGTAATCGATGACATCAACGCCGATGATGCGCTACGCGCCGCCAGCCAGCTGAAGAAAGTCGCATTTCTCAACAAGCTACCGAGATCAAAACGGGCCGACAACATCGCGGAACTTTTGGTTTTGGGCGGAGGTCTAATAGCCAAATCGAAAAATGCCGCTGCGCATATTGCATGCGCAGCGGCACACCGCGCGGACATCTTATTAACATGGAATTGCACTGATATCGCCAATGCCTATAAGTTGCCGTTGCTTCGTGATTTGGTGCAGGCAAAAGAGGAGTTCATGCCGCAGCTGATTACGCCTTTTGAACTAATGGGGAATATTTATGAAGATCTATAACGTGGAAATTCCACCAGATCTGGAAATCCCGGAACTGGACGCCAAGACCAAAGCCGCAATCGATGCGTTTCATGAAGAAAATGTGCGCGACCAGCGTGAGAAGGAAGAACGCATGAAGAGCTTGCCTGAATGGCAGAACAAACCGGTTGTATATCCCTACGGTCCGCCGCGTCCTCCCAGCATCAATGTGCAGGCATTAAGGCAACTACCGCCCCATACACGGGCGATCTTTGCCTATCTTCACCGCGACGAGATTACATATTAGGACTTGCAGCCGCAGCTGCCGCTGCCGCAACCGCCGCCGCTGCTTTTCGGCGCGGTCGATGGGCCGGTCAGGGACATGCCGGTTTCGCGGCCGCTGTCGCCTTCGAAACCGGAGGCGTGCAGGCGGTCCATATAGCCGGCCCACAGCACATCTTTCTCGCTGCCCAGCTTGTACAGATATTCCCAGGTGAAGATGCCGGTGTTGTGGCCGTCCGAGAACGTCGGCTGCACCGCGTAATTGCCGACCGGCTCGATGCCGGCGATGCCCACTGCACGCTTGCCAACCTGCAGCACTTCCTGTCCAGGACCGTGTCCCATCACCTCCGCCGACGGCGAATACACGCGCAGCAGCTCGAACGGAATCGAGAACGATTTGCCATCATCAAATTCCACGTCCAGAATTTTGGACATATTGTGGACGGTCAGGCCGGTAGGGACAGGTTTGCTCATAATGCTTTCACTTTCTTGACGATTGCCGCATGCAATGCCGGCAACAGCGCGCGACGCGCCGCCAGCACCTCCGCCGGCGAAGCACGCAGCGCCACAGCCCAGGTCGGGTTGGGGAAATGTGCATCGTCGCGGTAACGCGGGATAACGTGCCAATGCACGTGCGGCGTCATATTACCAAAACTGGCCAGATTAATTTTTTCAGGCGCCAAAACCTCACGCTGCGCGGACTCGACCGCCCACACCACGTCCATCACGCGCACGCGGTCCGCCGGCGCCAGATCGGTCATTTCCTTGACGTGGGCATTCCACACCACGCGCGTGAAACCGGGATATTCCGTCTCGTTCACCGCCACCACCGACACCCGGTCATCGGACCAGATCAAGGCGGCGCCCGGCGCCGCCAGCAGCTTACACAGATCGCAAGCCATTACACCAGCACCCGCTCGATGCCGCCGTCGTTGGCGCGTTTCACGTACTCCGGCATCCAGTTTTCGCCCAGCAGATGCTTGGCGATCTCCACCACGATGTAGTCGGCGGTGGTGCCGGCGTCTTCGCTGTAGCGCGACACGCCGCCCAGGCAGGCCGGGCAGCTGGTCAGGATCTTGACTTCGCCGTCGAAGCCATCGGCGCGCAGCTTGTCGGCGCCCTTGATGACTTCCTCTTCCTTGCGGAAGCGCACCTGCGTCGAGATGTCCGGACGCGCCACCATCAGCGTGCCCGAGTCGCCGCAGCAGCGGTCGTTCTTCTCGATCTTGACGTTGTCGTGCGTCTGGATCAGCGAGTTGACGGTCTTGGTCGCTTCCTGCAGCTTCATCGGCGTGTGGCATGGTTCGTGGTACATATAGCGTGTGCCGGTCACGCCTTCCAGCTTGACGCCCTTCTCGTTCAGATATTCGTGAATATCCATGATGCGGCAGCCAGGGAAGATCTTGTCGAACTCGTAGGTCGCCAGCTGGTCGTAGCAGGTGCCGCACGAGACCAGCACGGTCTTGATGTCCAGATAGTTGAGCGTATTCGCCATGCGGTGGAACAGCACGCGGTTATCGGTCATCATCTTGTCGGCCTTGTCGTACTGACCCGAGCCGCGTTGCGGATAACCGCAGCACAAATAGCCCGGCGGCAGCACCGTCTGCACGCCCACTTCCCACAGCATGGCCTGGGTTGCCAGGCCCACTTGCGAGAACAGGCGCTCCGAGCCGCAGCCAGGGAAGTAGAACACCGCTTCCGTATCGGCCGTGGTGGTCTTCGGATTGCGGATAATCGGGATGACCTTGTCGTCCTCGATGTCCAGCAGCGCGCGCGCGGTTTTCTTCGGCAGGTTGCCCGGCATCTTCTTGTTGATGAAGTGGATCACCTGCTCGCGCACCGGCGGCTTGCCGACGGTCGGCGGCGGCGCCTTGGTCTGCTTCTTGGCGAATTTCTTCAGCAAGTCATTGCCCAGGCGCTGCGCCTTGTAGCCGATGCCGATCATCGCCGCGCGGGTGGCGTTGATGGTGGCCGGATCGGTGGCGTTCAGGTAGAACATGGCCGCCGCCTTGCCCGGGTTGAAGGTCTTCTTGTCCATCTTGCGCAGCAGGTTGCGCATGTTCATCGACACGTCGCCGAAGTCGATATTGACCGGACAGGGCGTCACGCACTTGTGGCAGACGGTGCAGTGATCGGCCACGTCCTCGAATTCTTCCCAGTGCTTGATCGAGATGCCGCGGCGGGTCTGCTCTTCGTACAGAAAGGCCTCGATCAGCGACGAGGTCGCCAGGATCTTGTCGCGCGGCGAGTACAGCAGGTTGGCGCGCGGTACGTGGGTAGAGCACACCGGCTTGCACTTGCCGCAGCGCAGGCAGTCCTTGACGCTGTTGGCGATGGCGCCGATATCGCTCTGCTGCATGATCAGCGATTCATGGCCCATCAGGCCGAACGACGGCGTGTAGGCGTTGCTCAGGTCGGCTTCCATGCCGTCCAGGTTCAGCAGCTTGCCCTTGTTGAAGCGGCCTTCGGGATCGACGCGCAGCTTGTAGTCGCGGAACGGGCCGATTTCGTCCTCGTTCAGGAACTCCAGCTTGGTGATGCCGATGCCGTGCTCGCCCGAAATCACGCCGTCCAGCGAACGCGCCAGCGTCATGATGCGCGCGACGGCCTGGTGCGCCAGTTGCAGCATCTCGTAGTGATCCGAGTTGACCGGCAGGTTGGTGTGGACGTTGCCGTCGCCGGCGTGCATGTGCAGCGCCACGAACACGCGACCGCGCAGCACGCGCTTGTGGATGGCGGTGGCTTCGTCGAGGATCAGCTTGTAGGCGGCGCCGTTGAAGATCTGGCGCAGCTGCGCGCGGATTTCCTGTTTCCACGTGACGCGGATGGTGCGGTCCTGTACCACGTCGAACAACGTGGCGTCCGGCTGGGTTTTCAGGCGTTCTTCGAACACCGGCAGCAGGCGGTCCATGCCGTGATCGGCCAGTTCTGCGGTGATCGCCGCCAGCGGCTTGTCCAGCTCGGCTAGCAGATAGGTCCAGCGCGCATGCACCTGCGTCAGCAGCGCTTCCGCCTGCTGCTGGCGGTCGCCCAGCATTTCGGCGTCGCCGACACTGTCGTCCGCATCGTCGCTCTTGCCGATCGGCAGATTGCCGGCGGCGAAGAAGGCTTGCAGTTCATCGACCAGTTGCAGCTTGTTCTTGATCGACAGCTCGATGTTGATGCGCTCGATGCCGTCGGTGTACTCGCCCATGCGGTTCAGCGGAATCACCACGTCTTCATTGATCTTGAAGGCGTTGGTGTGCTTGGCGATGGCGGCGGTGCGGGCGCGGTCCAGCCAGAATTTCTTGCGCGTTTCCGGGCTGACGGCAACAAAGCCTTCGCCGACGCGGGTGTTGGCCAGGCGTACCACTTCCGAGGCGGCCAGCGCCACGGCGTTTTCATCGTCGCCGACGATGTCGCCGAACAGCGCCATCTTCGGCAGCACGCCGCGTTTCGATTTGGTGGCGTAGCCGACCGCGCGCAGGTAGCGCTCGTCCAGATGCTCCAGGCCGGCGAGGCGCAGCGTGGCGAATTCTTCGCCTTTGGCTGGCAGGCCGTCCAGGTAATCCTTGATTTCCACGATCGATGGAATCGCATCGCGCGCCTGGCCGAAGAACTCCAGGCAGACGGTGCGGGTGAACTTCGGCATCTTGTGCAGAATCCAGCGGCCCGAGGTGATCAGGCCGTCGCAGCCCTCTTTCTGGATGCCCGGCAGGCCGGCCAGGAATTTGTCGGTGACGTCCTTGCCCAGTCCTTCCTTGCGGAACACGCGGCCGGCGATTTCCAGGATCTCGGTCTTGAACGGCGCGCCTTTGGCTTCGCCCTTCGCGCTCGGATGGGTCCACTCCAGCTGGAAGCGGGCCAGCGGCGTATCGTGGATCTTCGACAGGTTGTGGTCGAGGCGGGTGACCTCCAGCCAGTCGCCGTTCGGATCGACCATGCGCCACGAGGCCAGGTTGTCCAGCGCGGTGCCCCACAGCACGGCCTTCTTGCCGCCCGCGTTCATGGCGATGTTGCCGCCGACGGTGGACGCGTGCGCCGAGGTCGGATCGACCGCGAACACGAAGCCGGCTTTCTCGGCCGCTTCGGACACCTTGTTGGTGATGACGCCGGCGCCGGTGTAGATGGTCGCGTAGTCTTTCTGCAGGCCGGGCAGCACCTTCATCTCGACCGCGCCGATGTTGAGCAGCTTCTCGGTGTTGATGACGGCCGACATCGGCGTCAGCGGAATCGCGCCGCCGGTGTAGCCGGTGCCGCCGCCGCGCGGGATGATGGTCAGTCCCAGCTCGATGCAGCCTTTGACCAGGCCGGCCATTTCCTCTTCGCCGTCCGGCGTCAGCACCACGAACGGATACTCGACGCGCCAGTCGGTGGCGTCGGTCACGTGCGAGATGCGCTTCATGCCGTCGAAGCAGATGTTGTGCTTGTCGGTGTAGCGGCCCAGCACCTTGTAGGTGCGCTTGCGCAGGTCGTACACCTGTTTGAATTCTTCGCCGAAGTCGGCCACGGCCTTGCCGGCGGCGCGCAGCAGCTTGGCGACATTGGCGCTGCGCTGACGCGCGGCTTCGTCGGTCTGCGCTTCACTGTCGTCGACGGTCAGGCGGCGCTTGTCCACCTCGGCCAGGCGGTGATGCAGCGCGTTGATCAGTTCCTGGCGGCGTTTCGGGTTATCCAGCAGGTCGTCCTGCAGATAGGGATTGCGGCACACCGCCCAGATATCGCCCAGCACCTCGTACAGCATGCGCGCCGAACGGCCGGTCTGGCGCGCGCCGCGCAGCGCATCCAGCAAGCTCCACGACTCCTCGCCCAGCAGCCGGATCACGATCTCGCGATCGGAAAACGACGTGTAGTTATAAGGAATTTCCCGCAGGCGCGTGGCCTCCGGACCGTGAGGCGTTTCCGCCAGCAAAGCTTGAATTTGTGCAGGGGCGTTCATTATGCGATTTGGATCGATTTGAATCGTGAGCAGCAACCGGGAGGACCATTCTAGCCTATTGCGGCGCACCACGCGGGAACAGCCGCAGCGCCCGGCGCGGCGAAAAACCGGCAAATATTCGAAAACAGACCACCTTAGGCGCAATAAAATGCCAATCCAACCTGCCTTGCTGAATGAAATTTATGCATAAGCTTATGCGGCAAGAGGATAACTTGCACCAAATTAGCCCAGCATTTGTCCGATTCGGTGCCACACGCCGTCCGGCACGTACAACAGCAGCGTGGTCATGGTGAGGTAGCGCAGCAGTTTGCCGATGGCCATGTAGGCCAGGCTGGGCCAGAACGGCAGCCGCAGCCAGCCGCCCAGCGTGCACAGCGGATCGCCGATGCCGGGCACCCAGGCCAGCAGCATGGTCTTGGCGCCGTAGCGCTCCAGCCAGTGGAACCAGCGGCTCTTGCGTTCCTTGGCAAAGCTCTGCTTGGCCTGCCAGCCCATGTAGTAATCGATGGCGCCGCCCAGCGTGTTGCCGACAGTGGCGACGCCGATCACGCTCCAGAACATCGCCGGGTTAGCCTTGATGACGGCAAACACCGCCGGCTCCGAGCCCAGCGGCACCAGCGTGGCCGAGACCAGGCTGATGATGAACACCGATGTCAGCCCTACCTCCGGCGCAGCCAGGACATGCAGCAGCCAGGTAATTGCAGATTCGATCATCGGTTTCTTTGGGATACTTGAAAGGTGTCCATTATAATGATTCGCACACCGCACGATTGAACAGCCCGATCCCAGCCCACCCGCCAGGGATCAGCGCCCCTGCTCCACCCGGTCACCCGCCGGATAGTTAGCATCGAAGCCCTCCGAATCACTTTGCTTGCATACCATGACGACCGACTATCTGAAGAAAGTACTGACCGCGCGCGTCTACGACGTCGCTGATGAAACCCCGCTGGAACTCGCACCGACCCTGTCGCAGCGTGTCGAGAACCGAATTTATTTCAAGCGCGAGGACATGCAGAGCGTGTTCAGCTTCAAGATTCGCGGCGCCTACAACAAGATGGCCCATCTGACCGACGCCCAGCGCAAGCGCGGCGTGATTTGCGCCTCGGCCGGCAACCACGCCCAGGGCGTGGCGCTGTCCGCCGCCCGCATGGGCTGCCGCGCCGTCATCGTGATGCCGACCACCACGCCGCAGGTGAAGGTGGATGCGGTCAAGGCGCGCGGCGGCGCCGACGTCGAAGTGGTGCTGCACGGCGAGTCCTACACCGACGCCT
Source organism: Duganella aquatilis (assembly GCF_009674565.1). Lineage (GTDB taxonomy): Bacteria > Pseudomonadota > Gammaproteobacteria > Burkholderiales > Burkholderiaceae_D > Rugamonas > Rugamonas aquatilis. The sequence goes on from NZ_WKJL01000022.1 coordinate 47,536, forward strand.
ACAACCACGCGTTGACGCTGGAAAAAGAACAGAAGCTGACCTTCGTCCACCCGTTCGACGATCCGGACGTGATCGCCGGCCAGGGCACCATCGGCATGGAAATCCTGCGCCAGCATTCCGGTCCGATCCACGCCATCTTCGTGCCGATCGGCGGCGGCGGCCTGATCACCGGCATTGCCGCATACGTCAAGCAGATCCGCCCGGACATCAAGATCATCGGCGTGCAGTCGCTGGATTCGGACGCCATGGCGCGCAGCCTGAAGGCCGGCGAGCGCGTCACGCTGACCGATGTCGGCCTGTTCGCCGACGGCACCGCCGTGCGCCTGGCCGGCGAGGAAACCTTCCGCCTGGCGCAGCTGTACGTGGACGATGTGATCCTGGTCGATACCGACGCCATCAGCGCCGCCATCAAGGATGTGTTCACCGATACGCGCAGCATCCTGGAACCGTCAGGCGCGCTGGCCATCGCCGGCGCCAAGGCCTATATCGAACGCGCCGCGCTGACCAAGGATCCGATCAAGAACGAAACGCTGATCACCATCGCCAGCGGCGCCAATATGAACTTCGACCGCCTGCGCTTCGTGGCCGAGCGCGCCGAGCTGGGCGAAGCGCGCGAGGCGCTGTTCGCGGTGACCTTGCCGGAGCAGCGCGGCAGCTTCAAGCGCCTGTGCCAGCTGGTGGGCGCGCGCAACGTCACCGAGTTTACCTACCGCATCAGCGACAAGGACGATGCGCACGTGTTCTGCGGCGTGCAGATCGCCGACCGCAACGAATCCGGCGCGCTGACCCGCCGCTTCGAGGAGCACGGCTTCAAGGCGCTGGACCTGACCCATGACGAGCTGGCCAAGACCCACTTGCGCCATCTGGTCGGCGGCAAGAGCGCGCTGGCGGACAACGAGCTGCTGTACCGCTTCGAGTTCCCGGAGCGTCCCGGCGCGCTGATGCGCTTCCTGGATTCGATGGCGCCGAACTGGAATATCTCGCTGTGCCACTACCGCAGCCAGGGCGGCGACGTCGGCCGCATCGTCATCGGTCTGCAGGTGCCGCCGGAGGAAATGAGCGACTTCGCCCAGTTCCTGGCAACCCTGGGCTACCGCTACTGGGATGAAAGCCTGAACCCGGTCTACAAGCTGTTCCTCGGCTGACCTCACCTTGCGTTGGGGGTAAAACCCCGCGCACGGTTGAAAGCACCTCCGCCACAATCTTAATATAATTGCATCTGGTTATCTTAAGGGCGGGAGAGCCATGTCGACCGATATGCAGTTTTCAAGCAACTACCAGGATCTCAGCAATTCCTCCGGCGTCGACGCCGGCTTCCAGTTCGAGTTCTACTGCCAGCGCTGCAACGACCGCTGGCGCACCCGTTTTGAACCCTACCGCAGCGGCCAGGCCTCGGGCTGGGTGCAGAAAGGCGCCAGCCTGTTCGGCGGCCTGCTCGGCAGCGCCAGCAGCGTGCTGAACGGCGTGGCCGAAGCTGGCTGGCACAGCGCCCGCGACGACGCCTTCACCGGCGCCGTGGCCGCCGGCAAGGCCCACTTCAACCGCTGCGGCGATTGCCACCGTTACGTGTGCAGCCCGTGCTTCGACAGCGCCAACGGCCTGTGCTTCAATTGCGCCCCCAACGTCAACGTCGCCATCACCCGCGCCCGCGCGCAGGGCGAAGTGCAAGGCGCGTCCGAACTGGCCACCGAGGAAGGCAAGACGCGCGGCGCGCAGCGCAACGTCACGCAAACGATGCAGCTGGTGTGCCCGGAGTGCCGCACGGAGACCCACGGCGCCAAGTTTTGCCCCGAGTGCGGCCATAAGACCGCGCAGCAGGTCGCGTGCAGCGCGTGCTCGACCATGCTGGAACCGGGCACCAAGTTTTGCACAGATTGCGGCCAGCGCCAGGCGTGAGCGCAGCCCGAGTGCCGCGCCCGCGTTACAATGACGCTTACTCCATTTCGCTCCACGCACCATGACCAATTCCGCCGACCAGTCCCCGCTGGGGAAAACCTCCGCCTACCGCACCGATTACGCGCCGGAACTGCTGTTCCCGATTCCGCGCCAGGGCAAACGCGACGAGCTGGGCTTGTCGGGCACGATGCCGTTCTTCGGCGTCGATATCTGGAACGCGTATGAAATCTCGTGGCTGAACCAGCGCGGCAAGCCGCAGGTGGCGATCGCCCGCGTGACCTTCCCGTCCGATTCGCCGAACATCATCGAATCGAAGTCGTTCAAGTTGTACCTGAACTCCTTCAACCAGACCAAGCTCGACAGCGTGGCCGCGCTGAAGATGCTGCTGCAACAGGATCTGTCCGATGCGGCCGGCGCCAGCGTTCACATCACGCTGACCCAGCCGGAAGAATTCGGCATGATCGCCATGGGCGAGCTGGACGGCCTGCTGCTGGACCGCCTCGACATCGAGGTCGACAACTACAGCCCGTCGCCGGACATCCTGAAGGCCGCGCTCGATGAAGAACCGGTGGAAGAAAAGCTGGTCTCTCACCTGCTGAAATCGAACTGCCTGGTCACCGGCCAGCCGGACTGGGCCAGCGTGCAGATCCACTACAGCGGTCCGCAGATCGACCAGGAAAGCCTGCTGAAATACCTGATCGGCTTCCGCGAGCACAACGAATTCCACGAGCAGTGCGTGGAACGCATCTTTGTCGACATCCTGCGCCAGTGCCAGCCGCAGCAGCTGGCGGTGTACGCGCGCTACACCCGTCGCGGCGGGCTGGACATCAACCCGTGGCGCAGCAACTTCAGCACCGCGCAGAAACCGCCGAACCTGCGCGGCGCCCGCCAGTAATCAGACCGGAAAGTCGGTCGAGAAGGCCAGGTCTTTCTGCGCCTCCAGTTCCGCCAGCCGCGCCGACAGCGCGCGCTGCATGGCGGTATAGGCATCGCTGCCCAGCGCCAGCCGTTTTGGCGCCGGCTGCTGGTCCACGCTGGCAATCATGAGTTCCACCATCCTGGCCGGATCGCCCGGCGGCACCGCCTTGCGCTCTTCGAGCATGCGGCGCGCCATGCTGGCCGGCGTGCCGTCGTAGGCGGCGATGCGCGGCGCCAGTTGCGAGCTGCCGTAGCGAAACTCGGTGCGCGCCCCGCCCGGCTCGACGATGGTGACGCCGATGCCAAAGCCGGCCACCTCCTGCTGCAAGGCGTCGGCAAAGCCTTCGATGCCCCACTTGCCGGCGTGGTACAGCGACGCGCCGGGAAACGCCGCCTGCCCGCCGACGGTGGAGATTTGCAGGATGCGGCCGCCGCCCTGCGCGCGCAGATGCGGCAGCACCGCGCGCGCCACCTGGATCGAGCCGATCAGGTTGGTCTGGATCTGCTGCGTGATCTGCTCGTCGGTCACTTCTTCGGCCGCGCCGAACAAGCCGTAGCCGGCGTTGTTGACCACCACGTCGATGCGGCCCAGGGCGGCAACCGCCGCATTGACCACGCGGCGGATGGCCGGCGTGTCGGTGACGTCGAGGCGGTCCAGCCACAGCTGGTCGCCGTAGCGCGCTTTCAGGTCGTCCACGCTGGACAGTGTGCGGACGGTGCCGGCCACGCGCTCGCCGCGCGCCAGAAGTTGCTCGGTCATATGGCGGCCGAAGCCGCTGCTGATGCCGGTGATCAGCCAGGTACGTTGTGTCATGGGTAGCTCCTGTGAAAACATCACGATAGCGTGCGCCACCCAGACTTTGAATGCTTGAAAGTCGGTCTTTCATGCGTAATAATCCAAACCATGCAAGATGATCCCCTGTCAGATGTCCTGCGCCTCGTCAGCGCGCATTCGGTGGTTTCCGGCGGCCTGGCCGCTGGCGGCGCGTGGGCAATCGCCTTTCCCGCCGTCGGCACCATCAACTTTTTCGGCATCCTGCGCGGCAGCTGCTGGCTGATCCACGAAGGCGAAGCGCCGCAGCGCATCGGCGCCGGCGACATCTTCCTGCGCTCGGCGCATCGCAGGCTGGTGCTGTGCAGCGATCCGGGCGCCACGCCGGTCGACCTGTACACCGTGGTGGCCAACAAGGCGAACGGCGTCAGCCAGATCGGCGACGGCGACGATTTCTTCATGCTTGGCGGTAAAGTCGCGCTGGATGCGGTCAGCGGCAAGCTGCTGCTCGACGCCTTGCCGGCCACGCTGCACATCGGCGCCGGGACGCCCCACGCCGCCGGCATGCAATGGCTGCTGCAACAGATCGTGCAGGAGCAGGCCACCGCCCTGCCCGGCAATGCGGCGGCCTCGGCGCAGCTGGTACACCTGCTCTTCATCCAGATTCTGCGCGCCCACGTGGCTGACGCCGGACCGGGCGCGGCCAGCTGGCTGCGCGCCGCCAGCGACCGCCGGCTGGCGCCGGTGTTGAGCATGCTGCATGCGGAGCCGGGCCGCGGCTGGCAACTGGCCGAGCTGGCCGACGCGGCCGGCATGTCGCGCGCCAGCTTCGCCGCGCATTTCAAGGCGGTGGCCGGGGTGGCGCCGCTGGCCTACCTGGCGCAGTGGCGCATGCGGCTGGCAGAGCGCGCGCTGCGCAGCGAAGCGGTCACCATCGCCGTACTGGCGCAGCGGCTGGGCTACAGTTCCGAAAGCGCGTTCAGCAATGCCTTCAAACGTTTGATTGGCGTCGCCCCCAAACACTACCGAAACGCCCAATCAGGCGTATGATGTGATCTACAACGCCTGTTGCTACGCCAGCCGGCGGTTGCCGGCGCGAAAACGACAAAAAACGGCGAAAAGCCCCGGCATCTGGCGAAAAACCGGCATTTTTCACGATTTCTAATCAGAAATAGCGATTCTTTCTTTAGTGCATTTTTAACAGCCTGTGGCTGCGCCCGGTTCGGGCATAAACGCAACGTCGGCATGAGCGATTTCATGTTACATGGCGCAGAAACCAGCCTATAATTCTGCTCGCGTGCCACCCTTGTGCGGTGCAACATTACATTCGTATTATGAATAACCTGAGCAAAATACTCTCTCTGGAGAACGTGCTGCTGGATTTGGAAGTGTCCAGTAAAAAGCGCGCTTTCGAGCAAGCTGGTCTGATCTTCGAAAACAACTGCGGCATTGCCCGCTCCACCGTCTCGGACAATCTGTTCGCGCGCGAGCGCCTCGGCTCAACCGGCCTGGGCCATGGCGTCGCCGTGCCGCACGGCCGCATCAAGGGCATGAAGAGCCTGAAGTCGCCGCTGGCTGCGTTCGTACGCCTGGCCGAGCCGATTCCGTTCGAGTCGCCGGACGGCAAGCCGGTCAACCTGCTGTTCTTCCTGCTGATTCCGGACCACGTGACCCAGCAGCACCTGGAGATCCTGTCGGAGATCGCCGAGATGTTCTCGGACGACGCCTTCCGCGTGGCGCTGAGCACCGACGACGATCCGAAATCGGTGCATTCGCGCATCATCAACTGGCTGCCCAGCCTCCAAGCCGCTGGCTGACGTCTGACAATAGGTTAAACTAAGGACAGTTCAACCTATTCGATAAAGACGCCCCATGCTGCAAACTCCGCTGACGATACAAAGGCTTTACGACGACAATCGCGAAAGTTTGCAGCTTGGCTGGTTCGCCGGCTTCCCCGGCGGCGAACGCCTGATCTCCGGCGACGTCGCTTCGGCCGCCGACCAGGTGGGCCACCTGAACACCATCCACCCGGGCCGTATCCAGGTCTTCGGGCATCAAGAGATCAACTACTACCAGCGGCTGAAATCGCTGACGCGCGCGCACGTCATCGGCGAGCTGATCGCTGGCGGGCCGCCGGCGCTGATCATCGCGCAGGGCCTGGAAACGCCGCCCGACATTCTCGCCATTTGCGACGAGAAAAATATTCCGCTGTTCTCGACGCCGCTGCCGGCCGCGCAGGTGATCGACTTCCTGCGCGTGTACCTGTCGAAGAAGCTGGCGCAACGCATCATCATGCACGGCGTGTTCATGGACGTGCTGGGCGTGGGCGTGCTGATCACCGGCGATTCCGGCCTCGGCAAGAGCGAGCTGGGCCTGGAGCTGATTTCGCGTTCGCACGGCCTGGTGGCCGACGATGCGGTGGAGTTCTCGCGCATCGCGCCGAACATGATCGAGGGCCGCTGCCCGGCGCTGCTGCAGAACCTGCTGGAAGTGCGCGGGCTGGGCCTGCTGGACATCAAGGCCATCTTCGGCGAGACGGCGGTGCGCCGCAAGATGCGCCTGAAGCTGATCGTGCACCTGGTGCGCCGTGGCGCCTCCGACGAGGAAGTGGAGCGCCTGCCGTTCCAGTTCCCGACCGAGGATGTGCTGGGCCTGCCGATCCGCAAGGTGGTGATCCCGGTGGCGGCCGGCCGCAACATCGCGGTGCTGCTGGAAGCCGCCGTGCGCAACACCATTCTGCAACTGCGCGGCATCGACACGCTGCAGGAGTTCATGGAGCGCCAGAGACAAGCCATGAGCGGCGACTAGCCCACGATGGTATCATCGTAGATTATGCGCATCGTCCTCATCACCGGCATCTCCGGCTCCGGCAAATCCGTCGCCCTCAACGTCCTGGAAGACACGGGACACTACTGCGTCGACAACCTGCCGCCCGCCCTGCTCTCCAGCCTGGTCAAGACCTTGACGGAAGAAGGTTTGCAGGCGCTCGCCGTGGCGGTTGACGCCCGCAGCGCCGAATCGCTGGCCTCGCTGCCGGTCGACGTGCAGCGCCTGCGCGAGCTGGGCCACGACGTCAAGGTGATGTTCCTGACTGCGAACACGCACTCGCTGGTGGCGCGTTTCTCCGAGACGCGGCGCAGCCATCCGCTGTCGCACGAACTGCGTCCAGGCCAGAATCCAGGCGCGCGCCGCACGCTGATCGAATGCATCATGGAAGAGCGCGAGCGGCTGTCGGCGATCGAGCAGCTGGGTCATGTGATCGACACCTCCGAACTGAGCGCCAACAAGCTGCGCGCCTGGGTCAAGGACCTGGTGCTGACCGAGCATGCGCCGCTGACCTTGTTCTTTGAATCGTTCGCCTTCAAGCTGGGCGTGCCGATGGACGCGGATTTCGTGTTCGACGTGCGTGCGCTGCCGAATCCCTACTACGACCTGGCGCTGCGTCCGCTGACGGGCCGCGACGCGCCGGTGATCGACTTCCTCGACGCCCAGCCAAGCGCGGGCGAGATGCTGAACGACATCCGTACCTTCGTGGAGAAATGGCTGCCGTCCTTCAAGACGGATAACCGCAGCTACCTGACGGTGGCGCTCGGCTGCACCGGCGGCCAGCATCGCTCGGTGTACATGGCCGAAAAGCTCGCCGCCTACTTCCACCCCACCGAACGCGTCGTCCTCCGCCACCGCGAACAATAAGGGGGAGCTGCGGAGCGCAGTGAAAGCGCACGCTTATTTTGCCAGCGCATGCTTTCACCCCCAACCGGCGCGCCGCCGCCGGGGTCTGACCCCGTACGGGGTCAGACCCCTTTGTGGCCCTGCGGGGTTATAGGTAGCGTAGCGGGTGCGCGTACTCAGGCCAAACCGGCTGAAACATCCCCAGCACCATTTCTGTCGTGACTTCTTCGAGCGTGGCCGGCCGCCACTGCGGCGCGTTATCCTTATCGACCACCAGCGCGCGCACGCCTTCGATAACTTCACCGTTCTCAAAGTTGCGACGTACGAGCGCGCGTTCCATGCGCAAACAATCGGCGACATCAAGCGCAGCACCACGTTTGATCAGCTCATGCGTAACCGACATCATCAGCGGCGAGCGCGTCGACATGACTTGCAGCGTCTTCGCGGCAAACGCACCGTCATCAGCTTTCAACGACGCGACAATGGCCGGCACGGAACCGGCGCCGAAATGGCGGTCAATGTCGGCACGGTCGACGGCCAGCTGGCTGTCGCCGGCGTTGTGCGCGGCGGCGTAGGCGGCAAGCGCGGACACAAGCCCGGCGCCAGGCGTGGTGGACAGCAAAGCATCCAATGCTGCCCGATCCACCATCGGCGCATAGTGATCCGCCAGGCCGGCATACAGCGCATCAGCCGCATTGATCGTCACCCCGGTCACGCCAAGGTAGTAACCCAGCGCACCCGGCGCGCGCGACAGGAAATAGCTGCCGCCCACATCCGGAAACAAGCCGATATTCACTTCCGGCATCGCCATTTTGGTTTTATCCGTGACGATGCGCACGCCGCCCTGCGCGATGCCCATGCCGCCGCCCATCACCACGCCATCCATCAGCGCGATGTAAGGCTTGGGATAAAAATGCACTAAATGATTTAGCGAATATTCCTCGGTAAAGAAATCCTCCAGCAGCGCGCTGCCTCCCTGCGGCGTCGACCGCCCCACGTCGTGGAAGAAACGGATGTCGCCGCCGGCGCAAAAAGCCTTCTCGCTGCCGCTGCGGATCAGCACGGCGGCGACGGTGTCGTCGTCGCGCCAATCCAGCAGCACGCGCGTGATCGCGCGCACCATCTCCAGCGACAGGGAGTTCAAGGCCTTCGGCCGATCGAGCACGATCAAGCCGGTGCCGTTGCTGATACTGGTGTGGATATATTCGCTCATGCGAATATTCTACTTCAGATGCTCCAGCGGATTGGGCACATCCAGCGAACCGCCCATGCGCGGCTGCCACAGCGCCTTGCCTCCCGGCGGCGGCGCCTTGCCCTCGTGGCGGTTGTAGACCACGGTCACCTCGCGGCTGCCGACCGGCTCCTGCTCAAAGCCGGTACGCCTGGCGATGCCGGAAGGATCGGCCGAACCCGCCACGGTGAACGCCACCAGCGTGTCCAGGCGCGGATCGTGCACGTCCAGGATGGAGGCGATGAACACCAGCGGCGTCGCCGCAAACACCTGGTAGTGCAAGGCCTTGCCGGCGCGCTCCATCTCGGCCGGCAGCGAGCCGTCCTCGGCCATCTGCCCCAGCGCATGCTCAAGCACCTTGCGGCCCCAGTCCAGGTAGCGCTTGTCGCCGGTGACGCCGCCCACCGACGTCACCGCCAGCCCTTCCCAGTAGTAGTGATTGTTGCGGCCGCCCTTCTTGGCGTCCGAATGCGCCATGGTGGCGTCCGCCAGCGTCCTGAACCAGCCTTCGATCACCGCGCGCTGCGCCGGCGTCGCCTGCGCCTGCACGCGCGCGTAGCTCAGCGCCATGCCGCCCAGGGTCCACTTGCGCACGTAGTAGGCCTGCTCGCTGGACAGCTTGCCCAGCATGGCCTTCTGCCCGCCCCAGCTGGCCAGCCAGGACAGCGCACAGACCGCGTCGCCGCCGGCGTTGGCGTCCTTGGCCACCTGCGCCAGAAAATCCTCGATCGGCTTGGTGTTGGCGATATTGCGCGCCCGCAGCACCGGATCGATCACCGAATGGTGGGCGTCCGAGTAATAGCTGTTGGCGTCGATGTCGATACGGGCCGGTGGCGGCGCCTCGCAGGCGGCCATGGCGGAGGAGCCGGCCAGCGCCAGCGACATCATCAGAGTTAAACGTTTAACCATAAGACCTCAATAAAGGGCGCTCAGAGCGCCCTTAGTTGTTGATGCCAAAAACCGCTAATCAGACGGCAGCGGCGGCGGGTTCGTAGCTGTCGGGAATATGCTTGATCGCATCGTGCCCGTGCTGTTGCACTTTGTTTTTGTATTTCATGACCTGCCGATCCAGCTTGTCGATCAGCGTATCGATGGCGGCATACAGGTCTTGCGACAGGCTCTCCACGTACACGGTCTTGCCGGACATACGCAGGTTGATTTCAGCCTTTTGACGTTTCTCTTTCTCTTTAAGGTTATCTACGGTCAGGATGACAGCAATATCAATCACTTGATCAAAGTGGCGGGTGACGCGTTCCAGCTTGTTCTGCACGTACTCACGAATAGCCGAGGTCACTTCGAGATGATGTCCACTGATGGTGAGATTCATACACACTCCTAAAGATGATGTCGCTTGACGGTTAGTGCTGCGCCCATTGCCGCCGGGCGCGCAGGAACCACACACTACAAAGACTTGCGGAGGCTGACTGGAGGGATCTTGAGGGCTTCGCGATATTTGGCAACAGTGCGTCGCGCAATCACCATGCCCTGTTCACCCAGCATGTCCGCAATCTTACTGTCGGATAAAGGATTTTTAGGGTCTTCAGCTCCTGTCAATTGCACTATCAAGGCACGTATCGCCGTCGAACTTGCTTCCCCGCCAGCTTCGGTGGCGACATGGCTACCAAAGAAATATTTCAACTCAAACATGCCGTGCGGGGTCAGCATATATTTTTGAGTTGTTACCCGAGAAATGGTGCTCTCGTGTAAACCCAGTGTATCAGCAATTTCGCGAAGCACAAGGGGACGCATGGCGACCGCGCCGTGCGAGAAAAAGTTCTTTTGTCTTTCTACTATCGCCTGCGCCACGCGCAGGATGGTGTCGAAGCGCTGGCGCATATTCTTGATCAGCCACTTGGCTTCCTGCAGCTGCGCTCCCATCGCGCCTTCGCCCTTGCCCTGCTTGAGCAGGTTGGCGTACATGGCGTTGACGCGCAGGCGCGGCATGACGTCGTTGTTCAGGCTGACCTGCCAGCCGTTGCGCGATTTTTTCACGATCACGTCCGGCACCACGTAGTCCGACACGTCCGATGCGAAGGCCGCGCCCGGATGCGGATTGCACTGGCGGATCACGGCCTGCGCTTCACGCAGGTCTTCGTCGTCGCACAGCAGCGCTTTTTTCAGCTTGTTGAAATCGCGCTGCGCAAACCAGGCCAGGTGATTCTCGACGATGGCCAGCGCCATGCGCCGCGTCACCATCGGCACGCAAGGCAAGCGCTTGATCTGCAAGGCCAGGCACTCGGCCGCGTTGCGCGCGCCGACGCCCATCGGATCGAAGCTTTGCAGCATGCTCAGGGCCGTCTGCAATTCCTCGATCTCGACGTCGAGTTCTTCCGGCAGGCGCGCGTGAATGTCCTCCAGCGATTCTTCCAGGTAGCCGTTCTCGTCGAGCGCGTCGATGATCAGTTCGACCAGCGCGCGGTCGCGCATTTCCAGCACCGTCACGCGCATCTGTTCCATCAGATGTTCGCGCAGCGTGCAGTGGTGCGCTTCCAGTTGCGGCCGCGCGTCTTCATCATCGGGCGCCTTGCTGCGGCCGGCGTCGCTCCAGTCGACGTCGGCTTCGGCGGTGGTGCTTTCGGTGTCGGCGGCCGGGCCTTCGTAGGCGTCGCCTTCCGGCGCCGGCGCGTCGCCCGGCGGCCCTTCGGGCGGCGCGTCGCCGACCGGCGCCTGCTGGCTGATGGCGCCGTCGGACAGCAGCCGCAGCGAATGGTCGAGCGGATCGTCGAGACGTTCCAGCAGCGGGTTATCGGTCAGCAGCTGTTCGAGTTCCTGGTGCAGCTCCAGCGTCGACAATTGCAGCAGCCGGATCGACTGTTGCAGTTGAGGCGTCAACGCCAGGTGCTGCGACGTGCGCAGTTGCAAAGACTGTTTCATTAGGGGTTACATGCGGAAGTGTTCACCCAGGTAGACGCGACGCACCGATTCGTTGGCGATGATGTCGTCCGGACGGCCTGATGCCAGCACCGAGCCCTGGTTGATGATATATGCGCGGTCGCAGATGCCCAGCGTCTCGCGCACATTGTGATCGGTAATGAGGACGCCGATATTCCGTTCCTTGAGGAAGCGCACGATGCGCTGGATCTCAATCACGGCAATCGGGTCGACCCCGGCGAATGGTTCATCGAGCAGCACGAAGCGCGGATTGGTCGCCAGGGCGCGCGCGATCTCCACGCGGCGGCGTTCGCCGCCGGAGAGCGACAGCGCCTGGTTCTCGCGCAACTTCTCGATTTGCAAATCGGCCAGCAGGGTATTCAGCCGTTCATCAATTTCAGCCTTGGATAAAGACTTGCCGTTCACCTTCTGAATTTCGAGAACGGCGCGAATATTTTCTTCCACAGTCAGCTTGCGGAACACCGACGCTTCCTGTGGCAGGTAAGACAGGCCCATCGCCGCGCGGCGATGGATGGGGAGCGACGAGATATCGGTGCCGCTGATATCGATGCTGCCGGCGTCCGACGGCACCAAGCCGACGATCATGTAGAACGAGGTGGTCTTGCCGGCGCCGTTCGGCCCCAGCAGGCCGACCACTTCGCCGCACTCCACCTGCAACGACACGTCATGCACCACCTGGCGCTTGCCGTAGGTCTTTTGCAGGCCCTTGACGATCAGGGTGCTACCGCAGGATGGTTCCATCTTATTTCCCCGGTGCAGGCTGGGTGGTCGGAGCAGGCGCAGGCTCTGCCTGTTTGTTTGACGGTTGGATCACCATGGTGCCGCGGCCGGCGCCCACCTGGCTGTCACCAGTCGGCGTGTTCTTCACCGCGAAGAATTCCTTGCGGCTGTCGTAGGAAATGAATTCGCTGTCCACCTGGCTGGCGACTTTCGGGCCTTCCAGCTTCTTGATCTGGGCCTTGGCGAACAGTTTCACCAGCTCGGTCTTGCCGTCGTATTCGATGCGGTCGGCCTTGCCTTCGACCCACTGGTCGCCGGCGCCGTCGAGCTTCTGGCGGAAGGTAGCCTGCACGCCCGGCGCGCTGTTCAGCACCACGTACTGGTAGCCTTCCGGATCTTCGGTCACCACCGCCTTCGGCGACTTCATCAGCAGGGTGCCGCGGGTCAGCACCACGTTGCCGGTGAAGGTCTTGATCTGCTTGACGTCATCGGCGTCCAGCTGGTCGAAGGTGATCTGGGTCGGCTTGCTGGAGTCAGCCTTTTCCGCGTGCGCGACGCCGGCGGCGGCAACGGCCAGCAGCAGCGTGGCGGCCAGCATCAGTTTGTTGGTCTTGATTCGGTTCATCTCTCTCATTCCTCAATGTGCCGCGCGCGGCGGCATCGTAATAGTTCCGCGTCCGCCCAGCGTGATCTGGCGGGTGGCGTTGTTCGCCGTCATGCCGGTGCCGGTGGCGGTCGAGCGCCCGGACAGCATCTCCACTGCGGCGTCGGTCTGCATGCGCTCCTCGTCCGGGTACACGGTCAGCGTACTGGTCTTCAGGCGCAACTCCTGCGCTTGCTTGGTGGCGGGTCGCACCACGTCCACATTACCACTCAGCTTGACGCGCGTATTGCCCTGGTCGACATAAGCGGTCAGCGCGTGAATATTCATCGGCGGCTGTTCGGTGGACAGGCTGTGCACGTAGGGCTTGTCGATCAGCGACGAATCATCGATGGGATGATGGGTCAGCTTGTCGCCGGAAATGATGTAGGCCGGCTGGCCCTTCATGTCCATGCGTACCGTACTGAAGCGCTCGATGATGTAATCCGGCTCGTCGCGGAAGCGGTCGGCCTGCGCCTTCTGCCCGGCCTGGTCGACCACCTGCACCAGCCAGAAGCTGCCGAGGGCCACGAACACGCCGACCATCATGATCAACGTCAGCTGCCAGCGATGTGCCGTTCTTTTACGCATGACTTGTCCTTGTTAAACCAGGAATTGTGCCATCACGCGCTCGTAGCTGCCTTGCGCATGCATCAACAGTTCGCACACTTCGCGCACCGCGCCACGGCCGCCGAACGCGACGGTGGTGTGGTGGGCGCGCTCCAGCACTTCCTGGCGGCCGTTCGGCACGGCGACGGCAAAGCCGACGCGCGCCAGGATCGGCAGGTCCACCACATCGTCGCCGATGAAGCCGACCTGCTCGGCGCTGAGGCCGGTTTTTTCCAGCAGCGCGTTGAACGGCGTCAGCTTGTCGTGGCCGCCCTGGTGCAGGTGGTTGATGCCGAGGTCGGCCGCGCGCTTGATCACCTGCGGCGACTTGCGCGCGCTGATGATGGCGGTGTCGATGCCGGCTTCCTGGATCAGCTTGATGCCCAGTCCATCCTGCACGTTGAAGGTCTTCAGCGCTTCGCCGTCGGCGCCGTAGTGCAGGCTGCCGTCGGTCAGCACGCCATCGACGTCGAAGATCATCAGCTTCACGCGCGCGGCGCGTTCCAGATACGTGATAGTCATCAAATCGCCCATTAGATTACTTTTGCACGGGTCAGGTCATGGATGTGCAGCGCGCCGACCAGCTTGCCGTCGGCGTCGGTCACCAGCATCTGGTTGATGCGGTACTGCTCCATCACGGCCACCGCGTCCACCGCCATCTTTTCCGGCGAGATGCTGCGCGGGTTGGCGTGCATCACGTCGCCGATGACGACCTGGGTGAAGTCCTGTACTTTTTCGATCATGCGGCGCAGATCGCCGTCGGTGAACACGCCCAGCGGCTTGTCGTCGGCGTCGACGATGGCGGTCATGCCCATGCCCTTCTGCGTGATTTCCAGCAGCGCTTCGGTCAGCTTGACGTCGGCACGCACCTTCGGCACGGCGTCGCCGCTGCGCATCACGTCCTTGACGTGGGTCAGCAGGCGGCGGCCCAGCGCGCCGCCGGGGTGCGAGCGGGCGAAATCTTCTTCCTTGAAGCCGCGCAGGTCCAGCAGCGCCACGGCCAGCGCGTCGCCCAGCGCCAGCGTGACGGTGGTCGAAGTGGTTGGCGCCAGGTTCATCGGGCAGGCTTCCTTGGCCACGGCCACGTTCAGGTGGACGTCGGCGATGGTGGCCAGGCTGGAGCCTGGCTTGCCGGTCATGGCGATGACCTTGCTGCCCATGCGTTTCACGACCGGCAGAATGGTCATCAGTTCCGAGCTTTCGCCGGAATACGAGATGGCGATGAAGGCGTCGTCGCGGGTGACCATGCCGAGGTCGCCGTGCGCGGCTTCGGCCGGGTGCACGAACAGCGCCGGCGTGCCGGTCGAGGCCAGGGTGGCGGCGATCTTGCGGCCGATGTGGCCGGACTTGCCGATGCCCGACACGACCACGCGGCCGGTGCAGTTCAGCAGCAGCGAGATGGCCTGCACCACGCTGTCGTCGTCTTCCAGGCGCGCGTTCAGGGCATTGATGGCATCCGCTTCGTTTTGCAGCGTGTCTCGGGCAAGACGCAGTGCCGTTTTTGCATCAAAAGCTTTCAGCATTGTTTTTTCATGGGTTACACTCATGCCCAAGTATAGCCGAATTGAGAAAGCAAAAAACTTGCCAGTCGCAACATAACGCCCTTGGATGCCTGGAAAGGCCCACAAACAACAAAACTTTACCTTTACCGGCGATGTTGAAATGACGTTTTCACCTCTGGAATTAACACTGTTGCTGTTGGGAAGCGCCGTGCTCGGCGTGGTGGCTTTCCGCATGATGCACCTGCCGCCGATGCTTGGCTACCTGACCGTCGGCATCCTGATCGGCCCCCACGCGCTGGGCCTGGCCGAGCAGAGCGAAACCACCCACGGCCTGGCCGAGTTCGGCGTGGTGTTCCTGATGTTCTCGATCGGCCTCGAATTTTCCTTGCCCAAATTGAAAGCCATGCGCGGCATCGTGTTCGGGCTGGGCATGGCGCAGGTGGTGCTGACCATCGTCGCCACCATGATACTGGGCTGGGCCATCGCCACCCAGCTGCCGGTGGCGCTGCATCTGAGCTGGCAGGCCTCGTTTGCGCTGGGCGGCGCGCTGGCCATGTCCTCCACCGCCATCGTCTCGAAAATGCTGACCGAGCGGCTGGAGCTGGAAAGCGAACATGGCCGCAAGATCATCGGCATCCTGCTGTTCCAGGATCTGGCGGTGGTGCCGCTGCTGATCCTGATCCCGTCGCTGGGCGAGCGCCCGGACGCACTGATGGAAACGCTGGGCTGGGCCGCGCTGAAGGCGGTGGTGGTGCTGGCCCTGCTGTTCGTGGTCGGCCACAAGGTCACGCGCGGCTGGTTCACCATCGTGGTCAAGCGCCGCTCGCAGGAACTGTTCATGCTGAACCTGCTGCTGGTGACCCTGAGCGCGGCCTGGATCACCGAGCGCGCCGGCCTGTCGCTTGCGCTGGGCGCCTTCGTGGCCGGCATGCTGATTTCCGAAACCGAATACAAGCACCAGGTGGAAGAAGACATCAAACCGTTCCGCGATGTGCTGCTGGGACTGTTCTTCATCACCATCGGCATGCTGCTGAACCTGCGCCTGGTGCTGGAAAACTGGTGGCTGGTGCTGTTGCTGCTGTGCGTGCCGGTGCTGATGAAATTCGCGCTGATCGCCGGCCTGGCCAAACTGTTCGGCTCGTCGGACGGCGTGTCGATGCGGGTCGGCCTGGCGCTGGCGCAGGCGGGCGAGTTCGGCTTCGTGCTGCTGAACCTGGCGGCCGGGCATAACCTGATGGAATCGTATGTGGTGCAGGTGGTGCTGGCGTCGATGGTGTTGTCGATGCTGGTGGCGCCGTTCATCATCGCACAGTCGGACAAGATTGTGATGAAGTTCTCCAGCAACGAGTGGATGATGCAGTCGCTGCAGCTGACCAAGATCGCCAGCCGGGCGATGTCCACCAACAAGCACGTGATCGTGTGCGGCTTCGGTCGCAGCGGCCAGCGCCTGGCGACCTTGCTGGCCGAGGAGAAGATCGATTATCACGCGCTGGATCTCGATCCGGAGCGGGTGCAGGAGGCGCAGACGGCCGGCGCGCATGTGTCGTACGGCGATGCGGGACGGCGCGAGAGCCTGGTGGCGGCGGGGATTTACCGGGCCAGCGCGGTGGTGATTTCCTATGCCGACACGGCCTCGGCGCTGCGCGTGCTGCGCCAGGTGAATGAGCTGACGCCGGCGCTGCCGGTGATCGTGCGCTCGCATGACGATACGGATCTGGACCAGTTGAAGGCGGCCGGTGCGGCCGAGGTGGTGCCGGAGATTATGGAGGGCAGTCTGATGCTGGCCTCGCATGCGCTGGTGATGCTGGGCGTGCCGCTGCGGCGCGTGGTGCACCGGGTACAGGCGGCGCGCGAGGAGCGCTATGCGTCGCTGCGCGGGTATTTCCCCGGCATTACCGATGCGGAGGAGGAGACCGATCCGGAGAGGTTGCATACGGTGACGCTGACCGGCAGCGCCAGCAGTGTTGGGCGGTCGCTGGGGTCGGTGGATGTGGCGGGGTGTGGGGCGGAGGTGGCCAGCATCCGGCGCGGCAAGGGTGGACTGGAAGTGGCGCCGGAGACTGTGCTGCAAGCCGGCGATGTGGTGGTGCTGCGCGGCGAAGCCGAGGCAGTCAACCGCGCGGAGCAACGCCTCTTGCGCTGAACCCCGCAGGGCCACAGAGGGGTCTGACCCCTGCGGGGTCAGACCCCGACGGCGGCGCGCCGCTTGGGGGTGACAGCATGCAATCGGGTCGGCGCAGGCGTCGCGTCTTTTTTCACGCGACTTACCCCGTCATGCTATCGCGTCGGCGCCGGCTTCGCGTTAATTTTCACGCGGAATAAGCCATAGGCTTTTTCGCGCAAGTCTTTGCCGCCATGGAAGCCGGCCTGGCGGTGCAGTTGGTTGGCGGTGAAGTACAAATAGCCATCCGGACCGATCGACAGCGTATCCGGCCACAGCAACCGGCCATCACTGGCCAGCGTGCTCCAGCTGCCGTCCGGCGCGCGCTTGCGGATGCTGTTGTGCTCGTAGTCGCTGGCGTACACCGCGCCATCGGCATCCGCTTCCAGACCATCCGATGCCCCCTTCTCACCCAGGTCTTTCACCGCCGCCGCCAGTTGCTGCTCGCTGACCGCCGCATCGCGCAGCAGACGCGTCGGCACCGAGTACAGGTGGCGGCTGGACAGCGGGCTGTAATACAAGGTTGCGCCATCGGCCGACAAGGCGATGCCGTCGGACGCCACGGTGAACGGCTGCGTGCTGCCATCGGCATTGCGTACCTTCATGTTTTCCCCTTCCACCATCGGCGCGAAGGACGGGTCGGCCGACGTCGATGCATGACCGCTCAGGCGCCGCAGCGCCTTGCCGCTGGCCAGGTCCAGCACGATGATGGCGCCCGGGCCGCTCAATGACGAATCGGTCACATACGCGGTGCCGGTACGGAAATCGAAACGCACATCGTTGACATAGGTAGTCGGCAGGATCACGTTGGAGGGGAATACCACCGTCTGCGCCACCTTGTCGGTTTTCAGATCGACCGCAACCAGTTTCGGGCCGCCCGGCTTCGGCGCGGCAAAGCCCGGCGCCGCCGTATCCAGCACCCACAGCTTGCCCTGGCCGTCGGCCACCACGCTCTGCACGCTGGAGAAATCGCGGTTGGCGGCAGCGCTGGGATAAGCGAGCACGCGGCCATCGCGGATCTCGCCCACGCCGAACGGCACGTCGTCACCCCACTGCGGGAAATTCACGAAGATGCGCCCGGTCTCGGACACGCTGACACCGGTCGGCATGGCGCCGGTGAAGACAAACACGCGCTCGGCCTGGCCGACAGGACGTTGCTGCGGCACCGGTTCGGCGGCTTGAACATGGAAGGAAAAAGCCAGCGCCAGGGCGGCGGCGATACGCAGGGTTTTCATGGCAGCCTTTCAAAGAGAATGAAGTTGCGGCCATGTTATTCCCGGTATCAACGCAGATAAATCCCCTTAATCAGCTAACTCTTTCAAGAAAATCGCGAAAATCATTCAGCCCGATAGCTGATGACGCGGTTGCGGCCATTTTCCTTGGCGTCGTACAGCAGGCCGTCGGCGCGCTCGATCAGGTTGCGGGCGATGACTTCCGGATCGCCCTCCGCCATGCCCACTTCGAGGCAGGCCACGCCGATCGACACCGTCACCGACAGCTGCAGTTCCGGCGACAGCGTGATCATGCTGCCGGCTACGCTGGCGCGGATGCGCTCGGCCACGAAGGCGGCGCTTTCCAGGTTGGCGTCGATCAGCAGCACGACGAATTCCTCGCCGCCGAAACGCGCCAGTGCGTCCGAAGTGCGCAGCTCGTTCTTGATGCGCGCCGCCACCTCGCGCAGCACCTCGTCGCCGCCGCCGTGGCCGACGGTGTCGTTGACGCGCTTGAAGTGGTCGATGTCGATGTACATGAAGGAAATCGGATACTGCTGGCGGCGCGCCCGCGCAATCTCTTCCAGCAGGCGGCGGTCGATGTAACGGCGATTGTAGACGCCGGTCAGCGAATCGGTCAGGCCGATGTACTTCAGCATCTCGTTGCTGATGACGTTTTCCAGGCAGATGGCAATGATCGACGCCATGTGCTCGATGAAATCGGTGCCCAGGCTCGGCGTGAAGCGGGTCGGATCGCAGCTGCCCAGATTCAGGCTGCCGATGATCCGCTTGTTGCGCAGCAGCGGCACCATCGCCACGCTTTGCAGGCCGACCGGCGCGTTAGGGAAGGTGTGCGCGTGGCGCTGCCGGTCGTACATGCCCAGCAGCGGCCGCGGCGTCGGCGCGTTGGCCGTGCGGCGCGCCAGGTCCAGGCCCAGCTCGTCCAGCGTTTCAACAAAAATCAGGTCGGGGAAATCTTCGAACACCACATCCAGCTTCAGCATCACCGTGCGGATGTCGGCGTCTTCGTCGATCAGCGTCAGCGTCACGCTGTCCAGCTCGGAGATCACGGGCAGCACGCGGAAGATGGTGCCCACCAGTTCCGGGAAATTGCTGGCGCCAACGATTTCCAGATCGAAAGCCTGGTGGCGCGTCATGATCGAATGGTTGCGTTCGGCCTGCTCCAGCAGATAGGCCATGCGCGCGCGCAAAGCCCGGTTCTCGGCCGCCAGATCATGCGCAGCGTCGGCGTGATCGATATTCGGCGGTAGTTTCCCGGTTGCGGTATGCGTCATAAGTGGCCTTTCTTGCGTACCCCTCACCTTACGCCAAGTTGCGGCGCTTGGGAATGCCCCGGGGTGTCAAAATGCCAAGGTAACTTCAATTTCTTGTCCTACGCGCACACGCTGGTCGTCGCCGGCAATCAAAATGGCGTTCATGCCGAAACACAGCGCGCCTTCCAGCTCCGGCTTGGCGCGGTAGCTTTGCATGATGTCCATAGGGTCGGGACCGAACTCGCCGGTGGCCTGATCGACCGACGGCATCGGGCAGCGCGGGCACGGCTTGACCGGCTTCAGCACCACCTCGCCGATCTGGTAGGTTTCCGCGTAGTCTTCCTCGAAGGCTTCGATGCCGTCGATGACCAGGTTGGGACGGAAGCGGTTCATCGGCAGCGCCTGGCGGCCGGCGGCCACCAGTTTCTGGTTCAGATCGTCCAGCGACGCGCTGCCGGCCACCAGGATCGGATAGCCGTCGGAGAACATGGTGGTCGCCTGCACGCCGTCGGTCCACTTGGTGCTGACCGGGCGTTCGGCACTGGCGTGGAAGCGCACCAGCCGACACGGCGCACCGACCGCATTGCTGATCCATTCGGCGGTGAGCGCGTCGCAGTCGTAGGCCTGCACCGTGTCGTCCCACACTTGGACGTTCAGCGACGGCGCGCTGGCCGGGTCCGGCAGGCCCAGGGGAATTTCCAGGCGCAGCATGCCGGGCGCTTGCAGTTCCAGCGTGGTGGCCTTGATCGTTGGCTTGATCAGCGCCATGCGCGGATGCTCGCGCTGGGTCAGGCAGTTGCCGTTGTTGTCCACCACCATCCATTCGCGATCGTAAATCTGCTCGCTCATCAGCCCCAGCGGCGTCACCGTGACTTCCTCCAGGGAGATGCCGGCGCAGGATTTGATCGGGTACAGCGTAATGGCGGACAGTACTGGCATCGGCTTACTCTTCGGTTGGCGTGGCGGAGGCTTTGGGCGGACGTGGCGCACGCGGGGCAGCTGGCTTGCGCGCCGGTTTGGCGGCGGCCGGCTTGGCCTTCGGCTTGCCTTTGGCCGGCTTGTCGGCGGCGGCTTCTGGAGCGGCTTCGGCTGGTGCGGCGACCGGCGCCGCTACCGCGACGGCAGTTTCATCGGCCTTCGGCTTGGCGTTCTGCCTGCCGCCATTGGCGCGGCCGTTCGGCTTGCCGGCCGGGCGTTGTGCCGGTGCGGCTTCGGCAACCGTTGGCTCTGGCGTCGGCGCAGGCGCTGGCGCGACTTCCGGCACCACGGCTGGCGCCTCAACATCGGTCGACGCATTGCCTTTCTTGGCAGCGGTCTTCACCTTGCGTGCAGGCGGCTTGGCGCCATTTTTTTTCTTGGCTGGCGCAGCGGGTGCGGCGACTTCCACCACCGGTGCAGTCTCGACCGGCACAACCACTTCAGGCACAGCGGCCACCTCCACCACCTCGGCGGCCGCCACTGCCGGCGCATCTGCTTGCGGCTGGCCGCCGCGTTGCTGCTGAACCTGGCGCTGCGCCTGGCGTTCGGCAAACCGCTCGGCAGCGGTACGGCCGCGATTGCGGCTGCGGCGCGATTCCTGCTGGCCGCCGTCCACCGGCGCGGCGGCTGGCGCGGCGCCCTCCGTGTTCGTCTGCGCTTCGGCGGCAGCTTGCGGCACACCATTGCCGCGATAAACGTAGGCGCCGGATTTTTCATCGCGGCCGAATTCCAGGTAGCCGCGCGCCTTGCATTCCTCGATCAGATTGCCGAAGGTGCGGAAGCCGTAGTAGGACTCGCTGAAATCCGGCTTGCGGCGCTTGATCGCCTCCTTCAGCACGGAGGCCCAGATCTTGCCGCTGTCGCCGCGTTCCAGCACCAGCGCCTCGAAGGTATTGACGGCGATTTCCACCGCCTGGCTGCGGCGCTTCTCCATCTCGTCGCGGCGTGCGCGTTCCTCTTCCGGCGTGCGCTTGACCTGCGGCTTGCTGTCGGTGGCGCCGCTGCTTTCGCGCTTGGCGCGGCGGCTCTCGCGCACCAGGTCGTCGTAGAAGATGAATTCATCGCAGTTGGCCACCAGCAGGTCCGAGGTGGACTGCTTGACGCCGACGCCGATCACCTTCTTGGCGTTCTCGCGCAGCTTGGACACCAGCGGCGAAAAATCGGAATCGCCGGAGATGATGACGAAGGTATCGACGTGCGACTTGGTGTAGCACAAGTCCAGCGCATCGACCACCATGCGGATGTCGGCCGAGTTCTTGCCGGACTGGCGCACGTGCGGGATCTCGATCAGCTCGAAGTTCGCCTCGTGCATGGGCGCCTTGAAACCCTTGTAGCGGTCCCAGTCGCAATAGGCTTTCTTGACCACGATGCTGCCTTTGAGCAGCAAGCGCTCCAGCACCGGCTTGATGTCGAACTTGTCGTAGTTAGCGTCGCGCACGCCGAGCGCCACGTTTTCGAAGTCGCAGAACAGCGCCATGCTGACGTTTTCGTTGGAAGATGCCATGAAAAGTATTTTCTTGTATAGGAGTGAGGGGGGCGGGAGGCAAACGCGGCGGTCCAGCGATCCGGCAATCCGACGATTATACCCAACAACGGTGCGCGCACGGCTATCGGCACAGCTTGCGTTGCGCGGCGGTCGCGGCGGCGCGCAGGCGCACCGCTTACTGGACCAGGGTAATGACCAGTTGGGACAGGCTATTGGATTGCTTCAGCATGGCGCTGGCGCTCTGCGTAAGCATTTGATCTTGCGTCGCGTTGGCCGCCTCGGTGGCGAAATCGGTATCGACGATGCGCCCACGCGCCGCCTCCGTGTTGTTGCGAACATTGGCGAGGTTGCGGAAGACGCTGTTAAGGCGATTGCTGGTAGCGCCCAATTGCGCGCGCAGCGCGCCCACATCGTCCGCCGCCGCGGCGATCTTGCCGATCAGCGCGTTGGCGGACTCGGCCGAGGTCAATTCGGTGCCGGGGCCGTCGACCGGAAAGCCGGACAGGCTTTCGTCGTCGATCGCGTAATACAGCGAAACATTCAGCCGTCCCAGAAACGGACGGAAGTCGATATTGATGGTTTCCTTCGCGGATGCGCCGGTCTGGAAGGTGATCGCGCTATCCCCCAGTGTGCCCGGGCCTCAGGACCGGACGGCGCAACGATGTATCGCATCAAGTATTTGCCCGCGTACACCCCCTCGTTGATGATCTGATCGATCTGCTTGCTTTGCGTGACATACTCGGCATGTAGCGCATCCCGATCTGCCTGGGTGCTGGAACCGTCCGCCGCCTGCACCGCCAGCTCTCCCAAGCGCGTCAGTAAATTGCTGACCTCATCGAGCATGCCGTCTGCGGTCTGCAACATGGAAATGCCGTTTTGGGTGTTGCGCATGGCGACCGCCATCCCGCTCGATTGGGCCGAGAGCCGGGTCGCCAGTTGCAGACCGGCGGCATCGTCCATGGCGGAGTTGACGCGGTAGCCGGTGCTCAGGCGCGTTTGCGAGGTGGCCAGGGTACTACTGGCGCGACGTAGCGCATTTTGACTGGACAACGATGCGAGGCTGGTACGAAGGCTAAGCATTCAAGCAATCATTCTTTACGAAAATGTTTCTATATTACATAGAGGCGACACCAATTGTAAGGAGATTAAGGATACCGCTGGTTTTTTTCTTAAAACATCCGCTGCAACAAAAAAGCCCCGCATTGCGGGGCCTCCTTGCACTGCCGCTCGGGCAGCGCTTAGACGTTGAACAGGAAGTTCAGCACGTCGCCATCTTTCACGACGTATTCCTTGCCCTCGGCGCGCATCTTGCCGGCTTCTTTCGCGCCGCCCTCGCCCTTGTACTGGATGTAGTCGTCGTAGGCGATGGTTTGTGCGCGGATGAAGCCACGTTCGAAGTCGGTGTGGATCACGCCGGCCGCTTGCGGGGCGGTGTCGCCGATGTGGATGGTCCAGGCGCGCACTTCCTTCACGCCGGCGGTGAAGTAGGTTTGCAGGCCCAGCAGCTTGTAGGCGGCGCGGATCAGACGGTCCAGGCCCGGCTCTTCCATGCCCATGTCGGCCAGGAAGGCGGTCTTGTCAGCGTCGTCCAGGTCGGCGATTTCCGCTTCGATCGCGGCGCAGATGGCGACGATCGGCGCGTTCTGGGTGGCGGCGTAGGCGGTCAGCTGGTCCAGCAGCGGGTTGTTGGTGAAGCCGGAATCCGATACGTTGGCCACGTACATGGCCGGCTTGGCGGTGATCAGGCACAGCGGCTTGATCAGGGCCATTTCGTCGGCATCCAGGCCCATCGCGCGCACCGGTTTGGCTTCGTTCAGGTGCGGCACAATGCGCTCCATGATGGCGACCAGCTTGGCGGCGTCCTTGTCGCCCGAACGGGCTTTCTTGTTTTCGCGGTGGATGGCTTTTTCCACGGTGCCCAGGTCGGCCAGCGCCAGCTCGGTCTGGATCACTTCGATGTCGTCCAGCGGGCTGACCTTGCCGGCCACGTGGATCACGTTGTCGTCTTCGAAGCAGCGCACCACGTTGACGATGGCGTCGGTTTCGCGGATGTGCGACAGGAACTGGTTGCCCAGGCCCTCGCCCTGCGAGGCGCCCGCCACCAGGCCGGCGATGTCGACGAACTCGACGATGGCGTTGACCATGCGCTCAGGCTTGACGATGTCGGCCAGCGCGGCCATGCGCGGGTCCGGCACTTCGACCACGCCGACGTTCGGCTCGATGGTGCAGAACGGGTAGTTTTCGGCCGGGATGCCGGCCTTGGTCAGGGCGTTGAACAGGGTGGACTTGCCGACGTTAGGCAAGCCGACGATGCCGCATTGGAGACTCATGTGAACCTTTAAATTATCAATATTGCCGGCAAGCGGCTGGTGAAAAACGGCCCGCAGGCGGCGTTTTTGGATATTCTTGCTGTTTCTAAGCTAATACAGCGTTCAAGGGTCCATTGTACCTCCCTTGTCCCCACTCTTCAAAAAACAGGAGGCCGCATGACCATGCGTGACGCCGGACGGGACCAGTTCCGCCACTTCCAGGCCATTCCGACCCGCTGGATGGACAACGATATCTATGGCCACGTGAACAACGTTGTCTATTACTCATATTTCGACACGGCGGTGAACCAGTTCCTGATCGAGGCCGGCGTGCTGGATATTCACCAGGGCGAGGTGGTGGGCTTCGTGGTGGACAGCGGCTGCTCCTACTTCAGTCCGATCGCCTTTCCGGACGTGGTGCACGCCGGCATCCGCGTGGCCAAGCTGGGCAACTCCAGCGTGCGCTACGAAGTCGCCCTTTACCGCAACGACGATGCCCTGCCCGCCGCCGCCGGCCATTTCGTCCATGTCTACGTCGACCGCGCCAGCAACCGCGCTGTGCCAGTGCCGCCCGCCGTGCGTGACGTGCTGAATACGCTGGCTGTTCTTGGCTGACTTGTTTGATGCTAGACTCATTCGTCATCGCACTCGAATAATTTATCTTCATCAGGAAAGCCACATGCTATTTTCTCGTTGCCAAGCGCCGTTGCGTACCTCCGTTCTGATTGCCAGCCTGATGCTGGCTGGTGCTTATACCTTGCCGGTGCAGGCGACGCCGGCGGTGGCGGCGGTCAAGGCCAACCAGGCGCAGAAGCAGTTGGCGAAGATCGCGGCGGCCTTCCATACCGCGCGCTGCAAGTTCGATCCGCTGCTGTTTGCCACCGCCAATGGCGACAGCCGCTATGACGATCAGCTCGGCCTGGCGATTTCGCCCAAGGTGCGCGCGGCCCAGTTCACGCTATACCGCGGCATGCAGAAGCAGCTGATGGCGGTGCGCCGCGACCAGCTTGGCGCGCAGGAGCAACTGACCTACGACCTGCTCACCTATGAGCTGAACAACGCGATGCAGCTGGAGTCCTTCCCCGACCACCTGCTGCCGCTGAACCAGTTCGACAACGTGCCCAGCACGCTGGCCAACTACGCCGGCGGCACCGGTTCGCAGCCACTGGAAACGGTCAAGCAATACCAGGCTTATCTGAGCCGCCTGAACCAGCTGCCCGGCTGGATCGATCAGGCCATCGCCAACATGAAGGAAGGCATCCGCAGCGGCGTGGTGCAGCCGAAGGCGATCACCGTCGCCATGCTGCCGCAGTTCCAGAACCTGCGCGCCGCCACGCCAGAAGCCAGCGTCTATTATTCGCCGGTGACGCGCTTCCCGGCCGCGTTCTCCGACGCCGAGAAAAAGCAGCTCACCGCTGCCTACCTGAAAACGGTGGACAGCAAGATCGCGCCGGCGTTGACCCGCCTGGTCGATTTCCTCGAACACCAGTACCTGCCGGCCAGCCGCACCAGCACCGGCTGGAGTGCGCTGCCGAACGGCATGGCCTGGTATGCGGCCCACATCAAGGACAGCACCAACCTGCCGCTGACGCCGGACGAAGTCCACGCGCTGGGCCTGAAGGAGGTGGCGCGCATCCAGCAGCAGCTGACCGTGCTCGGTCCCAAGCTGGGCTACGACGGCCCGGAGAAGCAGCTGCCGCAATGGGTCGGCGCGCAAACCAAGTTCGACATTTTCACCAGCGACGAGCAGGTGCTAGATGCCTACCGCGCCATCTACGCGCAGGTCCAGGCCAAGCTGCCGACCTACTTCAGCCTGATTCCGAAAGCGAAGCTGGAGCTGCACCTGGAACCGGAACTGACGCGCGCCACCGCCTCCGACCACTACACGCCGCCAGCCGCCGACGGTTCGCACCCTGGCGTGTTCTGGCCGGTGGTGAACGATCCGAAGAAATACAGCCGGGTCGACATGGTCAGCCTGTTCCTGCACGAAGGCGTGCCGGGCCACCACCTGCACGCGGCGCTGCTGAAGGAATTGGACCTGCCGGACTTCCGCAAGTTCAGCACCGAGAATCCGAACAGCGCGGCCTACACCGAAGGCTGGGCGCTGTATTGCGAAACGCTGGGCAAGGAGATGGGCCTGTACGATGACCCGGTGGCCTACTACGGCCATTTGAACGCGGAGATGCTGCGCGCCGCGCGCCTGGTGGTCGATACCGGCATGCACGCCAAGGGCTGGTCGCGCGAGCAGGCCATCGCCTACCTGGTCGAGACGCTGGGCTGGAGCGAACCGCGCGCACGCAACCAGATCGAGCGCTACATGGTCTGGCCGGCGCAGGCGTTGAGCTACAAGATCGGCTCGCTGAAGATCCTGGAACTGCGCGCCCGCGCGCAGATGGCCTTGGGCGACAAGTTCAGCTACCCGAAATTCCACGAGGTGGTGATTGGCGACGGCACGCTGCCGCTGCCGATCCTGGAACAGCGCGTCGATCGCTGGATCGCCGCCACCAAATAAAACCGGGGTCAGTTCTGCCAATCGCACACGAACTCATGTACCAATGGCAGAACTGACCCCGGATTGAGGTTTATTTGGCCATCACGTTCATCACCGCCAGCGTCATCGCCTGGGCGGCGGTCTTGATCGAGGGTTCCGGCACCGGCGCGTAGTACGGCGAGTGGTTGAAGGCGACCGGCTTGCCGCCGTGCTCGGCTTCCGCCACCGCTTTCGGGTCGTAGACGCCGGTGAAGAAGAACATGCCCGGCACGCCCTGGTTCACGTATTGCGAAAAGTCTTCGCTGGCGGTCATGGCCGGCATGCGCGATACGTTGGCGTCGCCGAAGGCTTTCTTCAGCACGCCTTCGGTGCGGGTCACCAGCGCTGCGTTGTTTTCGATGGCGATGCCGCCGGGGATCAGCTGCACGTCCGGCGCCGGCGCGTCGGCCATCGCCGCCGAGGCGTTGGCGACGCGACGCACGCCGGCCAGGATTTTCTCCCGCACAGCCGGGCTGTAGCTGCGGATGGTGCCGCGCACTTTCACCGTGTCCGGGATGATGTTGCCGACCGTGCCGCCGTTGATGGCGCCGATGGTCACCACGCCGAATTCCTTCGGATCTTTCTCGCGGCTGATGACGGTCTGTACCTCGACCACGAAGCGCGCGGCGATGGTGATCGGGTCCAGCGCCTTGTCCGGCGCCGAGCCGTGGCCGCCGCGGCCCTTGAAGGTGATCTCGATCGCGTCGGAGTTCGACGACACCGGCCCGCTGTTGTAGCCGATGGTGCCGTAGGCCAGCGGCCACGAGTGCAGCGCGAACGCATAGTCCGGCTTGCCGAAGCGCTGAAACAGCCCATCCTCCAGCATGGCCTTGGCGCCGGACACGGTTTCTTCCGCCGGCTGGCCGATGAACATCAGTGTGCCTTGCCATTGCGACTTGAGCGCCACCAGCGTGCGCGCGCTGGCCAGCCAGGCCGTCATGTGGACATCGTGGCCGCAGCTGTGGGCGGCGCCGTTCTTGCTGGCGTATGGCAGGCCGGATTTTTCTTCCATCGGCAAGGCGTCCATCTCGGTACGCACCAGCACCAGCGGGCCGGGACCGTTCTTGTAGATGGCGACGATGCCGGTCTTGCCGACCTTTTCCGTGACCTCGAAGCCGATCTTGCGCATTTCGGCAGCCAGCCTGGCGGCGGTGCGCTCTTCCTGGAAGGCGATTTCGGGATGCGCGTGCAAGTCCTTGTAGATCGTCTCCAGTTGCGGATACATGCCGTTGATGAGGGCGCCTGCGTCCTGCGCCTGGGCGGCCGTGGCGGCCAGCAGTGCAACGATCGGTAAGAGTTTCATTGCTTCCTTTAGTCGGTATGCAGCTTGGTGGTGGCGGCGGGGAATTCGCCTTTGACGATTTGCGGCATGATCAGCAGCGATTTTTCAATGGCGCGTTCGATCAGTTCCTGGTCTTCGCGACGCGGGCGGTGCAGCACGAAATCCGCCACCTGCTGCGCCAGGTTCAGCGAACGCGGATGGCCGACGCCGAGGCGCAGCCGCCAGTAGTCCTGCGTGCCGAGCGCGGCGGTGATGTCCTTCAGGCCGTTGTGGCCGCCCGAGGAGCCGCCTTTTTTCAGGCGGGCGATGCCGGGCAGCAGGTCCAGCTCGTCGTGCACGACCAGCACTTCGTCGGCGGCGATCTTGAAGAAGCGGCACAGCGCGCCGACCGACTGGCCGGACCGGTTCATAAAGGTCAGCGGCTCCAGCAGATACACTTCCTGGCCGGCGATCGAGGTCCTGGCCACCATGGCGTTGTACTTGGCTTCGCGCTGCAGGCGCGCGCCGCTGTCGTTGGCGAGGTTGTCCACCAGCCAGAAGCCGGCGTTGTGGCGGGTTTGTTCGTATTCAGGGCCGGGATTGCCGAGGCCAACGATAAGACGGATGGGCATGACGTGATAACGATGTGATTGATACGTGATTATGGACGAAAAAAAACCCTGTAGCGCTGAACGCGATCTTGAGCGCGTTCAGGCTACAGGGTTTTTTAGCGAAGCGGTTTAAATTACTTCTTGGCTTCTTCGGTGGTTGCAGCGGCTTCAGCAGCAACGTGGCCAGCAGGTACCGAAGCGGTAGCGATGGTCAGGTTGTTGCCGTGGGTGACAGCGGTCACGCCAGCTGGCAGTTTGATGTCGTTCACGTGCACCGAGTGGCCGACGTCCACGTTGGTCAGGTCAACGGTCACGAACTCTGGCAGGTCTTTCGGCAGGCATTCGATTTCGATTTCGTTGGCAACGTGGCTGATGGTTGCGCCGTGCAGCTTGACCGCTGGCGAAATTTCAGCGTTGGCGAAGTGCAGCGCCACTTTCATGTGGATCTTTTTGCCGGCGTCAACGCGCTGGAAGTCAGCGTGCAGAACCAGTTGTTTGAACGCGTGCATCTGGAAGTCGCGCAGCAGAACTTTCTCTGCCTTGCCGTCGATTTCCAGGTCCAGGATCGACGAGTGGAACGCTTCTTTTTTCAGCGCGTGGTACAGGGCGTTGTGGTCCAGGGCGATGGTCACCGGTGCTTCGGTACCGCCGTAGATGATGCCAGGGGTTTGGCCCGAATTGCGCAGGCGGCGGCTCGCTCCGGAACCTTGCAATTCGCGTTTGAATGCAACAACTTTCATGTGTAACTCCAATAATTAACAGGGCTTGCGCCCCGTGTGATGAAGCGCCCCGCGACCAGGCGCGCTTCGGGAAAAACGGCGCGCCCGGAAAAAACCGGGCGCGCCGCCTGAAAAACTTGGCTTGTCGAGACTGCTTAGTCGACGAACAGGGAGATCACGGAATCGCCCTTGATGATGCGTTTGAACGTCTCGGCCAGCAGCGGTGCGCAGGTCAGCTGACGGATCTTGGCGCACTGCTTGGCGGCGTCGGACAGCGGAATCGTGTCGGTCACCACCAGTTCGTCCAGCGACGAGCTGTTGATGCGGTCGATCGCCGGGCCGGACAGCACAGCGTGGGTGCAATATGCTACCACTTTCTTGGCGCCGCGCTCTTTCAGCACTTCCGCCGCCTTGACCAGGGTGCCGGCGGTATCCACCATGTCATCCATGATCACGCAGTTGCGGCCTTCGACGTCACCGATGATGTTCATCACTTCGGACACATTGGCTTTCGGACGACGCTTGTCGATGATCGCCAGGTCGCAGCCCAGGCGCTTGGCCAGGGCACGGGCACGCACCACGCCACCGACGTCCGGGGACACCACCAGCAGGTCTTCGTTGTGCTTTTTCTGCAGGTCGCCCAGCAGGATAGGCGAAGCGTAGATATTGTCGACCGGGATATCGAAGAAGCCCTGGATCTGGTCTGCGTGCAGATCCATGATCAGGACGCGCTCGACGCCGGCTTCTTCCAGCATGTTGGCGACCACTTTGGCCGAGATCGCAACGCGCGCCGAACGTGGGCGGCGGTCTTGACGGGCGTAACCAAAGTAAGGAATCGCAGCGGTGATGCGGCCAGCCGAAGCGCGTTTCAGGGCGTCAACCATCAGGATCAGTTCCATCAGGTTGTCGTTGGTTGGCGCGCAGGTCGATTGCAGCACGAAAACGTCTTTACCGCGGACGTTTTCATTGATCTCAACCATGACTTCGCCGTCCGAGAATTTCGAAACGTTTGCCTTGCCGAGGGGGATGCCGAGATTTTTTGCGACTCCCTCTGCCAACGCAGGATTAGCGTTGCCGGTAAAAACCATCAGGTTTTCGTAAGCCATTGGGATTCCAGAGAAGTTGTAGAAGATTCTTTGAAGAGCCAGCGCAAGCAGCGCGGCACTGAACTAAATGGAATGAGGCGCATCGTGCGCCTCACTTTTTGCTCTATCTGGCCGGAGACTAGTGCCTCGACGGTTCCAGATACAAACGAATGGCAGGGGAACAAGGATTCGAACCTTGGTATGCCGGAATCAAAATCCGGTGCCTTAACCAGCTTGGCGATTCCCCTACGCAACTGACTGCTCGTCGTTACAGGCCGATATTGTACAGCCTTTTTCACGCTTCGCAAAATCTTTTTTGCCGATTCACAACTTGGCGCTGAATTTCCCGATGAGTGGATGCTGTTTCAGCGCCTTGGCCTTCCAGGCTGTCCACTGCGCTGGCACTTTTGCAAGTACCGCGTCGGCGTCCGCCTCGGTTGCTACCGCACTGAACACACATGCACCGGAACCAGTCATCC
Organism: Duganella aquatilis; assembly: GCF_009674565.1. Classification (GTDB taxonomy): domain Bacteria; phylum Pseudomonadota; class Gammaproteobacteria; order Burkholderiales; family Burkholderiaceae_D; genus Rugamonas; species Rugamonas aquatilis. Next base: position 78,492 of record NZ_WKJL01000022.1, read on the forward strand.
TGGCATCGCCGTAAGCACCGAGCCATTCTACCGCTTCTGCTACCGGCGGGAATAACTTCGTTGCTACCTGTTGCAAGTCGTTCTTTCCAAACCCCGATGTGCTGGAGTGGCTGGAAAAGTCCGTTATATTAACGAGCGGCGTGTCCCTTGTCAAATGTTCTGAACCGAAAATTGCCGCCGTGGGCACCATGACGCCCGGTTCGATGACCACATACCAACATTCCGGCGCCGATACCGCCTGCAGCGCCTCGCCCACCCCTTCGGCAAAGGCGGTTTCGCCAAAGATGAAGAACGGGATGTCGGCGCCCAGCGGCAGGCCCAGGGCCATCAGTTCCTGCTTGCTCAGGCCGGCATTCCACAGGTGGTTCAGCGCCATCAGCGTGGTGGCGGCGTCGGACGAGCCGCCGCCGACGCCGCCGCCCATCGGCAGGATCTTGTCGATTTCAATGTTCACGCCGCGCGGCAAGGCGCCGCTGCGGCGCAGCACCTCGGCTTGCAGCAGGCTGGCGGCGCGGATAATCAGGTCGCTCTCTTCCGGCACGCCGGGCAGGTCCGTCACGCGGCGCAGCGCGGTGTCGTCGCGCAGCGCGAAGTGCAGCGTGTCGCCATGGTCGATCAGCTGGAACACGGTTTGCAGCAGGTGGTAGCCGTCGGCGCGGCGGCCATTCACGTGCAGGAAAAGGTTGAGCTTGGCCGGAGCCGGGCAGTTGTTCAGCGCAGTGTCGAATGCAGTCATGCCGATATTTTACTTGTCGGACGGGAAGATGACGACGCGGATGTTGACGTCATCCACCGCCTCGCCCAACACGATGCGGGTGGCGTCGATGCGCTTCGGTTGCGGCACGGCGGCCTGGTCGTCCTGCCAGCTGACGTAGTCCAGTTTCCAGCCGTCGCGCGTGATGACGGTGTCGTTGGCGGGCGAGGCGACGAAGCGCTTGCCGTCGCGGCCGGTGGCGTAGCCCTGCAGCCATTCGCGCAGGCCGGACACCGGCAGCACCCAGCCCAGCGTTTTCTGTGTCAGCGCATCGACGTCCGGTGCGCGCTGCGGCGGCTTGCCGCTTTCGGTCAGTGTGGCCGAGGTCGGCGTGACATTGATCACGGCCGCCGTCTGCCCGGTCGGCAGGGTCAGGGTGACGTCGGTATTGGTTTTGGTCTGCTGCCAGTTGAAGGAGACGGTCGCCGATTCCTTCTTGCCGTCATGGCTGTAGTTGATGCCGATGCGGCCGGCCAGCGCGATATCGTCGCGATACGGCGCCACGCCGGCGCTGGAGACCGGGCCGGACGGCGTGGTGGCGCAACCGGCAACGGCGGACAGGGCAAGGGCAAACAGCAGTGGTCGTATCATTTATACACTTTGAATTAAATGCTTTGATTCAGGCGCGCCAGCGTGCTCTTCAGCGCGTCGTTTTTCGGATCCTTGCTCTGCGCTTCCTGCCACATCTTCTGCGCGCCGGCGAGGTCGCCTTTGACGAACAGCACTTCGCCCAGGTGCACGGCGATTTCCGGATCGCTGCGCAAGGTGTAGGCGCGGCGCAGGAAGGATTCGGCTTCGTTCAGGTTGCCCATGCGGAACTGCACCCAGCCCATGCTGTCCATGATGAAGGGATCGCCCGGCGCCATCTTCATCGCCTTGTCGATCAGCGAATAGGCTTCCGGCAGGCGCTCATTGCGTTCGGCCAGCGAATAGCCCAGCGCGTTGTAGGCATGCTGGTTGTCCGGCGCGGCGATCATCACCTGGCGCAGGGCTTTTTCCATCAGCTCCACCTGGCCCAGCTTTTCCGCCACCAGCGCGAAGTCGTACAGCAGGTCGGGATTGTCCGGGTAGCGCTTCAGCGCGTTTTCCAGCACCACGTAGGCGGCACGGTGGTCGCCGGCGTCGCGCAGCAGCTGGGCGTCGGTCTGGAATACCTGGGCCTGGTCGTTCGGATCGGCCGGTTTCAGTTCGGCCAGCTGCTTGCGGGCCTCGTCGATATTGCCTTTGCGGGCGGTCAGCAGCGCCATCTTCATGCGTGCGGCGAGGTAGATTTTTTCATCGCTGCCGTCGACCTTGTCCAGCCAGTTGTAGGCCGCGTCGAAGTCGCCGCGCTGCTCGGCGATCTGCGACAGTATCATCAGCACCTTGGACGGGTCGCGCTCGTCGTTGGGGTGATTCTCCAGTGCGGTGACGAAGCGGCTGAAGTATTTTTCCGCATCCGGCAGATTGTCGGACTGCATCGACATCACGCCCAGCGCGTACAGCGTGGCGATGTTGTCCGGTTGGTCGTTCAGCAGGATCAGGAATTGTTTGCGGCCTTCGTCGAACTGCTTGTTGTCGACCAGGATGCGGGCGTAGGCGGCACGCACTTCGGCCGACTTCGGATATTTGTCGAGGAAGCTGCTCAGCTGCTTGAGCGCGCCGTCGATGTCGCCCGACACCTGGGCGCTGGTCAGGACCACCAGTTCGGAATCCGGCTTGATGGCCAGCGCCTTGGCCGACTCTTCGCGCGCGCGCGCCAGGTCGTTCAGGCTGAACGCGCCTTGCGACAGGATCAAATGGGCTTCCAGCGTGTCGTCATACGGCATCAGCACGCGTTCCTGCAGCGTGAAGGCGGCGTTCTTGTCCTTGGCGCGCAGCAGGTATTGCTGCATCTGGAACATCACCAGCGGGCGCGCGGCCGGCTTGGCTTTTTTCAGGCGTTCCTCGAACAGCGCTTCGGCCTCGCCCAGATCGTCGGCCACCACGGCAAAGCCGAGGAAGTACTGCACCGCCTCGTCCGAATCCGGCGCCAGGCTGCGCCACAGGCGGATGGCGGCCACCGCTTCGCCGGTCTGCTTGGCGGTCAGCGCCATTTCGGCGGCGCGCTTCGCCAGGCGCGGATCGCGGGTCTGCTGGGCCAGCGACATCATGGTGATGTACGGGCCCTGCCACTGCCCTTTCTTGAATTCCAGCTCGGCCTTGGTGATGCGGAACAGCAGATCGCCCGTCAGCTCGGTATTCGGCAGCACTTCCGGCGCCGGGGCCGGCGCTTCGGCGACAGCCGGCGCTTCCGCCTCGGCGGGCGCGGCGGGCTGCGGCGCAGCGGCGGACTCGGCCGGTTTTTCCGGCGCGATGGCGCACGCCGACAGCATGGCAGAGAGGGTTACAATGGCGAAAGCGTTTTTCAAGGGTAGATCCTGGCAGGTCAGCAAAGTACAGTCAGATTTTACGCCGATCGCATCGCGGGCGGAGTTTGACTAGTGTAACCAAATATTCCGCCACGGCCAGACGTTACCCGCCTTTATTTCCTCAGCCCTAAGAGACAGTTGCCAGACAGATGCCAGAATTACCAGAAGTCGAAGTCACCCGGCGCGGCGTCGCGCCCCATGTCGAAGGCCGCACCGTGCGCCAGGTGGTGCTGCGCCGCGATGGTTTGCGCTGGCCCTTCCCGCCCGAGTTGCCGCAGCTGCTGGCGCAGCGCAAAGTGCTGCGCACCGGCCGCCGCGGCAAATACCTGCTGATCCATTTCGAGCACGGCACGCTGATCATCCACCTCGGCATGTCCGGCCACCTGCGGGTGATGGCGCCGGGCATCGAGCCGGAAAAGCACGACCACTTCGACCTCGAGGTCAGCGGTCCGGCAGGCAACCAGGTGCTGCGCATGAAAGACCCGCGCCGCTTCGGCGCCGTGCTGTGGCACGACGACGCCGACGGCGATTTGGAACACCATGTGCTGCTGCGCGGCCTCGGCGTGGAGCCGCTGGAAGCGGGCTTCAGCGGCAAATTGCTGTACGATCAGACCCGGCAGCGCAGCGCGCCGGTCAAGCAGGTGCTGCTGGCGGGCGATATCGTGGTGGGTGTCGGTAATATTTATGCATCGGAAAGCCTGTTCCGCGCCGGCATCAATCCGAAGACGCCGGCCAAGCGCATCAGCCTGGCGCGCTACGAGAAACTGGCGCAGGCGGTGCGCGAGATCCTGGCCGAGGCCATCGTCCAGGGCGGCAGCACGCTGCGCGACTTTATCAGCGTCAACGGGCAGTCCGGGTATTTCCAGCAGACGTATTTCGTCTATGATCGGGCTGGCGTGCCCTGCCGCGTGTGCGCGGCGCCGATACGCCAGATCAAGCAGGGCCAGCGCTCCACCTTCTATTGTGTGAATTGCCAAAAATAAGGGCAGACTGATGATGGCCAGGGATTTCGAACAATACAGCGCCTGGCGGCAAGGCGTGGTCACCGCACTGAAGAATTATCAGTCGTGGGTGGCGGGCGCATCCCTGACCGACGCCGCCACCGACCAGCGCATCACGCGCACGCTGGCGCGGCTGGCCGACGACAAGCTGTCGGTGGCCTTTGTCGCCGAATTCTCGCGCGGCAAGTCGGAACTGATCAACGCCATCTTCTTTGCCGAGTACGGCCAGCGCATCCTGCCGTCGGCGGCCGGCCGCACCACCATGTGCCCGACCGAGCTGCTGTGGGACCACACGCTGGCGCCGTCGATCCGCCTGCTGCCGATCGAGACGCGGGCCGACAACCTGTCCACCAGCGACTACCGCGAACAGCCGGCCGCCTGGACCGTGCTGCCGCTGAACCTGGACGCCGGCGCCGACATGCACGAGGCCTTCAAGCAGGTCAGCAAGACGCGCTACGTGCCGGTGGAGGAAGCCAAGCGCTACGGCCTGTACGACGAGGACGATCCGGACATGCCGGTCACGCTGGACGAGCACGGCCAGGTGGAGATTTCGCTGTGGCGCCACGCCATCATCAACTTCCCGCACCCGCTGCTGAAGCAAGGCCTGGTGATCCTCGACACGCCGGGCCTGAACGCCATCGGCACCGAGCCGGAGCTGACGCTGAACCTGATTCCGAACGCGCACGCGGTGCTGTTCATCCTGGCCGCCGACACCGGCGTGACCAAAAGCGACATCGAAGTCTGGCGCAACCACATCGGCGCCGGCGCCGGCCGCCTGGTGGTGCTGAACAAGATCGACAGCATGTGGGACGAGCTGCGCAGCGAGGACGACGTCAACGCCGAGATCGAGCGGCAGCAGGCCAATGTGGCGCATGTGCTGTCGCTGGAGCCGCGCCAGGTGTTTCCGGTGTCGGCGCAGAAGGCGCTGGTGGGCAAGATCAACCGCGACGTGGCGCTGATCGCGCGCAGCCGCCTGCACGCGCTGGAAGGCGCGCTGTTCAACGAGCTGATTCCGGCCAAGAAGGACATCGTGCGCAAGCAGCTGGCCGAGGAATTGCAGGCGTTGAACACGGCGCAGCTGGGCATGCTGAACGGCCGCGCGCGCGGCATCGTCGAGCAGCTGCACGAGCTGCGCAGCCTGCGCGGCAAGAACCAGAATGTGATCGCGCACATGATGCGCCGCATCGACGTCGAGAAGAAGGAGTTCGACGCCAGCCTGTTCAAGCTGCAGGCGACGCGCGCCGTGTTCACCCGCCTGTCGACCGAGCTGTACACCACCATGGGCATGGACATCGTGCGCGACGATATCGAACTGGTGCGCGAGGAGATGCAGCGCAGCCGCTTCTTCACCGGCGTGCGCGAGGCGGTGCGCGGCTACTTCGAACGCACCCGCGCCAACCTCGACGCGGCCGAACGCAAGACGCTGGAGATCAGCGAGATGATGGGCGTGATGTACCGCCGCTTCTCGACCGAGCACGGCCTGACGCTGGCGCTGCCGATGCCGTTTTCGCTGGACCGCTATCGGGACGAGCTGGCCAGCATCGAGGCGATCTACTACAAGACCTTCGGCACGGCGACGCTGATCACCACCAGCCGCGTGACCCTGATGGAGAAGTTCTTCGACACCATCGCCTCGCGCGTGCGCGGCTGCTTCCGCTCGGCGAACAACGACGCCGAGGCCTGGCTGAAGGTGATCATGGCGCCGCTGGAGGCGCAGATCCGTCAGCACAAGGATCAGTTGAAACACCGGCTGGGTTCGATCCAGCGCATCCACGATGCGACCGACAGCCTGGAACAGAAAATTGACGCGTTCGAGCACAGCCAGCAGGAGCTGGAAGTGCAGAAGACGCGCCTGAATGAACTGGCGGGTGCGATCAGCATCGCCATCAACGCGGAATTCGTGGCGCTTGACGCCGCCGCCTAATCTAGGAACAGAATGAAAGTTGTAGCAGTAGAGAATTTTGCAGATCCGAGTTTTTCGGCCGACCTGATCGGCTGGCAAAAAGTACATGGCCGTCATGTGCTGCCGTGGCAGAACACCCGCGATGCCTACCTGATCTGGCTGTCGGAAATCATGTTGCAGCAGACGCAGGTGTCGGCGGTGCTGGGCTATTACGCGCGCTTCCTGGCGCGCTTCCCTACCCTGCGCGACCTGGCCGCCGCGCCGGTCGAGGATGTGATGGCGCAGTGGAGCGGCCTGGGCTACTACACGCGCGCACGCAATCTGCACAAGTGCGCGCAGCGCGTGGTGGCCGAGTACGACGGCGTGTTTCCTTCCGATCCGCTGCTGCTGGCGGAGCTGCCGGGCATCGGCCGTTCGACGGCGGCGGCGATCGCGGCGTTTTCCAGCGGCCGGCGCGCGGCCATCATGGACGGCAACGTCAAGCGCGTGTTTGCACGCGTATTCGGCATCGACACCTATCCGGGCGAGCGCAAGACCGAGGAAGCCATGTGGCGGCGCGCGGAGGCCTTGTTGCCGGAGGTGGGCATCGAGTCGTACACGCAGGGTTTGATGGACATGGGCGCGACCTTGTGCACGCGCAGCAGTCCGTCGTGCGAGCGTTGCCCGATGCAGCCGCGCTGCGTGGCGTTTGCCACCAGCCGCACCAAGGACCTGCCGGTGCGCAAGCCGAAGAAGGCGACGCCGGAGAAGCATGCGGTGATGCTGGCGATCGTCGACAACGGGCAGGTGCTGCTGGAACAGCGGCCGCCGAGCGGTATCTGGGGCGGGCTGTTGTCGCTGCCGGAGCTGGACGGCCACGTGGCGGCGGAGGATGACGAGGTGGCGCCGGCGGATGATGATGCGCTGTTGCGCGCGGTGGGCAAATTCGGCGAGATGGAATCGTGTGAACGCCTGTCGACGGTGACGCATGTGTTCACGCACTACAAGCTGCACATCGCGCCCTATCGCGTGACCCTGGCGAAGCGGCTGCCGATGGCCGCCGAGTCCGGTCACGTCTGGCTCGATGCCGCCCGCATCGCCGACGCCGCCCTGCCGGCGCCGATCAAGAAGCTGCTGCTGGAACTGGTGGGCGACAGCCGCGAGGCGCAGCAGCGGATGTTCTAGAGGTATTTGATGGCCGCGATAAACATCGCCGCAACGCTAATCTGAGAAGCAAACATCCATTTGAGCAAAGTGGCGATCGCGTGGTCGATGCGTGCATCAAGCCGGGCAAAGCCAACGTCCATCTTGGCGGAGAGCTCCGCATGCACGAGGTCAATCTTGCCGTGGAGCTCGGCATGCATTCCGTTCATCTTGCCGAGGAGTTCGGCATGCACGAGGTCAATCTTGCCATTGAGCTCGGTATGCACGAAGTCAATCTTGGCGTTGACCTTGGCGAAGCCGACGCCCACTTCTTCGCGCAACGCGGAGAATTCATCCCTGCGGACGTAATTGGACTGAATGACGGCAACGTCTGTTTCCAATGTGCTGACACGCCCGGTAATTTGCTGGTCCATGGCCGCCTCCCGACTTTCATCATCGACCGCGCAAGGCGCAACGTCAAGCGCGGCGCTTGCCGTGCTTGAGGCAGATCAGAGTTCGTCGAGCGAGAACAGGCGGCGGTGTTCGCGGATCGCGTAGCGGTCGGTCATGCCGGCGATGTAGTCGGCGATCTTGCGCGCCTGCTTGTTGACGTCGCCCGACTTGTCCTGGTAATCCGGCGGCAACAACACCGGTTCGGCCATGAAGGACTCGAACAACTCGCGCACGATGCGGCTGGCCTTTACCCGCATGCGGTTGACCTTGTAGTGACGGTACAGATTCGCATACAGGAAACGCTTGAGCTCGGTCGCATCCTTGCGCATGCCATCCGAAAAACGGATCAGCGGCGGCGCCGCGCGCACGTCGTCGATATGCTTCGGCGCCGCCTCGGCGATGCGCGCGCTCGACGTGACGATCAGGTCGTCCGCCAGCGCCGTGATCAGGCGGCGTAAGGTTTCGTAAATCGCGCGCCGGCCCGCCAGGCCTGGGAAGGCCTGCTGCACATCGCGCCACAGCCGCGCAAAGAAATCCACCTGCTCCAGCTGCCCGATGGTGATCAGGCCGGAACGCAGGCCGTCATCGATATCGTGGCTGTTGTAGGCGATCTCATCCGCCAGATTGGTCAGCTGCGCCTCCAGCGACGGCTGCGTGCGGTCGATGAAGCGCTGCGCCACGGGCCCCAGCACGCGCGCATTGTTCAGCGAGCAGTGCTTGAGGATGCCCTCGCGCGTTTCAAACATCAGGTTCAGGCCGTCGTAGGCGCCGTAGTGTTCTTCCAGCTCGTCGACCACGCGCAGGCTTTGCAGGTTGTGCTCGAAGCCGCCATGGTCCTTCATGCACTCGTTGAGCACATCCTGGCCGACGTGGCCGAACGGTGTGTGGCCCAAGTCGTGCGCCAGCGAAATCGCCTCCACCAGGTCCTCGTTCAGGCGCAGATTGCGCGCCAGCGAACGGCCGATCTGCGCCACCTCCAGGCTGTGGGTCAGCCGGGTGCGGAACAGGTCGCCTTCATGGTTGAGGAACACCTGGGTCTTGTACTCCAGCCGGCGGAACGCCGACGAGTGGATGATGCGGTCGCGGTCGCGCTGGAACTGGCTGCGCGACGCATGCGCCGTTTCCGGATGATGGCGTCCCACGCCGCCTTCCGAATGGGCCGCGTAGGGAGCGAGGTATTCTTCCGGCGACATCGCGGCCTCCCCGCTCAGACGCAGGCGGCCAGCGTCGCCAGCAGCAGCTCCTGCGGCGCGTTGGTGATCTTTGGCGCACCCAGCGGATTGAGCAGGATGAACTTGATGGCGCCGCCCTCGTTCTTCTTGTCGACTTCCATCAGCTCCAGCCAGCGCCCGGTGCCCAGATCGGGCGCCTTGACCGGCAGGCCGGCCGCCGCCACCAGCGCGCGCACGCGCGCGACCGACGCCGCGTCGATCAGGCCCATGCGTTGCGACAGATCGGCCGCCATCACCATGCCGCAGCCGACCGCCTCGCCGTGCAGCCACTCGCCGTAGCCGAGGCCGTTTTCGATGGCGTGGCCGAAGGTGTGGCCAAAGTTCAGGATGGCGCGCAGTCCGCCTTCGCGCTCGTCCTGGCGCACCACGTCCGACTTGATTTCGCAGGAACGGGCGATGGCGTAGGCCAGCGCGCCCTTGTCGCGCGCCACCAGCTTGCCGATATTGGCTTCGATCCAGTCGAAGAAGGCGGCGTCGATGATGGCGCCGTGCTTGATCACTTCCGCCAGGCCGGCCGCCAGTTCGCGCGCCGGCAGGGTTTCCAGCGTCGAGGTATCGGCGATCACCGCGCGCGGCTGGTAGAAGGCGCCGATCATGTTCTTGCCCAGCGGATGGTTAATGCCGGTCTTGCCGCCCACCGAAGAGTCGACCTGCGACAGCAGCGTGGTCGGCACCTGGATGAAGTCGACGCCGCGCATATAGCTGGCGGCCGCATAGCCGGTCAGGTCGCCGATCACGCCGCCGCCCAGCGCCACCAGCGTGGTCTTGCGGTCGGCCTTGTTTTCCAGCAGCGCATCGAAGATCTGCATCAGGCTGGTCCAGTTCTTGAATTCCTCGCCGTCCGGCAGGATCACAGACATGACTTGCTTGCCGGCATCACGCAGGCCGCGCTCGACGCGCTCCAGGTAGAGCGGCGCCACGGTGGTGTTGGTGACGATCGCCACCTTGCTGCCGTGCACGTGGCGCGCCAGCAGGTTGCTGTCGTTGAGCAGCGCCGGGCCGATGGAAATCGGGTAGCTGCGCTCGCCCAGTTCGACGTTTAACAGGATGTTGGATTGTTCGGTCATCGATGGTTCTGCGTAGGTCACACAGTTGGGCGCGGCCTCGCAGGCTTTGGTTTCCAACTGGTTCAAAATGGTCTGAACCATCGATTGTACGTTAGGACGGCCGGTATCGATGACCAAATCGGCAATTTCCGTGTACAAAGGATCACGCACCGCCATCAATTCCTCGAGTTTCTTGCGCGGATCGGCGGTTTGCAGCAGCGGCCGGTTCTTGTCGTGCGCGGTGCGCTGCAGGATGCTGTGCACGGTGGCGCGCAGATACACCACGGTGCCGCGCGACTTCAGCAGCGCGCGGCTGTCGGCGTTGAGGACGGCGCCGCCGCCGGTGGCCAGCACCAGGCCGTCCTGGCCGCATAGCTCGCGGATGACCTCGGCTTCGCGGCGGCGGAAGCTGGCCTCGCCCTCGATTTCAAAGATCCACGGGATCGATGCGCCCGTGCGCGCCTCGATCTCATGGTCGGAATCAATAAACTTCAGCCCCAGCTTGCGCGCCAGGATGCGGCCGATGGTGGTCTTTCCTGCCCCCATCAAGCCGACTAAAAACACATTTTGCATGCACGATCCAAGTTATAACGGGTTACTGCACTGCGTCGACACCCCGTATGGACTGGTCGCACCAGGCGGGCGGACAGTTTGCGACGTGTAATCGGTACTCAATCCTATCAAGTGTACCAGAGAGGTGTAGCGGGACTCCGTGCCGCTGGCCTGGCCACGGATGGTCATGTTGACATCGAGCCAATAAACCCGGTCGCGCGGGTACACCAGCGACACCGTGGCGCGGCCGCTGGCGTCGGTGGTCACGCTCGGCGTGACGGTGACCGGAATGCCCGGATCGAGCACGCCGTTGCCGTTGATGTCTTCGCCGGCGTCGAGGATGCCGTTGTTGTTGACGTCCTCGTTGGCGCAGGCGGTGCGCGACACCGGCTCCCACGGACCGGTCGGCGCGGTATAGGCCAGCGCGCCCTTGTAGTAGGTGGCCGGCAGCACCGACGCGGTCAGGTTGACGCCCGACACCGCGTTGCCGGCGGCGTCGGTGACGATCACCACGTAGTCGAGCTGGTAGGTGGTGCTGCCCGGCGTGCCGACGGTGTTGCCGGTGCCGGCGCTGATGAACATCGATTTCTGCGCCACCGTCAGGGTGGCGGTGGCGCTGGCATTGGAACCGCCGTTCAGGCGCGCCTGGATGCGCACGCCGTTGGTGGCGGTGACCGAGCTGCCGGCAATGAAGCTGGTGGTGGCGGCGCCGTCGGCGCCGGTGATCGCCACCGACGGTTCGGTCAGGCGGCCGCCGCTCGGATCGCTGAGGATGGAGAACGACACGCTGGCGTTCTGGACCAGGTTGTTCTGCGCCGTGCCGTCGCGCACCACCGCGCGCAGGGTGGCCTGCTCGCTGGTGCTGCCGCTGGTGTTGGTGCCGATGGTGGCCGGATCGACCTGCAGCGTGATGGTGGACGAGCCGGTGACCGGCGCATAGAACGCCAGCGTGGTCTGGGTGGTCTGGCCGGCGGCGTTGGCGGTCAGCGTGGCCACGCCGGGGCCGGTGGCGTTGACAAAGGCGGTGGCGGCGCCGCCGGACAGGCCCAGCGCACCGCTCAGCGGCGCGCTGCAGCCGGCGTCGCTGTAGATGGTGCCGCGCGAGGTGCTGAGGGTAACGCTGCCGCCCGGCGCATTGGTCACGGCCACCTGCTGGCAGCCGCCGATCGGCGCCGCCGCTTCGACATTGCCGCCGCCGTCCAGCACGCGCACCGCGAAGGTCGACGAATTGATGCTGATGCCGGTCGAGGCGATTTCGCCCATGGCCTTGACGGTGATCACGTCGGCCGTGCCGCCGCTGGCCGTGTAGCTGAGCACCAGCTGGCCGGCGGAGTTGGTGACCGCCGCGCCGCCGCCCTTGACGGTCAGCGCGTTGGCGTTGGAGCCGTAGGTGACCGGCATGCCGACCAGCGCGTTGCCGGCCGAATCGACCAGCTTGACGGTGACGTCGGCGCTGGCGCCGGCGCTGATGGTCGGCGCGGCGCTGATGGTCAGCACGTTGCCGCTGACGCGCACCACGATCGGCGTCGCCGTCGCACCCGGCACGCTGGCGCTGACGGTGATGTTGCGCGAGGTGGCGTCGCCGCCGATGCCCAGCGTGCCGGTGACGATGCCCTGGGCGCTGGTAACCGGGTTGGCCACGGTCAGGCTGCCGGAGTCGGACTTCAGGCTGACGCTCACGTTCGGCACCACGTTGTTGTTGGCGTCGCGCACCAGCGCGGTGACGGTGACGTTCTTGGTGCCGCCGGACGGCAGCGTGCCGGAATCGGCGGTCAGCGTCAGGGTCGGCACGGCGTTGACCACCTGCACCGTGATGGCGCTGGATTTGGCGTTGCCGGCGCTGGCGGTGATGGTGATGGTGCGCAGCGAGGCATCGCCCTTGACGCTGAGTTTTTCCACCACCTGGCCGGAGCTGTTGGTGCTGCGGTTGGTGCTGGTGATGGTGCCCGAACTGGCGCTGAAGCTGACCGTTTCACCGGCCAGCGCATTGCCGCCAGCATCCTTGACAATGGCCGTCAGCGTCACTTCGGTGCCGTCCAGGCCGGACGAGGCGATGGTGGTGGCGTCGGCCGTCAGCGTCACGCTGGCCGCTTTCGACGGCGCCACGCCGTTGCTGTTGGTGCCCGGCGAACCGCCGCCGCCGCCGCACGCGGCTAACAGGCCCGCGCAGGCAAGCGCCGTCAGCCATCCCGTGAATTTATTCATGAATGCATCCCCTGGTTGTCGATTGATTCAGCCTAGCGCGCCGAGGACAGCTTCTCGGCCACGATCTTCGGCGTGATAAACACCAGCAGCTCCGTCTTGTCGTTGGTGCGGGTATTGCTGCGGAACAGATAGCCCAACACCGGCACATCGCCCAGCAGCGGGACTTTGTCGGTGGTGCTGCGCTCGGTAAGCTGGTAGATGCCGCCCAGCACCACGGTGCCGCCGTTGTCGACCATCACCTGGGTCTTGACGTGCTTGGTGTCGATGGCGAAGCCGGAACGGGTTTCCTGGCCGACGCTGTCCTTGTTGACGTCGACGTCGATGACGACGTTGCCGTCCGGCGTGATCTGCGGCGTCACTTCCAGCCGCAGGTTGGCCTTGCGGAACTGGATCGAGGTGGCGCCGCTGCTGGTGGCCACCTGGTACGGCAGTTCGATGCCCTGCTCGATCAGCGCCACCGATTTGTCGGAGGTGATCACGCGCGGGCTGGAGATGATCTTGCCAGTGCCGTCCTCTTCCAGCGCCGACAGTTCCAGGTTGAGGAAGCGGTTGGCGGCCGACGAGAACAGGCTGACCGCCAGGCTGCCGGCCTGGGCGCCGTTGATGTTGGCGGCCGGCAGGTTGACGAACTGGCTGTTGGCAAAGCTGCTGGTGCTGACCGCCACCTGGCCGGTGGTTTCGCCGACGCCGGTGAGGTTGCCGCCGATGCCGATGCGGGTGTTGCTGCTGCCGAGCTGGTAGCCGGAATCGCCGCCGCGCTGGGTGCGCAGGTCGGTAAAGCCGAGCTTGGCGCCGAGGTTGCGGGTGAAGGTGTCGCTGGCCTCGACGATGCGGGCTTCGATCAGCACCTGCTTGGTGGCGACGTCGGTCTTGGCGATCAGGCGGCGCACGTCCTCCAGCTTGGACGCGATGTCGGTGACGAACAGCTGGTTGGTGCGCGGCTCGATGATGGCGCTGCCGCGCTTGGACAGGATGCGGTTCTTGCTGTCGGTGCCGCCGTCCAGGCCGAACACCAGCTTGAATGCTTCGGCCTTCTGGTAGTTGAGCTGGAAGATTTCCGACTTCAGCGGTTCCAGGTCGGCGATCTGGGCGCGCTGCTCCAGTTCCAGTTTTTCCTTGGTCAGCAATTCCTCTTTCGGCGCGATCCAGATCACCGAGCCGTTCTTGCGCATGTCCAGGCCCTTGGCCTGCAGGATCACGTCCAGCGCCTGGTCCCACGGCACTTCCTTCAGGCGCAGGGTCAGGTTGCCGGCGACGCTGTCGCTGGTGATGATGTTGAGGCCCGAGATGTCGGCGATGGCCTGCAGCGCCGCCCGCACTTCCACGTTCTGGAAGTTGAACGACAGCTTCTCGCCGCGATAGCCCTGCGAACCCTGGGTCAGCTTGTTCGGATCTTCCTTGATCGGCTTGATGTCGACCACCAGTTGGGTGTCGCTCTGGTAGACGGTCTGTTCCCACAGGCCGCGCGCCTCGATGGTCAGGCGCGTGTTCTCGCCCTGCGGCACGGTGGTGACCTGCGACACCGGGGTGCCGAAGTCGCCGACGTCGAGCTTGCGGCGCAGGCTTTCCGGCACGCCGGTCTTGAGGAAGTCGACCACCACGCCGGTCGGCGTCTGGCGCACGTCGACCGCCACCTGGTTGTTGGGCAGGCCGACCACGACCCGGCCTTCACCGTTGGCGCCGCGGCGGAAATCGAGATCGCGCAACAGCTGTTTGCCGGCCGGCGCGGCCGGCTTGGCCACCGGCAGGCCGGCGCCGTCGACCGCCGTGGCCAGGCCGCCGGAACCGTCGATGGTCAGGATCACCGTGTTGCCGTCGATGGCGGTGGCGTAGTTGAGCGGGCGCTTCAGGTTGAACACCAGGCGCGAGCGCTCGCCGGCCTGCACCAGGTTCACGCCGCGCAGGTCGCCCTGGTTCAGTTCCAGCGAGCCCTTGCCGGTGGCGTTGACGGTGGCGCCGAAGTCCAGCGCGATGCGCGCCGGATTGCTGATGGCAAAGTTGATCGGCAGCTTGTCCGGCGCGTTGCGCAGCTTGATACGGACAATGACGTTGGCGCCCTGCTGGTTGGCGGAAATCGCTTCGATGGCGTTGGCGGCGACGCTGGACGCCGCCGGCGCCGCAGTCTGCGCCTGGGCGCCGGCAGCCAACTGCAAGGCCAGCGCGATGGCCAGCACAGGCGCCCAAGTGGCGGCGGCCAAGGCGCGCCGGGCCGTGAGATGAGCGGTCATTTGGTGTTCTCCTTGCTTTCCTGCAGTTCCAACTTGGACAGGCGCTCGACCCAGTCGCCGGTGGCGTCCTGGACGATTTCCTTGACGGTGACAGTGTTGTCGCTGATGCCGGTGATGCGGCCGTAGTTCTCGCCCAGGTGCTGGCCGACCACCACCTGGTGCACGGCGCGGTCGACCTGCAGCACGGCGTGCATCACGCCCTTCTTCTCGATGGTGCCGACCATCTTGATGGTGTCGAGCGGATAGGACTCCAGCAATTCCTTGCGGCGCTCCATGTCCGGCTTGAGGCCGCCACCGCCGCTGCTGGCGGCCTGCTTGGCCAGCTCGGCCAGCAGCTTGTTGGGATTGAACGGATCGATCTCGTCCTTGCGCGCATAGGCGTAGGGGATGAACACCTTGGGTTCGGCGATCGGCGGCACCCGCACCTGGGTCTGGGCGTCGACCTGTTTCATCCAGCTGCGCACTTCCTGCACGTCGCTGTCGCCGCAGCCGGCCAGCAGGCACAGGGCCATCAGGGCGGAAAGAAGCGTCTTCATGATTTTTTCGCCGCCTTCTTCTTGTCGGCGGCGGCCTTGCGCTGCGCCGCCACTTCTTCCGGATCGAGGTAGCGGAAGGTCTTGGCCACCGCTTCCAGGGTCAGCGTGCCATCCTTGCCGGTGCTCAGCGCCAGGTTGTTGAGCGTGACGATGCGCGGCAGGTTGGCGATGTCGCCGGTGAAGGCGCCGATGTCGTGGTAGTTGCCGGTGATCTTGATGTCGATCGGCAGCTCAGCGTAGTAATCCTTGATCACCACCTGCTGCGGCTTGAACAGGTCGAACTGCAGGCCGCGGCCGGAGCCGGCCTGGTTGATGTCGGTCAGCAGCGCGGCCATCTCGGCCTTGCTCGGCAGCTGTTTCTGCAGGCGCTCGACGTACTGGTCGACCTGGGCCTTCTGCGCGCGCAGCGCATCGAGGTTGATGGCCTGCGCGGTCTTCATCTTGTACTCGTCGCGCAGCCTGTTTTCCAGCTGGAGGCCGGCGTCCTGCTCCTCGAACTGCGAGCTCCAGTAGCCGAAGTAGCCGGCCGCGCACACCGCCAGCGTCACGCCGATGGCGCACAGCACGCGCGGCGCCAGCGGCCACTGACCCGGATGGCGGCCGTTGAGGTCGCGGAACTGGCCGGCCAGGTCCGCAAACAGTTCATTGAGGTTGATGTTTGCCCTGGCCATTATGCGTGCCCCGCTGCTTTGGCCGGCGCGACTGGCGCCTTGCCTTTGGCGCCGTCTTCCGGCTGGTCCTTGTCGCGCGGGCGCTTGATGAACACGTTCAGGTTGAACTCCACCACCTTCTTGGCGGTCTTGCCCTGGCCCAGGCCGGTGGACTTCACTTCGATCAGGTCCGGCCGTTCCAGCCACGGCGACACGCCGGCCAGGTTGCGCAGCAATTCCGATACCCGCTCCTGCGATTGCGCATAGCCGTTGACCGCCACCTTCTGGCCGTCCTGGCGGAACGACTTCAGGTAGACGCCGGCCGGGGTCTGCGTCACCAGTTCGTCCAGCAGGTAGACCGGCTGGTTGCGGTCGCCCTGCAAATCCTCGACCGCCTGCTGGCGCGCCTTCAGCGCTTCGATTTCCTGCTTCAGCGTGGCGATCTCGGCGATCTTCTTGTCGAGGCCGCTGATGGCGGTTTTCAGTTCGGTGTTGCGCGCGTCCTGGATCGAGATCGCGCGCGCGTTGTAGCCGCCCACCAGCAGCACGATGCCGACGCCGATGACGCCGCCCAGCGCCAGCAGCGCATAGAAGGCCTGCTTCTTCTGCTTGCGTTTTTCTTCGCGGTGCGGCAGCAGGTTAATCCGTATCATCAGCCGAACCTCCGCAGGGCCAGGCCGCAGGCCACCAGGTAGGCCGGCGCGTCGAGCCGCAGCTGCGACTCGCGCACCGAGGAACCGATCTGCATGCCCTTGAACGGCGAGATCACCGCGCTGGAAATGCGGGTGCGGCTGGCCACCAGTTCCAGCAGGCCGGGGATCAGCGCGCAGCCGCCGGCCAGGTACAGCTGGTCGACCTTGGTGTACGGCGTGGAGGTGTAGAAGAACTGGATGGCGCGCGTGACTTCCAGCGCGGCGCTTTCCAGGAACGGCGTCAGCAGTTCAGCGTGGTAGTTGTCCGGCAGGTCGCCGGTTTTCTTGCGCGCCTCGGCTTCGTCGAAGGACATGCCGTAGCTGCGCACGATGTCCTGGGTCAGCGTGTTGCCGCCGAACGGCTGCTCGCGCTCGTAGACGGTGACGCCGTCCAGCATCACGGAAATATGAGTGACCTGGGCGCCGATCTGGAACAGCGCGATGACCTGGCCGGCGCCCGCTTCCGGCAGCTGCGCCACCACCCGGTCCAGCGCGGCGCGGGCGGCATAGGATTCGATGTCCATCACGGTGGCCTTGAGGCCGGACGCTTCGGCGATCGCCACCCGGTCCTCGACCTTTTCGCGGCGCGAGGCGGCCAGCATGACTTCGATGTCGTCGGCCGAATTGGCGGCCGGGCCGATGACGTCGAAGTCCAGGCTGACCTCGTCCAGCGCGAACGGGATGTACTGGCTGGCTTCGGATTCGACCTGTACTTCCAGCTGGTCTTCCGGCAGCCCGGCCGGCAGGATGATTTTCTTGGTGATGACCGAGGCCGGCGGCATGCCCAGCGCGGCGTGGCGCGCGCGGGTGCCGCTCTTCTTCCAGACGCGGCGCACGGCTTCCACCACCTGGTCCATGTTCTCGATATTGCCGTCGGTGACAGCGTTGCGCGGCAGCGGCTCGGCGGCGTAGCGTTCCAGCTTCAGTTCGCCCTTGGCGCCCTGCGCCAGCTCCACCAGGCGCACGCTGGAAGTGCTGATATCGATGCCCACCAGTGGTGGGTTGCCTTGGCCCAGCAGGGCCTTGAAATCGATCATACGAGGCCTCCGGCGCCATGGCTGGCGCCAGCACAGCAGTGCATCCGAGCATGTTGTCGAACTGTTTGCATAAAGGAACTCGTTTGAAAACCAGCATTTAGACGGCTTATATCAGCCTGTACATTAAATCGAGCCTATTTAAGTGTAAAGGTATTTCTACTGTGCACAATTGTGTGGGTGTGAGGGTTTCACCACACTTATTTTTGCCTTCATGGCAGCAAAAACAACTCAGTTGTTTTGTTGCTCACGCAGAAATATTCCTGTCATATGGAACGGCGCGCCGCTCGCTTATAATGGCCCGGACAATTCATAGAAAGATCGCACTGCATGGCCACTTCCAATTCGGCACCGCCACCAAGCAACCCGCCTGATAAAGCTGACAACAAATCCGCCAAGGGCGCCTCGCGCTCCTCGCGCTTTTTCCTGATGGCCGGCCTGTCCGTGCTCGGGCTCGGGGTGACCGGCGTGCTGCTGGTGGTGTTCGGCCTGGCGATGGCCTATCCCAACCTGCCCGAGCTCGACACGCTGACCGACTACCGGCCGAAGATGCCGCTGCGTATCTTCTCGGCCGATAACGTGCTGATCGGCGAGTTCGGCGAAGAGCGCCGCAACCTGGTGCGCATCAAGGACATCCCGGATGTCATGAAGAAAGCCGTGCTGGCGATCGAGGACGACCGCTTCTACGAGCACGGCGGCGTCGACTACACCGGCATCCTGCGCGCCGGCTTGCACAATGCGATCGGCAGCGGCGGCAAGCAAGGCGCGTCGACCATCACCCAGCAGGTGGCGCGCAACTTCTTCCTGTCGAGCGAGCAGACCATCAAGCGCAAGGTCTACGAAATGCTGCTGGCTTGGAAGATCGAGAAGAACCTGACCAAGGACCAGATTCTTGAGGTCTATATGAACCAGATCTACCTGGGCCAGCGCGCCTATGGTTTCTCGTCGGCCGCGCAAATCTATTTCGGCAAGAACCTGCGCGACATCAGCATCGCCGAGGCCGCCATGCTGGCCGGCCTGCCGAAAGCGCCGTCCGCCTACAACCCGGTGGTCAACCCGAAACGCGCGCGCACCCGCCAACAGTACATCCTGCAGCGCATGCATGAGTTGGGCTACATCAGCGACAAGCAGTACGAGACCGCCAAGGCCGAGGAACTGAAGGTCAAGACCGACAGCAGCGAGTTCGGCGTGCACGCCGAGTACGTGGCCGAGCTGGCGCGCCAGCTGGTGTACGAGCAATTCAAAGAGGACACCTACACGCGCGGCCTGAACGTGTTCACCACCATCACCAAGTCCGACCAGGACGCCGCCTACCTGGCGCTGCGCAAGGGCGTGATGGATTACGAACGCCGCCACGCCTATCGCGGCCCGGAAGCGTATATCGACATCCCGGCCGCCAAGGAAGACGCCGACGACGCCATCGAGACCGTGCTGGCCGAACATCCGGACAACGACGACCTGATCGCCGCCGTGGTGCTGTCGGCCACGCCGCAGCTGATCACCGCCGTCACCGCCTCGGGCGAAGAGATCAAGATCAGCGGCGCCGGCCTGGAACAGGGCCGCTCCTGGCTGTCCGACAAGAATCCGCCGAACAAGCGCATCCGCCGCGGCGCCGTGATCCGCGTGCTACAGGAAGGCAAGGACTGGCTGGTGGCGCAGATGCCGGAAATCGAATCAGCCTTCGTGGCGGCCAGCACCACCGACGGCGCGATCAAGGCCATGGTCGGCGGCTTCGACTACAACCGCAACAAGTTCAACCACGTGACCCAGGCCTGGCGCCAGCCGGGCTCGTCGTTCAAGCCCTTCATTTATTCGGCGTCGCTGGAGCGCGGCCTGTCGCCGGCCACCATCATCAACGACGCGCCGATCTCGTTCGACGCCGGCCAGACCGGCGGCCAGGCGTGGGAGCCGAAGAACTACGACGGCAAGTACGAAGGGCCGATGACCATGCGCAAGGGCCTGACCAAGTCCAAGAACATGATCTCGATCCGCATCCTGCACCGCATCGGCGCCAAGTACGGCCAGGAATACGCGACCCGCTTCGGCTTCGACGCCGACAAGAATCCGCCCTACCTGACCCTGGCGCTGGGCGCCGGCAACGTGACGCCGCTGCAGATGGCCGGCGCCTACGCGGTGTTCGCCAACGGCGGCTACAAGGTCAGCCCCTACCTGATTTCCAAGGTGACCGACGCCGACGGCAAGATCCTGTCGCAGGCGCATCCGGACCTGGCCGGCGACGAGAAGAACCGCGTGATCGACGAGCGCAACGCCTTCCTGATGGATTCGATGCTGAAGGACGTGGTGCGCTTCGGCACCGCCGCCAAGGCCAATGTGCTGGGCCGGCGCGACATCGCCGGCAAGACCGGCACCACCAACGACTCGATCGACGCCTGGTTCGCCGGCTACCAGGCCAAGCTGGTGGGCATCGCCTGGATCGGCTACGACCAGCCGAAGAACCTGGGCAACCGCGAAACCGGCGGCGGCCTGGCGCTGCCGATCTGGATCAACTACATGCAGAAAGCGCTGAAGAGCATCCCGGTCGAGGAACGCGCGGTGCCGGAAGGCGTGATGCTGGTGGGGGATGAGTACTACTACACGGAAAATCCGCCGGGCACCGGGGTCAACAACCTCGATGCGCCGGGGCACGGCACCCCGGCCGAAGAGAAGGCCAAGGACGCCGTCAAGAACGAGTTGTTCTAACAAAAAGCCCGGCACAGATGCCGGGCTTTTTTTATGTGCCGGTAACGGCCTTGACCAGCGCCTGGCGCGCAAGGTAGTCGGACGCTTCCGGCATCAGGTGGCCGTAATCGAAGCTGGTCAGGCCGGTCTTGGGATCGGCGCCCAGGTAGGTCATGCAGCCCTCGGGGCGGCAGAACACGTCCATGATGTCGAGATAGACGACGCTGCCGTCGCCGCCGGCAAAGCCTGCTTTCAGTTCGCGGTCCAGCGCCACCACGTCGGTTTTCAGGCCACGCGTGGTGTAGCGTGGCTTGGTCAGCCACAGGTCGGTCATCATCAGGGTTGGCAGGCTGGCGCGCCAATGCGGCACCGGACCGGTGAACACGACGCGCGGCACGCCCAGGGCTTTCAGGCCGGCTTCCAGATGCCTGAAGTTGGCCATCGAATGCCCTTCGTTCTGGCCCACCAGCACTACGTCCGGGTGCACATCCTGGATGGTCTTCAGGGCGAACCAGTTGGACTGGATGCATTGGTTGTCGCCGGATGGCCCAGCCGCCTCCAGCGAAGGATTGCAGCTGGAACTGGCCACTTGCAGTACCTGCCAGTTCGTCGGCAGATTCTTACGCAAGCCATACGACAAATGTTCGGCATGGGAGTCGCCCCAGATCAGCACCACCTTCGGCCTGGACGGGTCGCGCTGGTAGCAATTGGCGGAGATCGCTGGCCGTGGCACCTGGGTGATGTGGCCCGCGCGGTAGCTGGCGATATCGAAGAACTCGCACTCAGTGTGATTCTTCTGCGGATAGCCGACCCGGTTGAACAGATTCCACGTGCCCGGATCGTTGCTGAAATAATCGGAAAATTCCTGGCGTTCTTTCAGGCGAAAGCTCATGCCGTCGCGCCGGTAGGTGTCGTAGCCGACCAGCGCCAGCAGCACCATCAGCGACACCAGCACGGTCGTCTTGCGCTGGTTGTTACGCCCGGAACGCAGCGGCCGTTCCAGCAGGCGATAGCTGAGCCAGGCCAGCAGCAGCGCCGCGGCCAGCACGCCGACACGCAGCGCCGCATCCGGCCCGGACACCTCGAACATGCCGGCAAACACCAGCAGCGGCCAATGCCAGAGGTACAACGGAAAGCTGATCAGCCCCAACCACACCAATGCCGGATGGGTCAGCACCTTGCGGTTGAACCAGGCCTGGCTGCCGGCGGCAATCAGCAGCACCGCGCCCAGGGTCGGGATCAGCGCGCGCCAGCCGGGAAACACGCTGTCCTCATGGATGGTCAGCACGCCGCCGGCGATCAGCAGCGCGCCCAGCACCGACTGCGTGTCCGCCAGCGTGCCACTGGCGCGCGGCGGCGCATAGATCACCTGTCCCAGCCAGGCGTCGGCTCGCGGCCGGTGACGGCCCAGCAGATTGCGGCCATGCAGGGTCAACCAGGCCAGCGCGGAACCGGACAGCATTTGCCAGAAGCGCGCGTGCGGTGCGTAGAAGGCGCCCACCGGGTCTTTGTGGATCAGTTTGATATTGATGACGAAGGACACCAGCGCCAGCACCAGGCTCAGCGTCAGCAGATGGTAGCCGCGCCGGTACGCCAGCCACAGCAGCGCTGGCCAGAGGATGTAGAACTGTTCCTCCACACCCAGCGACCATAGATGCAGCAAGGGCTTGGTCTGGGCGGCCAGGTCGAAATAACCCTGCTCTTTCCACAGCACCCAGTTGGAGACGAAGCCGGCGCCGCCGGCGATATGCTTGCCCAGCTGCTTGTACTGGTCGCCCATCATCGAGAACCAGCCCCACGCGTAGCAGGCCGCCATCACCAGCAACAGCACCGGGAAGATGCGGCGCACGCGACGGCCGTAGAAATCGGCCACGCTGAAACTGCCGCGCTCCAGATTGGTCATGATGATGGTACTGATCAAAAAACCGGAAATGACGAAAAAGATGTCGACGCCGATAAAACCACCGCGCAACGCCTGCGGGAAAGCATGGAACACCACCACGCTGAGCACAGCGACGGCGCGCAGGCCATCAATATCGGCACGGTACTTCGGATGAACAGGCGCAAGCGCGGCCGCAGCCGGCCGTTCCAGCTCCGCACCACTGGTCAGCAAATTCATTCGGCGGCGAGGACCACCGGGCTGCCGCCCTGCTTGGTGACTTCATCGGACAGGGTGGCGAACAGCTCGGAGCCGTCGCGGGTGTTAAGCCACTTGCCGTCCTTCTGGCGGTAGTGGTAGCCGCCGGAACGCGAGGCCACCCACAGTTCCTGCATCGCGGCCTGGCTGTTGACGATGATCTTGGAACCATTGTCGATGAACTCGATTTCGAGCACGTTGCCGCTGCGGCTGCACTCGACATCGGTCATGTCGGCGTCGTTCAAACGGTCCAGCGCGGCCTCGATGGCGTCGAGGGTGGCTTCGGCTTGCGCCATGAATTCTGATTCGCCCATGCTACACTCCAGTATCTGCACTTAAATAATCCATGATTTTATCGTGAAGTCCACTTTCCGTTTGATTATCGGCACATCTATCCTGTGCCTGACCGTATTGCTGGGCGGCTGCGGCCAACCCGGTCCACTGTACCTGCCCAAGCCTCCTGCAGCCAAGCCCACCGCCAAGAGCGGCGCCGTTGCGCCAACCACCTCGCCGGTGCCTCCCGCTCCCCAACAATAAAGTCTATGTCGCAATTTTCGTATAAAGACGGCGTGCTGCACGCCGAAGGCGCTTCGCTGAGCGCGATTGCCGAGCAGTTCGGCACGCCAACCTATGTGTATTCCAAGGCCGCGCTGCTGGCCAACTTCGCCTCCTACGCCGACGCCTGCGCCGGCCGCGACGCGCTGGTGTGCTACGCCATGAAGGCCAACTCCAACCTGGCCATCCTCGACCTGCTGGCGCGCCAGGGCGCGGGTTTCGACATCGTCTCCGGCGGCGAGCTGCTGCGCGTGCTGGCGGCCGGCGGCGATCCGCGCAAGGTGATCTTCTCCGGCGTCGGCAAGAGTGTGGCAGAAATGCGCCTGGCGCTGTCGCACGACATCCTGTGCTTCAACGTCGAATCGATACCCGAGCTGCACCGCTTGAACGAGGTGGCCGGCGCCATGGGCAAGAAGGCGCGCATCTCGCTGCGCGTGAACCCGAATGTGGACGCCAAGACCCACCCGTACATCGCCACCGGCCTGAAAGCCAACAAGTTCGGCGTGGCGTTCGACGATGCGCTGGACACCTACCGCACCGCCGCCCAGCTGCCGCACCTGGAAGTGGCCGGCATCGACTGCCACATCGGCTCGCAGCTGCTGGACGACGCACCGCTGCTGGAAGCGCTGGACCGCCTGATCGAGCTGATCGACCAGCTGGGTGCGGAAGGCATCGAACTGCACCACCTGGACATCGGCGGCGGCATCGGCATCGACTACCGTGAAGCGGGCGAAGCGGCGCCGGTGCCGGTGGGCGACTATCTGGGCCGCCTGTTCGCCAAGATCGACGCCTGGCGCGCCGCGCGCCACCACGGCAAGGCGATCAAGGTGATCTTCGAGCCGGGCCGCTCGATCGTCGGCGACACCGGCGTGCTGCTGACACGGGTGGAATTCCTCAAGCACGGCGAAGAAAAGAATTTCTGCATCGTCGATGCGGCGATGAACGACATGGCGCGTCCGGCGCTGTACCAGGCGTGGATGGACATGCAGCCGGTGGTGCAGAGCGGCGCGGCGGCGGCGACCTACGACGTGGTCGGCCCGATCTGCGAATCCGGCGACTGGCTGGCGCGCGACCGCGAGCTGGCGGTGGCTGCCGGCGACCTGCTGGTGATGCACACGGCCGGCGCCTACGGCATGACCATGGCCTCCAACTACAACACCCGCGGCCGCGCGGCCGAGGTGATCGTCGACGGCGACACCGTGCACCTGGTACGCCAGCGCGAAAAGCCGGAAGACCTCTACGCGCTGGAATCGCTGATCAAGTAAAAATCCGGGGTCAGTTCTGCCAATCGCACACGAGCCCTGCCGTAGCGGCCGCTACGGCAGGGCTCGTGTGCGATTGGCAGAACTGACCCC
>NZ_WKJL01000023.1 GCF_009674565.1 Duganella aquatilis
GGCGTCGGCGTTGGCCGCTGCCGCGCCGGACGCGGCCAACGCCGACGCCGCCCCGCTGCCGCCGCCCTCCAGCGCCGCCCAACACCTGTACGCCGCCGCCAAGAACGACATCCTGCAAGTGCGTTCGCTGCTGAAAAGCGGCCGCACGCAATCCTCGGTCGGCTCCGGCTTTCTGATCGGCACCAGCAACCTGGTGGTGACCAACTACCACGTGGTGTCGCAGTTCGCGCTCGATCCCGACACCTACGTCGGCGAATGGGTCGACACCGGCGGCCAGCGCGGCAACGTGGAACTGCTGGCGGTCGACGTGCTGCACGACCTCGCGGTGCTGCGCGTCAGCCGCAACGGCACCGGCTTCTTCAAGATGCCGGACCAGCTGGCGCGCCTGACCCAGGGCCAGTACCTGTACTCGATGGGCAATCCGCTCGACCTCGGCTTTGCGATTTCCGAAGGCGCCTACAACGGCGTCATCACGCGCAGCTTCTACGACCAGCTGATGTTCACCGGCCCGATCAACTCCGGCATGAGCGGCGGCCCCAGCGTGACGGGCGACGGCTCGGTGGCCGGCGTCAACGTCTCCAAGCGCCTTGACGGCGAACTGGTCAGCTTCCTGGTGCCGGCGCGCTACGCCCAGGACTTGCTGAAGAAGGTCGAAGCGCAGGCCAAGGCACCGACCGACTTCACCGCCGTGGTGGCCGGCCAGCTGCTGGCGCACCAGACCGCGATGGTCAACCAGTTGCTGTCCAGCCCGCTGAGCCTGAAGCCGATGGGCCCCTACCAGGTGCCGGTGCGCGAATCCGAACAGATGCGCTGCTGGGGCCGTTCCAACGTCAAGGCCGACAAGCCGTTCACGGTGGACGACGCCAGCTGCGCAATGGAATCGGCGATCTTCGTCAGCGGCTCGCTGCAGACGGGGCAGATCGCGATCCGCCACCAGTTCCTGCGCAGCGCCGGCCTCGACAAGCTGCGCTTCGCCCAGCTGGCCAGCGCCTCGTTCAAGAACGAGCACTTCGGCAGCAACAAGGACGCGCGCCTGACCGGCCCCAATTGCACCGAAGACTTCGTCAAGAACAAGGACCTGCCGCTGCGCGCCGTGCTGTGCGTGCGCGCCTACCGCAAGTTCGCCGGCCTGTACGATTTCGCGCTGCTGACCGCCAGCACCGACCAGGGCTTGATGAGCCTGCAAAGCCGCATCGACGCGCGCGGCGTGTCGTATGAAAACGGCCTGCGCCTGGCGCGCGTGTTCCTCGATTCGCTGTCGCACGCGCCGGCGCCTGCCGCCGCCCCCGCCGCGGCTGCGGCGAAGAAAGGCGGTGCCAAATGAAGGCGCCCTACTTCGTTGAAATCCTCGCCCGCAATGGCGATGTGCTGCACCGGCACAAGGTAAGCGAGCTGCCGATCCGCATCGGCCGCAGCTACGACAACGACATCATCCTGGACGACGCCCACAGCGCCGCCAGCCACGCCATCGTCGAAACCGACCAGCACAACCAGGTCGTGCTGCGCGACCTTGGCAGCAAGAACGGCACCGTGTTCAAGGGCCGGCGCCAGAGCAGCATCACGCTCGACGGCAACACCATCGTGCGCCTTGGCCATACACGGCTGCGGGTGCGGCCGTCCGATTTCCCGGTGGCGCCGGAAATCGCCGACACCACCATGCACAGCTGGGAAGGCGCGACGCCGGCCACCATCGGCCTGGTGCTGATCGCGGTCTTCAGTCTGCTGGAAACCTGGCTGTCCGACGTCGAGCCGTTCGCGCTGATCCGCTACCTGCTGGTGCTGGCGTCCAGCCTGGCTGCCGGCCTGCTGTGGGCCGGCGTGTGGGCCCTGGCCAACCGCCTGTTCGGCAGCCATGCGCGCATGGGACGCCACCTGTTCATTCTCGGCGGCGCGCTGGCGGTGGTGGGCGTGTGGCGCGCCGGCAGCGCGGTGCTGGCCTATGCCTGGTCGGCCGAATCGCTGACGCGCTACGGCAACCTGGTGACACTGGGTATCGCCTGCGCGATGATTTTCTTCCACCTGATCACCATCAAGCCGCACCACCCGCGCCGCTTCCTGATCGCCGCGACGGTGCTGCTGCTGGCCGGTTCCGGCCTGGTGGTGTTGAGCAACCTGCAAGGCACGGGCCGCGCGGCCGATGAGCTGTACATGTCGGTGCTGCTGCCGCCGGACGTGCGTTACAGCGACAACCGCAGCGTCGACCAGTTCATGGCCAACGCCGCCAAGCTGAAAGCCGGCGCCGACGCCGCCCGCGCGCATGCCGTCAAGGACGGCGCCGATGGCGACGACGGCGAGGAAGACGACGCCGGCAGCGCCGACTAAAGCGGACGCTACGCGGCCGGCCAGCCGCGCAGCACCTGGTCCACCACCTCCTGCAACTGCTGGCGGGTGGCGCCGGCGGCGGCCTGCACCGCCATGCCGTTCGACATGGTCATCACATAGCGCGCCATCTGGCTGGCGCAGAACGTCGCCGGCAGGTCACCCTCGTCCTTGGCGCGCAGGAAGCGGTCGCGCAGGCGCGCCTCGGACGCCGCCCGGCGCTCGATCAGCGAATTGCGGATCGGCAGCGCATCATCGCTGCACGCCAGCGCGCCGTTGATGACCAGGCAGCCGTGCGGATTCTCTTCCTCCGTCTGGGCGTCGGCGTTACCGCGTAAGAAATGTTCCACCACGCCGCGCGCGGTCGGTTCTTCCAGCGCCGCGTCGAACAGCGGATCGTGGGTGGCGCCGTAGCGTTCCAGCGCCAGCTTGAACAGGTTTTCCTTGTTGCCGAAAACCGCGTACAGACTGGGACGGTTCATGCCCATGGCCTCGGTCAGCTCCGGCAGCGAGCTGCCTTCGTAGCCCTTCTCCCAGAACACCTTCATGGCCTTGTCCAGGGCCGTGTCTGCATCAAAAGTGCGCGGCCGGCCCGTCTTGCGTGCAGGTTGTTTCATACCGATCGATTAAAAATTCATTGACAAAGTGCTTTGCTGCGCACATTATGAACCGACCAGTAAAAAACTCAAGCACTTTCAGGACTTTTATGAACAAGCAAACCAATACCCAGGCCGCCGTCGACGAGGCGCAGCCCGCCGCTCCCCACCACTCGCCGTGGCCGGGCGTGCTGTCGATCGCCATCGGCGCATTTGCGCTGGTGACCACCGAATTCCTGCCGGTCGGCCTGCTGCCGGCGATTGCCGCCGAGCTGCACGTGACCGAAGGCGTGGCCGGCATGATGGTCACCGTGCCGGGCATTGTGGCGGCGTTTGCCGCCGTGCTGGTCACCATCGGCATCGGCAAGACCGACCGCCGCTACGTCATCTGGGGCCTGACCGCCACCCTGCTGCTGTCCAACCTGATCGTCGCCTTCTCGCATTCCTTCCCGCTGGTGCTGGCCGGCCGCGCGCTGCTGGGCGTGGGCGTCGGCGGCTTCTGGGCGCTGGGCCCGGCACTGAGCACGCGTCTGGCGCCGGGCTCGGAAGCGCGCGCGCTGTCGATGATTTTCGCCGGCGTCTCGATCGGCACCGTGGCCGGCGTGCCGGCCGGCGCGCTGATCGGCGACCTGTATGGCTGGCGCACCGCCTTCCACGCCGGCAGCGCGGTCGCCGTGCTGGTGCTGCTGACGCAGATGCGCCTGCTGCCATCGCTGCCGGCCAGGCAGAGCATCACCTTCAGCCACCTGCCGGAACTGCTGCGCGTGCCGAAGGCGCGGCTGGGCATCTTCATCACGCTGCTGATCTTCATCGCCCAGTTCGCGGCCTACACCTATATCACGCCGTTCCTGGCCCAGGTGACGCAGCTGGACGCCAAGACCATCAGCACCCTGCTGCTGGTGTATGGCGCGGCCGGCCTGGCGGGCAATGTCATCGGCGGCAAAATCCTGGCGCGCAGCGTGCGTGCCGGCCTGGTCACCACCGGCGTGGTGCTGGGCCTGTCGACGCTGGCGCTGCCGCTGCTGGGCCATGGCCTGATCGGCGCGGCGCTGCTGGTCGTGGTGTGGGGCATTGCCTTCGGCATGATGCCGATGTCGGTGCAGACCTGGATCTTCCAGGCGGCGCCGCATGCGATGGAAAGCGGCGGCGCGGTATTCGTCGCCACCGCGCAGGTGGCGCTGGCCAGCGGCGCGCTGGTCGGCGGCCTGGCGGTCGATCATATGGGCGTGTCGAGCGCCATGGTGGTCGGCGGCGTGCTGGCGCTGGCCATGGCGGCGGTCACGCTGCGCTGGGCCCGCGACGGCGAGCAGCCGGCCGCCAGGCTGCACGCGGTGCATTAAAAGCGGCTAGCGCATCAGCGCCGAGTTCTCGAACAGCGCGGCGATCCAGTCGACGAAGGTCCGCACCGCCGGCGACAGATGCCGGTTGGGCGGATACAGCACGGAAATCGGACTCAGCGCCGGTTTCCACTGCGGCAGCACTTCAACCAGCGCGCCCGACGCCAGGTGCGGCCGCGCCAGGAACAGCGGCGCCTGCACGATGCCCAGGCCGCGCAGCGCGCCGTCGACAAAGGTTTCGACATCATTGACGGCAAAGCGGCCGCGCATCTTGACCGGCACCATCTGTCCGTCCACCACGAAGGTGTAGTCCATCGGCCGTCCGGTGCGCCAGAAATAATGGATGGTGACATGCTGGTCCAGATCGGCCAGCGTATGCGGCGTGCCGTGGCGCGCCAGGTAGTCCGGGCTGGCGACGGTTGCCGTGTGGTGGTCGCCCAGCCGGCGCGCCACCAGCGTTGAATCGGCCAGTGCGCCGATGCGGATCACCACATCGACGCTGTCCTGGATCAGGTCGACCGGCCGGTCGCCCATGCCGACCATCAGGTCGATGTCCGGATAGCGCGCATGGAAGTCATACAGGGCCGGCATCACCACGCTGCGCCCCAGCGCCAGCGGCATATCGATCCGCAACCTGCCGCGCGGCCCCTGGTCGCCGACCACAAACGCCCCTTCCGCTTCCTCGATCTCGGCCAGGATGCGCGCGCAGCGCTCGTAGTAGGCGGCGCCGTCCGGCGTCAGGCTCAGGCGCCGGGTGGTCCGGTGCAGCAGCCGCACCTTCAGGTAGGCCTCCAGCTGCTGGATGATGATGGTGGCCGAGGCACGCGGCATCGCCAGGCTATCGGCCGCGCGCGAGAAGCTGCCGCTCTCGGCAACGCGGGTGAAGACTTTCATGGCTTGCAGGCGGTCCATTTCGGCTTTCCGGATTATTCTGGCACTTTCGATTATACCCAAGTCGATTGTTTAGAAATTCCAAATTATCATGTGGCCGCCGCTGCATTTATCTGGCGCGCCCGTTCTTCTAGACTGGCTTCATTACTTTCTTGAAGGAATACACATGAAAACGCTCTACGCCCTGATTATCGCCGGCATGCTGGCCCTGTCCGGCGCCGCACCAGCCGCGCCTGCCCCGGCCGATGTACGCCTGTACCGGCTCGACTGCGGCACCATGCATTTCGGCGACCTGTCGATGATGTCCGACAGCGGCGAATACAAGGGCCAGACCTACGATATCGTCATCTCCTGCTACCTGATCAGGCACGGCGACGACTGGATGCTGTGGGACACCGGCTTCGCCAAGAACTTCCAGCAAGGCGTCAAGAACGGCA
The DNA here is from genome assembly GCF_009674565.1 of Duganella aquatilis. Taxonomy (GTDB): domain Bacteria; phylum Pseudomonadota; class Gammaproteobacteria; order Burkholderiales; family Burkholderiaceae_D; genus Rugamonas; species Rugamonas aquatilis. The sequence continues at coordinate 5,581 of NZ_WKJL01000023.1, forward strand.
CGCTGGACATGAAGCTGTCCACCACCATTGTCGACCAGCTGCGCAGCATCGGCCTCACCAGCGACGACATCCGCTATGTCGCCATCTCGCATTCGCACTTCGACCATACCGGCCAGACCAGGGACTTCCCGCATGCCACGCTGATCATGCAGCAGCGCGAGTACGCGGTCCTGTCGGATAAGAAGGCGGCGGAAGCCCACTTCATCGATCCCGAACTGCTCGCCATCCAGCCCGGCCACCTGAAGCTGGTCGACGGCGACTACGACTTCTTCGGCGACGGCACGGTGAAGGCGATCCTGCTGCCAGGCCACACGCCGGGCCATATGGCGCTGCAATTGACGCTGCCGCACACCGGTCCGGTGATCCTGTCCGGCGACCAGTGGCACTTTACCGAGAACCGCGCCCGCAACCAGGTGCCGACCTTTAACTTCGATCACGACACCACGCTGAAATCATCGGCACGGCTGGAAGAGATACTGCGCACCACCGGCGCACGCCTGATCATCCAGCATGAACCGGCCGACAACGCCAAGCTGCCCAAGCTGCCGGCTTATCTGGACTGATCAGAGCCTGACGCGGCGATAGGCGCCGAGGAAGACGTCGGCCTCGGCGTCCGACATCACCTTGACCTCGTCGCCGTGCCAGACGTACAGGTACTGCACGCCATCGCGGTCGGTCAGCTTGGCGTTCACCAGGAAGCAGGTGCCGAGCGGGTAGACGCTGGTGTCGCTCAGGCGGCGCGAGCATTGCACCGGCAGGTCGGTCGCATAGGCCTGGCCGGACGCGGGATGGATCTCCACCCTGCCGTTCCAGTCCACCGACTCGACGACCATCTGCCGGTATGCGTAGGTGTCACGCGCCATTGTCATTCCCCAAAAGGCGTCATGGTAGCAGAGACTGGAAGAACTCCAGGAAGGCCCGCGTCTTCGCCGGCGGGTGCTGGCGCGACGGGTACAGCGCATACAAGGGGAAGCGTTCGTCCGGCCAGGCGCCGAGCACCGGCAGCAGCGCGCCGGAACGCAGCAGCGGTTCGACCGCGATGTCGATCACCTGCGCCAGTCCGTAGCCGGACAACAGCACGCTCTCCATGGCGCCGGCGTCGTTCAGCGTGATCTGGCTGCGCGGCTGCACCATGGTGACCTTGCCGCCGCGATGGAACTCCCAGTCGAATGGCCGCCCCGTTGCCGGATTGCGGAAGTGGATGCAGGTGTGTTCCGCGCTTTCCAGGTCGATCGGTTTCTTCGGTGTGCCGTGCTTGCGCAGGTAGGCTGGCGTGGCGACGGTCAGCACGCGCGTGTCCAGCAGCTTGCGGGCGATCAGCGAGGAATTTTGCGGCTGGCCGAGGCGGATTGCCAGGTCGATGCCGTCGCCCACCATGTCGCCGAGGTGGTCGCGCGCGAACAGGTCCAGCTCCAGTTCCGGATGCTGCTTGAGGAAGGCGCCCAGCCTGGGGCCGAGCAGCAGCCTTGCCAGCAGCGGATCGATATTTACGCGCAGCTTGCCGCGCACAGCCACCGCCCCCTCGCCCGCCGAAGCCACGGCGTCTTCCAGTCCCGCCAGCAACGGATGGATCTGCGCATAGAAGCGGCGGCCTTCGTCGGTCAGCGAGACCTTGCGCGTGGTGCGGTCGAACAGCCGGATGTTGAGCCGCGCTTCCAGCCGGCCGATGGCGCGGCTGACGCCTGACTGCGACATCTCCAGCGCCTCGCCAGCGCGCACGAAACTGCCGCTGTCCACGATGGCGGCCAGCACGCGCATGCCGTTCACGGTTCTTTCGTCGAATGCCATATATGCCAAATAGTCATGAATGATATGAGTCCCATGCTATCGGAGTATCAGCCGTTTTGCATCAAAATTCTCCCATCAACTCAACCAAGGAGAACACGATGTATGCAATTACCGGTATTACGGGACAAGTCGGCACGACGCTGGGCAATCAGTTATTGGCGGCTGGCCTGCCCGTGCGCGCCGTGGTGCGCGACGCGGCCAAGGGCCAAGCCTGGGCCGCGCGCGGCGCCGACGTCGCGCTGGCGGATGTGACCGACGCCGATGCGCTGGCCGCCGCCTTTGCCGGCGCCGAGGCGGTTTTCGTGCTGCTGCCGCCAACCTTCGATCCGACCGAAGGCTTCCCGGAAGCGCGCCGCACCATCGCCGCATTGCGCGAAGCGCTGGCGGCGGCGCGTCCGTCACGCGTGGTCGTGCTGTCGACCATCGGCGCGCAGGCCAAGCAACCCAACCTGCTGAATCAGCTGGGCATCATGGAACGCGAACTGGGCGCGCTGGACCTGCCGGTGGCCTTCCTGCGCGCCGCATGGTTCATCGAGAACAGCCTGTGGGACGTGGCGTCGGCGCGCGCCGGCAGCACCGCCAGCTTCCTGCAGCCGCTGGACCGTCCAGTGCCGATGGTGGCCTGCGCCGATATTTCCACCGTGGCGGCGGAACTGCTGCAGCAAACCTGGCAAGGCACGCGCATCGTCGAACTGGAAGGTCCGCAACGCATCAGCCCCGCCGACATCGCGGCCAGCTTCAGCCGCCTGCTGGGCCGCGATGTCGCCGCGCGCGCCGTGCCGCGCGATACCTGGGCCGCGCTGTTTGCAGCCCAGGGCATGAGCAATCCGACGCCGCGCATGCAGATGCTGGATGGCTTCAACCAGGGCTGGATCGAGTTCGAGAACGGCGCAAGCGGTTCGCGCAAAGGCTCCGTCACGCTGGACCAGGCCATCGCCGGGCTGCTGGCGCGGGTACCGGGATGAGCGGCCGCCTGCCCGGCCAGCGCGTGATCGTGCTGGGCGCGTCGTCCGGCATCGGCCTTGCCGTCGCGCGCGAGGCCTTGCGCGAGGAGGCGGAAGTCATGATCGTCTCCAGCCAGATGGCGCGCATCGAAAAAGCGCTGGCGGTGCTTGGTCCCAAGGCGCAGGGCTGCGCACTGGACCTGCGCGACGAGCGGGCGGTTGAACGTTTCTTCAATACCTGCGGCGCGTTCGATCACCTGGTGTACACGGCCGGCGACACCTTGCAGCTGGCGCCACTGGCCGACGCCAGCCTGCCGGCCGCACGCTCCGCCTTCGACCTGCGCTACTGGGGCGCGCTGACGGCGGCGAAGTATGGCGCGCGCTGCCTGCGGCCTGGCGGCTCGCTCACCTTCACCACCGGCATAGCCGCGCAACGGCCGCGCGCCGGCTGGACGCTGGCCGCCAGCGTGTGCGGCGCGGTCGAGGCGCTGACCCGCGCGCTGGCGATGGAACTGGCGCCGTTGCGGGTCAACGCCGTGTCACCGGGCCTGGTGGCGACCAATCTGTGGGCCGGCATGACGGAAGAAGCGTGCCAGCGCATGTACGCCGACGCCGCCGATGCGCTGCCGGTGGGCCGCGTCGGCTCGGCGGAAGACATCGCTGCCGCCTATCTGTTCCTGATGACCAGCGGCTTCGCCACCGGCCAGGTTCACACCGTCGACGGCGGCGCGCTGCTGGCGTGAACGGACGTCCGCGCGGACAACTTTACACCGCGCGGACAGCCATATACCCTTGCCATCCTGTGGATTTCATTTGGCATGCATATTGCAAGGTATATGGTATGAAAAAGCTACTTGCCCCTCTTCTCGTCCTGGCCTGCGTCGCACCATCGCAGGCCAGCGTCGGCCCGCAGCCGGCACCCGCCGCTCCCGCCATTGCCGCGCCGCGCGACGTTCCATTCAAAGGCCGGATCACGCTCAAGGTCGATGCTTCCGACAGCGTGCATAAAATCTTCCGCGTGCGCGAGACCATTCCGGTCCAGAAGGCCGGCGCCATGGTGCTGCTGTACCCGCAGTGGGAAACCGGCAGCCATTCGGCCACACAGGAAGCGGCGCCACTGGCGGGCCTGGTCATCAAGGCCGGCGCGCGCCGGCTCGAATGGCGGCGCGATGCTGTCAACCCGTTTGCGTTCCACATCGACGTGCCAGCTGGCGTGCCTCAACTGGAACTGGAGTTCCAGTACCTGCCCGCCGCGAACGGCCCCAAGCTGATCTCGCGCGACATGCTGATGCTGCCGTGGTCCAAGGTGGCGCTCTACCCTGCCGGCTGGTTCATCCGCAATATCGGCGTGCAGGCGGAATTGACGATGCCCGAAGGCTTCCAGTTTGCCACCTCGCTGGAAACGGCGGCCGCAGACGCCGGTCACGTACAGTTCAAGGCGACCAGCTTCGAAGACCTGGCCGATGCGCCGGTCTACGCGGGCCGCTACGCCAGGCGCGTGGAACTGACCTCGGTGCCGGCCATTCCGGTGCGCCTGAATATGTTCGGCGACAATGAGGCCGCGCTGGACCTGCCGCCAGCACTGGTGGAGAAATTCCGCGCGATGGCAAAGGCCGTGCCGCAGCTATTCCGTTCGCAGCACTACCGGCACTTCGATTTGCTGATGTCCCTGTCCGACGTGATGCTGTCCGGCGGCGGCGTGGAGCACCAGGAATCGACCGAAATCAATGTCTCCGCCAACTATGCACGCGACGCGGGCGAACAGGTGTTGATGGCGAATCTGGTCGCGCATGAATTCATCCATTCGTGGAACGGTCGCACACGGCAGCCGGCCGATTTGTGGACGCCCAACCTGAACCTGCCGATGCGTGGCAGCCTGCTGTGGGTGTACGAAGGACAGACCGAATTCTGGGCGCACGTGATGTCGCGCCAGCTCGGCCTGCGCAGCATGGCGCAAAGCCTGGACGCGCTGGCGGTCGATGCTGCGCTGATGACCAATCGTCCGGGACGCGCATGGAAGTCGCTGCAGGACAGCACCATCGATGCGCTCTACATGCCGGCCAAGCCGGTCAACTGGCGCGACTGGCAGCGGCGCGAGGACTATTATCCGGAAGGCGTGATGCTGTGGCTGGACGTGGACATGCTGCTGCGCGAACTGACCAGCGACCGGAAAAGCATGTCCGATTTCGCCGCCACCTTCTTCGGTGCGGGCCAGGACTCGCGCACCATCTCGACCTACACTTTCGACGACGTGTGCAAGGCCTTGAACAAGATCGCACCCTACGATTGGTCAGGCTACTTCACCACGCGCCTGAACGCGCATGACGACACGCATCTGCTGGATGGCCTGAAACGCGGCGGCTATCAACTGGTTTATACCGATCAGCCGACCGAGTACTTCGTGCTGCACGAGGCGGACCTGGGCGGTATCGATCTTTCCACTTCGCTCGGGCTGGTCATCGGCAAAAAAGGCGCGGTGAAAAGCGTGGCGTGGGAAGGCCCGGCGTTCAAGGCCGGCATCAGCCTTGGCGCACGCCTGACCGCTGTCGGCGGCAAGCCGTACACGGACGAGCTGCTCAAGCAGGCCATCCGCGATGCGGCAGCCAGCAAGCAGCCGATCGCGCTGACGTTCGACGCCGATGGCGGCGCCCACACAGTCAGCATCGCCTATTTTGATTCGCTGCGCTATCCGCGCCTGGAACGGATTCCCGGCACGCCGGATCGCCTGCAACGTCTTTTAACTCCAGCTCTTTAAACCATGCGAAAACTACTTACTGCCGCGCTGCTGGCACTGACCACTCCCTTGATGGCTGCCGAGGCCACCGGCAGCATTGCCGGCGCCGCCGATGCGGGCGCACAAATCGTCGTCACCAATATCGGCAGCGGCGAGATTATCGGCATCATGGTCAGAGATGATGGCACCTATCGAGCGGAAGGCTTGAAACCTGGCCGTGATCGTATCGTCGAAACCGGTCCGCACCATGCGCCGCGTGAGGTCGGGGTCAACGCTGGCAAGGAATCGCAGGTTGATTTGGCGGCGCGTAAGTGAATACGCGGCCTATGGAAAACCGATAAGGATATGCGTAAATAGACTTGGCATAAATATTTTCAGCGCGTGACAATCGTTTGATCGATGAAAGGATCAATATGAAGTTGCTGCGCTTGATGATTTTGCTGGCAGGCCTTTCCTGCCTTTTCCGCGCCCAGGCCGAGGAGCCTCCTGCGCGCGTCACGGTGATCTTTGATGCCTTCGGCAAGCCGTCCGACCTGGCGCGCGGATGGGGTTATTCGGCGCTGGTGGAATACGGCGGCAAGCGGATTCTGTTTGACACCGGCGGCCAGTATCAGGCGTTTGCCGACAATGTGCGCAAGTTGAAGATCGATCTGAAGACGCTCGATTTTGTCGTCATCTCGCACCGGCATGGCGACCACACGGGCGGCCTGGCGTATGTGCTGGAACAGAATCCTCATGTGAAGATTTATGCGCCGCTGGAAACCGGCTCGTTCGGCACGCCGCCCTCGCCGCCAGCGGCCAAGGCGCTGCTGCGCAATGCGGCCGGCATCACGCCGGACCTGCGCTACTTCAACGGTCAGCCGCCGGCCAACCTGACCATCGACTCGCCGTGGCCGGGCACGAAGTTCACGCTGATCGACAAGTCCGTCGAAATCGCGCCGGGACTGTTTTTGGTGAAGACCGTCTCGGATAGCAAAGGCACGCTGGAACTGAACGAGCTGTCGCTGGCGATCAGGACGCCGCAAGGGCTGGCGGTGATCGTCGGGTGTTCACATCCGGGCATCGAGCGGATTCTGGAGGCGGCGTCGCAGTACGACAAGCAGCTTTACACCATCGTCGGAGGCCTGCACCTGGTCGACAAGAGCGACCAGCAGGTCAGCGAAGTGGTCAACAACTTCAAGACGCGCTGGCATATCGACCGCGTCGCGGCCGGCCACTGCACCGGCGAATTCGCGCAGGTCGAACTGGAACGCGTCTACGGCGACCACCACGACCACTCCGGCATCGGCGAGGTCATCTCCCTGCCCCGCTAGCTCAGCAGGCACTATTGACGTGGCTTAAAGTCACGCCACAAAACAAGCTCAGGATATCGCCATGATGTCCTGAGCCTTTGTCTTTTCAGTCCGCTTGAAGGATATCTTTAAGCCACTACACTGAAATGACTATCTATACATGGGACGAGGCCAAGCGCAAAAGCAACCTGCGCAACCATGGCCTGGATTTCGCAGACGCCGCTGCGGTGATCGAAGACTTCAATTCGGTTACCGTGGAGGACAAACGTTATCACTACGATGAACGACGTTTTCTAACGCTAGGATTTTCGCTTGGTCAAGAAGTTGCTGTGATTTACACGGAGAGGAATAATGGAACACGAATCATCTCATTTAGAAAAGCCAGTCGACGAGAGCGACTTGCCATACTTAGGGCCAACAAGTGAATGGATGAATGTAATGCCCATACCAGAAGACGACATCCTGTTCGACGAGGATTGTCCGCCGCTGGAATCGGGCGTCTACGCCAACCCTGTGCGCCGTTTTAACGGGCGCATTATTCCGCCACGCGAATCGCCACTGGATCCGCTTGATCCGGAACTGCTGGCATTCATGAAGTCGCTCACGCCGCAAGTGCAGATGGAACCGGATATTCTGGGCGGCATGCCGGTATTTCGTAACACGCTCGTGCCCATCAAGCGGATGTTTGATTGCCTGTTGGCCGGCAATTCCCTTGATGACTTCCTTCGCGAGTTTCCGGCCGTATCACGCGACAGCGCCCACGCGGTGTTGGAAAACGAGGCGACGGTATTTTACGAGGATATCAGCGTGGCGCTGGACTCACTGCGTGCTTGATGATGGTGGTGCGGCCACGCGCCGCGCCGCTTGGGCGGGCGGCGTATCGTTGAGGGGCAGTAGTCCGGCGAGGCGCGCCAGCGTGCGTACCAGCGCTGCTTCGCCGACGCGCAGGCCACGGCTGCGCAGTTGCGGTAGCGAGCGGACTGGTTCGGGTGTTATGTGCACGGCGGCGCGCACCAGCAGGCGTTGCAGCCAGCGCATCGGTGCGGGCAGGATTGGCGCTGCGCCCATGACGCGCATGAAATCAGAGAGGATGTCCGATTCTTCCAGCGCCGGCGCAGTGCGCGTGAGCAGCGCTTCCCATTCTGCCCATGAACGCGGCGCGCCGGTGGCGCCGTACAGCTTTGACGACGCCTGGCCTTCAGCGAAGGCGGCATCCTTGTCCGTGCCTGACAGACGTTGCGCGTATCGGTGATAAGCCTCGGCAAAACCGAACGTGGCGGTGGCATGCACCCAGTCGAGCAGACGCGGATCGTTGGCCTGGTAAGCCACGCCACCGGGCGTAAGGCCTTCCACGTGACCATGCATCTTCACCACGCGCGCAATCAGCTGCTCCGCCGCCGAGCGCGGACCGTAGACGGTCATCATGGCGGCAAAGCCGGTGCGGCGCAGGCGCGTTGCCGGATCGCGCTGGAAGCTGCTGTGATCCCACACGCCAGTGCGCACCGAGGGTTCGGCCAGCTCCAGCAGCACCGCCGTCACGCCGCCGATAAACAACGTGACCGGATTGGCGAACACGCGCCACGAGACACCATCTGCCGGCGCCAGCGCAGCCTCGCCGGCCGGCTGGCTGAAATCGAAGTCCATGCCGGCGGGAGGCCGCATCAGGTCTTCGATTAATTTGAACATGGTCAGCTGCCGGAGGCGATCAGCAGCGCGACGGATTCAGCGGCGATGCCCTCTTCGCGGCCAAGGTAGCCCAGCTTCTCGTTGGTCTTGGCCTTGACGTTGACCTGGCTGATGTCCACGCCCAGGTCTTCCGCGATGTTGGCGCGCATGGACGGGATGTGCGGCGCCATCTTCGGCCGCTGGGCAATGATGGTGCAGTCGATATTGCCGATGCTGTAGCCAGTAGCCACCACGCGCCTGGCCGCTTCCTTCAGCAGCTTGCGCGAATCGGCGCCCTTGAATTCAGGATCGGTATCCGGGAAGTGCTTGCCGATGTCGCCCAGCGCGGCGGCGCCGAGGATGGAGTCGGTGATCGCGTGCAGCAGCACGTCGGCGTCCGAGTGGCCCAGCAGGCCGACGTGGTGCGGAATGTCGACGCCGCCGATGATCAGCTTGCGGCCTTCCACCAGCGCGTGGCAATCGTAGCCCTGGCCAATGCGGAATGGGAGTTTGGTCATGTCATTTTTCCTCGTTGGCCAGGTACATTTCGGCGATGCGGATGTCGGCTGGCAGCGTTACTTTCAAGTTTCTTGGATGGCCTTCGACCAGGCGCGGCGACAGGCCGAGCATCTCGACCGCGCTGGCGTCGTCGGTGATGGCGTTGGCGTCCGGCGCACTGCCCAGGGCGTGCAGCAGCAACGCGTAACTGAACATCTGCGGCGTCTGCGCCGACCATAGGCCGTTGCGCGGCACCGTCGCCGCGCTGACGCTGACGCCATCGGCGCCCGGCGCGCTGCGCTTCATGGTGTCCACCACCGGCAATGCCAGCAGGCCACCGGCCGGATCGTCGCCGACACCGTCGATCAGCTTCGCGATCAGGGCCGGCGTCAGGCCCGGACGCGCGGCGTCATGCACCATCACCAGATCGTGTTCGGCCAACTGGCCGGCCAGCGCGCGCAGGCCGTTCAGCACCGAGTCCATGCGCGTGGCGCCGCCGACCCGCAGCACCGTCACGCCATCGAGTTCCGGCGGCAGCACCGAGTCGATCACGCCGTCGTCGGGACTGACGACGACATAGGTGTGCGCCACCAGAGCGCTGGCGCGGAAGGCATCCACCGCGTGGCGCAGCATCGGCTTGCCGCCGACGGTCAGGTATTGTTTCGGTCCATTCGCCGCCATGCGCGCGCCGACGCCGGCGGCGGGCAGCAGCGCAAAGTAGCGAGCTTGTTGGTTCGTTGCTGTCATAAGTCTTTTCATTTACGGCGGCGATTCACGATCGCCGCGATCTCGCCATTGCACGCCTTGCCCAGGCGCGCGTATTCTTCCGGCGAATCGATCTTCGCCTGCTCTATCTTGCCCTTGTCGAATTCCGCCTGGATGAACGGGAACCAGGTGCCATTCACTTCATGCTCCAGTGCCGACAAGGCGGTGCCGGACGGCGCGTACATCGGCTGTCCGGCGAAGCGTTTGTTGAGCGCATCCTTCACCACCTTTTCCACGCGCGCCAGGTTGTCCATATAGGCTTTCAGGTGGCGCTGCTCGTGCGCCAGGATTTCCTTGTAGGCGCAACTGCCCGGCACGAACTCGTTGCCGACGTAGATCAGCACCGGCGAGTAATTCAGCTTGATCTCCAGCTTGGGCGCGATGCATTCGTAGCCGCTGGCGGCGTCCTGCAAAATCGGCCCGCCCAGGTTGGCGCGGTAGATGCCCTTGGTGACGGTCAGTCCCAGCGTCTGCATGCGGTTGTCCATGCTGCCGGTGCGCGCGGTCAGCGCGCGGTATGGCAGCTGGTTATTGATCGTGAAACCGTTCTGCTGCGACGACAGCACCGACACCGTCTTGCTGATCGTGTCTTCGCAGCGGATCTGGAATGGCGTACGCTGCGCCGCCTGCACGCCGCTGGCGGCAAGCAGCAGCGCGAACGCCATCCACGGTTTCATAGCTTCCAGTCGCCCGCGCGCAGTTTATCCAGCCAGAACACGCCGATGATGGTTTTCACGTCGGTGATCTTGCCTTCGCGGACCCACTGCAGCAGTTCGTCGATGGTGGCGGTGAAGGTTTCGAGGAATTCGCCTTCATCCAGCCTGGCCTTGCCGGCCTTGAGGCCGCGCGCCAGGTACAGGTCCAGGTATTCGTCCGAATAGGCGATGGCGTTGTGGATCTTGGTGACGAACTGCCACTCGCCGCCGGTGTAGCCGGTTTCCTCTTCCAGCTCGCGCTGGGCGGCCAGCAGCGGATCTTCGCCCTTGTCGATTTTCCCGGCCGGGAATTCGATGAACACGTCGTGCAGCGGATAGCGGTATTGGCGCTCCATCAGCACCGTGCCGTCGTCCAGCAGCGGCAGGATCACCACGGCGCCTGGGTGCAGGATGTATTCGCGCTTGGTGCGCTTGCCGTCGGGGAGTTCGATGATGTCGCGCTGGACCTTGAGGAAGTGGCCTTCGTAGACCAGTTCTCCGTCGATGCGCGTTTCTTTGAGGTTGTCCATCCCTGCTCCACTAACGTTGAAGAACGATAGTGTATCAGCCGTGAGGCTTGCGCAGGTAACGGACGATGAATCCCGGGAATCCGAGAACGACAAACAGGCAGGCGGAGATCGCGTAGAACTCCCAGGTCTGCGGGAAGCGGGTGCCGATGTTGGCTTCGAGGGCGAAGCCCACCGCGCCAACGACAAGATACAGCGCCGTCATCTCCAGCAGCCGGATGAACAGCGGCTTGCGCTGCCATCTGGCGCCGACCACGGCGAACAGCTTGTCGTTGAAGAACGGCAGGTTGGCGGCCGCGAGTGCAACCGCGATCACCAACCAGCCGGCGATGGACGTATCCATCAGGTCGCCAGAGTCGCTTTGATGGCGGCCAGGCAGGCCGACAGCAGGGCTTCAGGCATCACGCCCAGCAGCACCACGGCCAGGCCGTTGATGCTCAGGACCAGTTTCATGTCGAGCGGCGCGGCGATCGGCGCGGTATCCACCGGCTCGTCGAACCACATGGTCTTGATGACGCGCAGGTAGTAGAACGCGCCGATCAGCGAGAACATGACGGCGAAGATGGTCAGCCACAGCTGGCCGGTCGCCAGCACCGAGTTCAGCACGGCGAACTTGGCGGCAAAGCCCATCATCGGCGGCACGCCGGCCAGCGAGAACAGCAGGATGGTCATCACCAGCGCGAACCAGCCATTACGCTTGCTCAGGCCCTTGAAGTCGGCCAGGTTGTCGGCGTCGAAACCGGCGCGCGACAGCAGCATCAGCGTGCCGAAGGTGCCGACGGTGGTCAGCACGTAGGTGATCACGTAGTACATCGCCGAGCTGTAGGCTGCATCGCGACCCGTGACGTCGGTGGTGCCGGCCACGCCAGCCAGCAGGCCCAGCAGCACGAAGCCGATTTGCGCGATGGTCGAGTAAGCCAGCATACGTTTCAGGTTGGTCTGCGCGATCGCGGTCAGGTTACCGATCGCCAGCGACAGCACGGCCAGCACCATCAGCATCTGCTGCCAGTCGAACGCCATCGGCATCAGGCCTTCCACCAGCAGGCGGATGCAGATGGCGAAGGTGGCGATCTTCGGCGCGCCGCCCAGCAGCAGGGTCACTGCCGTTGGCGAACCTTCGTAGACGTCCGGCACCCACATGTGGAACGGCACGGCGCCCAGTTTGAAGGCCAGGCCGGCAACCAGGAACACCAGGCCGAACACCAGGATGGTCGGCTTGATGGTGCCGCTGGCGACGGCGGTCGAAATGCCGCGGATGTCCAGCGTGCCGGTCGCGCCATACAGCATCGACATGCCGTACAGCAGGAAGCCCGACGCCAGCGCGCCCAGGATGAAGTATTTCATCGCCGCTTCGGTGGCGCGTACGTTGTCGCGGCGGATCGCCACCAGGGCGTACAGCGACAGCGACATCAGTTCGACGCCCAGGTAGATCGACAGCAGGTTGGAACCCGAGATCATCACCATCTGGCCCAGCATGGCGAACAGCGCCAGGACGTAGAACTCGCCGCCCAGGTTACCGCTCAACATCTCGCGGTCGGCTGCGTACTGGCGCGAATACACCAGCGTCATGCCGACGGTCAGGTAGGTGAACAGCTTCAGCAGGTTGGCCATCGGATCGGACACGAACATGCCGTGGAAGGTATAGCTGGTGGCGCCGGTGTGGAAATCGGCGCAGCTGATACCGGCCAGCACCACCAGCATCAGCAGGGACAGCACATAGGTGAACGAACGCTGCGCCTTGGACAGGAACATGTCGATCAGCAGGATGGCCGAAGCGCCGATCAGCAACGCGATCTCGGCATACGCCGGGACCAGGTTCACGGCCTCTTGTGGAATAGGTGTAGTCATTTATGCGTTTCCGTTATCTTCTTAAGGCAGCTTGCTGTGTGCGACGTGGGCCAGCAGGTCAGCGACCGAGGTCTGCATCGTGTCGGTGAATGGCGCTGGGTACAGGCCCATGTACAGCGTGGCGACCGCCAGAATGCCCAGCATCAGGAATTCACGGCCGTTCAGGTCAACCAGCTCGGCCACGTGGTGGTTGCTCACTTTGCCGAAGATGACGCGCTTGGCCATCCACAGCGAGTAGGCTGCACCGAAGATCAGCGCGGTGGCTGCCAGCAGGCCGATCCAGAAGTTGAACTGGGTGGCGCCCAGGATCACCATGAACTCGCCGACGAAACCGGAGGTTGCCGGCAGGCCGCAGTTGGCCATCGAGAACAGGATGAAGAAGGCGGCGAAACGCGGCATCTTGTTGACCACGCCACCGTAGTCGGCGATCTGGCGCGAGTGGGCCTGGTCGTACAGCACGCCGATGCACAGGAACATGGCGCCCGACACGAAGCCGTGCGAGATCATCTGCATGATGGCGCCTTGCGTGGCCATTTCATTGAAGACGAAGAAGCCCAGGGTGACGAAGCCCATGTGCGCGATCGACGAGTAGGCGACCAGCTTTTTCATGTCCTTCTGTACCAGCGCGACCAGGCCAATGTAGATCACGGCGATCAGCGACAGCGTGATCACGAAGCCCGACAGGTAGTGCGAGGCGTCCGGGGTGATCGGCAGCGAGAAACGGATGAAGCCGTACGCACCCAGTTTCAGCATGATCGCGGCCAGCACGGCGGAACCGCCGGTCGGCGCTTCCACGTGGACGTCCGGCAGCCAGGTGTGGACCGGGAACATCGGCACCTTGACGGCAAACGCCATGAAGAAGGCCAGGAAGATGCAGACCTGTTCGGTCATCGTCAGCGGCGCCTTGTGCCACATCAGGATGTCCCAGCTACCGGTCACTTTGTACAGGTAGATGATGGCAACCAGCGTCAGCAGCGAACCGAAGAAGGTGTACAGGAAGAACTTGAACGAGGCGTAGACGCGGTTGTCGCCGCCCCAGATACCGATGATGATGTACATCGGGATCAGGGTCGCTTCGAAGAAGAAGTAGAACAGCAGGCCGTCCATCGCGGTGAACACGCCGATCATCAGGCCGGACAGGATCAGGAACGCGCCCATGTACTGGGCCACGCGTTTCTGGATCACCTGCCAGGCCGAGATCACGACGATCACGGTGATGAAGGCGGTCAGCGGCACGAACCACAGCGACAGGCCGTCGATCCCCAGCGAGTACCAGATGTTGAAGCGTTCGATCCACGCCGATTTCTCGACGAACTGCATGCCGTGGGCGGCATTGCTGAAGTTGGTGATCAGCGGAATGGTCGCAACAAAGCTGACCAAGGCGCCGAGCAGCGACAGCACGCGCGTAAAGCCTGCGTTGCTGTCACGCCCTACTGCCAGGACGATCATGCCGAAAATAATCGGGAGCCAGATCGCCAGGCTCAGGTACGGAGGTAGTGTAGATATGGTTGACTGCATCATGGTTATCGTTATCTCTTTGCGTATCAGCTAATTAAGCGTGCCAAAACGGCAGGAAGTAGACCAGGAACCCCAGAATGCCGAGGATCATGACGAACGCATAGTGGTAGATGTAACCAGTCTGCGCCAGGCGGGTCAGCGAAGAGAACCAGCCGACTACTTTGGCGCTGCCGTTGACCAGCAGGCCGTCGATCAGGGTCTTGTCGCCCACGTTCCACAAGCCATTGCCCAGCAGGCGTGCGCCGCCTGCGAACACCACTTCGTTGAACTTGTCCATGTAGTACTTGTTGTCCAGCAGCGTGTGCACTGCCTTGAACTTGGCGAAGAACCATGCCGGTACGCGCGGATTGATCATGTAGCAGTAGTACGAGAACGCCACGCCGGCAATCGCCAGCCACAGCGGCAGCGAAGTCAGCGAGTGGATCGCCATGGCGACCGGGCCGTGGTATTCCTCGCCCAGCACTTCCATCGCCTTGTGGTTCTCGCCGATGAAGATCACGCCTTTGAAGAAGTCGCCGAACAGCATCGGGCCGATGGTCAGCGCGCCGATGATGACCGATGGGATGGCCAGCATGACCAGCGGGAACCAGACCACGAATGGCGATTCGTGCGGTTTCTGGCCTGGGGCCAGGCCGTGGTGGCCGTGATCGTCTTCCTCGTCGTGGCCATGGTCGTCGTGACCGTGGTCGTCGTGTGCGGCGGCGGCCGGAGCATGATGGTCATCGTGACCATGTGCGTGGGCCTGGCCGAAACGCTCTTTACCGTGGAACACCAGGAAGTACATGCGGAACGAGTAGAACGCGGTCACGAACACGCCAGCCAGCACGGCGAACTGGGCGAAGCCAGCGCCGGCGATGTGGGTCTCGGCGACGGCTTCGATGATCGAATCCTTCGAGTAGAAGCCCGAGAAGAACGGCGTACCGATCAGGGCCAGCGAGCCCAGCAGCGAGGTGATCCAGGTGATCGGCATGTATTTGCGCAGGCCGCCCATGTTGCGGATGTCCTGGTCGTGGTGCATGCCGATGATGACCGAACCGGCGCCCAGGAACAGCAGTGCCTTGAAGAACGCGTGGGTCATCAGGTGGAACACGGCGACCGAGTAGGCCGACGAACCCAGCGCCACGGTCATGTAGCCCAGCTGCGACAGCGTCGAGTACGCCACCACGCGCTTGATGTCGTTCTGGATGATGCCCAGAAAGCCCATGAACAGCGCGGTGATCGAACCGATGACCAGGATGAAGCTCAGCGCGGTGTCCGACAGTTCGAACAGCGGCGACATGCGCGACACCATGAAAATGCCGGCGGTAACCATGGTGGCCGCGTGAATCAGTGCGGAAATCGGGGTCGGGCCTTCCATCGAGTCAGGCAGCCAGACGTGCAGCGGGAACTGCGCCGACTTGCCCATCGCGCCGATGAACAGGCAGATGCAGGCCACGGTCAGCAGCATCCAGTCGGTGCCCGGCAGGTGCAGCAGCGCCAGCGCTTCGCGCTTGGCGAACACTTCCTGGTAGTTCATCGAACCGGCGTAAGCCAGCAGCAGGCCGATGCCCAGGATGAAGCCGAAGTCGCCCACGCGGTTGACCAGGAAGGCCTTCATGTTGGCGAAGATCGCGGTCGGACGGGTGTACCAGAAGCCGATCAGCAGGTAGGACACCAGGCCCACGGCTTCCCAGCCGAAGAACAGTTGCAGGAAGTTGTTCGACATCACCAGCATCAGCATGGAGAAGGTGAACAGCGAGATGTAGGAGAAGAAGCGGTTGTAGCCTTCGTCTTCCGCCATGTAGCCGATGGTGTAGATGTGCACCATCAGCGACACGAAGGTCACCACGCACATCATCATCGCCGACAGCGAATCGATCTGGAAGCCGACTTCCATCTTCATGCCGGCCACGGTCATCCAGTTGTAGATGGTGCCATTGAAGCTGGCGCCATTGACCACATCATTCAGCGTCAGCGCCGAAATGATGAATGCCACCAGCACGCCCAGGATGGTCGCCGCGGTCGCGGTCTTGCGACCGACCACGTTGCCGAAGAATTTAGTTCCCAACAAGCCCGCCACCGCCGCGCCCGCGAGGGGCGCCAGTGGTACGACCAGCAGGAGATTAGGGTTAAGAGTAACCGCCATGATGAACCTTAATCGTTATTTTTCGTGAGGTTAAAATTAGCCCTTGAGGCTGTCCAGGTCTTCTACATTGATGGTGTCCAGATTACGGAACAGCACCACCAGGATCGCGAGGCCGATGGCCGATTCGGCAGCGGCGACGGTCAGGATAAAGAAGACAAAGATCTGCCCTGCCGCATCACCGAGGTAATGCGAGAACGCGATGAAGTTCATATTCACTGCCAGCAGCATCAGTTCGATGGCCATCAGGATGATAATGATGTTCTTGCGATTCAGGAAAATACCGACGATCGAGATCGCGAACAGGATCGCGCCCAGAACGAGGTAGTGAGCCAGGGATAAAGTCATGGTGCCTCCTTAACTTCGGTTTCGGCCTGGCCACGGGTAGTCACCGGATCGATCTTGACGATCTTCAGGCGGTCGTTACGCTTGACGCGGACGGCGTCGGCTGGGTCGAAGTGTTTGGTGTCTTTGCGCTTGCGCAGGGTCAGCGCCACGGCCGCGATAATCGCAACCAGCAGGATCACCGCGGCGATTTCAAAGCCATAGATGTATTTGGTGTAGATCAGCAGGCCCAGTTCCTTGGTGCCGCCGATGTTGCCGGCTGCGACAGCCTGCTGGTCGAACGACAGGAACGAGCGCCACAGCACGGCGGCCATTTCCAGCACGATGATCACGCCGACGAAGGACGCGACCGGGAGGTAGCCCCAGAAGTTCTCGCGCAGCTTTTCGGTGTCGATGTCGAGCATCATGACCACGAACAGGAACAGCACCATGACGGCGCCGACGTAGACCAGCACCAGCACGATCGCCAGGAACTCGGCTTCGAGCAGCATCCAGATGCCGGCGGCGTTGAAGAACGCCAGCACCAGGAACAGTGCCGCGTGCACCGGATTGCGGGCCGTGATAACGCGCGTCGCAGCCAATATCATGATGGCGGCGAAGACGTAGAACAAAGCAGTTTTAAATTCCATAACTAACCCAAGAGACGTACAGTTTATTGATCACATCGCTGTCGCGGGCCGCGCCGAAGCTTGGCCCGCGCGGTCTCAGCGATAAGGAGCGTCCGCTGCGCGGGCTGCGGCGATATCGTTTTCGTAACGGTCGCCTACGGCCAGCAGCATCTCTTTCGTGTAGTACAGATCGCCGCGTTTCTCGCCGTGGTATTCCAGCACGTGCGTCTCGACGATCGAATCAACCGGGCACGACTCTTCGCAGAAACCGCAGAAGATGCACTTGGTCAGGTCGATGTCGTAACGGGTGGTACGGCGCGAGCCGTCCGCACGCTGCTCGGATTCGATGGTGATCGCCATCGCCGGGCACACTGCTTCGCACAGTTTGCAGGCGATGCAGCGCTCTTCCCCGTTCGGGTAGCGGCGCAGCGCGTGCAGACCGCGGAAGCGCGGCGACATCGGCGTCTTCTCTTCCGGGTACTGCACCGTGATCTTGCGCGAGAACATGTACTTGCCCGTCAGCGCCATCCCTTTGATCAGTTCGGTCAGCATGAAGCTGCCGATGAAGTCTTTTAATCGTTCCATGATTTTCTTGTCCTTACTTCCAGTTACTTCCAGATATTCCAGGAGGTCTGCATCCAGCCAGCCACGAACACCAGATACACCAGCGTCAGCGGGATGAACACTTTCCAGCCCAGGCGCATGATCTGGTCATAACGGTAGCGCGGGAAGGTACCACGCACCCAGATGAAGACCGACACCAGGAAGAAAGCCTTGACGAACAGCCAGAAGAAGCCACCGAAACCGCCCCAGAATTCAAGGAAGGCAAACGGCGCCGACCAGCCGCCCAGGAACATGATGGAACCCAGCGTGGCGATCAGGATCATGTTGGCGTATTCGGCCAGCATGAACATGGCGTAGGCCATGCCCGAGTATTCAACCATGTGACCGGCAACGATTTCCGACTCGCCCTCGACCACGTCGAACGGGTGGCGGTTGCACTCGGCCAGGCCGGAAGTCAGGTAGACCACGAACAGCGGCAGCAGCGGCAGCCAGTTCCACGACAGGAAGTTCAGGCCGTGTTCGACCATGACGCCCTTCTGCTGGCCCAGCACGATGTCGCCGAAGTTCAGCGAACCGGACACCATCAGCACGACCACCAGCACGAAGCCCATCGGGATTTCGTAGGAAATCATCTGCGCCGAGGCGCGCATCGCGCCCATGAACGAGTACTTCGAGTTCGACGCCCAGCCGGCGATGATGATGCCGTAGACTTCCATCGAGGTGATCGCCATCAGCAGCAGCAGGCCGGCGTTGACGTTGGCCAGCACCGCTTCAGGACCGAAAGGCACCACCGCCCAGCACGCCAGTGCCGGCATGATGGTCATGATCGGGCCGATGACGAACAGGCCTGGATTGGCCTTGGCCGGGGTGATGATTTCTTTGAACAGCAGTTTCAGCGCATCGGCGATCGGCTGCAGCAGGCCCATCGGGCCAACGCGGTTCGGGCCGACGCGGATCTGGATCCAGCCGATGAACTTGCGTTCCCACAGGGTCAGGTAAGCAACCAGACCCATCAGTGGCAACAGCACGACGACGATGCGGATCAGCGCCCAGATCAGCGGCCAGGCCGGAGCCAGCACGCTGTTCGCGCCGAGCGAATTGATGGTAGTGACGAATTCAGGCAGAGCCATTATTTACCCTCTCCTGCTTTTTCTACGGTGATGGAACCGAACATGCTGCCCAGCGCGGCGGTCGACGCGTGCGCGGCGGCCACGCGCACGGCGTTGGCAGGCAGTTTGGCGTCGACAGTGGCGACCAGGATCGCGCTGCCGGAACCCTGGCTGACCTTGACGCTGTCGCCTTCGGCCACGCCCAGCTGCTGCGCCAGCGCGGTCGACAGGTGCGCTTTCGGCGCGGCGCTGTCGCCCATCTTCTGCAGCGACTCGGCACGGCGCACGATGGCGTCGGCAAAGTAGATCGGCACGTCGGCGATACGTTCGGTACCGGTGGAGGCGGCGGTCGACGCGGCCAGCGCCACTTTCGACACGTTGTTCAGCTTGGCCGAGACGTCGAACACGCCGGCGCCCAGCACTTCGTCACGCACCGCTTCCGAGGTCTCGTAGTCGAAGCCGGTCAGGCCCAGGATGTTGCCCAAGACGCGCAGCACTTTCCATGCAGGGCGGGTTTCCAGCAGCGGCTTGACGGTGGCGTTGAAGCTTTGCGCGCGGCCTTCGGCGTTGACGAAGGTGCCCGAGGTTTCGCTGAATGGCGAGACCGGCAGCAGCACGTCGGCGTAGTCCATGCCATGCTTGAACGGCGACAGCACCACCACCATCTCGGCCTTGTTCAGCGCGGCGATGGCGGCTTGCGGGTTGTGCGCGTCCAGTTCCGGTTCGGCGTTCAGCAGCACGTAGGCCGATTTGGCTTCGGTGAACACTGGCGCCTTGCCGGCATTGGCGTTGGCGATGTAGGCGCCGACGGTGTTGGCGGCTTCGGTCAGGTAGCCCAGCTTGGCGCCGGTCTGTTCCGCGATCCACTGTGCGGCGGCGTGCAGCGCGGCGGCTTGCGGGTGCTGGGTTGCAGCGTTACCCAGGAACACGCCCTTGTTCTCGCCCGAGATCAGCGAAGCGGCGATCGCGGCAGCGGCGTCCGACGCCTGTACGCCTTCGAAGCCGGCAGGCACTGCCACTTCCTTGGCCTTGGCGACAGCCACCACCACTTGCGACAGCGCCGACAGCCACTCCGATGGCGCAACGATCAGTTTGTTGGCGACGTTCATCAGCAGGTCGTCGTCGGTTGCGCTCAGCAGGGACAGCTTGGCGCCGCCCTTCACTGCCGTGCGCAGACGGGTAGCCAGCAGCGGGTGATCTTTACGCAGGAACGAGCCGATCACGAAGGCGCGGTTCAGCGCGCCGAATTCGGTGATCGACATGCCCAGCCATGGGGTCACGTCCGACGAGAAGTCGGTGTGGCGCAGGCGGGTGTCCACGCTGTCCGAACCCATGCCGCGCACCAGTTTCTGCAGCAGGTGCAGTTCTTCCAGCGTCGAGTGCGGGGTCGCGACCGCGGCCAGCGCGTTGGCGCCGTGTTCGTGACGGATGTTTTTCAGGCCGTGCGCGACATATTCCAGCGCGGTCTGCCAATCGACTTCCTTCCACTCGCCGCCCTGCTTCAGCATCGGCTGGGTCAGGCGGTCGGTGGTGTCCAGGCCTTCGTACGAGAAGCGGTCCTTGTCGGAAATCCAGCACTCGTTGACGGCGTCGTTTTCCAGCGGCAGCACGCGCTTGACCTTGCCGCCCTTGACCTGAACGATCAGGTTGGCGCCCAGGCCGTCGTGCGGCGAGACCGATTTGCGGCGCGACAGTTCCCAGGTACGGGCGCTATAGCGGAACGGCTTCGACGTCAGTGCGCCAACCGGGCACAGGTCGATCATATTGCCGGACATTTCCGAGTTGACGGTCTGGCCGACAAACGCGGTGATTTCCGAGTGTTCGCCGCGGCCGATCATACCCAGCTCCATCACGCCGGCCACTTCCTGGCCGAAACGTACGCAGCGCGTGCACTGGATACAGCGGGCCATTTCCTGCATCGACACCAGCGGGCCGGCATCCTTCGGAGCAACAACGCGCTTGTCTTCTTCGTAGCGCGATTCGCCCTTGCCGTAGCCGACGGCCAAGTCTTGCAGCTGGCACTCGCCGCCCTGATCGCAGATCGGGCAGTCCAGCGGGTGGTTAATCAGCAGGAACTCCATCACCGACTTCTGTGCCTGCACGGCCTTGTCGGAGTGGGAGTGCACAATCATGCCTGCCGAGACCGGCGTTGCGCATGCTGGCAAAGGCTTGGGCGCCTTTTCCACTTCGACGAGGCACATACGGCAGTTTGCTGCGATCGACAATTTCTTGTGATAGCAGAAGTGCGGAATGTAGGTTCCCAATTTGTTGGCGGCGTCCATCACCATGCTACCAGCAGGGACTTCGACTTTTTTGCCGTCTATTTCGATTTCAACCATGGTGATCGTTACCTGACGCAGCTTAGATATAAGCGGGCACGCAGCATTGCTTGTGCTCGATATGGTGTTCAAATTCTTCGCGGAATTGCTTGATGAACGCACGCATCGGCATAGCCGCCGCGTCGCCCAGCGCGCAAATCGTGCGGCCCTGGATGTTGTCGCAGATCGAGTTCAATACGTCCAGATCCGACTTGCGGCCCTGACCGTTTTCGATACGGTGGATCATGCGATACATCCAGCCCGTACCTTCGCGGCATGGGGTGCACTGGCCGCACGATTCTTCAAAGTAGAAGTACGCCAGACGTTCCATTGCCTTGACCATGCAGCGCGTCTCGTCCATGACGATGACCGCGCCCGACCCCAGCATCGAACCCGCTTTCGCGATCGAATCGTAGTCCAGGTCGGTTTGCATCATGATCTCGCCGCGCACCACTGGCGCGGACGAACCGCCAGGGATCACAGCCTTGATCTTTTTGCCGCCGCGCATGCCGCCTGCCAGTTCCAGCAGTTTGGCGAACGGCGTGCCCAGTGGCACCTCGTAGTTGCCCGGACGCTCGACGTCGCCCGAGATCGAGAAGATCTTCGAGCCGCCGTTGTTCGGACGGCCGATCGCCAGGTACTTCTCCGGGCCCATGTTCAGGATGAACGGCACGGCGGCGAAGGTTTCGGTGTTGTTGATGGTGGTCGGCTTGCCGTACAGGCCGAACGACGCCGGGAACGGCGGCTTGAAGCGCGGCTGGCCTTTTTTGCCTTCCAGCGATTCCAGCAGCGCGGTTTCCTCGCCGCAGATGTAAGCGCCGTAACCGTGGTGCGCGTGCAGCTGGAAGCTGAACTCGCTGCCGAGGATCTTGTCGCCCAACATGCCGGCGGCGCGCGCCTCTTCCAGCGCCTCTTCAAAGCGGGTGTACACCTCGAAGATCTCGCCGTGGATGTAGTTGTAGCCGACCGTGATGCCCATCGCGTAGGCGCCGATGGCCATGCCTTCGATCAGCGCGTGCGGGTTGTAGCGCAGAATGTCGCGGTCCTTGAAAGTGCCTGGTTCGCCCTCATCTGAGTTACATACCAGGTACTTCTGGCCAGGGAACTGGCGCGGCATGAAGCTCCATTTCAGCCCGGTAGGGAAACCCGCGCCGCCGCGGCCGCGCAGCGACGAGGCTTTGAGGTCGGCGATGATCTGTTCCGGGGTGATTTTCTCTTCGATGATGCGGCGCAGGGCGCTGTAGCCGCCGCGCTTGACGTAGTCTTCCAGATGCCAGTTATCGCCGTTCAGGCCGGCCAGGATGACTGGATCGATGTGTCGGTCGTGGAGTGACGTCATTTCTTCAATTCCTCCACCAGGGAGTCGATTTTGTCGTTGGACATGAAGCTGCACATGCGGTGATTGTTCACCAGCAGCACCGGTGCGTCGCCGCAGGCGCCCATGCACTCGCCTTCCATCAGCGTGAACTCGCCGTCCGCCGTGGTGTCACGGTAGTCGATGCCCAGCTTCTGTTTCAGGTGGTGCGCCGCGCGCTCGCCGCCCGACAGGGCGCAAGGCAGGTTGGTGCACACGGTGATCTTGTGTTTGCCGACCGGCTTCAGGTTGTACATATTGTAGAAGGTCGCGACTTCCTGCACGGCAATCGCCGGCATGCGGATGTAGTCGGCCAGTTCCTGCATGGTTTCAGGCGAGACCCAGCCCAGTTCGACCTGGGCGTGCGCCAGCGCGGCCATCACGGCCGATTGGCGCTGATCGTCTGGGTACTTGGCCAGCTCGCGATCGATTTTTTTGTAGCACTGCTCAGATAACAACATACTTTTGCCTCTCGCACTTAGCGGTCAATACTGCCGAACACGATGTCCTGCGTACCAATGATGGTGACGGCATCGGCAATCATGTGGCCACGCGCCATTTCATCCAGCGACTGCAAGTGTGCGTAGTCTGGAGCGCGCAGTTTCACGCGGTATGGTTTGTTGGCGCCATCCGACACCAGGTAGACGCCGAACTCGCCTTTCGGATGTTCCACTGCGGAGTAAGCCTCGCCCGGTGGGACGTGGAAGCCTTCAGTGAACAGCTTGAAGTGGTGGATCAGCGATTCCATGTTGGTCTTCATGTCCACGCGGCCCGGCGGCGCGACCTTGCGGTTGCTGGTCATGACAGGACCCGGGTTGTTGCGCAGCCATTCGACGCACTGCTTGATGATGCGGTTCGACTGGCGCAGCTCTTCCACGCGCACCAGGTAGCGGTCGTAGCAGTCGCCGTTGGTGCCGATTGGAATATCGAAGTCCATCAGGTCGTACACTTCGTACGGCTGGTGCTTGCGCAGATCCCACTGAATGCCCGAACCGCGCAGCATGGCGCCGGTAAAGCCCATCGCTTTCGCATCTTCCGGCGACACCACGCCGATGCCGACGGTACGCTGTTTCCAGATACGGTTGTCGGTCAGCAGGGTTTCGTATTCGTCGACATAGGTCGGGAAACGCGCGGTGAACGCTTCGATGAAGTCCAGCATCGAGCCCTGACGGTCCTTGTTCAGGTTGTCGATGGCCTTGGCCGAACGGATGATCGATGGCTTGTGCTGCGGCATCGCGTCCGGCAGATCGCGGTAGACGCCGCCCGGACGGTAGTAGGCCGCGTGCATGCGTGCGCCCGACACCGCTTCGTAGCAGTCGAACAGGTCTTCGCGGTCGCGGAAGCAGTACAGGAACGGGCCCATGGCGCCGACGTCGAGCGCGTGCGCGCCCAGCCACATCAGGTGGTTCAGGATGCGGGTGATCTCGTCGAACATGACGCGGATGTACTGCGCGCGCAGCGGCACTTCGATGCCCATCAGTTTTTCGATGGCCATGACGTAGGCGTGCTCGTTGCACATCATCGACACGTAGTCCAGGCGGTCCATGTACGGCACCGACTGCAGGTAGGTCTTCTGCTCGGCCAGCTTCTCGGTGCCGCGGTGCAGCAGGCCGATGTGCGGGTCGGCGCGCTGGATCACTTCGCCGTCCAGCTCCAGCACCAGGCGCAGCACGCCGTGCGCGGCCGGGTGTTGCGGGCCAAAGTTCAGGGTGTAGTTCTTAATCTCAGCCATTATTTAATCCCGTAGTTTTCTTCGCGGATCACACGCGGCACGTTTTCACGCGGCTCGATGGTGACCGGCTGGTAGACCACGCGCTTCTGCTCAGGGTCGTAGCGCATTTCGACATAGCCCGACACCGGGAAGTCCTTGCGGAACGGGTGGCCGATGAAGCCGTAGTCGGTCAGGATGCGGCGCAGGTCGTTGTGGTTCTCGAACAGGATGCCGTACATGTCGAAGGCTTCGCGCTCGTACCAGTTGACCGCACGCCACAGCGGGGTCACGGACGGCAGCAGCGGCATGTCGTCGTCGGCGCAGAACGCGCGCACGCGCACGCGCCAGTTGTGCGTCACCGACAGCAGGTGCACGACCACCGCGAAACGCTGGCCGTCCCAGGCGCCGTCGCCGTAGTTCAGGTAGTCCACGCCGCACAGGTCGATCGCCTGATCGAAGCCCAGCGTGGCGTCGTCGCGCAGCGTCTGCATCACGCCGTAATAGTCGGCCGCCTTCACGGTCAGGGTGATTTCACCCAGTGCGACGACGGTAGTAACGCGTTCGCCCAGGGCAGTGCCGAGGGCGGTTTGGAGTTGTTCCAGATGAGTAGTCATGTGTTGTAGCGCCCCCGTTAGCGTGCGATCGTGTTGGTGCGCTTGATCTTGTTCTGCAACTGCATGATGCCGTACAGCAGGGCCTCAGCGGTTGGCGGACAGCCTGGCACATACACGTCGACCGGCACGATGCGGTCGCAGCCGCGCACCACGGAGTACGAGTAGTGGTAGTAGCCGCCGCCGTTGGCGCAGGAACCCATCGAGATGACCCAGCGCGGCTCCGGCATCTGGTCGTAGACCTTGCGCAGTGCCGGGGCCATCTTGTTGCACAGCGTGCCGGCCACGATCATCACGTCGGATTGACGTGGCGATGGACGGAACACCACGCCGAAGCGGTCCATGTCGTAACGGGCAGCGCCCACGTGCATCATTTCGACCGCGCAGCAGGCCAGACCGAACGTCATCGGGAACATCGAACCCGTGCGCGCCCAGTTGATCAGCTTGTCGGCCGAGGTGGTGATGAAACCTTCGTTTAATACGCCTTCAATAGCCATGGCTTATTCCCAATCAAGGGCACCTTTCTTCCAGATATACCAAAAACCGACCACGAATTCGGCGATGAACACCATCATCGTAACGAAGCCCTGCCAGCCCAGTTCGCGCATGGATACGCCCCACGGGAAGAAGAATGCCGTTTCCAGATCGAACAAAATAAAGAGGATTGCGACGAGGTAGTAACGCACGTCGAATTTCATGCGCGCGTCTTCGAACGCTTCGAAGCCGCATTCATACGGGGACAGCTTGGCTGC
Source organism: Duganella aquatilis (assembly GCF_009674565.1). Taxonomy (GTDB): domain Bacteria; phylum Pseudomonadota; class Gammaproteobacteria; order Burkholderiales; family Burkholderiaceae_D; genus Rugamonas; species Rugamonas aquatilis. Next base: position 31,349 of record NZ_WKJL01000023.1, read on the forward strand.
GTCGGGCTTTTTCGGGCCCAGGAGATGGCCCAGCACTTGGGGAGCGATACCTACGCCGAGACCGACGAGGATGAACAACAGGACGGGGAGATAATTTTCGAGGTTCACGATTGATGAGCTTATATTGAACGATCAGGTTAAAGGACACATCGCGCTGTTCTGCGGTGCGCTTAACGTTCGCCCCAATCGTAAAACTGCTCTGACCAGGATCGAACGACACATCCTCGTAAAAAAGCCAGCTTGGTACCACCCTTGCTGGCCTATATTTTCTGGTGCCGACGACGAGACTCGAACTCGTACAGCTTGCGCCACTACCCCCTCAAGATAGCGTGTCTACCAATTTCACCACGTCGGCATAAGGCCGTTATTTTACTTCCTTTTCACGCGGTTGTTAATCCGTATTGCGTCAAAACAAGAAGAAAAACGATAATTCTTTAACTAAATTGATGTACTAAAGTTTTTCGCTACGATACTGCCAAAACAATGTGCAAACAACTTAAAAAATTATCAACTGCGCCTAATTAACTACACAATTATATTACTTTGGGATGGAGTTTGCAGGAGCCGGTGCAGGCGCTGCGACCGGAGCCGAGGCGGCCGGGGCGGCTGGCGTTGCAGGAATGGCATTGGCCGGGGCTGGCGCGGCGGCGGCCGGCACCTTGTCCATCACACCACCGCTGACGTTGTTGGTCTGGTGGGTGGTGATGTACGACAGGGCCAGCGTGGCGCTGAAGAAGATGGCGGCGGCCACGCCGGTCGACTTCGACATGAAGTTCGACGAGCCGGTGGCGCCGAACAGGCTGCCGGACGCGCCCGAGCCGAAGGCGGCGCCCATGTCGGCACCCTTACCGTGCTGAAGCAATACCAGACCGATAATGGCGATTGCCGATACGACCTGCACGATGATAACCAGATTGAACAAGGAGCTCATGTTATTCCATTCCAAATTAAAAGTTTTGTATCGTTTTGTTTCTACTGCGCTTTTACACTTACGCGTAACGCTTAAACCGCCTGAATAATCCCGAGAAAATCAGTCGCCTTTAATGCCGCTCCGCCGATCAGGCCACCATCGATATCCGGTTGTGCCATCAATTCTTTTGCATTCTCCGGCTTCATGCTGCCGCCGTAGAGTATCTGCACGGTTGCCGCAGCCGCCGCATTCTTGTTTGCCAGGCAGTTGCGCAGGAAGCGGTGGGCATCCTGCGCGATCTGCGGCGTGGCGGTCTTGCCGGTGCCGATCGCCCAGACCGGCTCGTAAGCCAGCACGATACTCGCCACCTGCTCCACCTGCAGCGCATCGAGCACGGCCTGCAGCTGGGCGCAGATCACGTCCTCGGTCTGCCCTGCCTCGCGCTGCGCCAGCGATTCGCCCACGCACACCACCGGCGTCAGTCCGGCGGCCAGGGCCACCACCGCCTTCTGCGCCACCAGCGCATTGCTCTCCTGGTGGTAGGCGCGGCGCTCGGAGTGGCCGCACAGCACATAGGTCGCGCCGAAGTCGCGCAGCATCGCGGCCGCCACCTCGCCGGTGTAGGCGCCGCTGGCGTGCACCGACAGATCCTGCCCGCCCCACGCCAGTTCCGTGCCTTCCAGCTCGGCCTGGCACTGCGCCAGGTACGGCGACGGCACGCAGACGGCGCTGTCGGCGCCAAAGTCGTTCAGGCCGGCGACGATGCCGGACAACAGTGCCGTATTGGCGGCGCGGTTGCCGTTCATTTTCCAGTTCCCGATTACGAGTTTGCGACGCATGGCTAGCCTAAAGGTTAATAACCCGCCATTTTAACGCGCGCAAAGAAGCACGGTCAAACAGGCAAAGCGTAGCCCCGGCTCAACAAAACCGTAAATTTACTACGCATTTTACAACGAATTGGCCTTTAGATCACCTGCAACATGATTTTGCCGACGTGCGAGCTGCTCTCCATCAGCGCGTGGGCGGCGGCGGCCTGCTCCAGCGGGAAGACGGTGTGGATCACCGGCTTGAGCTTGCGCTCGGCCATCATCGGCCACACGCGTTCCTTGAGTTTTTTGGCGATCGCGCCCTTGAATTCCACCGAGCGCGGGCGCAAGGTGGAGCCGGTGACGGTCAGCCGGCGGCGCAGCACCTGGGCCATGTCGAGCGTGGCCTTGCCGCCGCCCAGCGTGGCGATGATGGCGATGCGGCCATCGTCCGCCAGGCAGGAAACCTCGCGTGGCAGGTAGTCTCCGGCCACCATGTCGAGAATCACGTCGACGCCGCGATCGTTGGTCAGCGACTTGACGACGGCGCCGAAGTCCTCGGTTTTGTAGTTGATGCCGCGCTCGGCGCCGAGCTTCATGCAGGCCGCCACCTTGTCGTCCGAACCGGCGGTGGCGAACACCCGGTGGCCCATGGCGCTGGCCAGCTGGATGGCGGTGACGCCGATGCCGGAGCTGCCGCCCTGGACCAATAACGTCTCGCCGGCGGTCAGCTGGGCGCGGTCGAAAACGTTGCTCCAGACTGTGAAGTAATTTTCCGGAATTGAGGCGGCTTCGAGCATCGACCAGCCTTTCGGGACCGGTAAAACCTGCTGTATTGGTGCAACAACGTACTCGGCATAGCCGCCGCCCTGCACCAAAGCGCAGACGTGGTCGCCGATATCGAGGGTGGTGTAGTCCAGATCGCCGTCGACGATTTCGCCGGCCACTTCCAGGCCGGGGATGTCGGACGCGCCCGGCGGCGGCGCGTAATTGCCCTGGCGCTGGAACACGTCGGGGCGGTTGACGCCGGCCGCGTGGACCTTGATCAGCACCTCGCCGGCCTTGACGACGGGCATGGGGCGTTCGCAGAGTTTCAGGACATCGGCCGGGCCGGGCTGGGTGATTTCAATCGCGCGCATGGGGTGCCTTTCAGGGAAAGCACGATTTTACCCCGCACGGCGATCCGTCACAGGACAGCGCCCTTTTGAAAAATTCTCCCGCACGGCGAGCCGTCGCGGAGTCTGACCCCGCATGGGGTCAGACCCCTCTGTCGCTGGTGGGTGGAGGCGCCGCGATGGGTATCAGCCGCCGCCCGTCCGCGACTTCTGCGGCAGCGGTGTATTCGGTTTCCACGCCGCCGACAAGGCCTGCCCCTCCTCGATCTGCTCCTGCGTCATGCCGCGCGCCACCTGCCCGCGCTGCTCGGCCGCGTTGGCCGAGCCATTCGCCGCCGCCAGGTTCCACAACATATAAGCAATCACATTATCCTGCGGCACCCCGCCCATGTGATAGCGGTACATCAGCCCCAGCACCTGCTGCGCCTGCGGATGGCCCTGCTCGGCCGCCTTGCGGAACCAGCCCACCGCCTGCTTGTGGTCCTGGATCACCGCGTTGCCGGTGTAATACATGGCGCCCACCACGTACTGGGCGTCGGCCTTGCCCTTGAGCGCGGCCTTGCGGTGCCATTCCAGCGCAATCTTGTAATCCTGCGGCACGCCGCGCCCCATGTAGTACATCAGGCCCAGCAGATGTTCGGCATCGGCATTGCCGGCTTGCGCCAGCGGCCGGATTTCTTTCAACGCCACCGCGTAATTCTTGTTGTTGTACGCGGTCGCCCCTTCGGCGAATCCTGCCATCGCGGCTTGTTGCCAGCCTAGTGCGACGACGATCGCTAGTATGAATTTTTTCATATCGCGTTATATAAGGTGTGCTTATTTGGAGAGCTTATTTCCAGCTGACTTTGCCCAGGCCGTCCACGCTGACGTTGCGGTTCAACGGCTTGCCATAAACAATGACCGATCCCAGGCCGCTCAAGTTCAACGTCGCGTTGGCCTTGGCATTGACGGTGGCGTTGCCCAGGCCGCTCAGGTCGACATCGACCGACTCGGCCTGGAACTGCTGCGCGTTCAGGCTGCCGACGCCGCCCAGGTTGGCTTTCAGCAACTTGCTGCGACCGCCCAGCGTGATGTAGCCGGCGCCGCGCAGGTCAAGGTCGGCCTCGTCGTTTTCACTGATCCACAGGTTCATGCTGCCGACGCCGCCCAGGTTGGCCTTCAGCACGCGGTAGTCGCCCACCACCTTCATGCTGCCGGCGCCGTCCATGGTCAATTCCAGCAGTTCGCCGCTGAAACCGTTGATCTCGGTCGAACCGACGCCTTCCGACACCACCTGGCGCAGATTCGGCAGGATCAGCTCGGCGCGGGAGGTGGAGCGCCCGACCTTGATGCCGCGCGCCTCGCTCTCCAGGTGCAGGGTGTCGCCGCTCTGCGAGGCGGTCAGCTTGTCCAGGTAGCGCTTTTCGCCGCTGACCTTGAGCGAGGCCGTGTCGCCCTGGCGCAGCTTGACGTCGATCACGCCGTCCAGCTTGACCCGCACCACGCGGGCGTCAATCGTGATCATGCGCGTCTCGGTGACCTCGTCGGCTGCTTCGGCACGGCCGAACAATGCGCAAAACGCGGCAAACAGCAAACCGAACTGGAAAAGCTTGTTCATTATCGAATCCTCTGATGTTGATGAGTAATCATAACCGCCGGGCAGCAGCCAGCACCCCGAATTGCGACGAAATGCACAAAACGGGCACTGGACGACCAATTCCGGGGACTAGCCCTCCCCGGCGGTTTTACAGTTTGATGTAGATTTTCCGCCGGTCCAGCAGGTAGCCGACCAGCCAGCAGCCCAGCATGTAGACCGCCGCCCACAGCAAAGTGCCGTTGTACGTCCCGGCCCACGGCCGGAACAGATTCAGGTAGACCCAGTCGAACACCGACAGGCCGCCGATCCGGAAAAGGAAGAACAGGGTCGCCACCAGCTCGCTGAGCAGGTAGATGAACAACGTGTTGCGGCCGAAGACCTCGAAGAAGTAGGTCCAGCCGCGCTGGCCGCGCAGGTCGATCACGTACAGCAGCAGCGCCAGCACGCCCAGGTCGATGGCGATGGTGATCAGGGTGTAGGAGCTGGTCCACAGCTTTTTATTCAGCGGGAACACGCTGCTCCAGGCCAGCGCCAGCAGCGCCAGCACGGCGCCGGCCATCATCAGCCGCGCGATGCTCTCGTAGCTGGCGCCCAGCCGCCGCACCAGCCGCCCGGCGAAATAGCCGGCCAGCACATTGACGATGGACGGCAGCGTGCTGAGTATCCCTTCCGGGTCGAAGGCCACGCCCTCGCCGTGGTACATATGGGCCTCGCCCAGCACCAGCAGGTCCAGCTTGCGCTGGGCGTTGCCGGCCAGCGTGTAGTCGCCGAAACCGGCCAGTAGCGCCCAGTAGCCGAACAGCGCCAGCAGCGCGAACACGACGGCGCCCTTGGCGCCGCTGTAGTGCAGCAGCAGCGCGGCGGCGCAGTAGCCCAGCGCGATGCGCTGCAGGACGCCGAACACGCGCGTGCCGGAAAGCGGCAGCATGCTCACCGAGCCGCCGTCGACGCCGACGAAGGGGAACCAGTACATCAAAAAGCCGCACAGGAAGATCAGCGCGGTGCGGGTGCAGATCTTCTTCAGCACCGCCGCCTCGCCCATGCCCTGGTACTTCTCCAGCGTGAAGCTGAGCGCCGTGCCGACCACGAACATAAAGGTCGGGAACACCAGGTCGGTCAGCGTCAGCCCGTGCCAGTCGGCGTGCAGGAAAGGCGCGTAGGTGGTGGCCGGCGATCCCGGCATGTTCACCATGATCATCAGCGCGACCGTCAGGCCGCGCAGCACGTCGATGGCTTGCGAGCGTTGCTGCTGTATCGTCATTGAAGCGCCTTTCAGGTGGTGGTTGCGTTCAGGCCGGCAGGCGGATGACGGCGTTCAGGCCGCCCTGCGGATGGTTCTCCAGCAGCAGCTGGCCGCCGTGCGCCTCGGCGATGCTGCGCGCGATGCCGAGGCCGAGTCCCATGCCGCCGTCGTTCTGCTCGCGGCCATGGGCCAGCCGCACGTAGGGATCGAACAGGCTGGCGAAAGCGTCGTCCGGCACGCCCGGACCGTGGTCGCGCACGGCGATCGCCAGCGCGCCCGGCTCCTCGCTGACGCCGATCTCGGCGCGCTCGCCGTAGAACAGCGCGTTGTCCAGCAGGTTGCCGATGGCGCGCTTCAGCGCCAGCGGCTTGGCGCGCACCGTCAGGCCGCTGGGCTGGTAGGCCACCACGTGCCCGGCCAGCTGGGCGCTGCGCACCAGCCGGCCCAGCAAGGCGTCCAGCTTGACCTCGGCCGGATTCTCGTGGATGTCGGTGTCCTTCACGCATTGCAGCGCGCCCTTGACCATCATGTCCAGTTCATCCAGGTCTTCCTCGAACTCGTTGCGCAGCGCTTCGTCGTCCAGCAGCTCGGAGCGCAGCTTGAGGCGCGTGATCGGCGTGCGCAGGTCGTGCGAGATGGAGATGAACAGCCGCTCGCGGTCCTCGATGTAGCGCTGGATGCGCTCGCGCATGGCGCTGAAGGCGCGCGCGGTGTTGATGAACTCGCGGCTGCCCGTTTCCGGCAGCGGCGACGCGCCCTCCTCGTGCCCCTGGCCAAAGGCTTCGGCGGCGTCCGACAGCGCCGCCAGCGGACGCGTGATCGAGCGCACCACCAGCAGGCACAGCAGCAGCACCACCGCCAGCGACAGGCCCTGCAGCGTCAGCCGGTCCCACGCGAACGGATCGTTACTGCTCAGGAAATACGGATTGGGCATCAGCGCCGCCATGTACAGCCAGTTGCCCGGCTCGATCTCGGTCTGGATCACCAGGATCGGCGCCGGATCGGGTTGCAGCAGCAGCACGTGCTGCACCCAGGCGTCCGGCAGGTCGTTCAGGCGCACGTCGTGCTCCGCCACCACCAGTTGGTCCGGCCAGGCGAAGGCCAGCTCGAAGCCCGGCGAATGCGGCAAATCGGTCTTCAGCGTTTCGCGCACGGTGGCGATCACGCTTTGCGCCAGCGGGTGCGGCGCGATCTGCGTGATCGGCACATACGCATGATTCAGGTTGACGAAGAAGCGCGTGCCGCCCATTTCGCGCAGCTGCTGGATGATCAGCATGCGGTAGGCCGGCGGCAGGCTGCGGAAGAAGCGGATGGCGCCAGCCGCGCTGTGCGCCACGTACTGCGCCGCCGACTGCGCCTCCACCTGCGACTTGGCGCGCAGCTGGCTGGCCCAGATCGCGCTGGCGGCCAGCTGCGTCACCAGCACGCCGGCCACCATCACCAGCGTCAGCCGTCCCAGCAACGACGCCGGCCACAGCCGCCGCAGCCTGTCGCCGACGCGCTTAAGCACTGGACACGCTGACGTCGGCGGAGAACACATAGCCGGCGCCGCGCACGGTCTTGATCAGCGCCGGCTGCTTGCCGTCGTCGTTCAGGCGCAGCCGCAGGCGGCTGATCTGCACGTCCAGCGAGCGGTCCAGCGGGCCGGCGTCGCGGCCGCGGGTTTCCTCGCACAGCACGCTGCGGTCGAGGATCTGGCCCGGATGCTCGGTGAAGTATTTGAGCAGCTGGAAATCCAGTCCGGTCAGCACCACCGGCTGGCCGGCGCTGTCGGTCACCTTGCGCTCCTTCAGGTCCAGCGTGAAGCCGACAAAGCGGTAGTAGCGCGCGGCCGGCGTCTCCACCGCGCTGCGGCGCAGGATGGCCTTGATGCGCGCCAGCAGCTCGCGCGGACTGTAGGGCTTGGCGATGTAGTCGTCGGCGCCCAGCTCCAGGCCGACGATGCGGTCGGTCTCGTCCGAGCTGGCGGTGAGCATGATGATCGGCACATTCGATCCCTGGCGCACCTGCTTGCACAGCACGAAGCCGTCGGTGTCGGGCAGCATCACGTCGAGGATCACCAGCGACAGCTGGTCCGTGTGCGCATGCAGCTCGGCTAGGAAGCTCTCGCCGTTGTGCGACAGGATCACCTCGTACTGGTTTTTTTCCAGGTAGGTTTTCAGCAGCTCGCGGGTCTTTTGGTCATCGTCTACGATCAGTATCTTGCGCACCTGGCGCTCCTTGGCTTCTGAGATTGAATAGTCGGAATAAGGCGCCCAGGCGCCGCTGGGCGTCGGCCGCCTGCGCCCGGTCGTCGAGGAAATAGCGGTGCACCTCGGCGATGATGGCGTCGCGGCTGGCCTCGTCGGAGGCCATGCGGTGCACCAGGCTGGGCGCCTGCACCGCCGCGCCCTTGCCGAAAATGCTCCAGGAGGCGCGCGCGCAGCTGTCCATGCGCGCCGGGTCGGCGTCGCGCCGCACCGGCACGCCGCCTTTCAGGGCGTTGAAGTCGGCCTGCAGCGCTGGCGTCAGCAGCAGCCGCGCCATCTTTTCCTGCGCCGGCATATGGCGGTAGTCGCCGGCGAACATGGCCAGCGTGTCGACGCTGTACAGGTGGTAGTTGCCGGTGCCCGGCGCGGCGGCGCAGCCGTAGTCCTGGTCGAGCGCCATGCCGCGTTCGGTCAGTTCGGCCTTGGCCCAGTCGCCCATGATCAGCATGCCCGCCTGGCCGCGCGCGAACTGCGCCACCACCTCGGTCCAGGGCCGCTCGTCGAGCTGGCCGCGTACCCAGCCCTTGATCGCGCGCAGGCGCTGCAGCGCGTTGGCGGTGCGCGGGTCGGCCGCCGCCGCCGGGCTGCGCTGCACGAACAGCTGGCGATAGAATTCCGGGCCGCTCTCGGCCAGCACCAGGTTCTCGAACAGCGCCGCCACCTGCCACGCCTCGCTGCTCTGCGCCAGCGGCTGCACGCCGGCCGCGCGCAGGCGCTGCGCGGCCGTCTCGAATTCATGCCAGGTCTGCGGCGGCGCCAGCTTGAGCTGGGCGAACAGCGCGCGGTTGTAGTACAGCGTGTTGACGCGGTGGATGCCGAGCGGCGCCGCCACCACGTGCTTGCGGTGCTGGATCAGGTTCTGGATGGTGGGGAACAGAAAACTGTTCCAGTTGCCGGCGGCGGCCACGTTGTCGAGTTCCAGCAGCAGGCCCATGTCGGCCCACTCGGCGATCGAAACGCCGATGATCTGCGTGACTTCCGGCGCGTCGCCGGCCAGCACGCGGCCTTTCAGCACCTTGCCGGCGCCCAGGCCGGCGCCGCCGGGAATCGCGGCGTCCTGCCAGTCGATGCGTTCCTCGGCCATGCGCGCCGCCAGCAGGTCGGCGGCCTTGCGCTCGCTGGCGGACGTCCACCAGTGCAGCACCTGCAGCGTGGATGGCGAGGCGGCGGCCGCCGATGGCGCGGCGCCTATCATCTGGGCGGCGGCCAGCGCGCCGCCGTTGCCGGCGCAGACCGCGGCCAGCAGGCCGAACACCCAGGCGCGCCGGGTCTGCGGGCGGCGGAAGCGCGAACGAAAGCGTAACCAATCGGAGCAATGCGTGTAGCAAAACCAGCTTACTTTTCCTATCGACGCTATCACTCAATATCCCGCAGAAAAAATTGATTATAACGAAGAAGCCCGCCGGCGGGGACACGACGGCGGGCCTTGCGGCCATATGCGGCGCTGCTTGCTATCAACGTTCCAGCCGCGCCACCAGTCCGCTCCTGCCGTTGCGGTCGAAGGCCGCCACCTGGATCACGCCGCGCGCGGCGATCGGCCCCGTCACCAGCGGGCTGGCGGCGGTCGGCGCGCTGCCGTCCGTGGTGTAGCGCAGCGTGACGCCCGGCAGCACATGGTTGACCAGCACCCGGTCGCCATCCAGCAGCAGGCCCGGCGGCGCGATGCGGTAGGCCACGCCGGCCTGCTCCAGGTCCAGGCGCGGCAGCACGCGTTGGCCCAGCTGATTGACGAAGCCGGACCAGTCGCGCCGGTGCACCGCGGCGGCCTTGGCGGCGTCCGGCTCGGTGGCCCAGGCCGGATCGGGCGCCCAGCCGCGCTCGGCCACCGCCAGCAGGCGCGGCATGACCAGGTAATCGATGCGGGCCGGATCGCGCACCGTTTCGGTAAACAGCGTCGCCTCCAGCCCGCGCACGCGACGCTTGCCGTAGTCGGTCAGGCCGTCCTTGCCGAGGCGCTGGGCGTCGCTGGCGTTCTTCAGGTAGTCGAACGGAATGAAGTCGTACACCGTATCCAGCTCGACGTAATCGCCCCAGTTGACGCCCGGCTCGTCCGGGTTCGGGTTATACGACATGTCCATATACATCTTGGTCACCGGCGCCAGCACGATGTCGTAGCCGGCATTGGCCAGGCGGTAGGCCAGATCCTCGGCGCCCTCGGTGTTGTTCCAGACATAGGCGCTGAAGCCGCGCTGCGTAAAACGCGGATTCGGGATCAGCTTGTGCTGGCCGCGCAGCATGGTCTTGCGCGACGCGATCTCTTCCCAGCCGGAGGTGAACAGGCCGTGCTTGTGCAGGATGCCGTCGACGCGGTCGTAGAAATAGTCCCACAGGTCGGCGCTGGTTTCCAGATTGTGCTTCTTCATCTGCGCCAGCGCGGCCGGCGATTTTTCCCAGGCGCCGTTCGGCAGTTCGTCGCCGCCCATGTAGATGGTGTGCAGCGGCACGCCGGCCTCGCGGTGCAGCGCCACCACCTGCGTCACCACGTGTTCGATGAAGGTGAAGCTGGACTCCAGGCCAGGATTCAGCACATGGTCGTTGTACAGCTGCGGTGACTTGTAGACCGAGCGGTCGTTCAGATCGTTCAGCAGGTACTTGTCGGCGTCCTTGCCGCCGGCCGCTTTCAGGCGGTGGTAGCGCGCTTCCATGGCCTGCACGGCCGCGCGCGCGTGGCCCGGCATTTCGATTTCGGGGATCACCTCGATGTGGCGCGCCGCCGCGTAGCGCAGGATCTCGATGTAGTCGGCGCGGCTGTAGTAGCCGCTGCCGTGCGGATCGCTGGCGTCCGGGCCGGAGCCGTAGGCCGGCTGCAGGCGCACGCCCGGCTTGGCGCTGTGGCCGCGCACCGCGCCGATGCTGGTCAGCTCCGGCAGGCCGGCGATTTCCAGGCGCCAGCCTTCATCCTCGGTCAGGTGGAAGTGGAATTTGTTCAGCTTGTAGCGCGCCATCAGGTCCAGCCACTTGAACACGACCTGCTTGTTCTGGAAGTTGCGGCTGACGTCCAGCTGGAAACCGCGATAGCCGAAGCGCGGCGCGTCGGTGATGCTCACCTCGGGCAGCGACAGCGCGCCGGCGCCGGGCAGCGGCAGCAGGTCGCGCAGCGTCTGCAGGCCGTAGGCGACGCCGGCGGCGCTGTTGCCGACGATGGCGATGCCCTTGCCCGCGTCAATGTTCAGGGTATAGGCTTCCGGCGAAGTTTGGCCGTCCACCTTGCCGACGTCGAGACGCAGCGCCGGGCCACCGGCCGCCAGGCTGGCCGGGAACAGCGTGCGCGCCAGCGCCGCTTCGGCCGCCAGCGCGGATGCCGCCTGCACCATCGGACGAGCGGTCAGCGCCAGCTTGCCGGCGCCGGCCTGCAGGTGCAGCGGCGTCGGCAGCACCAGCGGCACCTCGGCTGCCGGCAGCAGGTCGGCGCGGGTGTTGCGGCGATAGGTATCTTGCGGCGTCACCACCGGTGCGGCGCCGCTATTGCCCTTGTCCAGTTGCTCCGGCCGCGTCACCGGCAGCAGCTGGAAATCGGCGATGGCGGTGCCGACGTCGGGCGCGGCGTCGTACACCAGGTAGGGGCCGATCGGCGCCTTGGCCATCTTGATGATCAGGCCCGGATGGTAGTAGACGATGTCCAGCGTCTGTCCCGGCGCCAGGCCGGCGAAGTCCGGCGCCGGGCGCAGGCGGAACAGGCTGCCCGCCACCTGCTCGATCACCAGCTTGCTGGGCAGCGTACCGGTTTCCACGCCGTCCATGCAGTTGAAGTACAGCGACCAGCCTTGCGCCGGCAATGGCCGACTGTCCTTGTTCGTGAGGATAAAACGCGTCTGCGTGCGGGTGGACTGCGCGGTGAACAGCGGCCGCTGCACTTCCCAGCGCAGCTGCAGCCGGGCGCCGCTGGCGTGGTCGTTCAGCGCCGCCGGCGACTGCTGCGCCGGCACGGCCTTGTCGGCGGCGGCTTGCACCAGCGGCGCGATCAGCAGCAGCGAGGTCAGCGCGCAGGCGCCATATAGTTTTCGATTATCCAAGAGTCTCTCCAAATCCAGCCAAAAAACGACCGGCGCCGCGCCCGGCGCCGGTCCAAAAATTCACACTCATCGAGGGGAGGGATAAAGTGTGACACTACTTTTGCTGTGGCTTGTACCACTTGGCAAAACCGTTCTGCAACCTGGCGGCGGCCTCCTTCGGCGCCAGGCTGCCATTCAACACTTGCGCGTTGATGCTCCAAAGTTCGCTTTCCATGCTGGGCTGGCCACGGTTCAGCACTTGCGCGTTGAAGCGTATCGTCGAGGCGCAACTGTTGCGCCACTCGGCCATCTGCTTGGCCACCGGGTCGCGCACCGCGATCAGATGGTTGGACAGCGTGAAGAAGCCCGTCAGCCGGTCGGTATAGATGTTCGCGAATTCCTGCGAGCCGACCCACGCCAGGAACTTGTAGGCGTCGTCCTTGTTCTTCGATTTGCGGTTGACGCCGATGCCCAGGTCCATGTGGTCGGAAATGAAGCACGGGTCGCCGTTCCTGCGCACCGGCGGCGCAAACGCGCCCAGCTCCAGGCCCGGCGTCTGGCTGAAATGCGCGATGTCCCACGAGCCGGTCGGATAGATCGCCGCCCTGCCCGCCGCGAACTGCGCCTGGCTGTCGCCGTAGGTCTGGCTGCTGGCGTTCCTGCCCAGGTAGCCGCCCATGCGCGCTTCGAACTGCAGGGCCTCGACATACGGCGCGTCGGTCAGCCTGGCCTTGCCGCTGATCAGCGCCTTGCGGCCTTCCTCGCCGCGCCAGAAATTCGGGCCGATGTTGGTGTACACCATCTGGCTCGCTTCCCACTGCTCGGCGGTGCCCAGCGCCAGCGGCGTGACGCCGGCCTTCTTCAGCACGTCCAGCACGGTGAAGAAATCCGCCACCGTCTTGGGCGGCTGCAGGTCCAGCTGCTTGAAGATCTTCTTGTTGTACAAAAAGCCGTGGATGACCGACGCCACCGGCATGCAGAAGGTGTCCTTGCCGTTGTCGGTCTGCCACGCCAGCATCGCTGTCGGCGCGAAATTCTGCATGCCGGGCTTGCCGTCCAGCTTTTCCAGGTGCCCCTTCTGGTACAGCGACAGCGACGCATCGAACGGCCGGCAGGCGATCAGGTCGCCGGCATTGCCGGCCGCCAGCCGCGCCGCCAGGGCGGCATCGTATTCGGTCGGCGCGGTCGGCGCGAACTTGACCTCGATGCCTGGATGGTTGCGCTCGAACGCGGGGATCAGCACTTTTTCCCACAGCGTCTTGTCGTCCACCCGCCAGCTTTCGATCACCAGCGTGCCCGCGTCGGCGGCCGTCGCCGCGCACAGGGCGAACGGCAAAGCGTATCGAAGCATCCGGCGTAATGGCATCTGTCTGTCTCCTGTTGATATTGGCTGGGCCTGCGCCCATCTTAGCATTGCGTTAATAATGCGCGTACGGGTTTTTGCCCTGGTTGGCGTAGTACAGCCAGGCGGTGCCGGCCACGCTGCCGGAGCTGGTGAAGTCCGCATTGCTGTTCTGCGTCGCATACGGCATGTTGTGCAGCTTGTCCACCATGTAGTTCATCGATTCCAGGATGTCGCCGGCCGTGTTGCCGGCGCAGGTCATGCTGGCGGCGCCCTGGCGCATCGCCATCACAGCGCCCAGGCTGCCCTCGCTCCAGACGAACGGCGCCGACGACGGCACGTTGTCGTAGATGACGTCGTAGAAGCCGACCACGCCGGTGACCTTGCGCGACGGGTAATCCAGCTTGCCGGCGACGTTGAAGTAGTCGCACATGGCCGGCAGCGCGGCGGCGAAGTTCTGGCCGCTGCTGCCGGTGTTGCCCAGCGCCAGCAGCGACCACGAATAATTATCGAGATAGCGCTCGCTGGTGTTCAGCGTCTGCGTGTTGGCGTCGAAACCGCCGAGGAAGCGCGTGCCGTTCCACAGGCTCTCGGACATGCTGCGCAGGTTGTTGGCGGCGGTCAGGTACTGGCTGCCGCCGTTGAGCGCATAGTATTGGTGCATGCTGGCGTAGGCGTCGAGCTGGTGCTCCAGTGCAAAGATGCCGCTGCGTCCCGCCACGTAGTTGGTCGGCGCGAAGCGCAGGCCCTTGCGGCTGACGCCGTTGATGGTGACGTTGACCAGCTCGCCAACCAGGTAGTTGTGCAGCCTGGTCGACATCGCCAGGTATTTGGTGCTGGCGAAGGCCTTCTGGTAGGCGTTCAGCGCCATGCCGAACCAGGCGTTGGAGCCGGCGATGCGCATGTCGACGCCGGGATTGCCGTCCTCGCCATCGGTCAGGTAGGAAAACACCCAGGCGCCCGACGCGCCTTGCAGCTTGGCCATGGCGTTGATGATCAGGTCGGCGTGCGCCTGGTCGCCGGCCTGACTGAAGGCGATCACCGCCAGCGCCTGGTCGTACAGGAAGGCCGAGTCCATGTCGCGGAAGCTGCGGATCAGCCGGCCGTCGCCGTACGGGCCGCCGCTGATCAGCGGCGTGTTCATCATGCTTTGCAGGCCGGCGATCTGCGCGTTGGCGGAGCTGGTCGCGGCCGGGAAATAGGCGGCCGTGTAGGCGGTCAGCGCCGACGGCGTGACCGGCAGCGACAGCTTGGTCGTGGTGGTGATCACGCCATTGCAGGTGGCGGCTGTCGCATTGCAGTTGGACGCCGACAGCGGATTGTAGGTGCTGGGATACAGCGCCAGCACGGCGCGGTCGGCGGCGCCCACCGAACGCGGCAGCGTGACCGTGAAGGTGCCGTTGGCGGCGATGCTGACCACCGCGTCGGCCTGGAAGTAAAACACATCGTTATGCAGGAACACGCCGATGCGGTAGTTCTGCACGCTGCCCGCGGGCAGCGTGTGGGAGCCGCTGAAGATCGTCTGGGTGGCCGACTGCGTCAGTTGCGAGACGCCAAAGGTGACCGCGGGCGCCGCCGCCAGCGGCGGTTCGTTGTACGGGAAATCCAGTCCCGACCACACCGGCCACGGCGACCTGGTCACCGCCGCCGTAGTCGCCGCCGCCGCCGCCGCCGCCATCGTCTGCCGCTGCTGCGGCGCGCTGTCCGCCGTATCGCCGCCGCAAGCGGCCAGCACCATCAATGCCGCGCCGGCGGCCACAGTCCACACACCACTCAGATTTTTCTTCATGCCATGCTCCCTTGGGTTTAACGACGATTTACCATTCCGCGCCGATGCGCAGGCCGAACATGCGCGGATCGTTGTACTGGGCGATGACGTAGCCAGGATCGACAATGCGGGCATTGTTCTTGGCGAAGACGTCGCTCAGGTTGTTGACGTACAGCTCCGCGTGCCATTTGCCGCTCGGCGCCGTCAGGCGCAGCGAGGCGTCATAGGTGGCGTAGGCTTTCTGCATATTGCCGATGTGCGGGTTGTCCAGGTTCTGGATGCTGAAGTACATCTTGTCCTGCCAGCGGGCCGACACGCGCGGCGTCAGCACATAGGCGTTCGGCAGCACGAACTCCTGCGAACCTTCGATGCGGGCGCTGTTGTCCGGCGCGTTCGGCAGGCGGTTGCCCACCACGTTGGCCGGGAACTTGCCGATCAGCGCAGGGTCGGTGCCGGTGTAGCGCACGCAGGCCGGCACGCCGTAGGTTTCGCGGAACGGTGCGCACGGCACGTCGCGCCAGGTCTGAACGTAATCCGGATAGGAGGTCACGACAGCGTGCAGGTGCGAGGCCGAGAAGTTGATCTCGGCGCCCGACCATGGCTTGTACTTGCCTTCCAGTTCCAGGCCGGAGATCTTGGCCGACGCCGCGTTGGTGGTGCCGTACAGGACCGCCGCATCGCAGGCCGGGTTGGCGGCCGTACATGGGATGGTCGGGATGATCTTGCCCATCTGGACCGCGCCGGTCATCTGCATGTCCTTGTAGCGGCTGTGGAAGGCGGTGGCCGAGACCGACAGGCGGTTGTCCAGCATGCGGCCCTTGTAGCCGACCTCGAAGTTGGTCAGGGTCTCAGGCTTCCAAGGCAGGAAGGTGTAGTGCGGGCCGGGCGTCATGTCGGCGCAGTTGCCGTTCAGGCCGCGTGCGCAGATGTTCTGCTTGTCGCTGAAGCCGCCGGCCTTGTAGCCGGTCGACAGCGAGGTGAACACGAAGTCGCGCGGCGTCGGCTGGTAGCTCATGCCGAGGCGCCAGGTGAACTTGTTCCACGAATCCTTGTTGTTGCTGATATCCGGCACGATGGCCGGATTCAGGCCGGCGATGCCGTAGTAGCTGCCCATGCCCGGTTTCAGGTTGGAGCTGTTGAAGTACTGGCCGGCCACCGGCGTGTACTGGCCGTTGAAGTAGGAGTACGGGTCGCTGACGGTGCCGGAGTCGTAGAACTTGCCGTCCTTGTCCTCGCGCACATCGCGCGTCATGCGGCCGCCGACGGTCAGATTCCATTTCGGCGCGAAGCCCCAGTCCACCTGGCCGAACACGGCTTTCGAATCGGACTGGCGGTCGGTCTGGCTGTACAGGTAGTTGTACGGCTGGCCCGGCGCCTGCACCATCGACGAGATATCGTCCTCGCCGAATTCGATGGCATTCTTCTCGTGCATCCAGAACAGGCCGGTCACGTAGCGCAGGGCGCCGGCTTCGCCGCGCAGCTGCAGCTCCTGCACGGTGGTCTTGAACTTGGACGAGTTGGTGAAGGTAGCGGTGTCGTTGACCACGCCGCCATAGATGTTGATGTCGGACTCGATCGGCTGGTAGCCGGCGTCGCCGTCGCGGATCTGACGCCGCTTCTGCACCGAGTACGAGGCGTTGTATTCGACCGTGGCGTTGGGCAGCGGATTCCACGTCAGGCGGCTGCGCCAGGTGTCGATGCTCCAGTTCAGCTCACCCGGCACGTTGATCTTGACGTCCCACTGGCCGCCCGGGCAGGCGTAGGCGGTGCCGGCCGCCATCTGGCAGTCCTTCAGCGCGATGTCGCCGGCGCCTTTGTTGGTGTAGCGCTCATAGGCGCCCAGCCATTCCAGGGTGTCGGTGGCTTTCCAGCGCGCCTGCAGGCGGGCCGCCCATTCGTTCTTGTTGCCGTAGGCCTTGTCGGCGCCGACCGGCACGTTGTGGCGCTGGTCCACGTCCGGAATGATGTTGCCGGCGGCGTCGCGCGCCGGCGTGATGCCCAGCGACGGGAAGTTGGCGGCGTAGAAGTCCTGCTGCTGGTTCAGGTAGCTGTCGCGCTTGATGGCCATCATGGTGGCGCGCATGGCGAAGTTGTCGCTGATCGGAATGTTCTGCGCAGCCGCCACCTGGCGCAGGTTGTAGTTGCCGACCGTGAAGGTGCCGTTGCCCTCGTTCACGCCGAACTGCGGCTTGGCCGGGATGATGTTGATGCTGCCGCCGGTGGCGTTGCGGCCGAACAGCGTGCCCTGCGGGCCGCGCAGCACTTCCACCTGCTCCAGGTCGAACAGCAGCGCCAGCGCCGACTGCGGACGCGGCGTGTAGATGCCGTCGACGTGCAGGCTCACCGCCGGATTACCGATTTCGGTGAAGTCATTGCTGCTGACGCCGCGCATCGAGATCTTGACGCCCGAGCTGCCGTCGGTGGCGCTGCCCAGTTGCAGGTTGGGCACCTCGCCGCTCAGGCCGCGGATGTCGGTGATGCCCTTGCGGGTCAGTTCGTCCTGCGTCACGGCGGTCATCGACACCGGCGTTTTCAGCAGCGATGTCGAATGGCGGGTTGCCGTCACCACCACCTCGGGTACTTCGTCCTTGCTGGCCGGCGCCGCTGCGGCGCTGTCTTGCTGGGCCAGCGCCGGCCATGCGATGCAGCTGCAGGCGCCGGCGACGGCCATACTGATAATCGTTTTTTTTGTGCTCAATAGGGACATCTGATTACTCCTGGTTTTGGTGACAACAGTAAAAAGGCTTGGTGCGATCGTGAATCGTTATTGCGGGGTGGCGGCGCCGCGCCAGTGGCGTATCTTGTGGCCGCCGGCGGCATACCAGAGGATCAGCGCATAGCAAGGCAGCATCAGCCAGTAGCCGGCGCGCGGATTGGCCAGGTCCGACAGGCGGCCGTACAGCAGCGGCAAGACCGCGCCGCCGGAAATCGCCATCACCAGCACCGCCGAACCGCTGGCGGTGTGACGGCCCAGTCCCTGCAGCGCCAGCGGCCAGATGGCCGGCCACACCATGGCGTTGGCCAGGCCCAGCAGCGCCAGGCACATGACGGTGTCGGGCACCGGCGGCACGCCGCTCCAGCCCAGCAAGGCCTGCGACAGGCCACTGCTGTGGCTGGAACCGGTGGCCACGCCGACCGTCAGCAGCAGGCCGGCCAGCGCCGACAGCACCAGCGCATGCTGCTGCGACAGGTAGCGCGGAATCGCTACCACGCCGATCAGGTAGCCCAGCACCATGCACAACATGGTGTAGGACGTGAGCACGCCGAAATTGGCGACGTTCAGTTCGTGGCCGTACAGGCCGATGGTGTCACCGGCGATCACCTCCACGCCGACGTAGCCGAACAGCGCCAGCGCGCCCAGCACCAGCTGCGGGAACTGCAGCACGCCGCTGCGCGCCAGCGGACCGCTGTCGCCCTCGCCGTCGGTTTCGGCAGGAATCTCGCGCAGGCTGGAGAAGTGAATGAAGGCGGTGATGACGAACAGCGCCGCCGCCATGCAGGCATACGGGAAGATCAGGCGCTGCGCCAGCACGGCGCGCATGGCGTCGCGGCCGGCGTCATCGAGCGTGGCCAGCGCGGTGTGCGAGAAGCTGTCGATATCGGCCAGCATCAGCGACGAGAACACCAGCGGCACCACCACGCCGGCGCCCTTGTTGAACAGGCCCATGATGCTGATGCGCATGGCCGCGCTTTCGCGCGCGCCGAGGCAGACGATGTAGGGATTGATGGCGGTCTGCATCAGCGTCATGCCGCTGGCCAGCGTGAACAGCGCGGCCAGGAACAGTTCGTAATGCGTGCTCTGCGCCGCCGGGATGAACAGCAAGGCGCCGGCGCCCATGATGGCCAGGCCCAGCGTCATGCCTTTCTTGTAGCCGATTTTGCCCAGCACCACGGCCGACGGCATGGCCATCACGGTGTAGGCGATGTAGAACGCGAAGGTGACCCACAGCGCCTGGAAGTTGTTCAGGCCGCAGACGATTTTCAGGAACGGCACCAGCGAGCCGTTCAGCCAGGTGACGAAGCCGAGAATAAAAAACAGCAGTCCGACGAATAGCATCCCGACCACGACCGCGCGCGTCGAGTCGCTACTGCTCGGGTTCGGCTTAAGTTGTTGCATGGGTCTCCTCCGGGTTATCGATGAGTCATGCTAGCAGTGCCAAGTTTGCACGGCCAGCAACCCGGAAAATCTCATAACTATATGATTTTATTGAGAATGTATTTTTTAACAATGCTGCAGCGCTTACATTTCTTTACGAAGCCGGCGTTATGCCTCGCCCGCCCACGGCAAGTCCGCAAGTTCAGCTTGCAAAACTTTACAAAACGACGCGAGAAATTACAGGCTTGTGACCGTGAAGCCACAATTGGCGGGGTGAAGGGCTAGGCGGCCTTGCTGCGCACCAGATCGAGCCAGGCGCGCGCGGCGAACGACAGGTGGCCGCCGCGCCGCCAGGCCAGCATCAGTTTCCAGTCCAGCGCCGGCTCCTCCAGCTTCACCACGGTGAACTGGCCCTTCTCCAGGGTGTCGCAAAACACCTTGGGCAGCAGCGTGATGCCGACGCCCAGCCGCACCAGCGAGGCGACGAAATCCCACTGGCCGCTGCGGCCGCTGATGCGCGGCGTGAAGCCGGCGCGCAGGCAGGCGTCGGCGATGATGTCGTTCAGCGCGAAGCCTTCGCCGTAGAAGATGAAGGCGCTGTCGGCCAGTTCGCGCAGCCGCACGCCGCGCTTGCCGCGCCAGGCCGAGTCGCCCGGCGCCAGCAGGCACATGGGCGACGTCAGCAGCGGAAAGGAATCGAACTCCTGCCACGCCGCCTGGTTGGACGGGTGGTCCAGCATGGTGCCCATTTCCAGCACGCCGCTGCGCAGGTCCGCCTCGATGCCCTGCGAGCCGCCCTCGAACAGCTTGAGCTCGATCTGCGGATGGCGCTTGTGGTAGGCCGCCAGCAACGGCGCCAGCGGCGCGTGCGATTGCTGGGTGACGCCCAGACGCAAATCGCCACGCCGCAGCTGCTGCAGGTCTTCCAGCTCGACGCCCATCTCTTCGTGCATGGCCAGCAGTGCGCGGCCGCGTTGCAGCACCACGTTGCCGGCGTCGGTCAGCGTGAAGCGCTTGCCGACCCGCTCCAGCAAGGTCAGGTCCAGCGACAGTTCCAGCTGCTGGATCATCTTGCTGACGGTGGGCTGGGTCACGTGCAGCTGTTCGGCCGCCCGGCTGAAGCTCTGCTGGTCGACCACGGCGACGAAATAGCGCAGTGCGCGGATATCCATGAACTATTCCAATTCAGAATGATTTTAATAATTTTAATTCATTTTATCTTTTATGGGCCGCGACCTAGAATGGCAACATGAAACGTATTGTCTACACACTGGCGCAGGTTCTGGGGCTGATCGCGGCGTGGTACGCGGCCGACCGCCTGTCGGCGTGGTCCGGCCTGCCCTTCTCCGGCGGCGTGGTCGGCCTGATCATCATGGTCCTGCTGCTGCAAAGCGGCGTGCTGCGTCCGTCCGCCATCGAGCATGGCGCGGACTGGCTGCTGTCGAACATGCTGCTGTTCTTTATTCCGCTGGTGGTGTCGGTGGTGCAGTTCACCGGCTTGCTGGAACAGGATGGCCTGCGCCTGTTCGCCGCCATCGGCATCGGCTTTATCTGCGTGATGCTGGCTACCGCCTTCACCGTGGAATGGGTGTGCCGCTTTGAACGCGGCCGCAAACTGCGCCGCTTGCGCGAAGCACGGGCGGCGGCATGAAACCGCTACTGTTCCTGCTGCTGACGCTAGTTCTGTTCTACGCCAACGTGGCTTTGCACAAGCGCTATCCGCGCATCTGGCTGACGCCGGCCATCGCCACCTCGGCGGTGCTGATCGCGGTGGTGCAGCTGTCGTCCACGCCCTTCCCTGTCTACTTTGGCGACACGCGCTGGCTGTCATGGTTACTGGGTCCGGCGACTGTGGCGTTTGCGCTGC
Source organism: Duganella aquatilis (assembly GCF_009674565.1). Classification (GTDB taxonomy): domain Bacteria; phylum Pseudomonadota; class Gammaproteobacteria; order Burkholderiales; family Burkholderiaceae_D; genus Rugamonas; species Rugamonas aquatilis. Next base: position 52,313 of record NZ_WKJL01000023.1, read on the forward strand.
CGATCTACCAGTACCGTGAGCTGGTGAAGGAGCATTGGCTGGCGCTGTCGCTGGGCAGCGTGGCTGGCATCGTCGCCTCGCTGGGCAGCACGCTGCTGCTGGACCGCCTGCTTGGCCTGCACGGCAGCATGGCGCAAAGCCTGCTGGCGCGTTCGGTGTCGACGCCGTTTGCGCTGGAGGCCACGCGCCACCTGGGCGGTTCGGCGCAGCTGACCGGCGTGTTCGTGATCATCACCGGCCTGTTCGGCATCCTGCTGGGACAAGTGCTGCTGGCGCGCCTGCCTCTGCGCATGCGCATCGCGCGCGGTGCGCCGTATGGCGCGGCGGCCCACGGCTTCGGCTTGAGCAAGGCGCGCTCGATCGGTCCGCAGGAAGGCGCGGTCGCCAGCCTGACCATGATCTTCAGCGGTGTGCTGATGGTGCTGCTGGCGCCTTTGTTAGGCCACATCCTTACCAGCGCATGACCGCGCGCACCTGCGGCAGCAGGTCGTTGACGATGCTGATGTTCTGTTCCCTGGTCGGATGGCCGTCGGTGGCATCGCCGGGATAGCCGGTGGACGCGATGGCGTGCACGCGCTGGTCGTCCACGCGGCGCACCGTCTCGGCGATATAGCTGCGCAGCGCCGCCTGTTTTTCATCGCGCAGGATGCCGCCTTCGGTCAGCATGATCTGCGCCTGCGGATGATCTGTCAGCAGCGTGCGCACCAGCGACACATAGGCTTGCACGTACTGCTCGCGCTCCGGTATGCCAAGCGTCATGTCGTTGGTGCCGATGGCGACCAGGATCGCATCCGGACGATACTCGCGCTGGTCCCACTTCACGGCGTCGTTCAGCGTGGGTATAGTCATGCCGTAGAACTCGCCCAGGTTCAGCTCATTGGTCTTGCCTTCATACGTGCGGACCAGGCCACGGCCGCCGTAGCACACCAGCTGCACCTGCGCGTTGAGCCGCTGCGCCATCAGCATGCCGTAGGAGGCGCGCGGATCGCTCCATGCCGGCGTGCTCTTCTCGCCGGCCACGCGGTCTATCGACGCGCCGCAGGTGACGGAGTCGCCCAGCAACAGCAGCTTGCGGGCTGGCAGTTGCGGCGCCGCGTTCCATTTGCCATCGGTATCGAAGCCCAGCAGCATGGCGATGCCTTGCCAGGTCTCGGTGCGGTTGACAATTTGCGCCGCGTGCTTGCCCGGCGCCAGTCCTTGCGCCAGCACCAGCGTTTGCGCGCCTTTGTCGAGATGCAGCTTGCGCGCCGCGCCGTCCACGATCACGTCCAGATAGTTTTGTTCGCCGCTGGCCTGCACGATGGCGCTCAACCGCGTGCCCTCGAAGTTCAGGAAGAAGCTCACACCGGGATAGCTGAACCGCACGCCGCCGTCCGGCCGCACTTCCATCCGCCCCATGCGCGCCACATGCGGATCGGTGGCGGCAATCTGCGGGGTAGCAGCCAGCCCCTCGAACTTCTGCGCACGAACGTTGACACCCAGGACCAGCAGCAACAACAGCAGTAAAACATCCTTCCACCACGAACGAAAGGGGCTGCCCCCGCACGGGGTCAGACCCTGGTCGCAGCGATGTGCGGGTTTCACATCACCGCCTGATCGCATGCAGACGATCCGCATACTCCTTAATCAGCAGCAGCGAAGTCACATCGGAGTCAAACACCGAATACAGTCCCTGCTCTTCCTGCGGCGGATCGCCGACAAAGTCATTCCCCGGCTTCCACCAGTAATCCGGATTGGCAGCACGCCCGGCGCCGCCCCACGCCCAGAAATTAAAGCCGGCAATCGGATCACCCTTCTGCGCGCGCGTAGCGATGATCTCAAACACCTCCCGATAAAAGCGATCGCGAATCCTGGTCGTAGCCTTGATGCTGAACGACGGCCCATCGCGATCCAGTCCAAACTCCTCCAGCACAATCGGCTTGCCCAGCTTCGCAGCCAGCTCGATATGCGAGTTCAGATAATCGCGGCTCTTGGCAATGGCGTTATCCCAGGTGCCGGTTGGATTGTTGGAATCGAACCAGCTCCAGTTCTTCGGCCACAAATGATAGGTCAGGTAATCGATATTCCTGGTGCGATGCGCGTCCAGGTACAGCTGCGCATCCTGCGCCGAACCAGCCAGACCTTCGCTGCCGCTGCTGACCAGATGGTTCTTGTCCAGGCCATGAATGTAGCCCGCCACCTCATCAACCCACTTGACGTAGACCGCCTTCTCCTCCGCCGTCGCCTTGCCGTTGCCCGGACGCGGCTCGTTGGCCAGCTGCCACGACAGGATGTGCGTATCCTCGGTGTACGGCTTGCCGGTGATGGTGTTGACGCGCCTGACGATCTTGGCGATGACGTTGCGATACTCCGCCTGCGCCGCAGCGTTGCGGTAGAAGCCCGCCGTCTTCTGCATATAGGTGTCGTAGTCCTTGGTCACGTTCGGGTCCAGCGCCGGCGTGCCTTCGAACCAGTTCAGGTACTGCGTCATGCCGCCCGACCACTGCCAGAAGTTGTTCAGGTAAAGCACCACCGTCATGTCGCGCTTGGCCACTTCCGCCATCAGGAAGTCCAGGCCGACGAGCAGGTTTTCATCGTACTGGCCAGGCGCGCTGGTGGTGGCCGGGCTGACGGCGCTATTCATCTCCGTCTTCTCGGACACCGCCAGCACACGCAGATTGTTGATGCCGATGGCCTTCATGTTATCCAGCTCTTTCAGCAGACGCGCGCGCTCGCCCACGCCACTGGCCGCGCCCAGGTAACCGCCGTACCAGAAGTTGGCGCCGGCGATGTAGTAAGCCTGTCCCTTGCGGGCGAAATGCGTTTTCTTGACGGTGACGAAATCGCCACCGGCGGCGGGCGCCGCCTCCACCATGCCGCAGGCGCCGATCATCAAAGCGGCGGCGCAGAATTTGTAGAGTTGTTTCACGTTCCGCTCCTGTACATGCCTGCGTATTTGACGCCGAAGTAGAGGATGAAAGTGTAGCAGGCGGCCGGCACGAAGAACGACCATTGCAGGCCGATGGTGTCCGCCAGCAGGCCCTGTGCGAACGGCACCAGCGCGCCGCCCACGATCGCCATGCACAGGATGCCGGAACCCTGGCCGGTCTGTTTGCCCAGCTTGTGCAGCGCCATGCTGAAGATGGTCGGGAACATGATGGAGTTGAACAGGCCCACCGCGATGATCGACCACATGGCCAGCTTGCCGCTGCCGAAGATCGCCAGCAGGATCAGGATGATGGAAGCGGACGAGTTGAACGCCAGCGCCTTGCCAGGGCTGACGTAGCGCATGACGACAAAGCCGATGAAGCGGCCGACCATGGCGCCGCCCCAGTAGTAGCTGACATAGTGCGCGGCCGAACTGGCCGGCAGGCTGGCGACATTCGCCTCGCCCAGGAAGTTGATCAGGAAGCTGCCGATGCTGACTTCACCGCCCACGTACAGGAAGATGCCGATGGCGCCCAGCAGCAGGTGGCGATGCGCCAGCACGCTGGTTTCGACCGACGACACCACGCCGTCGTCCTCGGTGTGGCTGATCTTAGGCAGGCGCACGATCGCGAACAGCACGGCCAGCGCCAGCAGCGCGGCGGCCAATGCCAGGTATGGCCCCTGCACCGCCGCGGCTTCCTCGGCCTTGCTGCGTACCAGGCCGGCGATGGCCGGCGCGCCTTCGGACAGGATCAGGAAACCGCCCAGCGCCGGCGCAATCGTCGTGCCCAGCGAATTGAACGCCTGCGTCAGCGTCAGGCGGCTGGACGCGGTGGCCGGCGCGCCAAGCACCGTTACATACGGATTGGCCGCCACCTGCAGGATGGTGATGCCGCTGGCCAGCACGAAGAACGCCAGCAGGAACAGTGCATAGCCGCTGGTCGACGCCGGGAAGAACAGCGCGCAGCCGGCGGCGGCCAGCACCAGGCCACTCACCGCGCCGCGCTGGTAGCCGATGCGGCGGATCAGCATCCCGGCCGGCAGCGACACGATGAAGTAGGCGCCGAAGAAGCAGAACTGCACCAGCATGGCCTGCACATAATTGAGCGTATAAATCGATTTAAGATGCGGAATCAACACGTCGTTTAGCGACGTAAGCAATCCCCACATGAAGAACAACAGGGTAATGATGATCAGCGGGACGGTATTGCCGCTTGCCGTATGCTCGTGCGGGCGCAAAGTTGCGGGTGCAACGTGTTCCATCGATGTCTCCTCGTATGGTTTTTATCTTAATAATTCTGCATGCCGGCTGCCACAGGGTCAAACAACAAGCGTTTTTTGGCCCGAGTTTAGCAATCTTCACTAAACAAGCCGAAAGCGGTGCGACACGGCGCCTGCGGCATCCGGATCGCTCAGCGGCGGCGTGTTTAGTAAATTACGCTAAACTCCAATCGAAATTTGATGTGTCATTTGACCGTCAATAGACGCTTATGCAAGACTTCATTCACACCGGAGGAGACACCAACAATGGGCACCAACATCACGATCAGGGATATCGCCCGGGTCGCTGGCGTATCGGCGGGAACGATTTCACGCGCACTGAAAAATGAACCTGGCCTGACCGAAGCAACCCGCCAGATGGTGCTGGAAACGGCACGCGGTCTGGGTTACGATTTTTGCAAGCTGCGTCAGAAGCGCCTGCGCCGCCTGACCTTCCTGCTGCACCGCCAGCACAATACCGCTTCCAGCAGCCCGTTCTACTCGCCGGTGCTGCACGGCGCGGAGGAAGCCTGCCGCAAGCAGGGTATCGTGCTGTCGTTCATGGCGGTGGGGCCGGCTGATGGCCTGATCGACCAGATCCGCATGCACGCGCCGGACGGCATAGTCTGCGCCGGCTTCTTCGAACCGGAAACCCTGAGCGCCCTGCGCTCGACCGGCAAGCAGCTGGTGCTGATCGACATGAAGCTGCGCGGCTACAGTTCCGTCAATCCGGACAATATGATGGGCGGCTACATGGCCACCAAACATCTGATCGACACCGGCCGCACCCGCGTGGGCTTCATTTCCGGTCCGCTGGCCCACTACTCCATTCGTGAACGCGCGCGCGGCTACCGCCAGGCGCTGTTCGAGGAAGGCATCCTGGCCGATCCACGGCTGGAGGCCGGCCTGCCGGACGGCGTCGACCTGGAAACCGGCGCATGGGAAGCGATGGAACAGCTGCTGGACCTGCCGCATCCGCCGGACGCGGTGTTCTGCTACAACGACAGCGCGGCCCTGGTGGCCATGCGCTGCTGCATCGCCAGGGGACTGAAAGTTCCGCACGACATCGCGATCGTCGGCTTCGACGACATCTCGACCGCCGTGCTGGGCCACCGCCCGCTGACGACGCTGCGCATCGATAAAAAAGCATTGGGTGCGCTGGGCGTGGATATGCTGCTCAACGGCCCGCACGACGAGCCGGTGGAGAAGGTCTCACCGGTCGAATTAATCATACGCGCCAGCACCGTGACGGACGGCTGGCGACCGAAAAACCTGGTAACTTTCAAACGGACCTGATGATGGCCCCTGATTTCCGATCCCGCACCACCCTGCTGAACCACATCCGCCATACCAAGCAGTTTTACGACAAGCGCTGCATCGACCCGAGCGGCGGCCTGTATCACTTCTACAAAGACGACGGCACGGTCTACGATGCGCACACCCGCCATCTGGTCAGCAGCACGCGCTTTGTCTTCAACTATGCGATGGCATGGCGGCAGTTCGGCGACGTGGAAGACCGTCAGCGTCTGCGCCATGCGCTGTCCTTCCTGCGCGAGGCGCACCGCGATCCGCACACCAACGGCTACGCGTGGGAGCTGGAATGGAAAGACGGCGTGCGCCGTGTGCTCGACGGCACCAACCACTGCTACGGCCTGGCCTTCGTACTGCTGGCCTACAGCCACGCGCTGATGGCCGGTGAGACCCAGGCCGCCGAATGGATCGGCGAGACCTTCGCGCTGATGGAGAAACGCTTCTGGGAACCGCAGCACGGCCTGTACGCCGACGAAGCAAGCGCCGACTGGTCGCGCGTGGACAGCTATCGCGGCCAGAACGCCAATATGCATGCCTGCGAAGCGCTGATCGCCGCCTTCGAGGCAACCGGCGAGCGCGCCTACCTGCTGCGCGCCGAAACGCTGGCGCACAACATCACCATCCGCCAGGCCGCGCTGGCCGACAACATGGTGTGGGAACACTACCATGACGACTGGTCGGTGGACTCGGAGTACAACCGCAACGACAAGACCAACATCTTCCGTCCGTGGGGCTACCAGCCCGGCCACCTGACCGAATGGGCCAAGCTGTTGCTGCTGCTGGAGCGCCACGGCGCGCAGCTGTCGCTCAATCCGCGCTGGCTGCTGCCGCGCGCGGTGGAACTGTTCGACGCCGCGCTGGCCAAGGCCTGGGACCATGAACACGGCGGCATCTACTACGGCTTCGCACCGGACGGCAGCATCTGCGACGACCTCAAATACTTCTGGGTGCAGGCCGAGAGCCTGGCCACCGCCGCGTTGCTGGCATCGCGCACCGGCGAGGCGCGCTACTGGACCTGGTACGACAAGATCTGGGCGTACAGCTGGGAGCATTTCGTCGATCATCAGTACGGTGCGTGGTATCGCATCCTCGGCGCGGACAACAGCAAGCTGACCGACGAGAAAAGCCCGGCCGGCAAGACGGACTACCACACCATGGGCGCCTGCTACGAAGTGCTTAACGTATTGAAGAAGGATTGAGATGTTTCCTTTATTTGTAGCGGCGGGCGAAGCGCTCACCGATATGGTGGTGCAGGACGGCGCGCAGGAGCATTGGCTGAGCAAGGTGGGCGGCTCGACGTGGAACGTGGCGCGGGCGATGGCGAAGCTGGATGTGCCGACCGCGTTCGCGGGCGCCATCAGCCGCGATGTATTCGGCGATGCGCTGTGGCAGGCGAGCGAAGTCGCGCGCCTGGATCTGCGCTTCCTGCAGCGCTATGACAATTCGCCGCTGCTGGCGATCGTGCACCGCACCGATCCGCCGGCGTATTTCTTCGTTGGCGATAACAGCGCGGATCTGCAGTTCGATGCGGCGCAACTGCCGGATGGCTGGCGCGCGCAGTGCAAATGGGTGCACTTCGGCGGCATCAGTCTGGCGCGCGAGCCGCTGGCGGGCAAGCTGGTGGCGCTGGCCGAGCAGCTCAAGCAGGAAGGTGTGCGGATCAGCTATGACCCGAACTACCGTTTGCTGATGGACGAGCGCTACGACGCCACGCTGCGCCGCATGACGGCGCTGGCGGATGTGGTGAAGGTGTCGGAAGAGGATCTGGAAGGTCTGTTCCGGACCAAGGATATCGAAAGCGCTTTCTCTACGCTGCGCGGCTGGAATCCGGCGGCGACGTATTTGTACACCAAGGGCGGCGCCGGCGCGTCGCTGCACATCGGCGACGAATCGTGGTCGCTGGCGGCGCCGAAGATCAAGGTGATCGACACCGTGGGCGCGGGCGACGCCAGCATCGCCGCGCTGGCGTGGAGCATGATGCATCGCGCCGATGCGGCGCCGTTGCAGCATCTGCAGTTCTCGGTGGCGGCTGGTGCGGCGGCTTGTCTCGGGGTGGGAGCATCCCCTCCATCGTTGGCGGATATCGAAGCGCTTTTGTAGTGTAATTCGCGGTACCCGCGAAACCCGCACTTCGCTGCGGCCAGGGTCCGACCCCGTACGGGGTCGGACCCTTTCGTTTGAGGGTGAAGTCATACGCACGTAATATGGGACCGATAGGATGGCGGGCTTTATACCCCGCTAACTACTTCAGGTTCTCATGTCCTCGAAAAATCCTTTCGCTCCATCCCGTATTCAACTGGCCCTGGCCGCCGCCGGCCTGTGCGCTTTCCACATCTCCGCCATGGCGGAGGACATCGGTGGCGCGCTTTCCACGGTTGAAGTCAAGGCCACGGTCGAAAAGAAAAAACTCGGTGACAGCGTCAGCAGCGGCGCCCTGGGCCGCAAGTCGGAATTGGATACGCCCTTCTCCACCAAGGCCGTCTCCAGCGACGAAATCGAAGACCGCCTGGCCACCAGCATTTCCGAAGTCCTGAAGTACGACGCATCGGTCACCGCCATCTCGCCACCCATCTCCACCCACCCTGCCACCATCCAGATGCGCGGCCTGCGCCTCGATGACCTGAACGGCTACAAGGTCAACGGCCTGGCCAACATCAACCGCGGCACCGAGATGCCGCTGGAGATGTTCGAAAGCGTGGAAGCCATGAAGGGCCTGACCGGCTATATGTACGGCTTTGGTTCGCCGGGCGGCATCGTCAACTACGTCACCAAGCGCCCGACCACCGACAAGAGCTTCAGCGCAGCGATGGGCTATCAGGAAGGCGGCGCGATCAAGGAACACATCGACATGGGCGGCCGCCTCGGCGAGGAAGGCGACTTCGGTTATCGCCTGAACCTGCTGCACGAAGACGGCGACCTGAAACAGGAAAGCGGCTCGATCAAGCGCAACGCCGCCGGCCTGAATCTGGAATGGCGCGTGACCAGGGATCTGGCCCTGACCTACGACGCGATTTACCAGCGCCGCCGCAGCGTCGGCGGCACCGACATCATCATTTCGCCTGGCCCGACGGTCTACAAAGTGCCTGCGCCGCTCGACGGCGACACCAAGCTGAATAGCATCGGCGCCGGCAGCGACGTCGAATACACGCTGGCCACCACCGGCGTCGAGTACCGCCTGGCGAACGACTGGGTGGCCAACGCTTCCTACCGCACCTCGGACTCCACCCGCGTGTACAAGAAGGACCAGTACTACCTGACCAGCAACGCCGGCGATTACCGCGACCGCATCACCTCCGAGCTGCACGGCTACCACTTCGACCAGGTGCAGGCGACCGTCAACGGCAAGTTCGATATCGCCGGCCTGGGCAACGAAGTGATCGTCGGCGTGATGTCGCAGAACCTGGTATCGACGTCGTCGGTGGTCACGCCGAAGACCTACGTCGGCACCGGCAACCTGTCGGCGCCAAGCATCATCAGCGCGGCCAGCGTCAACTACAGCGGCGGCACCTACCGCGACGAAACCACGCGCCAGGAAGCGGTCTTCGCCAGCGACACGCTGAAGCTCAACGACGCCTGGTCGCTGCTGGCCGGCGCGCGCTACACGCAGTTCACCGACAACGCCTACTCGACCAAGGGCGTGGTGACCGCCAGCTATCCGGCCGAGAAAACCACGCCGACCGTGGCGCTGATGTTCAAGCCGGCCGCCGACACCACGCTGTACGCTAGCTACGTCGAGGCGCTGGAGCAGGCCGCATCCGCGCCGAGCACCACCGTCAACGCCAACCAGACTTTCGCACCGATCAAGAGCAAGCAGTCGGAAGTCGGCGTGAAGACGGAGCGCAGCTGGTGGAACGCCACCGCCGCCCTGTTCCACATCGAGCGCGGCGCGCAGTACACCAATGCGTCCAACGTGTACGTGTCGGACGGCCAGAGCAAATACCAGGGCGTTGAGTTCAACACCGTGGTGCAGGCAACCAGGAATGTCTCGATCGAAGGCGGCATCATGCTGCTGGACGCGACGCTGGAAGACGCGGCGCCTGGCTACAGCGGCAAGCGCGCCGTCGGTGCGCCACGCCGCCAGGCTTCGGTGCAGGCCACCTGGCGCGAAGTCCTGCCAGGCCTGGCGCTGCACGTCGGTTCGCAGTACCTGGGCGAGCTGCCGATGGATGCGGCCAATGTGAACACGCTGCCGGCCTACACGCTGTTTGACGCGGGCTTCAACTATCGTCACCGCTACTTCGGCAAGATGATCAGCGTGCGTGCGAATATCTCCAACATCGCCAACCGCAAATACTGGACCTACTATCAGGAGAACTACCTGAACATCGGCGCGCCACGTACCGCCAGCGTGAATGTTCGCGTAGACTTCTAAGGTATGAAACCACTCCGTCTTGCGGCCGGCGCCGCGCTGTCCCTGCTGTTGTCGCATGCTTACGGCGAGCAGTTTTATTCGACCAAAACGCCGTATGCGCCGCAGCAGTCCAGCGCCAGCTACGAGGCGGCGCCCGCCGGCTTCAAGGCGGTCTACACGCAGATGCTGGCCCGCCATGGCTCGCGTGGACTGAGCAGCTTCAAGACGGATCTGGCGCTGTACAAGCTGTGGCAGCTGGCCGCCAAAGAGGATGCCCTGACGCCGCTCGGCCGCGCGCTGGGCCCGGACATCGAACAGATGATGCAGGCGAACGCGCTGCTCGGCTACGGCGTCGACGGCATCAGCAAGGCCGGCTACGGCAACGAGACCATGCAGGGCATCACGGAACACACCGAACTGGCGCAGCGCCTGCGCGCGCGCCTGCCGGAGCTGTTCCGCACGGCGGCGGCGCGGCGCATCGTCGTCGTCACTTCGGGCAAGGACCGCGCCGTCGACAGTGGCTACTTCTTTGCGCGCGCGCTGGTGCAGCAGCAGCCGGACCTGAAGCCGCTGATCGACGCCGGCATCGACCGTTCAACGCTCTACTTCCACAAGCTGAGCGCCAGGCAGGACACGCTGGTCACCGAGTCCAGCCTGGCCTACCAGCGCTGGGTGAAAAGCGACGAGCTGAAAGCGCGCGCAGCGGCCATCCACGCGCAGCCACAGCTCAAGGCCGCCGCCCAGGCCACGCTGGCGCGCCTGTTCGCGCCGGCGTTCATCGCCGCGCTGGATGCAGGCCAGCGCAGCGCCAGCAACGCCGGTGAGCGCAGCTACACCAGCGCCGACGGCAAATTCACCAACACGCTGACCGGCGACGGCGACACCAGCATCGCCAGCGTCACCGACGCCGCGCTCGCGCTGTACGACCTGTACTCCGCCGCCGCCGACATGCAGACCGAACTCAAGGCCGACTTCACGCAGTACATCCTGCCCGAGCAGGCGCACGTCTACGCCGAGGCGGAAGACGCTGTCGCCTTCTACGAAAAAGGCCCCGGCATCGCCGACAACGGCGACGTCACCTGGCGCATGGCCGCCGCGCTGGTCGACGACTTCTTCGCCGAAGCCGACGCCATCGCGGCCGGCAACCGCGCCCATGCAGCCAAGCTGCGCTTCAGCCACGCCGAAATCGTGATCCCGTTCGCCAGCGCCCTGGCCTTGCCCGGCATGTCCGAACAGCTGCCGCGCGCAGCGACCTACAGTTACCAGAACAGCCCCTGGCGCGGCGCCCAGGTGGCGCCGATGGCGGCCAATATTCAGTGGGATATGTACCAGAACGCCGCCGGCCGCACGCTGGTGCGCATGCTCTACAACGAGCGCGAAGCCGACTTCAAGCCGGCCTGCAACGCCGCCCGCATCGCGCCCGACAGCCATTTCTACGACTACAAACAGCTTAAACGTTGTTATAAATAGCACCAAAGTTATAAAGCAGTCCATACCAAAAGGCGATTCTGGTCACAAAGCAACAATTAATACAAAACAGCACTCGCGGTCATCTTGGCGGAGATGGTAAACTGGAAAGGTCATCAGACAATTAGAGAGGTATTTCCATGAACCAGATGTCGAGACGCCAGTTCCTTCGGGTAACTGGTGCGACCATCGCGGGTTCGAGCATTGCGCTACTCGGCTTTGCGCCGGCAACGGCCTTGGCCGAAGTCCGGCAGTACAAGCTGGCGCGCAGTACCGAAACCCGCAACACTTGCCCGTACTGCTCCGTCGGTTGCGGCATTTTGATGTACGGCCTGGGCGATGGCGCCAAAAACGCCGCGGCCAGCATCATCCACATTGAAGGCGACGCCGACCACCCGGTCAACCGCGGCACGCTGTGCCCGAAAGGCGCTTCGCTGATCGACTTCATCCACTCGCCGAGCCGCCTGCTGGCGCCGCAATACCGCGCGCCGGGTGCGAGCGACTGGAGCCCGATCTCGTGGGATGACGCGCTGAACCGCATCGCCAAGCTGATGAAGGACGATCGCGACGCCAATTTCGTCGAAAAAACTGCAGACGGCAAAACCGTCAACCGCTGGACCACTACCGGTTTCCTGGCCGCTTCGGCAGCCAGCAATGAAGTCGGCTACTTAACCCATAAAACGATGCGTGCCACCGGCATGCTCCCATTCGACAACCAAGCACGTGTTTGACACGGTCCAACGGTGGCAGGTCTTGCCTCGACATTTGGACGTGGTGCGATGACGAATCACTGGGTAGACATCAAGAATGCTGATGTCATCCTGGTCATGGGCGGCAACGCAGCAGAAGCACACCCTTGCGGGTTTAAATGGGTCACGGAAGCCAAGGCGCATCGCGGCGCCAAGCTGATCGTGGTCGATCCACGCTTTACCCGAACGGCCTCGGTGGCGGACCATTACGTCCCTACCCGTACCGGCGCGGATATCGTGTTCCTGGGCGGTATCATCAACTACCTGCTCACCAACGACAAGATTCAGCACGAGTACGTCCGCAACTACACGGACATGCCGTTCATCGTGCGCGAAGATTTCGCCTTCAACGACGGCCTGTATTCGGGCTGGGACGACAAGGCCAACAAGTACACGGACAAGAGCAGCTGGAACTACGAGATGGGCGAAGACGGCTATGCCAAGGTCGACCCGACTCTGGAACACCCGCGCTGCGTGTACCAGCTGATGAAGAAGCACTACGCGCGCTACACGCCGGAAATGGTGGAGAAAGCCTGCGGCGTGCCGCCGGAGAAATTCCACCTGGTGGCTGAAGCCCTGGCCTCGACCGCCGTGCCGGGCCGTGCCGCGACCATCCTGTACGCCCTGGGCTGGACCCAGCACTCGACCGGCGCGGAAACCCTGCGCACCGGCGCCATGGTGCAGCTGTTGCTGGGCAATATGGGCATCGCCGGCGGCGGCATGAACGCGCTGCGCGGCCACTCCAACATCCAGGGTCTGACCGACCTGGGCCTGCTGACCAATATGCTGCCGGGTTACCTGACCCTGCCAGGCGAGGCCGAGCAGGATTGGGACGCCTATGTTGCCAAGCGCGCGCTGAAACCGCTGCGTCCGAACCAGCTGAGCTACTACAGCAACTCGAAGAAATTCCTGGTCTCCTTCATGAAGGCCTGGTGGGGCGACGCCGCCACCGAGGAAAACAACTACGCCTTCGACTACCTGCCGAAGCTGGATAAACCTTACGACATGATGCAGGCTTTCGAGCTGATGAATCAGGGTAAGATGACCGGCTACATCTGCCAGGGCTTCAACATCCTGGCCTCCGGCCCGGACAAGCAGAAGATCACCGACTCGCTGTCGAAGCTGAAGTGGCTGGCCATCATGGATCCGCTGCAGACCGAGACCTCCGAGTTCTGGAAACCGCACGGCGACTTCCACAAGGTCGATCCGACGCAGATCCAGACCGAGGTGTTCAGCCTGCCGACCTCCTGTTTCGCGGAAGAGCGCGGCTCGCTGGTGTCGTCGTCGCGCGTGCTGCAGTGGCACTGGCAAGGCGCCGAGCCGCCAGGCCAGGCGAAGAGCGACCTGGACATCATGTCGGCGCTGTTCCTGCGCATGAAGAAGGCGTACCAGAAAGACGGCGGCAAGTTCCCGGATCCGATCCTGAACCTGACCTGGAACTATGCCAATCCGAACTCGCCGACGCCGGAAGAGCTGGCGATGGAATTCAACGGCAAGGCGCTGAAGGAAATCACCGATCCGAAAGATCCGACCAAGGTCATCCTGAAGAAGAACGAGCAGCTGGCAGGCTTCGCCCAACTCAAGGACGACGGCAGCACCGCGTGCGGCTGCTGGATCTTCGCCGGTTCCTGGACCGCCGCCGGCAACCAGATGGGCCGCCGCGACAACAGCGACCCGACCGGCATCGGCAACACGCTGAACTGGGCCTGGGCCTGGCCGGCCAACCGCCGCGTGCTGTACAACCGCGCCTCGACCGACATGAAGGGCAAGCCGTGGGACCCAACCCGCAAGCTGATCGCCTGGAATGGCACCTCGTGGGGCGGCGCCGACGTGCCGGACTACAAGGCCGACGAACCGCCGGAAAACGGCATGGGTCCGTTCATCATGCTGGCCGAAGGCGTGGCACGCTTCTTCTCGCGTGACGCCATGGCCGAAGGTCCGTTCCCCGAGCACTACGAGCCGTTCGAGTCGCCGATCGGGCACAACCCGCTGCACCCGAACAACCCGAAAGCGTTCAACAACCCGGCCGGCCGCATGTTCCCGAACGACCGCAAAAAGCTGGGCAAGAAGGAGCAGTTCCCGCATGCAGCAACCAGCTACCGTCTGACGGAGCACTTCCACTACTGGACCAAGCATGCGCGCCTGAACGCCATCATCCAGCCCGAGCAGTTCGTCGAAATCGGCGAAGCGCTGGGCAAGGAAATCGGCGTGGTGCACGGCGACCGCGTCAAGGTGTCGTCGGGCCGCGGCTACATCATCGCCAAGGCGGTGGTGACCAAGCGTATCAAGCAATTGACCATTGACGGCAAACCGATGCACCACGTCGGCCTGCCGATCAACTTCGGCTTCAAAGGGCTTACCAAACCAGGCTACCTGGTCAACACGCTGACGCCGACGGTTGGCGACGGCAATTCCCAGACACCGGAATCGAAGTCGTTCCTGGTGAAAGTGGAAAAAGTCTAAGGCCGAGGGAGAAAACATATGTCATTACAATCACTTGATATCAAGCGCCTGTCGGCCACGACGGTGCAGCCACCGGTGGCGCGTACGCCGGTGACCGGCACCGTCGCCAAGCTGATCGACGTTTCCAAGTGCATCGGCTGCAAGGCTTGCCAGACGGCGTGCATGGAATGGAACGATCTGCGCGACGAGGTGGGCGAAACCACCGGCGTCTACGACAACCCGATCGACCTGACCGCGCAATCCTGGACCGTGATGCGGTTCTCGGAATACGAGAACACCAAGGGCGACCTGGAGTGGCTGATCCGCAAGGACGGCTGCATGCACTGCGAAGATCCGGGCTGCCTGAAGGCCTGCCCTTCGCCGGGCGCCATCGTGCAGTACACCAACGGCATTGTGGATTTCCACCAGGAGAACTGCATAGGCTGCGGTTACTGCGTCGCCGGCTGCCCGTTCGACGTGCCGCGCATTTCCAAGCAGGACAGCCGCGCCTACAAGTGCACGCTGTGCTCGGACCGCGTGGCCGTCGGCCAGGAACCTGCGTGCGTCAAGACCTGCCCTACCGGCGCCATCAACTTTGGCACCAAGGAGGACATGAAGCACCACGCCGAGGAGCGCATCGAGGACCTGAAATCGCGTGGCTTCGAACACGCCGGCCTGTACGACCCGGCCGGCGTGGGCGGCACCCACGTGATGTACGTGCTGCACCACGCGGACCAGCCCACGCTGTACAACGGTCTGAAAAAAGACCCGAGCATCAGCGCCACGGTCGGCCTGTGGAAAGGCCTGACCAAGCCGCTGGCACTGGCGGGCATCGCCCTCACCGCGCTGGCAGGCTTCTTCCACTACTCGCGCATCGGTCCGAACGAAGTGAGCAAGGAAGAGGAAGCCGAAGCGGTCGAGGAAGCTAAACGTATCAGGGAGGAAGCACCATGAGCCACCCCAACCGCGACAAGGACGGCAACCCGCTGATCCAGCGTTACACGCCCAACGAGCGCAGCAACCACTGGATCACCGCCATCTGCTTCATTCTGCTGGCGGTGTCCGGCCTCGCCATGTTCCATCCGGCGATGGCGTGGATGGCCATGTTCCTCGGCGGCGGCCAATGGACGCGCATCCTCCATCCCTTCATCGGGCTGGTGATGTTCGTCTCGTTTGCGGTGCTGGTGCTGCGTTTCTGGCACCACAACCACATCGACGCGGCCGACAAGCAGTGGATGAAGCAGATGGGCGATGTGCTCAACAACCGCGAAGACAAGCTTCCGAAGATCGGCATGTACAACGCCGGCCAGAAGATGCTGTTCTTCGTGCTGATCGCCTCCATGTGCGGCCTGCTGTTGTCGGGCATCGTGATCTGGCGCGCCTACTTCGCGTTCTACTTCCCGATCGAGATCGTGCGGCTGGCGGCCTTGCTGCACGCCTTCAGCGCGTTTGTGCTGATCTGCTCGATCGTCGTGCACATCTACGCGGCGTTCTGGGTCAAGGGTTCGATCGGCGCCATGATACGCGGCACCGTCACCTACGGCTGGGCGCGCAAGCACCATCCGCGCTGGTTCGAGGAAGTGGTCCGTAAAAACCGCGATTAATCGCATCCAGCCTGCGACCATCCCGATTTGGGATTAAAATACTCCCTGAGCCGGCAGCCCTTCTGCTGCCGGCAACACGGGAGATTTTTTTTGGTACAACGCTTGCTACAACCTGGCGAAATCGAGTCGCTCGATCACACCGCCATACCGCGCCTGCTGCTCCCGGAAGCACGCAGTCTGTTTTCCGCGCGCGCCACGCGCCTCCGCCAGTTGGCAGATAATCAAATCAAGGGCATTCCGGTCGGCGAAACGCTGAGCGGCTACCTGAAGATGATGGCCGCCCTGGTCGATGCGCAGGCAGCCGTGGCCACCTCGCTGCCCGCCGACACTTACGCCCTGCCCGACGCCGCCGGCATCGAGCTGGCCATCGATCACCACATGCCGCCGCTGCCGGTCAGCGGCCAGCGCCCGGCTGCGTGGCGCCGCGTATTCGACGCCATCCTCGACCAACTGGACCCGCTTGCAGCAAGCCAGCCGCAGCTCGCCACCGTGCTGGCCGAGCTGCGCGCGCTCGACAGCGCGCAACTCGAAGGCTGCGCCGACGCCGTGCTGGCCGAACTGACGGAAGGCGTGCATCCGCTGCACGCGCCGTTCGTGGCTGCCGCCTTGCAAGTGATGTGGACCAAGCGCGCCAGCCAGCTCGATGCGCAGCGCGTGCAGCCGTTGGTGACCAACACCCTGTGCCCCGTCTGCGGTTCGCATCCGGTGGCCAGCGTGATCCGCATCGGCGGACAGTCGCAGGGCTATCGCTACCTGCAATGCGCCTGCTGCGCCAGCGAATGGCACATGGTGCGCGTCAAGTGCACCACCTGCGAGAGCACCTCGAAGATCGCCTACCAGAGCATCGAGCCGGAAGGCGGCATGCCGGAACCGACCGAGCCGGTGAACAAGGCCAACGATCCAAGCAAGGTGGCGCGCGCCGAAACCTGCGACGAATGCCATACCTACCGCAAGATCTTCAACCAGGAGCACGACTACCACGTCGAGCCGCTGGCCGACGATCTGGCCAGCCTGGCGCTGGACCTGCTGGTCGGCGAAGCCGGCTACGCCCGCGCCAGCGGCAATCCCCTGCTGTGGTTTAACGCCGAATGAACGAACCTGTTGTCACCGGCGGCATCCGCCTGCCAGCCGTGCATCTGATCCTGTCGGACGCCGGCTGCGAGGCGCTGATCGCCGAGTATGGCCGCGTGCAGACGCTGGATGCGGCGCGCGCGCTGCTGGCCGAGCTGCGCGCCATGCTGCTGGCCGCGCGCGAAGGCGGCGAGGTGGCGGCTGCCGCGCCGGCGCCGGACACCGGCATTCCGTCGCTGCTGGCAATGCTGGCCACGCGGCTGCGCGAGCAGAACACCTCGCCGCTGCGTCCCGTGTTCAACCTGACCGGCACCGTGCTGCACACCAACCTTGGCCGCGCGTTGCTGCCCGACGACGCCGTGCAGGCGGTGGTGGATGCGATGCGCTGGCCGATGAACCTGGAATGGGACATCGACACCGGCAAGCGCGGCGACCGCGACAACCTGATCGAAGAACTGCTGCTGGAACTGACCGGCGCCGAAGCGGCCACCATCGTCAACAACAACGCCGCCGCCGTGCTGCTGATGCTGAACACCGTGGCGCTGGGCAAAGAGGTGATCGTCTCGCGCGGCGAGCTGGTGGAAATCGGCGGCGCCTTCCGCATTCCGGACGTGATGACGCGCGCCGGCGCCGTGCTGCGCGAAGTGGGCGCCACCAATCGCACGCACCTGAAGGACTACGACGAAGCGGCCGGTGCGCAGACCGCGCTGATGATGAAGGTCCACACCAGCAATTACGCCATCACCGGCTTCACCAAGAGCATCGAGCTCGATGAACTGGCGCCGCTGGCGAAGAAGCACAACATCCCGCTGGCGGTGGACCTGGGCAGTGGCACGCTGGTCGACCTTGAGCAGTATGGCCTGCCGCATGAAACCACGGTGCGCGAAACCATCGAAGGTGGAGCCGACCTGGTGACCTTCAGCGGCGACAAGCTGCTGGGCGGTCCGCAGTGCGGCATCATCGTCGGCCGCAAGGATCTGATCGCGCAGATCAAGAAGAATCCGCTGAAGCGCGCACTGCGCGTCGGCAAACTGACCCTGGCCGCGCTGGAGCCGGTGCTCGCGCTGTACCGCGCGCCGGACCTGCTGCCGGAGCGCCTGACCACCCTCAAGCTGCTGACCCGCCCTGCCGCCGACATGCGCGTGCAGGCGCAGGCCATCCTGCCGCAGCTGCAGGCCGCGCTGGGCGCCGGCTACGTCGTCACCGACGAAGCGATGATGAGCCAGATCGGCAGCGGCGCGCTGCCGGTCGACCAGTTGCACAGCCACGGCCTGGTGGTGCGCCCCGCTGCGGCGGGCCGCATCAGCAACGCGCTGGGCGTGCTGGAACAGCGCCTGCGCGCCCTGCCGTTGCCGGTCATCGGCCGCGTGGCGCAGGATGCGCTGTGGCTCGACCTGCGCTGCCTGCAGGACCACCAGCAGCAGCACTTCATCGAACAACTGTCCCTGCTTGCAGCATGATCGTCGGCACCGCAGGACACATTGACCACGGCAAGACCACGCTGACGCGCGCCCTCACCGGCGTCGACACCGATCGTCTGAAGGAAGAGAAGGCGCGCGGCATTTCGATCGAACTCGGTTACGCCTATGCGCCGCTGGAAGGCGGCGACATCCTGGGCGTGATCGATGTACCGGGCCACGAAAAATTCATCCGCACCATGGCGGCCGGCGTCACCGGCATCGACGCCGCGCTGCTGGTGATCGCCGCCGACGACGGCATCATGCCGCAGACGCTGGAGCACCTGGCGATCCTGCGGCTGCTGGGCGTACAACGCGGCGCGGTGGCGCTGACCAAGATCGACCGCGCCGACAGCAGCCGCCTGGAACAGCTGGAGGGCGAGATCAACGCCCTGTTGTCGAGCACCGATTTCGCCGGCGCGCAGATCTTCCGCACCAACGCCACCATCGAAGGCGATATCGGCGTCAAGGCGCTGCTGCGCCATCTGGCGCAGATCGCCGCCACGCTGCCGGCCAACGACGAACGGCGCCTGTTCCGGCTCGGCGTGGACCGCGTGTTCACGCTATCCGGCCAGGGCACCATCGTCACCGGCACCGCGCTGGCGGGCAGCGTGCGCGTGGGCGACATCCTGCAGATGGCGCCCGGCGGCCAGGAGGCGCGCGTGCGCAGCATCCACGCGCAGAACCGCTCGGCCGACGTCGGCCGCGCCGGACAGCGCCTGGCCCTGAACCTGGGCGGCGTCAGCAAGGACGAAATCGCGCGCGGCACGTGGGTGGTGGCGCCGGCGCTGTCCGCCTGTTCCGAACGGGTGGACGTGCAGCTGACGCTGACGCCGGACTGCGGCCTGACGCTCAAGCCCTGGTCGCCGGTGCACGTGCACCTGGGCGCGGCGCACCACACCGCCAATGTGGTGATGCTCGATGACGAAGTGCTGACGCCGGGACGCACGGGACGCGTGCAGCTGGTGCTCGATGCGCCGGTGCATGCGGTGCCGGGCGACCGCTTCGTGATCCGCAATGCGCAGGCCACCGCCACCATCGGCGGCGGCGTGGTGCTCGATCCGTTCGGGCCGGCGCGCAAGCGGCGCAGCGCGGTGCGCGTCGCCTGGCTGGATGCGCTGGCCGACTACATCGGCAGCGGCGATATCGGCGCGCTGCTGGCGCGCGGGCCGCTGGGCCTGCGCGTGTCGACGCTGGTACGGCTGTCGCAACTGCCGGCCGAGCAGATCGCCGCGCCGCCAGGCACGGTGGAAGTCGGCCTGCAAGGCGGCGACCAGTTGCTGATTGCAGCGGCCGAGGTGGAGGCGCTGCAGGCGCGCATCCTGGCCGCACTGGAAGCATTCCACGCGCGCGCGCCGGACGATGCGGGGCCGGAGCTGTGGCGCCTGAAGCGCATCGTCTCGCCGGAGATGGAAGACCGCCTGTGGAGCCGCCTGATCGACACGCTGCTTGCCAGCGGCGCGATCAAGCAGCGCGGCCGCAGCCTGCACTTGCCGGCGCATAGCGTGGAACTGAGCGCCGCAGAACAGGCGCAGGTGGCGCCGTTGCTGGCGTCCTTGCTGGCGGGCGCCTTCGATCCGCCGTGGGTGCGCGAGCTGGCGCGCGAGCATGGCATGCAGGAGACCGAAGTGCGGCGCCTGCTGCTCAAGCTGTCCAAGACCGGTGAGCTGAGCCAGGTGGTGAAGGATTTGTTTTACCATCCGCAGCGGCTGGACGAACTGGCGCGGCTGGTGGCCACGCTGCCCGAGGTGCAGGCGGCGTCGTTCCGCGACGCCACCGGACTGGGACGCAAGCGGGCGATTCAGGTATTGGAGTTCTTCGACCGCGTCGGCTATACTCGCCGCATTGGCAATATCCACCTGATACGACCGAACGCCGCCTGGGCCTACAGCGGCGCATAATCAGACCACGGAAGGCACACTCATCCGGTGATGGGGCCGGGCTTCAAACCCGGTGGGGGGCGTCAGCCGCTCCCTCGTAAGTTCGACTCCTACTGCCTTCCGCCACCTACCACTGTTTGCATCACCATTTCCACCGCCGCATCGAAGTGGGCCGGCGTTTCGGCCAGCAGCGACCATAGTCGGTTGTGCTCGGCGCCGCGCACGATGTGCAGCTGGCGCGATTCGGCGCGGGCGGCGGCCGCCACCAGACGTTCGGAGATTTCCAGCGGGATGGTGGCGTCGTGCTCGGCGTGGATCACCAGCAGCCGGCCCTCGAAGCGCGACAGGATCTCCCAGGCATCGCTGTCGGCCCAGCTGCGCTCACGGCGGATGATGGCCGAAAAATCCGGTCCGAACGGCACCTCGTAGGCCGACGGCGTGTAGACGCCCGGCACGATCAGCACCAGCGCATCGACCCGGTGCCGCGCGCTCAACTGGATGGCGTTGTAGGCGCCCATGCTGGCGCCGAACACCACCAGCGGCGCCGCCATGCCATGCGCGGCCAGCACCGCCTGCGCCTGCCGCGTGCGGCTGGCTACCGACGATTGCGCCAGCGCGCCGCCGGTCTCGCCGTGGCCGATGGCGTCGAAACAGACGCTGCCCTGCCCCCGCTGCTGCAATGCACCACGCAGCAGTCGATGGCCGTGGCGGCTGCTGGCACCGGCCCCGTGCAGGTACAGGATGCGGTTGCTGTCGCGGCCGACGTAATGGTCGGCTTTAAGAACGTGACCGTTGAACGGCACGTCGAAATCGAGGATGGTGGTCATGCCCGCAGCCTACCCAAGCACCGCGACTTTGTAAATAAAAGTAATAAGCGCTCTGTTGCCATGCAGCATTTTTTATTCGGTGATAGAATGACCCCAGGAAATTTAAGTTTCTTTTTTGAAACAATACTTCACAAATACTACTATTACTACGCACCTAATTCGGACGCACTATGAAATTATCTGAAATGAAGGTCGGCAACAGGCTGGCCATCGGCTTTGGCGCCACCTTGATCCTGCTGCTGGCTGTCGCCATCGCCAGCTGGATGAGTATCCGACAGACCGCCAGGGACACCGACGCCCTGCTCGACAGCCACCTGAAAACGGAGCGCCTGGTCAGCGCCTGGAGAGCCATCGTCGCAGCCAACGTGCAGCGCGCCCTGGCGGCCTCCAAGACCAGCGATCCCGCTACCCAGAAAATGTTCGAGGATGGCATCGCCACCACGTCCAAGGTAGCCGTCAGCTACCAGAGCCAGGTGGCCGACCTGCTGGACGACCCGCAAGCCAAGACCCTGTTCGACACGGCCCAGGAAAAGCGCAAGATCTACCAGGCCGTGCGCAAGCAGGCCTTCGACGAGAAAGCCGCCGGCAACCTGGAGCACGCCAACCAGATCGTCGAAAAGGAATTCATTCCTGCCGGCGATGTCTACGTCGCCAGCATGGGCGCACTGGTGGAACGCCAGAAGGCCGTCATCGATGAAATCGGCGCCACCATCCACAACCGCAGCGCCGGCTCGGCATGGATGATCGTGGTACTGAGCACCATTTCGATCGCGGTGGCGCTGGTGCTGGGCTGGCTGATCAGCCGTTCGCTGCTGAAACAGCTGGGCGGCGAGCCGGGCTACGCGGCCGGCATCACCGACCGCATCGCCGGCGGCGACCTGACCGTGCACGTGGCGCTGGCCGACGGCGACCGTTCCAGCCTGCTGTACAGCATCGCCACCATGCGCGAGCGCCTGGCGGCCATCGTCAGCGAAGTGCGCGGCAGCACCGATTCGGTCGCCACCGCGGCCGATGAAATCGCCAGCGGCAACCAGGACCTGTCCTCGCGCACCGAGCAGCAGGCAGGTTCGCTGGAAGAGACCGCGTCGTCGATGGAAGAACTGACCGCGACCGTCAAGCAGAACACCGAGTTTGCGCGCCAGGCCAACCAGCTGGCGGCCAGCGCCTCCGGCGTGGCCGTGCGCGGCGGCGAAGTGGTCGGCGGCGTGGTGACCACCATGGAAGAGATCAGCGCCTCGTCGCGCCAGATCGTCGACATCATCGCCGTCATCGACGGCATCGCGTTCCAGACCAATATCCTGGCCTTGAATGCGGCGGTGGAAGCGGCGCGTGCCGGTGAACAGGGCCGCGGCTTCGCGGTCGTGGCGCAGGAAGTGCGCACGCTGGCGCAACGCTCGGCCAGCGCCGCCAAGGACATCAAGCACCTGATCAACGAATCGGTGGAAAAGATCGCCAACGGCGGCATGCTGGTCGATGAAGCCGGCAAGACCATGGAAGAGATCGTCCGCAGCATCCGCAATGTCAGCGAGATCATGGAGCAGATTACGGCCGCCAGCAGCGAGCAGGAAGCCGGCATCGAACAGATCAACCAGGCCATCATGGAAATGGACGGCGTGACGCAGCAGAACGCCGCGCTGGTGGAAGAAGCTGCGGCAGCCGCCGAGGCGCTGCAAGGCCAGTCGACCCATCTGGCTGAGCTGGTCAGTGTGTTTCAGGTGGACGGCGGCGTGAAGGCCACCGGCCGCTCGTCGTTCGACGCGCCACGCGCGCGCCCGGCGCCAGGCCGCGCGCCGGCACTGCAATTGCGCACCCGCGCAGCCGGCTGACGCCACGCACGGCGGCGCCCGCCGCCGTTGCCGAGGCCGCGCGACAGAAGCGGCCTCGGCTTTCCCTGTTTTCTGGCGGTACAATGGCGCGATCAAACCACCAGGGGACAATCGCGATGTACCAGACCGCTCTGCAAGCCGCCGCCATCGGCATGGCGCTCATTTCCTTCTCCGCGTACGCCGCCGCGCCGGTCGCTGCCGCCGAAAAACTCTATCAAGCCAATTGCGCCGTCTGCCATGGCGCCAAGCTGGAAGGCGCCGTCGGCCCGACGCTAGGCGAGCACGCCTGGATTCACGGCGCGCCGACCAAGGCTAATCTCATCAACGTGATCAGCAAGGGCGTGCCGGACAAGAATATGCCGGCCTGGTCGCCGACGCTGAGCGCGGCGCAGATCGCCATGCTGGCCGATTACATCGCGGCCAATGCCAACAAGAAGCTGGCGGCGCCGGCCGCCGCCAATGATCTGCTCGGCGGCTTCAAGCTGCCGAAGGGCTTCCGCATCAGCGTGTATGCGGAAGGCGCCGCCACCGCGCGCAGCATGGTGGTGTCGGACAGCGGCGTCGTCTACGTCGGCTCGCGCAAGGCCGGCAAGATTTATGCGCTAGTGCCGCGCGCCGACAAGCAGTCGGCCGACGTGGTCACCGTTGCCGAAGGGCTGGAAAATCCGATCGGCGTGACGCTGCTGAACGGCGCCCTGTACGTGGGCGAAATCAGCCGCGTGATCCGCTTCGACAATATCGACAAGCGCTATGCGCAGAAGCCGTCGTATGACGTGGTCAAGGTCGGCCTGCCGACCGACAAATGGCATGGTGAGAAAGTGATGCGGGCCGGGCCGGACGGCAAGCTGTACATCCCGGTCGGCGCGCCCTGCAATATCTGCGACACCGACGACACCCGCAGCGCCAAAATTTACCGCATGAATCCGGACGGCAGCCAGCTGGAGGAAGTGGCGCGCGGCGTGCGCAACACGGTCGGCTTCGACTTCCATCCGTCGACCAAGCAGTTGTGGTTCACCGACAATGGCCGCGACGAGCTGGGCGACAACACGCCATCCTGCGAACTGAATGTGGTGACCAAGCCGAACCAGCACTTCGGCTTCCCCTACTGCCATGGCGGCGTGGTGCCCGATCCGCAATTCGGCAAGAACCGCAGCTGCGACGAGTTCGAAGCGCCGGTCGCCAAGCTGGGGCCGCACGTGGCGCCGCTGGGCATGACCTTCTACACCGGCAAGCAGTTTCCCGACATCTATCGCAACAACATCTTTGTGGCGGAACATGGCTCGTGGAACCGCAGCACCAAGAGCGGCTACACCGTGCATCTGATTACGCTGTACGGCAACAAGATGGTCAGCGACACCTCGTTCATCGACGGCTTCCTGCGCGGCGATGAAGTGGTCGGCCGCCCGGTCGATGTGGTGATGCAGGCCGATGGCTCGCTGCTGGTGTCCGACGACTACGCCGGCCGCATCTTCCGCGTGACTTACGACGGAAAATAATCCTCCGCCAGCACCTGCTCAAGGCTCCATTCGCAAGCCTTGGGCAGGTCGGTCAAGCCGGCCTGCAGAATC
Source organism: Duganella aquatilis (assembly GCF_009674565.1). Taxonomy (GTDB): domain Bacteria; phylum Pseudomonadota; class Gammaproteobacteria; order Burkholderiales; family Burkholderiaceae_D; genus Rugamonas; species Rugamonas aquatilis. Next base: position 77,033 of record NZ_WKJL01000023.1, read on the forward strand.
GCGGCGCTGAGCGCGTCGGACCAAACCTCCGCATTCCATTCCGGATCGTCCAGCAAAGGGCGCAAGCTGGGCATTTTTTCCAGCAGCCTGGCGATACGCTCCCGCTGATCGCGCATGGTTTTCTTCCAGCTCGTGCCACGTCGTTCAGGCTGATATTTCCATTTGAGCATATGGGCCATCAAGATCGCCATCCGGTGCGCCAGTTGATGGCGATGGCTGATGTTCATATCTTCGATTTCTTCGGCGATATGCTCGATGTCCAGCAAGGCCCACTGGCCTGAGCGCAGCAGCGCGACCTGCTCTTGCGCCCAGGCGGCCACATCTTCTTCGTATGCCGTACTCATCGCCAAACTCCTCATCAGGACGTGTGCTTGTCAGACCTGAGATATCCCAAAAAGTTCAACGGCAGCTTTCGTCGTCAACGAATAAGATCGAATTCCCGAGGAGACTGGGCCGGCATGGTAAGGCGCACTCCACTATCAAGCAAACGCGCCGCTTCTTCGCCAGCATAAAACGCTTTGATGCGGCAAAAATGGCGCCTGATTTGAGTTTCAAAAGCCCGTTGCAGGCTTCGTGACGGAGCAGAATCGGAAGCACTGGCCACAGGACAGTGTTATCCGGGTTAGAGAGCTAATCAATGCCCCATCAGCTTTTCTTCGCCACGTACTTGAATCGCTTTTTCATGCCCGCCTCCCAGTTGGCAGACTCACGCTTAGTACCGTACTAAACTGAGGTAGCAGGTCAGCCGGGTTCCATAGAACGAAATGGCTTGAATAAACATGCCCGGTGCGGGTGTAGGCAAGCTGCTGCGCGACTCAATCGCGGCAAGAACAGGCAGCAGATCGTTAGCAGTCGCAAAGAAGTGGGGCAGACGGCGGTTCGTATGTTTGCCTGGCGAGATCACCTGCCATGCCAATGATTTCGTGAATTGGAGCGGTCGCAAGATTTGGCATGTCATACGCTCCGCCAAGATAACCCGGAACTTTCAGGCAGTACTTTCTCGGAGGCGCGAGCTCGCCCAGATGTTTACGCGCCACCTCTACCAGTTCGCACATATACCAGTCGTGGAGAAACTCCTGGGCCCGTAGCAGCACCTCAAACGAAGCTCTGTCATCCGCAACCACTTCGCACATACCCTCTTCAGGCGTGATCCGCCAGTAACGACCCCAGGCACGCGAGATTTCAGTGATCAAAGGCATATGACTTAACCTTATTTGTCAGCGGCATTGGCCAATTTCATTCTTCTTCAAAGACAGCCACTGTGATTCGAAGGAATGTTCATCAAGTTCCGGCATCCACCCAAGTGGATCAGCTTTTAGATCTTCGGACTTACCTCGAAGCTCATACGTGAATCGCAGCACTTCGCTAGCTTTTTCCTCAACACGAACACCTTTAAGAATGCGGTATTGGAGTAGATGTTAAACGCACGGCCAGCAAGAGAAATCAGAAGCGCTAAATTTGCAGTAATTGTCGCCATGAGCTAACTCCAACGTGTGCGATAACCGGCGACTGCAGCGCGCAACACGTCCACCATCCGGTTGATTAATGGGTTAAATCGCATTTTTCTGTTGGCTATGCAGAATACTTCTTCGGGCCTACTATATTGAGCTCACCGAAGATCCGTATAATCACAGGATATTGGATATGGGCAGCATTATCGATAGATGATGTAAATTTTGCACATTAGGAAAGCAATGTTATTGCCGAACAAAGTCCCAAATAATTGACGAAGGGATCGAAATCCTTGTCGCTGTATAACAGCGCGTAGCCATCTTTGATACAGCGGGTAGCGATGATTGTATCAATCGTTTTGCGTATTGTGACGCCGAATAAACGCAGCGCACGGAAATTCTGTGCTGCCTGTATCGCGATTGCCTGACCGCCGAGGTCCACTACAGTCAGTGAGGTTAGCAGCCTGTGCGCTTGGTGAAAGTCGCGGTCTAAACGGAAGCCCTGCAGCACCTCCGTTAAAATCAAGTCGCCGGTAGCCAAGGGTTCGTGCCCCAGTATGGCGCCAAGCGCATCGGTTTGCGGTGTCGAATTGCCTCGGAAAAAATCTATCCAGACGCTGGAGTCGACCAGAATCATCTGTCAGACCGCATGGCGTCAAGGTCGCCCTCCCAGGCCAGCTTGCCTCGGAATTGACGTATTTTCTCCTGTTGCTTGAGGCGCACCACAGTACGCAACCCTAGCTCCACGGCTTCGCTTTCAGATGTTAGTCCAGTGAGCAGCAGCGTTTCTTGCATGAGCTTTTCGTCGATGAAAATATTCGTTTGCATAGCGCGTCCTCCGATGACGGAACGTAGGCACATGCTAGGCCTGTCAAGCCACCGACACAAGGAAATTTCACGCCACGCTGGACGCAGATCAAACGACGCAATAAAAAAGCCGCCGGGGCTTGCGCGCCCGGCGGCTTTTCAGATCAGACTAGCTGATTACTGCGCGTTGGCGGCAGCGGCGGCAGCTTCTTCCGCGGCGGCTTTCATCGACAGTTTCAGGCGGCCGCGGTCGTCGGTTTCCAGAACCTTGACGCGCACTGCCTGGCCTTCTTTCAGGTAGTCGGCCACGGCGTTCACACGCTCGTTGGCGATCTGCGAGATGTGCAGCAGACCGTCTTTACCTGGCATCACTTGCACGATCGCGCCGAAGTCCAGCAGCTTCAGCACCACGCCGTCGTAGGACTTGCCTACTTCGACCGAGGCGGTCAGCTCTTCGATGCGGCGCTTGGCTTCCTGTCCGGCGGCAGCGTCGACGGAAGCGATGGTGACCACGCCTTCGTCGCTGATGTCGATTTGGGTGCCGGTCTCTTCGGTCAGCGCGCGGATGACGGCGCCGCCTTTGCCGATCACGTCACGGATTTTTTCCGGATTGATCTTGATGGTGATCAGGCGTGGCGCGAAGTCCGACAGTTCGGTCTTCACGGTCGGCACGGCCTTTTGCATTTCGCCCAGGATGTGCTCGCGGCCTTCTTTGGCTTGCGCCAGCGCCACTTGCATGATTTCCTTGGTGATGCCCTGGATCTTGATGTCCATCTGCAGCGCGGTGATACCGTTGCGGGTACCGGCAACCTTGAAGTCCATGTCGCCCAGGTGATCTTCATCGCCCAGAATGTCGGACAGCACGGCGAACTTGCCGCCTTCCTTGATCAGGCCCATGGCGATACCGGCCACGTGCTCTTTCATCGGCACGCCGGCATCCATCAGCGCCAGGCAGCCGCCGCAGACCGACGCCATCGACGACGAACCGTTCGATTCGGTGATTTCCGACACCAGGCGCACGGCGTAGCTGAACTCTTCCTGCGATGGCAGGGCGGCGATCAGCGCGCGCTTGGCCAGACGGCCGTGGCCGATTTCGCGGCGCTTCGGCGTACCGACGCGGCCGGTTTCGCCGGTGGCGAACGGTGGCATGTTGTAATGCAGCATGAACGGGTCGGTGAACTCGCCCATCAGCGCATCGATCTTCTGCGCATCGCGCGCGGTGCCCAGGGTCGCAACGACCAGCGCCTGGGTTTCGCCGCGGGTGAACAGGGCCGAACCGTGGGTGCGTGGCAGCACCGAGGTGCGGATCGAGATCGGACGCACAGTGCGGGTGTCGCGGCCGTCGATGCGTGGCTCGCCGTCGAGGATCTGCGAACGCACGACTTTCGATTCCATCTCGAACAGGATGTTACCGACGTCAACGCTGTCCGGTGCGGCAGCGCCGGCAGCGGCAGCTTCAGCGCCCAGGTCGGCGATCACTTCGGCCGACATCGCGCGCAGCTTGTCGGTACGGGCTTGCTTGTCGCGGGTCTGGTAGGCGTCGCGGATCTTCGCTTCGGCGAAGTGGGCCACGCGGCCGATCAGCGCTTCGTTCTTGGCCGGGGCGGTCCAGACCTGCTCCGGCTTGCCGCCGTCGCGCACCAGGTCGTGGATCGCGTCGATCACGGCCTTCATCTGGGTGTGGCCGAACACCACGGCGCCCAGCATGATTTCTTCCGACAGCTGCTGGGCTTCCGATTCCACCATCAGCACGGCGGTTTCGGTACCGGCAACCACCAGGTCCATCTGCGAGGTTTTCAGTTGTTCAACGGTAGGATTCAGGATGTACTGGCCGTTGGCGTAACCCACGCGGGCGGCGCCGATCGGACCATTGAACGGCACGCCCGACACGCACAGCGCGGCCGAAGCACCGATCATCGAGGCGATGTCTGGGTCGATTTCTGGGTTGACCGACAGCACGTGGATCACCACTTGCACTTCGTTCAGGTAGCCCTCTGGGAACAGCGGACGGATTGGACGGTCGATCAGGCGGGATGTCAGCGTTTCTTTTTCCGAAGGACGACCTTCACGTTTGAAGAAACCGCCCGGGATTTTACCGGCTGCGTAGGTTTTCTCCAGGTAGTCGACGGTCAGCGGGAAGAAGTCCTGGCCTGGTTTCGCGTCTTTACGCGCCACCACGGTAGCCAGGATGACGGTGTCTTCAATCGACACCATCACCGCGCCGGAGGCCTGGCGAGCGATTTCGCCAGTTTCCAGCGTGACGGTGTGTTGACCGTACTGGAAGGTTTTCGTAACTTTGTTAAACATGGGTAATCCCTTTCTATTTGCCGACAGATTTTCAGGGGCTGTCGTTCACCTCACCACAGATGGCCCGAAAGCCACCTTTCCTACAACTCTACGTACTACTTGGCAATTTTTTAACGTCCAGAAAAACAAAATGCCCGCGACAGCAAACTGGCGCAGGCATTTTGATTAGGCCGGACGGCGCAAGAATTACTTACGCAGACCCAGTTTAGCGATCAGATCGCGATAACGGGTAGCGTCTTTGCCCTTCAGGTACGACAGCAGGGATTTACGACGGTTAACCATCATGATCAGACCACGACGCGAGTGGTGATCTTTGCTGTGGGCTTTGAAGTGGCCGTTCAGTTCGTTGATGCGAGCGGTCAGCAGTGCAACTTGCACTTCTGGCGAGCCGGTGTCTTTTTGACCACGGGCGTTGTCCGCGATGATCGCGGCTTTGTTGATGTTTTCTACGGTCATGATATTTACCTTTAACATGCGGTGCGCGGAGTCGTAACCCTGCCCACCGTGATTACAATAAAGCCTGGTCGGAAAGACCAGACCCGGAAGTATAACGGAAAAAGTCGCGCGTGTATCTGCTTTTGACGCTTTTTCAGGAGGTAAACATGAAAAACGCTATGGTTTTGACAATTCTGGCGCTGGCTGTTGCGGCCTGTGCCCACTTCGGCGAACCGCCGCCGCAGCCCGGTGCGCCGCTGGACGCGGTCAAGGCCCGCCTCGGCCAGCCCACCAATGTCTACGCCGACGGCGGCGACACGCTGCTGGAATACGCCACCGGCCCCATGGGCCAGTACACCTGGATGGCGCGCATCGGCGCCGACGGCAAGCTGGTGTCCTATGAACAGGTGCTGTCCGGCGCCAGGTTCGCCACCGTGAAGCCGGGCCAGGACAACAAGGACAGCGTGTTGCGCATCCTTGGCCGGCCAACCCAGGTCACGCATTATGCCAGCGTTGACGGCGACGTCTGGCTGTACCGCTATAAAGAACAGGATGTGTGGAACTCGATGATGTCGGTGGAGTTCAACCGCCAGGGCGTGGTGCAGGCCATGGTCAACGGCCCCGACGAGGAGCGTGAAGTGCGGCGGCGCTAGGTAGGATCATTCCCACGAGAATGCCGGGCGTGCGCCGACGCGTTTAACGCCGAGCGGTTGCTATGATTTTTCTTACTGACATCGCAACCAACTTGGAGAAACCATGTCCTTACGCACGCCCCCTGCCCGTCACGCCATGTATGCAGCAACCTTACTCGCGCTGAGCACCGTCAGCGCCATCGCCTGGGCGGATCCGTCGCCGGCGCTGGACCGCGCCAGCCTGTCGGTCGGCGCCTTCTACACCGAACCGAAAATCAATTACGAGGGCGAGACCAATTACGGCCGCATCGACACCGGCACCTACAAGACCGACCATGTGACGCTGCCGCGCGTAAAAGCCTCCGTGCTGCTGGGCGACTCGCAGGGCCTGGACTTCGATTACTACCGTTACGACAAAACCTACAGCCCGGACCTGAGCGGCAGCACCAATTACAACGGCGTGCCGCTGACCGGCAACGGCCGCCTGGACGCCAAGCTGAAACTGGACCTGGCCAACCTCGCCTATAAATGGTGGATCGGCAGCGGCAACGACGTGTTCGGCATCGGCGCCGGAGCGGCCTACTACCAGGCCAGTCTGAAAGGCACCGCCAGCGGCGTGCTGAACGGCGTGGCCGGCAGCGGTTCGTACGAAGAAAAAGAAAGCGCCTGGGCGCCATTGCTGGAACTGGGCTGGCGTCATGCGGTGTCGGAGAACGTGCGCATCTACGCGGATGCTTCCGGCATCAAGAAAAACGGCGGCAGCATCCAGGGCCACATCTACGGCGGCGCGATCGGCGTCGAATGGTTCCCGACCAAGGCCGTGGGCGTGGTGGCGGAATACACCGCCAGCAAGATCAGCCTGAACCGCCAGCGCGACAACACCGACCTGAATGTTCGCTTAAACGGTCCGGCGGCTTACGTCAAAGTTCGCTTCTAAATCGGCAAGCATGCTAAATTGGCACATTCCTTTACGGAGTGTGCCGATATGAAACTCTACCTCGCCGCGCTTGCCGTCGCGGCCACCCAGCTTGCTGCGCCAGCACTGGCGCAAACTCCCGCCAGCACCAAGCCCGCCGCTCAATTCAGCACTTGCGTTAAACCGGAATGGCCGAAGGAGTCGTTGCGCCACGAGGAGCAAGGCACGGTGCAGCTGGCGTTCCTGATCGGCACGGATGGATCGGTGCGCGAGTCGCGCGTCGAGCGTTCCACCGGCCATCCACTGCTGGATCAGGCGGCGCAGGATTCCCTGGCCCGCTGCAAATTCAAGCCGGGCACCGAGAACGGCCAGCCTGTCGAAACCTGGACCAGGATGCAGTATGTGTGGAAGATCGATGGTCCATCGCAAAAACAGATGGAGGTGGACCTGGCACAGGCGCGCGCCGGCGCCGAGCGTAACGAGCCGGAAGCTGCGTACAAACTGGGGCTGATCTACCTGAACGGCAACGGCGTGCCGCGCGACCAGGATCTGGCTCGTAGCTGGCTGGAAAAGGCGGCGAATCAGGGATCGGCCGGCGCGCAGGAGACGCTGGGATTGATGGCCTCCCCGCGCACCGGCACCGCCGGCGATCCGGCGCTGGCCGCTGTGTGGTTCCGCAAGGCCGCCGAACAGGGCAAGGCGAACAGCCAGTACTTCCTCGCCATGCTGCTGCACAAGCAGGGCAATAATGACGAAGCCAAGATGTGGCTGCGCAAGGCGGCGGCGCAAAACCATCCGACCGCGCAATCGGCGCTGGGCAGCATGCTGCTGGCCAGCGGCCAGGACGACGATCTCAAGGAAGGCATAGGTTTTCTGCAGAAGGCTGCGGCGCAGCAGGATCGCGTTGCGCAGGTGGTGCTGGGCCAGTGCTATGAAACCGGCCTTGGCGTCTCGCAGGACTACGCGCAGGCTGCGACGCTGTACCAGCGAGCCGCGCTGGCACACAACCGCATGGCCGAACTGGCGCTGGCGCGTTTGTATGAACAGGGACTCGGCGTACCGCAGGATAAGGACAAAGCGCAGCTGCTGCTGCAACAGACCAAGGCGCCGCAGTAGTCAGCTTTTCAGCCAGGCGGACAGCGATGTCGCGCCGCCGACGGTCACGCTCAGCGCGCGCGTGTCGTCGCTGCGGCGCAGCCAGCCGCGTTCAATGAAGTTCTCCAGCAGCGCCACCGCCAGCGGCCCGGCGAAATGGTCGCGGCGTTCGGACCAGTCGACGCAGCCATAGAGCTGGCGTGGACTTTCGTGCAGCACGATGCCCAGGTCGCGTACGCGCGCAGCGCCATCGGCGGTCAGCGCGAATTCGTGGCCATCGCCCTCGCCGGCTTGCACCCAGCCCTTATCGAGGAAGCAGCGGCACAGATCCACACCGAGCACGCCGGCCAGATGGCCGTAGCAGCTGCGCGCGTGGCGCAGGTCGCGCATGGCCGGCGCTTTCCAGCGCGTGGTTTCGGGCAGCGCGCCGTCGGCCACGCGCAGCAGGGCTTCCAGTGCGTGTGCCACATTGCCGTCGGCGAGCATGTAGTAGCGATGGCGGCCCTGCGCGCGGACGCGGGCCAGGCCTTCGTCCACCAGCAGCTTCAGATGCTGCGACGCGGTCGGCGCCGCCACGCCGGCATGCTGCGCCAGTTCGGTGGCGGTGTAGAAGCGGCCATCCAGAAGCCGCGACAGCATCAGCGCCCGCGTCGGATCGCCGATGGCCGCGGCCACCCGCGCAAAGCGTGGCTGCATCTGCGTCATGGCGCAGGCACCTGCGCGCGGTCGGTCATGCCGTAGTCGCGGAGGACGGAGGCGACGCGCAGGCGGTAGTCGTCGAACACGCCGCCACGTCCGGCCTGCTGGGCGGCGCGGTGTTCTTCCTGACCGCGCCACGCCCGCACAGCCGCCTCGTCGCGCCAGAACGACAGCGACAGCAGCTTGTCCGGCTGCATGATGCTGGTGAACCGCTCCACCGAAATAAAGCCGTCCACCTGCGCCAGCAACGGCGCCAGCTGCGCCGCGCGTTCCAGATACTCGGCGCGCCCGTCGCTGCTGGGCACCACCTCAAAAATCACCGCGATCATGACACCGCCTCCGCAAAAGTGCGCTCCTCGCGCAGGATGAACCGCTGCTGCCTGGCGAATGCAAAATTATCCTTCGCCTCCGCATCCGCGCGCAGGCGGCCGCGATACGATTCATAATCCGCCAGCGAATCGAAGCCCACCAGTCCCCACGCCTCGTAACTGGTGCCTTCGTACGGCAGGAAGTAGCCGATCAGCCGGCCGCCCAGGCGCGGAATGATGCGGCCCCAGTTCTCGGCATACTGAAGGAAAGCGTCGCGCTGGAATGGATCGATCTCGTAACGGATGAAGCAAGTGATGGTCATATAAGCCCCCGGTTGAAAACACCAGAATAGCTTTCCAAAATCGCGAATGCTTCGGCGTGGAGCGAAGTATCAGGCCAGCGCCGCGCGTACCTGCGCCGCCGTCGGAATCGGCGCCACCGCACCATGGCCCAGCGTCGACAGCCCGGCGGCCGCATTCGCATAGCGCACCGCGTCGCCCAGTGCATCGCCGGCCGCCAGCCGCGCCAGCAGGCTGCCATCGAAGCAATCGCCAGCGCCGGTGGCGTCCACCGCCTGCACCGCGCGTGCGGCGGCCAGTTGCGGCTGCGCGCCCTGCTCCGCATACCATGCGCCGGTAGAACCGGCCTTCAACACCACCGTATGTGCGCCATGCGCACGCGCCCATGCGAAGATCGCCGGTACATCATCGGTGCCCGCCAGCGCCACCGCCTCATCAAGGCTGGGCAGGAACAGATCGGTCATCGCGATCGTGGCGCAGATGGTCGCGCGGGCGCGCGCCAGCGGCCACAGGGACAAACGCAGATTCGGATCGAAACTCACCTTGCCGCCGGCCGCGCGCGCGGTCTCGATGGCGGCGAACACGGTATCGCAAGCACCGGCCGAAATGGCCTGCGAGATGCCCGAGACATGCAGCCAGCGCGTGCGCCCCGCCGCGCTCAAGTCCATGGTCTGCGGCTGCATGCGGCTGGCCGCCGAACCGGCGCGCAGATAGCTGAACGCATGCCCTTCCGGCCCGTGATTGACGAAATACAGCCCGGTCGGCGCCTGCGGATCGCGCGCCACCGCGCTGACGTCCACGCCCTCCGCCTGCCACAGATCCAGCAGCATGCGGCCAAAATGGTCTTCGCCGACGCGGCTCAGGTAAGCCGTGCGCGCTCCCTGGCGGCTGGCCGCGATCACCGCGTTGGACGTATCGCCGCCAAAACCCTGGCGGTACAACGGTTCGCTGGACTTGGCCTGGTTGAACTCGACCATCGCCTCGCCCAGCGCCACCACATCAAATTGCTCACTCATGGCTGCGGATTCACTCGCTCTATCTTCGAATGCAGCTTGTTCAGCGCCGACAGGTAGGCCTTGGCCGACGCCACGATAATGTCCGGGTCGGCGCCAACGCCGTTGACGATACGCCCCTCTTTCGACAGGCGCATCGTCACCTCGCCCTGCGACTGCGTACCGGTGCTGATGGCGTTCACCGAGAACAGCACCAGCTCCGCGCCGCTTCCTACTTCGCCCTCGATCGCATTGACGGTCGCGTCGACCGGGCCATCGCCCCGTCCTTCGCTGACGTGCTCCTCGCCATCGATGTGGAATACCACTTTCGCCGACGGCGTCTCGCCGCTGGCCGAGCGCTGCTCCAGCGCGATGAAGCGGTAAAACTCGCTCTCCTGCGACTGCTGCTCGTCCGACACCAGCGCCAGGATGTCCTCGTCAAAAATCTCCGACTTGCGGTCCGCCAGCTCCTTGAAGCGCGCGAACGCGGCGTTGACTTCGGTCTCCGATTCCAGGTCGATGCCCAGTTCCTGCAAGCGCTGCTTGAACGCATTGCGGCCGGACAGCTTGCCCAGCACGATCTTGGTGGCGGTCCAGCCGACATCCTCGGCGCGCATGATCTCGTAGGTCTCGCGCGACTTCAGCATGCCGTCCTGGTGGATGCCCGAGGCGTGCGCAAACGCGTTCGCGCCCACCACCGCCTTGTTGGGCTGCACCGCGAAACCGGTAATCTGCGACACCATCTTGGACGCCGCCACGATCTGCGTGGTGTCGATGCCGCATTCCAGGTTGTAGTAGCCGCCGCGTGTGCGCAGCGCCATCACCACTTCTTCCAGCGCGGTGTTGCCGGCGCGCTCGCCGAGGCCATTGATGGTGCACTCGACCTGCCGCGCGCCGCCGATCATCACACCGGCCAGCGAATTGGCCACCGCCAGCCCCAGGTCGTTATGGCAGTGCACTGACCACACGGCCTTGTCGGAATTGGGAATGCGTTCGCGCAGGCGGCGGATGGTTTCGCCGAAAATCTCCGGCACCGCATAGCCCACCGTGTCGGGGAAATTGATGGTGGTCGCGCCTTCGGCGATCACGCCTTCCAGCACGCGACACAGGAAATCCTCGTCCGAGCGGCTGCCGTCCTCCGGGCTGAATTCGATATCGTCCGTGTACTGGCGGGCGAAGCGCACCGCATTGCAGGCCTGCGTCAGCACCTGCTCCGGCAGCATGCGCAGCTTGGCCTCCATGTGCAGCCTGGAGGTGGCGATGAAGGTATGGATGCGTTTGCGCTCGGCCGGCGCCAGCGCCTCGGCGGCGCGGGCGATGTCGCGGTCATTGGCGCGCGACAGCGAACAGATGGTCGATTCGCGCACCACCGATGCGATCGCCTTGATGGACTCGAAATCGCCGGGAGACGCGGCGGCGAAGCCGGCCTCGATGACGTCGACGCGCAAGCGCTCCAGCTGCTTGGCGATGCGGACTTTTTCGTCCCGGGTCATCGAGGCGCCCGGCGATTGCTCGCCGTCGCGCAGGGTGGTGTCGAAGATGATCAGGCGGTTGGATGAGTTGCTCATGATAGCTCCGTGGCTTATGCTCAGTTGCTTCGTTGCTGGAATCTCAGTGCCCACCGCACTGCGGTGTTTAGTGCCGTTCGCTCGGGTCGTCGCTTTCCATCTCGGTCTGGATCAGGCTGACCTTCTTGCCCTTGGCCGCCCGCCATGCCGCGACCACATAGCCGGACAAGCCGTAGACCGCAAACAGCGGCCACAGGGTCGCCGCCGGCTTGATGGCGATCAGCGCCAGGCCCAGCGCGATCAGGAACACGCCGATGAACGGCACCGGCTTGCGGAAGTTCACGTCCTTGAAACTATAGAACGGCACGTTGCTGACCATGGTCAGGCCCGCGAACACGGCGATGCCCCACGATATCCAGCCCATGTCCAGCCCCGACACTTCCAGGTCCAGCATCATCAGGATGAAACCGGCCACCAGCGCCGCGGCCGACGGCGACGGCATGCCCTGGAAGTAGCGCTTGTCCACCACTTCGATATTGGTGTTGAAGCGGGCCAGGCGCAAGGCGGCGCCGGCGCAGTAAACAAACGCCGCGATCCAGCCCAGCTTGCCCAGGCCGCGCAGCGACCATTCGTACATCACCAGCGCCGGTGCCGCGCCGAAGGACACCATGTCCGACAGCGAATCGTATTGCGCGCCGAATTCGCTCTGCGTGTTGGTCAGGCGGGCGACGCGGCCATCCAGGCCGTCCAGCACCATGGCGATGAAGATCGCCCAGGCGGCATGCTCGAATTTCTGGTTCATCGCCATGACGATGGCGTAGAAACCGCAGAACAGCGCGGCGGTGGTGAAGGCGTTCGGCAGCAGATAAATGCCGCGGTGGCGCGGCCGGTCGAGATCCTCTCCGCGGGCGCGACGCGCAAAACGGCTGAAGCGCGACGTTTTGGGCACCTTGACTTGGGCTGCGCTACCTTTGGCGCGGCGGCGGGGGAAATTGGGCATAGCGGTCCGTTTCTCTCATTATCTGGTTATTGCGCCATCATTATAGAGGAGCCGCCCGTAAAAAAGGGGATGGCGCGCCATCGCCCTATTCTGCCCAATTTTGCCTATTTGAAGCGCACTTTGCCCACCAGGCGCATTTGCAGCGTGGTGTCGCCCGGTTCGAAGCTCGGTTCGACCACCTGCCCCGGCGCTGGCGGGGCCGCCGGCGGGGCGGCGTAGGCCAGCGCGCGCGCGCCGGTCACCTCCACCCGGTTGCTGTAGTTGCCGGAGCCTTCGAAATCGACCGTATCGAGCACGGCGTCGCCGACATTGCGGCCCATGGCGACAGCGATGGCGTTGATGCGCTCATTCAGGTTCAGATAGGTGGCGGCGATGCGTTCGTCGTCCATCTTCCTGGTGGTGGCCGGCGACAGGCTGAAATGCAGGTTATTCAGGCTTAACACACTTTGCGCCGAGGCCACGGTTTTCGGCAGGCTGTCCAGATTGGTGGTGACCAGCTGCACGCTCTGGCCGACGCGCCAGGCGGTGGGCACGCGCGGCTTGCGCGGCTGGCCGGGCACCGGCGCCGGTTCTTCAGGATAGACCGGATAGGTGTAATAGTTCTGGGTTTTCAGCGTGGCTTTGGGATCGGCCTTCTTCAACACCTCAAGGCCCTGCTTCATCTTGGTGTTGACGCGCGAGGCGGCAACCGTCTTGTCCTTGTCGACCTCTTCCACCGACAGGGTGGCGGTGGCCTGGTCGTTCACGTGCGTGACTTCGCCAAAGGCCGGCACCACCACCAGCGTGCCGGCGGTCGGCAGGGTTTGCAACGGAGCGGCGTGCGCGGCGACCGCACACGCCGTCAGGGCGGCGACAACGAGGTATTTCATTGCAAGCTCCAGTTAAGAAAAAAACAAACTTTACCTCAACTGGCGCCGCGCACAACTTATTTGAAGCGAACCTTGCCGACCAGTTGCATCTGCAGGGTGGTTTCGCCCGGTTCGAAGCTTGGCTCGGCCACTTCGGCCGTGTCGGCCGACTTCATGCGCATCATCATCGGCGCCGCCGCAGGGCGGGCTTCGGTGTAGTTGCCCGAACCTTCGAAATCGACGGTGTCCAGCACGGCGTCGCCGACCTTGCGGCCCATGGCGTTGGCGATCGAGGCGATGCGCTCGTTCAGGTTCTTGTAGGTGGCGGCGATGCGCTGGTCATCCAGCTGTTTGGTGGTTTCCGGCTTCAGGCCGAAGTTGATGCTGTTCAGCGTCAGGATCTTCTGCGCGGCGGCGACGGTTTTCGGCAGCTTGTCCAGGCTGGTGGTGGTCACTTCCAGATACTGGCCCACGCGCCAGGCGGTCGGCACGCGCTGCTTGGCCGGGCGGCCATTCGGCAGCACCACTTCTTCCGGATAGACCGGATAAGTGTAATAGCCCTGGGTTTTGAGGCTGGCTTGCGGATCCTCTTTCTTGACGATCTCCAGGCCCTGCTTCATCTTGGTATTGACGCGCGACGCGGCGGCAGCCTTGTCCTTGTCCTGCTCTTCAACGGCCAGCAGCACGACGGCCTGGTCGTTGACGTGTTTGACTTCGCCATATGCGGGCACCACCACCAGCGTGCCGGTGGTGGGCAGTTCATTAGGAGCGGCGTGCGCAGCCAGCGCGATGGACGTGATTGCAGCGACGGCAGCGAAATTTCTCATGATGCTCATGCGGGCTCCTTAGTTAACGTTACAAGGTTACAACTGCCCGCACTTTACATGAATTTACAAACCGCACCTGTAAGACATGGTGAGAGTTTGTAACATTAGTTTTTCAGCCCGGCCGGCGCTTGCGGCAGGTCGCGGCCACGGGTGCCCCAGCCTGCGGTATCGGCTTGCGGCGTCAGGCGGTAGCCCAGGATGCCGCCGGCTTGCAACTGATCCCAGTCCAACCAGACGCGCGACACCGGCTGGTTGCCCCAGCTGACCGATTTGACGAAGCGGCGCTCGCCCGGCTTGGCGTCCGGCGCTTCGATGCGCAACAGGCGGCCTTGCGGCAGATCGATCTCGGCACGCGAGAAGCGCGGCGCGTGCAGCAGGAAGCGGCCGCTGCCCGGTGCGTCCGGGTACAGGCCCAGCGCGCTGAACAGATACCAGGCCGACATGGTGCCCAGGTCGTCGTTGCCGGTTACGCCGCTCGGGCCGTTGCCGAACAGGGTTTCGGCGGCACGCAGCACGGTGGTGGTTTTCCACGGCTGGCCCATCAGGGTGTAGACCCACGGTGCGTGCAGGTCAGGCTCGTTGTTCGGGTTGTAGCGGAACTGGCTGTAATAGCTGTACGGACCCACTACCCACGATTTGCGCACCGCTTGCGGATCGGCCAGCAAGGCGTCGTAGTCGAAGAACAGGTCCAGGCGTTGCAGCGCCTTGGCTGGTCCGCCCATTGCTTCGGCCAGGCCAGGGATGTCCTGACGCACCAGCCACTGGTATTGCCAGCCGGTGCCTTCATGGAAGCCGCGCTCGCTGCGTGGATCGTAGCTGCCATCGACGTCGGAGAACCATTCACCGCCGATCAGTCGTGGACGCGGGAAGCCGCTCAAGCCGGTCTCCTTGTCCTGGGCTTTCGGATCCCATATCTTGCGCCAGTTCAGCGCGCGCTGCGACAGCAGTTGCGCATCCTCGGTGTGGCCCAGCGCCTTGGCCATGGTGGCCAGCGCGCCGTCACCGACAGCGTATTCCAGCGTCGACGAGGCGCCGTGGTGCGGATCGACGTCCATGCCTTTCGACGGGAAGCTGCGGTCGTACTGCACGAAGCCCTGGCTCAGGTAGTTCAGATTGCCGGCGCGGCCTTGCGCGCGGATGTTATGCGGCGGCACGCCGAAGGCGTTTTCGCGCAGCGCGGTGTAGGCCTCAGCTTCGCGGCCCTTCAGGGCACCGTAGCGCCACAGGTCGACCAGGAACGGCGTCACCGGATCGCCGGTCATGATGTTGGTCTCGAAGTTGGCATAGCCCCAGCGTGGCAGCCAGCCGCCCTGCTCGCGGATCTTCAGCACCGAGTTGCCGATGTCGCGCGCGCGCTCAGGACGCAGCAGCGCCAGCAACTGGTTCTGCGCGCGGTAGGTGTCCCACAGCGAGAAGAACTCGTAGTAAGTCCAGTCCTTGGCGGTGTGGACGGCGTTGTCGTAGCCGCGATAGCGGCCATCGGCGTCGTTGCCGGTCAGGGGCTGCAGCAGCGCGTGGTACAGCGCGGTGTAGAACACGGTGCGGTCGTCGTTGCTGCCGCCCTGGATGCGCACGCTGCTCAGTTCACGCTGCCAGACTGATTGCGCCTGCGTGCGCATGGCCTCAAAGCTCATCGGACGGCCGTTGGCCATGCCTTCGGCTTTCAGGTTGGCGCGCGCGCCTTCGATGTCGACGTGCGAGATCGCGCTGACGGCGGTTACTGCCTTGCCGGATTTGAGGTCGAAGGTCAGCCACACGCCGTGCGGGCGGGCTTCGCCCTGCTGGCTCGGACCTTTGGCGCCGGCCCAGCCGCCGCGATCGTCCCAGATGCCGTGCGTGGTAAACGGCTGGTCGAAGGTGATGCGGAACCAGGTGGTGTACTGCGCGCCGCCGCAGAAGCTCTTGGTGGTGATCTGGCCTTCGACGCTGCGGTCGTCCACCACGGTCACTTCGCTGCCGATCACGGAATGGCGCTCGTTGGCCTGGCCCAGGTTGAGCAGCACATTGCCGCTGGTGGCGTTGGCGGCAAAGGTGTAGCGCTCGGCGGCGGCGCGGGTCAGCGCGGTGGCCTCGGCGGTGATGCCGCCGTAGCTGGTCAGCTGCACCTTGTAGTAGCCGGCCTGGCCGACTTCACCGTCGTGGCTGTATTCGGCGGCGTATTTTTTGTAATCGAAGCTGCCTGGCTTGGCGGTATCGAAATCGCCGCCGGGTCCGATCTTGCCGGTGACCGGCAGCACTTGCAACTGGCCACCCTGCTCCCAGCAGCCGGCGCCGGACAGGTAGGAGTGGCCGAAACCGCGAATATGGCTGTCGCTGTAGCGCCAGCCGGCGTAGTGCTCGCCGGTCGGGCCGACCTGGATCATGCCGAATGGGGCCGAGGCGCCGGGGAAGGTGTTGCCTTCATCCTGGGTGCCGATGAAGGTGTTGACCGGTGTCGTGTTGGCTGGCACTGGGGTGGCCGCGATGGCGGGCAGTGTCAGCGCGGCCAGCAGCGTGCAGGCTGCCACACGAGACGGGATGGGGAATACGGACATGAAGCTATCTCCTTTTTTAGTGGTCGTCGGCCAGTGAACGCACGCGCAATACCTTGCGCAGCGTCGCCAGGCTGGCCTTGGATGAAACATGCAGCAACACGCTTTCACCCGGCAGCAGTGTCAATGCATTGTCAGAAACATCGGCGTCGGCATCGCCGAAATCGATCCAGACGGCGCGCGCGAATTTGGCGGCGCTCAGGTCGAGCATGTAGCCTTTGCCATCTGCGCGCAATTGCGCGTGCAGGCCTGCGTCCGGCCAGTGCATCTCCTTGGCCGGCTTGAAATATACCGTGCCGCGCGAAGCTGGCTCGCCATCGGCCTGCAGGTCGAAGACGGCGACGGTGGAGGCCGGATCGGCGGCGCCCAGCAAGGCGGCGTCGGTGTAATCGGCCAGCCTGGTTGACGACAGGGGCGCCAGCTCGACCTGTTTGCGTTCGTCGCGCAGCTGCTTGCCGTCGAGGCTCAGCAACCGCAGGCGCAGCTCGCCGCGCACGGCATGCGTGCGGTCGTTGAGCAGGTTGAGCGAGGTATTGCCTTGCGGCGTGCGCAGCGCGGCCACCGCCACCGGCGCATAGAAGCGGCGCGCATGGAACTGCAGGGCTTTCCAGCGGCCGAACCAGTCCACGCTGGACCACGAGGCGCCCGGCCACACGTCGTTCAGTTGCCAGTACAGCGAACCCATGGTGAACGGCCGGCTGGCGCGATGGTGCAGCGCCGCCAGTTCGATGCCCTCGGCCTGCGCGGCCTGGCTCAGGTAGACGAAGGACGCAAAATCCCTGGTTTCTCCGAACTCGTAGTCCACGTATTTCATCACCCGCTCGTTGCCTTTACCGGCCAGGAACTTCTGGTGCGCCTCGATCACCGGCGTGGCGATGCCCTGCTCACCACGCTTGGCGAAGGCGTCGATGGTACGTTGCACCGGCCAGGCCTGCAAGCCGTATTCGGACATGAAGCGCGGCGTAATCTCCAGGTACTTGGACGGCGGATGCGCCGGGTTGCCCCACACTTCCCAGTAATGCATGTCGCCGCTGGCCGGGGTGTTGGCCACTTCGGCCAGATCATCGCTCGGCGAGCTGGCCCAGTAGGCGATACCGCCGCCCTCTTCCGCCACCACCTTGCGCAGGTCGGCGCCGAACAGCTGAACGTAGCCTTTCCATACCTTGTCGCCGAAGGCCGGATCGGCCCTGGTCAGCTCCTGGCCCGGTCCCCAGTATTTCCAGGCGATTTCTTCCTCGTTATTGCCGCACCAGAGCGCCAGGCTTGGATGGTTGCGCAGGCGGCGCACATTGTCGCGCGCTTCGGCGACCACGTTGGCGCGGAAGGCGTCGTCATACGCAGGCGGCATGCCGCCGCCGAACATGAAGTCCTGCCAGACCAGCAGGCCCAGTTCGTCGGCCAGGTCGAAGAAGTCGTCGCTCTCGTAGTAGCCGCCGCCCCAGCTGCGCAGGAAGTTCATATTGGCGTCACGCGCCGATTGCAGCACGCGGCGCAGCTGCGCCTTGGTCACGCGCGGCTGGAACATATCGAAGGGAATGCTGTTGGCGCCCTTGGCGAACACCGGAATGCCATTCACGGCAAAGTAGAAGCTGCGGCCCTTGTCGTCCGGTTCGCGGCGCAGTTCGATGCTGCGCAGGCCGGTGCGCGCGCTGGCCTTGCCTTCGCCGAGTTCCAGCTCGTAGCGGTACAGCGGCTGCGCGCCATAGCCATTCGGGAACCAGCGTTGCGGATGATCGATATGCAGCGGCAGTTCGATGCGGTTGTCGCCGGCATGCAAGGCGGTGCGTTGTTGTGCGGCCAGCGTGCGCTTGCCGTCCGGCGCCGTCTGCCACAGCCGCAGGTCGAACTCGCCGTCGCGCACGGCGTCGGCCGAGACGATGGCGGCGATGTCGGCGCGCGCTTCGTCCACGTGGTCCTGGCGCAGCTGCAGGTTATCGACGCGCAGCGCGTCCCAACTTTGCAGCACGACCGGCTTCCAGATGCCGGCGGTGACGTAGCGCGGTCCCCAGTCCCAGCCGTAGTGGTAACCGGGCTTGCGCGCGAAGTTGCCGGTCATCGCATCCTTCGGCTCATCGCCGTAGGGCGACGGATAATTGCCGGCCAGCTTGAGCGGCATGGCCTGTACCTGCGGCAGCAGCTTGGCGATCGGCGAGCGCAGCACGATGCGCAGCTCATTGCCCTTGGCGCGCAACTTACCCTGCACCGGCACGCGCCAGGTACGGAAGGCGTTGTCGGCGGCCAGCAGCTGGCTGCCATTGAGCCAGACTTCCGCGAAGGTATCCAAGCCGTCGAACACCAGGTCGCTGCGGGCGTTTTTCAGCGCCGTGGCTGGCGCATCGAAGCGGGTGCGGTATTCCCAATCGGCCAGGCCTATCCATTGCAGGCCGGCTTCGGCCGCACCGACGTAGGGATCAGGTATCAGCTTGTTGGCGAACAGATCGGTATGCACGGTGCCCGGCACTTTCGCCGAGCGCCACGATGCGGCTTGCGGATGCGCGGCCAGTTGCGTATTGCCGGGCAGCAGCCGGAAAGTCCAGCCCTGGTCAATGACCAGCCGATCCGGCGCCGCAGCGGCCGCGCCAACGGCGACCGCCAGGCACACGCCGAGCATCAGCCGCAGCCACTGCGGCGCACCTGTCAGCAAAGGCGTGCTCATGGCGCCGGCGCCTTCCAGTAGCGGTTGATCCATTCCTGATGCGTCGGCATGGCGGCGACAGCGTGGGCCAGCATGCGCTCCATGCCCTCGACCTGCTCGATGATCTTGGCTTCCGGCATTTCATCAACGATGGGATGGTAGCTTTGCGGCACAATGCGCTGCCCCAGCATCACCTGCACCCAGCTTGGCAGCGCGAAGAAATCGTCGCCGTTGCGGAAGTAGCGGCCATCGGCGCGGAACAGGTCAACCGCTTCGCGCAGGCTATCCGGAATCGGCATGGTGCGGCAGTAGTCCCAGAACGGCGTGTCGTTGCGCTCGGTCGCGTTGTAATGCAGGATCAGGAAATCGCGCACGCGCTCGTATTCGAAGGCGGATTCCTGGTTGTAGCGTTCCATCAGCAGCGGATTGAAATCGCGGTGCGGGAACATGCTCAGCAGGCGGGTGATGCCCGATTGCGCCAGATAGATGCTGGTCGATTCCAGCGGTTCCAGGAAGCCGCTGGCCAGCCCCAGCGCCACCACGTTCTTGTTCCAGAACTTGCGGCGCATGCCGGTTGTAAAGCGTAACTGACGTGGCTCGCCCAGCGCTTCGCTGTCGAGATTGGCCAGCAGCGTCGCGGCGGCTTCGTCGTCGCTGATGTATTTGCTGGAATACACATAGCCATTGCCGATGCGGTGCTGCAGCGGGATGCGCCACTGCCAGCCGGCCTTCTGCGCGCTGGCGCGGGTATACGGCGTGATCGGGTCGACGCTGGCGCTCGGCACCGCCAGCGCGCTATCGCACGGCAGCCAGTGCGACCAGTCGACATAGCCGGTCTTCAGCGTCTGTTCGATCAGCAGGCCGCGAAAGCCGGAACAGTCGATGAACAGTTCGCCGTCCACCACCTGGCCGCTTTCCAGCGTCACCGATTCGATATAGCCGTCATCGGCGCGCTGCTGGACGCTGACGATCTTGCCTTCGATGCGCTGCACGCCACGCTGCTCGGCCAGCTCGCGCAGATAGCGCGCGTACAAGGTGGCGTCGAAATGGTAGGCGTAGGCGATGTCCGCCAATGGCGAACCCGGCGCGGCGTTATGGTCGCGCGGTGCGAACTTGCCCTGCGGCGCCATCACCGTTTGCGGCGTGTAGGCGCCGATCGGCGCGGCGCGGCCGGAGTGGAACAGCTTGAGCCAGAACTGGTGGAACGGCAGCGGCCCCATCGCGCGGCCGATGGCGCCGAAACCGTGAATATAACTGTCGCCGATGCGGCCCCAGTCGTTGAATTGAATGCCGAGCTTGATCGTGCCCTGCGTACGTTTGACGAATTCAGCCTCGTCGATGCCCAGCCATTGGCCGTTGAACAGGCGGATGTGCGGCACGCTGGCCTCGCCGACGCCGACGATGCCGATCTCTTCCGATTCGATCAGGCGGATACTGGCGCCCTTGCCCAGGTAGGTGGCAAGCGCCGTGGCGGCCATCCAGCCGGCGCTGCCGCCGCCGACGATGGTAATGCTGTTGATGCGGTTGTTCGTAGTCATACGGGCGCCCAAAGAAGACGGCTTTGCCGGGAGGGAGGCAAAGCCGTTAAAGACACTTCCCCGTCCGGCGGGACGGGGAAGGATCGGAGCTTAGAACTTGTAGTTCGCGCCAAAGTACGCGATGCGGCCGGCGTAGCTGTTGGAGTAGAAGCGGTTCTTGGTGTCGCTGCCCAGATGCGAGCTCGACTCTTCCTTGGTCACGTTCAGCACCGAAGCGGTGAAGCTCAGCTGCTTGGTGTAGTTGTAGGCCACGTTCAGGTCGATCTGGCTGTACGGATCGCGATAGATGTTCAGGCCGTTGATCAGGCCATCCACCACTTCGCCGCGACGGTTGTACGAGGCACGCGCCAGGAAGGTGTCGGTTTCGTAGAACACCGTCACGTTGCCCTGGTTCTTGGCGCTGCCGACCAGCGGCGACTTGCCGAGTTCGGTGCCATCGCCCAGCGTGATCGCCGCCTGGTTGGTTTTGTTGTAGGTGTAGTTGACCTGGAAGCCAATACCCATGTCCAGCGTGTGCTGTGCATACAGTTCGATACCCTGCGACACGCCGTTACGGCCGCCGGCGGTGGTCGAATAGTTCTGCACCGTCACGGTCTGACCGCCCACCGTCTGCGGCACATTCAGCACCACAGGTACCGAGAAGTTGCTGACGTTTTTGCGGAACAGGCCGGCGCCCAGCACCGAGCCGCGGTGGAAGTACCACTCCAGGCCCAGGTCGAACTGGTTGGCCTTGTACGGCTCCAGTTCCTTGTTGCTGCCCGAACCGTACCAGCCCTGCTGGTCGCCGCCACCGATCAGACGGCGGTCGTTGACGTATTCCTGGCTGTAGTACTGCAGGCCGCCTGGGTAGGCGATGTCGTTGTAGCTAGGACGCGCCACCACTTTGGAAGCAGCGGCACGCAACAGCAGCGTGTCGGTCAGGTCGAACGCCAGGTTGATACTTGGCAGCACGTCGGTGTAGGTACGGTCCAGCGAGCTGACCGCGAACGACTTGGTGTGCGCGATGCTGTCCGGCAGCGTGGTGAAGCCGCTGATGCAACCGGAACCGGAAGGCGCGCCGATCGCTGGCGCGCCGCCCGCCTGGCAAGGCGCCGGATTGCCGTCGGCGCCATCGAAGAAGTAATCGCTGTAGTTGTCGACCTGGTCCGTCGAATCCGCATGCTGCTTGGTGCGCACCACGCGCAGACCGACGTTGCCGCGCAGGCGGTCCGCCTTGATGTTGGCTTGCACGTAGGCCGAGGCGATCTTCTCCTTGACGTTGTAGACGAAGTTGTCTTCGTTACGGGTCTGCATGGCGCCGTAGGTCTGGTTCAGGTACGACACATAGGCCGGGAAGTTAATCGCCGGGAAGGCGCTGGCGTTGATGCCGCCCGCCAGGTTGCCCAGCGACTGGCTGTACAGGAACTGCGGCTGGAACTTGTTGGCGGTCGGATCGCAACCTGCCTGGTAGCGGTTGTCGTAGTTGGTGGCGTCGGTGCCCTTGCACGCCCAGTAGTTGTTACCGGTGCTGCGGTGGGTGCCGCCGTCACGGTATTTACCGCCGAACATGATGGAATCGAGCCAGCCCTTGTCGGTGTGCCAGGTGGCGTCGGCCTGGGCGTACTTCTGCTCGGTGCTGTTGCGGGTCCACGACGACTGGGTCGAACCGAGGTCGATCTCGCCGATGCCTTTTTGCAGGTTGGCCATCAGCTCCGGCGAGAAGTTCATGGTTGGCGTGCCGTTCAGGCTCCACGAACTGGCGTAGTTACCCAGGGTCCAGCTGCCGTCGGCATTCTGCACGCGCGGCTTGATCGGCATGGTGAATTGCAGTTCAGGACCACCGCCGGCCCAGGTGCGGCCAGCCTTGAAGCTGGCGTCCACCGACTGGCCGCGCCATTCGGCTTCGATGTCGGCGGTCTGCGACAGCGCTTTCTCGCGGTTGTAGCTGCCGGTGATCTGCGGCGTCGGGATGGTGCAATCGTCCGGGCCCCAGCCTCCTGGTTTCTGGCCGCCTGCGGCTGCCGCCGCTTCGCTGCAATAGTAGGTCTTGCCGGTGTGGGCGCTGTATTGCGCGCCGGTGACGATGGTGCCGCTCTTGTCGAACGTCAGGCCATCGAGCATGCGGCCGCCCGGCCAGTTGCCGTCGCCGTTGTAGCGCGCCAGGTTCCACTCGGGGATCTTCAGCGTGTTGGTCTGCGAGTCCTGCGACAGGTCGAAGCGGAAGTAGTTACCGGTCAGCGTCAGGTTACGCACCGGCTTGAATTGCAGCGTCAGCTGGCCGCCCTTGCGCTCACGCTCCTCGGTCTTGACGTCGAAGTTGACCGAGGTCGGCATCATGAAGTTGGTGTAGTACTTGCCGCTCTGGTCGTAGAAGCCCGATTCGCCCCACCAGTAGCTGTTCATCTTCGATGGCTTGCCGTTGACGTCGGTGGCCGGATGCGCGGTATTGTCGTCGCTGTACCACTTCCAGTCTTCGGTGCTGGCGCCCATGGTGCGCGTGGTGCGCTTCTGCTGCGTGTAGCCGACCAGCACGCCGAAGCGGTTCTGCTCGTCGTGCCAGGCGTATTGGCCGGAGAACTGGCCGTCGGTTTTCTTGGTGGTGTCGGCCCAGGTGCCTTCGGCCGAGACGAAGCCGCTGCCGGACTTGACGTCCAGCGGGCGACGGGTGTGCAGGATCACGGTGCCGCCGATGCCGCCTTCGTCGATGCGCGCTTCCGGCGTCTTGAACAGCTCGGCGCTACCCAGCATATTGGATGGCATCAGCGTGTAGTTGAACGAGCGTGTCGGATCGCCGTTGGACTCGGCGGTGGCGATGTAGTTGCCGTTCAACTGGGTCAGCGTCAGTTCCGACGACAGGCCGCGCACGCTGACGTTCTTGCCCTCGCCGCCGCTGCGGTCGATGATCACGCCCGGCACGCGCTGCAGCGCGTCGGCCACGTTCTTGTCGGGGAATTTGCCGATGTCTTCGGCGGTGACCACTTCGACGATCGAATTGGCGTCGCGCTTCTGGTCGAGGCTTTTCTCGATCGCGTAGCGGTAGCCGGTGACGACGACGACCTTGTCAGCGTCGGCCTTCGGGTCCGGCGTGGCTGGCGCGGTGGTCTGGGCCTGCGCGCTCAGCGTCAGCAGCGCGGCGCCCACCGCCATGGCGATCGGTGTGGCGCGGCAGCGTAAATGCCGGGAAGTGTGGTGGAAAGCGGTCATGTGGTCATCTCCTTGGTTATGCCCGATTTTGGGCTTGTTATAAGTGGGTGGCTGCCGGGTGTTTTACTAAACGCCGGAGATCGCCTGCATGTCGTTGGACATCGCATTCACCCGTTGAAATTTATACAAAGGAACTTCATACGGCTCAACCAGTTTCCAAACATGGCGCGAAGTTTAGTTTGATTTACTAAACTGGCATGAGGCCGTTTTACGACACTTGCCTTGCATGCGGCGCGAAGCGCTAAACACGCATCGGCTAGTTTTTCTGCGTTGTGGTCTGCTCCAGAAAGTGCAGGAAGCCCCAGCGCTCCGGCACGTGCATATCGATCACGCCTTGCGGCGACCAGACCCAGTTGTCTTCATTGGGTTTGCCGGCGGTCCACTCCACGCGGCTGAAATTGATACGCCAGGTGGTGCCGTCGCGCGGCTTCGGCAACGCTTGCCGCGAGGCGAACGCGCTCAGCGGATAGGCGATTTCCACGGTCCAGCCGCGGTCGCTGTCGGTCGATTTGTTCAGTGTGCCCTGCACGGCGATGGCGGACTTCAGGCCCTGGATGTCCCAGTTGTTGTCGGGTTGGCCGTTCTGGTTGTAGGGCTTGGGCAGAAACAGATCCCAGCCGGTGTTCAGCGCGTTGATCTCGAATTCGTAATAGCTGTCGGTGGCCGGCAAGGGCTTGATGAAGACCTCGAAGTCGTTGTCCTTGAAGATCACAGAGTCATGCTGCGTCAGCGTGGCTTTGACGTCCGGCTCTTCCAGTTCGGCGGCGATGTAGAGGTAGTGGTCGTCCCACAGCATCTTGACACGCGTGCGGAACTTGGGACGCGGCTTGCTGTCGCCTTCGATATCCACGAAGTCAGCGGTCCACGGCGCGTTGCGCCATGCCGCATCATCGAGCTTGCCGTCGATGTGGATCGGAGCGGAGGCGCGCAGGCACGGATAGGACAGCGGCGCCGACATACCTGCCGTGGCAGACATGACAGCACCCAGCCCGGCGCCCAACAACACAGCACACCCCGTCTTCGTCATCCAGGAACTCCTTGCATATAACTAATGACGTTATAACAAGAAGCTTCATGCGCACTCAACAAACTTTCAATTTCCGGCTGAATTTAGTGATTTTTACTAAACATTGGTGTCATGAACTAAAAAATCTGCATAAGAGTCACCCTGATTTGCATCAATATCTCTCACCTCGATACAGGGCTAACATTGCAGTTGGCCGTTAACCAACCTAAAATTCGATCATGTGGATCACATACGATCCCGTCAAACGTGACCAGACGCTAGCCTCACGCGGCTTGGATTTCGCAGATGCCTCAATCGTTCTTGGCGGCCGGCACTTCATCACTTCGGACACAAGAATGTTGATTTGCACCGAAAACTGACCCACTTAGCCGCATAATTTGCATCGAAAATTGACCCACGTTTAGCACACAATCCTACTTATCTGAATGAGTAGGGGATCGGAGTGATTGACGTGGCATTACTA
>NZ_WKJL01000024.1 GCF_009674565.1 Duganella aquatilis
GGCTGGCGGCGCCGCGCGTGCGGCTGGTGACGCGCTTTCCGCTCGGGCTGTTCCGCGCCTGGAGTTACTGGCAGCCGGATGCGCGGGTGCTGGTGTATCCGGCGCCGGAGCTGCCGGCGCCGCCGCTGCCCGCCGCCGGCGCGGCCAGCGAGGATGGGCATGGCACGGTGGGGCTGGATAATTTCGCCGGCATCCGCAGTTATCAGGCCGGCGATCCGCTGCGGCATCTGGCTTGGCGGCAGATCGCGCGACTCGATCCGGCGCTGGGCGGGCAGCTGGTGACCAAGCATTTCGAGGGCGGTGCGGTGGCCGAGCTGACGCTGGATTTCGCCGCGCTGCCCTTGCAGCTGGACCTGGAGCGCAAGCTGGCGCGCCTGGCGCGCTGGGTGCTGGAGGCCGAGCAGCGCGCGCTGCCCTACCGCTTCCGCCTGGCGCAGCACGACTACGGCCCGGCCCTCGGCGACGCCCACCGCGCCGCCTGCCTGCGCGCACTGGCCCTGTTCGGCCAGCCGGAGCAGCCATGAGCGCCACGCCGCTGGCGCAAGGGCTGACGCGCGACAAGGCCGACACGCTGCTGTTGCTGGCCGCCGCGCTGATGGTGCTGGCGCCGCATTTCGGCCATCTGCCGCCGTGGATCGGCGCGCTGGCCTGCGCCACGCTGCTGTGGCGCGCCGCCCTCACCTGGCTGGGCAAGCGCCTGCCGCCGGTGTGGCTGCTGCTGCCGATCGCGCTGGCCGCCATGGCCGGCGTCTACCGCAGCTACCACACGCTGCTGGGCCGCGACGCCGGCGTCGCCATGCTGGTGCTGCTGCTGGCCTTCAAGCTGCTGGAGATGCACGCCAAGCGCGACCTGTTCGTGGTCACCTTCCTCGGCTTCTTCGTGCTGCTGACCAGCTTTTTCTATTCGCAGTCGATCCCGGCCGCGCTGTGGGTGGCGCTGACGCTGGTGCTGCTGCTGACGGCCCAGCAGTCGTTCCAGTACACCGGCGCCGTGCCGCCGCTGGCGCGCCGCCTGCGCGCCACGGCCAGGCTGGCGGCGCTGGCCACGCCGCTGGCGCTGCTGCTGTTTGTCGGCTTCCCGCGCATCCAGGGCCCGCTGTGGGGCCTGCCGGGCGACGCCGCCGGCGCCAGGACCGGTCTGTCCGACAGCATGGCGCCCGGCACGCTGTCGTCGCTGGCGCAGTCCGACGAAGTGGCGTTCCGCGTGCGCTTCTTCGGCGCCGTGCCGGCGCAATCGCAGCTGTACTGGCGCAGCATCGTGCTGGGCGACTACGACGGCCGCACCTGGACCCGCGTGCCGCGCAAGCGCGGCCTGCAGCGGCTCGACGTGGCGGTCAGCGCGCGCGGGGCGCCGCTGCGCTACGAAACCACGGTGGAGGCCAGCAATACGCGCTGGCTGGCGCTGCTGGAGCTGGCCGGCCCCACGCTGCAAGTGCCCGGCCACCGGCTGCGCGATTCCGACGAGATGGAGCAGTTCACCGCCGATCCCATCACGCGCCGGGTGCGCTTCGAGGCCAGCGCCTACCTGGATTTCACGCTGCAGGCCGGCGAGCGGCCGCAGCGCATGACGCACTGGCTGGAGCTGCCGGCCGGCTTCAATCCGCGCACGCTGGCGCTGGCGCAGCAGCTGCGCGCAGCCGCCGCCGGCGCCGACGCGCCGCAGCAACTGAGCAACGCCGTGTTGCAACGCTTCCGCCGCGACGGCTACCGCTACACGCTGGAGCCGCCGCTGACCGGCGCCAACGCGGTCGACGATTTCCTGTTCGGCAGCAAGGCCGGCTTCTGCGAACACTACGCCGGCGCCTACGTGGTGCTGATGCGCGCCATGGGCGTGCCGGCGCGGGTGGTCACCGGCTACCAGGGCGGCGAGCGCAATCCGGTCGACGGCTATCTGACCGTGCGCCAGTCCGACGCCCACGCCTGGGCCGAGATCTGGACCGCGGCCGGCGGCTGGCGGCGCGTCGATCCCACCGCCGCGGTCGCCCCCGAGCGCGTCGAGCGCAACCTGGCGCGCGCGCTGCCGCGCCCCGCCGCCTTCGGCCTGGCGCCGCTGCTCGACCTGCAGAACGATGCGGATTCGTGGCTGGCGCAACTCAGATTTGCCTATGCCGCGTTGAATAATTCTTGGAATCAATGGGTACTCGATTACAATCCTGAGAGGCAGCGAAGTTTCCTTGAAGAACTAGGCGCGGCGGTCGGCACCTGGCGCACGGCACTCGGTGCGGCGCTGGTCGCCGGGCTGCTGTGGCTATTACGCTGGCAGCGCCGGCGCCAGCCGGCCGATGCGCTGGCGGCGCTGTACGCGGCGTTTGGCCGGCAGCAGGCCCGTCACGGCTACGCGCGCGGGGCGGCCGAGGGGCCGCGCGACTACGCGGCGCGGCTGCGGACGATGCCGGCCAGCGCGGAAAAACACGCTGCCATGGACCAGTTTTTGCACCTGTACGGCCAGCTGATGTACGGCGCCGGCGGGACCGAATCACGCAAGGCGTCGCTGGCGACGCTGAAAACCTTGTTATCCTTATGCCGATGAAGACTTTGATCACCGCCCTGCTGCTCAGCGCAGCCACCGTCAGCCACGCCGCGCCGGTCGACCCGTACGGCTACAAGCTGCCGCCAAGCATGCAGAAAAAGAAAAAGGCCGCGCCGCCCAAGAAGAAAGCCGCGCCGGCCGTCGACTATGTCGGCGAGTTCGTCAACTTCGGCGACTGGAAAGAGGTGCGCGCCTTTCTGGACGACCTGGCCGCGCGCGACGGCTTCGACCGCGCCGAGCTGGGCGCGCTGATCAACCAGGTGCGTTATGTCGACGCCGCCGTGCAGCTGGTCAAGCCGGCGCCGCCCGGCAAGCCGAAGAACTGGCAGGCCTACAGCAAGCTGATGATCGATCCGGTGCGCATCGACGCCGGCGTCAAGTTCTGGAACGATAACGCCGAAGCGCTGGCGCGCGCCGAGTCGCTGTACGGCGTGCCGGCCGAAGTGCTGGTCGGCATCATCGGCATCGAGACCGTGTACGGCCGCAACACCGGCCGCTTCCGCGTGCTGGACGCCATCACCACGCTGGCGTTTTCCTATCCGGAGGCGCCGCAGCGGCGCGAGCGCATGGAGTTCTTCCGCGGCGAGCTGGAGGCGACCTTGCTGTTCGCGCGCCAGGACGGCGTCGACCCGCTGTCGCTGAAAGGCTCGTTTGCCGGCGCCATCGGCATGCCGCAGTTCATGCCGAGCAGCCTGATGAAATATGCGGTGGACTTCGACGGCAGCGGCAAGATCGACCTGCAGAATTCCGCCAGCGACGCCATCGGCAGCGTGGCGGCCTTCCTGGCCGGTCACGGCTGGCAGCGCGACGTCGGCGGGCCGGTGGTGTACGCGGCGGCGGTGTCGCCCAACCGCGCCTGGGAGGGCATGCTGAACCAGGGACTGGCGGCCAAGTACCGCAGCGCCGAACTGGCCACGGCCGGCGTCACCAGCGCCGTGCCGGCGCCGGATCAGTTGTACGGCCTGGTGGATTTGCAGAACGGCGCCGAGCCGACCGAGTACTGGCTGGCCAACAACAACTTCTTTGCCATCACGCAATACAACCGCAGCTACTTCTATGCGATGTCGGTGGTGGAACTGGGACGGGCCGTGCGCCTGGCCAGGGCGCCGAATCCGGCGTCAATATCCGCTTCAGGGATGTAAGCAAGCGTAAATCGGCTTGTACCGTGCGGTCCGACACGGTATTGTTTTGTTGACACTTGGAAATATTTTGTACACACTTGCGGCAGCAGCTCAATTAAATAGGCTGCTTTACAACGCAATTGTTATACAACTAACTTTAATCGTTACACAAAGTGCGCACGAATGAGGTTAGCACAAAAGTCGGTGTATAATTCTCACACAATGTTGCAGACCGACAACAATACCCTGCGGGAAGAGCTTTTTTGTATTGCTGCTGAGTATTAGATTGCGGAGTGTTGTACAATTGTGTATATATTATGAAACTTGTTATCCTGGAATCCGTGTCCGTGTGTGACTTCTCCTGTTAAGGATTGGACATTGGCGCAGCAAAGCTCCGAGTGTTGTACTTTGCAGGACAACTTTACAGAAGGAAAAGACGACATGACAAACCAAGTCGGCATAGACATGAACAACGATGCGGATGGCGATGATCTGCTGCAGTACAATCCCAACCGCCTGCTCGATACCCTGATCGAGAACCTGCGCCTGAAAAACGACGCAGCCCTGTCGCGCGCGCTGGAAGTGGCGCCGCCGGTGATCAGCAAAATCCGTCACCACCGCCTGCCGGTGGGCGCCTCGCTGCTGATCCGCATGCACGAAGTGAGCGACCTGAGCATCCGCGACCTGCGTTACTTGATGGGCGACCGCCGCAACAAGTTCCGCATCAGCGACAAGCAGTTCAAGCCTAAAGAAGGCGAAACCCCAGGCGGCGGCAGCAACCAGGGCTGATCCAGCCCCTGTTGTACCGCCCTGACGCAGCGCCCTCCTCCCTTTGACCAGGGGATGAGGGCGTTGTTGTTTTAAACCGGGGTCAGTGCCGACATTCGGACATTTCGCTCGCGAAATGTCCGAATGTCGGCACTGACCCCGGTTGGGGTTTACGCCGGGAACACGCCGGTCGACAGGTAACGGTCGCCGCGGTCGCAGACGATGAATACGATGGTGGCGTTTTCCACCGTCTGCGAAATGCGCAGCGCGATCTCGCAGGCGCCGGCCGCCGAAATGCCGCAGAAGATGCCTTCCTCGGCCGCCATGCGGCGCGCCATCCTTTCGGCCGCCGCCTGCGACACCGATTCCACGCGGTCGACGCGCGAACGGTCGTAGATCTTCGGCAAATACGCCTCCGGCCACTTGCGGATGCCGGGAATCGACGAGCCTTCCTCCGGCTCGGCGCCGATGATCTGGATCGCCGGATTCTGTTCTTTTAAATAGCGCGAGGTGCCCATGATGGTGCCGGTGGTGCCCATGGCGCTGACGAAGTGGGTCACGCGGCCCTCGGTGTCGCGCCAGATCTCCGGCCCGGTGCCCTCGTAGTGGGCGCGGGCGTTGTCCTGGTTGGCGAACTGGTCGAGGATGATGCCCTTGCCGTCCTTTTGCAACTGCTCGGCCATGTCGCGCGCGTACTCCATGCCGCCGGTTTTCGGCGTCAGCAGGATCTGGGCGCCGTAGGCGGCCATGCTCTGGCGCCGCTCGACCGACAGGTTTTCCGGCATCAGCAGCAGCATCTTGTAGCCGCGGATGGTGGCTGCCATCGCCAGCGCGATGCCGGTGTTGCCGCTGGTGGCCTCGATCAGCGTGTCGCCCGGCTTGATGTCGCCGCGCTCCTCGGCGCGCAGCAGCATCGACAGCGCGGCGCGGTCCTTGACCGAGCCGGCCGGATTGTTGCCTTCCAGCTTGCCGAGGATGATGTTGTTGCGGGCGGCGGCATCGGCGCCAGGCAGGCGCGTCAGCTGCACCAGCGGCGTGTTGCCGATCGTATCTTGCAGGGTCTTGTAAGCCATCGTCTTCTTGTTTGAGGTCGCCAAAACAACCATTTTAGCCGAGTTGCCGCAAAGCGGCCCGCTACCCCCTAAGACTTTGGACGGGCGGCCCGGCTTGCGCTAGACTGGCAACATTCGTGCAACCAGCTTCATTACCCCGAAACCGCCATGGCTACCCCCTCCTCCGAACTGCTGCCGGAAGAAACCCCGGACGAACCGACGCCGTCCAGCGACGTCTTCAACCTGGAGCAGCGTCGCCACCAGATGTTCCCGACCCTGAGCGCGGCCGACATCCGCCACATGCACCGCTTCGGCCATGTGGTGTGCTTCAAGAACGGCGAAATGATCTTCGAGGCCGGCAAGACCAGCTTCGGCCTGATGCTGGTGCTCCAGGGCGGCATCGAAGTCAACCGCTATGACGGCCTCGGCAACACCTCCTACGTGACCACCCACCAGCGCGGCCAGTTCAGCGGCGAGGTGGCGCAGCTGTCGGGCCGCCCGGCGCTGGGCAATGGCCACGCCGTCGGCGATGTCGAGGTGCTGGTGGTGCCGTCCGATTCGCTGCGCCAGCTGCTGGTGGCGCACGCCGAGCTGGGCGAACGCATCGTGCGCGCGCTGATCCTGCGCCGCGTCGGCTTGATCGAGCACGCCTCGGGCGGCCCGGTGATCGTCGGCCCGCGCGGCCACGGCCGCATCCACACGCTGCAAACTTTCCTGCAGGCTAACGGCTATCCGCACCTGGTGCTCGATCCGGAACATAACCAGCAGGCCGCCGACCTGATGCAGCACTATCAGCCGGTGGCCGATGAGCTGCCGCTGGTGGTGTGCCCGGACGGCGCCGTCAAGAAGAATCCGAGCGTGGTCGAGATCGGCCGCTGCCTGGGCATGCTGCCGCCGCTCGACACCGACAAGGTGTGGGACGTGATCGTGGTGGGCGCCGGTCCGGCCGGGCTGGCGACGGCGGTGTATGCGGCCTCGGAAGGCTTGTCGGTGCTGGCGCTGGAAACGCGCGCCTACGGCGGCCAGGCCGGCGCCAGCGCACGCATCGAAAACTACCTGGGCTTCCCGACCGGCGTCTCGGGCCGCGCGCTGGCCGGCCGCGCCTACGTGCAGGCGATGAAGTTCGGCGTCGAGGTGGCGATACCGGCGCCGGCCGGCCGCCTGGTGTGCGACACCTATCCGCTGCAGGTGGAAATGTGCGGCAGCCTGCAAATGCTCAAGGCCAAGACCGTGGTGCTGTCCTGCGGCGCGCGCTACCGCCGGCCGTCGCTGGCCAACCTGAAGCAGTTCGAGGGCAAGGGCGTGTACTACTGGGCCTCGCCGGTCGAGGCCAAGCTGTGCAAGACGGAAGAGATCATCCTGGTTGGCGGCGGCAACTCGGCCGGCCAGGCGGCGGTGTTCCTGTCGGGCTACGCGTCCAAGGTGCACATGCTGATCCGCAAGGAGAGCCTGTCGTCCACCATGTCCAGCTACCTGATCGAGCGCATCCAGGCCACGCCGAATATCGAACTGCATACCTGCACCGAAATCATCGCGCTGGAAGGCGACGAGGACGGCCTCAAGCAGGTGCGCGTGCGCAACGCCAAGACCGACGAGGAATGCGATTACGACGTCTGCCGCGTATTCCTGTTCATCGGCGCCGATCCGAACACCGGCTGGCTGGCCGACTGCGGCGTCGATGTCGACGCCAATGGCTTTATCCGCACCGGCTTCGATGTCACCAAGTCGCAGTGCAAGGCCAACTTTGCCAACGGCGTCTATCCGCGCGATCTGCCGTCGCGGGCGGCGCTGGAGACCAGCGTGCCGGGCGTGTTTGCCATCGGCGACGTGCGCGCCACCTCCACCAAGCGCGTGGCGGCGGCGGTGGGCGAAGGAGCGGCGGTGGTGTCGCAGATCCACCAGTTCCTGGCCAACCTGCCGGCGGACAAGCTAGTCAAGGTGTAACTGCTGGCGCAGGAAAGCCAGGCGCTGCGCCGGCAGCAGTTGGCTGAAGACGTTCATCACCGGCGCCGACGCCAGGAACGCGTGCTGTTCCGGCGCCGGATTCACATGCCAGTCCGTGGCCTTCGTCCATGTGAGCAGCGCCGCGGGCAGTTCCAGCCGGCGCGCCTCCTCGACACCGCGTTGCAACACCACGCGCGCGACGCCTTCCAGCCAGTGCCATTTATTGCCCTCGGCCAGCCGCAGCACGAACAGCACATCATCGCTGGCTGACAGGCGTTGCAGGATGACGGCGAACGGCACGTAAGCGCCATGCCGGTGCACCAGCTGCACGGCGAACTTGCGCACGCGCGGCGAGGCGTCGTCCATGGCGGCCAGCGCAATCTGGTCCTTGTCCTGTTCGGCCAGCTTGAACCACAGCGCCAGCGCCGTCGCGCGCAGCACCGGATATTCGCTGCTGCGGAAAGACTGGATCAGCGGCAGGTCGGCCCTGTCGCACAGGGACGCCAACATGGTCAGGCAGATGCGCGTGCGCAGCACCGCATGCGGCCCCTGCGCCAGCACCTCGCGGTAGTAGCCGCCCACATCGACGCCGTTTGCCTGCAGGTAGCCGACGGCGGTCTGGCGCGCCGATGACTGCACATCTTCCAGCGCCGCCGTGGCCAGTTCTGTGCGCGCCTGGTCCGGCATCGCCAGCAAGGCTTTCAGGGCCAGCGTTCTGACCGCGCCAAAGTGCGAGCGCGCTGCGGCGCGATAGGCCATGCCCTGCTCCGCCGGCGCCAGTTTCGCGCACAGTTCAACGGCGCGCCGTGCCAGCACGATGTCGTCGTGGCGCGCCAGGATCAGCGCAATCAGGGCGGCTGGCGCCAGCAGGCGGTGCGTGTCGAGCACCGACACGATCGCGCGCGCCACCTTGATCTCGGCCTCGCGCGCCGCTGCGCACAGTTCGTCGACCGACATCCTGCGAATCAGCAGCTGCTCGAATTCCGCCAGCCAGCTGGCATAGTCGCCCCGGCCCTGGCGCAGGACCTGCGGCGCCAGCGCCAGCAGCTCGTCCACCGGCACCAATGGCAACAGCCTCAGCAAGGTATCGCGCGCTGCCTGCCGCACCTCCGGCACCCAGTCGTCGAGGCGCGCGGCGACTTCCGGCAGCAGCGCCGGCAACGCCAGTTCGGCGCATCGTCTCAGCACCGCCTCGCGCACATAGCCGGACGAACACGCCGCGTACTCGCGCAACACGTCCTCCGAGTCGGTGGCAACGACCATCCGCAACACAAGATCAAAATAATTCATGGAGTAAGTATGCCACCCGCCCGCAGCCGCGCCAACTTGCCCAAAAACAAGCCGAGGATATGCACAGGGGGTAGATATTCCGCCTCCTTCTGGAGACGTCTCTATTTCGGTGTTCTGCTTTTGTCTGCTTTTATATATTTTGAACTCCCCGCCCTGCGGACGGTCTAACAGACAGAAACAGAAAACAATAGAACAAACCAGAAAGGAGAACCAGCATGAATGCCGCAGGGACCCGCAACCTACCACCCCCACCTATACTCCCGGCAATAGTTTATGACGAGCTCCGCAGTTATCTGCGCGAGAGCGGCAGCACACTATCGGCCAGCGAAGCGCTGATCAAAGCCGTGCAGTTCTGGATCGCCAAGGGCCGCGCGGACGCCATCCCGTCGCGTGGCTATCAATGGAAACAGCTGTTCCTGCCGGAGGGCACACGCCTGCGGATGCGCTTCAACGAACGCTGGTACACCGCCGCCATCGCTGGCGACAACCTTGTTTATAACGGCAAGTCCGTCTCGCCCAACCAGATGGCGGTCAAGGTGGCGGGCGACGGCCGCAATGCCTGGCATGAAATCTGGGTACTATTGCCCGGCCACAAGCAGTGGGCCAACGCCGCCATGCTGCGCGCGCAGCTAATGAAGCAGAGCGTGAAAGTCCCGCCTACCGCAGCCGAAGCCATGACCATCGCCGCCAAGGCCATGAGCGACGCCCTCAGCACCGCGCTGACGCTGGTGGCGCACGCCAACGATCAGGCGCAAAACACGCTGGAACGCCGCCTGCCCAAATACCGCCGCGCCTGGGACCAGCTGGAAGATGTGGAGTAGCGCTACAGCCCCTGCTGCTTCAGCGCCTCGATGTCGACATCGCCGTCGTCGACGAGCCGCTCCCAGCCGGGAAACTTGCCCAGTCCCTGGCTGCGGGCAATCGACAGCAGCAGGCTCTGCCCCGCCACCGATTTCTCCGGCGGCTGCTGGTACACCGGATCGGCAAACGCCAGCGCCGGCGTGGTGATGGTCCAGCCCATGTCCTTGAACTGCTGGATCGCGTCCTTCAGCCACAGCGCGTTGATCAGATTATGGTGCATCAGGATCACCTGCGGAATGTCGCGCCCCTCCAGATGCCGCGACAAATCGCGATAGGCCAGCGCGCGCTGGCGGATGTGCGACAGATACACCTGCCGGATCGGCGCCAGGTCGGCCTGCGGATTCTTCTCCAGCACCTGCACCAGTTTCTCGTCCAGCCGCCAGTCGCTGGTGTCCAGGCTGACGTAGGCGTTGCGGTAGCCGGTCTGCTTGAGGAAGGCGCGCATGCCGTCGCGCTTCTCCGGCGTGTTCCCTTCGCGCAGGAAGGTGAAGCGGAACCACTTCTGGTAGCCCGGCAGCGTCGACGTGATCTTGTCGCAGTCGGTGATCTCCTGCTGGTACTGCGCCAGCGTGACCTTGGCGCTGTTCAGGTCCAGGTGCGTCATCGTATGGTTGCCGACCGCATGCCCGGCGCGGCCCCACGCCTGCGCCAGCGCATAGCCGGCCGGCTGGTTCGCGCCGTTGTCGCAGGTGACGAACAACGCCGCCGACACCTGCTGCGCCGCCAGCGCATCGAGCAAGGCCTGGTTGCGCTGCTGCGGCGACAGCAGCGGCGTCTGCGCCACGCGCGGGCCGTCGTCAAAGGTGAAGGCGACCGATTGCGCCTGCGCGCCGGCGCTCAACACTACAAGCAGCGCACCGAGGATGCTTTTCATACCGTGACTCCCAGGCGCCGCAGCTGCGCGGCCTGATAAGCGCCGAAGGCGTCGTTGAACAGGCAGCGGATAAGCGGATCGTCGACGATGTCGGCATCGGCCGGCGCGCCGTCGATGCGCATGTACATGGAGGTCAGCGACTCGCCCAGCGCCAGCCCGGCATACAGCTTCGCCAGCGGAATCTCGGTGGTCCAGGTGGGCGCTTCCTCGTCGTCGCTCAGCGCGATGCTGTCGCCGTGGATGCGGTAGCGGAACTGCCGCACAGCGCCAGCGTGGTCGTACACCGACAGCTGCCACACGCACGGCGTGGCGAAGTAGCTGTCTTCCGGCAGCTCCATGTCTTCATAGCGTTCCAGCAGGCCGCCGCGGCAGAAGTCCAAAGCCAGCGCCGCCTGCTCCGCCGTCAGCGGCGCGAAGTGGCGCGCGATGTCGGCAGTGGGCGGCGGCACGATGTCGGCGTCGTATTCGTAGTCAACATCCTGCGGGCCGGCCGGCAGCACCCACGGCAGCGGCGCGGCCGGCGTCAGCGCGTCGGCCGTCAGCAGCACCGACACCGACGGATTCAGACGCACCACCTGCGCCGACGGCAGCCACGCGCCGATCGCCTGCGCAAACTGGCGATAGGTGATCGGAAACATGGCGTGGTTGTACCACGACCACGGCTCCTGCCGGAACTGGCAGGAACTCGGCACCACGTAGCGCGGCGCCAGCGCCTGCAGCTGCTCCGGCCATTCCTCCGGCAGCGCCACCGGCCCGCGCTCGGCGCGCGACGGCGCGATCACATCCACCTCGCGCATGGTCTGAAATGGCCACAGCACCATGTCCCACGGCGCGTAAGGCTTGAGCTGCTCCAGCGTCTCCGGGTCCATCCATGCATCGACTACGTTCAGCACATTCAGGCCTTCGGCGCGGATCTGAAACATGGAATCGACGTCCGCCTCCAGCGCGCGGCGCGGAATCACCTCGAAGGCGCCGACCGTCACCGGCGCATCCACCGCCAGCGCCTGCACGTTGGCAAAGCCCAGCGCGCGCAACATGGCGAACAGTTCGTCGAACAGGCAATACAGATAAACCGGCGTGGTGCGGTCCAGCAGGTCCAGGCTCTCCATCGAGCAGTGGTCGTCGTGGAAGTGCGAGATGAACACGGCGTCCGGCCGCAGCGCGCGGATCTGCACCGGATCGAAGCGCGCATCCGGGAAGGCGTGGCAGTTCCGGCTGAACGGATTTTCGAAGACCGGGTCGAACAGGATCTGCGTGGCGCCACTTTCAAAGACGTAGCCGGCGTGAAGGATGCGGGAGATTTTCATAGACCGCATCATCTCATGCCAGGGCATGCCGCGTCATCTGATGCGGTCGCACGGCGGATGCTTGCCAGCGCATTTCATCGTGCGCACACGGCTTCCGCCACCGACAGCACCGGCAAGCCTATTTTGCTGGCCGCGGGAAATCAGGATCATAGGTTCAGTTTTCCGGTGTTAGTTCAGTCGATGGATTCCACGTAAGGCTGGTAGATCGCAACCAGGCGCCGCATGCGCGGCAGATGGAAACGCAACTCCAGTTCCATGGCCCGTTGCCCCATCAGTGCCTGCGTGAAGAAGCGCTTGCCGATGACGCTGTGAAACAGCACCTGCGCATCCTTGAGCTTTTTGCCGGCGGCCCGGTCGATCAGGATCAATTGCGGCGGATATCTGAACATCGCCGCGCCATCGGTCTTGTCGATCAGTACCGCCCAGGCCTGCGGGCTATCGCCCTGCTGCACAAACACCAGACGTTTGGCGCTGCTCAGCGCTGCGCTGTAGGGAAAGTCGGGCGCCAGCTCGGCCATCAGCGCCAGATTCACCGCCGGCGTCAACATGCCGTTATGGTCGCCGTCCAGCACGATGCGATGCTCGGGTTGGCACAATGCCCACCAATAGCTGTTGTCGTAGGCCAGCGGCACGCTCTGGTCGCGCACCGCCGGCAGCGCCTCTTTCGGCCACAGCAGCAATGGCGGCGTCAATGTACATTGCTCGCACGCCGCCACATACCAGTTCAGTTCATTGCGCGCAATCTCGAAGGCAGCATGCCGCTGCTCGGTGTCAAGCAGCCGGGTGGCGACCGCATCGGCTGTCAAATCCCATGGCGCCGCCGACGATCGCTGAAACACCGATAACTGTCCGGTCTCCAGATAGTTTCGGTAGGCCTGCGTCCCGGCCGGCGGCACCGCCGGCGCATCCGGCAACCACGCCTCACCAAAGCGCAATTGCAGGCGCCGTTGTAATTCCTCGATCATATAAGCCCGCCCCGCCTCGTTGATCAGCGGCGGCGGCAGCTGATCCCGCAACCACAGTTCGCGCGCATAAAAGGCGGACCACCCTTCGGCGATTTCCTGCTCCATCAGCGCCAGCCAGGCGTCGAACAGCGCCGCCGCCGACGCCGTTAATGTCGCGCACAATCGGGTCGCGAAATCAGCTTGTTGCAATTACCGTCTCCTCTCATCATTTAAAACCAGCTCTGGAACCAGGAAATCGTCCCGTCCAGCCAGCGGCCATTGTTCCAAATCGACCTGAAGTCCGTCATCGGGCACACACGGCCTGCGCCACCGATTGCACCGGCAAGCTCAGCTTTTTCCCGCAATACTGCACTTGCAGGAACTGCACGACCTTGCTGCGCTCCGGCTTGCCGACCTGGAGCAGCGTATCGAAGCCGTCGTGCCAGCGGTAGACCACCACGTCCTCGGCTGTGGCGTCAAGCACATCCTGGGAGATGGAAATGGTCGCCACATACGGCCGTGGCTCATCCTTGGCATAAATCAACAGCGGGCTGACGAACGCGCTCACCTCAAATTCCCCATCATACGGCGGAGGCTGGTCAAAATGCTGCTGGTCGTAGAAGGAGCGGATGGCTTGCTGATTGCCGAAACGGCGCCAGCCGCTCTTGCTCCCCAAGAAGATAAAATCCTTCAGCCGCGGCTGTTCCAGCGCAACGCCATCGCGATGCGGCGGTTGCGCCGCCGTACTGACCCAGTCGCACCAGCCGTCGCCATTGATGTCCAGCTGATGACTGAATGGCGCATTGCCGGCCGTGCTTGCGTTCGGATAAACCTGATTGAGCAGCTTGCCCGGGTTGCCGGGAGGCGCCAGGCAGGCGCGCGCGGGCGTCAGTGACAGCTCAGCCACCGGCGTGGCGTGGACCGGCGCGCCGCTGATGGCAATGGAGAAAAACAATAATTTCATGTACCCCTCAATGGTGACCAGGTAAATAAACAGCCCCGCGAAGCAAGGCTGTTATAGGAAGGCCACCGCTTATTTGGCGGCCTTGGCGGGGGCGCCGTCCTTGGACTTGCCGTTCACCTGCAAGCCGGCTTCGGAGAGGCGGGTGGCGTTCTTGGGACCGATGCCCTTGACGCGCGTTTCAAGATCGGACCAGTCCTTGAACTCGCCCTTCTTGCGTTCTTCCAGGATGGCCTTGGTCTTGGCCGGTCCCAGACCGCGCACGCTGTCCAGCGCGGCCTCGTCGGCCTTGTTGACGTCCACCTGCGCCCAGGCCAGCGTCATGCTGGCCACCAGCGCGGCCACTACCAGCAATAGTTTCTTGATCATGATGTCTCCTTGGTTGTCGGCAAGGGCGACCATCGCACCTTGCGTCCTCCATAACGGCCCCTGCATGTCCACGTTGACCCGTCCGCCTGAGCCAGATCAAGCCGCTTATTTCTCGCAGGTGTAGCCGCTACCGCATATGGTCCGCGCCATGTCATTATTAAATAATTATCACGTTAAACATAAAAAAGCCCCGCACGGTTCGCACCGGTGCGGGGCCTTGCAAGCTCAAAAGCGCGCTCAGGACGGGAACAATTCCTCGCGCGTGACGGTGGCCGTGCCCAGCTTGCCGACCACGATGCCGCCGGCGCGGTTGGCGGTTTCCACCGCCTCCTGCCAGCCGGCGCCTGCGCCCAGCATGCAGGCCATGGTGGCGATCACGGTATCGCCGGCGCCGGAGACGTCGAACACCTCGCGCGCCTGCGCCGGCATGTGGAACTGGGCGCCGTCGGTGTACAGGGTCATGCCCTCTTCCGAGCGGGTCAGCAGCAGCGCGTCGAGCCGGAGCTGAGTGCGCAGCGCCTGCGCCTTGGCGGTCAGCTGCTCCTCGCTGCTCCACGAACCGACGATGTGCTTGAACTCCGACTTGTTCGGCGTCAGCATGGTGGCGCCGCTGTAGCGCGTGAAGTCGTCGCCTTTCGGATCGACCATCACCACCTTGCCGGCCGCGCGCGCCGCCGCGACCATGTCGGCCACCGCCACCAGGCTGCCCTTGGCGTAGTCCGACAGCACGATGACGTCGTAGTCGGCCAGCAGCGCCTTGAACTGCAGCAGCTTGTCGCGCAACACGGTGTCGGTCGGCGCTTCCTCGAAATCGATGCGCACCATCTGCTGCTGGCGGCCGATCACGCGCAGCTTGATGATGGTGGAGATGGCCTCGTCGCGCTTCAGGTAGCTGCGGATGCCGTCGCCTTCCAGCAGCCGCTGCACCTCGTCGCCCGCCTCGTCGTTGCCGACGATGCCCAGCAGGCCGGCCTGCGCGCCCAGCGCGGCGGCGTTGCGCGCCACGTTGGCGGCGCCGCCCAGGCGCGCCTCGCGCCGCTCGATGCGCACCACCGGCACCGGCGCTTCCGGCGAAATGCGGCTGACATCGCCGAACCAGTAACGGTCCAGCATCACGTCGCCGACCACCAGGATGCGTACTTTGTCCAGATTCGTCGTCACGGTCGCCTCGTCAGCTGCGGGTCAGGATGGAACGGCCGATGCCGTGGTACTCAAAGCCGGCCTGCGCCATCACCTCCGGTTCGAACAGGTTGCGGCCGTCGAAGATCACGGCCTGCTTCAGCGCCGCCTTGATCCGGTCGAAGTCCGGCGCGCGGAACGCCTTCCATTCGGTGACGATGACCAGCGCCTCGGCGCCGTCCAGCGTGTCCATGGCGCTGGCGGCGAAGCGCACGCGCGCCAGTTCCTCGGCGCTCAGGTCCAGCGCCAGCACGCGCTGCGCCTCGGTCATGGCGACCGGATCGTACACCGCCACGGTGGCGCCGGCGTCCAGCAGCTGGCGCACCAGCACGCGGGCCGGCGCTTCGCGCATGTCGTCGGTGTTCGGCTTGAAGGCCAGGCCCCAGATGGCGAAGTGCTTGCCCGCCAGGTCCGCGCCGAAGCGCTGCACCACCTTGCGGCCCAGCACCAGCTTCTGCTTGTCGTTGACCGCCTCCACCGCGCGCAGGATCAGCAGGTCCTGCTGGTACTGGCGCGCCGTGCGTTCCAGCGCCTGCACGTCTTTCGGGAAGCACGAGCCGCCGTAGCCGGCGCCGGCGTACAGGAAGCTGTGGCCGATGCGCGGATCGGAGCCGATGCCGTGACGCACCGCCTCGATGTCGACGCCGACGCGGTCGGCCAGGTTGGCCAGTTCGTTCATGAACGAGATGCGGGTGGCCAGCATGGCGTTGGCGGCGTACTTGGTGAACTCGGCCGAGCGCACGTCCATCCAGAAGGTGCGCTCGTGGTTGCGGTTGAACGGCGCGTACAGCTTCTTCATCAGCGCCGCCGCCTGCAGGCCTTCGGCGCTGCTGTCATGGCCGATGACGATGCGGTCCGGGCGCATGAAGTCTTCCACCGCCGCGCCCTCTTTCAGGAATTCGGGATTCGACACCACCGAGAAGCCGGCGTCGACGCCGCGCGCGGCCAGCTCTTCCCGCAGCGCCGTTTTCACGCGGTCGCCGGTGCCGACCGGCACCGTGGACTTGTCGACGATGACCTTGAAGCCGGTCATGTGCTTGCCGATGTTGCGGGCGGCGGCCAGCACGTATTGCAGGTCGGCCGAGCCGTCTTCGTCGGGCGGCGTGCCGACCGCGATGAACTGCACCTCGCCGTGCGCCACCGAGGCGGCGACGTCGGTCGAGAACTGGATCCGGCCGGCGGCGCGGTTGCGCGCGACCACTTCTTCCAGGCCCGGCTCGTGGATCGGGATGCCGCCGTTGTTCAGCAGGTCGATTTTCTTCTGGTCGACGTCGAGGCAGAACACGTCGTTGCCCAGCTCCGCCAGGCAGGCGCCGGTGACCAGGCCAACGTAGCCGGTGCCGATAATGGTGATTTTCATGGTGTGTGTAAGCCTTTAATTCATGACATTCAATTCTTCGGTGCGGCGCGGCGGGTAGGTCTCCCAGCGGCTGCAGCCGGGGCACTGCCAGTAGAACTGGCGCGCCTTGAAGCCGCAGTGGCTGCACTGGTAGCGCGCCAGCTTCTGGGTGTAGCTGTGCACCAGGTTCTTCACCATCGACAGCTCCGACACCAGGTTCGGCGGGGCGTCCATCAGGCGCGCTTCCAGCAGCTTGTCGAGGCCCAGCAGGGTCGGCGTGCGGCGCAGCTCATTCGAGATCAGCTGCTTGGCCGCGTCCATGCCGTCCAGCTCCAGCACCGCCTTGTAGACCACTTCGATCAGATCGATCGACGAGGCCTGTTCCAGGTAGGATTTCAGCAGGTTGACGCCCTCCTGCGGCCGGCCCACCTTGCGGTAGCCGTCCATCAGCCGCTGCGCCACCAGCGCCACGTGCGGCACGCTGATCTGCTCGACGCGGCGCCAGGTCATCAGCGCGCCTTCGACATCGCCCAGCGCCAGCTGGGCGTCGCCGGTCAGCATGGTGGCGCGCACGTTGACGCGGTCGGCCAGCAGCGACTTGTCCAGCAGCTCCAGCGCCTGTTGCGGATGCAGGTGCACCAGCGCGTCCTGCGCCAGTTCGCAGTAGAACTGCGCGATCTGCTTCTGGCGCGAGCCGGCGCCGGCTTCCTGCAGGCCGATGGCGGCCTCGATCGCGCGCGGCCACTCCTTCTCGCGCTGGAAGATCTCCAGCAGCGCGCGGCGCGCCTGCACCGCGTACTGGCCGTGCAGCATGGTGTTGAAGGTTTCCTCGGCGCGGTCCAGCAGGCCGGCCTTCAGGTAGTCCATGCCCAGTTCATACTGCGCGTGCTCCTTCTGCTCCTGCGGCAGATCCGGGCGCGCCAGCAGGTTCTGGTGCACGCGGATGGCGCGTTCGGTCTCGCCGCGGCGGCGGAACAGGTTGCCGAGCGCGAAGTGCATATCGGCCGATTCCGGGTCCAGCTGGAGGATTTCAATGAAGGCGTCGACCGCCTTGTCCTGCTGGTCGTTGAGCAGGAAATTCAGGCCCTTGTAATAGCCGCGCGGCAGCGTGCGCGACTCGGACAGCAGTTGACGGATGTCGACGCGCGCGGCGAGCCATCCCAGGCCGAACAGGATAGGGATGCCCAGTAACCACCAGAGTTCTAATTCCATGTGTGTCTATTTTTTTATTGTGGGGTGACGCTGTCGGGCTGCGGCTGGCGCGTGGCCTGCTGCGCCGAGGTTTGCAGCGTGTGGATGGTGGTCTTGTGCTTGTTCGTTTCGCGGCGGTGGCGGAACACGGTGGGCGTCAGCGCCAGCACGCCCAGCACGGCGCCAGCGACGAAAAAGCCCAGCAGCATCAGCACCAGCGGGCCGCGCAGCTCGTAGTGCAGGAACAGATGCAGGTCGACTTCCTGCGAGTTTTTCAGCGCGAAGCCGAAAAACAAGACGAATATAACGAAGCCTATAAGGGTGGAGATGAATTTCATCAGCCGGTGTCCTGTGGTGTTAGTTCCGAGAGCGCCAGTATCGCACTAGCGCCCGCAAAAAAAAAGCGGCCTCCCGAGGGATGCCGCTTTTTATTTCCAGCGTATGCTTCAGTCCTCGATGATCGGTTGCCCAACCATCGCGTCAACCCGCTCGCGCAATTGCTTGCCCGGCTTGAAGTGAGGCACCCGTTTTTCGGGCACCATCACCTTGTCGCCCGACTTCGGATTACGTCCGATGCGTGGCGGCCGGCTGTTGAGGGCAAAGCTGCCAAAACCGCGGATCTCGATGCGCTGACCAGTCGACAAGGCGTTGGTCATCGCATCCAGTATGGTCTTGACGGCATATTCCGCATCCTTGGCCACCAGCTGAGAATAACGCTCAGCCAGGCGGTTGATGAGCTCGGACTTAGTCATCGACTAGTTCTTAGTTTTTGTTGTCCAGCTTGGCTTTCAGCAGTGCGCCCAGGCTGGTGGTGCCCGAAGCGGCGCTGCTGTCCGAAGCGATGTTTTTCATCGCTTCAGCGGTGTCAGCCGAGTCTTTCGCTTTGATCGACAGCTGGATCGAACGTGCTTTACGGTCGATGTTGATCACCAGAGCTTCGACGGAATCGCCGACTTTCAGGTGGGTGCCAGCATCTTCCACGCGGTCACGCGAGATTTCCGAAGCGCGCAGGTAGCCTTCAACTTCTTCCGACAGTTGGATCACGGCGCCTTTAGGCTCCACCGATTTCACGGTGCCGGTTACCAGCGAACCTTTGTCGTTCATGGCGGCGAAGTTGTTGAATGGGTCACCTTCCAGTTGCTTGACGCCCAGGGACACGCGCTCGCGCTCAACGTCGATCGCCAGAACGATGGCTTCCAGTTCGTCGCCTTTCTTGAACTTGCGCACGGCTTCTTCGCCGGACTCGGTCCACGACAGGTCGGACAGGTGCACCAGGCCGTCGATGTTGCCAGCCAGACCGATGAACACGCCGAAGTCGGTGATCGATTTGATCGCGCCTTTGACTTTGTCACCTTTCTTATGGGTCACGCCGAAGTCGTCCCATGGGTTGGCTTTGCACTGTTTCATGCCCAGCGAA
The DNA here is from genome assembly GCF_009674565.1 of Duganella aquatilis. GTDB lineage: Bacteria > Pseudomonadota > Gammaproteobacteria > Burkholderiales > Burkholderiaceae_D > Rugamonas > Rugamonas aquatilis. Next base: position 19,148 of record NZ_WKJL01000024.1, read on the forward strand.
ATACGACGACGCTCTTCGTCGATTTCCAGAACCATCACTTCTACTTCGTCGCCCAGTTGGACAACTTTGTTTGGAGCGACGTTTTTGTTGGTCCAGTCCATTTCCGACACGTGCACCAGGCCTTCGATGCCTTGCTCAACTTCGACGAACGCGCCGTAGTCGGTCAGGTTGGTGACTTTACCGAACAGACGGGTGCCTTGTGGGTAACGACGGGACAGACCGGTCCAAGGATCGTCGCCCAGTTGTTTCACGCCCAGCGAAACACGGTTTTTCTCTTGATCGTATTTCAGGACTTTGGCGGTGATCTCTTGACCCACGGTCAGCACTTCCGATGGGTGACGCACACGACGCCATGCCAGGTCGGTGATGTGCAGCAGGCCGTCGATGCCGCCCAGGTCCACGAACGCGCCGTAGTCGGTGATGTTTTTCACAACGCCGGTCACCACGGTGCCTTCTTTCAGCGTTTCCATCAGTTTCTGACGCTCTTCGCCCATCGAAGCTTCGATGACGGCGCGACGCGACAGAACCACGTTGTTACGCTTGCGGTCCAGTTTGATGACTTTGAATTCGAGGGTTTTGCCTTCGAACGGGGTGGTGTCTTTGACCGGACGGGTGTCGACCAGCGAACCTGGCAGGAAGGCACGGATGCCGTTGGTCAGAACGGTCAGACCGCCCTTGACTTTGCCGTTCACGGTACCGACGACGATCTCGCCCGATTCCATTGCTTTTTCCAGTGCCAGCCACGAAGCCAGACGCTTGGCTTTGTCGCGCGACAGGATGGTATCGCCGAAACCATTTTCCAGCGATTCGATGGCCACGGAAACGAAGTCGCCTACTTTGACTTCCAGTTCGCCTTGGTCATTTTTGAATTCTTCAACAGGGATGAATGCTTCCGATTTCAGGCCGGCGTTGACGATCACGAAGTTGTGATCCAGACGAACGACTTCAGCCGAGATCACTTCGCCCGAACGCATGTCTTGACGCGACAGGGATTCTTCGAAGAGGGCTGCAAAACTTTCCATATTAGACATTGTTGCTTCCAGGTTACCAGTAAGGCTCGCGGTATGCGTCTTCAACTGGGTTAGGTTGATAAAAGATGCTACTTGGTGATACTGGCGTACCATTTCAAGACCTGGTCGACTGCTTCGTCAGCATTCATTTCCGAGGTATCGAGCACATGCGCCCCCTCTGCGGGGACCAGCGGCGCGATGGTCCGGTGTGTATCCCGGTCGTCCCGCGCCTGCAAATCCATCAGTAGGTCTTCCATCTTAGCAGAAAAACCCTTGTCTATCAATTGCTTATATCGGCGCCCCGCGCGCGCCGCCACGGAGGCGGTCAAAAACACCTTCAGCGGGGCGTGCGGGAAGATCACCGAGCCCATGTCGCGGCCGTCCGCCACCAGCCCCGGCGCCTTGCGGAAGCCCAGCTGCAGCCCCACCAGCGCGTGGCGCACCGCCGGGAAGGTGGCGATCTTGGAAGCCGTGTTGCCGACCTCTTCGGCCCGGATGGCGTCGCTGACGTTTTCATGCGACAAAATGATGTCGCCGCCCTGGAAACTGCAGTGCAGGTGCTCGGCCAGCTTGGCCAGCGCGTGCTCGTCGGCCAGGTCGGTGCCGCGGCGCAGCGCCGACAGCGCAGTCAGGCGGTACAGCGCGCCCGAGTCCAGGTAATGGAAACCGAGCTTGTCGGCGACGCGATGCGCGACCGTGCCCTTGCCGGAAGCGGTCGGGCCGTCGATGGTGATGACTGGAATCTGGGAAGTTGGCATATCGGTTATCGTGCTATTTTGGCAAAGGCGGTGAAGTAGTCGGGGAAGGTCTTGTTCACGCACTTCGGATCATTGATGCGCACCGCCGCGCCCTGGCGCAGCGCGCCGTCCAGCGCGGCCAGCGAGAAGCACATCGCCATGCGGTGGTCGTCGTAGGTATCAATGGTAGCAGGGCTGAGCGCGGCCGGCGGCGTGACCTGGATGTAGTCCGCGCCCTCCTCCACCGTGGCGCCCAGCTTGCGCAGCTCGGTCGCCATGGCGGCGATGCGGTCGGTTTCCTTGACGCGCCAGCTGGCGATGTTGCGCAGCGTGCTGGTGCCGTCGGCGTACAGCGCGGCGATGGCGATGGTCATGGCGGCGTCGGGAATGTGGTTGAAGTCGGCGTCGATGGCTTTCAGCGGGCCGTTGGCGCGCGCCTCGATCCAGTTGTCGCCCATGGTGATCTGCACGCCCATCTGTTCCAGCGCGGCGGCGAAGCGCACGTCGCCCTGAATGCTGTCCTTGCCCACGCCCTCGACCCGCACCGGACCGCCGGCAATCGCGCCGGCCGCCAGGAAGTAGGACGCCGACGAAGCGTCGCCCTCGACGTGGATGGTGCCCGGCGACTGGTAGACCTGGCCCGGCTGGATGGTGAACGAGGCCCAGCCGTTCTGCTCGACCTTGACGCCGAAGCGGCGGATCAGGTTCAGCGTGATCTCGATATACGGCTTGGAGATCAGTTCGCCGACGACGTCGATGGTGATCGCATGCTCCTTGGCCATCAGCGGCGCCACCATCAGCAGCGCGGTCAGGAACTGGCTCGACACATCGCCGCGCACCGACAGGCGCTCGGTGGTGATCCTGCCCTGCTTGATGTGCAGCGGCGGGAAGCCCGGATTGCCGGTGTACCCGACGTTGGTGCCGGCGGCGTTGAGCGCGTCGACCAGATCGCCGATCGGGCGTTCATGCATGCGCGGCACGCCGTGCAGCGTGTAATCGCCGCCGATGACGGCCAACGCGGCGGTCAGCGGGCGGATCGCCGTGCCGGCGTTGCCCATGAACAGATCGGCCGATCTATTCGGCAGCACGCCGGCCACGCCGGTGACGTGGTGGACGGTGCCGGTGGCGGTCTTCTCCTCGGTCCACTGCACGCCGAGCGAGCGCAGCGCCGCCAGCATGACGGCGGTGTCGTCCGACGCCAGCAGATCGACAATCGCCACCTGCCCCTGCGACAGCGCCGCCAGCAGCAGGATGCGGTTGGAAATCGATTTCGAGCCAGGCAGGCGCACAACGCCCTGCACGTGAGAGACCGTTTGCAGGTCGAGATATTCGTGAGTCATTTTATTCCTTCAACTTCGGGGTCAGGTCCCTCATTTCTACACGAGCCCTACCGTAACAGCCGCTACGGCCGAGGCCGTGTAGAAATGAGGGACCTGACCCCGGGTTTAATCTGCTTTATCCTGCGACGCCGGCGCTTCGGCCGTTTCGATCGCGGTGATCCATTGGTGGCGGGCGTGCTGGGCGTTGCTGTAGACGCTTTCCAGCGCCGCGCCGTCGCCGGCCGCCAGTTGCGCGCGCAGCTGCGTCAATTGTGCCATGTACGCGTCCAGCTCGGCCAACAGCGCCGGCTGGTTGGCCAGGCTGATGTCGCGCCACATCTCCGGCGACGAGCCGGCAATCCGCGTGAAATCGCGGAAGCCGCTGGCCGCATACTGGAACAGCAAGTCCGCATGCGGCTTGCGGGCGATGTCGTCCACCAGCGCATAGGCCAGCAAATGCGGCAGATGGCTGACCGCCGCAAACACCTTGTCGTGCTCCTGCGGCGTCAAACGGTGGATGATGGCGCCGCAGGCGCGCCATGCGGCCGCCACGCGTTCGATATCGGCCGCCGCGTTGTCGTCCAGCGCCGTCAGCACCACCTTCTTGCCGATGTACAGATGGTCGATCGCCGCATCCGGCCCGTTGGTCTCGCGGCCCGCGATCGGATGGCCCGGCACGAACTGCGCCACCTTGCCGCCCAGCGCGCGGCGCGCCGCTGCCACCACGTCCGACTTGGTGCTGCCGGCGTCGGTGACCACGGTGCCGGCGTCCAGATGCGGCGCGATCGCCGCCAGGATCGCCTCGGTCTGCGCCACCGGCGCCGCCAGCAGCACCAGGTCGGCGCCGCGCAGCGCTTCGGCCAGCGAGGCCGGTTCGCCGGCCACGCCGATGGCGTCGATGATGCCCAGCTCCAGCGCGCGCGCCATCGACGCGGCGGAACGGCCCACGCCGACGATGCTCCGCACCGCGCCTGCCTTCTTCAGCGCCCGCGCAAACGAGCCGCCGATCAGGCCTACGCCAAAAATAACGACTTTGTTCAGCATTTACTCCGCCAATGCTTTCGACAGCGCCGCGATGAAGACGGCGTTTTCCTGCGGCAGGCCGATGGAAATGCGCAGCCATTCAGGCAGGCCGTAGTTGCCGACCGGGCGCACAATCACGCCCTGCTTCAGCAACGACAAATTCACGCGCGCGCCGGCGCCGGCATCGCTGCCGACTTTCACCAGCACGAAGTTGCCGAACGACGGCACGTACTCCAGCCCCAGCTTCTCGAACGCTTCGACAAACTGCCGGTAGCCGGCGGCGTTGTTGGCCGCGCCCTGCTCCAGGAAGGCCTTGTCGTTGAGCGCCGCGATGGCCGCCGCCTGCGCCAGCGAGTTGACATTGAACGGCTGGCGGATGCGGTTCATCAGATCGGTCAGCGCCGGCTGCGCAATCGCGAAGCCCACGCGCAGGCCCGCCAGGCCATAGGCCTTGGAGAAGGTGCGCGACACCAGCAGGTTGGGATACTTCTTCACCCATTCGGCCGATTCGAACTGGTGTTCGGCGGCCAGGAATTCGTTGTAGGCCTCGTCCAGCACCACCACGACGTGAGCCGGCACCTTGTCCAGAAAGGCCTGGATCTCGGCCGCCGGAATAAAGGTGCCGGTCGGGTTGTTGGGATTGGCGATGAATACCAGGCGCGTGTCGTCGCGGATCGCCGCCAGCATCGCCGGCAGGTCGTGGCCGTGAGCCTTGGCCGGCACCACGATGTGCTGCGCGCCCACGCCCTGCGTCGCCAGCGCGTAGACGGCAAACGAATACTGCGAATACACGATCGACTGGCCGCGCTCCACAAACGCGTGGGCGGCGATTTCCAGGATGTCGTTGGAGCCGTTGCCCAGCGTGATCCAGTCGGCCGGCACGTTATAACGCCTGGACAGCGCGCCTTTCAGGTCGAAGCCGTTCGCATCGGGGTAGCGGCCCAGTTCCGCCACGGCGGCGGCCATGGCCTGCTGCGCCGATGCCGGCACGCCGAACGGATTTTCGTTGGACGCCAGTTTGACGATGTTGGCTTCATCCAGGCCGAATTCACGCGCGACTTCCGCGATCGGTTTGCCGGCCTGGTAGGGGGCGATGGCGCGGACGTATTCCGGGCCGTAGTGCTTGCTCATGTCTGGTCTCTCTTTGTTATCAGGTCAGGCTCACCGGGTAGGAACCCAGCACCTTGAAGAATGCGGCGTTGCCGCGCAGCTCATCGAGCGCCTTGGCCACCGCTGGATTCTGCACATGGCCTTCGACGTCGACGTAGAAATAATATTCCCACGTGCCGGTGCGGGCCGGACGCGATTCGAAGCGCGTCATCGACACGCCGTGCTGCGCCAGCGATCCCAGCAGGCGGTAGATCGAACCGGCCTTGTGCGGCGCCGCCAGCGCCAGCGAGGTGCGGTCTTCGCCCGACGGGCCGGCCTGCAGCTGGCCGATGACGGCGAAGCGCGTGCGGTTGTGCGGGTCGTCCTGGATGTTGGCCTTGACCGTGCCCAGGCTGTAGCGCACGCCGGCGCGCTCGCCGGCAATCGCGGCGATGCCATGGTCGTCGCGCGCCATGCGTGCCGCTTCGGCGTTGGAGGAGACGGCGATGCGCTCGATCTCCGGGTAGTTATTGTTCAACCAGATCTGGCACTGCGCCAGCGCCTGCGCGTGGGCGCAGATGGCGGTGATGCCGTCCATATTGCCGCTGCCGGTCAGCAGGCTGTGGCGCACGGCCAGCGACACTTCGCCGCTGATGGTCAGCGGCGTATGCAGCAGCAGGTCCAGCGTGCGGCCGATGGCGCCTTCGGTCGAGTTCTCGACCGGCACCACGCCGAATTCGGCGGTGCCGGCTTCGGTGGCGCGGAACACTTCGTCGATCGACGAGCAAGGCAGCACGTCGACGGCGGTGCCGAACTGCTCGTACACCGCCTGTTCGCTGTAGGTGCCGGCCGGGCCGAGGAAGGCCACGGTGACGCGCTTTTCCAGCGAGCGGCAGGCGGACATGATCTCGCGCCAGATGGTTTGCAGCTCGGCGTTGCCCATCGGGCCGGGATTGCGTTCGGCCACGCCGCGCAGCACCTGCGCCTCGCGCTCGGGACGGAACACCGGCGCGCCGGTTTCCGCTTTCACATGGCCCACTTCCTGCGCCACCTTGGCGCGCTGGTTCAGCAGGTCGAGGATTTGCGCGTCGATCGAGTCGATCCGCTCGCGCAAGGGTTTGAGTTTGTCGTTCATAGTTTATCGGCCAGCGAATTCGTTCAAGTAGTCTACGAGCGCTTGCACGCCCTCGATAGGCATCGCGTTATAGATCGATGCGCGCATACCGCCGACGGACTTGTGGCCCTTCAGTTGCAGCAGGCCGCGCGCCTTGGCGCCGGCCAGGAATGCTTCGTTCCTGCTTTCGTCCTTCAGGTAGAAGGGCACGTTCATGCGCGAGCGGTTGGCTGGCGCCACGCGGTTCTGGTAAAAGTCGTCGACGTCCAGCGCGGCGTACAGCAGTTCGGCCTTGACCCTGGCGCGGCGCTCCATCTCGGCCACGCCGCCCTGCGCCTTCAGCCACTGGAACACCAGGCCGGCGATGTAGATGCCGTAGGTCGGCGGCGTGTTGTACATCGATTCGTTGTCAGCCACCAGCTTGAAGTCGAACGCCGACGGACACGCCGGCAGCGCCTGGCCCAGCAGATCGTCGCGGATGATGACGATGGTGACGCCGGCCGGGCCGATGTTCTTCTGCGCGCCGGCGAAGATCACGCCGTACCGCGACACGTCGATCGCGCGCGACAGGATGTGCGAGGACATGTCAGCCACCAGCGGCACGCCGTCCAGGCGCGGATCGGCGGCATCCGGCACGCCGCCGTCGAAATCGTATTCGACGCCGTCGATGGTCTCGTTGGTGCACATGTGCAGATAGGCCGCGCCGGGCGTCAGCCGCCACTCGCGCTGCGGCGGCACCGCTGTCGTGCACGAGGCGGCGATGTTCACGTTGGCGTATTTGCCGGCTTCCTTGATGGATTTGGCCGACCACGAACCGGTGTGGATGAAATCGATGGTTGCGCCGGCGGGCTTGTGGCCCAGCAGGTTCAACGGCACGAGGGCGTTCTGCGACAGGCCGCCCCCCTGCATGAACAAAATCTTGTAATTGTCCGGTACTGCCAGCAGCTCGCGCAGATCGCGCTCGGCCGCCTTGTAAATCGACATAAACTCCGGTCCGCGGTGGCTCATCTCCATCACCGACATGCCGCTGCCGTGCCAGTCCAGCATTTCGGCGGCAGCTTGCGTCAGCACTTCCTTCGGCAGTACGGCAGGGCCGGCGGAAAAATTGTAGATGTGCGTCATTACGTTCCTTTAAATGATTACTCTAGTCCTGCATCGCCTCGATCAGCTTCTGCATCATCGACTGCGTGCGCTTGATCATCAGCTGCTGGCTCGACTGCATGCTCTCGGCGGCCAGTTTGGGCATGACAGCCAGCATCTTAGCGCCTACCGGCGTGCGGTAGAAAGCGGCAATCTGGCGGATCTCGTCGGCGGTGAAATTACGGGCGTACAACGGCACCGCTTGCGCCATCATCTCGTCCACCAGCGTCGGATCGTTCAGGAACTCGGCCATCACCTGATTGATCTGCGGCAGCTTGCTGTCGATCTTGCCCAGCGCCAGCTTGCGCTGTTCGGCGCTCAGCGTTTTGTCGTTATTGATCGCCGCTTCCAGCATCGGACGGATGGTCTGGGACAGGTTTTGCGACATCTGACGCATCATGTCCACCATCAGCGAGCGGTAATGCATCGACTCGAACAACTCCTGGGCGGCGGCGGTGGCAGCGGCATCGGGCGCCTGCGCGTGCACCACGACCGGGGCGCCGAGCAATGCCAGCGAGGCGGTCAGGCATGCTACGAATTTCTTCATGTCGTGTCCTTAAAATAAAAACGGGGCCAGTTCTATTGTCGCGCAATAGTCTTGGCCCCGCTGGCTCAACGGCGTTGAACGTTACTCGGCGGCTGAATCCGGGCCCGGTTCCAGTTCGACTTCGTCAATGTCCGTCTCCACCACGCGCTGCAGGCCGGACAGCTTGGTGCCGTCCTCCACCGCGATCAGGGTCACGCCCTGGGTCGCGCGGCCCATCTCGCGGATCTCCGACACGCGGGTGCGGATCAGCACACCGCCGGTGGTGATCAGCATGATCTCGTCGGTCGAATCGACCAGCGTCGCGGCCACCACGCGGCCGTTACGCTCGGAGGTCTGGATCGCGATCATGCCCTTGGTGCCACGGCCGTGACGGGTGTACTCGGTGATCGGCGTACGCTTGCCGAAGCCGTTCTCGGTCGCGGTCAGCACCGACTGCTGCTCGTTTTCCGCCACCAGCAGCGCGATCACGCGCTGGCCGTCGTCGAGGTTCATGCCGCGCACGCCGCGGGCGTTGCGGCCCATCGGACGCACGTCGTTCTCGTCGAAGCGCACCGCCTTGCCGGCGTCGGAGAACAGCATCACATCGTGTTCGCCGTCGGTCAGCGCGGCGCCGATCAGGAAATCGCCCTCGTCCAGGTCGACCGCGATGATGCCGGCCTTGCGTGGATTGCTGAAGTCCTTCAGCGGCGTTTTCTTCACGGTGCCCAGGCTGGTCGACATGAAGACGTAGTGGTCTTCCGGGAAGGTGCGGTTTTCGCCCGACAGCGGCAGGATGACCGTGATCTTCTCGTTGTCCGCCAATGGGAACATGTTGACGATCGGCTTGCCGCGCGAGTTGCGCGAGCCTTGCGGCACTTCCCACACCTTCAGCCAGTACAGCCGGCCGCGGTTGGAGAAGCACAGGATGTAGTCGTGCGTGTTGGCGATGAACAGCTGGTCGATCCAGTCCTCATCCTTGGTCGCCATGGCCTGCTTGCCGCGGCCGCCGCGTTTCTGCGCGCGGTACTCGGAAATCGGCTGCGCCTTCATGTAACCGGTGTGCGACAGGGTCACCACCATGTCCTGCGGCGTGATCAGGTCTTCGGTGTTCAGGTCGCTGGCGTTGTGCTCGATGTTGGAACGGCGCGGATCCTTGGCCGGGTCGCCGAACTCGGTCACCACCGAGGTCATTTCCTCGGTGATGATGGTGGTCACGCGCGACGGCGTGGCCAGGATGTCCAGCAGGTCGGCGATTTCCGCCATCACGTCCTTGTACTCGTTGACGATCTTGTCCTGTTCCAGGCCGGTCAGGCGTTGCAGGCGCATCTGCAGAATCTCTTGCGCCTGGTCGTCCGACAGGCGGTACATGCCGTCGGCCTGGATGCCGTAGTGCTTCGGCAGGTGCTCGGGACGGAACGCCTCGATGCCGCCGATGGTGCTGCCTTCGCTGGTACGGGCCAGCATTTCGCGCACCAGCGACGAATCCCACGAACGGTCCATCAGGGCCGCTTTCGCCACCGGCGGCGTCGGCGCCGCCTTGATCAGGGCGATGAATTCATCGATGTTGGCCAGCGCCACCGCCAGGCCTTCCAGCACGTGGCCGCGCTCGCGCGCCTTGCGCAGCTCGAACACGGTGCGGCGGGTGACCACTTCGCGGCGGTGCGACAGGAAGCACGACAGCATTTCCTTCAGGTTCAGCAGCTTCGGCTGGCCGTCGACCAGCGCCACCATGTTCATGCCGAAGGTGTCTTGCAGCTGGGTCTGTTTGTACAGGTTGTTCAGCACCACTTCCGGCACTTCGCCGCGTTTCAGCTCGATCACCACGCGCATGCCCGACTTGTCGGACTCGTCGCGGATGTCGGAGATGCCGTCCAGCTTCTTGTCGCGGACGTTTTCGGCGATGCGTTCCAGCAGCGATTTCTTGTTGACCTGGTACGGCAGCTCGTCAACGATGATGGCCGTGCGGCCGCCGTCCTTGCCGTACTCTTCGTAGTGGGTCTTGGCGCGCATCACCACACGGCCGCGGCCGGTGCGGTAGCCGTCGCGCACGCCGGAGACGCCGTAGATGGTGCCGCCGGTCGGGAAGTCCGGCGCCGGGATCAGTTCGATCAGCTCGTCGATCGAGCAGTCGGGATTGTTCAGCACGTGCAGCGCGCCGGCGATCACTTCATGCAGGTTGTGCGGCGGAATATTGGTCGCCATGCCCACCGCGATACCGGACGAGCCGTTGATCAGCAGGTTGGGGATGCGGGTCGGCAGCACCGTCGGTTCTTTTTCCTTGCCATCGTAGTTGGGCTGGAAGTCGACCGTGTCCTTGTCGATGTCGGCCAGCAGTTCGCTGGAAATCTTGTCGAGGCGGCACTCGGTGTAACGCATGGCTGCCGCGCCGTCGCCGTCGACCGAGCCGAAGTTGCCCTGGCCGTCGACCAGCATGTAGCGCAGCGAGAAGTCCTGCGCCATGCGCACCAGCGTGTCGTAGATCGAGGCGTCACCGTGCGGGTGGTATTTACCCATGGTGTCGCCGACCACGCGCGCGCATTTGACGTAAGCGCGGTTCCAGACGTAATTCGATTCGTGCATCGAGTACAAGACCCGGCGGTGCACAGGCTTGAGGCCGTCACGCACATCCGGCAAGGCGCGGCCGACGATCACGCTCATGGCGTAATCGAGGTAGCTCTTGCGCATCTCTTCTTCGAGTGAAATAGGGATTGTTTCTTTTGCGAATTGATCCATTGGCCGGTCGTTTTACTGTGGTTTATTAAGCCTCTCCCAAGAGACAGGCAAGCGGTCGATTTTAGCATGCGCGCAAGGCAACTAGCGGATTTCCGCGTCGGGCCTGCAATCATGCGGTATTGCAACATGCTGCGCACGGTAACAAGTTGTAATATTCATGACACATTACTCAATTATTATCGACAATCACGTTGCAACAAAACAACATTTTGGTTGAACGCGAAATGGCGCCATGTTGGAGCTTTTTTATCGATGTGGATTGCTTGTGGCAAAATGGACGAGAAGTCAATTGCTTGATTCGCAAGCGGGAAACGAGTGTGACGCCCCTGCGTGGTAGAATTCGCTCACGCAACATACGTCGCGCAGTTATTCTGCGGATATCACCCCCGAAAGGAACAAAAATATGAAAAAACTGATTTCGATGCTGGCTATTACCGCTGCATTCGCTGGTTCGGCTATTGCGCAGACTGCGCCGACCGCCCCTCCATATGCTCCCGTCACCCAGGACATCAAGGCGTCGACGCCTAAGAGCGCCTACGTGCAAGATGCACGCGGCATCATCGCCCGTGACCCGTTCGGCCTGTGCTGGCGCACCGGCTACTGGACCCCGGCTGACGCCGTGCCAGGTTGCGATCTGCCGATCTGCGTCGAGCCAGAGAAGCTGGAAAACGGCAAATGCGTCGCACCGCCGCCACCACCGCCAGTTGCTCCGGCACCAGCCCCGGCACCTGCGCCAGCACCGGCTCCAGTACCAATGCCAACCGCACAAAAAGTAAGCTTCGCCGCTGACGCCTTCTTCGACTTCGACAAGGCCGTGCTGAAACCAGAAGGCAAAGCCAAGCTGGACGACCTGACCTCGAAACTGGGTTCGATCAACCTGGAAGTGATCATCGCTGTCGGCCACACCGACTCCGTGGGCACCGACGAGTACAACCAGAAGCTGTCGGTACGCCGCGCTGAAGCTGTCAAGGCCTACATCATCTCCAAAGGCGTTGAAGCCAACCGCGTGTACACCGAAGGCAAAGGCGAGAAACAACCTGTAGCGGACAACAAAACCGCCGAAGGCCGCGCCAAAAACCGTCGCGTAGAAATCGAAGTAGTCGGCACCAGCAAGTAATTCGCTGCGTTCCACACAGGAAGCCCCGCTCTGCGGGGCTTTTTTTTATCCGCTGCTTTAGAATAGCGGGATTAGTCTTTTTAAATCGTTGCCATGAACGCTGATCCATTAGAACTGCAAAAATTCGCCGAACTCGCCCACCGCTGGTGGGACCCGACCTCGGAATTCCGCCCGCTGCACGAAATCAACCCGCTGCGCCTGGAATGGATCAACGCCCGCGCCCCGCTGGCCGGCAAGAACGTGATCGACATCGGCTGCGGCGGCGGCATCCTGTCGGAATCGATGGCGCGCAAGGGCGCCACCGTCACCGGCATCGACCTCGGCGAAAAAGCGCTGAAAGTGGCCGACCTGCACTCGCTGGAATCCGGCGTGCAGGTGCGCTACAAGCTGATCGCCGCCGAAGACATGGCGGCGCAGGAAGCCGGCCAGTACGACGTCGTGACCTGCATGGAAATGCTGGAACACGTGCCGGACCCGGGCGCCATCGTGCGCGCCGCCGCCACGCTGGTGAAGCCGGGCGGCCACGTGTTCTTCTCGACGCTGAACCGCAATCCGAAAGCCTATCTGTTTGCCGTGATCGGCGCCGAATACCTGCTGCGCATGCTGCCGAAAGGCACCCACGACTACGACAAGTTCATCACCCCGTCCGAGCTGTCGCAGTACATCCGCAGCGCCGGCCTGGACGTGGCCGGCTTCAAGGGCATGGGCTACAACCCGCTGACCAAGATCTACTCGCTCAACGACGACACCAGCGTCAACTACCTGGTGGCCGCGCGCCGCCCGCTGGAATCATGAGCACGCCCGCCGCCCCACGCGCCATCCTGTTCGACCTGGACGGCACCCTGGCCGACACCGCGCCCGACCTGGCCGCCGCCGTCAACCTGCTGCGCAGCGCGCGCGGCCTGGCGCCGACCGCCTACGAGATCCTGCGCCCGACCGCCTCGGCCGGCGCGCGCGGCATGATCGGCGCTTCGTTCGGCCTGACGCCGGACGACGACGGCTACCTGGCACTGCGCGACGGCTTCTTCAGCAACTACGAAGCGGCCATGGCGGTGCACAGCCGCCTGTTCGACGGCATCCCCGAGCTGCTGGCCGGCATCGAGGCGGCCGGGCTGCAATGGGGCATCGTCACCAACAAGTCGCAGCGCTTCACCGACCCGCTGCTGCCGCAGATCGGCCTGGGCCACGCGGCCTGCGCGATTTCGGGCGACACCACGGCGCACGCCAAGCCGCACCCGGCGCCGCTGCTGGAAGCGGCCAGCCGCCTCAAGCTGGCGCCCGGCCAGTGCTGGTATGTCGGCGACGACCTGCGCGACATCCAGGCCGGCAAGGCGGCCGGCATGCTGACCATCGCCTGCGGCTGGGGCTATTGCGGCGCCACCGAACCGCAGCACTGGGAAGCCGATTACCTGTTCCAGCAGCCGGCCGAACTGCTGGCGTTGCTGCAAGCCGCGCTGGCGGCCGGGGCGCTGGCGGCATAGCACTATGCCAACTTTGTTGTTTTAAGGAATCAAACTCGCAATTCCTGTTGCCGCACGGATATATTCAGCGTAGTCTCCCGCAGGACTGCGTAGCATTACTTATTTCCTGCAAGCCAAACCCTCGCTGATAGGAAAGCAAGGCAGTCATCCCGACACCCAACTTTCCTACCAGGACCATCATGAATACTCCTGAGCAGGCTGCCCAAAACCCGCAGCCGTACTCTGATTCATTTGCCTCCTTGCCGCAGCGCACGACCGCGCCGCAGAGCTGGATGGTGCGCGTCAGCGATGCCAAATACCATTGGTACGACCTGATCGCCGGCTTCGCCGAAAAACCCGACATCCGCGACCCGATCGGCCGCTACATGCGGCGCATGCAGTTCGAGCTGGAGGCGACGGCGGAAAAGCGCCACCTGTTCCTCGCCGTCACCCGGCCGCGGGTGCGCTTCGACATCACCGGCGTGGTGCAATGGGGCTTTTTCTCGCTCAGGCTGACGCTGCCGCTGCTGCTGGGCGCCGAGGCGCGCAAGGACAGCATCACGGTCGAGCTCAAGGTGCCGTTCGCGGCCACCATGAAAAAGCCGACCGTGATCCTGACCGAGAACTTCATCAGCCTCAACTGGGGCGGCCTGGTCGAGGTGTTCTCGGTCCACGACCTGCTGCAACGCTATGCCCACACCCTCAAGCTGCCCAGCAAGGTGGCGTATGTCGGCCAGACGCGCGACCCGGAAGGCCGGCTCGGCAAGGGCCGGCTGAACGCCATGCACAAGCTGCGCGCGCAGTTCGGCATGGACTACGACACGCTGATCCTGGTGCTGGGCCTGGAGGTTGAAGTCCATTGCGCCGAGGGCGACGCCGCGGCGCTGGCGCACAACGAGCATCCGCTGGTGGCCGACATCCTGCAGGCCGAACGCATGGACGCCATCGAGGCGGCGCTGATCCGTTACTTCGAAGGCAGCAATCCGCGCTGGCGCCAGGCCGACGAGCGCAAGGCGCGCAGCGAGCGCCTGACCGCGGTGCAGGCCAACAACCACCTGGTGCAGTACACCATCGACCTGGAACTGCCCGGCACCGGCTGCTATAACTACCTGTGCTCGGAGTCGGTCGACGCCGCCAAACGCCATCTTTTGAGCTGCTTCGTGGCCGACGGCCAGGCCCAGGTTGCGCCAATGCCACTGCCGCCACCGGTCAAGGGCGGCAAGGCCTGAGTAGTGTTACATTGGGTGGGTTCTTGATGCCCGGCATATTTCCCCATGGAAATAACACGGTGGAAGCACTATAATCACCAGACTATGACACACTTGGAGCGCGCACATGAGCAATGACGACGACGATTATCCAGATCCGTCGCCGGAAGAGCTGGGCATCGGCGCGCTGTTCGACGAGGGGCCGGAGCCCTTCCTCGATCTGGTGGCGCCGCCGCCGGACGAAATGGAAGAGCTGCTGCCCCTGATGCCGCAGCGCACCGCCGCGCCGCAGACCTGGGTGGTCACCGTGGCCGACGCCAAATTCCACTGGTACGACCTGATCGCCGGTTTTCCGGAAGTGCCGGACATCCGCGATCCGGTCGGCCGCCATTTGCGCCGCATGCAGTTCGACCTGGAAGCGACCAGCGAGAAGCGGCTGATCTATTTCGCCGTCAACCGCCCGCGGGTGCGCTTCGACACGACGCGCAACACCAGCTGGGCCTTCTTCTCGCTGAAGCTGACCGTGCCGCTGCTGGTGGGGCCGGAGGAGAAGAAGGAATCGCTGACCATCGAGCTGGAAGTGCCGTTTGCCGCCACGCTGAAAAAGCCGTCGGTGGTGATGACCGACCGCTTCATCACGCTCAACTGGGGCGGCCTGGTCGAGGCGCTGTCGATCCACGACGTGCTGCAGCGCTACGAGAACAATCTGAACTACGCCACCGAGGTGCAGTACGTCGGCCAGACCAAGGACCCGCGCGGCCGCCTGGCGCGCGCGCGCCTGATGCCGGTGCAGCGCGTGCACCAGAAGTTCAGCGAAGACAACGACATGCTGCTGCTGATCCAGCGCATGAACGTCGAGGTGATGTCGGCCGACGGCGATCCGGCCGAGCTGGAAGTGAACCAGAATCCGGTGGCGGCCGACGTGCTGCTGAAGGACCGCATCGACGTCATCGAGTGCGCGCTGATCCGCTATTTCGAAGGCCCGGAAATGCACGGCCGCACCGACAAGGAAGCCGACGTGCGCCGCCAGCGCGTGGCCGAGGTGGCGCTGACCAACAACCTGGAAAGCTTCCGCATCGACCTGCGCCTGGAGGAATCGGGCAAGTACCACGACCTGTATTCGCGCCACGCCGGCACCTCGCGCAGCCACATCATCGACTGCACCATCGTCAACGGCAATGTGCTGATCACGCGCGTGCCGGACAAGACCGCCAAGTCCTAGACCGCCGCCAGCGCCTGCTCCAGGTCGGCCAGCAGATCGTCGCTGTGCTCGATGCCGATCGACAGCCGCACGGTATCCACCGTCACGCCCGCCCTGGCCAGCTCTTCCTCGTTGAGCTGGCGGTGGGTGGTCGACGCCGGATGGCAGGCCAGCGACTTGGCGTCGCCGATGTTGACCAGGCGCGTGAACAGCTGCAGCGCGTCCTGGAAGCGCGCGCCGCCCTCCACGCCCCCTTCCACGCCGAAGGTCAGCACGCCGGACGGCCGGCCGCCCAGGTATTTGACCGCCAGCGCGTAATCCTGGTGGTCGTCCAGCCCGGCGTAATTGACCCACTTGACCTTGGCGTGGCGGCGCAGGTAGTGCGCCACCTTCAGCGTGTTGTCGACGATGCGCTCCATGCGCAGCGCCAGCGTTTCTATCCCCTGCAGCAGCAGGAAGGCGTTGAACGGCGACAGCGCCGCGCCGGTGTTCCGCAACGGCACCACGCGCGCGCGGCCGATGTAGGCGGCCGGGCCCAGCGCCTCGGTGTAGACCACGCCGTGGTACGACACGTCCGGTTCGTTGAGGCGCTTGAAGCGCTGCTTGTGCTCGGCCCATGGGAACTTGCCGGAATCGACGATGGCGCCGCCGATCGAATTGCCGTGGCCGCCCAGGTACTTGGTCAGCGAATGGACGACGATGTCGGCGCCATGCTCGATCGGGCGCAGCAGATACGGCGTGGCGACGGTGTTGTCGACGATCAGCGGCACGCCGTGCGCGTGGGCCACGGCGGCAAGCGCGGCGATGTCGGTGACGTTGCCCAGCGGGTTGCCGATCGATTCGATGAACACCGCCTTGGTGCGCTCGTCGATCAGCGCGGCGAACGAGCCCGGGTCGCGCGGATCGGCAAAGCGGGTGCTGATGCCGAACTGCGGCAGCGTGTGGGCGAACAGATTGTAGGTGCCGCCGTACAAGGTGGAGGCGGAAACGATGTTGTCGCCGGCCTCGGCGATGGTCTGGATGGCGTAGGTGACGGCGGCCTGGCCGGACGCCAGCGCCAGCGCGGCCACGCCGCCTTCCAGTGCGGCGACGCGCTGTTCCAGCACGTTCTGCGTCGGATTCATGATGCGCGTGTAGATGTTGCCCTGCACTTTCAGGTCGAACAGGTCGGCGCCGTGCTGGGTGTCGTCGAAGGCGTAGGCGACGGTCTGGTAGATTGGCACGGCGACCGCGCGCGTGGTCGGGTCCGGGCTGTAGCCGCCGTGCACGGCAATGGTTTCCAGTTTCATGCTGTCTCCTTGGTCGGTGGTGGATGAAAAGGTAGCGGGAATCGGCGGCCGGGGCCACGAATGATTCCAAAAAAGCAAATGCGCAATCTGGATAAGCTATGCTTGTCACAAACTGACCGGCTGGCACGTCTAAAGTTCATGATGACCGACACCCCCACCTTTGCGGCCCTGCGGCCGCGCCTGTTCTCGATCGCCTACCGCATGCTGGGCACCCGCGCCGACGCCGAAGACGTGGTGCAGGACGCCTGGCTGCGCTGGCACGGCAGCGCGCAGAACGCGGTGCAGTCGGCCGAGGCCTGGCTGGTGACCATCACCACCCGGCTGGCGATTGACCGCCTGCGCTCGCGGCTGGCCGAGCGCGAGGCCTATGTCGGCTGGTGGCTGCCGGAACCGATCGTCGAGCTGGACGAACACACGCCGGAAAGCCATGCGGAAATGGCCAGCGAGGTGTCGATGGCGCTGCTGTGGGTGCTGGAGCGGCTGTCGCCCGAGGAGCGGGCGGCGTTCCTGATGCGCCAGGTGTTCGAGCAGGACTACGGCGAGATCGCCAGCGTGCTGGGCAAGAGCGAAGCGGCGTGCCGGCAGATGGTGCACCGGGCGCAGGAGCGCGTGCAGCAGCAGAAACCGCGCTTCGCCGTGCCGAAGGCGCAGCACCACGCGCTGCTGGGCCGCTTCATCGCCGCCGCCCAGGTCGGCGACCGCGACGCCATGAAATCGATGCTGGCCGACGATGTGCAGCTGGTGGCCGACGGCGGCGGCAAGGTCAACTCTTACCTGCGCGTGCTGCACGGCGCCGGCCGCGTGGCCGGATCGTTCTGGTCGCTGGAGCACCAGTATCCGCAGCAGGTGGCATACCGCGCCGCCCGCGTCAACGGCGGGCCGGGGCTGGTGCGCTATGTCGGCGGCAAGCTGGAATCGGCGCAGTCGTTCCTGATCGAGGACGGCCGCATCGTGGCCGTGTTCATCGTCCGCAACCCGGACAAGCTGACGGGTGTGCCGCAAACTATTTTCTGAAAGCTGTCACAGCAAGCCTAGCCGCCCCGTCTTACAGGGTATAGAGGGCGCAATGGTGTGCCCTCCACTTCTGTGAAAGACACCATCATGAACCAAGCTGCCCGTATTCCACTGTTCCAACTCGCCCCTGCGAATTTGCAGGCGATGATCGCGCTGTCCGCCTCGGTCAAGAAAAGCTCGCTTGGCGTGCGGCTGGTGGAACTGATCAACCTGCGCGTGTCGCAAATCAACGGCTGCGGCGTCTGCGTCGACATGCACTGGCGCGACCTGATCAAGCAAGGCGCCGAACCGCGCCACCTGAACGCCATCGCCGGCTGGCGCGAAGCGCCGTTCTTCAGCGCCCTGGAGCGCGCCGCGCTGAACTGGGCCGAAGCCGTCAACGCCCTGCCCCACACACACCCGACCGACGATGATTTCGCGCAGCTGAAAGAACACTTCACCGACAACGAAATCGCCGAACTGAGCTACGCCATTGCCGTGATCCGCGGTTGGAACGTCATCAACGCCAGCCTGCACAACCAGATCCCGGAAGTGCCGGCGCCGGGCTTCTAAGCTAACAAGTGACGGGCCTGCAAAGGCCCGGTCTGCGTTTAGTCAAAGCGATCCATATTCGAGGATTTACCATGTGACCGACATGGCAACGATTCTTTCCTTTCGGTTTTGAACATGCAAAATTCATGGGATTTTTCAGTTTACGATCCAAACTACCCTCGTGTTAGTCCTGATATTTCCACGCCCGTTCGTTTAGCTGCTGTGAAATTTGAAGAAAACATCCGCAACGACTCTAATGAGAATGGCGCATTTTGCTTGAATTACGCGCCGTCGCTCCTCGCTGGCGCTATATCATGCATTCAGGCGAAGCATGGCCTGCATGGCCAATCATCGAACAATCGATCAAAGACGAAACGCCTTTCGCGATTGACGAAATCAACGCTATGCTCAAAGCTAATCAGCTTCAACTGCAATATCTGAACATTGAACTATTTCACCATCTCTGGATACGTGTTTCCAAGAGCCTCAACTTCCATTACCATCGGGAGGCATCCTAAATGAACACACCTATCATGGCTCCAACCGCTGCCGAGTTTCTAGCTCGAATCATGCCGCCCACGGGCTACGAAAATCATTTGGTCGTGAAAAGATGCGGCGTGCTCGTCTGGGCGCGGCGCGAGGAACTGCTGGCTGATGACGAAATTTGCTTCTACGACGGCGACTGCCGCGAAGTCTTCAGACCTGATGATCCAAGACTTCAATCATTGATGCGCTAACGATAGCGTGTAAAACAAAGGCCCCCGGCGCTTGCGCGCAGGGGGCCTTTGTTTTGAATCCAGTGGTGGAGACGGCGGGAATCGAACCCGCGTCCGCAAGCACTCCACAGACAGTTCTACATACTTAGCACTATCATTTAATTTAACCGGTATGGCACGGATGTGCACGTTACATACAAGCGATTCACCTTAAATTTAGCGCGGCTTCAAGTGACCCGTTGCAGCGCGATTCCCTGTAAATGACTCCTTGACTTTTAACGGTCCGCCCCAGGGAAGAAGCGTTTAGGAGCTAACAGCCCTTAGGCTGCCAGTGCGTACGAGTTATCGTTTGCAGTTATTGATTTTCTGGGTGTATTTACGAGGTAACCAGCCCTCGGTATGCCCTGCTCTGCTTTGCAACCCACGTCGAAACCAGGTCGTCCCCACAGAACTTCTATTCTACAGTACTTTGCACGCCCCCGCCACGCACGTCAAACGCCCGTCATATTCGGGCGTTATGATAGCTGCAGTTCTCACATGGAACCACCAATTAGCGCCCCTCGGGGCGGCTACTACCGGCGCCGGCGGTCGGGAAATATACCGGCACCAATTCCCTCACATGAGCTTGATCAGCAGCCCGGCGATGCCGAGGATGCTGGTCAGCATCATGCCGATCATCCAGCGTAACTGGTGATCCAGGCCGTCCAGACGGGCGGCTGTTTCCTTGCGCAATTGCTCGATTTTGGCCTCCACCAAGCGGAAGTTTTCCTGTGTCTCCTTGCGCAACTCGTCGATACGGGCATCGACACGGTCGATCCGGGCCGTAACCTCCCTGCGCAGTTCGGTGATGCTTTCGTCAGTGCGGTCGATTCTGGCGTTCACTTCCCTACGCAGCTCGGCGATGCTTTCGTCAGTGCGGTCGATTCTGGCGTTCACTTCCCTACGCAGCTCGGTGATGCTTTCGTCAGTGCGGTCGATTCTGGCGTTCACTTCCCTGCGCAGCTCGGCGATGCTTGCGTCAGTGCGGCCGATTTTGGCGCTCACTTCCCTGTGCAACTCGGAAATGTTGCCATTGACCTCACGACGCAACAAATCCATCCGCTCGCTGGATTCGCGGTACATCATGTCGATCCGGGCATTGGTCTCGCGGAAGCCGCTGCCCATCTCGGTCAGTAGTCGGTCGGTGTCCATATTCTCATCCTCGTGAGCACGATAGCGGTTGTCAAGCTGAGCGGGTGCGTGCATGGCGGTATCCCCCTGTCCTAGCGCCGAGCTTAGGAGGGCGATCTGCGCCGCGCATGATCTGGCACAAAGGTGTGGCTGTTGTTGCGCCGCAGCACACTGTTTCAGGTTTTGTGAATTTGGCGCAATCCGGCATTAGAATGACAGTGTCATCACTTCAGCAACCGACCGCCATGCCCGATGCTGCCGCCCCTGCCGTCCAGCGCCCGAAAAAACGCGGGCGGCCCCAGAAAGGGGAAAGCGGCGGCTTGCGCGCCGAGCTGATCGAGAAGTCGGCCCAGCTGTTCCGCACCAAGGGCTATGACAACACCACGGTGCGCGACATCGCCGCCGCCGCCGGCATCCAGGCCGGCAGCTGGTTTTACCATTTCAAGACCAAGCAGGAGATCCTGGCGGCGATCATGGAGCAAGGCATGCAGCGCTCGCTGGCCGAGGTCGAGGCCATCGCCGCCCTGCCGCTGGCGCCCAGCGCCATGCTGCACCGGCTGGTCGAGGCCCATCTGCACACGCTGCTGGCGCCCGACCACCATTTCATCGCCGTGCTGCTGTACGAGTGGCGTTCGCTGGACGAGGACTCGCGCGAACGCATCACCGCGCTGAAGGACCGCTACGAGGCGGTGTGGGACCGCGCCATCGCCGCCCTGCACCATTCCGGCGACTGGCTCATGCCGTCGCAGTTCGACCGCCTGCTGATCTTCGGCGCGCTGAACTGGACCGTGCAGTGGTACAAACCCGGCAGCGGCGCCGACGTGCGCGAGCTGGCGCACCAAGCGATGCGTTTCATCCTGCGCACGCCTGCCGCAGTTGAGGCACAATAGGGCCTTACTTCACTGCCAGGATCGCCCATGATTTACGAGATCGCCGCCATTACCATCAAGCCCGACACCCACGCCGCCTTCGAGGCCGCCGTCACCCAGGCGGTACCGCTATTCCGCGCCGCCACCGGCTGCCTGTCGATGCGCCTGGAGCGCGCCATCGAAACGCCGGACACCTATCATCTGGTGATCGGATGGTCGACCCTGGAAAACCATACGGTCGATTTCCGCGGCAGCGCCGCCTTCCAGGACTGGCGCGCGCTGGTCGGCGGTTTCTTCGCCGGGCCGCCGAACGTGGTGCATTTCGATCCCGTCGTCACCGGCTTTTAAGCGCCACCATAAAACCTAATAAAAATCTGCAACAGGAGGCCATCATGTCCCGTACCATCCACCGCAATTTCCCGCAGCTGTCGGACGCCGAGAGCGCCCGCAGCGCGCTGCTGGCCAGCGGCTTTCCGCAGTCCAGCGTGCAGCTGACCAAGCACACCACCCTGCCGTCGGATGTGGCCACCAGCACCGTCGGCAATCTGCTGGACGCGCTGACGCCCGGCGGTCCGGCCGCCGCGGCCGCCGCCCGCCACCGCGCCGGCGCCATGCTGTCGATCGATGTCTACGATGAGGACGACAGCGCCAAGGCCGACGCCATCATCGGCAGCTACGGCGCCAGCGAAGCCTGACGCGTCTTACGGCGCCGGGTGGTTGAACACCTGGCGCAGATAGGCCAGGAAAGTCTCGTCCTTGCACAGCGTCTTGCCGGGCGAATCGGACAGCTTGGCCACCGACTGGCCGTTGCAGCACACCAGCTTCATGACGATGTTCAGCGGCGCCAGGCCGACATCGTTGGTCAGGTGCGTGCCGATGCCGAAGCCGGTCATGATGCGGTCGGCGAAGTGGCGGTACAGCGCGATGGCGCTGTCGAGGTTGAGGCCGTCCGAGAACACCAGCCGCTTGGTCTTGGCGTCGATGCGCAGCGCGGCGTAGTGGGCGATGGCTTTCTCGCCCCACACCACCGGGTCGCCGGAATCGTGGCGCAGGCCGTCGAACAGCTTGGCGAAGTACAGGTCGAAGTCGTCGAGGAAGGCGTCCATCCCCACCACGTCCGTCAGGGCGACGCCGAGGTCGCCACGGTATTCCTGCACCCACGCCTCCAGCGAGGCTTTCTGGAAATCGCGCAGGCGCACGCCGAAGGCCTGGAACGATTGCATGTATTCATGCGCCATGGTGCCGATCGGGATCAGGCCGAACTTCATGGCCTGGTAGACGTTGGAGGTGCCCTTGAAGTATTCCGGCACCTCGCGCGCCAGCCGCTGCACCACTTCGTCATGCCACGCGCCCGAGAAGCGGCGGCGGGTGCCGAAGTCGGACACCTCGAACGGATACAGCCGCGCCGGCTCGGCGCCGAAGGCTTTCAGCCTGGCGATCTTGGCGCTCAGGCGCGCGCGGCCCTCGGCCAGTGCGGCGGCCTGGTCGAAGCGGCGGAAGTACAGTTCGTTGACGATGTACAGCACGTAGATTTCAAAGCCCATCACGTGCACCTGCGGCCCGGTGGCGTGGATCACCAGCGTGTCGCCGTCGGCGCGCACCTCGATGAACTTGCGCTGGAAGCGGAACACCGTCAGGAAGTCGACGAAGTCGCTCTTCATGTAGCGCAGCGAGCGCAGGTAGCTCAGTTCCTCGTCGGTGAAGCTCATCGAGCACAGGTGGTCCAGCTCGCGCTCGACCTCGGGCAGCAGCTCGGTCAGCGGGAAGGCCGGCGTGTTGCGGCAGACGAATTCATACTCGGTGTGGGCGTGCGGATGGCCATGCAGCAGCGCCTGCCACATGGTGAATTTGTAGAGGTCCGTCTCCAGCAGGCTGCGGACGATGGGCTGTTTCATGCGGGCTCCACGGCATCGTCAGCGCTGGCGGCGTTCTCCAGCAGTTCCGGCAGCACGTCGGCGGCCTGCATCAGCTGCACGCCGCGCGCGGCCATCGCCTGCAGGAAGGCCTGGTACGGGGCCTCGAAGCCGGTCACCGGGCTGATGCAGTCGGTGACCAGCACCAGCTTGCCCAGCGAGGCCGGGCCGTACTGCTCGGCGAAGTAGTCGGCGATGTGTTCCACCGTCGCCTTGACGCAGTGGCTGCCGGCCTCGCCGGCCACGTAGATGCGGTCGGCCTCGGCCAGCGTACGCACGAATTTGGTGTTGAACTGGGTGTCCGGGTCGTCGGCGTCCGGCACTTCGGCCTGCACGGCGGAATAGTGCTCGGTCCACGGATTGGAGCCCTTGGCCAGCTTGGCGACGATGCCCAGCGACGCTTCTTCCCAGTGGCCGTAGGCGGCGCGCACGTCGGCGTGGACGTTGTGGCCCCAGCTGCCGATCTCGCAGTGCACCGGCCACACCATCAGCGTGTAGCGGCCGGCCGCTTCCAGCCGGTCCAGGTAGTTCAGCGCGATGGCCAGCGCGGCGGCGTGGCGCGGCGCATATTTCCGGGCGCGCACCTCGGCGGCGGTGATTTCGGTGAACGGTGCGACCGGCGCGCCGTCGGCGGCGATCCAGAAGGTCGGGTGGGCGATGTCGAAGCGGTGGTGCGAGTCGAGCGTCACGCTCATGGCGCTGATGCCGGCGCGGCCGCGGTTGATCAGGCCAGCCAGGCGCAGCATGTCCTGGTGGGCGCCCGGCACCGGCAGCGACGGCAGCAGCGGCTGGCGGGTGACCGGATCGGTCGGGCGGTAAGTTTCCGGCAGGTCGCAAAAATCGTTTTGCGGGTCTATCATCAACAGATGAAGATTCCGTTTCATGTCAGGCTCCATGGAGTGAAGCCTGCATGATACCGCAGCCCCGGCATGGCGGCTGCGGCGTGCCGGCTTCAGGCAGCGATCGCGTCGATCTGCGACTGGCCCTTGGCGACGGCGGCAGCCACCGCTTCTTCGCCCATCGCCACGCCTTCGGCCAGGATGAAGGTAACGTCGGTCATGCCCAGGAAGCCCAGCACCGAACGCAGGTAGGTGGTGATGTGGTCGTAGCCGGCGGCCGGGCCGGTGCTGTAGACGCCGCCGCTGGCGACGAAGACGTAGACTTTCTTGCCGGTGACCAGGCCTTCAGGGCCGTTGGCGCCGTACTGGAAGGTGCGGCCGGCACGGGCCACGTGGTCGATCCAGGCTTTCAGGCCGGAGGTGACCGAGAAGTTGTACATCGGCGCGCCGATGACGATGGTGTCGGCGGCCAGCAGTTCGTCAACCAGGGTGTCCGAGGTCTTGATGGTGTGGGCCTGGTCGGCGTTGCGCTTGTCAGCCGGCGTGAAGTAGGCGCCAATCATTTGCTCGGTCAGGTGCGGCACGGGCGAGTTGGCCAGGTCGCGGGTGACCACGGTGGCGCCTGGATTGGCGGCTTTCAGTTTGGCGATCAGTTCGCCGCCCAGCTGGCGGGTCAGGGAACCGGTGCTGCGCACGCTGCTGTCGATGTGGAGGATGTTTGCCATGATGCTGTTTCCTTTCGGTTAGGGATGCAGCGATCATAAAACGATTATAATATCGATGAAATGCAGTTTATTTCTATCCTACTTATCGAGAATATCGATTATGCGTGATCCCGGCCTCCCCTCCCTCGACCAGCTGCGCGTCTTCATCGCCGTCATCGACCATGGCGGTTTTGCCCATGCGGCGCGGGCCTTGCACCGTACCCAGTCGGTCATCAGTTATACCATTGCCAACCTGGAAGAGCAGCTGAATGTCGAGCTGCTCGACCGCAGCAAGCGCAAGCCGACCCTGACCGAGGCCGGCAAGGCGCTGCTGGCCGACGCCCGCGCCGTCTCGCTCAAGGTGGACGGCATGCGCGCCCGCGCCAAGGCGCTGTCGGCCGGGCTGGAGGCCGAGGTGTCGCTGGTGGTCGACGTGATGTTCTCGACCTGCAAGCTGGTGCGCATCCTGCACGCCTTCCAGAAGGAGTTCCCGACCGTGTCGATGCGGCTGCGCATCGAGGCGCTGGGCGCGGTGACGCAGCTGGTGGCCGACGGCACCTGCCGCATCGGCATCAGCGGCTGGATGCCGGGCACCCAGGATGTGATCGAGCGCCAGGCCTGCGGTTTCGTCACCATGGTGCCGGTGGTGGCGCCCGACCATCCGCTGGCGCAGATCGACGGCATCATTCCCAGCGCCGTGCTGCGCGAGCACACGCAGCTGGTGCTGACCGACCGCAGCACGCTGACCAAGGGCCAGGATTTCGGCGTGCTGGCGCTGCGCGACTGGCGCCTGGGCGACCTCAGCTCCAAGCACGCGCTGCTGCGCAACGGCATCGGCTGGGGCAATATGCCGCTGGAATTCGTGCAGTGGGATCTGGACGCGGGCCGCCTGGTGCAGCTGGAGATCGCCGAGGGCAGTTCGTTCAGCTTCCCGCTGTTCGTGATCCGCCGCGGCGACGAGGAGCCGGGGCCGGCCACGCGCTGGCTGATCCAGCAGTTCCTCGATCTGGACCAGCCCGGCATCCCGACGCCGCTCAACGCGCGCGAGGAAAGCGAACTGGCGGCCCATCTCGCCCAGGCCCACGCCTATCACGGGCTGAGCGACCGCCCGCCGGCCGCTCAGCCGGACGGCGCGCAGGCGCCCGCCGCGCCGGCCGCGCACGCGGCCGACCCGCTGCAGGCGGTGGTCGACAAGATCCAGGCCACGCCGGCAGCGGCCAAGGCGGCGCCGAACGCCGCCAACGTCACGCCGCAGCCGGTGGCAAAACCTGCCGCCGCCGACACCGCCGGCGGCGACGACAAATTCATCTACTACCTGCAGGCCGGCGCCTTCCGCGAAGTGGCCGACGCCGAGAACGCGCGCGCCAAGCTGGCCCTGCTCGGCTTCGAGGCCACCATCTCGGACCGCTCCACCGACACCGGCGTGCTGCATCGCGTGCGCATGGGCCCATACAACCAGGTCGAGGCGATGAACAAGGCACGCAGCAAACTGTCCGAAAACGGCGTCGACGTCGCCGTTGTGCGCAACCAGAAATAAGAGGAGTAACGATGCAATTCCTGAAGTTCATCCTGACCGCAGTCACCCTGAGCGCCGTGGCGTTCACCGCTTCCGCATCCCCGGCCAATCCGAAGGACGGCGTCGAATACAAAACCCTGGTTGCGCCGCAGCCCGTCGACAGCGGCAAGAAAGTCGAGATCATCGAATTCTTCGACTACGCCTGCCCGCACTGCGCCGGCTTCGACGCCACGCTCAACGCCTGGGTGAAAAAACAGGGCGACAACATCGCCTTCAAGCGCGTGCACATCGGCCGCCAGGGCGCCGACCTGCCGCAGCAGAAAATGTTCTACACGCTGCAGGCCATGGGTGTGCTGACGCCTGAGCTGCACACTAAAATCTTCAACGAAATCCACGTCAACCACAATCGCATGAACCGCGACGAGCTGGCGTTCGACTTCATCGCCAAACAGGGCATCGACAAGCAGAAATTCATCGACACCTATCGCGGCTTCGGCGTAGCAGCCTACGTGCGCAAGACCGCGTCGATGATGGATGCCTATGGCGTCGAATTCTGGCCGATGCTGGCGGTGGACGGCAAATACATCACGGCGCCGTCGATGGCTGAAGCCAACGCCACCAGCGAAGCGCAGCTGAACGAAGCGGTGACGCAGGTGCTGGACGTGCTGGTCACCAAAGCCAAAGCAGAGAAGAAGTAAGCATGGCGCCTTTGCGCGTCTTCATCACCGGCGCCTCCAGCGGCCTTGGCGCCGCGCTGGCCCGCGAGTATGCGGCGCAAGGCGCCACCCTGGGCCTGCTGGCCCGGCGTGGCGACACCCTCGCCGCGCTGATCGCCACGCTCCCCAACGCCGAACGCCACCGCCACTACGCGGCCGATGTGCGCGACCACGCGGCGATCGCCGCCGCCGCGCAGTCCTTCCTCGCGCATGCCGGCGGCGTTGACGTGGTGATCGCCAACGCCGGCATCTCGGTCGGCACCCTGACCGAGCATGCCGAAGACATTCCCGTATTCGCCGAAGTCATCGCCACCAACGTCGTGGCCACCGCAGCCACCTTTGCGCCCTTCATCGGCGCCATGCGCGCGCAGCGCACGCCGGGCCGGCTGGTGGGCATCGGCAGCGTCGCCGGCATCCGCGGGCTGCCGGGCGCCGAAGCCTACAGCGCCTCCAAGGCCGCCGTCATCAGCTACTGCGAATCGCTGCGGCTGGAGATGAAACCGCACGGCATCCGCGTGGTCACGCTCTGTCCCGGCTACATCGACACGCCGATGACGCAGGTGAATCCGTATCCGATGCCGTTCCTGATGGCGCCCGACAAATTCGCCGCCCGCGCCGCGCAGGTGATCGCCGCCGGCGACAGCTACGCCGTGATCCCGTGGCAAATGGGCGTCGTCGCCAAGGTGCTGCGCCTGCTGCCGAACGCCGTCTACGACTGGGCCTTCAGCAAGGCGCCGCACAAACCACGCAAAGCCGCCAGCCCGGCCGCGCCGCCTCAATGAGCATCGCCATGAACCAAGCCGCCGCGCTGTCCGCGCCCGCCATCGCCGCCCACTGCGCCACCTCCGCCACCCACGTGGCAATCGAGGTGGTTGCCGAAACCGGCTCCACCAACGCCGACCTGCTGGCGCGCATCGACAGCCTACAGGGCCCGGTGTTGCGCATCGCCGAAAACCAGACCGCCGGCCGTGGCCGCGCCGGCCGCTCCTGGCTGTCGCGGCCCGGCGCCGCGCTGATGTTCTCGCTGGCCTGGCGCTTCAAGGGGCCGCTGCACAAGCTATCCGGCCTGCCGATGGCGGTAGGCGTGGCGCTGGCCGAAACCATCGCCGCGCTGGGCGTGCCGGTGCAGATCAAATGGCCGAACGACCTGCTGCGCGACGGCGCCAAGCTGGCTGGCATCCTGGTCGAAACGCAAAAGACCGACGACGCCATCTGGGCCGTCATCGGCTGCGGCATCAACCTGCTGATGCCGGACGAACTGGAAGCGGCCATCGGCCGCGAAGTCGCCAGCGCACCGTGGCTGGCGCAAATGGACCGTAACCAATTGATGGCCGCCCTACTGAGCCGTCTCGCCGCCGTATTGGATGAATTCGACGACACCGGTTTCGCACCTTTCGTCGAACGCTGGAACGCACTGCACGCCTGGCAGGGCAAGGACGTGGTCCTGCTCGACGACGGCGCCGTGGTCCAGCAAGGCCGCGCCGCCGGCGTCGACGCCATCGGCCGCCTGCTGCTCGACACCGGCAACGGCCGCGTGGAAATCCTGTCCGGCGATGTCTCGCTGCGCTTATCCGGAGTACCAACATGATTTTACTGATCGACGCCGGCAACACCCGCGTCAAATGGGCGCTGGTGCAGGCCGACGGCGCACTGGGCGCCTGGATTGCCCACGGCGCCGCCACCCACGCCGACACGCCGCAGCTGGAACTGTCGTGGTGCGAAGCGGCGGCCAGCCATGGCGTGTCGCGCATCGTCATCGCCAACGTCGCCGGCAACGCCCTGCGCGTGCAGCTGGAATACGTGCTGCAACGCTGCCTGCCCGCTATCCAGCCGGAGTGGTTCGCCTCGCTGCCGGCGCTGGCCGGCGTCACCAACGGCTACCGCAATCCGGCGCAGCTGGGCTGCGACCGCTTTGCCGCCGCCATCGCCGGCCACACGCTGGAACCTGGCCTGCCGGTGGTGGTGGTCAACTGCGGCACCGCCACCACCATCGACGCCGTGACGGCGGACGGCGTGTTCCTGGGCGGGATGATCCTGCCGGGACTGGGCCTGATGGCCAGCTCGCTGGCGCGCAACACCGCGCAGTTGCCGCAGATCGCGCAAGACGGTAAGCTGCCGGACGGATTCGCCGACAATACCGACGACGCCATCCTGAGCGGCATCCTGGCCGCGCAGAGCGGCGCCATCGAGCATGCCTGCGCCGCGCACAAGGCCGAGGCGTGCATCATCTCCGGCGGCGCCGCGCCGTTCATTGCGCCGATGCTGAAAGTACCGTACCGTATCGTTGAAAACATTGTGCTGATCGGCCTCCACGCCGCCGTCCGCACCGAATAAGGAACGCTCCGTGCTGAAGTTTATTTTCTGGTCCCTGCTTGCCGTGAATGCCGCGCTGTTCGCGTATGGACGCGGCTATCTGGGCCATTTCAGCGGCAACGAGCACGAACCGGAGCGCCTGCTCAACCAGCTCAACGCCAACAAGCTGGCCATCATCTCGGCCGACCAGGCCAACAAGGCGGCGGCCACCGTCGCCGCCGCAAGCGCCGACGCCAAGCCGGCGCCTGCGCCGGTGCAGGCCTGCCTGGAAATCTCCAGCTTCGTGCTGGCCGACGCGCGCCGCTTCGAAACCCAGCTGGCCGCGCTGGACCTGGGCGACCGCCAGTCGCGCCACAACCTGCCGGGCACCGAGGTATCGAGCTATATCGTTTATATTCCGCCGCAAGGCAGCAAGGAAGCCGCCGACAAGAAGGCCGGCGAACTGCGCGGCCTGGGCGTGACCAACTACTTCATCATGTCCGACAATTCGCCGCTGCGCTGGGGGATTTCGCTGGGCGTGTTCAAGACCGAAGGCGCGGCGCAGAATCAGCTGGCGGCCCTGATGAAGCAGGGCGTGCGCACCGCGCGCGTGGCGCCGCGCATGAGCGGCAGCAAGCTGCTGGCCTTCCAGTTCCGCGATGTGGATGCGGACCTGAAAGCCAGGCTGGAAAAGATCCGCGCCGGCTTCCCGAACACCGAAACCCGCAGCTGCAAATAGCGTTACGAATCAGCGCTGAACGACGATGGGCTTGAGGCCCAGCGACGACGGCAGCCCTTGCGCTGCCTGCTGCGCTTCCTGGCGGGTGGCGAACGGCCCGCCGAACAGGCGGAACACCGCGCCGCCCTGCACCACTTCCAGCGCCTCGAATTTCCCGGACAGCTTGCCGCGTACCGTCTCCGCATTTTCCGCCCGCGAGTAGGCGCCCAGTTGCAGATAGAAGCCGCCGGCGGCAGCTGGCGGGTTCGGCGCCGCGTAGCCGGCCGGCGCGCGGTCGGCCAGCATCAGCGCCTCGATATCCTTGGGCGGCGCGCTGGCCGGCATGCTGGTCGGCGCTGCGGCGCCGGCCGGCGCGGCCGGCGTCAGCACCAGCGGCGTGTCGATCATCTTCGCGGTCACCGTTGGCGTAGGAGCCGGCGCCGGTGCGCCCGGTTGCGACGATGGCAAGCGGTCCTTGGACGGCGGCGTCAGGCGCGGCTTGGCGCCGCCCGACATGCCTTCGCGCGTGGCCAGGATGCGGTCCACCTCTTCCGGCAGGATGCGTTCGATCTTCAGTTCGTGGCTGCCCTTGCCCAGCAGGCCCAGTTTCAGCGCGGCGGTGTACGAGACGTCGATGGCGCGATTCGAATGGAACGGCCCACGGTCGTTGATGCGCACGATGACGGTGGCGCCGCTCACCATATTGGTCAGGCGCGCATATGAAGGAATCGGCAGCGTCGGATGCGCGGCCGTCATCTTGTACATGTCATACAGTTCGCCGGACGAGGTGCGCTGGCCGTGGAACTTCTTGCCATACCAGCTGCCGACGCCGATCTGCGTGTACGGCTGGTCGTCGGTGATCGGCGTATAGGTCTTGCCGAACACCACGTAGGGACGGTTGGAGCGCGGCAGCAGCGGATCGTTGCGCACGTCCGCATCCGGCGTGTCCATCAGATTGGGCGGCGGCGCATCGCCGGGGCCATCGTCCTGGTAGTAGCCGCCGCGCCCCGAGTTCGCCGGCGGCAGCACCGGCAGCGACGGATCGGCCTTGCTGGCGGACGGCGACTTGATCACCGGCCCCGTCGATTGCACGGGACGGGGCGCCGGCTGGGTCGCCACCGGCGCCGTGCCGCAACCGACCAGCGCCAGCGCCGCCGCCATCGCGGTCAGGTGCAGGAGAGGATTACCTTGCAGGCGCATCGCCGGTCTCCACGTCTTCGTTTTCCACTTTGCTCTTGTCCTTCTCCACCGGGCGCTTGCCCAGCAGGTAATAATCCAGCGCCTTGCGCGCAATCGGCGCGGCGGCTTCGCCGCCATGGCCGGCGTTTTCCACCACCATGGCCAGCACGATGCGCGGCTTGTCCACCGGCGCAAACGCGGTGAACAGCGCATTGTCGCGCAGGCGTTCGGCCAGGCGGGCGGCGTTGTACTTCTCGCCTTTTTTAATCGTGATCACCTGCGCGGTGCCGGTCTTGCCGCCCACCGTGTAGCCGGCGTTGGCGAACACGCGGTAGCCGGTGCCACCCGGCTCGCTGGTCACGCCCACCATCGCGTTCTTGATGAAGTCTATGTTCTCCTGCTTGAGCGGGATGCGATAGCTTTGCTGCGCCACCGTCAGCTTGCGCGCGCGGGTGGTGCTGTCTTCGACGATTTTCACCAGGTGCGGCTTCATCACCACGCCGTTGTTTGCCAGATTGGCCACAGCGTGCGCAATCTGCAAAGGCGTGTAGGCATTGAGGCCGGAACCATTGCTGACCGAGATAGTATCACCACCGACCCAGCGTCCCGCCGCACCTTTGAAGCGACGGCTCTTCCACTCCGGCGACGGCAGCACGCCGGTCTTTTCGTTATCCAGGTCGATGCCGGTCTTTTCGCCGAAGCCGAACGGCTGCATGAAGTCGTGAATGGCGTTGATGCCCATGTCGTGACCCAGCTCGTAGTAATAGGTATTGCAGGAGACGATGATGGACTTGCGCATGTCGACCGAGCCATGCCCGCCCGGCACGTCGTCGTTGAAGCGGTGGCCGCCCAGCATGTAGAAGCCGGGATCGTAGGTCACCTGCGCCGGCGTGCGCTTGCCCAGCTCCAGCGCGGCCAGGGCCATGAAGGGCTTGAAGGTGGAACCCGGCGCGTAGGTGCCGGACAGCGGGCGGTTGATCATCGGCTTGTCCGGCGAGTTATTCAGCTCGTCCCAGCTTTGCGTGTCGATGCCGTCGACGAACAGGTTGGGATCGTAGCCGGGCCGCGAGACGTAGGCCAGGATGTCGCCAGTCTCCGGCTCGATCGCCACCAGCGCGCCACGGCGCTCGCCGAAAGCTTCCTCCACGATCTTTTGCAGTTCGATGTCAATCGACAGTATCAGGTTGCTGCCTGCCTTGGCCGGAGTGCTGGATAGCGTGCGCACCGCGCGGCCGCCCGAGGTCTTTTCCACTTCCTCGAAACCGGCCTGGCCGTGCAGCAGTTTCTCGTAGCTTTTCTCCAGGCCTTCCTTGCCGATATGGTCGGTGCCGCGATAGTTGGCGGCGTCGTCGCCGTCGTCCAGCGCATCGGCTTCGGCGCGGCTGACGCGGCCGATGTAGCCGATCACGTGCGACGCCGTTTCGCCCAGCGGATACTGGCGGAACAGGCGCGCCTGCACTTCCACGCCGGGGAAGCGGAAATGCTGGGCGGCGAAGCGCGCCACTTCTTCATCGGTCAGGCGGGTGCGCAGCGGCACGCTCTCGAAGCCCTTGGAGTCTTCCAGCAGCTTCTTGAAGCGGCGGCGGTCCTTCAGATCCACCGTCACCACCTTGGACAGTTCGTCGATGGTTTCATCCAGCGGCGCCTCCAGCCTGGATGGCGTGATCTCCAGCGTGTAGGCCGAGTAATTGCGCGCCAGGACCACGCCGTTGCGGTCCAAAATCAGGCCGCGATTCGGCACGATGGGCACCAGCGAAATGCGGTTCTCTTCCGCCTTCACGGCGAAGTCCTGGTACTTCATGATCTGCAGCCAGACAAAGCGCGCCAGCAGCAGGAAGAAGCACAGGAACACGACGCCGCCCAGCACCGTTACGCGCAGGCGGAACTCGCGCATTTCCACTTCGTTGTCCTTGAATTCGGTCATCCGCGCACCTCCCTGCTGTGACGCTGAATGCTCATCAAGATGCCGCCGCCCAGGCCCAGCGTCATCAAGGCGGTGCCGCCGTAGCTCATGAACGGCAACGGCACGCCCACCACCGGGATGATGCCGCTGACCATGCCCATGTTGACGAAGGCGTAGGTAAAGTAAATCATGGTGATGGCGCCTGCCAGCAGGCGCGAAAACAGCGTCGGCGCGTTGATCGTGATGTTCAGGCCGCGCCAGATCAGCAGCAGATACAGCACCATCAGCACCATAATCCCCAGCAGCCCGAACTCCTCGGAAAACACGGCAAAGATAAAGTCGGTGGTGCGTTCCGGGATGAATTCAAGGTGGGCCTGCGTGCCGTGCGTCCAGCCCTTGCCGGTCACGCCGCCGGAGCCGATCGCGATCATCGACTGGATGATGTGGAAGCCCTTGCCCAGCGGGTCGTGATACGGATCGATCAGCGTCAGCACGCGGTCGCGCTGGTAATCGTGCATGAAGGTCCACAGCACCGGCAGGCTGGCGGCGCCGGCGGCCAGCAGCGCACCGAGCGCCTTCCACGACAGGCCGCCGAGGAAGATCACGCAGGCGCCGGCCGCCGTCACCAGCATCGCCGTGCCGAGGTCCGGCTGGCGCGCGATCAGGCCGGCCGGTATCGCCAGCAGCACCGCCGCGATCAGATAGGAGCGCCAGCTCAGGTGGCCCTGCTCGCGCTGGAAGAACCACGCCAGCATCAGCGGCATGGCGATCTTCATCAATTCGGAAGGCTGGATCTGCGTGCCGACGTACAGCCAGCGGCGCGAACCGCCCTTGATGACGCCGAACAGCGCCACCGCCACCAGCAGCGCCACGCCGACGGCATACGCCGGCACGGCCAGCCGCATCATCATCTGCGGCGTGATGTTCGCCACAAACCACAGCACCAGCACCGCCGCCGCGATATTGCGCAGCTGGTCCCACACCTTGCCGGGAATGGCGAGACCGGCCGAATACAGCGTGACCAGGCCCACCGACAGCAGCGCCGTGATAATCAACGCCAGCGGCAGGTCAAACACCATCACGTGGGGGCGCAGGCGCAGCCACCACGTGGGTCCATCGGCAAGGCCCATCAGGTCTGCACCAGTTTGCGGTGCCGCTGGATACTCATCAGAATGCCGGCGCCCAGGCCCAGCGTCAGCAGCGCGGTGCCGCCGTAGCTCATGAACGGCAGCGGCACGCCCACCACCGGCAGGATGCCGCTGACCATGCCCATGTTGACGAAGGCATAGGTGAAGTAAATCATGGTGACCGCACCGGCCATCAGGCGGGTGAAGAAGTTGGGCGCGTTCCCGGCGATCATCAGGCCACGGCCGATCAGCATCAGGTACAGCACCATCAGGATCAGGTTACCGATCAGGCCAAACTCCTCCGAGTAGACGGCGAAGATAAAGTCGGTGGTGCGCTCGGGGATGAACTCCAGGTGAGCCTGGGTGCCGTGGGTCCAGCCCTTGCCGGTGACGCCGCCCGACCCCACCGCGATGGTGGACTGGATGATGTGGAAGCCTTTGCCCAGCGGGTCGGTGGTCGGATCGATCAGCGTCATCACGCGTTCGCGCTGGTAGTCGTGCAGCACCGACCAGATCACCGGCAGCGCGGCGGCGCCGGCCAGGAAGAGTCCCGCCAGCGCCTTCCACGACAGGCCGGCCAGG
Organism: Duganella aquatilis; assembly: GCF_009674565.1. Classification (GTDB taxonomy): domain Bacteria; phylum Pseudomonadota; class Gammaproteobacteria; order Burkholderiales; family Burkholderiaceae_D; genus Rugamonas; species Rugamonas aquatilis. The sequence goes on from NZ_WKJL01000024.1 coordinate 53,903, forward strand.
AAGATCACGCAGAAGCCGGCAGCCACCACCAGCAGCGCCGTGCCGAGGTCGGGCTGGCGCACGATCAGGCCCACCGGCACCATCAGCAGCAGCGCCGCGATCAGGTAGGAATGCCAGGTCAGGTGGCCGGCGCGGCTCTGGAAGAACCACGCCAGCATCAGCGGCGTGACGATCTTCATCAGCTCGGACGGCTGGATGTCGGTGACGCCGATGTGCAGCCAGCGCCGCGCCCCCAGCTTGATGGTGCCGACCAGCGCCACGCACACCAATAGAAACACGCCGATCGCATACGCCGGCACGGCGATCCGCATCATCATCTGCGGCGTGATGTTCGCCACCAGCCACATGACGAAGAAGAACAGCACGATGTTGCGGAAGTGGTCCTCGATCTTGCCGGGGATGCCGATGCTGGCTGAGTACAGGGTAATCGTGCTGACCGTCAGCAGCATGATGATGATGATGGTCAGCGGGACGTCGAAGACGGTGAAGTATGGCCGCATACGACGCCATAGCGAACGTCTTTCATGGATGCGCATGATGTGGTGGTCCTTATTGTTTCTTCCGTGCCGGCGCGAGCGGCTGCGGCGCCGGTACGGCGGCGGGCGTTGGCGGCGGCGCTGGCGGCGGCGCCGGTTCGCGGCGCGATTCAGCCGCCGCGGCGGCGGCTTCGGCCGCTTCCGGATCTTCGATCGGCACGATTTCCGCCGCGTCTTCCTTCGGCACCTTGGTGGTTTCCTTGTCGGCCGGGCGTTTGCCCAGCAGGTAGAAGTCCAGCGCCTTGCGCGCGATCGGCGCGGCGATCTCCGCGCCCCAGCCGGCGTTTTCCACCACCATGGCGATCACGATCTTCGGCTTGTCGGCCGGCGCAAAGGCGGTGTACAGCGCGTTGTCGCGCAGGCGTTCGGCCAGTGCCGAGGCGTTGTACTTCTCGTTGGCCTTGATGCCCACCACCTGCGCCGTACCGGTCTTGCCGCCCGAGGTGTAGCCGGCGTTGCCGAAGGCGCGGAAGGCGGTGCCGCCCTGTTCACTGTTCACGCCGACCATCGCGCTTTTCACGATGTCGATGTTTTCCTGCTTGAGCGGGATGCGGTAGCTTTCGGTCGGCACGGTGAGCTTGCGCGCACGCGTGCCGCCGTCTTCGACGATCTTCACCAGGTGCGGCTTCATCACCACGCCGTTGTTGGCCAGGTTGGCCATGGCGTGGGCGATCTGCAGCGGCGTGTACGAGTTGTAGCCGGAGCCGTTGGACACCGAGATGGTGTCGCCGCCGACCCACTTGCCCGCATTGCCCTTGAAGCGCTTGCGCTTCCACTCCTTGGACGGCAGCACGCCGGTCTTTTCGTTATCCAGGTCGATGCCGGTTTTCTGGCCGAAGCCGAACGGCTGCATGAACTGGGTGATCGCGTCGATCCCCATGTCGTTGCCGAGCTGGTAGTAGTAGGTGTTGCAGGAGACGATGATCGAGCGGCGCAGATCGACGTTGCCGTGACCGCCCACTTTATCGTCGCGGAATTTGTGGCCGCCCAGGTAGAAGTAGCCCGGATCGGGATAGGCGGTGGCGGGATTGCGCTTGTTCAGTTCCAGCGCGGCCAGCGCCATGAATGGCTTGAAGGTGGAACCCGGCGCGTAGGTGCCGGACAGCGGACGGTTGACCATCGGCCGGTCCAGCGAGGTATTCAGGTCGCTCCAGCTTTGCGCGTCGATGCCGTCGACGAACAGGTTCGGATCGTAGCCGGGACGCGAGACGTAGGCCAGGATGTCACCGGTCTCCGGCTCGATGGCGACAAACGCGCCGCGCCATTCGCCGAAGGCTTCTTCCACCACCTTCTGCAATTCGATGTCGATCGACAGGATCAGGTTATTGCCTGGCGTGGCGGGCGTGCGCGACAGGGTGCGCACGGCGCGGCCGCCGGCCGACACTTCCACTTCCTGGTAACCGGTCTGGCCGTGCAGCTGCTTCTCGTAGCTTTTCTCCAGGCCTTCCTTGCCGATATGGTCGGTACCCTTGTAATTCGGACCGTCGTCGGTGGCTTCGATGGCTTTGACTTCGGACTGGTTGATGCGGCCGATGAAACCGATCACGTGCGACGCCGTTTCGCCCAGCGGATACTGGCGGAACAAACGCGCCTGTACTTCCACGCCGGGAAAGCGGAAACGCTGCGCGGTGAAGCGCGCCACTTCCTCGTCGGTCAGGCGGGTGCGCAGCGGCACGCTTTCGAAATTCTTCGACTCGTCCAGCAGCTTCTTGAAGCGCTTGCGGTCCTTGATGTCGACTTCCACCAGCTTGGACAGCTCGTCGATCGCTTCGTCCAGCGTGGTATTCAGCTTGGACGGCGTGATCTCCAGCGTGAAGGCGGAGTAATTGCGCGCCAGGACCACGCCGTTGCGGTCCAGGATCAGGCCGCGGTTCGGCACGATGGGGACGATGGCGATGCGGTTCTCTTCCGCCTTGACGGCGAAGTCGCTGTACTTCACCACCTGCAGCCACAGGAAACGCAACAGCAGCAGCGCGAAGCAGACGAACACCATCCCGCCCAGCACCGTCAGGCGCAGGCGGAACTGCTGGAGTTCGCGCTGGTTGTCCTTGATTTCAGTCATGCCGGAGCCGCAGCGTCAGATGGGGCGCGTGTGATCGCGGTCGACCGCGCGGCGCTGGGGCGCCAGCAGCATCCAGGTCACCAGCGGCCACAGGACCACGGCGATCACGCTTTCAACGAAGTAGAACCAGCCCGGCGTTTTGCCGGAGACGCAGAAGCGCACCAGCAGCTGCACCGACTGCGCCATGATCAGCAGCGGCAGCACATGGATGGCCTGGGTCCAGATCGGGAACCACAGCACCCGGCGGTGCAGCATGATGGCGAAGTAGGACAGCAGCGTGTAGGCCAGCGCGTTCTCGCCCAGCAGCGTGGAGTCGTGGACGTCCATCAGCAGGCCAAGGAAGAAGGCGGTGCCGATGCCGACCTTGCGCGGCTGGTGCACGCCCCAGAACACCAGCAGCAGCGCCACGAAGTCCGGCACGCCGACGAACTGGCCCCATGGCAGGAGATTCAGCAGGAAGGCGCAGAACAGGCTGAAGGCGATGAACAGCGGGCTGACCGGCAGCAGGATATAGTGCGGACGATTCATCGTGCCGGCTCCTTAGGTTTGGTGGCGGCGGCCGGCGCAGCCGTTGCCGCTGGCGTGGCCGTGGCGCCCGCAGGGGCAGCGGCAGCGTCGGCGACCGGTGCTGGCGTCGCCGGCTTTGGCGCCGGCGGCAGCACCGGAATCAATCCTGGCGCGCCATTGACCGCAGGCGCAGCGCCGGCAGCGGCGCCGGCGACAGGCTGGCCCTCGCCCTCTTTCGGCGCAGGCGCCTCCTTGATCGGCGCCATCTTGTTATTGTGCTTGCGCGGCGCGCGCTGCTCTTCATCCGGCGGACGCGGCGGCATTTCCGGCGTCGACATCAGGATCAGCAACTGCGTATTGTTGGCGATGCCGGCCAGCGGCTGGCAGATCACGCCGCCGAACGAACCGCCGGCGCTGTTCTCCACCTGCGTCACGCGCGCCACCGCCAGCCCGGCCGGATACACGCCGTCCAGGCCCGAGGTGACGACGATATCGCCCACCTGGATATCCGCATTCGGCGCCGTGAAGCGCAATTCCAGGTTGCCCGCCTTGCCGCGACCATAGGCCACGCTGCGCAAGCCATTGCGCAGCAGCTGCACCGGAATCGCCTGCTCCTTGTCGGACAGCAGCGTCACTTCGGACGTAAACGGGAACACGCGCGTGACCTGGCCGACCACGCCCTGGTTATCGATGACCGGCAGGCCAAGCGTCACATCCTGGTGGGTGCCGCGGTCGAGAATGATCTTGCGGCTGTTGGCGTCGCGCGCGTCGTACAGCACTTCGGCCAGCATCGACTTGACCGGCACGCGCTCGCGCGCGTCCATCAGCTTGCGCAGCTGGGCGTTTTCCGCCGACTGGAGCTGCGCCTGCTGCAAGGCCTGCGAGCCGAGGATCTGCTGACGCTTCAACTCGCGCACCTGCTTTTCCAGCGACGACAAGGTAGAGAAATAATCGCCGACGCCGTAGATGGCGTCGCGCGGCAGCAAGGCCACCTTCTGCACCGGCGACAGCACCGCGCCGGCATAGTAACGCACCGTTTCCAGACTGCGCATGTGCGAGTCGACCAGCAGCAGTGCAATCGATATGCACGCGAACACCGTCATCTTGACCCGCGCCGAAGCGCCTTGCTTGAAAAGTGGCGGAGGACTGTATTCCATGACTTCCAATAATCCGGCGCTCGCGCGCCAACGAGACTGTCAACTCACTCTAATGCATCGGGGCCGCTGTTTCGCGGCCCCGTTTTATTCAGATCATTCGTAGGAGAAGATCGAGCCCAGTTGGTCCATGCGTTCCAGCGCCATGCCCGAGCCGCGCACCACGCAGGTCAGCGGATCTTCGGCCACCAGCACCGGCAGACCGGTTTCTTCCATCAGCAGGCGGTCCAGGTCGCGCAGCAGCGCGCCGCCACCGGTCAGCATCATGCCTTTTTCGGCGATGTCGGCGCCCAGTTCCGGCGGCGTCTGTTCCAGCGCGTTCTTGACGGCGGAGACGATGTTGTTCAGCGGGTCGGTCAGCGCTTCCAGGATCTCGTTGGACGAAATCGTGAACGAGCGTGGAATGCCTTCGGACAGGTTGCGGCCCTTGACTTCCATTTCCTTGACTTCGGAGCCAGGGAAGGCCGAACCGATGGCCTTCTTGATCGCCTCGGCGGTCTGCTCGCCGATCAGCATGCCGTAGTTGCGGCGGATGTAGTTGACGATCGCTTCGTCGAACTTGTCGCCGCCCACGCGCACCGAACCTTTGTAGACCATGCCGCCCAGCGAAATGATGCCCACCTCGGTGGTGCCGCCGCCGATGTCGACCACCATCGAGCCGGTGGCGTCCGACACCGGCAGGCCGGCGCCGATGGCCGCTGCCATTGGTTCTTCAATCAGGTACACCTGCGAGGCGCCGGCGCCGAGCGCCGATTCGCGGATCGCGCGGCGTTCCACCTGGGTCGAGCCGCATGGCACGCAGATGATGATGCGTGGCGAAGGACGGAAGAATTTGGAGTCGTGCACCATGCGGATGAACTGTTTCAGCATCTGCTCGGTGACGGTGAAGTCGGCGATCACGCCGTCTTTCATCGGGCGGATCGCCTCGATGTTGCCAGGCACCTTGCCCAGCATTTGCTTTGCTTCTTTACCAACTGCCTGGATCGTTTTCTTGCCATTCGGGCCGCCTTCCTGGCGGATCGCGACGACCGAAGGTTCATCCAGAACGATGCCCTGGCCGCGAACGTAGATCAGAGTATTGGCCGTGCCCAAGTCGATGGCCAGATCAGAGGAAATATACCGACGTAAAAAACCAAACATTAAAGTGTCCTGTGGCGCTACCGATGTGCGCGTAAACCGTTGAGTGAGAAATCCTGTCCGGATGCGGCGGCAGCAATGATTCAGCGCCGACAACGCATCAACCCGCCATTCTACCTTATAATTTGACTGCGATTTATCGAAAATCCACCCAAAAGTGTGACGCCTGAGACCGCTGTTTAAGCGGCATTCACCGGTGAATATCGGTGAATAGGCAGAATTTCAAGTTTTTTATCAATATCACAACCAACCCGTGCCATGTCCCTGACCCTATCCGACGTAACCCGCATTGCCAAACTGGCCCAACTTGAGATGAGCGAACAGCAAAGCGCCACCGCGCTGGAGCAGCTGAACGGCATTTTCGCCCTGGCCGAACAGATGCAGGCGGTTGATACCGAAGGCGTCGCCCCGCTGAGCCATCCGCTGGCGGCGCACATGAATAACATCGCCCTGCGCCTGCGCGACGACGTGGCCAGCGAACCGAATCGCCGCGACGCCTATCAAACGGTAGCGCCCAAGACCCAGGACGGCCTGTACCTGGTGCCGAAAGTGATCGAATAAGCCGCTTTAGCGCCCTGCCTTTTTGCACCGATCACGAATCTGAATTGAAACGCCATGCATACCAAAACCATTAAAGAGCTGTCCGCCCTCCTGCAAAGCAAGACGATTACCGCCACCGAACTGGCCACCCAGTTCCTCGACCGCATCGAGAAAAGCGACCTGAACGCCTTCCTGCACGTGGACCGCGCGCTGACCCTGGCGCAAGCGGCCGAAGCGGACGCCCGCCTCGCCGCCGGCACCGCCACGCCGCTGACCGGCGTGCCGATCGCCCACAAGGACATCTTCGTCACCAAGGACTGGCGCTCGACCGCCGGCTCCAAGATGCTGGCCAACTACGTCAGCCCGTTCGACGCCACCGTGGTGGAGAAGTTCCGCGCGGCCGGCATGGTCACGCTGGGCAAGCTGAATTGCGACGAATTCGCCATGGGTTCGGCCAATGAAAACTCGGCCTTCGGTCCGGTGAAAAATCCGTGGGACAAAAGCGCCGTGCCGGGCGGCTCGTCGGGCGGTTCCGCCGCCGCCGTGGCCGCGCGCCTGGCGCCGGGCGTCACCGGCACCGACACCGGCGGCTCGATCCGCCAGCCGGCCGCCTTCTGCGGCATCACCGGCATCAAGCCGACCTACGGCCGCGTGTCGCGCTACGGCATGATCGCGTTTGCCTCGTCGCTGGACCAGGGCGGCCCGATGGCGCAGACCGCCGAAGACTGCGCGCTGCTGCTCAACGCCATGGCCGGCTTCGACGAACGCGACTCGACCTCGCTGACGCCGGAACTGGGCGGCGTGGACGAAGACTTCACCCGCGAACTGGGCCAGCCGCTGACCGGCCTGCGCATCGGCGTGCCGAAAGAGTACTTCGGCGAAGGCCTGGCAAAAGACGTGGAAGACGCCGTGCGCGCCGCGCTGGCCAAGTACGTGGAGCTGGGCGCGACCCTGGTCGACATCTCGCTGCCGAACACCGCGCTGTCGATCCCGGCCTACTACATGATCGCGCCGGCGGAAGCCTCGTCCAACCTGTCGCGCTTTGACGGCGTGCGCTTCGGCCATCGCGCCGACGGCTACAAGGATCTGCAGGACATGTACCGCAAGACCCGCGCCGAAGGCTTCGGCGCCGAGGTCAAACGCCGCATCATGGTCGGCACCTATGTGCTGTGCCACGGCTACTACGACGCCTACTACCTCAAGGCGCAGAAGATCCGCCGCCTGATCGCGCAGGATTTCGAAAAAGTGCTGAACGGCCCGGACGCCGTCTGCGACGTCATCATGGGGCCGGTGGCGCCAACTGTGGCCTGGGATCTGGGCGACAAATCGGACGATCCGGTGGCCGCCTACCTGGCCGACATCTACACGCTGTCGACCAGCCTGGCCGGTCTGCCTGGCATGTCGATCCCGGTCGGCTTCGGCGCGAAAGATCGCCCGGTCGGCCTGCAGATCATCGGCAAGCACTTTGGTGAAGCCAAGCTGCTGAACGTCGCCCACGCTTACCAGCAGGCGACCGACTGGCACACCCGCGCTCCGGCCGGCATCTAAGAACAACCGTCATTCCCGCGCAGGCGGGAATCCATGCTGAGTATGGGTCCCCGCCTACGCGGGGACGACAAGCTAACTAAGCGAGAATCATATGGAATGGGAAGTCGTCATCGGTATTGAGAACCACGTGCAGCTCACTACCGCATCAAAAATCTTCAGCGGCTCGCCGACCACCTTCGGCGCCGAGCCGAACACGCAAGCCAGCCCGGTGGACCTGGCGCTGCCTGGCGTGCTGCCGGTCATGAACAAGCAGGCGGTCGACCGCGCCATCCGCTTCGGCCTGGCCGTTGGCGCCAAGATCGCGCCGGCGTCGATCTTCGCCCGCAAAAACTACTTCTACCCTGACCTGCCGAAGGGCTACCAGATCAGCCAGTTCGAAGACCCTGTGGTCATCGGCGGCGCGGTCACCTTCGGCTACGAGAAGGATGGCGAATTCGTCACCCGCACCGTCAACCTGACGCGCGCGCACCTGGAAGAAGACGCCGGCAAGTCGCTGCACGAAGACTATGCGGGCATGTCGGGCATCGACCTGAATCGCGCCGGCACGCCCCTGCTGGAAATCGTCTCCGAGCCGGAAATCCGCAGCGCCGCCGAAGCGGTCGCCTACTGCAAGGCGCTGCACTCGCTGGTGATGTGGCTGGGCGTCTGCGACGGCAATATGCAGGAAGGCTCGTTCCGCTGCGACATCAACGTCTCCGTGCGTCCGAAAGGCCAGAAGGAATTCGGCACCCGCTGCGAGATCAAGAACCTGAACTCCTTCCGCTTCATCGAAGAAGCCGTGCACGTGGAAGTGCGCCGCCAGATCGAGCTGATTGAAGACGGCGGCAAAGTGGTGCAGGCGACCCGCCTGTACGATCCGGACCGCAAGGAAACGCGCGAAATGCGCAGCAAGGAAGACGCCCAGGACTACCGCTACTTCCCTGATCCGGACCTGCCGCCGCTGGTCATCTCCAGCGCCTGGATCGATCAGGTGAAAGCGGCGATGCCGGAACTGCCGGCCGCCATGCGCGCGCGCTTCGTCAGCGAATACGCGCTGCCGGACTACGACTCGCTGGTGCTGACGCAATCGAAAGCCATGGCGACCTACTTCGTCGCCGTGGTGGACGCCGCCGGCAAGGAGAACGCCAAGTCCGCCGCCAACTGGCTGATGGGCGACGTCTCGTCGACCCTGAACCGCGAAGGCGTGGACATCGCCGATGCGCCGGTCAAGCCTGCGCAGCTGGCGCTGATGCTGAAGCGGATCGCCGACGGCACCATCAACAACAAGACCGCCAAGGAACTGTTCGGCGACATGTGGGCCGCCAAGTCGGACGACGACAACCTGGTCGACGCGCTGATCGAGTCGAAAGGCCTGAAGCAGATCTCCGACACCGGCGCGCTGGAAGCCATCGTCAACGAGGTCATTGCCAACAACGAGAAATCGGTGGAGCAGTACCGCGCCGGCAAGGAAGCGGCGATCAACTCGCTGATCGGCCAGGCGATGAAAGCCTCGCGCGGCAAAGCCAATCCGGCGCAGCTGACCGAGCTGCTGAAAGCCAAGCTGGCCGGCTAACCGCCGCCGCCCCGGCAACGCCCCGCCAGCGCAAGCTCGCGGGGCGTTTTTACGTCGTCATGCTATGCTGGATCACCATCCACGGACGCCAATCGCCATGACGGTTTTCCGCCTGCTGTTCCGCACTGCGGTGCTGTGCGTCATCCCGCTATCCTCCGCGCGCGCCGACAGCGGCTGGGATGGACTCGGCATGTTTCTCTACTTCGGCGTTATTCCTTTGCTGGCTTTACTGGCGGCCTTCCTGCTCAGCCTTGTCATCTCCAAAGCCCCGTGGCTGCACAAGTTGTGGGCAGCCATCGCGATTGCCGCCAGCCTGCTGCTTCTGATCATCCTGTCAGCCTCGCATACCTTGAATCCACCACCCTTTCTCTTTTGGCTGCTCCCCGCTGCGGCATGGTGGGCAACGGCGCAAGGCTTACTCAGATTTACACGGCGGCGCGATGCGACGCGGCGTTATTGACGCATAATGGAAAACGATTATGCGTACCCTGCTCACACTCCTCCTTATCGCCTGCTCCGCCGCGGCCCTGGCTGATCCGGTCGACGTCGACCAGATCAAGAAAGACCTGGCGAAGATCGACCGCGAGCTGCGCGCCGACACGCCGGCGGTGCCGGACTTCGGCAAGGACAAGCCGTTCGGCCGCGAGATCACCGAAATTGCCGACGCCTATATCGGCACCGGCGACGATTCGCGCGGCGTCTACGAATCGCCGGACGGCACCACCTACTACACCGAAACCATTCGCGGCAAAACCTCCTGCTCGATGACCGGCGCGGTCGGCAACCCCGCCGGCAAAGGCGGTGGCGCTACCAGGATCGAATGCCCAGCGTCGATGGCCAACTTCAAAAAGTATTGATACAGATCAGCCAACCTCCAGCACACGCTTGGTAATCCATCGGGCACAAACCAGAATGAACGCTAGCCCAACAGGAGGCTTTCGTGCTGAGCATTTTCGATCTGGAAGCCATCTCTGCCGCGCGCCTGCAGGACGCCCGCGTGTTGTATGCCGCACGTCGTTTTGACGGGGCATATTATTTGGCGGGCTATTCTGTCGAACTGGCACTGAAGGCCAGAATCTGCAAGACATTGAACTGGGCTGACTTCCCAGTAACCAACAAAGAATTTGAACGTTTTCGCTCATTCAAGGTCCATGATCTTGAGGTGTTGCTGAAATTGAGCGGACTTGAATCAGTCATCAAAGACAAACAACTCGCGGAATGGGGGACTGTCAAGGCCTGGCAGCCCGAAGTACGCTACCGCCGGGTAGGCTTTAGCGATGAGATTGCAACAACCGCCATGCTGGATGCCGTCCTGTCCCTGATGGGAGAACTATGAAAAATTTCATTGAAAAAATGAAGCAGATCGAATTGCAAATCTCAAATGAACACGGGCCATTTGAATTGTTTGCACTGTTTCGTCCAGACACAACGCTCAAGTTGTGGGATGTGCTGGTCTCAGCAAAATGGATGGGGCAGAGCGAGCTGGATTCGATGCGTATCGTCGCAAAGCCAATGAACCGGGCATTTTCCGCTCAGGAAATCGTTCAGTTCTCAGGAATTGTGATTATCCCCGCCGATGACGAAGCATTAAGGAAATTTCAAACTGAAGTGCAGGTCGAGCACGGGCTAAGGGAGTTCCGCAACGTCACCTTCTTCGACGTGCCAATACTGCACGCCTACGTCATCACTTCACACCATACCCAAGCCGGGAATACGTTGGCAGAAAATTAAAGTATACATTTTTGTCTAGAATGGCTATTCTACATCTATCGATCGATGTGGAGACGCCATGAGCATTCCCAAACCTACCGCCGGCGAGCTGGAACTGTTGCAAGCCCTGTGGCCACTCGGCCCGTCCACCGCCAAGCAGGTGCACGAGGCCATGCTGGCCGATAAGCCCGAGCTGGCCTACGGCACCGTGCTGCGCCTGATGCAGATCATGCACACCAAGGGCATCCTGACCCGCGACGAAAGCCAGCGCTCCCACATCTACGCCCCCGCGCAGGCGCAGGACACGCTGCAAAACAGCCTGCTCAAGGACTTGATGCAGAAAGCCTTCGCCGGCTCCGCCAAGGCGCTGGTGCTGGCCGCGCTGCGCACCGGCATCTCCAAAAAAGAACGCGACGAAATCGAAAAACTGCTCAAGGAAGACAAGCAATGAGCGCCTTCATCTTCGCCCTCGGCCTGACGCTGATGCACTTCCTGTGGCAAGGCCTGCTGCTCGGCTGCGCCACCGCCGTGGCACTCACGCTGCTGCGCAACAGCCGCGCCGAATACCGCTACCTGGTCGCCTGCTGCGCGCTGTTGGCCTGCCTCGGCTGGCCAGCGCTGGAACTGTGGCAGCGCCTGAGCGGCGACGCCGCGCCGGCCAGCGCCAGCTTCCACGGACTGCAATGGGCCGCCGCCATCGCCAGCGAGGAAAGCTGGTTCGACCTGCACACTTCGGTGCGCGGCATCGTCAGCCTGTGGGCGCTGTGCGCCACCGTGCTGGCGCTGCGCATGCTGGCCGGCATGCTGTGGATCGACCGCGTCAGCCGCCGGCAGGCCAAGCACCCGCAGCAGCAGCGCTGGGAAGCCGAACTGGCGCGCCTGGCGCAGCGCTTCGGCATCCGCCGCGAGATCGGCCTGCGCGTGGTCGACACGCTGGCCAGCCCGGTCACCGCCGGCTGGTGGCGGCCGGTGGTGCTGGTGCCGGCGGCGCTGATCAGCGGCATGCCGCCCGACCTGCTGCAAGCCTTGCTGGCACACGAAATGGCGCACATCCAGCGCCACGATTACCTGATTAACCTGCTGCAGAACGTGATCGAAACGCTGCTGTTCTACCACCCTGCGGTCTGGTGGATGTCGAACCGCATCCGCGTCGAGCGCGAACTGATCGCAGACGATGTCGCTGCAAGGCAGCTGGGCGAACCGCGGCGCCTGGCCCTTGCGTTATCGGAACTGGAGCGGCTCCGGTTCTCCAATCATCAACTGGCCCAAGCGGCCAATGGAGGAGATTTAGTCATGCGTATTCAACACCTGCTGCGTCCTGCCCCGCAGTCCCTGAACTGGAAAACCGCGATCGCCATGCTCGGCGTGGCCGCAGCCTGCGTATCGGTCTATGCGGAAGCCACGGCCGCCGACAAGAGCGCATCCGCCGACCGGGCCGCAGTGGTCGACTTCAACACCTGTGCCAAGCCGGTCTGGCCGCAAGCCGCGCTGGCGGACAAACGCACCGGTACCGTCCAGCTGAACTTCCTGGTCGGCACCGACGGCAAGACCAAGGAATCCAAGGTCAGCCGCTCCAGCGGCCATGCAGACCTGGACGAAGCAGCCCGCACCGGCATCGAAAAATGCCAGTTCCACCCGGCGATCAAGGCCGGCAAGGCGATTGAAACATGGCAGAAGATGCAGTACGTCTGGACGCTGGAGTAACCCGCCGGCGGATTAGCGGTCGATCCACGCCAGGATGTCGGCAAAGATCTGCTCGCGATTGAGTTCGTTGAAGTTTTCGTGGAAGTTGCGCGGGTGGCGCTGATAGGTCAGCAGCGCCGCCGGCACGGATTTGAGCATGGCTTCGGCGGCGTCGGCATCGGCCAGCTTGTCGTCGCCGGCCACCACCGCGAACAGCGGCTGCGTCCACGATGCCATGCGCGCGGCCAGGCCCTGCTGGGCCGCGGTCAGCGCGTTGCCGAAGCGGACCGTGATTTCGGTGGCGCGGATGCCGTCGCGCTCATCCTCGTAGTGGCGCGCGGTGATGGCGGTGTCGTGCGTCAGCTGGTGGGTGAGCGAGGCCAGCGGCACCTTCATGCGCGGCGCCAGGGCGCCCAGCACGCCGGCCAGCGCCAGCAGCACCGGAGACACCTTGATCGCGTTCACGTAGTACGGCGAGGACAGAATAAAGCCCTTGATGGCGGCATCGCCGGCAAAGTGGCCCAGGCCAAGATGGGTGGCGATCAGCGCGCCCATCGAGTGGCCCATCACGTACACCGGCAAGCCCGGATACTGCTGCTTGACCCAGGCCAGGAACAGCACGCTGTCATCGAGGAAGACGTGGAAACCGGGAATATCGACGCGGCGCGCATCCTGGTGGCCGCACAGGTCGTAGGCCACGGTGGCAATGCCGTGCTGGCGGAACCAGCGCGCCGGCGTGACGTAATCGCCGCCGTGCGCCATGCCGCCGTGTATGGCGAGAATCACCGCGCGCGGCGCAACCGGCTCCCACACGTGGACACGGCGCTGCACGCCCTGCCCCGCGCTGAACTGGGCCAGCCGGTCCTCGGCAAAGCGCATCAGGCGGTGATGCTGAGATTGATGCCCATTTCCACCAGCGTGGTCATGTCGGCCAGCGACAGGTCCAGCGACGGCGTGGCGACGCCCGGTTCGCAAGGGAAGGAGATGCGCAGTTCGGCGTCGACGTCGGAGCGTTCGAAATGGATGCCGCGCGCGCGGCATTCGCTGAGGTAAAAACGGATCTGCTTGAGCAGTTCGTCCGGACTCTTTTCGGTGCCGATGGCAACGTAGAAGCCCGAGTCGATGCGCACCCGGCCGTCAGGCTTGACGTCGCCCTTTTGCCAGTCGCCGTGCGGCTCGCTGGGCAGGCCGTCGCGGACGTCTGCCAAGCCCTCGGGATGGCCGTGCACCTTCAGTGTTGCGATATTCATGGTCTGCCTTATGTGGTCTCCTACCTCAATAAGGTTACACCATAGAAATATCAAAGTCTAGCAAGATAGCTATTTATGCAATGCCGTAGCGGGTGCGATAGCCGGCCACCGCTTCCTTGTATTGCGCAAGCTGCGGATCGGCGGCGGCGCCGTTCAGGTAGCCGAACAAATCGTCCAGATTGCCGATCGAAATCACCGGGATGCCGTACTTCTCGGTCACTTCCTGCACCGCCGACAGCTCGGACAATTGGCCGTCCTTGCCGGCGCGCTCCATGCGGTCCAGCGCGATCAGCACGGCGCACGGCTCGGCGCCGGCGGCGCGGATCATGTCCACCGATTCGCGCACCGAGGTGCCGGCCGAGATCACGTCGTCGATGATGACGACCTTGCCTTGCAGCTTGGCGCCGACGATGGTGCCGCCTTCGCCGTGGTCCTTGGCTTCCTTGCGGTTGAAGGCGAACGAGGTGTTGCGGCCCTTGCCGGCCAGCGCCACGGCGGTGGCCGAGGCCAGCGTGATGCCCTTGTAGGCCGGGCCGAACAGCATGTCGAATTCGACGCCGGAATCGAGCAGCGTCTGCGCGTAGAACTGCGCCAGCTGCGCCAGCGTGGCGCCGTCATGGAACAGGCCGGCGTTGAAGAAGTACGGCGACTGGCGGCCGGCCTTGGTGGTGAATTCGCCGAAGCGCAGCACACCGGTCTGGACCGAAAACGCGATAAATTCCTGACGTAACGAAGTGGTATTGCCCATCATAGTGCCTCATTTCTTTAAAGTGCCGGTATTTTACCGCTACACTAGCGCATTCCGTACTTTCTGCCTCGAATCTTCTATGCCAAAAATCATCTCCGCCAACCTGAACGGCATCCGTTCCGCCTCCAGCAAAGGCTTCTTCACCTGGCTGGCCAAGCAGGACGCCGACTTCGTCTGCGTGCAGGAACTCAAGGCGCAAGCGCCGGACATGACGCCGGAATTCCTCAACCCGGGCGGCTACCACGGCCACTTCCACTACGCCGAGAAAAAGGGCTATTCCGGCACCGGCGTCTACAGCAAGATCGAGCCGGACCGCGTGGTGATCGGCTTTGGCTCGCCCGAGTTCGACGCCGAGGGCCGCTACGTGCGCTGCGACTTCGGCAAGCTGACGGTGATTTCGGTCTACTGCCCGTCCGGCTCGTCGGGCCCGGAGCGCCAGGAAGCCAAGTTCCGCTTCATGGACCTGTTCATGGTGCACCTGCAGCAGCTGCACGCCGAAGGCCGCGAAATCGTCATCTGCGGCGACTGGAACATCGCCCACAAGGAAATCGACCTGAAGAACTGGAAGGGCAACAAGAAGAATTCCGGCTTCCTGCCGGAAGAGCGCGAGTGGATGACCCGCCTGTTCGACGAAGTCGGCTATGTCGACGTCCATCGCGGCCTCGACCCGCGCGAAGAGCAGTACACCTGGTGGAGCAACCGCGGCCAGGCCTACGCCAAGAACGTCGGCTGGCGCATCGATTACCACGTGGCCACCCCGGGCATCGCCGCCAAGGCCACCACGGTGGCTGTCTACAAGGAAGAAAAGTTCTCCGATCACGCCCCGCTGACCATCGAATACGACGCGTTGTAAGCACCCACTCCGGCCATGTTGCGCAGGAACATGGCCGGAGCGTTGTATCGCCGCACAAAGTGTGGCCCATGAAATTTACTAATTAGAAATAACTATGTTTCGTTGTTATCATGGAGGCTTCCTCCAGATAACATTGAGCTCCCATGGCCTTCTCTCAGCCTGCCGTTACCGTTGCGCCCAAGCTGGTCAGCGTCTCGTACAATAACAACGACAACACCATCACTCTGCTATTCGACCATAAGGTCGCCGCCGGCAGCGGCAACCTGGTGATCAGCAACGGCCACAGCCAGTCTTACGTGGGCGCCAACGGTTTGTCGAGCCGGATTGTCGGCGCCACCGACACCCGCACGCTGGACGGCGGCGACGGCCAGATCAGCTACAGCACCACTGACGGCACCGTCACGATCCATCTGAGCAGCGCGCTGCACAGCGGCGAGAACTACAGCGTCACCATGGATGCGGGCGCGGTGCACGACTTCGACACCAACGGCGGCGTCGGCCGCATCAGCTCCACCACGCTGTTCAATTTCACCGCCAGCGGCAACGTCAGCCTGCCGCCCACGCCGCTTGCCGCCGTGGGCGCGACGATCCACTTTACCGACACCGGCGCCAGCAACAGCGATTACATCACCGCCTCGCAGGAACAGCAGGTCAGCGGCACCTATAGCGGCAGCCTGGGCGTCAACGAATTCATCCAGGTGTCGCTGGACAACGGCGCCAGCTGGCACCAGGCGATTGCCAACTCCGACAACCACACATGGAGCTATAACGGCTCCATCGACACCGGCAATTTGGCCAGCGGCGCCAATGACAATCTGAATGGCGCCTTGCTGGCGCGCGTCACCAATACCGACGGCGGCAGCAGCGCCACCGCCAGCCAGGCGTATGTGTACAGCAACCACCCGATCGAGGTGAGTGTCAATTCCACGGTCAGCTTTTCCACCGATAGCGGCACCAGCCGCACCGACCTGATGACCAATACCGCCAGCCAGACCATCAGCGGTAACTACGAGGGCCTGCTGCACAGCGGCCAGACGCTGCAGATCTCGGTGGACGGCGGCACCACCTGGCTCAATGCCAATGCCAGCGACGGCAGCTGGCAAGCCAACGACGTCACGCTGCTCGAAGGCAAGCACGGGATGCAGATGCGGGTCACGGATGCCTTCGGCAACGCCAGCAGCACTGCCTACAACGAATACACGCTGATCAGCAACGCCACCGGCCTGACCGGTCGCGCGCTGACGCTGGCCAGCGACAATGGCGCTTCCAACGCCGACGGCGTCACCAACGCCATCAGCAGCGTCTCGCTGAATGTCAGCAATCTGCACGGCTTGCACGCGGGCGACGTGTTCCAGGTCATCGATACCAGCAATGACACGGTCGTCGGCAGCTACACGATCCAGTCCGGCGACCTGTTCTACGGCACCGGCGACTATCTGTCCAAGAACCAGTTCGACGAGAGTCCGCGCACCGCGCTCAACATCAACGTCGACGGCACCTTCAGCGATGGCGCGCAGCACCTGGCGGTGCGCCTGGTCGATATCGCCGGCAACGTGGGCACGTCCAGCAGCATCGTCGACGTTACGCTCGACGCCACGCCGCCAGTAGTGCAGTCGGGCGCGATATCGGGCAGCATCATTACCCTGACCTTCAGCGAAGCGGTCAACCTGAGCGGCGACCTGAGTTTCCAGGTCAGCGATGGCAACGACACCAGCGCCGGCACCCAGATCCTGACCGTGGAAGCCAGCCAGGTCAGCGTCAGCAACAATATCGTGACGCTGAACCTGTCCTCCAGCCTGGATCCGAACAGCCACTACTCTGTCACACTGCAATCCGGCGCCATCTCCGACAGTGCAGGCAACAGCGCCTACCCGGTCGACAGCACCCTGATGCAATTCACGACTGAGGGCACGCCGCCGCAGTTGTCCGGTATCGCCCTGTCAAACGACAGCGGTGTGACGGGCGACTACGTGACCAACGTTGCCGAGCAGACGCTCAACGGCGTGTACTCCGGCACGCTGGGTGCGGGCGATCACATCGAGGTATCGCTGGACGGCGGCGCCTGGACCGCGGCCAGCATCGACAGCAGCACCTGGAGCCTGGCCACAACACTGACCGAAGGCGCTCACACGGTCGAGGTGCGCGTGGCCAGCAACCATGCGACCGTCATTTCGCAGGCCATCACGCTCGACACCACACCGCCGGCGGCGCAGATCGTGCCGTCCGCCACCAGCTTCCCCTACACCAGCGCGGTGCAGACCATCACCGGCCAGTACAGCTCGGCGACCGGGCTGCTCGATGAAATCGTCCTGGTCAGCCTGGACAACGGCGCCACCTACCAGAAAGCCACCCTGGCCAATGTCAGCACCGGCATCAGTTCCTGGAGCGTGACGGGCGTCGTGCTCAACGGACTGATCGACGTGCAGATCAGCGACGCTGCCGGCAACCTGAGCAATTACTCCGACAGCGGCCGCAACGTCATCGTCATCGAGTCCAATGCCGGCACCTCGTTCGACACCAGCAGCGGCAGCGCGCCGGTCTTCGGCGGCAGCAGCAACAATGCCTTCAACCTGCTGGACCCGAATCACAACATCCTGTCCGGCGGCGCCGGCGTCGATACGGTAACGCTGCGGTTCAACAACGCCACCTTGCCGCTGGCCAAGCTGTTCGGCATCGAGGTGATCAACATGTCGCCCACCTACCAGTCGGTCATCTACGGCAGCAATACCATCTCAGGCATCAATCCCGCCAACGTGACGGCGATGACGGATCTGAACGCAGGTGTGCACAAGTTGCAAATCGACGGCAACGCCACGAGTAACGTTTACCTGGGAACCGGCTGGGGCGTGGACAATATCAGTGAAAACTCCGGCTACCACACCTATCATGCGACCAGTGACAGCAGCATCGTGCTGCTGATCGGTAACGCGATCAACGTCCAGACGTCGGCTTGACGATCTTTACAGGCTGCGGCGCGAGCGGAACTCGCGCCATTCGCCGCTGAGCGGATCGATGAAGGATATGGCGCGCGCCAGCAGCTGCAAGGGCTGCGACACGTCGTCCTGCTTGCACGGCAGCGCCACCGGGTAGAAAGCGTCGTTGACGATCGGGATGCCGAGCGACGACAGGTGCAGCCGCAGCTGGTGCTTGCGGCCCGTGTGCGGGAACAGGCGGTACAAGGTCAGCTCGCCGCGCTGCTCGATCACCTCGATCAGCGTTTCCGAATTCGGCTCGCCCGCCTCCTCCTTCATGATGAAGAACTTGTCGCCGTCGACCATGCGGCTGCGATAGGTGAAGGGATACTGCACGTCCACCAGGCGCGGCGCCAGCGCCTCGTATTCCTTGACGATCACGCGCTTCTGGAACATCGACTGGTAGGTGCCGCGGCTGGCCGCGTTGCGCGAAAAAATCACCACGCCGGCGGTCTCGCGATCCAGCCGGTGGATCGGCGTCAGGTCGGCCTCGCCCAGCGTTTTCTTCAGGCGCACCAGCAGCGTTTCGTGCAGGAAGCGGCCGCCCGGCGTCATCGGCAGGAAGTGCGGCTTGTCGACCACCACCAGGTGCTCGTCCATGTGCAGGATCTCTTCCTTGAACGGAATCGGCGTCTCCGGCGCATCCAGTTCGCGGTAGTAGAAGATGCGCAGGCCGCGCTTGAAGCGGCTCGACGGCTGCAGCGGCTGGCCGTCGCCGTCCACCACCTCGCGGCGCGCCATGCGGTCGCGCCAGGCGGCTTCCGGCACGTCCGGAAAACGTTCGACCAGGAAGCTGATCATGTCCGGCCAGTCGCCTTCCGGCAGGTACAGGTAACTGGGCGCGACACCGTCGCGCATGGGCAGCGGATAACGCGACATATCAGGAACGCGGCAAGGCAATCGAGTGGTAAGGAGGCAGCTGGTTGGCATCGAGGCCCTTGGCGCGCGCGTACACCGGCAGCACCAGGTGCATATTCTTGTTCATGTTGTCGATGCGGTCCTTGCCCGTCGGGTGGGTGGACAGGAAACCGATCGGCTGCCGCTGGTTGATCGCGCTCATTTTCTGCCACAGCGCCACGCCGGCGCGCGGGTCGTAGCCGGCGCGCGCCGCCAGGTCCATGCCGATCAGGTCGGCCTCGCTTTCGTCGCCGCGCGAGAACTTCAGCGCCGCCACATGCGCGGCGCCGCTGCCGACCGCGTCGCCGAGGCGCGGGTCGAAACCGAAGTAAGCCGCGGCGCCGGCGCCGGCCAGGCGCGCGAACAGCGAGGTGGCGGTGTTCTTGCCGGCCTGCTCGCGCGCATGCTCGCGTAGCGCGTGGGCGATTTCATGGCCCATCACCATCGCCACTTCGTCGTCGGTGAGATTGAGCTTGGTCAGGATGCCGTTGTAGAAGGCGATACGGCCGCCCGGCATGCAGAAGGCGTTGACCGTCGGTGAGTTGAGCAGGTTGACCTGCCAGTCCCACTTGGCGGCGTCCGGATTCCAGCGCGTGGTGAACGGAATCAGCCGCCTGGAGATGGCGCGCAGGCGTATCAGCTGCGGATTGCGGTCGGTGGCGACGGCGTCCTTCTTGTGCGCCTCGGCCAGCATCTGGTTGTACTGAAGCCGGGACTGTTCGTCGAACTGGCGCGCGTCGCCGCCGATATTGCGCATGGGTGACATGCTGGTGACCGGAATGCCGTCATTCTGCGCGTGCAGCGACAGCGCGCTGGTACAGAGCACCAGCGCCAGCAAGGCGTTCTTCAATTCAGGTTTTTTCATGACCACTGTTCCACGGAGCTATTTTCGGCAGCATCATCATCGCAGGAAACGCCAGGATAAAGCACACGATAAAGAACCAGAACCACCCGGTTTCAGCAACAATATACCCTACCGAGGAATTGATGAAGGTGCGCGGCACCGCCGCCAGGCTGGAAAACAGCGCGTACTGGGTGGCGGTATAACGCGGATCGGTGGCGCGCGACATGAAGGCCACCAGCGCCGCCGCGCCCAGGCCCGGACTGGCGAACGCCTCGAAGCCGTAGACAGCGCTCAGCAGCAGCGGATCCGGCCCGACCTTTGCCAGCCACACGAAGCCCAGGATCGCCAGCGCCTGCAGCACGCCGAACACCCACAGCGCGCGGTTGATCCCCAGCCGTATCATCCAGATGCCCGCCACCGCGCCGCCGGCCAGCGCCGCCCACCAGCCGGTGGCGTTGGCCGCCAGGCCGATCTGCTTGGTGGTGAAGCCGATGTCGAGGAAGAACTTGGTCGCCAGCGCGGTCGACATGGTGTCGCCTATCTTGTACAGCAGGATGAAGGCGATGATGAACAGCGCCTGCTTCCAGCCGTCGCGCAGAACGAACTCGCGGAACGGCAGCACCACCGCCTCTTGCAGGTTCTTCGGCGGCGAACCGTACACCACCGGCTCTTTGGCCAGCAGCGTGCAGACAAAGCCCGGCAGCATGAACGCCGCCACCGCCCAGAAGACGATCTGCCACGGCTGGCTGTCCGCCATCACCAGTCCCAGCGCGCTGGGGATCAGGCTGGACGCCTTGTAGGCGTTGACGATGATGGCCGCGCCCAGGCCCTGCTCTTCCTCGGCCAGAATCTCGCGCCGGTAGGCGTCGATCACCACGTCCTGGCTGGCCGACAGGAAGGCGATCACGAACACCGCCACCACGATCAGCTGCAGCTCCAGCTTGGGATCGAGCATGCCCATGCCGCCGATGAACAGGAACAGCGCCAGCTGCGTCAGCGCCATCCAGCCGCGCCGCCGGCCCAGCGGCAGCACGGTGTAGCGGTCCATCAGCGGCGCCCACAGGAACTTGAAGGTATAGGGGAACATCGCCAGGCCGAACAGGCCCAGCGCCTTCACATCGAGTCCAGCCTTGGCCAGCCACGCCTGCATCAGGTAGATCAGCGTGTACAGCGGCAGGCCGGAGCTGAAGCCCAGGAACAGAATGGAAACGGTGCGTCCGTTGAGGTAGCTGTACCAGGGCTTTGCGGTCATCAATGGGCTTTCTTGCGGAGTCGGAACACGGCGAGGTCGCCGCGCAGGTTGGGCAGGAAGGAGACGCGCTTGCCCTCGGCCAGCGCGACGCATTCGATCACCTCCAGGCCGCACTCCTCGGCCAGGTCGCGGAAGTCGGTGATGGTGGCGCAACGCACGTTGGGCGTGTCGTACCACTCGTACGGCAGCGATTCCGACACCGGCATGCGGCCCTTCAGCAAGGCCACGCGGTGCGGCCAGTAGGCGAAGTTGGGGAACGAAACGATCGCCTCCTTGCCGACGCGGACGATGTCGCGCAACAGCGCTTCGACATGCTTCATCATCTGCAGCGACGACAGGCACAGCACCGTGTCGAACGAATTGTCGCCGAACAGACCGAGGCCGTTCTCCATGTCCTGCTGGATCACCTGCACGCCGCGCTGGGTGCTGGCCAGCACCTTGTCGTCGGCGATTTCGATGCCGTAGCCGCTACACTGCTTGTCGCTCTGCAGGTAGTCCATCATCACGCCGTCGCCGCAGCCGACGTCCAGCACGTGCGCCTGGCTGTCCACCCAGTGCGCGATGAAGGCCAGGTCCGGCCGCGCGCTGCTCAAATCGTTGAAGTTCATACCGTTCCCTCTATCTCGTTCCACACCTGGCCGTAGTAGGCGCGCACCATGTTCATGTAGCGCTCATCTTCCAGCAGGAAGGCGTCGTGGCCGTGCGGCGCATCGATTTCCGCATAGGTGACGCGGCGGCGGTTGCCGATCAGCGCCTGCACGATCTCGCGGCTGCGCTCCGGCGAGAAGCGCCAGTCGGTGGTGAAGGACGCCAGGAAGAATTTGGCCTTGGTCGACGCCAGCGTTTTCGCCAGATCGCCGCCATGCTTGCGCGCCGGGTCGAAGTAATCCAGCGCCTTGGTGATCAGCAGGTAGGTGTTGGCGTCGAAGTATTCGCTGAACTTGTCGCCCTGATAGCGCAGGTAGGATTCGATTTCGAAGTCGACGCCGAAGCCGAACTTGTAGTCGCCGCTCTCCGCGATGTCGCGCAGCTTGCGGCCGAACTTTTCGGCCATGTCGTCGTCGGACAGGTAGGTGATGTGGCCGACCATGCGCGCCACGCGCAGGCCGTTTTTCGGCACCACGCCGTGTTCGTAGAAATCGCCGCCGTGGTAGTCCGGATCGGACAGGATGGCCTGGCGCGCCACGTCGTTGAAGGCGATGTTCTGCGCCGACAGCTTGGCGGTCGAGGCAATCACCACGCAGTGGCGCAGGCGGTCCGGGTACATGATGGACCAGGCCAGCGCCTGCATGCCGCCCAGCGAGCCGCCCATGACGGCGGCGAACTGCGTGATGCCCAGCTGGTCGGCCAGGCGCGCCTGCGCGGCGACCCAGTCTTCCACCGTCACCACCGGGAAGGCGGCGCCGTAGGGCTTGCCGGTGGCCGGATTGGTGTGCATCGGGCCGGTGGAGCCGAAGCAGGAGCCGAGGTTGTTAATCCCGATCACGAAGAACTTGTCGGTGTCCAGCGGCTTGCCGGGACCGACCATATTGTCCCACCAGCCGGTGCTTTTCGGCTGGCCTTCGTATTCGCCGGCCACGTGGTGCGAGGCGTTCAGCGCGTGGCACACCAGCACCGCGTTGGACTTGTCGGCGTTCAGCGTGCCGTAGGTTTCGTACATCAGCATATAGTCGCGCAGCGACGCGCCGCTTTGCAGGAGCAAGGGCTCTGCAAAATGCATGGTTTGCGGCTTAACGTATCCGAGGGATGACATCGTTGGTTTTAGTTTTTTGGGGGCGGCCCCACGGGCCATCTATCAGGGCGGGACCGCGAATGGTGGGTCCCGCCAACCTACATCAACTGCAATTGTTCGACCGCGTCTGCAATTACGTTGGGTTCCATCGAGCGCATGATCTTGCGGGTTTGCGGCATGATGCGCGCAAGGTCGCTGTTCAGGATTTCCTGCTTGACCGACAGCAGTTGGGCCGGGTGCATCGAGAATTCCCGCAGCCCCATGCCCAGCAGCAGGCGCGTCAGCTTGACATCGCCCGCCATTTCGCCGCACACGGCGACGTCGATCCCGGCTTTATGCCCGGCCGCAATCGTCATCGAGATCAATTGCAGCACAGCCGGATGCAGCGGATTGTAAAGGTGTGCGACTTCATAATCAACCCGGTCGATCGCCAGCGTGTACTGGATCAGGTCGTTGGTGCCGATCGACAGGAAGTCCATGCGCTTGACGAACATCGGCAGCGCCAGCGCCGCCGCCGGGATTTCGATCATGGCGCCGACGTCGACGTCGTTGTCGAACTTGACGCCGCGCTCGCGCAGCTCGGCCTTGGCTTGCGCCACCATCGCCAGCGACTGGTCGATCTCGAACGCGTGCGCCAGCATCGGAATCAGGATGCGCACCTTGCCGAACGCCGACGCGCGCAGGATGGCGCGCAGCTGCGTCAGGAAGATCTGCGGCTCGGCCAGGCAGTAGCGGATGGCGCGCAGGCCCAGCGCCGGATTCAGCGCCGTCTGCTCGCTCTGGTCGAGCGGCTTGTCGGCGCCGATGTCGAGCGTGCGGATGGTGACCGGGCGCCCCTTCATCAACACCACGGCGCGCTTGTACTGCTCGAACTGCTCGTCTTCCGACGGAATCTTGCTGTTGCGGCCCATGAACAGGAATTCGGAGCGGAACAGGCCGACGCCGTTGGCGCCCGCCTCCATCGCTGCCGGGCAATCGTCCGGCAGCTCGATATTGGCCAGCAGCGTGATCTCGGTGCCATCCTTGGTGATGGCCGGGGTTTTCTTCAGCTTCTGCAGCTTCTTGCGGGCACGGGCGGCGGCGCCCTGGCGTTCGCGGTACTGCTCCAGCACCAGCGCGCTCGGGTTGGCGATCACCACGCCGGCGTCGCCGTCGATGATCAGCCAGTCGTCCTGCTCGATCAGGGTGGAGGCGCCGGACATGCCGACCGCCGCCGGAATATCCAGAGAACGGGCGACGATGGCGGTGTGCGAGTTCTGGCCGCCGACGTCGGTGACGAAGCCGATGAAGGAGCGGTCGCGGAACTGCAGCATGTCGGCCGGCGAGATGTCGTGCGCGACGATGATCATCTGCGGCTGGAACTCATCTTCGCCGCCATCGGTTTTCGGCGGCAGGATCTGCTCGGTGCCCATCAGCACCTTCAGCACGCGCTCGGCCACCTGCTGGATGTCGGCCTTGCGCTCGCGCAGGTACAGGTCTTCGATTTCGTCGAACTGCGCCGACAGCTCATCGATCTGCGTCAGCAGCGCCCATTCGGCGTTGTAGTGGCGCGCGCGGATGATGTCCAGCGGCGCTTCGGAAATCATGGGGTCGGACAGGATCAGCGCGTGGACGTCGATGAAGGCGCCCAGTTCGGTCGGCGCATCCTTGGGCAGCTCGTTCCACAGCGTTTGCAGTTCCTTGTGGACGGCGGCCAGCGCCTGCTGCAGCCGGGTCACTTCGGCCTCGACCTGTTCTTCGGCCACCAGGTAGTGCTTGACGTCCAGCGCGGCGGGCGCCAGCAGGTGGGCGCGGCCGATGGCGATGCCGCGCGAGACCGGAATGCCGTGCAGCGTGAACGAGGCCATCGGCGGGCCTGCGGGGAAACGGGGGCGGCTGCGCTCTGCCGCCATTACTCGCCTTCGCCGAACTTGTCGTTGACCAGCGCGGTCAGGGCAGCGACGCAATCGCCTTCGTCGTCGCCGTCGGCTTCCAGCAGCACCTTGGCGCCCTTGCCGGCGGCCAGCATCATCACGCCCATGATGGACTTGGCGTTGATGCGGCGCGCGTTACGCGTCAGCCAGACATCGCTTTTGTATTTTGCTGCCAGTTGGGTAAATTTGGCGGAAGCACGCGCATGCAAACCAAGCTTGTTGATAATTTCAAGTTCTTGCTGAATCATTTTTATTTTGTCTCAATCAGATTGCGCATTGCTAAAAAATCGTCAGGTTTCCCCGACGCGTATCCGGTTGTCGACGCGCACCGCGCCGCTCTGCGCGCCCGCCAGGGCCATCTCGACCACCACGTCCAGCGTATCGCGGCGGTAGGTGATGGCGCGCAGCAGCATCGGCAAGCTGATGCCGGCAATGACTTCCACCCGGCCCGCGTCGGCCAGCCGGTTGCAGCAGTTGGCGGGCGTGCCGCCCTTGACGTCGGTGATGACCAGCACGCCGTCGCCGTCGTCGAGACGCTTGATCGCCGCCGCCGCCAGATCCTGCACTTCGCCGAGGTCCTGGTCGGCGATCACGTCGATCGCTTCCAGGTGCTCGGTGGGACCGCGAAACACGTGGGCGCAGGCCGCAAGAAAGGCCTGTCCCAGTGGTGCATGCGTCATAAGTAGTATGCCTACCATATTGTTAAACCGCCAGTGAGGAATAAAGTTTTCTTGTCATCGGGGACTATTTCGCCGCTGCCGCTTCCAGCGCGTCGATGAAGGTCGCCGCCACCGGGAAACCGGCTTGCTGCGTGATCTCCTGGAAGCAGGTCGGGCTGGTGACGTTAACTTCCGTGAGGAAATCACCGATAACATCTAATCCTACCAGCAACAGGCCGCGGGCGGCCAGAATCGGACCCAGGGCGTTGGCGATCTCGAAGTCGCGCTCGGTCAGCGGCTGCGCCACGCCGAGGCCGCCGGCGGCCAGGTTGCCGCGCACTTCGCCGTTCTGCGGAATGCGCGCCAGCGCGAACGGCACCGGTTTGCCGCCGATCACCAGGATGCGCTTGTCGCCCTTTTCGATGGCCGGGATGAAGCGCTGGACCATGATGGTGTACTGGCCGTTGCCGGTCAGCGTCTCGATAATGGCGCCCAGGTTCATGCCGTCCGCCTTGACGCGGAAGATGCCGGTGCCGCCCATGCCGTCCAGCGGCTTGAGGATGATGTCGCCGTGCAGCTTCTGGAAGGCGCGGATGCGCGCCTCGTCGCCGGTCACCAGGGTCGGCGAGGTGAACTCGCTGAACTGGGTGATGGCGACTTTTTCATTGTGGTCGCGGATCGCCGACGGCTTGTTGAACACCTTGGCGCCCTGCTTTTCGGCCAGTTCCAGCAGGTAGGTGCTGTAGACGTATTCCATGTCGAACGGCGGATCCTTGCGCTGCAGGATGGCGTCGAACTCGCCGAGATTGGTTTCGACCGGATCGGCGGCGCGGTACCAGTCTTGCGGATCGCCGGTGAAGCTGATGCGCTGCACGTGCGCGGTGACCACGCCCTGCTCGACCGCCATGTCCTTCTGCTGGAAGGCGTAGACCTCGTGGCCGCGCTTGTTCGCCTCCACCATCATGGCGTAAGTGGAGTCCTTGTAGGTCTTGAAGGTCGACAGCGGGTCGGCGAGGAAAGCGATTTTCATGGTGCGTCCAGTAGAGGTAATGCCTGATTTTAGCCGAGATCCGGAAGTCGCTCAGTAGACCTCGGGATTTGGATCGGTGCGCTCCATTTCCAGCGACGCCGCCAGCAGCGCCAGGCGCGCCACCACGCCATACACGTAGAAGCGGTTTGGCGCCGCCGTACCCGGCTTGGCCTTCAGATCCGGCACCGCGTGCTGCTGGGCAAACGCCAGCGGCACGTACTGCGAACCGGGCGCGTTCAGGTTCTGGTCGACGCCCTTCTCGGCATGCACGCGGTAGAAGCCGCCCACCACGTAGCGGTCGATCATGTACACCACCGGTTCGGCCACCGCGCTCTCGATGCTCTCGAAGGTCGGCACGCCTTCCTGGATGATGAAGTCGGTCACTTCCTTGCCATCCTTGATGACGATCATCTTGTCGCGCTGGGCCTGGGTCAGATCCTTGATCTCGCTGGAATCCTTGATGGTCAGGATGCTGGTGCCATAGGTGCCGGCGTCCGGCTTGACGATCACGAACGGCTTGTGGTCCTTGATGCCGTATTCCTTGTACTTCTTCTTGATCTTGGCCAGCAGCGTGTCGATGTTGGCGGCCAGGCATTCGTAGCCCTCGCCGGTGCGGAAGTTGACCGCATCGCACTTGGCGTGGAACGGATTCAGCATCCATGGATCGACGCCGATCAGCTTGCCGAACTTCTTGACCACCTCGTCATAGGCGTTCAGGTGGTTGCTCTTGCGGCGCAGCGCCCAGCCGGCGTGCAGCGGCGGCAGCAGGCTCTGCTCGTGGATGTTTTGCAGGATGTCCGGAATGCCGGCCGACAGGTCGTTATTCAGCAGGATGGTGCAGGGATCGAAGTCTTTCAGGCCGACGCGGCGGCCGTTCGGCGAGCGCACCAGCGGCTCGACCACCAGCATATTGCCGTCCGGCAGAGCGATCGGCGTCGGCTGCGTCACGTCCGGCGACAGCGAGCCGAGGCGCACGTGCAGGCCGGTCTGGCGGAAGATCTGCATCAGACGGGCGACGTTCTGCCAGTAGGTGGGATGGCGCTGGGTCACTTCCGGGATCAGCAGCAGGTTGCGCGCGTCCGGACAATACTTGTCGATCGCGGCCATGGCGGCCTGCACCGACAGCGGCAGCATTTCCGTGGCCAGCATGTTGAAGCCGCCCGGGAACAGATTGGTATCCACCGGCGCCAGCTTGTAGCCGGCGTTCCGCATATCCACAGAGCAATAAAATGGCGGCGTGTGTTCCTGCCACTCAAGGCGGAACCAGCGCTCAATGGCGGGCGTGGCGGCCAGGATCTTTTCTTCCAGGTCGAGCAGGGGTCCGCTCAGGGCCGTGACGAGGTGGGGAACCATGTTATTACTTCCTTATTACCATGCGGACTATGCCAAATGAGGGCAAAAACGTCATTTTAAAGGCTGGAAATAAAAAAAGCGCCCCAAGGGGCGCTTTTCTGATGAAACCTTGTTAATTAGGAATCGGTTCAGGAGTGATAAGCCGACTCGCCGTGGGTGGTGATGTCCAGACCTTCGCGCTCTTCTTCTTCCGGAACGCGCAGGCCGATGACGATGTCCACCAGCTTGAAGGCGATGATGGCGACGATGCCCGACCACAGGATGGTGGTGCCGACAGCGGTAGCCTGGATGGTCACCTGGCCGGCGATCGAGTAGTCAGCCGATGCTTTGTTGGCAACGTAGTCGAAGATGCCCTGGCCGCCCAGCGACGGTGCAGCGAACACACCGGTCAGGATCGCGCCCAGGATGCCGCCGACGCCGTGCACGCCGAACACGTCCAGCGAGTCATCCGCGCCCAGCAGGCGTTTCAGGCCGTTCACGCCCCACAGGCAGATCACGCCAGCCAGCAGGCCCATGATCAGCGCGCCCATCGGACCGACGAAGCCGCAGGCCGGGGTGATCGCCACCAGGCCCGAAACCGCGCCCGAAGCGCCGCCCAGCATCGATGGCTTGCCTTTGAAGATCCACTCGGCGAAGACCCACGACACGGTGGCGGCAGCGGTGGCCAGCAGGGTGTTGATGAAGGCCAGCGCGGCGATGTCGCCGGCTTCCAGCGGCGAACCGGCGTTGAAACCGAACCAGCCGACCCACAGCAGCGACGCGCCGATCATGGTCATGGTGACCGAGTGCGGCGCCATCGATTCGCGGCCGTAGCCGACGCGTTTGCCGATCATGTAGGCGCCCACCAGGCCGGCCACTGCGGCATTGATGTGCACCACGGTGCCGCCGGCGGTGTCCAGCGCGCCTTTTTGGAACAGGAAGCCGCCTTTCAGGGTTTCGGTGGCCAGGGTGGCCGCGTCCTTGATCGCGTCAGGGCCGGTCCAGAACCAGACCATGTGGGCGATCGGCAGGTAGGCGAAGGTGAACCAGATCACGATGAACGCCAGCACCGCGGTGAACTTGGCGCGCTCGGCGAAGGCGCCGACGATCAGGCCGCAGGTGATGGCCGCGAAGGTCGCCTGGAAGGCCACGAAGATGAACTCAGGGATCACCACGCCTTTGCTGAAGGTGGCGGCGTAGGCAAACGTGCCTTTGACCGGATCGAAGATGCCGTTCAGGAAGGTGCGGTCATGCAGGTTGCCGAAGAACGCATTGCCCTCGGTGAACGCCAGCGAGTAACCGTAGATGCACCACAGCACCACGATCAGCGCGAAGATCATGAACACCTGCATCAGGATCGACAGCATGTTCTTGGAACGGACCAGGCCGCCGTAGAACAGCGCCAGGCCAGGAATCGTCATCAGGATCACCAGCAGCGTGGCCACCATCATCCAGGCGGTGTCGCCCTTCTGTGGCGTCGGCGCGGCGGCCGGTGCGGCTTCGGCTGGCGCGGCGGCCGCAGGTGCGGCAGCGGCAGGTGCGGCGGCGGCCGGCGCCGGAGCAGCGGCAGGCGCCGGGGCGGAAGCGGCAGCGGCAGCCGGCGTTTCAGCGGCCGGCTTGGCGTCTTGCGCATACACGGGTGCTGCCAGCGCAAACAGGATGGAGACCCCAGCCAGCAAGCTTGTTATAGTTTTCTTCATTCTCATCGTCCTCTTAGAGAGCTTCGTTGCCGGTTTCACCGGTACGAATGCGGATCACTTGTTCCAGGTTGTACACGAAGATTTTGCCGTCACCGATTTTGCCGGTACGGGCAGCGCCTTCGATGGCTTCGATGGCCTGTTCGACGATGGCGTCGTCCACTGCCGCTTCGATCTTGGTCTTCGGCAGGAAGTCCACAACATACTCCGCACCGCGGTACAGCTCGGTGTGGCCCTTCTGGCGACCGAAGCCTTTCACTTCGGTCACGGTAATGCCCTGCACGTTAATCGCCGACAGGGCTTCACGCACCTCGTCAAGCTTGAACGGCTTGATAATGGCGGTAATCATTTTCATACTGGCCTCGCTTAGAAGGTTTTGGAAATGGTCAGGACAGCACCGGTTTTACCCAGGTTCTTCCCTTTTCCGACGTAGGCTTCGGTGTCGGCATAGACCGCCGCCAATGCCACACTGACCACGCCGAAATCTTTGGTGACGCCCACCTTGTAGTCGGTATAGCTGGCGGCGCCGTTGTTCTTCACATTCTGGTGACCCACGTGCAGGTTGAGGACGTAGCCGTCATACACTTCGTTGTTGAACTGGCCGTCCAGGTAACCGGAATTTTTACTGTCGACAAAGCCGAACAGATTGGTGGTCGAATGCGAATACTTGACCGAGAACGGGCCGGCCGTGATCTGGCCATACAGCTCGAAGGTGTTGGCGCTTGGGCTCAGCTTGTTCGACGGATAGTAGTAGTACAGGCCGCCGACGTCGTAGCTGATGTCGGCGGTGATGTTGCCGCGCTTGCCGGCGTACAGATCCCATTCAACTTCGCCGTCGCCGCCGCCGTCCTTGACCCATTTGATGGTCGACAGCCAGGTGCCCACGTACAGGCCAGTAGGGTTATTCACGTAATCCGCGCCGCCCTGTAAGGCTGGCTTGAGTCGGGTTTGCGATACGCCGCGATAGCGGTAGTCGCTGACAACGGCAGCGTTATAGCTGACTTCGTTGTCTGGTTTTGCTTCAGGAGCGGGTGTCGCTTCTTCGGCGCGCGCCATGGACGCGAATGCTAAGGTCAACGCAGCAATCAGGGTAAAGTTCTTGGTCATTTTCATAATTGTTTTCCTAGTGAGTTGAACTTGATTAGCAGATGCGGTTTAAAATCCTTTTATGTGAAGCGATGAAAAGCATTCAACAGCTTCTTTAGCAGAATGTGTGCCAGCTAATGTTGTTCAGCAAACAGGTGGCGTATCATGGTTGACAACGGCCCGGCTGAGACCAAAGTGAGAACGACGGGGAGAGCACAGCGGGATTTCGGCGGATTCGCACCACATTAACGCCGACACGCACCCTAATGGTGCAATGATGGACCAACCAGATCAAGGAATATTATGGATATGAACACTTTTTTTAATGACTTGCAAAACAAGATCAGCCAAGCCATCGAAAATTCACCAGCAAAGGACATCGAGAAGAACGTCAAGTCCATGATGACGCAGGGATTCGCCAAACTGGACCTGGTCACGCGCGAGGAATTCGACATCCAGACCCAGGTGCTGGCCAAGACCCGCGCCAAGCTGGAAGCCCTGGAAACCCGCCTGGCCGAGCTGGAAAGCAAGGTTAATCAATAATCATCCATTTGTGCCGGGCCGTTTGGCCTGGCGCAAAGCGACGCGACAGGCTTGGGCTACGCTGGCAGCTGGTCCCTTTTGCCTGTCCGTCCAGCCATGTCTCTCGCCGTACTCAAAAGCCGCGCCCTGGCGGGCATGGAAGCGCAGGAAGTCAGCGTGGAAGTGCATCTGGCGAATGGATTGCCGTCCTTCGCCATCGTCGGCCTGGCCGATACCGAAGTCAAGGAAGCCAAGGACCGCGTCCGCGCCGCCATCCAGAATGGCGGCTTTGAATTCCCCGCCCAACGCATCACCGTCAACCTCGCGCCTGCCGATCTGCCGAAAGAGTCGGGACGCTTCGATTTGCCGATCGCGCTTGGCATCCTGGCCGCCTCCAAACAAATTCCGGCACGCCGTCTGCATCAATATGAGTTTGCCGGCGAACTGTCGCTGTCCGGCGAGTTGCGCCCGATACGCGGCGCACTGGCGATGTCGCTGGCCACGCGCCGCAATGGCGGCTGCCTTGCTTTCATCCTGCCGTTGGCGAATGCCGACGAGGCGGCGCTGGTTTCCACCGCGGCGATTTATCCGGCCGACTCGCTGCTGCAAGTGTGTCGCCACTTCGCCGGCAAATCGGTCGAGTCCATGCTGTCGCGCCACGAAGCCGCGCCGCTGGCCGCCGCGCCGGAGTATCCCGACTTCGCCGACGTCAAAGGGCAACTGCTGGTCAAACGCGCGCTGGAAGTGGCTGCGGCGGGCAACCACTCGGTTCTGCTGGTGGGCCCGCCCGGTTCCGGCAAGACCATGCTGGCTTCGCGCTTTCCCGGCCTGCTGCCGCAGATGACCGATGAGGAAGCGCTGGAAGCGGCCGCCGTGCAATCGCTGACCGGCGCGTTTCGCATTGAGAACTGGAAGCGCCGCCCGTTCCGTTCGCCGCACCATACTTCCTCCGGCGCAGCGCTGGTGGGCGGCGGCAGCGTGCCGCGTCCAGGCGAGATTTCGCTGGCACACCGCGGCGTCCTGTTCCTTGACGAATTTCCGGAATTCGATCGCCGTGTGCTGGACGTGTTACGCGAGCCGATGGAATCCGGTCACATCACCATCTCGCGCGCCGCACGGCAGGCCGACTTTCCTGCGCACTTCCAACTGATCGCCGCCATGAACCCGTGCCCCTGCGGTTACACCGGCCACAAGAGCATCGCCTGCCGCTGCACGCCGGACGTGCGCCTGCGCTACCAGAGCCGCATCTCCGGCCCGCTGCTGGATCGCATCGACATTCAAATGGAAGTCGGCGCCATCGATCCCCACGTCCTCGCGGCATCGGCGGACGGCGAACCATCTGCCGTCATCGCCCTCCGCGTGCAGGCTGCGGCGGACCTGCAAGTGCTACGCCAGGGCAAGCGCAACCAGTTTTTGACCCCGCGTGAAATTGACCGTTACTGCAAGCTGGACAAGCCAGCCAAGGCCTACCTGCGCTGGACCATGGAGCGCTTTCACTGGTCCGGCCGCGCCTATCACCGCATCCTGCGCGTCGCCCGCACCATCGCCGACCTGGCCCGCTCCGACACCATCCACGAACCACACGTGGCGGAGGCCGTGCAGTACCGCCGTGCGCTACACGCGTGACGCAACGCGCTGAGCCGTCATCGCTGCCAATATAAAAAGCGGTCCAACCGCGCCATCAACATACCAAGTCTTGCCCGCTTGCTGCTATATTTGCTCGCAGCTAACTCACGCCAGGACCACAATGACCCGTTTGCCCCTCTACCTCGCCGCCGGCGCGCTGCTGACCGGCTGCGCCGCCACCCGCCCGCCCGCCACCGATTTCACCCTCAACTCCGGCAGCCCGCGCGCGCCCGAGCAACTGGCGGTGACGTTTGAAAAAGTCGACCTGGCGCTGCGCGTCGATCCGGCCACCAAGAGCATCAGCGGCGACGCCGCCCTCACCTTCCTGCTGAAAGAACCGCTGACCCGCATCGCCGTCGAACTCGACCGCAACCTGCCGGTCGACAGCGCCAGCATCGACGGCGTCGCGCTGGCGCCGGCCGCGATCAGCAATCCCGACGGCCGCCTGTACCTGACCCTGCCGTCGCCGCTGCCGGCCGGTGCCCGCACCACCGTGCGCATCCAGTACCACGGCACGCCGCAGGTCGCCAAGCGCGCGCCGTGGGATGGCGGCTTCACCTGGAGCCAGACCGCCGACGGCCAGCCATGGATCGCCACCACCGTCGAAGGCGAAGGCTGCGATCTGTTCTGGCCCTGCATCGATCATCCGATGGGCAAGCCGCAACTGATCGATCTGCACATCAGCGTACCGGCGCCGCTGGTGGTGGCCGGCAACGGCGTCGCCACCGGCATGGACGAGAAGGACGGCTGGCGCACCTACAACTGGCACGCCAAGAATCCCAGCACCTACGGCGTCGCCCTCAACATCGGGCCGTACGAAACGCTGTCCGGCGACTACGCCAGCCGCTTCGGCAACACCATTCCGCTGCGCATGTGGTACCTGAAGGGCCACGACAAGGAAGCCCAGGGCCTGTTCACCGAATTCACGCCGATGCTGGATTTCTTTGAATATCGCGTCGGCCCGTATCCGTTCGGCGATGAAAAAATGGGCGTGGTCGAAACGCCGCACCTGGGCATGGAACACCAGACCATCAACGCCTACGGCAACGGCTACGCCAAGTCCGCCTACGGCTACGACTGGCTGCTGCACCACGAGCTGTCGCACGAGTGGTTCGGCAACCAGATGACCAACGCCGACTGGGACGACATGTGGCTGCACGAAGGCTTCGGTTCCTATATGCAGCCGCTGTACCTGGAGTCGATGCGCGGCGAGCGCGAGTTCCAGGCCGAGCTGTTCAACTTCCGCAAGTCGCTGATGAACAAGGCGCCGGTGGTCAGCGGCAAGACCCAGCGCATCGAAGACATCTATGAAGACGCGCGCGGCGGTCCGGGCAACGATATCTACACCAAGGGCGCGCTGATCCTGCACACGCTGCGCAACCTGATCGGCGACGACGCCTTCTTCACCGCCACCCGCCGCATGGTCTACGGCACCGCGGCGCCGACGCCGGGCCACTTCCAGCCGCGCTGGAGCAGCACCAAGGAATTCGTCCAGTTCACCAACGAAGCCAGCGGCCGCGACCTCAACTGGTTCTTCAACGCCTACCTCTACCACGCGGCGCTGCCGGAACTGGTGGAAGAGCGCAGCGGCGGCAAGCTCAAGCTGCACTGGAAGCTGGCGGACGGCGGCGCCTTCCCGATGCCGGTCGAAGTGCGCATCAACGAGCGCATCGAGAAACTGCCGATGACCGACGGCACCGGCGAACTGAGCCTGCCGGCGCACGCGCAAGTGACCATCGACCCGATGTCGCGCGTGCTGCGTCAGCAAGCCTGGATCGATGAATGGAAAGCCGCCGACGCCAAGAAGAAATCCAAGCGATGAAAGGCACGCTGGCGCTTTTGCTGCTGGCCGCGCTCCTGGCCGGATGCAGCCCCAAGTACGACTGGCGCGACTACCGCAGTCCGGACGCGCCATACGCCGTGCTGTTCCCCGGCAAGCCGGCGACGCAGACCCGCGCCATCAAGCTCGATCAACTGGCCGTCAGCATGACCATGGCGGCCACCGAGATCGATGGCGTGGTGTTTGCCATCGGCAGCGCGCAACTGGCCGACGCCGCGCAGGCGGCGGACGCCCTCGCGGCGATGCAGAGCGCCATGGTCAGCAATATTGGCGGCACGGTGAGCAGCCGCAGGACGCTGGCCGGCGGCGCCGTCGAAGTGGAAGCCAGCGGCGGGAATATGCGCCTGAGCGGCCGTTTCCTGGCCCAAGGCCGGCAAATTTATCAAATCGTCGTGGTCGGCCCGCCGCAGAAAATCGACGCCGAAACGCTGGAAACATTCTTCAGTTCTTTCAAACCTCAGTAAAAACTGAATTATTCGCTTAGAAAATACTTAATCCGGTGCGCCAGCGCCCAAACAGCGAGTCCAAGGTCTTGTAAAGTTTCAGGTATGTATTAAAGTCTAAGTGACTGGCGTTTTACCGCCTTTTTACTCTACAAGATCAAGAAAGCGTTGCTTATGTTAATCGCATTCAAATCGAAATCCAGCCCGGAAGTCCTGATGTACCAGGAACACGCCCAGCGCATCCTGGACCTGCTGCACAAAAATCCTACGCGCGGTGTGATCACCGCCGCCGAAGCCGCGCAGGCGCTGTCGGTGCTGGAACATGAAGTTGCCGAGACCAAGCTGCATCCGGAAAACGACGTCGAGCACGACGTGCACGCCCACGAGCAGGAAGAAGGCGAAACCAAGGAACACGCCGCCGCACAACGCGTCGGCTTCTCCGCGCGCGCCTACCCGCTGCTGGAAATGCTGCGCACCGCCAAGGCGGAAAACGAGCACATCATCTGGGGCATTTAATCCCCCGCCAGGGACGCTTTCAACGGTAAATCCATCGTGAAGCGCGTCCCGACGCCCACCGCACTGTCCACCCGTATCGAGCCATCCAGCAGCGACGTCACGATGTTGTAGGTGACGCTCAGGCCGAGGCCGTTGCCGCCCTGCCCCAGCTTGGTGGTAAAGAACGGATCGAAGATGCGCGCCTGATGTTCCAGCGGAATTCCCTTGCCGTCGTCCTGGAACACGATGCGCACGCGGTCCGCGCCCAGCGGCACGGCCCACATGCGGATCTCGCCGTCCTCGCGGTCTTCAAACGCATGCAGCAGCGCGTTGTTGATCAGGTTGATGATGACCTGGCCGTACGGACCGGGGAAGCTGTCCATCACGATCTCTTCCGGCATCTCCAGCACGATGTGATGGCCGGCCTTGCGCACCTGGTTCTTCATCGTCATGACGATCTCGTGGCTGGCCTGGTGCAGATTGAACACGCGCCGCTTGGCGCTGGCCTGGTCCACCGCCACCTGCTTGAAACTGTTCACCAGCTCGGCCGCATTGCGCAGGCTGCGCATCAGCAGCGTCGAGGCTTCGCGCGCCGCGTCCAGGAAACCGCTCAGGTCGGAACGGCGCAGCGTATTGCCGGCGTTGAGGACTTCCATTTCCGTGGTCTTGTCTTCCAGCGTGCTGGCGATCACCAGGCTGTTGCCGATCGGCGTATTCAATTCGTGCGCCACGCCGGCCACCAGCGAACCGAGCGCCGCCAGCTTCTCGCGCTCCACCAGCTGCTGCTGCGCATCGCGCAACTGGCGGTAGGAATCGGCATTGGCGAACGCCACCGCCACGTAGGACGCCAGCGTGGTCAGCATGTCGAGATCGATGCGCTGGTAGGCGTGCGTGCGGTAGCTGTGCACGGTGATCACGCCGCGCACCTGGCCGCCGACCGAAATCGGCACATAGATCAGCGAACGCGGCTCGGTGGGAATCGAACCATCTTCCAGCGTGCCCATGTTCTCGGCGCCGGACACCAGGTCCAGGCTGTCGATATAGCGCCCGTACTCCTGCTCCAGGTCGTTGATGAAGACTTCCTGCGCATGCAGGATGCACCACACCGCCAGCTGGTTCGGCTCGCGCATGCTGCGCGTGTACGGCGTGTAGCGCTTGCCGCGCTCCATCGCGAACGGATACTCGATCAGCTCCTGTTCCGGCCGGTAAATGCCGATGCCGAACACGCTGGCGTCCATCAGCGTATGCACCTGCTGGTACAGCAGCGACATGATGGCTTCGCTGTCGAGATTGGCGGTGATGCGGCGGCCGATGTCGGACAGCAGCGAAATATTGCGGTGCGCCTGTTCGACGTTTTCCTTCTCGCGCTCGATGGACTCCTTCTGCTGCACCAGCTCGCGCGTGCGGCTGCCGACTTCCTGTTCCAGATCCTGCTTCTGCAGCACCAGCAGGCGGATGCGGATGCGGAACAGCAGGTAGGCGCTGCCCAGCACCAGGCAGGCCGCCAGCAGGCGGAACCACCATGTCTTCCACACCGGCGGCGCAATCGTGATCATCATCGACACCGGCTCGGCGCTCCACAGGCCGTCCTTGTTGGCCGCCTTCACGCGGAACACATAGTTGCCGGGATCGAGATTGGTGTAGGTGGCGAAGCGCTTGCCGGCATCGGTGGTCACCCAGTTCGGATCGAAGCCTTCCAGCTGATAGGCGTAGCGGTTGCGCTGCGGATCGGCATAGTGCATGGCGGCGAATTCAAACGAAAACACCGCATCGCGATACGACAGCGCCAATGCCCTGGCCTGGTCCAGCGGCCCGCGCGCCAGCACATCCGGGCGCCCGGCGCCGCCCAGGATCGATTGATTGAAAATGGAAAAATCCGTGATCG
This sequence comes from Duganella aquatilis, assembly GCF_009674565.1. Classification (GTDB taxonomy): domain Bacteria; phylum Pseudomonadota; class Gammaproteobacteria; order Burkholderiales; family Burkholderiaceae_D; genus Rugamonas; species Rugamonas aquatilis. Next base: position 91,408 of record NZ_WKJL01000024.1, read on the forward strand.
ACACCGGGGCCGCGTGCGGGTTGTCATGGATGCGCGAGGGCTGGAACGCGGTCACGCCTTCCAGGCCGCCGAAGTACAGCGTGCCATCCGGCCCGCGATAGCCGGAGCCGATGAAATACGAACCGTCGATCAGGCCATCCTTCGAGGTGTAATTCCTGAACTGGCCGGTGGCCGGATTAAACAGCGAAATCCCCGCCGTCGAACTGATCCACAAACGGCCCTGCTCGTCCGGCAGAATCGCGCCGATGGGGTCGGGCGAGCGGCCGTTGGCCGGCGGATAGAAGTGGAAACTCAGCTTGCCATCCTTCCCCATGCGCCCCACGCTCAGGCCGGCCGCGGTGCCGATCCAGATGCGCTCCTGTTCATCCTGGTACAGGTAATGCACGCGGTTGTGGCCCAGGCTGTCCGGCCTGGCCGGATCATGGCGATAGTGTTCGAATTTGCCGGTGGCGCGGTCCAGCCGGTCGATGCCGTTCTCGGTGCCCAGCCAGAAATTGCCGCGCTTGTCCTCCAGCAGCGCATACACGCGGCCAGACAGCTTGTCGGGATCGGACACATCGGCCTGGAAGGTTTGCATGGCCAGCGTCTGCGGGTCGATGCGGTACAGCGACATGCGCGAGCCGGCCCAGATCACACCGTCCCTGGTCACCAGAATGCGCTGAATGGAGCGCGCCAGCGGATCGCTGGGCAGCGGTATTTCAACATAGCGGTCGCTGCCGGCGGCGCGCCAGAACAAGCCGTTCAGCGTGCCCACCCACAGGCGGCCTTGCTGATCGGTCGCCAGCGAAGCCAGCGGATCGCTCGGCAGCGCGCCGGGCCGCCGCACCGCGTTCGAGGTGAACTCGACCTCGCCTTGCACCGGGTCCAGCAAGGCCAGGCCAGCCGCCGATCCCAGCCACATCTTGCCGCCGGACGCGGGCGCGATGGCGCGCACCTTGTTGCTGCCGATGCCGGGCAGTACGCCGTTCTGCTCGCTGTAGCGCTCGAAGCCGCCGCTGCTCAGATCGACATGGTCGACGCCGCCATACCAGTTGCCTATCCACAGCGTGCCGGTGCGGTCCTGGTACAGGGCGCTGGTCTGGTTGTCGGTCAGGCTGTGCTGATTCAAGTTGTCGCGCGCGTAGCGGTAGAAACGGCCGCTGGCCGGATCGCGCCGCCGCACGCCGTCGGTGAAGGTGGCCAGCCACAAGGTGCCGTCGCTGTCATGCAGCAGCTTGACCACGCGCAGCCTGGCCAGGTCGGCCGGCACCGCGGGCGCCAGCCGCTCGGCCGATTCGCCCTTGATCTGCCAGGCCTGCAGGCCTTTCATGGCGCCAGCCCACAACACGCCGTCGCGGCCGATGGACAAGGACAGAATATTGTTTTCGGCCGTGCTTTCCTGGCTGCCGAAATGAAGGAAGCGGGTGCTGTCGGCCGCCAGCATGTCCAGTCCGCGCGCGGTGCCAACCCACAGATTGCCTTGCTTGTCGCGCGCCAGCGCGCCGACGCGATCGTCATTGATGCTGTCCGGGTCGGCCTCGGCATGGCGCAGGATCATCAACTGTCCGCTGGCGGTATCCAGGTGCTGCAAGCCGTCGCCGGTGGCCAGCCACAAGCCGTGCTTGCCGTCGCCCACGATGCCGACCACCGCGACCTTGTTCAACATATGGACGAAGTTTTGCGTGACCGGATCGTAACGGTCCAGGCCGCCTTTGCTGCCGACCCACAGCTGGCCGGCGCCATCCTCATACAGGGCCTGGACGTAGTTGTCCTGCAAGCTCTGCGGATTGGCGGGATCGTTTTTGAAGGTGGTGACGCGGTAGCCGTCGTAGCGGTTCAGGCCGGCTTGAGTGCCGAGCCACATATAACCCTGGCGGTCTTGAAGAATGCTGGCGACCGATTCCTGCGTCAGCCCCTGCTCCACGCCCAAATGCTCAAAGCGCAGCGTCAGCGGCGCCGCGCGGGCCACTGAAAACAGCGCCAGCAGGACGCAGGCGAAGAAGACACGTAGTGCGGAAACTGGCTGGAGTTTGGGGCGCATATCGCCCCATTTTAATGCACAAAAGCAAAAAAGCCCCAACCAGATTTTCTCCGGAAGGGGCTTTTTCTAATAACTAGCTTGACGATAACCTACTTTCACACTGGTTGCAGCACTATCATCGGCGTAGAGTCGTTTCACGGTCCTG
>NZ_WKJL01000025.1 GCF_009674565.1 Duganella aquatilis
CACGGCCAGCCGGCCGCCGACAGCGGCGATGGCGGCTTTGGCGACGGCGCCGGCGGCAATGGCGGTGACGGCGGCGACAACTTCGGCGGCCCGCTGGGCGGCGGCGACGATGGCGACGGCGGCGACGCCCTGACGCTGTCGACCTTCGCCGAACGCGCCTACCTCGACTACGCCATCTCGGTGGTCAAGGGCCGCGCGCTGCCGGACGTGTGCGACGGCCAGAAGCCGGTGCAGCGCCGCATCCTGTACGCGATGAACGAAATGGGCCTGAACGCCACCGCCAAGCCGCGCAAGTCGGCCACCGTGGTCGGCGACGTGCTCGGCAAGCTGCACCCGCACGGCGACCAGTCGGTGTACGACGCCATGGTGCGCATGGCGCAGGACTTCTCGCTGCGCTACCCGCTGATCGACGGCCAGGGCAACTTCGGCTCGCGCGACGGCGACGGCGCGGCGGCGATGCGCTACACCGAGGCGCGCCTGACGCCGATCGCCAAGGTGCTGATGGACGAGATCAACCTCGGCACCGTCGACTTCCAGGCCAACTACGACGGCTCGACCGAAGAACCGTGCCTGCTGCCGGCGCGCCTGCCGATGGTGCTGCTGAACGGCGCCTCCGGCATCGCCGTGGGCCTGGCGACGGAAATCCCGTCGCACAACCTGGGCGAGGTGGCGCAGGCCGCCGTCGCCATGATCCGCAACCCGAAAATCTCGCACAGCGAGCTGATGGCGCTGGTGCCGGGCCCGGACTTCCCGGGCGGCGGCCAGATCATCACGCCGGCGCAGCAGATCGCCGACATGTACGCCACCGGGCGCGGCTCGATGAAGGTGCGGGCGCGCTGGAAGATCGAAGAACTGGCGCGCGGCCAGTGGCAGGCGGTGGTGACCGAACTGCCGCCGGGCACCTCGTCGCAAAAGGTGCTGGAAGAGATCGAAGAGCTGACCAATCCGAAGATCAAGCTGGGCAAGAAGGCGCTGTCGCCGGAACAGCTGGCGCTGAAATCGCTGATCCTGAATTCGCTCGACACCATCCGCGACGAATCGGGCCGCGCGGCGCCGGTGCGCCTGGTGTTCGAGCCGAAATCGAAGAACCAGGACCAGACCGAATTCATGCTGATGATGCTGGCGCACACCTCGCTCGAATCGTCGGCCTCGATCAACCTGGTGATGATCGGCGGCGACGGCCGCCCGCGCCAGAAAGGCCTGGGCGAGATCCTGCAGGAGTGGATCACCTTCCGCTTCGCCACCGTCACCCGCCGCACCCAGTTCAAGCTGGGCAAGGTCGACGCCCGCATCCACATCCTGGAAGGCCGCCAGACCATCCTGCTGAACATCGATGAAGTGATCCACATCATCCGCAACTCGGACGAACCGAAGGCGGCGCTGATGGCGCGCTTCAACCTCAGCGAGATCCAGGCCGAAGACATCCTGGAAATCCGCCTGCGCCAGCTGGCGCGGCTGGAAGCGATCAAGATCGAACAGGAACTGGCCGAACTGCGCAAGGAACGCCAGACGCTGCAAGACCTGCTGGACAACCCGTCGTCGATGAAGCGCGCCATCATCAAGGAAATCGAAGGCGACGCCAAGACCTACGGCGACGCCCGCCGCACGCTGATCGAAGAAGCGCAGAAAGCGGTGGTCGAGCAGAAGGTGGTGGACGAACCGGTCACCGTCATCATCTCGGAAAAAGGCTGGATCCGCGCCCGCACCGGCATCGGCCACGACGCCACGCAATTCACCTTCAAGGCCGGCGACACGCTGTACGGCGCCTTCGAATGCCGCACGGTCGACAACCTGCTGGCCTTCGGCAGCAACGGCAAGGTGTATTCGGTGCCGGTAGCGGCGCTGCCGAACGCGCGCGGCGACGGCGTGCCGGTCACCACGCTGATCGATCTGGCGTCCGGCGCCCGCATCCTGCACTACTTCGCCGGCAGCGGCGCCACGCGATTGCTGCTGGCCACCAGCGCCGGTTTCGGCTTCGAGACCAAGGCGGCCGACATGGTCAGCCGCATCAAGGGCGGCAAGTCGTTCATCACGCTGGACGACGGCGACGTGCCGCTGCCGCCGACGGTGATACCGGATATCGCCAGCGCGGTGGCGGTGCTGTCGTCGGGCGCGCGGGTGCTGGTGTTCGGCATGGATGAAATGAAGGTGCTGACCAATGGCGGCCGCGGCGTGATCCTGATGGAGCTGGCGGACAAGGAGACCTTGTTGGCGGCCAAGCCGATCAGTCAGAAGGGTGTGACGGTGTTTGGCACCGGACGCGGCGGCAAGGCGCAGGAGGAAAGGCTGTCGGCGTCGGCGCTGGCGGTGCACTTTGGCAAGCGGGCGCGCAAGGGCAAGGAGTTGGCGACCAAGATCAAGCCAAGCGGGTTGGTGCCTATCGTTTAGCCCCGCACGGCGGCGGACGTGGGGTCGGACCCGCAGGGTCAGACCCCGGGCATTAATGACTTTGCGGCTCACGCATAGGACGAAGGGTCGGACCCCGCATGGGGTCCGACCCTTGTGTCGTTTTGCGGGTTAGCGCTTAGTGTTTCGCAGCAGCTTCTTTGACTTCGGCGTCAGCCTTGGCTTTGGCGGCAGCGGTTTCGTTGGCGGCCAGGGCTTTGTCAGCGGTGGCGTCGACGGTTTTCTTGATGGCTTTGGCGTCAGCTTTCACGGTTTTCTTTTCCGCTTTTTCTTCCGCCTTCGCTACCGACTTGTCGCCCTTGGCGGCAGCCTTGGCCTTGTCTTCCGGATCGGCCTTGGCCACTTTTTCGTTGGCTTTGGCTTGCTCCACGCCTACCTTGGCGGTCTGCTCTTCATGCACCTTGTCGGCCTTGGCGATGGCTTTGTTGGCTTTCTTGTCGGCCTTGGCATCGGCCTTGGCTTCTTTCTGTTCAGCCTTGGCAACATCCTTGTTGGCATCGGCTTGCGCTTTAGCAACGTCCGAAGTTTGCGCAAAAGCTGCGGTGGCGAACAGGCCGGCGATCAGAGTGGCGATAATTTTATTCATGGTCTTATCCCTTTCGGTGTTGTTGGAGTGCGTGAGAAACATCTTATGCCCACGCCCCCTCACACTCTGTACGCTAGCGTACGCTAATGCGATGCCGGACGGGAATACAGATCGATGATGGTGGTGATCGCGTCCGCGCACACCGAGCAGAAGGCATCGCTGCGGTCGAACATGATGCACTGCATTTCCGGCCGGTAGTAGCCGGTGGCCTCGTAGTTGGCGCCCTCGAACGCGCCCACCGTGTGACGGTGCGGATCGGGCGAGAACAGCGCGTTGCTCTGCGCCAGATCCTTGCGGAACAAGGCGTTCATCTCGGCCTCCGGGCGGTTGGCGGCGCGCAGCGCGGCGCGTTCCTTCTGGTAGGCGCGCGAGGCGGTTTCATAGGCTTGCTTCGGCCACGGCGTCGGCAGCGGCGTGCCGTCCTTGACGAACTTCTTCCATTTCAGGTTGGCCGGGTCGTTCAGCGCGGTGGCGTTCGGCTCCCACGGCTCGCGGCGCGCGCCGCCGGTGGCGTAGGCGACCGGCGAGGTGTAGTACTCGTCGGCCAGGCCGGCGAAGTGGTGGCCGAATTCGTGCACGAACAGGTAATTGGCCCAGTCGTTGTCGGCCGCCGCCGTGCTGAACTGGCCGAAGATGCCGCCGCCGCCATAGGTCTCGTTGTTGACCAGGATCTCGATGAATTCATACGGCGCGTACTGCGCCAGCTCGCGCAGCGCGCGGTTGTCGGTGGTCAGCACATAGCGTTCGCTGCCGAAGATGTCGTAGCGCGCGCCCAGCTTCGAGGCGTGGTGCACGCCGGTCGACGGCCGCGACACGCCCGACTCCTCGGTCGGCAGCGCCAGCGCCCAGACGTTGAAATCCTGGGCGCGCTCCTTGAACGGCGACACCTGGAACAGATGGTCGGCCAGGCGGCGCGCGGCCGCCTCGAACTTCTTCATGTCGGCCTGGGTGTAGCCGTCGCCGACGATCAGCAGGTCGACCTTGTCCTCGGACGGACCGTTGACGCGGATGCCGATCGGCTTGACCGGCGCCGGCGGCTGCTTGCGGACCACGTCCATCGCGTTGGGATCGACATCGGCGTTCCACACCACCGAGAACAGATTGCGCTCGTCGCGCTTGAGGATGCGCACCCGCACCGGCTGCTCGGGACGCGGGAAGCGCACCGACTCCTGGAAGCCGCGGTTGATGTGCGCCGCCTCCTCGGTGCTGCGCCATTCGGCAAACACGGTCGAAAAGCCGCGCGAGTACAGCAGCTTGCCCGTTTTGGCGTCGACCACCTCGACCAGGTTGTTGCCGCGGTTGGTGGTGTCGATGGTCTGCGCCATATTGCCGGGCCACGGCAGCGGCTCGATGACCACGCGCTCCATGGCGTAGTGTTCGTCGAGCGCGTTGCCGCTGTGGAGATAGTCAAGACGCACGGTGGCCGGTTGCGCGGCCAGCGCCGAAGCGCAGGCGCACAGCGCCAGCAGGGAGATCAGAGAGCGGAGCATGGAAGTCCTGGCGGTCAGTTGAAAACGTGAGCGCCATTGTAATCCGCCGCGGGCGCCGCCGCGAGTCCGGCGGCGCCCGCCTTACTGCGTGCGCAGCGACTGGCCGATGTCGAGCGGGCGGATGTCGAGGCGCAGGTTGAGGATGGAGTAGCTGGCCGGCGCGGCCGAGGCGTAGCCGACGCTGTCGCGGGTCTTGGTCAGCGTGAACTGGAAGCCCAGCTCCGGCAGCGGCGAATTGGCGCCGCTGGTGGCGATGCCGATCGCCTCGCTGCGGCGGTTGTTCATCAGGTTCTCCATCAGCTGCACCAGCGCGTTGCGACCCAGGATGTCGGGCGAGAACACCGGGTCGGCCACCAGGTCCTTGCGCTGCGCGAGGCGGCCGCCCGCCTTGGCCGGCGACGGCGTGAAGGTGTGCGTGCTGAGGTCGTACAAATCGCCGCGATCAAGATAGCTGATAACGGCGTTGGCGATGTTGAAGCCGGCGCTGGCGGCGTCGGTGGTGGCGTGCGACAGGTCGACCAGCAGCGCGCCCTTGCTGCCGACGATTTCCACGCGGCGCCGGCGGTCGACCACCATGGCCGTGTTCTCGTCGATGCCGAGGCCGAACTTGTAGCCTTTCTTCAGCATGGCCGGGATCATGCGGGCGAAGCGGCCGCGCACCAGGAAGTGCTGGTCGACAAACACGTCGTCGCCGATGAAGCCGAGGCCGGGGGCGATTTCCTGGCCGTCGGTGACACCGCCGCGCAGCGTGGCGAACACGGTCTTGGGCGCGTAAAACATGGTGCTGCTCATGACGGCGGCGCCGGCGCTGTTGCCGGCCACCACGCCGCCCTTGCGGTAGACGTCCCACACGGCGTCCAGCACGGCGCTGCGGCTGCCGTCGGCGCGCACCAGCGCCTGGGTGATGCGGGCCTGGTCGCCGCCGGAGAAGAACACGCCGCCGGCGCCGCGCACGGCATCGGCCAGCAGCGGATCGTCGGCGGCCTTGCGGAAGTCGCTGTCGGCCAGCTTGACCGCCAGCGGGATCTGGAAAGCGTCGGCGCCGTAGCGGTTCAGGGAATCGACGATGGCGGCCGCCACCGGCGCCGGTTCGGCCGCCGCCGACGCGAACACGGCGATGCGGGCGCCGGGGCCGCCGGCCAGCTGGACGATGCGCTGCCAGACCGCGTCGTTGTCCGGGCGCAGGCCGCCGCCGATGATGACCAGCGAGCCTTGCGGGGCGGCGGCGACGGCGCCCAGCGGCAGCGCCAGCATCAAGGCGGCATGGAACAGGAATTTGATCGCCATACGCATAAGAGGCTCCAAATAAAAATGGGACGGGCCTCGCGGCGCCGTCCCATTAATATACCTTAAGCCACGCTAGCGGTAACGGTACAAAGGCTGTTGCAGCTGGATCGGGCGGATGTCCATGCGCAGTTTCAGCACCGAGTAGGCCTCGACCTCGGTCGAGCTGTAGCCGACGCTGTTGATGGTCTTGCTGAAGCGGAACTCGAAGCCCAGCTCCGGGTTGAAATCGCGCGGGTTGCCGAAGGCGATGCCGATCGCGTCCTGCTGGGCGTTGTCGATCAGGTTGACCATCAGGTCCAGCACCGCGTTGTTGCCCAAAATATCATTGGTGTAGACCGGCTCGCGCGCGTCCGGCTGGTTGGGATCGAGCTTGTTGTCGGCCTTGTCCGGCGACGGCGTGAATTCGCGCGTCACCAGGTTGAACTTGTCGCCGCGATCCAGGTAGCTGATGGTGGCGTTGGAAATGTTGAAGCCCTTGATGCCTCGGTCGGTGATCGCCGCCGACAGGTCCAGCAGCAAGGCGCCGCTGTAGCCGATGATCTCGACGTCGCGCTTGGCGTTGACCACCATGGCGGTGTTTTCGTCGATGCCGAGGCCGATCTGGTAGCCCTTCTTCAGCATCACCGGAATCATGCGGGCAAAGCGGCCGCGCACCAGCAAATGCTGGTCGACAAACACGTCCTCGCCGATGAAACCGAGGCCGGAGGCGATCTCGTGGCCCTCGTTGACGCCCTGCTTGAGCATGTCCAGGGTCGACTTGGCGTCGTAGAACATGGTGGTGCTCATGATGGCCGCGCCGGCGCTGCTGCCGGCCACCACGCCGCCGTCGCGGTAGACGTCCCACACCGCGTCCAGCGCCGCCGAATGGCTGCCGTCCGGGCGCACCAGCGCCTTGGTGATGCGGGCCTGGTCGCCGCCGGTGAAATAGATGCCGGTGGCCGAATGGATCATGGCCACCGTTTCCGGGTCTTCGGCGGCCTTGCGGTAGTCGCTATTCGGCCAGGTCACGCCGAGCGGGATGGCGAAGGCCTGGGCGCCGTACTGGTTCAGACGGTTGACCGTGGCCTGGGCCGCGCTTTCCGGGTTGATCGAGGCCGAGCCGAACACGCCGATGCGCGCGCCCTTGCCGCCGGCCAGCTGCACGATGCGCTGCCAGACCTCGGCGTTTTCCGTGCGCAAGCCGCCGCCGATGATGACCAGATTGCCTGCCGGCGGCGCCAGCACCGGCTTGGGCGGCGGCACCGCCTTGGCCGGCTTGCTGGTCTTGCCCGGCACCTGCACCTTGGGCACCGGCGTGGCGGCCGCGGCCTGCGCGGCGGCGCCCGCCAGCCCCAGCAGCCATAGCACGCACAGCCGCATGCACAGCCCCTGGAGCGAAAAACCAGTTAATTTCATGTTGCCCTTCCGATGAAAACCGGCGCCGGGCTGCCGCCGGGCGCCGGTAGTTGCTACCTGCGACTGCCAGATCATACCAAGCTATTGCTTAAAAACGCATTACTTGAACGCGTAATTTACACTGGCAAAGAAGCGGCGGCCGCGCACATCGGTATAAGTCGGGTCGTATCCGGAGATAAAGTAGTAGGCCTGGTTCGAGTACGGCGGCGCCGTGTCGGCCAGATTCTGCACGCCGGCGCGCACCTTGATGGCCTTGTTGGCCTGCCAGGAGCCGGTCAGATCCCACAGCGAATACGATTTCACGCGGTTGGCCGCCACCACGCTGCCGTCGTCGATGTTGATGGCCGAGTTCTGGTCTTCATAGCCGCTGGAGAAGGTGTTCGACAGCGTGGCCGCGAACGGGCCCTGGTCCCAGTCGAAGGTGATGGTATGGCGCCAGCGCTGCACCACGCCGTCGGTGACAAAGCGGCCCAGGTTGCTGACAAAGGCGTCACCCTTGGCATATTGCAACTCGGACTTGGTGACATAGGTGCCGGCCAGGCGGCCGCCGAAGCGGCCGGCCCAGGTCTGCACGCCCTTGAAATCGATGGTCAGGTCGAGCCCGGCCGCCTTCTGGGCGCCGCGGTTTTCCTTGAACTGGTCGATATAGGTGATGAAGCCGTCGTCGTCGCGGTGGATCAGGTTGCCGTACTTGGCCTGGTTGCCGAGGATCACGTCGTCGCCGATCTCGGCGATCAGGTCGGTGCGCTTGATGTTCCAGTAGTCCAGCGACAGCGCCACCTGCTTGCTCGGCTGCAGCACCATGCCCAGCGAGAACTGGCGGCTCTTTTCCGGCTTCAGGTTGGGATTCGAATAGCGGTGCACTTCCCAGGCGTCGGCGCAGTCGGCGTAGTTGTTGTCGACTGTGGCGCAGTAGACCGGGTCCGGCAGGGTGGCGGTGCTGCCGACCTGCATCGGGCGATACAGCTCGGTCATCGACGGCGCCCGGAAGCCGCGCCCGGCCGAGGCGCGGAACAGCATGGTGTTGGTCGGCATATAGCTCAGGCCCACTTTCGGGCTGGCGGCGCCGCCCACCACCTGGTAGTGGTCGTAGCGGGCCGAGACCTGCGCCTCCCACTGCTTGGTCAGCGGCAGCAGCAGCTCGCCGTAGACGGCCTGGATGTTGCGGGCGTAGGCGGTGGCGTCGCCGCCTTCCGGCGCGAAGTCGTTGTTGATGTTGTCGCTCATCAGCAGCGCCGACGGGTTGAAGGTGGTCTTCTCGCGGCGCAGCTCGCCGCCGACGGCCAGCGCGGCGTCGCCGCCGGCCAGGGTGCCGACCGGGTGCGACACCTTGAAATCGACCGAGTCCATGGTGCCGCGCGCATGGCGCACCTCGTCGTTGACCTGGATGCTGTTGAGCAGCGCGATGCCTTCCGGGCTGGACGGGCCGAACGGGTTGATCAGGCCGTCCGAAATGCCCTGCATCAGCTTGTCGTACAGCAGGTAGCCGTGGGTGTCGCGGTCCTTGATGACGTTGACGCTGTGGTTCAGGCCGACGTCATAGTCCCAGCCGTTGTGGCTGCCGGTCCAGCCGACCACGTAGCGCTGGCTCTCGCTGGTCAGCTCCGAGGTGCGGCGGCCGGCCTCGAACAAACGCATGTTCAGCTGCACCTCGCCCGGGACGTCGTCGTCGGCCGAGGCCTCGTCCGACAGCAGGTTGTACTTGGCCAGCGCCGGCACCTTGCGGTAGTCGATATAGCCGGTCACGCGCGCCGACGAGGCGGCGTAATAGGTCTTGGAGCGGCTCAGCGCCACCTCGGCGTAGACCTGGTTTTCCGGATTGATCTGCAGCACGCCGCGCGACAGGAAATTGGCCTTTTCCGATTTCGGATACAGCTCGGTGTCGCCCATGTAGTTGTAGGTGCAGGCGTCGACGCCGCCGGTGCCGGTCGGCAGGTAGAGATTGGCCGGGCCATTGCAGGTCGGCACCGACGGGTTGATGGTGCGGTTGGTCAGCGGCTTGCCGTTGATGGTGAAGCCCTGTTCGTTCAGGTAGTCGCGCTGGGCGCCGGTCAGGCGGATGTTGGCCGGCGAGGTGTAGCCGGACAGCAGGTGCGGCAGGCGCTCGGCGATGTGCAGGTCGTTGATGAAGTCGCGCTGCGAGGTCGACAGCGCGTCGGTGCGCTGGAAGTCGGCCACGGCAAACACGTTGAAGCCGTCCTTGGCGACGTCGCCGACGCCGGCGGTCAGGGTGGCGGTGTGCTTGCCGGCGCCGCCTTCCTTGGTCTTCAGGCCGTAGGCGTTCAGCTCGACGCCCTGGAAGTCCTTGCGGGTGATGAAGTTGATGACGCCGCCGATGGCGTCGGTGCCGTACAGCGCCGAGGCGCCGTCCAGCAACACCTCGACGCGCTGGATGGCGGCGGCCGGGATGTTGTTGAGGTCGACGCCGGTGTCGTCGCCGGGCGAGGCGAAATTGGCCATGCGGCGGCCGTTCAGCAGCACCAGCGTCGACGAGGTGCCGATGCCGCGCAGGTTGGCGCTGTTGAAGCCGCGCTGGTCCTTGCCGTCGGAGATGCTGGCGCCGTCGGTCAGCGCGCCGACGTTGGCCGACAGCCGCGACAGGATCTCGGAGGCGGTGGTGACGCCGACCTTGTCGATTTCCTCGCGGGTGATGATCTGCACCGGCAGCGCGGTTTCCGACTCGATGCGCTTGATCGCCGAGCCGGTGATTTCCACCCGCGCCAGCGGTTCCGGCAGCGGCGCGTCCTGGGCCAGCGCGGACGCGCTAAAGATGCCGGCGACGGCGCCGAGGCCGAGGGCCAGGCGGACGGCGCGGGTCATGGTCAAGGCGCGCGTGCGGTGCAGGTGGTTCATATGCTCTCCCGGATATTCGATATGTAAATAATTCATTTAAACTAACTGTACGCAGTTGTAGCCGAAAACTCAAGAAAGCCGGGCGTGTTTCGCCCTGTACGATTTACTTTGTGAAAATAGTGCTACATACTCAACGCTCAACGATTACAGTGACCCGCCATGCAAGCACACCACCATCCCCTTTCCGGCCCGCACGCACCGGCCGCCTATGCGCTGACCAGCTTCCATTTCGGCACGCCGGGCAGCGGCAAAAAAGTCTATATCCAGGGTTCGCTGCACGCCGACGAGGTGCCGGGCATGCTGGTGGCGCAATTCCTGCGGCGCGAGCTGACGGCGCTGGAGGCGGCCGGCAAGATCAGCGGCGAGATCATCCTGGTGCCGGCCGCCAACCCGATCGGACTGGCGCAGGCGATCCAGGGCGCCGCCTTCGGCCGCTTCGACCTGACCACCGGCGTCAACTTCAACCGCGCCTACAAGCACGTGGCGAGCGACCTGAAGAAATCGCTGGCGGGCAAGCTGGGCGACGACGCCGAGGCCAATGTGGTGCTGATCCGCGCCCACGCGCGCGCCTCGATCGCCGACTGGCAGCCGGCCACCGACGCCGAAACGCTGAAGAAAACCCTGATGACGCTGGCGATCGACGCCGACATCGTGCTCGACCTGCATTGCGACAACGAGGCGGTGCTGCACATCTACGCCGGCACGCCGCTGGCCGACGGCATCGCGCCGCTGGCGGCGATTCTCGGTTCGCACGCGACCTTGCTGGCCTACGAGGCCGGCGGCGAGCCGTTCGACGAAGCCTGCAGCCGCCTGTGGTGGGACCTCGACAAGCACTTCGAGCACCGCTACCCGATCCCGGCCGCCTGCCTGTCGACCACGGTCGAGCTGCGCGGCGAGATGGAAGTGAGCTACGCGCTGGCGCGCCAGGACGCCGCCGGCCTGCTGCAGTTCCTGACGCTGCAAGGCGTGCTGCACGCGGACGACGCGGCGGCGCAGGCCGCGGCGGCCGTGCTGCCCGAGCCGCTGTGCGCGGCCACGCCGCTGGAAGGCGTGCAGCCGGTGTACGCGCCGCATGCCGGCATCCTGATCTACACGCGCGAGCTGGGCGCCAAGGTGGCGGCCGGCGACGCGCTGGCCGATCTGATCGATCCGGTCAGCGGCGACACCACGGTGCTGCGCGCCGGCGTCGACGGCGTGTTCTTCGCGCGCAGCGCGCACCGTCACGTGATCCGCGGCATGAACGTCGGCAAGGTGGCCGGCGCCAAGGCCTATCGTGAGGGCGACCTGCTGAGCGCATGATGACCAAAAAATTCAAGCTCCCACACACCTTCGTCCTGCTGTTCATCATCCTGGCGCTGATCGCGACCGCCACCTGGCTGGTCCCCGGCGGCAAGTACGACACGCACCTGGTCAACGGCAAGCAGCTGATCGACCCGGCCAGCTTCCACTACATCGAGAGCGCGCCGCAAGGGCTGGTGGCGCTGATGAAGGCGCCGATCAAGGGCTTTGTCGAGGCGGCGCAGATCATCGGCTTCGTGCTGATCGTCGGCGGCGCCTTCGCCGTGCTGCAGAAGACCGAGGCGATCGACGCCATGATCAAGTCGCTGGCCAAGGCGCACGAGAGTTCGGCGCTGATCCGCACGGCGCTGATCCCGGTGTTTGTCACCATGTTTTCGATCGGCGGCGCGACCTTCGGCATGAACGAGGAAGCCATACCGTTCATCCTGATTTTCGTGCCGCTGGCGCTGGCGCTGGGCTATGACACGGTGACCGGCGTATCGATCCCCTTCCTCGGCTCGCAGGTGGGCTTTTCGGCGGCGTTCCTGAACCCCTTCAACGTCGGCATCGCGCAGGGCATCGCCGGCGTGCCGGTGTTTTCCGGCTGGGGCTACCGGCTGATCGTGTGGGCCATCGCCACCACGGTGACGGTGCTGTTCCTGATGTGGTACGCGGCGCGCGTGAAAAAGAATCCGACCCTCAGCCCGACCTATGCGCTGGACCTGGAGAAGCGCAAGGAGCTGCCGGTGGGCGGCGTGGCCGACTTCCACGGCATGACCGGCCGCCACAAGCTGGTGCTGTGGATCTTCGTCGGCTCGCTGGTGGTGATGGTGGCCGGCGTGGTGCACTGGGACTGGTATATCGATGAAATCGCGGCGCTGTTCCTCAGCATGGCGATCGTCATCGGCCTGGTCGGGCGGCTGGATTCGACGCAGATCGTCGAAGGCTTCATGCAGGGCGCCCGCGATCTGGTCGGCACGGCGCTGGTGATCGCGCTGGCGCGCGGCACGCTGGTGCTGGCGCGCGACGCCCACATCATCGACACCATGCTGCATACGCTGATGCCGCTGGTGCAGTCGGTGCATCCGGTGTTCGCGGCGTGGAAGATGTTCGGCATCCAGACGGTGATCAACTTCTTCATCCACTCCGGCAGCGGCCAGGCCGCGCTGACCATGCCGATCATGGCGCCGCTGGCCGACCTGGTGGGCGTGACGCGGCAGACGGCGATCCTGGCGTTCCAGTTCGGCGAGTTCACCACGCCGATGATACCGACCTCCGGCATCACCGTCGGCGTGCTGGCCCTGGCGCGCATTCCATGGATTACCTGGGCCAAGTGGATGATCCCGCTGCAGCTGATCTACGCCGTGCTAGCGCTGGCGCTGCTGGTGCCGCCGTGCCTGATGAACTGGCAGTAGCTTTGCCGGGTAACACCTGCGCGACAGCGCATCAATTCGCGTAGATATTCGGGAAATAGCGCTCCATCAGCGACGCCGGGCGGGCCGGCGGCGTGAAGCCGTGGCGGGCGTACAGCGTATGCGCGTCGCTGGTGGCCAGCATGAAGCGGCGCAGGCCTTGCAGGTCCGGATGCGCCATCACCGCCGCCATCATCTCCTTGCTGACGCCCTTGCCGCGCTGCGCCTCCAGCACAAACACATCGGCCAGGTAGGCAAAGGTGGCGCGGTCGGTGGTGACGCGCGCAAATCCCACCTGCCGGCCATCGAGATACGCGCCAAAACACAGCGAATTGTCGATAGCCCGCTGCACGGTGGCCAGCGGAATACCGATCGCCCAGGTCGAGCGCTCGCTCAGGAACTGGTGGATCATGGCCACGTCCAGGGCGGCTTTATCGGTGCTGATGTGCAGTGCAGGCATGTTTTCCGTGGCAAGAAAGTTAATGTTGACGTATTTTAGAGCAGCTTGCGGTTTATAATCTCCGTTGATCCTCAGCGCACTTCCACTTTTAGACTATGACTGCACAACTTTCCAAAAAAGCCGAAGCCTGGTCGGCCCGCTTCAACGAACCGGTCTCCGACCTGGTCAAACGCTACACCGCCTCGGTGTTCTTCGACAAGCGCCTGGCCAAGGCCGACATCCAGGGCTCGCTGGCGCACGCCGAAATGCTGGCCGCGCAAGGCATCATCTCGGCCGCCGACCGCGCCGAGATCGAACGCGGCATGGCGCAGATCAGCGCCGAAATCGAGGCCGGCCAGTTCGAATGGCTGCTGGACCTGGAAGACGTCCACCTGAACATCGAAAAACGCCTGACCGAACTGGTGGGCGACGCCGGCAAGCGCCTGCACACCGGCCGTTCGCGCAACGACCAGGTGGCCACCGACATCCGCCTGTACGTGCGCAGCGCCATCGACGACGTGCTGCAGCTGCTGAACGCCCTGCGCGGCGCGCTGACCGACCTGGCCGAAAAGAACGCCGACACCATCCTGCCCGGCTTCACCCACATGCAGGTGGCGCAGCCGATCACCTTCGGCCACCACATGCTGGCCTACGTTGAAATGTTCGGCCGCGACGCCGAGCGCATGGCCGACGCCCGCAAGCGCGTCAACCGCCTGCCGCTGGGCGCCGCCGCGCTGGCCGGCACCACCTTCCCGATCGACCGCGTGCGCGTGGCCAAAACGCTGGGCTTCGACGATGTCTGCCACAACTCGCTGGACGCCGTGTCGGACCGCGACTTCGCCATCGAATTCACCGCCGCCGCCTCGCTGATCATGATGCACGTGTCGCGCATGTCGGAAGAGCTGATCATCTGGATGAGCCCGCGCGTGGGCTTCATCGACATCGCCGACCGCTTCTGCACCGGCTCGTCGATCATGCCGCAAAAGAAAAATCCGGACGTGCCGGAACTGGCGCGCGGCAAGACCGGCCGCGTGTTCGGTCACCTGATGGGCCTGCTGACCCTGATGAAAGGCCAGCCGCTGGCTTACAACAAGGACAACCAGGAAGACAAGGAACCGCTGTTCGACACCGTCGACACGCTGGTGGACACGCTGCGCATCTTCGCCGACATGGCCGGCGGCATCAGCGTCAAGCCTGAAAACATGCGCGCCGCCGCGCTGCAAGGCTACGCCACCGCCACCGACCTGGCCGACTACCTGGTCAAGAAAGGCCTGCCGTTCCGCGACGCCCACGAAGCCGTGGCCCACGCGGTGCGCGCCTGCGACGACCTGAAGATCGACCTGGCCGAGATGACGCTGGAACAGCTGCGCGCCTTCTCGACGCTGATCGAGGACGACGTGTTTGCCGTGCTGACCTTGGAAGGCTCGGTCGCCGCCCGCGACCACGTCGGCGGCACCGCGCCGAACCAGGTGCGCAAGGCCATCGCCCGCGTGCGCGAGCAACTGAAGTAACACCCTCCGGCGCCGCCGTCCTGGCGGCGCCGATCTGCCCGCTTATTGATCTAGCACAGAACTCCCCACCCGCCAGCGTTTAGCGTGAAGTCATCTACCAAGGGAGGATGACATGAACCTACGCACAGCCCTGCTGACCGCCTGCCTCGCCCTCGCCGCCTGGCCCGCCGTCGCCGCCCAACTGATGTCCGCCCCGGTGGCCGTCGCCACGCCGCAGGAAAGCGCCGGTCTGGTGGCCCGGCTCACCGCGCTCGACGCCCGCCAGGGCCTGACCAACGACTACAGCTTCCGCATCAGCAGCCAGCATCCCGGCGTCACCGGCCAGAAGATCACCCGCGCCCAGCACACCTACAAGGGCCTGCGCGTGCTCGGCTCCGAATCGGTGGTGGTGACCAACGCCGCCGGCGACATCGTCAGCGTCTCGGTGGCCGACCGCCGCCCCGGCCTGACGCCGCAAGCCAGCACGCCCGGCGGGGCGCCGCCCGCACCGCCGCTGCCCACCGGCGCCGACCTGACGCCGACCATCGGCACCGACGAAGCGATCCGCATCGCGGTGCAGGCCATCGCCCCCGGCGGCACGCACCGCTGGCCGCCCACCGCCGAACTGCTGATCTACCCGGTGATGAAAACCGTGCGCACCGCTGCCGCCGGCGACAAGCCGGAAGAACAGCTCAACGCCCTGGACCTGCAGGAAGTGGTGGACCGCTACCAGCTGTCCTACCTGGTGCAGCTGCGCATGGCGCAGGACAGCAAGCTGATTTACTACGACGTCGTGGTCAGCGCCCGCGACGGCGCCATCATCGCCCAGTGGCCGGCGCTGCAGACGGTGGTCGGCAGCGGCAACAGCCAGTATAACGGCGTGGTGCCGATCAGCACCTCGGCCACCGCGAGCGGCTTCCAGATGCTCGACAGCGCGCGCGGCAGCGGCGGCAAATTCGGCGGCATGGCCATCACCAACGCCGACCACAGCTCGCCCAACAATCCCGACCCCGGCGCCATCTACACCAACAGCAGCAACACCTGGGGCGACGGCCAGCAGTACAACGGCGGCAGCACCACCAACGCCAACGGCCAGACCGCCGCCGTCAACGCGCTGTGGGGTCTGATGAACACCTACGACACCAACCGCAACGTGCTGGGCTGGCAGTCGCTGGACGGCAACAACACCGCCACCTACATCGCCGCCCACGTCGGCACGTCCTACGACAACGCCTTCTACGACGACAGCTGCCGCTGCATGTACATCGGCGACGGCAACAGCTTCACCAGCCTGGGCGCGATCGACGTCATCGGCCACGAAATGTCGCATGGCGTCACCGCCGCCACCGCCGACCTGATTTACTCGGGCGAATCGGGCGGCCTGAATGAATCGAACTCCGACATCGGCGGCGAAATGGTGGAAGCCTACGCCCGCAACGGCGGCACTGGCAGCGTGGTGCCGGCCGCCGGCAACGACTGGATGATGGGCAAGGAGATCAGCAGGAGCGGCGAGCCGCTGCGCTGGATGTACAAGCCGCACAAGGACGGCAGCAGCCCGGACGCCTGGAGCACGTCGCTGAAAAACCTCGACGTCCACTACTCCAGTGGCCCGAACAACCGCATGTTCTACTTCCTGTCGCAAGGCTCGAAGGCCGATCCGGCCAGCGACTACTACAGCGCCTACCTGACGCGCACGCCGGCGGCGATGACCGGCATCGGCAACGACAAGGCCTACCGCATCTGGTTCAAGGCGCTGACCACCAAGTTCACCTCCGCCACCAACTACGCCGACGCCCGCAACAAGGTGCTGCTGGCGGCGCAGGAACTGTACGGCGCGACCTCAAAGGAAGCCATCGCCGTGCAGCGCGCCTACGCCGCCATCAATGTCGGCGCCGACATCGATGAGGAAGGTGGCGGCGGTGGTGACGGCGAGGCCGTCGAGCGCGTGACCAACGGCGGCTTCGAAACCGGCGTCACCGGGTGGAGCGGAGCCACCGGCGTGATCGGCGCCCACAGCGGCCAGAGCGCCTACGAAGGCACGCGCTTCGCGTGGCTGGGCGGGAACGGCCGCCGCAGCACCGAAATGCTGACGCAGCAGGTGCAGATCCCCGCCACCGCCAGCAGCGCGCAACTGAGCTTCGCGCTGCACATCGACAGCGCCGAAACCACCCGCAGCACCGCCTACGACACGCTGGTGGTCGCCCTGCGCAGCGCCAGCGGCACGGCGATCGCCACGCTGGCCACCTACAGCAACCTGGCGCCGGCCGCCGGCTACCAGACCCGCAGCTTCGACCTGCTGCCGTACAAGGGCCAGACCGTAACGCTGTCGTTCGCCATGCGCGAAGACCGCTCCAGGCAGACCTCCTTCGTGCTCGACAAAGTCAGCCTGCTGACCAGATAACTCAGCGCAGCGTGACGAACACCGGATTCGAATAGAACCACAGGCTGCGGTAATTACGGTCGTTGATGTCGTTGAAGCGCTGGGTGTTGTCGGCGGTGCCGGTGCGCTGGTCCGCCAGCGGCTCGCCGCTGGCCGTCAGGCCGGCCACATCGACGCCCAGGTTGGTGCCGCGCAGGCGGAAGTACTGGCTTTTGCCGATGGTGGTCTCATACGTCACGCTGTAGTAGCCATCCGCATCGACCTTCCAGTCGGCGGCCGTGAAGCGCTTGACCACGCGCGTGCTGGCATTGGTGGCGACGCTGTAGGCCGCGCTGCCCGGCGCCGCCTTGGCGCCGACATCGCCGGCGATCAGGTCGACGTGATCGACCACCGGCTTGACGCCGGCCGGCGTGCCGCTGTCGACCGGCTTCTCGTAATTATTCTTCGCCGGCGTCTTGAAGCGGATGGTGATGGTGACCTTGTCGCCGGCCACCACTTTCATCTCGCCGCCCATCTCCTTGCGGTCATCCTTGCTGGCCAGGTTGAAGTCCAGCGCGTTGATCAAGTCACCGTAGACCGAGAACATCTTGCCCGAGCGCAGACCAGCCAGCAGATCCTTCGCCGCCGGTTTGCCGGTGGCGCTGTTGAACACATAGTTCTTCGCATACTCGCCGGGGAAGTAGCCGCTGCTGTTGCCGCCGACGATCTTGAAGTGCGTGTCCGAGTCGGTCAGGTTCCAGACATGGCGGCCTTCGCCCAGCAGCGCATCCCACGGACCGCCCAGTTTCGCCACCACGTAATCGACGCCGCCGTAGACACGCAGCAGCACGTTGTCGTCGGTGTAGGCCGCCGTGTAGCCGCCGCGGTCCGGCTCCATCTGGTTGCCCACCATGCCTTCAATGGCGAACATGATGTTCGGCGCGGCGTCGTTGAAGGCGCGGAAATCGGTGATGCTGTAGCTGCCCTTGTTGCGCGACGGGTGATTGATCACCGCATAGCTGGTGTCCGGATAATTGGTCTTCAGCCAGTTGATCGCCTGCAGCGCATCGGCGGCGGTGGCGTTGTAGCGGGTGTCGCCGTACTTGGCCTTCCACGCGGCGACATCGGCCGCATCGAACATCGCCGCATCGCGCGTGGTGAACAGATACTCGAACTCCTTCATGCCCTTGGTGCTGGCATTGGCGCCGTCGAACATGCCGATGCCGATGTGATCGTGGGTCGGCATGTCCCACTCGAAGCCGGAGAAAATCAGCTTGTCGGCGTAGGTGCCGGCCGCCTGCAAGGCCTGCACGTGCGGCACCTCGTAGCGTTCGACGCCAAGCGACATCGGAATCGACGCCGCCAGCGTGGCGCCCTTCTCGTCGCGGGTGGAGACGCGCAGGTGGTTCGACACCGCCATCCAGTCCAGGCCATAGCTGGTGAAGGCCTTGCCGAGGATTTTGTCGAGCGTCTGGCTGACGTCGGCGTCGGCCGACTGCGTGGTGTGCGTGTGCAGATCGCCGGCGATCCAGCGACCGGCAGGCAGCGGCGGCACGACGACGAGGGCCTCGTTATCGCCGCCGCAAGCGGCGACGGTCAGCATGATGGCGAGGGCGGAAGGAATCAGCAATTTTTTAGGCGTCATGTGGTCTATCCTGAAGTGTAAAACAAACGAGCGCGCAACATAACATTGGTGTGTGACGGCCGAATGACCTGCTATCATCGACCGCTCGCTGCACTTCAACATCAGGATATAAAAATGACTATTGGCGGAAAGACCATCGACCAGGCACTGGCCTCCTTATCGGACATGACCGCCGGCGCGGCCCCCATCGGCAAAGACGAACACCTGCAGCGCATAGCGCGCACGCAAGCCTATATGCAGGCCGAAGGCATCGCCGCCATCTACATCAACGCCGGCGCCAATCTCACCTACTTCACCGGCACCAGGTGGTACGCCAGCGAACGCATGGTCGGCGCCATCCTGCCGGCGCAAGGCGCGGTGGAATACATCGCCCCGGCGTTCGAGGAAAGCACGCTGAAGGACTTCATGCTGGTCGACGGCGCGGTGAATTGCTGGGAAGAGCACGAGAGCCCGTACGCGCTGTTCGTCGCTGTGCTGAAACGCATGGGCATCGCGCCGAATTCCGCACAGCCGCCGCGCGTGGGCATCTGCGAAAGCGCCGCCTTCTTCATCTACGACGGCATCCGCCCTTTGGCAGAGGGCTACGCGCTGGAGAACGCGCGCCAGGTCACGGCACACTGCCGCACCCGCAAGTCGGCCGCCGAAATCGCGCTGATGCAGCGCGCCAAGGACATGACCATGGCGGTGCACATCGCCACCGCCAGCATCCTGCATGAAGGCATCACCACCAAAGAGGTGGAAGAATTCATCGACCGCGCGCACCGCAAGGTCGGCGCCGCGGCCGGCTCCTACTTCGTCATCGTGCTGTTCGGCGAAGCCACCGCCTACCCGCACGGCGTCAGCTACGTGCAGACGCTGAAGTCCGGCGACACGGTGCTGATCGACACCGGCTGCAAGCTGCACAACTACATCTCCGACATCACCCGCACCTATGTCTACGGCCCGATCAGCGAGCGTCAGCGTTCGGTGTGGAACAGCGAGAAGAAAGCGCAGGCGGCGGCCTTCGCGGCGGCGCAGCTGGGCGTGCCGTGCGAGGAAGTCGACCAGGCCGCGCGCCGTTCGCTGGAAGCGGACGGCTTCGGCCCCGGCTACAAGCTGCCCGGCCTGCCGCACCGCACCGGCCATGGCATCGGCCTTGACATCCACGAGTGGCCGTATCTGGTCGGCGGCGACAAGACGCCGCTGGACGTCGGCATGTGCTTCTCCAACGAACCGATGATCTGCATCCCCGGCGAATTCGGCGTGCGCCACGAGGACCACTTCTACATGACCGAGACCGGCCCGCGCTGGTTCACCGAACCGGCGCACAGCATCGACGATCCCTTCGGTCTACAGCGTTAAGCGCCAAGCTGGCGCAAGTCCGCCGCCACCTGCGCCACCAGCGGTATCCAGTCGCCGCGCTGCGCCTGGCGGTACAGCGTGGCGCTCGGATACCACGGACTGCCGGCGCCCTGCTCCAGCCAGCGCCACTCGAACGGCGTTTGCAGCATGATCCATACCGGCATGCCGAGCGCACCGGCCAGGTGCGCCACGCTGGTGTCGACCGTGACCACCAGGTCCAGCACCGCGCACAGGGCGGCGGTATCGGCAAAGTCGCGCAGCTGATCGGCCAGTTGCAGCACCGGCAGCGTGTCGAGCAAGGGCTGATCCTCCGGCCGCACGTCCTTTTGCAGGCTGATGAAATCGCACGGCGCGTCGAACAGGGCGGCCAGCAGCGGCAGCGGCAAGCTGCGGTTGTGGTCATTCTGGTTAGCCGTGCTGCCGCTCCACACCACGCCCACGCGCGGCCGCGTGCGCGGACCCAGCGCGGCGCGCCAGTGCGCCACCCTGGCAGCATCCGGCGCCAGATACGGCGTGGCGGCCGGCACGCTGTCGAGCCGCGTGTCGCAGGCCAGCGGTAGGCTCATGAGCGGAATGTGATAGTCGAACGGCGGCAACGGATCGCCCTTGACGACGATGCGGCTGACGCCTTCCAGGGTGCCCATCAACGCCGCCAGCGCCGGCTTGACCTCCAGGATCACGGTGGCGCCGCGCTGCGCCACCAGCGGCGCGTAGCGGCAGAACTGGATGGCGTCGCCATAGCCCTGCTCCGCGTGCAGCAGGATGGTCTTGCCGGCCAGCGGCTCGCGCCCGGTCCACGCCGGCTGCGCGAAATCGCGCTGCTTCCTGTACAGGTCCAGCGTCTCCGCCTTCCAGCGGTATTCATAATCGCGCCAGCCCTGCTGGTAGTCGCCGCGCCGCAGATGCACCAGCCCCCGGTTCCAGCGCGCCAGCGCGTTGCCGGCATCGAGCGCGATGGCGCGCTCGTAGTTGGCCATCGCCTCGTCGGCCCGGCCCAGCTGGTCCTGCACGCTGCCAAGATTGGTATAGCCGGCGCTGTTGCGCGGCGCCAGCCGCACCACCTGCTCATAGCTTTGCAAGGCCTCCTCGTAGCGCGCGGCGCTGCGCAGGATGACGCCACGGGTCAGGTGGAATTCCGCGCTGTCCGGCTTCAGCGCCAGCGCGCGGCCGATGCTGGCCAGCGCCTCGTCGCGCTGCGCGGCGGCGTTCAGCGCGCGTGCATGCAGCTGCCACAGCACGGCGTCGCTGTCGTCCAGCCGCAGCGCGGCGGCGAAGTGGCGCGCCGCCGCCGGCGCGCGGCCTTGCGCCAGCAGCTCGTCGCCCACACTGCGGTAAGCCGCCAGCTGCTCGCGCCGCAGCTGGTTGGCGGTGGCCGTCGCCCGCTGCGCGTCGTCGCGGCGGCCCAATTCGCGCAGCACGGCGGCGCGACTGGCGTGCGCCTCGTGCCACTGCGGTTGCAGCGCGATGGCGTGGTCGTGGCTGTGCAGCGCCTCTTCAGACTGTCCGGCAGCAGCCAGCAGCAAGCCGAGATGGTGATGGGCGTCCGCGTACTCCGGCAGCAGCGCCAGCGCCTGCCGCAGGCTGTGCGCGGCCTCGTCCAGCCGCCCCAGCGCATGCAGGAGCGCGCCGCGCTGGTTGTGCGCCTCGATGTTGTTGGGATTGAGCGCCAGCGCCTGTTCCGCGCTCTCCAGCGCCGGCGCATGCTGGCCAAGCTGGCGCAGCACGGCCGCGCGATTCTGCCACGCCTGGTCGTCGGCGTCGTTCAATGTCAGCGCCTGCTCGAAGCTGTGCAGCGCATCCTGCGGCCGCTCCACCGCCATCAGCACGGCGCCGCGATTGAACCAGGTATCGGCATCGGCCGCGTTGAGCGCCAGCGCGCGCTCGTAGCTGTCGAGCGCCTCGTCCGGCAGCTGCTGCTCCTTGAGCGCGTTGCCGAGATTGCTGTGCGCCGCCGCGTCGTCCGGCGCCAGCGCCAGCACCGAGCGGAAAAAGCCGGCGGCCATCTCGAAATTCCCGGTCTGGAAGCCGATGATGCCGACGTGGTACAGCGCATCGATGTGCTGCGGCGCCAGCTTCAGCACCTGCTCGTAGGTTTGCATGGCCTGCGCCAGATCGCCCTCGCCGTGGAGTTGCAGGCCCTGGGAAAACAGCTGGTCGACCGATTGTGTGAATGCTTTCATGCCGTCATGATGCGCTGGTTTGGCAGAAAAATCAAAGCCCGACGGCAAAAAGTCACGGGCAAAAAAAACGGCGCCGCAGCGCCGTCGCAGAAAATCCGCTGGACTTCCTTACTTGGCCTGGCCGGTGTAGCTCAGGTCCGGCAGCGCCTTTTTGGCCTCTTCCGCGCTGACCAGTTCCGGCACGATGTGGCCGGCCAGGAGACCGAGTTGCGGCGACGTGCGCACGTACTTGGTTTCGCCCTTGTCCAGCACAAAGGTCAGCTTGTTGGTCGCCTCGGTCGAAGCGCTGGCTTCGTGGCTGCCGGCGACGGTGTCCACATAGAAGTAGCCGCCTGGCTGCGACTTGCCGACTTCCTTGCCGTCGAACGAAATCGCCGGCTGGATCGCCGCACCGAACATGCTGCTGCTGCGATAGAAGTACACGCGGCCCTGGTCCGCCTTGAGTGCCGGCGTGGACGCCTGCAGCTCGCTGAATTTAGGACCGCTGGCGGCGCAGCCGGTCAATGCGACGATGGCGCCGATCAGCGCCAGATGCATGATTTTCATTGATTACCCTTGGAGTTGAAGTGGAGAAGGACTCTTTGGTCCAGATTGGCGTAGCTCCGCTCAGCAGGCAGATAAAAGCCCACCAGCTGGCTACTGTCGACCACCAGGTACGCCTCGTGGATATGCGCACCTTCGACGGTGAACACGTCCATATACGGCTTATACACATCTCCCTGCGGCACGCGGCCGACGTTGAGCCAGCGGCTGCCCTGTCTCAGACTACGCTGGTAACCGGTATTGAGCCGTAACTCAACCGTCGTGGACAGGATGTATTCGGCAGCGTCGCCCGCAGGCGCCGGTGTCATGTGCGTGGCGGTCTGCTGGACGGCACAGCCGCCCAGCAACAGCGCCAGGCAGGCAGCGCGCAGCAATGGAGATATGGAAAACGGCATGCGTGAGCGCTTGGTGATGGAAGACGGTCGCCATCATAACGGCATGGCTGCCCGCGAAAGCTCACCAATTGTCACGCACACCGTCAGGCGCGCTTCATCACCAGCGTCAGGATGTCGTAGCTGGCCACCAGTTCGTCGCGCTGGTTGGTGACCTGCACGTCCCACGCCACCACGCCCTGACCGACGCCCTTGTCGTCGGTACGATTGCGGTCCACCTTGCGCTTGCAGGTCAGGCGCGCGCGGATGGTGTCGCCGATGGCGACCGGCGCCACGAAGCGCAGGTTGTCCAGGCCGTAGTTGGCCAGCACCGGTCCCGGCGCCGGCGACACGAACAGGCCGGCCGCCGCCGACAGCACGAAGTAGCCGTGGGCGATGCGCTGGCCGAACTGCGTGTCCTTCGCCGCCACCTCGTCGAAGTGCATATAGAAGTAGTCGCCCGAGACGCCGCCAAAGTTGACGATGTCCGCCTCGCTGACGGTGCGGCGGTGCGTCAGCAGCGAATCGCCGACGGCCAGGTCTTCGAAGTATTTGCGGAACGGGTGCACGTCGTGCTCCTGCACCTTGGCGCCACGCACGTATTCGCCGGTGACGGCGGCCAGCATGGTCGGCGAGCCTTGCACCGCCGCGCGCTGCAGGAAGTGACGCACCGCGCGGATGCCGCCCAGCTCCTCGCCGCCGCCAGCGCGGCCAGGGCCGCCGTGCTTCAGCTGCGGCAGCGGCGAGCCGTGGCCGGTGGAATCGACCGACGCTTCCTTATCCAGCACCAGCACGCGGCCGTGCGAGGCGGCCGCCATCGGCACGGCGTAGGCGGCGATCGCCGGCTCCTTCGTCACCAGCGTCGACACCAGCGAGCCCTTGCCGCGCGCGGCCAGCGCCAGCGCCTCGTCGATGCCGTTGTAGCTGATGATGGTGCTGACCGGGCCGAAGGCCTCGACGTCGTGCACGGCGTCGTTGCGCATGCCGTCGCGGCACAGCAGCAGCGTCGGCGCGAAGAACGCGCCTTCGGCCACGCCCTCACCCACCGGCTTGAAGCCGTCGCGCGCGCTGAACAGCACCTCGTTACCGCGCGCGAGCAGTTCGACCCGTTCGGCGACGTCGCGCTGCTGGTCGCGCGAGGCCAGGGCGCCCATGCGCACGCCTTCCACCGACGGATCGCCGACGCTGACTTTCGCCAGCCGCTCGCGCAGGCGGGTGCCGACCGCGTCGACCATATTTTCCGGCACGATGATGCGGCGGATGGCGGTGCACTTCTGCCCGGCCTTGCCGGTCATCTCGCGCGCCACTTCCTTGACGAACAGGTCGAACTCCGCATCGTCCGGCGTCACGTCCGGCGCCAGGATGGCGCAGTTGAGCGAATCCGCTTCGGCGGTGAACGGCACCGAGTTGGCGATCAGGTTGCGGTTGACGCGCAGCTTGGCGGCGGTGTCGGCCGAACCGGTGAAGGTCACCACATCGGCGCCGTTCAGGCGGTCCAGCAGGTCGCCGGTGCTGCCGATCACCAGTTGCAGCGCGCCTTCCGGCAGCAGGCCGGATTCGTGCATCATGCGCACCACGGCTTCAGTCAGGTAGCTGGTGGCGGTGGCGGGCTTGCCGATGCACGGCATGGCGGCCAGGAAGCTGGGCGCGAATTTTTCGAGCAGGCCCCAGATCGGGAAGTTGAAGGCGTTGATGTGCACCGCCAGGCCGCCGCGCGGCACCAGGATGTGGGTGCCAGCGAAGCCGCCGTTCTTGCCGAGCGCGATGGCCGGGCCTTCGTGCAGCACGTTGGACGACGGCAGCTCGCGGCTGCCCATGCTGGCGTAGGCGAACAGCGTGCCGGTGCCGCCCTCGATGTCGACCCAGCTGTCGGCGCGGGTGGCGCCGGTCTGGTGCGAGATGGCGTACAGCTCTTCCTTGCGTTCCAGCAGATACAGCGCCAGCGCCTTCAGGCGCGCGGCGCGCTGCTGGAAGTTCAACTGCATCAGCGCCGGAATGCCGGTCTTGCGGGCGTAGGTGACGGCTTCGTCGAAGTCGATCTTGTCGGCGTGCGTGTGGTAGATGACGGCGCTGGTCAGGGCGCTGTGCAGCGGCGCGGCGGCTTCGCTGCCGATCCAGCGGCCGGCGATCAGGCTTTGCAGGGTTGGTTGTAACATGGTGCGGTCTCCGTGATGTTCGATTTGTCGGTGAGCGGCGCGGCGGCCGGCAGCCTGCGTGGGCCACGCGGCCGGGCGCCGTGCGGCTCAGGGTGCGGCGTTCTTGTGCAGGTGCAGCGGCAGCGCGCTGTCCCAGTCGATGCGCTTGCGGTCCGGCTCCGGCGCGGTCAGCGCCTCGGTCTCGCGCATGGTCTGCATGGAGCGCACGGCCAGCTCCTGGTATTGCGCCGTGCCGCCGCTCTTCCACTGGATCTCGTCGTCGCGCAGTTCGCGCGCGACCTTGGCCGGCGATCCCATCGCCAGGCTGCGCGGCGGAATCTCCATGCCGGCGCGGACGAAGCTCATGGCGGCGACGATGCTGTCCGCGCCCACCACGGCGTTGTCCATGATGACGCTGTTCATGCCGACCAGCGCGTTGCGGCCGATGCGGCAGCCGTGCAGCACGGCGCCGTGGCCGATGTGGCCATCGCGCTCCACCACCGTGTCGCAGCCGGGAAAGCCGTGCATCACGCAGGTGTCCTGCAGGTTGGCGCCTTCCTCCAGGATCAACCGCCCGAAGTCGCCGCGCAGCGCCGCCAGCGGGCCGATATAGCAGCGCGGGCCGACAATGACGTCGCCGATCAGCACCGCGCTGGGATGCACGTAAGCGGTCGGATCGACCACCGGCGTGACGCCATTGATTTCATAAACCTTGACCATGCTCACACCCGCTCGATGACGACCGCAATGCCCTGGCCGACGCCGATGCACATGGTGCACAGCGCATAGCGGCCGCCGGTGCGTTCCAGCTGGTGCAGCGCCGCCAGCACCAGCCGCGCGCCGGACGCGCCCAGCGGGTGGCCGATGGCGATGGCGCCGCCATTCGGGTTGACGTGCGGCGCATCGTCGGCCAGGCCCAGGTCGCGCGTCACGGCCAGCCCTTGCGCGGCGAACGCCTCGTTCAACTCGATGACGTCCATGTCGGCGATGGTCAGGCCCAGCTGCGCCAGCACCTTTTTCGACGCCGGCGACGGTCCGAAGCCCATGATGCGCGGCGCCAGACCGGCTGTCGCCATGCCCAGCACGCGCGCACGCTTGCGCAGGCCGTACTGCCCGGCGGCCGCGGCGGAGGCCAGCAGGATCGCGCAGGCGCCGTCGTTGACGCCCGACGCATTGCCGGCGGTGACCGAGCCGTCCGGCCGCACCACGCCTTTCAGCTTGGCCAGCATCTCGATGGTGGTGTCGGGACGCGGATGCTCGTCGGTGTCGACGACCTTCGGTTCGCCGCGCTTCTGCGGCAGCGTGACCGGCACGATCTCGTCGCGGAACACGCCGGCGGCGTGGGCGGCGGCCCAGCGCTGCTGGCTGCGCAGCGCGAACGCATCCTGGTCGGCGCGGCTGACGCCGAATTCCTGCGCGACGTTTTCCGCCGTCTCCGGCATCGAGTCGATGCCATGCGCCGCCTTCATCAGCGGATTGACGAAGCGCCAGCCGATGGTGGTGTCCTCGATTTTAGCCGCGCGCGAGAACGCGCTGTCGGCCTTGCCCATGACGAAGGGCGCGCGCGTCATGCTCTCAACGCCGCCGGCGATCACCAGTTGCGCCTCGCCCGACTTGATGGCGCGCGCGGCGATGCCCACCGCGTCCAGCGACGAGCCGCACAGGCGGTTGATGGTGCTGCCGGGGACATCGACCGGCAAGCCGGCCAGCAGCGCCGCCATGCGCGCGACGTTGCGGTTGTCCTCGCCGGCCTGGTTGGCGCAGCCGTAGTAGACGTCGTCCACGCGCGACCAGTCGACGCCGGGATTGCGCGCGACCAGCGCGGCGATCGGCAGCGCCGCCAGGTCGTCGGTGCGCACGCCGGCCAGCGCGCCGCCGTAGCGGCCAAAGGGGGTGCGGATGGCGTCACAGATATAGGCTTCGTTCACGGTGTCTCCTTTAGTTTTTCGGGCGCTGGTCGACCACGCGGCGCGCCTTGCCGGTCAGCGTGCGTTCGATGCCGTTGGCCGGCAGCAGCTTGACTTTGGTGCTGACGCCTACGTTGGTCTTGATGCGGTGCTCAAGCTCGCGCGCCAGCGAATCGACTTCGCTGGTCGGCGTGTCGACGCGCAGTTCGGCC
Source organism: Duganella aquatilis (assembly GCF_009674565.1). Taxonomy (GTDB): domain Bacteria; phylum Pseudomonadota; class Gammaproteobacteria; order Burkholderiales; family Burkholderiaceae_D; genus Rugamonas; species Rugamonas aquatilis. Next base: position 27,330 of record NZ_WKJL01000025.1, read on the forward strand.
AGCACGTCCAGCTTGTCGAGGTGGCCGTCGCGCGTGACCACCAGCTGGTATTGCGGCGACAATTTCGGCATCTTGCAGATCAGTTCTTCGATCTGGGTCGGGAACACGTTGACGCCACGGATGATCAGCATGTCGTCCGAGCGGCCGGTGATCTTGCCGATGCGGCGCATGGCGCGCGAGGTGGGCGGCAGCAGCCGCGTCAGGTCGCGCGTGCGGTAGCGGATGATCGGCAGCGCCTCCTTGCTCAGGGAGGTGAATACCAGCTCGCCCTCTTCGCCGTCCGGCAGCACTTCGCCGGTTTCGGGATCGATGATCTCCGGGTAGAAGTGGTCTTCCCAGATCACCGGGCCGTCCTTGCTCTCGATGCATTCGCTGGCGACGCCGGGGCCCATCACTTCCGACAGGCCGTAGATGTCGACCGCGTCGATGCCGGCGCGCTGTTCGATTTCGGCGCGCATGGCGTCGGTCCACGGCTCGGCGCCGAAGATGCCGACCTTGAGCGAGCTGGCGGCCGGATCGAGGCCCTGGCGCTGGTACTCTTCGACGATGTTCAGCATGTACGACGGCGTGACCATGATGATGGACGGCTTGAAGTCCTGGATCAGCTGCACCTGTTTTTCGGTCTGGCCGCCGGACATCGGGATCACGGTGCAGCCCAGGCGCTCGGCGCCATAGTGCGCGCCCAGGCCGCCGGTGAACAGGCCGTAGCCGTAGGAGATGTGCACCATGTCGCCACGTCGGCCGCCGGCGGCGCGGATCGAGCGCGCGACCACGTTGGCCCAGGTGTCGATGTCGTTCTGCGTGTAGCCGACCACCGTCGGCTTGCCGGTGGTGCCGCTCGATGCGTGCACGCGCACCACGCGGTCCTGCGGCACGGCAAACAGGCCGAACGGGTAGTTGTCGCGCAGTTCCTTCTTGGTGGTGAACGGGAATTTGGCCAGGTCGGCCAGGCTGCGCAGATCGTCCGGGTGGACGCCGGCGGCGTCGAAAGCGGCGCGGTAATGCGGCACGTTGTCGTAGGCGTGCTTGAGCGACCATTGCATGCGCTGGAGCTGAAGCGCTTGCAGTTCGTCGCGGCTGGCGCGTTCGATCGGTTCCAGATCGGACGGCGCGGGATTGCGTTGGACCATCGGTGTCTCCTCTTTATGCTGCTATAACTTCGCCGCCGATGCGGTGCGACTTGCCACGGAACATGGCGATCGTGCGGCCGTCCTGGTTGATCACTTTGACGTCGTAGATGCCGCTCTTGCCGGCCAGCGTCTGCTCGACGGCGGTGGCGCTCAGGAGGTCGCCTTCGCGGCCGGGCGACAGGTAGTCGATGGTGCAGCCGGCGCCCACGGTGATCTGATTGTGGCTGTTGCAGGCAAAGGCGAACGCACTGTCGGCCAGCGAAAAGATAAAGCCGCCGTGGCAGGTCTGGTGACCGTTCAGCATATCGCCACGCACCGGCATCGACATGCGCGCGTAGCCGGGCGCGATGGCGTCGATGCTCATGCCGAGCGACTGCGAAGCCGTGTCGCGCGCAAACATCGCGGCGGCGACAGCCTCCGCCAGCGCCTGCGTCTGCGTGCGTTCGTCGGGGACCTTATTCATGGAAGCGCCCTCCCGTAGCCTGCTTGCGACGCAGCAGCGGCGAGACGCGATAGCGATCCTCGCCATAGCCGGCGGCCAGATTGGCCAGCACGCGCACGATATGTTCAATGCCGACAACGTCCGCCCACGCCAGCGGACCGCGCGGATAGTTGACGCCCTTCTGCATCGCGATGTCGGCGGCGGCGGCGCTGCATACGCCCTGGTTGACCGCATCCGCCGCCTCATTGGCCAGCATGGCGACCGTGCGCATCACAGCCAGGCCGGGCACGTCGTCCATCCGCGTGACGGCAAATCCGGCCGCTTGCAGCAGCCCGACCACCGCATTGTAGGCCGCATCCGAACACTGGTCCGCGCGGGCGATGGCGATGCGCTTGGCGCTGCCATAGTCCAGCGCCAGGTCGAACAGCACCGTGTCCGCATGTTGGTTGTCGCGCGCGCGCTGGGTGGCGCTGCGGCCGTCGCTCAGGTAGATGGCGGCGCCGTTGCAATGGAAAGCCGGTGCATCGTCATGCGCACCGATGGGACGGATGGTCTCCGGCGTCTTGCGGTGCGTGATGTCGATGCCGGCCGCGCGCAAGCGGGCCGCCAGCGCATCGACCACCACGCCGCCCACCGCGTGCGAAGCCGCGCCCTGCTCGATGGTGTAGCTGACGTACTCCGGTTTCGGCTGCTGCGCCTCGGCCTGCGCCTGCGGCGCCGCAGCGCCGTCGCCATAGCGATAAAAGCCCTGCCCCGCCTTGCGGCCAAGGAAGCCGGCATTCACCATCTCCTGCTGCAGCACCGACGGCGTAAAGCGCGGATCCTGGAAATACGCATTGAAGACCGACTGCGTGACGGAGAAATTGACGTCATGCCCGATCAAATCCATCAACTCGAATGGCCCCATGCGGAAGCCGCCCGCCTCGCGCATCACCGCGTCGATGGTGGCGGCATCGGCGGCCTGCTCGTTCAGCAGGCGCCAGCCCTCCGCATAGAACGGCCGCGCCAGTCGATTGACGATGAAGCCCGGCGTGGACTTGGCGTGCACCGGATTCTTGCCCCACGCAGCGGCGGTGTCGAACACGGTCTGCGCGACGGCGGCATCGGTGGCCAGTCCGCTGACCACTTCGCACAACGCCATCAGCGGCACCGGATTAAAGAAGTGCATACCGGCCACGCGTCCCGGCAGGCGCAGGCCCGCCGCAATCGCGGTGACGGAGATCGACGACGTATTGGTCGCCAAAATACAGTCATCGCCAACCATGTCCTCCAGCTGCGCGAACAGGGCGCGCTTGGCGTCGAGGTTCTCGACGATCGCTTCCACCACCAACCCGGCGTCGGCCACCTCCGGCAGCGTGACGGCGGCGTGCAGGCGCGCGATGGCGGCGGCGCAGTCGACGGCGCTCATGCGCTCCTTGGCGACCAGCTTGTTCAACGCGGCGGCGATGTCGGCGATGGCCTTGGCCACCGCCTCGGGACGCGTGTCGTACAGCCGCACCGTATAGCCGGCCACCGCCGCCACCTGCGCGATGCCCGCGCCCATGGCGCCGCTGCCGATGACGGCGACCGCGCGTTCCATATGCAGGGCCGCCATCTCAGCGCCCCTTGAACTGTGGCGCGCGCTTTTCCATGAAGGCGGCCACGCCCTCGCGGTAGTCGTCGCTGCGGCCCAGCTCACTCATCATGCCGCATTCCAGCGCCATCTGCTGTTGCAGGCTGTTGTGCGCGCTGGCGTGCAAGGCCTTCTTGGTGAAGGCCAGTCCCTTGGTCGGCGCGCCGGCGAAGTGGCGCGCCATGGCCAGCACTTCGGCGGCGAAGTCCTCGTCGGGAATCGCCTTCCAGATCAGGCCCCAGGCTTCGGCCTTCTCGGCGCTCAGTTTTTCGCCCAGCATGGCCATGCCCATGGCGCGCGCGCTGCCGACAAGGCGCGGCAGGAAGTAGGTGCCGCCGGTGTCGGGAATCAGGCCCAGTTTGCAGAACACTTCGACGAACGATGCCGATTTCGTCGCCAGCACGATGTCGCAGGCCAGCGCGATGTTGGCGCCGGCGCCGGCCGCCACGCCGTTGATGGCGCCGATCACCGGCAGCGGCAGCGCGCGCAGCGACTGCACCAGCGGCGCGTAGTTCTTTTCCACCGAGTCGCCCAGGTCGACCGCGCCGGCGCCCGGCTCCACCGAACGGTCGGACAAATCCTGGCCGGCGCAGAAGCCGCGCCCGGCGCCGGTCAACACCAGCACGCGCGCGGCGCCGGCCGCCGCTTCGGTGGCGACGCGTTTCAGCGCGTGCCGCACTTCTTCGTGCATGGCCTGGGTGAAGCTGTTCAGCTTATCCGGGCGGTTGAGCGTCAGCGTGGCGACGCCGTCGCTGATCTCGAACAGGATGTTCTGGTAGTCCATGGTGTCTCCGTATTGTTATTCGGCCTGGTCGAAGTCGATGACGACGCGGGCGGTGGTGGGGAAGCTCTGGCAGCTCAGGACATAACCGCGCGCGATTTCGTAGTCTTCCAGCGCGTAGTTGACGTCCATATCGACCTTGCCCTCGATGACCTTGCAGCGGCAGGTCGAGCACACGCCGCCCTTGCACGAGTAGCGCATGTCGAGGCCCGCGCGCAAGCCGGCGTCGAGCAGCGATTCCTTGTCCTGCTCCATGGTGAAGCTGGCGGCGTTGCCGTCCATGATGACGGTGACTTCGGTCTGCTGCTGCGTGGCGGCGACGGCCGAGGCGGCGCGCGGCTGGTGCGCGTGTTTCGGGATGCTGGCGGCGAACAGCTCGACCTTGATCTGCGACTTGGCCAGGCCGGCCTCCTGCAGCGCTTCCGAGACGCCGTGCATCATGTCTTCCGGGCCGCAGATGAAGGCGATGTCGATGTCGTCGGCGCGTACCCAGTATTTGAGGAATTGCGCGGCCTTGTCCTTGGTGATGCGGCCGTTGAACAGTTCGATGTCCTGCTGCTCGCGGCTCATCACGTAGGCCAGCTTGAGGCGGCCCATGTAGCTGTCCTTCAGGTCCGACAGTTCGTCGCGGAAGATCACCGACGACGAGGCGCGGTTGCCGTAGAAGAGCGTGAACTGGCTTTCCGGCTCGGCGGCCAGCGTGGTCTTGATGATCGACAGGATAGGCGTGATGCCGCTGCCGGCGGCGAAGGCCAGGTAGTGTTTTTTGTTGGCGGCGTCCAGCGGCACGTTGAAGTGGCCCATCGGCGGCATGACGTCAATGGTATGGCCGGCTTGCAGGTTGTCGTTGGCCCAGCTGGAGAACAGGCCGCCCTGGGTGCGCTTGATGGCCACGCGCAGCGCGCCGTCCTGCACGGCGGAGCAGATCGAGTACGAGCGGCGCACGTCTTCGTCGCCGATCTGCGCGCGCAGCGTCAGGTGCTGTCCCTGCTGGAAGGCGAAGCTGTCGCGCAGCGCGTCCGGCACGGCGAAGGTGACGGCGATGGTGTCGCGCGTTTCGTTGCGCACGTTGGCGATGGTCAGCGGATGGAATTTGCTCATGATCTTCTCTAGTGACACTTGAAGTAGTCGAACGGCTCGCGGCAGTCCAGGCATTTGTACAGCGCCTTGCAGGGCGTGGAGCCGAACTGGCTGGTGATTTCGGTGTGCTGCGAGCCGCAGTGCGGGCAGGCGACCGTCGGCGCTAGTGCGGCGCGGCGCGAGACGGCGGCAGCGGCGGCCCGGCCGCCGGCGCGCAGGCCGCTGATGTCGATCACCTGCTGCGCCGGCGGGGCGATGCCGTAGCCCTTCAGCGCGGCCTTTCCGGCCTCGCTCATCCAGTCGGTGGTCCAGGCGGGCGAGATCTGGTTGTGCAGCCGGACCTGCACCACGCCGTGCGCGTGCAGCGCGTCGGTGATGGCGTCGGCGATGACTTGCATGGCCGGACAGCCGGAGTACGTCGGCGTGATGGTGATGTCGCAAGCGCCGTCGGCGGCCACGCGCACGTCGCGCACGATGCCCAGGTCGACGATGCTGATGACCGGAATCTCCGGGTCGGGCACGGCGCCGAGCCAGGCCCAGATTTGCGCGACGGCCGACGACAGGGCGGCGGCGCTGCGGGCGGCCGGTGCGGCGGCGGCGATCATGGTGGCGGCGGCTTTCATGGCGGCCCCGCTGCTACCACTCGGCGTCGGGATAGGCGCGCTGCAGGAACTGCATCTCGGCCAGGATGTAGCCCAGGTGCTCGCTGTGGCGGCCTTGCTTGCCGCCCTTCTGCATCCAGGCGTCGGCCGGCGGCATGGTCAGCGTGGCTTCGGCGAAGATTTCGGCCACGTGCGCCAGCCATTGCGCACGCAATTCGCCGGCCTCCGGCGCGATGCCGGCGGCGACCATCGCCTCGTCGACCGCGTCGTAGGCGAACACTTCGCCGCTGTACATCCACAGCGCGTCGGCAGCCGCCTGGGTCTTGGCGTGGCTGACGGCGGTGCCGTCGCCCATGCGCACAATCAGGTCGCCGCTGCGGCGCAGGTGATAGGTCACTTCCTTCAGCGATTTCTCGGCGATGGCGGCGATGCGCGCGTCGCTGCTGCGCGTCAGGCCTTCGATCAGGAAGTAGTGCCAGGTGTCGAAGTAGAACTGGCGCACCATGGTGTCGGCGTAATTGCCGTTCGGTTGCTCCAGCAGCAGGCAGTTCTTGAAGTCGTGGGCGTCGCGCAGGTAGGCCAGCTGGTCCTCGCTGCGGCCCGCGCCTTCCAGTTCGGCCGCGTACTCGTACCACAGGCGCGTCTGGCCCAGCAGATCCAGCGCGACGTTGGTCAGCGCCATGTCTTCCTCCAGCGCCGGGCCCTTGCCGCACCATTGCGACAGCTGCTGGCTGAGGATCAGGGCGTTGTCGCCGAGCCGCAGCAGATAATTCACCTTGTTGTCCATCGGCGGCCTCACAGGTTCTTGACTTCTTCCGGCATCGGGAAGAAGGTCGGGTGGCGGTACACCTTGCTGTTGGACGGCTCGAACAGCGCGCCCTTGTCGGCCGGGCTGCTGGCGACGATGTCGGCGGCGCGCACCACCCAGATGCTGACGCCTTCATTGCGCCGCGTGTAGACGTCGCGCGCGTTGTTGACCGCCATCTCGGCGTCCGGCGCGTGCAGGCTGCCGACATGCTTGTGCGCCAGCCCGTGCTGGCTGCGGATGAACACTTCCCACAGTGGCCATTCTTTGCTCATATTGTCTCCTCTATGCCGCGCTGCGGGCGGCGTGTTTGTCGGCGTGGGCGACCAGCGCCTCGCGGAACCATTCGCCATCGTCCCAGGCCTTGACGCGCGTTTGCAGGCGCTCGCGGTTGCACGGGCCGTTGCCCTTGAGGACGTTGTGGAACTCGCTCCAGTCGATCGCGCCGAATTCGTAATGGCCGCTGTCGGCGTTGAATTTCAGGTCCGGATCGGGCACGGTCAGGCCCAAAAATTCCGCCTGCGGCACGGTCTGGTCGACCATGCGCTGGCGCAGCTCGTCATTCGAGAACAGCTTGATGCGCCACTGCGCCGACTGCGCGCTGTTGACCGACTCGGCGTCCGACGGCCCGAACATCATCAGCGACGGCCACCACCAGCGGTTCAGCGCATCCTGCGCCATGGCCTTCTGTTCCGGCGTGCCGCGCGCCAGCGACAGCATGATGTCGTAGCCCTGGCGCGCGTGGAACGACTCTTCCTTGCACACGCGGATCATGGCGCGCGCATACGGGCCGTAGGAGCAGCGGCACAGCGGAATCTGGTTGATGATGGCCGAGCCGTCCACCAGCCAGCCGATCGCGCCCATGTCGGCCCAGCTCAGGGTCGGGTAGTTGAAGATGCTCGAATACTTGGCCTTGCCGGAATGGAGCGCGGCCAGCAGCTCGTCGCGCGACACGCCCAGCGTTTCGGCGGCGCTATACAGGTACAGGCCGTGACCGGCCTCGTCCTGGATCTTGGCCAGCAGGATCGCTTTGCGCTTCAGGGTCGGCGCGCGCGTCACCCAGTTGCCCTCGGGCAGTTGGCCGACGATCTCCGAGTGCGCGTGCTGCGAGATCTGCCGGATCAGCGTCTTGCGGTAGGCCTCCGGCATCCAGTCCTTGGCCTCGATCTTGACGCCGTCGTCGATGCGGGCCTGGAACGCCTGCTCCTCGGCGCTCATGTCCTCGGCCGTGCGGACTTGCTTGAGTCCGGTTTCCACCAGTTGTGCGTACATGGCTGTCTCCTCCTTTTACACATAATACGATACGTATTTTTATTTAGCTACATTTTTTTTGTGTCATATTATTTTCATGCGTCGTGTTAATTTTTGGCGCGCGGCCAAGTAAACTATTGTTTCCCTGTTCAGATTAGTAAGCCGCTTATGAATTGCAACGACTGGATCGCCGGATTCCTGGCCACCGACCCGCCGCGCTCGAAGTCGCTGGTGGTGACCATTTTTGGCGACGCCATCGTGCCGCACGGCGGCATGGTGTGGCTGGGCAGCCTGATCGAGCTGCTGGCGCCGTTCGGCGTCAACGACCGCCTGCTGCGCACCGCCGTGTTCCGCCTGGCGCAGGAAGGCTGGCTGGGCGCCCAGCGCGACGGCCGCCGCAGCTCCTACGCCATCACGCCCGACGCCATGGCGCGCTTCGTCCACGCCTACCGCCGCATCTACGCCTCGCCGCACGTGCACTGGGACGGCAGCTGGACGCTGATCCTGAACGGCGATGGCGCGCTCAACGCGGCCGAACGGGCGGCTGTGCGCAAGGAGTTGCTGTGGGAAGGCTATAGCGTGATCGCACCCGGCATCATGGGCCATCCCGCCGCCGACGGCGCCGCGCTCGACGAGCTGCTGACCCGCCTCGGCGTGGCCGGCAAGCTGTTCGTGGTGCAGGCCAAGACCCTGCCGCAGGTCGGCGCCCGTCCGCTGAGCGACCTGGTGGCCAGCGGCTGGGACGTGGCGGCGGTGGCGGCCGGCTACAACAAGTTCATCGCCCAGTTCGAGCCGCTGCTGGCGGCGCTGCGCGGTACGGGCGCGGAGGGCTGCGACGCGCCACTGTCGCCGGCGGCGGCCTTCGTCGTCCGTACCTTGCTGATCCACGCCTACCGCCGCGTCCAGCTGCACGACCCGCAGCTGCCGGTCGAGCTGCTGCCGACGCCGTGGCCGGGCGCGCTGGCCTACGACCTGGCGCGCCAGATCTACCTGCTGGTGCACGCCGCCGCCGAGCAGCACATCGACGCCGCCCTGCGCCGCGAAGACGCCGCCGCCGCGCCGCTGGAAGCCGCCTTCTTCGACCGCTTCGGCGGCCTGGCCTGACGCGCCGGTCCGGCGCGCGCCTGCGGAAATCCGGGCGGGCCGGCGGCCAAGCCTGTATCATGTCGGCTCTGCGCCACAAGCGCGATCTACTATTCACATAGAATTCACCAGGATTCCTGCCATGCCTATCAAAATCAGCCAGCAGTTCGACGCCGGCGCCATCGAAGTGGTCCGCGCCGACGATCCGGCCGCCATCGATCTGAACATCCGTAAAGATTCCCACGCCGACATCGTGCAGTGGTTCTACTACCGCGTGCAGGGCGCACAGGGCACGCCGCTGGCAATGAACTTCCTGAACGCCGGCAGCGCCGCCTACCCGGACGGCTGGAAGGACTACCAGGCCGTCGCCAGCTACGACCGCGACTCCTGGTTCCGCGTGCCGACCACCTACGACGGCCAGGTCATGACCATCAACCACACGCCGGAATACGACAGCGTCTACTACGCTTATTTCGAGCCGTATTCTTGGGAACGCCACCTGGCGCTGCTGGACAACGCCCAGCTGTCGCCACTGGTCAAGCAGGTCGACCTGGGCAGCACCATCGACGGCCGCGACCTGAACATGCTGGTGATCGGCGATCCGGAAGCGGAACAGAAGGTGTGGGTCATCGCCCGCCAGCATCCGGGCGAAACCATGGCCGAGTGGTTTGTCGAAGGCTTTGTCGAAGCGCTGCTGGACCCGGCCAATCCGTTTGGCCGCCAGTGCCTGAAGGAAGCCGTGTTCTACGTGGTGCCGAACATGAATCCGGACGGCTCGGTGCGCGGCAACCTGCGCACCAACGCGGCCGGCGCCAACCTGAACCGCGAATGGCTGAATCCGACCATGGAGCGCAGCCCGGAAGTGTTCCTGGTCAAGCAGAAGATGCACGAAACCGGCGTCGACCTGTGCCTGGACATCCACGGCGACGAAGGCCTGCCATACGTATTCGTGGCCGGCAGCGAGTCGCTGCCAAACTTCACCGACGATCAGGCCGAAGCGCAGCAATACTTCATCGACAATTTCCTGATCGCCAGCCCGGACTTCCAGGACGAATTCGGCTACGGCGAAACGCCGTACACGCCGGAAACGCTGACCATGGGTTCGCCGCACATCACCCACGCCTTCGGCTGCCTGTCGCTGACGCTGGAGATGCCGTTCAAGGACAACGCCAACGATCCGGACCCGGACACCGGCTGGAACGGCGCCCGCAGCGCCGAGCTGGGCAAATCGATTCTGCAGCCGGTGCTGCAATCGCTGCTGGCCCAGCAACAGTAAGCGGACTCCCTGCGGCGCCACAAAGCGGGCGCCGCAGGGAAAAATACACTGGACCTCAGGCGGCGCATCCACGCGCCGCATCCGGAGGTCCATCATGAAATTCTTGCCGTATGCCGTGCTGGTGCTGCTCACCGCCTGCACCACGCCCTACCGCCCGCCGCAACTGACGGACGCCAACACCACTTTCCCCGGTTTGATCGATCTGGCCGCCCAGGCCGACGGCAACGCAGCCGACGTGCTGCTGGTGCACGGCATCTGCACCCACGACGCCAGCTGGGTCGATGAAGTCGTCCCGCAACTGACCGGCGCCCTGCGCGACGCCACCACACAATCCTCGCGCGCTGCCGCCGGCACGGCGGTGCAGATCGTTCCATCCACGGTGAACACGCCCGCCGGCCAGCTGCGCTTCGACGCCCTGATCTGGTCGCCGCGGACCAACGACCTGAAGCGCCAGCTCTGCTACGACCAGAGCGGCAAATCCTCGCTGTGCAGCGGCGCACCGCCTTATCCCCACACGCGCGCACGCCTCAACGCCCGCTTCAAGGACGGCCTGATCGACGATTGCCTGCCCGATGCCCTGATCTACCAGGGCGTGGCGCGCGACACCATCCAGCGCCGCATGCGCGAAGCCGTGCTGCAGGTAATGGCCGGCGCACAGGCGCAAACGCCGCTGGTGGTGATCGCCCACAGCATGGGCAGCAAGATTTTGTTCGACACGCTGTTGCGCATGACGGAGGAGCCGGCCGGCTCGCAGGCGGCCCGGATGGCGCAGCAGGCCGTGGACCGCATGCGCTTTCTGGTGATGGCCGCCAATCAGATCCCGCTGCTGTCGCTGGCGGACCAGCCGCTGGCCGCCACCATGGCGGAATCGCCGCCCGACAGCCTGCAATTACTGCTACGCAAGCGCCGCGCACTGGCGGCCGACCGCCACCTGACCTTGGTAGCCTTCACCGATCCGAATGACCTGCTGTCGTACACGCTTCCGCCGGAAAAATATGCGCAGCAGGACGGCGTCACCGTCTACAACATCCTGGTCTCCAACGCGCCGACCTACCTGGGCCTGCTGGAACGCCCCGACACCGCCCACCTCGACTACCTGAGCAACCCGGACGTCGGCCGGCTGATCGCCTGCGGCCTTCCCAGCAGCAAGCTATGCAAGTGAGTATATACATAGGCTTTGCCTTCCACAGTCCTCGCCTGAAATGTCCTGACGAATGCCTGAAATTTCAGGCATTCCGACGAAACCTCCCTACGAGAAGCGCTGTTTAACAGTTACAAATGCAGGCATTTCTCAGGCCATTTCAAGCAAGCCATGGATAAGGGACACCACATATATGCCGAGCTGTATTACTAACTGCGCAGGCGCGAAGATCCTCGCACGCAGGAGGAAATCATGCTGATCGCGCTGAAGGAATGGATGGCGCGTGTGCGGCAGCCGCGCCAGCCCGGCGTCAACCGCCGGCGCCGCGCCCGCCGCAGTACCGACTAGCCTCAGCCGCCGGCCACCACCATATTCTCGATCAGGATCGAGCCGGTCTGCTTGGTGCCGCGCACCAGCACATCGTTGCCGATGGCGACGATCTGCGCCAGCATATCCTTCATATTGCCGGCGATGGTGATTTCCTCCACCGGATACTGGATCACGCCATTCTCTACCCAGTAACCCGCCGCGCCGCGCGAATAATCGCCGGTCACATAATTGGTGCCCTGGCCCATCAGCTCAGTCACCAGCAGGCCGGTGCCCATCTTGCGCAACATGCCCGCGAAATCATCCGCCGGCTTGGTCAGCGACGACGTCATCGCCAGATTATGCGAACCGCCCGCATTGCCGGTGGTTTTCATGCCCAGCTTGCGCGCCGAATACGTCGACAGGAAATAGCCCTGCACCACGCCATCCTTGACCACATCGCGCTTGACGGTGCGCACGCCCTCCTCATCGAACGGCGCCGAACCGACGCCGCCCACCACGTGCGGATCTTCATGAATCTGCACATGCTTCGGCAACACCTGCTTGCCCAGCGAATCGAGCAGGAAGGTCGACTTGCGATACAGCGCGCCGCCCGAGGTAGCCTGCACGAACGCGCCCAGCAGACCAGCCGCCAGCGGCGCCTCGAACAGCACCGGGCAGGTGCGCGTATCGATGGTGCGCGCATTCAGGCGCGCCAGCGCGCGCTCCGCCGCATAGCGGCCGATGGCCTCCGGCGACGACATCTTCGATGCATCGCGCACCGACGAATACCAGTCATCGCGCTGCATGTTCTTGCCCTTGCCGGCGATCGGCGCCACCGACAGCGTATGGCGCGAATACGGATAGCCGCCGATGAAGCCGCGCGAATTGGCGGCGACAAAATGCGACTGCTGCACGTGCACGCCGGCGCCTTCCGAATTGGTCACGCGCGCATCGACGGCAAACGCCGCCGCCTCGGCGCGCTGCGCCAGCGACACGGCTTCCGCCGTCGAGATATCCCATGGATAAAACAGCTTCAGGTCGCGCGGCTGCATTTCCAGCTGGTCTTCGTCGGCCAGACCGGCGCAGTCGTCGTCCGACGTGAAACGCGCGATGTTGTAGGCCGCCTCCACGGTCGCCTTCAGCGCCGCCGGCGAAAAATCGGAGGTCGAGGCATTGCCGCGGCGCTGGCCGATGAACACCGTCACCCCCATGCCCTTGTCTTTATTCTGCTCGATGGTCTCGATCTGGCTCTTGCGCACCGACACCGACAGGCCGCTGCCCTCGCTGATTTCGACGGCGCAATCGGTGCCGCCCTGGGCTTTCGCGTAGCCCAGCACATCGCGTGCAAGCTGCTTCAACTGGTCCTGGGTGTGGGTAAAATGGGTATCGCTCATGGGCTGTTTTCTTCGGGTGGCCGCTAAAACAGTTATCATAGCAGTCGTTTACAGTTTACAGGGCGCGGCCATGCGCCCTACCGAAAGTTGATAATATGGTAAATCCTAACCGCGGCGCCGTCGGCTTCAGCTCCTCCGAATTCGAAGAAGAGTACGAGCGCCCCTCCAAATCCGAGGCCAAACGCCAGTCCAACGCCCTGCAAAAGCTCGGCGAAACCCTGGTCGAAGCCCCGCGCGACCGCGTCAAGCGCGTGCCGATGCCGGAAGATGTGCTGGAAGCCATCCTGATGTGCCAGACCATCACCAACCACGAAGGCCGCCGCCGCCAGATGCAATTCGTCGGCAAAAAGATGCGCACCCTGGACGAAGAGGAAGTCGCCGTCATCCAGAAAGCCATCGACAGCTGGAAAGGCGCCTCCAAGTCGGAAACCGCCGCCATGCACGCGCTGGAGCGCCGCCGCGAGAAGCTGCTGGCCGACGACAACGCCCTGACCACCCTGCTGTCGGAAAATCCGGAACTCGACGTGCAGCACCTGCGCACGCTGATCCGCAACGCCCGCAAGGAACAGGCCGAGAACAAGCCGCCCAAGGCCTACCGTGAAATCTTCCAGATCCTGAAGCAGCTGGACGCCGACAAGCGCAAGGCCGCCGGTGCGGACGAGGAAGAAACCGGCGACGAAGCCGATGACGAGTAACACCGACGCCACCGAACTGGTGATCGGCCTGGTGTCGATCTCCGACCGCGCCAGCGGCGGCGTCTACCAGGACCAGGGCCTCCCCGCGCTGCAAGCCTGGCTGGCCGGCGCGCTGACTACGCCCTACCGCATCGAGACCCGCCTGATCGCCGACGAACGCCCGCAGATCGAGGCCACGCTGACCGAGCTGGCCGACAGCGTCCGCTGCCACCTGGTGCTGACCACCGGCGGCACCGGCCCGTCGCGCCGCGACGTCACGCCGGAAGCGACCAAGGCCGTCGGCACCAAGGAAATGCCCGGCTTCGGCGAGCAGATGCGCCAGATCAGCCTGCACTTCGTGCCGACCGCCATCCTGTCGCGCCAGACCGCCGTGATCCGCGAAAGCGCCGACCACGCCGCGCTGATCCTGAATCTGCCCGGCCAGCCGAAGGCCATCGCCGAAACGCTGGGCGGCCTGAAAGACGCCGACGGCAAGACGCTGGTGGGCGGCATCTTCGCCGCCGTGCCCTATTGCATCGACCTGATCGGCGGCCCCTATATGGAAACCGACCCGGCCGTGTGCAAGGCCTTCCGCCCCAAATCCGCCATCCGCCCCGCCCAAGGATAAGCATGAGCCAACTGCTGCAAACCATCGAAAAAGAAACCGGCCCGAACCCGACCGTCGCCATCATCTGGATGCACGGCCTGGGCGCCGACGCCAACGACTTCGTGCCCATGCTGCACGAGCTGGACCTGGCTGGCCTGCCGGCCATCCGCTTCATCTTCCCGAACGCCGACACCATGCCGGTGACGGTCAACGGCGGCTACGTGATGCGCGCCTGGTACGACATCATCGCCACCGACCTCGGCCGCCAGGAAGACGAAGCCGGCCTGCGCGCCTCGCAAGTCAAGGTCGAAGCGCTGATGGCGCGCGAGAACGCCCGCGGCATCCCCAACGAGCGCATCATCCTGGCCGGCTTCTCGCAAGGCTGCGCGATGACCTTGCAAACCGGCCTGCGCCAGAAGAGCAAGCTGGCCGGCATGCTGTGCCTGTCCGGCTACGTGCCGATCGCGCCCAAAGCGGCCGCCGAGCACACGCCGGAAAGCCTGGCCACGCCGATCTTCCTGGTACACGGCCGCATGGACCCGGTGATCGCCATCGCCCGCGCCACCGCCTCGCGCGACCTGCTGGTCGAGTGGGGCTACCACGTCGAATGGCACGAATACGCGATGCAGCACTCGCTGTGCCAGCAGGAAGTCGACGACATCAGCGCCTGGCTCAAGCGCGTGCTTGCCTGACGCCTAAGGCAGCGGCGGAGCGCTGGATGCCGGCGCCGCCGTCTGCGCCGCGTTCATCACCATCGCCAGAAACGTGTAGTAACCGTTGATCCCCATCAGGTCGACCACGCCATGCTCGCCGAAGGCGGCCAGCGCCGCCGCGTAGGTCGCATCGTCCACCCGCTGCCGCTGCTGCAGCTGCACGCAGAACTCATACACCAGCGCCTCATCCTCCAGCAGCCCCGCCGGCCGCTGGCGCGCCGCGATCGCCGCGATCACCGCGTCGGCGATGCCGTAGTCGCGCGCGATCGGCGCATGGATCGCCCACTCCACCTGCTGGCTCCACTGCCGCGCCGTCACCAGGATCGCCAGCTCCGTCAGCCGCGTGCCGATGGCGCTGCGGTAGCGCAGATACTCGCCCATGCGCTGCGCCGCCGCCATCAGCTCCGGGCTGCGGATCAGCGGCACGAACGGCCCATACAGCGCGCCGCGCGGCCCGTCGATCACCGCCTGCGCCGCCACCTGCTGGGCCGCGCTCAGTTGTTCGAAAGCGATGGAAGGCAGGCGGTCGGTCATGGCAATATCCTCAGGTTCGCGAGGATTCGATGATATCCCAGCAGCTCAGGCTGGCGACAGCATTTCGCGCAAAGGGCTAGCATGGCTTGCGGGCATGTAAACCATCTCCGCCTCATGATCCCATCTCAGAAAGGCAATCCCATGTCATCAACCCTGCAAGGAAAAGTCGCGCTGGTCACCGGCGCCGGCTCCGGTATCGGCCGCGCCGTCGCCCTCAAATACGCTGCCGAAGGCGCCAAGGTGGTCGTCTCCGACATCAACGCCAAGGGCGGCAACGACACCGTCGCCGCCATCAAGGAAGCCGGCGGCGACGCCATCTTCGTGCACGCCGACACCTCGCTGCCGGCCGATAACCAGGCCCTGGTCGCGGCCACCGTCGCCCACTACGGCGCGCTGCACATCGCCTGCAACAACGCCGGCGTCGGCGCGCCGCCGGCCGATATCGGCGAGTACGACATCGCCAGCTGGGACAAGGTGATCGGCATCAACCTGTCGGGCGTGTTCTACGGCATGCGCTACCAGATCGCCGCGCTGCTGGACGCCGGCGGCGGCGCCATCGTCAACATGGCCTCGATCCTGGGCCAGGTCGCCACGCGCCAGAACAGCGCCTACGTCGCCGCGAAACACGGCGTGGTCGGCCTGACCAAGGCCGCCGCGCTGGAATACGCCACGCGCGGCATCCGCGTCAACACGGTCGGTCCCGGCTACATCGACACGCCGGCGCTGCGCGCCATGTCGGACGCGGCGCGCGCGCCGCTGGTGGCCCAGCACCCGATAGGCCGCCTCGGCGAACCGCACGAAGTGGCCGAACTGGTGGCCTGGCTCAGTTCCGACCAGGCCTCCTTCGTCACGGCGGCCTACTACGCCGTCGACGGCGGCCTGCTGGCCCAGTAAGGCGGCCGGCGTCCATTTATCCGCCCGGCTTCCGGCATAGATCAACAACCCGCCGGCCGAATGCGGCTACCGTTGGCAGTCTGCCCCGCCAACGAAAGGACGCCATGAGCCACCTCATCCACCGCAACCTGCGCCGCACGCCGCCCGTCGCCGTGCGCGCGCAAGGCATCACCATCACCGACAGCGCCGGCCGCACCTACCTCGACGCCAGCGGCGGCGCCGCCGTCTCCTCGCTGGGCCACGGCCATCCCGCAGTGCTGGCCGCGATGCACGCCCAGATCGACCGCAGCGCCTACGCCCACACCGCCTTCTTCACCTGCGAGGCGGCCGAGGAACTGGCCGCGCGCCTGGCCGCCGACGCCCCCGGCGACCTCGATCACGTCTACCTGGTCTCCGGCGGCTCGGAAGCGATGGAGACCGCGCTCAAGCTGGCGCGCCAATACCACCTGGAAGCCGGCCAGCCGCAGCGCAGCGTCTTCCTCGCGCGCCGCCAGAGCTACCACGGCAACACGCTGGGCGCGCTGGCGGTGGGCGGCAACGCATGGCGCCGCCACCCGTTCGCGCCGCTGCTGATCGACGTGCCGCACGTCGCGCCCTGCTACGAATACCGCGACCGCGCCGACGGCCAGAGCACGGACGACTACACCGCCGCCCTGCTGCGCGAACTGGAGGACGCCATCCGCGCCGCCGGCCCGGACAAGCTGATCGCCTTCGTCGCCGAAACCGTGGTCGGCGCCACCGCCGGTGCGGTGCCGCCCACGCCCGGCTACTTCCGCGGCGTGCGCAAACTGTGCGACCAGTACGGCCTGCTGCTGATCCTCGATGAAGTCATGTGCGGCATGGGCCGCAGCGGCACGCTGTACGCGTTCGAACAGGAAGGCGTGCTGCCGGACCTGGTGGTGCTGGGCAAAGGCCTGGGCGCCGGCTACCAGCCGATCGGCGCGGTGCTGGCGCGCGCGCCCATCGTGCGGCGCCTGCGCGACGGCAGCGGCGCCTTCCAGCACGGCCACACCTACATGGGCCACCCGGTGGCCGCCGCCGCCGCGCTGGCGGTGCAGAAGGTGATCCAGAAAGAGAACCTGCTGGGCGCCGTCACCGTGCGCGGGGCTGCGCTGCGGCGCATGCTGCGCGAGGCCTTCGGCCAGCATCCGCACGTCGGCGACATCCGCGGACGCGGGCTGCTGATCGGGCTGGAACTGGTGCAGGACCGCGCCAGTAAGGCGCCGTTCGATCCGGCGCTCAGGCTGCACGCCCTGATCAAGGACGAGGCCATGGCGCGCGGCCTGATGGTCTACCCGATGGGCGGCACCATCGACGGCCGCCAGGGCGACCACATCCTGCTGGCCCCGCCCTTCATCGCCACCGAGGCGGAACTGGCGGACATCACCAGCCGCCTGGCGGATGCGCTCGCTGCGGCCCTCAGGGCGCCTGACATCGCCGGCAACGCTTGATTGGTTGTCAACAAGCAATAAAATGAAAACCATGTTAAGCTGTCGGCCCGACGTTGGCGGCACTCCGCCTGCGTCCGGCGGCGCCCGCCCGGCCCACCGCCGCCGGCGGCCTCACCAGCCCCCGCGCGGCCTGCGCGACCCGGCCCGGCAGCCCATTTCACGCCTCCGATTTTTCGCGTCGCGTCGTCCATCGGGCCGCCTGCTTGCGGCTATATTGCAGGAGAATACATTGACTCACCTCACCATACGCATGCGTCTGGTATCGACCATGGCATTGCTGGGCATCTTGATCGTCTTGACTGGTTTCATGGGCATTTACGGCATGAAGGTCGGCAACCACGCGCTGGAAGAAGTCTACAGCAACCAGCTGGCCTCCAGCGTGGCCATCAGCAATTCCAAGAATTCGCTGAGCCGCGCCCGCTTCACGCTGGACCGCGCGGTGCTGCACCCGGACGCCCCGGATGTCGGCAAGACGCTGGACCGCGCCGCCATGTTCGTGACCGAATCGGACCAATACTGGCAAGCTTACCTGGCCTTGCCGCGCGACGTCACCGAAGAGGGCCTGGCGCGCGACCTCGACGAAAAGCGCAAGCGCTACCGCGATGAAGGGCTGCTGGCGTTGCGCCAGGCGGTCAGCGGCCACGACATGGCACAGGCCGACCTGCTGTCGATGAAAAAGCTGCAGGAGCTGTTCGCGCCGTTCGGCAGCGCTTCCGACAAACTGGACCAGTACCAGCTGACGGCGGCCAAGGCCGGCTTCGACCGCAGCAATGATTTGTTCAGCCTGCTGTTCAAGCTCGCCATCGGCGGCGTCGTGGCCGGCGCGCTGCTGATCGTGGTGTCCAGCGCGGCGCTGCTGCGGGCCATCCTGCGGCCCTTGGACCACGCACTGGCGGTGTTCGGCGCGATGGCCAGGGGCGACCTGTCCAGCCGCATCGCAACCGGCCGCCGCGACGAGATGGGCCGGCTGCTGGAAGGCCTGGCCCATATGCAGGAACAACTGGTGGGCACCGTGCGCAATGTGCGCGCAGGCAGCGCCGCGATCGCCACCGCCAGCCAGGAGATCGCCACCGGCAATATCGATCTGTCGCGCCGTACCGAACAGCAGGCCGGCAGCCTGGAGGAAACCGCGTCCTCGCTGGAGGAGCTGACCTCGGCGGTGCGGCACAACGCCGACAACGCGCGCCAGGCCAACCAGCTGGCGGTCACCGCCTCGGACATCGCCACCCAGGGCGGGCAACTGGTGTCGCAGGTGGTCACCACCATGGGGGCCATCAATCATTCATCGAAACGGATCGTCGATATTATTTCGGTCATCGACGGCATCGCCTTCCAGACCAATATCCTGGCGCTGAATGCCGCGGTGGAAGCGGCGCGCGCCGGCGAACAGGGACGCGGCTTTGCCGTGGTGGCCAGCGAAGTGCGCAACCTGGCGCAGCGCAGCGCCGCCGCCGCCAAGGAAATCAAGGAACTGATCACGGCCTCGGTGGACAGTGTGGACGCCGGCGCGGCGCTGGTCGATCAGGCCGGTGCGACGATGGAAGACATCGTCGCCAGCGTGGCGCGGGTCACCGATATCATGAGCGAGATCATGGCCGCCGGCAGCGAGCAGAGTTCCGGCATCGAGCAGATCAACCAGGCGGTGGCGCAGATGGACGAAACCACGCAGCGCAACGCGGCGCTGGTGGAGCAGGCCGCCGCCGCCGCGGACTCGCTGCAGGAGCAGGCGGTGGGCCTGGAACAGTTGGTCAGCGTGTTCAAGCTCGATGAGGCGGACCAGCGCGGCCGGCTGCCGCCGCGCCAGGCCCGCTTGGCACACCAGGCCTAGCGCGCCCGCCAGGCGATGACTTCCTGCTGCTGCTCGCCCAGGCCGGCGATGCCGAGGCGCACCACGTCGCCCTTCTTCAGGAAGCGCTGCGGCTTGCGCCCCATGCCCACGCCCGGCGGCGTGCCGGTGGCGATTACGTCGCCCGGCTCCAGCGTCATGCACTTCGACACATAGCTGACGATCTGCGCCACCGAGAAAATCATGGTCGAGGTGTTCCCGGTCTGCATGCGCTTGCCGTTGACCTCCAGGTACAGGTCCAGATCCTGCACGTCGTACAGGTCTTCCGGCGTCACCAGCCACGGACCGACCGGGCCGAAGGTGTCGAAGCCCTTGCCCTTGTCCCAGGTGCCGCCGCGCTCCAGCTGATACTCGCGCTCCGAAACGTCGTGCACCACCGTGTAGCCGGCCACGTACTTGAGCGCATCGGCTTCGCTGACGTACTGCGCACACGTGCCGATGACGATGCCCAGCTCCACCTCCCAGTCCATCTTCTTCGAACCCTGCGGCATCATGATCGGATCGTCGGGGCCCGACAGCGCCGTATTCGCCTTCAGGAAGATGATCGGCTCCTTCGGAATCGGCATGCCCGCTTCGGCCGCGTGGTCGGAATAATTCAGGCCGATGCAGACGAACTTGCCGACGCGCGCCACCGGCACGCCGAAGCGCGGATTGCCGCGCACCAGCGGCAGCGACGCGTGCGCAATCTTCTCCAGCTTGCGCAAGGCCTTCGGCGCCAGCTGCGCCGCGTCGACATCGCCGATCACGCCGGACAGGTCGCGCAGCTTGCCCTCATCGTCGATCAAGCCTGGTTTTTCTTTGCCTGGACGGCCGTAACGCACTAGTCTCATACTTCATCCTCGGTTGTCAGTTCACCGCCATTCTAACCGTAGCGCTCCTGTCGCAACCATTTGTTGGCGATGATCTTGGTGCCCTTGACCACCGGCGCGCCGCCATGCAGCGTCTGCGTGTCTGGCTGGTGGTTGCTGTCGGTGTTCAGGAACCACAGCGCGCTCCCCTTCTTCGGGAAGACCTCCAGCCCCAGCGAAGGGAAGACCGTGCCGCCGCCCTGCTCCACGTCGCACAGGTACAAGACAAAGGTCGCCAGCCGCTGGCCGCCGCGCGCCAGGTGCGGCCGGTGGCCGGCGCTGTCGGGATCGAGCCAGTCGTAGTGCGGCCGGTATTCCTGCGTCTGGCCGTACTTCTGCAGCTGGAACGGCTCGGTGCATTCGGGCGACCAGTGCGCCAAGGCCGCCAGGCGGCGGTCGATGCGCTCGGCCACCTCCGCCTCGCCGCGCTGGATGAAGGCCATCTCCGACGTGCGGCCCTCGTGCACCACGCTGGCGCCGTCGGCTTCCGCCGTCACCGTCGAGCGGGTGTAGCGCGTGCCGCAATGGGCGACGATGGCGTCGCACTCCGCGTCGCTGAGCACATTCCCGAGCAGGATCACCTGCGGCTTTTTCAGCACGAACAGCACCTCCACCTCGCGGTCGGGCGTGGCGATGCGGTTGCTGCTGACGTCAATGTAAGGCATCTCGCGCGGCGCGGAAAAGGCGCTGGCGGCGGCCGCCGGCGCCGCCGCCGTGCCGCCCGCGGTGGCGGCGCCGGCGCGCATGCGCACCGCCTCGTCGATCGCCGCGCGCGCGACCGTCATGCTGTACTGGCCGGAGCGCGCCATGCTGTTGGCCATGTCCAGCGGACTGCAGGCGCGCGCCAGGTTTTCCATGATCCAGTCGCGCCAGGTGAGCGGCAATGAGGCAAAGGCGTTTTGGTCTTGGGTCATCACGTAATCAGGAGCGAGTCGGACGGGAATTCCATTCTACCGGATTGCGCCTGCTCCGCCGCACAAACCAGATCAGTCCCGGCAGCTGCAGCAGCACCAGCACCGCGAACGCCGCCTGGTAGGCCTGCGCCGGATAGTGCCCCGTCACATCCGGCCGCCAGCATCCGACTACCAAGCCGAAACCCGCCTGCACCGCGAACGCGCCGAGGAAGATCAGCAGATTCAGACAGGTGGCCGCGCGCCCCGTCAGCGCGCCGGGAAGACTGAGTGCGACGATGGTGTATTCGATGCCGGTCACCGTGCCGACCAGCGTAAACAACACCGACAGCAGCTGGTAGCTCGGCCGCCAGTTGCACACAAAGCCCACCTGCACCGCGATGAACAAGGCCACGCCGGCCGCCGCCACGCGGATCGGCTGCACGCCGCGCCGTCCCGCCCACTCGGTGAGCATGCCGACCGCGATGGCGCCGAAGATCACCGCCGCCATGCCGAGGTACAACAGGTAGCCGACCGCGTTGTCCGAATAGCGCGCGACGTCGCTCAGCCAGCGTCCTATCCACAGTCCTTGGATGCCGAAGAACACCGTGTGCGGCACCAGCACCAGCGCCGCCATTTCGCGGAAGGCCGGATGGCGATACACCTCGCGCATGGCATCGAGCAGCGCCGGCTTGCGCATGGCGCCGGGCTGCGGCGGCGACAGCGCGCGGATCAGGATGCCGATCAGCGCCGCCGCAGCCGCCAGCCACAGGAACAGGCCGCGCCAGTCCATATGGTCCAGCGCCATCCGCACCGGCAGCGTGGCCGCCGCCGCACCGAGGCCGCCAATGGCGATCAGATAGCCCTGCACCGACGGCAGCCGCGCCGGCGCGATCCAGGTGGAGATGGCCTTTACAGCCGACATGAAGCAGCCGCCCAGTCCCAGGCCGATGACGGCGCGCGCCACCAGCAGCTGCGTGAAGGTGTGGCCGCCGGCGAAAGCCAGCGCGCCGACGCCGGCCAGCAGCAGCATCGGCGGCTGCACCGTGGCCGGTCCCCAGCGGTCCAGCGCCATCCCGACCGGCAGCTGCGCCAGCGCGAACGCCAGGAAGAAAGCACTGGTCAGCAGCCCAAGCTCGCCGGGCGTCAGCGCCAGCGCCGCCACCAGCTGCGGCGCCAGCGTCGCGTTCACCGTCCGCATCAGGCACGAAAGAAAATGGCCCAGCGCGAACGGCAGAAACACCATCACAAACACTGCGCGGCCGGACAACGACGATGCGTCAGCCTGCGGCGCGACGGGCGGCACGGAATCGTCGCGCATCATCGCCGTCCCGCGCTCAGGCGGCGGTGTGCGAATCGCAGCCGGCCGCCGACGCCGCGCCGCCCTCCGCGCGCGCCGACAGCAGCGGAATCACCTTGCGCACGCCCGGCGGTTCGGCGCCATATTCGCTGCGGCTGCCGCCCTCCTCCTCGAAGAAAAACTTCTCCCTGCCGAACGCCGGTTTCAACTCGTCCATCCACGTCGCAAGCGGATCGAACTTCGCATAAAACGGCTTGCGCACCCAGTCCGGATTGCGCGCCTGCAGGAACTGCAAGGCAAACACCTTCTCCCCGCCGATGGTCGCGATCCCGTCGATCACCACCTTGCCAGGAAAAGCGCTCATCGACGGCCCGCGCACCGTGCGCGACAAACCGGACACCATCTGATACGCCGCCTGGAAAATCTCGTGCGCGCGCGCCAGCGGCAACTGGAAATACTCGCGCGGCCCGGTATCCCGCTCGACGAACATATAGTACGGAATCGCCCCCAGCCGCACGCCGGTCTGCCACAGTTCCGCCCACGACGCCGGATCTTCATTGATATGCCGGATCAACGGCCCCTGCATGCGCAAGGTCGCGCCGGTGCCGACGATGCGCTTGACCGCCTGCTGCGCCACCTCCTGCCGCAATTCCACCGCATGGTTGTAATGCCCCATGATCGCCATGTTCTTGCCCGCCCTGACCACGCGCTCGAACAAACGCAGCAAATCGTCCGCATCGCGGTCCGACACAAAGCGCTGCGGCCAATACGCCACCGACTTGGTGCCGATGCGGATGTTCTGGATATGCCCCAGCTCCGGCGCCAGCAGCGGCTCGATGTACGCCTCCAGCGAACGCGTGTTCATGATCAGCGGATCGCCGCCGGTGATCAGCACATCGGTCACCTCCGGATGCATGCGCAGGTACGACGCCAGCTCGTGCGACTCCTTCGCATCGAACTTCAAATCATCCATGCCGACGAACTGCGGCCAGCGGAAGCAGAAGGTGCAGTACGCGTGGCAGGTCTGCCCGGAACTCGGGAAGAACAAAACAGTCTCCTTGTACTTGTGCTGCAAGCCCTTCAACGGTGCATCGTTCACGCGCGGCACGTTGTGCGTCATCTGCCCGGCCGGATGGGGATTCATGCGCAGGCGGATGCGCCGCACCAGCTCCACCAGCGCCGGCTGGTCGGCCCTGCCCAGCACCAGCTCCTTCAGCCGCGCATAGTCGTCCGGCGCCAGCATGTCGCGGTGCGGGAACGTCAGCCGGTAGATCGGATCGTCCGGAATGTTGTTCCAGTCGATCAGATGATCGAGCACATATTCATTGGTGCGGAACGGCAGCACATGCGACACCACCTGCACCGCCTCCTGCAAATCGGGCGGTATCCACTCCCACTGCCGCGAGTGCGAAATGGTCTGGCGTATAAACGGTTTGAATTTAGGCGTATCCATCACGAAGTCCTGTTGTGAAAGGTCGGAAACCCCATGCTAGGCCGCGCGCCGCCACTCAGTCTTGCGCGAACGCAACTCCTGAAATTGCTGGCGGCGTACAGTTCATAGCGTCATCCACCCGACAGGAGCTCGCTCATGAAAACCCTCGTTAGCATCGCGCTTGCCGCCTCTGCGCTGTCCGCGCTGGCCGCCGAACCGACTGAAAAAGACGCCATCGCCATGGCCGAAAAAGGCGCCGCCTTCATCAAGACCAACGGCCAGGACGCCTTCATTAAAAAGATCGCCGCCAAGGATCCCGATTACCTGCAAGGCTCGCTGTACGTGGACGTGCGCGACATCAAGACCGGCATCGTGCTGGCGCACCCGGTCAACCCCTCCATCGTCGGCAAGGACCTGACCGACATCCCCGACGCCAGCGGCAAGAAGTACCGCCGCGAGATCATCGAACTGGCGGCAAAAAAAGGCCACGGCTGGGTGGACTACCAGTACAAGAATCCCACCACCGGCAAGATCGAACCCAAGACCACCTACATCCTGCGCGTCGGCGACATCGTGCTGGAAGCGGGCATCTACAAAAAATAGGCGCCGCGCCGGCGCCGGGAGGGCATCATGCTGAACAAACTGCGTATCGGTCCCAAACTGCTGCTCGCGCCCATGCTGGTGCTGGTGCTGCTGATCGCCACCGCCGCCGCGTCCTACCTCGGCATGCTGCGCCAGAACGCGTCGCTGGAAAACCTGGTGCAGGTGCGCGCCGCCCGCCTCAAGATCGCGGCCGACGTCAGCGGCGAAGCGCGCTACGCCCATGCCCACATCTACCAGCTGCTGGCCTGGGTCAACGGCAGCTTCGCGCAATCACGGCTGGACGCCCTGGCGCACGACATCAGGACGCGCCACGCCGCCATCGACAGGCAGTTGCGCGACCTCGACGCGCTGGCCGACGACAGCGAACGCAAGATCGTCGCCCAGTCGCTGCAAGCCCTCAACGCCTACCGCAAGGCCGTCCTCGAAACCATGGACATGGCGCAGGCCGACCAGAGCATCGCCACCAACGCCATGGCCATCGCCGAAAAACAGTTCCTGCTGCTGAACGAGCAGCTGGCGCAATTGTCGACGCTGGAAAAGCAGCTCAGCGAACAGGCGCACGCGCAGGCCAAGGCCGACTTCAAAACGCTCAACACCAGCATGACCGTCATGGTGCTGCTGTCGATCGCGCTGTCGATCGGCGTGACCATGGCGGTGCGCAGCGCCATGCTGCGCGACATCCGCGCCATCGCCGACGTGGTGATCGCGCTGGCCGCCGGTCGCCTCGCCGCCGGCCGCAGCACCGAAGGCCGCGACGAAATCGCCGACACCGCGCGCATGCTGGACCAGACCATGAGCAACCTGACGCAAACGCTCACCACCATCCTCGGCGCGGTGCGCTCGATCGATACCGCCGCGCGCGAAATCGCCACCGGCAACCTGGATCTGTCGACCCGCACCGAAATGCAGGCCAGCTCGCTGGAGCAGACCGCCAGCGCCATGAACAGCCTGACGCAGGCCGTGCAGGCCAACGCCGCCAACGCGCGCCAGGCCTGCCAGCTGGCCGAAGGCGCCAGCGATCTGGCGCGCCACGGCGGCGCAGCGATGGAAGACGCGGTGCAGACCATGGCCTCGATCCGCGCCAGCTCGCGCCAGATCGTCGACATCATCGCCGTCATCGACGGCATCTCGTTCCAGACCAATATCCTGGCGCTGAACGCTGCCGTCGAAGCGGCGCGCGCCGGCGAACAGGGACGCGGCTTCGCCGTGGTGGCGGCCGAGGTGCGCACGCTGGCGCAGCGCTCCGCCGCCGCCGCCAAGGAAATCAAGACGCTGATCGCCGCCTCGGTCGCCACCATCGACAGCGGCAGCGCCTCGGTGCAGCAGGCCGGCGAGCGCATGGGCGGCATCGTCGCCGCCGTGCAGCAGGTCAACGACATCATCGCCCGCATCAGCGCCGCCAGCGCCGAGCAGGCGCAGGGCATCGCCGAAGTCAATCAGGCGGTGGGTCAGATGGATGATGTGACGCAGCAGAACGCCGCGCTGGTGGAACAGGCCGCGGCGGCGGCGGCCAGCCTGCAGGACCAGGCCGGCCACCTGTCGCAGGCGGTGTCGGTGTTCAAGCTAGAGCCGTCGCATGGGCTTGCTCAGAAAGCGCGACCCGCCCTCGACGAAGCGCCACGGCAGCTCCACCGCTTTGGAAATGCCGATGCGCGGGCCGGCTAGCACCTCCAGCGGCCGTGCGGCATCGCGCGGCAGCAGCAGAAACGGCGGCTCCGCCAGGGGCAGATTGTTCAGCGCCCGTGTCACGCCCAGCGCCTGGCCCAGCCTCCCCGGTCCGGCGCACAGCAGCCGCACATCGTCCAGCCCGCGCCGTTCGCGCATCGCGTCCACGCCTTCGACCGGCTCCAGCGCGCGAATCAGCACCCCGGCGCCGTGGCCCGGCTCGCGGCAGACGAAATTCAGACACCAGTGGATGCCGTGCGACTGGTACACATAGCTGCGCGCCGGCGGCCCGAACATGGAAAAATTGCGCGGCGTCTCGCCGCCGTAGCAGTGCGAGGCCGGCTCCTCGCGGTCGTAGGCTTCGGTCTCGACGATGCGGCCGCCGACGCCGTTGACCAGCAGCGTCACGCCGATCAGCTGTTCCGCCACCAGCTCGGATGGCGCACTGAAATCGATCCCCGCAAGATTCGTAATCATGCGTCTATTCTAAATGGCAAACTGGACCACACGATTACATAAGTCATGCCAAATGATTATCAAATCCCGATAATTCACGACAAAATATTGCCCGTTGCACAGAAAATCAGCACAAATTCGCGCAATCGCCGGCCGCTTGCGGCGATAATCGAGGGTACGATTGCCTTTACCCCTGAGAATCACAATGACGACAGCAGCTGCCCAAGCCTTGCCAACAGAAAACGCGGTGGAAGACGCGCTGATGCGCTCCATCCGTATTCCGCCGCGGCCCAGCCTGCTCGTCGACCTGCAGCGCGAGCTGGCCAAGGATGATCCGTCGCCGCGCCAGATCGCCCGCATCATCGGCAACGACGTCGGCATGTCCGGCGCGCTGCTGAAGCTGGCCAACTCGCCGTTCTTCGGCGCCGCCCGCAAGGCCAAGTCGGTGGAACAGGCGATCAACTTCCTCGGCATCAACCAGTGCGCGGCGCTGCTGACCGGGCTGCTGGCGCGCCAGGCCATCGAAGGCAAGGAAGCGGACCTCAACGCCTTTTGGGAAATCTCGGCGCGCCGCGCCCAGGCGCTGGTGTTCACCTCGCGCAAGCTGCGCATCGCGCCGCCGGACATCGCCCACACCTTCGGCCTGTTCTGCGACATCGGCGTGCCGCTGCTGATGAACCGCTTCACCGACTACGCCGCCACCTACGACCAGGCCTGCAACGACGCCGACCGCGTCTTCACCGCCATCGAGGACGCGCGCTACAGCACCAACCACGCCGCCATCGGCTGCCTGCTGGCGCGCAACTGGGGCCTGTCGCCGGACGTCTCCTGGGCCATCCTGCTGCACCACGACTACCGCGTGCTGGACGACCCGTCCACCGACGACGCCATCCGCTCGCTGGTGGCGCTGTCGGTGCTGGCCGACAAAGGCATCCAGCGCCTGCACAACCGCACCACCTCCTACGAATGGGACAAGGGCGGCGAAAGCGCCTGCCGCCACCTCGGCCTGACCGAAGATGAAACCGAAGACCTGCTCGACGAGCTGAACGAAACCTTCCACACCGAACGATAAGAACAAAGCAAGCCCATGCCTAAGAACAAGCGCCCCGTACCGCGCAAATCCGCCAACTCCCCCGAAGCCAAGGACGAACAGAACACTGCCGAACTGTGTGCGCTGGCGCTCGACCTGGCCGACGAATCGGCCGGCGCCGACATCATCGCCGCCAGCACCCGCGAGGAGCTGGCGCAGAAGCACATCGAATTCCAGCGCCTGCTGCGCCGCCTGCTGGCGCAGGGCAAGAATGAAGTGCTGTACGGCGCCATCGAAATGGCGCGCGACGAATCCATCGACGGCTACCGCTACCTGCGCAGCGCCGCCGAGGAAGGCGCCGCCAACCTGCTGCTGCGCCGCGAGTCCGGCGCCGACCTGGAGATCGACGCCTTCGCCATTCCGGTGTTCGTGCACAGCCAGGGCGGCCTCGATCCGGCCGCCGACTTCCAGGATCCGGAGGCCTACCAGGCGCTGGTCGACAGCTTCACCGACGCCGGCCTGGAAAGCCCGAAAGCGCAGGTGGTGCTGGTCAGCCACGCCTACGATCTGAGCGAAGTCGAACGCATCAGCTACGGCCAGCTGCACGCCATGCTGCGCGAAGCGGCGCAATCGCTGACCGACAAGAAAATCGCCGCCGCGCCGGCGCTGGAACGCAGCATGGCGGCCGGCTGGTCGGCCACCAGCTTCGGTGCCGACGACAGCGCGGTCGAACTGCGCTTCCTGCTCGGCTTCGCGCTGAAGCGCGCCGACGACGCCTTCTACAAGGTGCCGGCCAGCGAAAAGGCCGCCGACGCCTACTTCGCCAAGCGCGCCGACGCTTACCAGAAATGGACCGAGACCCACGCGCCGCTGGTGGCGCGCTGCCTGGGCCGCGCGCGCGGCGCCGATCCGGCCCTGACGCTGAACTTCCTGTACCAGGACCTGTTCTTCGGCGCCCGCGCCCAGGGCCAGTCGGAATACGACATGCTGGGTCTGCTGTCGACGCTGAACCAGGCGCTGGCAGGCCACGATCCGGCGCAGGCGCAAGCCGTCATCGCCCCCACCGACGATGACGACGAACCGGCGCTGCGGGTCCAGCTGTCGCTCGGCGCCGCCGTGCTGGCCACGGCCGACAAGCCGCTCGACCCGGCCGCCGAGCTGGAACTGGCGCTCGACGACCTGGCCGACGCCCTGTCCAGCCTGGGCCTGACCGATATCTCCGTCTCGCAGGACCCGCTTTCCTGAAAGCGATTTCTCGTTTGACAGGCCTCCCTTAGCCGAGGATACTTTCCGGCATGCGGGACGCAGATTCCGCTGCCTAGTGCGGCGCCGGCTTGTGCTCCGCAGCAAAGGGAGACACGTCATGAAACCATGGGCACTCATGCTGTGCGCGGCGGCTTTCCTCAGCGCTTGCGCCAGCCCGCAGGTGGCGCGCGTCGCGCCTGCACAGCAGCTCTTCCACGACCAGTTGTTCCAGCCGCCGGCCGCGCCGATCGACACCACCACGGTGTTTGCCGTCAGCCCCGCCATGCACGCCTACCTCCAGCGCGAAATCGGCAGACCGCTGCCCGGCCGCGACGTGCGCCGCGTGCTGTTCGACGCGCTGTACCGGCGCGACAAGCTGCAGCTCGAATACGACGCCGCTCTCACCCGCACCGCCGCCGAAACCTTCGAAGCGCGCGCCGGCAACTGCCTGTCGCTGGCCATCATGACGGCCGCCCTGGCGCGCGAACTGGACCTGCCGATCCTGTTCCAGCAGGTGGAGATGGACGAGGTGTGGAGCCGTGCCGGCAACCTGTATTTCGCCAGCAACCATGTCAACCTGTCGCTGGGGCGGCCAATCACCAAACAGAGTCCGTATATGACCGACCTGGTGGACCAGGCCAACACGCTGACCGTGGACTTCGTCCCGATCTCGCCCAATTCGCGCGAAGCGGCGCGGCCGCTGACCGAACAGACGGTGCTGGCCATGTATCTCAACAACCGCGCCGCCGAACTGCTGTCGGCCGGCCAGGTCGACGATGCCTACTGGGCAGCGCGCAAGGCAACCGAGATTGATCCGCTGTTCACCAACGCCTACAACACGCTGGGCGTGATCTACCAGCACCACGACAACCAACCGGAAGCCGAGCAGGCGCTGCGCTACGCGCTGTCGCAGGCGCCCGACAATACCATCTACCTGTCCAACCTGGCGCAGACGCTGGAAAACGCCAGCAAGATGGACGAGGCGGCCGTGCTGCGCGCGCGGCTGGCCCAGCTGGAACCATACCCGCCGTTCTATTTCTTCAACCAAGGCCAGGAAGCCATGAAACTGGGCGACTATCACCGCGCCCGCGCCATGTTCCAGCGCGAACTGGACCGGGTGCCGGACTACCACGAATTCCACTTCTGGCTGGCGCTGGCCAATTACCAGTTGGGCAATCTGAGGGCGGCCAACCTGCACATGGCGCAGGCCATGGAAAACAGCACCACGCGCGGCGATCACGACCTGTATTCGGCCAAGCTGGACCGCCTGCGCGCCTATGCGGCGCAGGCGAAATAGCGGGAGGCAATGGTATGCTGGACAGGCTTTAACTTGACACTCAGTTGCGTTCGCGCAACAATTGCAAGTAAATTAAGCCGCATCCGCCTCTACCACAAGGATTTTCGTCATGCTGAGACTCAGGCCCGCCTACGCCGCCGTCCCCTTCTTCATCGCCGCACTGCTGGCTGGCTGCGGCGGCGGCGGTGGTGGCGGCAGTGCCGGCGGCGGTACGACCACCCCGGTCGCCAGCCCCGCCCTCACCTTCACCCCGGCCAGCGTCACCGGCAGCGTCACGGCCGGCACCTCGCTCACCAGCAACATCACCGCCGTCGTCACCCGCCCGGGCGACTTCACCAACGCCAACGTGACCGCAATGGTGGTCGACAGCGTCGGCGTGCTGCTGCCGAATATGCAACTGGTGCAGGACAGCGCCAGCCAGTACCACGCCGTGTTGCAGACCGCACCGACGCTGGCTGCCGGCCGCTACCAGGGCAGCTTCAGCGTGCGTCTGTGCCGCGACAGCGCCTGCGCCAGCCAGTTCCCCGGCTCGCCGGTGACGCTGCCGTACGACTTCACCGTGCTGCCGGCCGGCAGCGCCAACTTCACCGCCGTGCCGGCCATGCCGCTGACCGCCACCATCCAGAGCGGTGGCGCGGCGCCGGCCAGCGTGCCGGTGGCCATCACCAGCAGCGGCAGCTGGAGCGCCGCCAGCGGCGCCACCTGGCTCAAGCTGAGCGCCGCCAGCGGCAGCGGCAATGCCAGCCTGAACGTCAGCTATGACCTGACCGGTCTCGCCGCCGGCACCTACACCACCAACCTGAACATCACGAGCGCCGGCAACACTATCACGCTGCCGGCAACATTGACCGTGCTGCAGCCTGGCCTGGTATTGGGCAACAACAGCGTCACCTTCAACGCCATCAACGGCACGCCGATCGCGAGCCAGGTCGTCAGCCTCGATACCGACAACAAGATCTCCGCCGCCTGGACCGCGGTCAGCACTACTCCATGGCTGAGCGTATCGCCGCCCAGCGGCACCACGCCAGCCACCGCCGTGCTGGCGGTCGATCCGACCGTCGGCGCACTGGCCAGCGGCAGCTACAGCGGCTCGATCACCATCACGCCAACCGGCCTGGCGGAGCGCACCTTGCCGGTGACGCTGAACCTGACTCCGGCCACGCTGCTGGCCTCGACCGTCACGCTGACGCTGGGCGGCACTTATGGCCGCGACTTCAGCAGCACCCAGGTGGCCCAGCCGCTCAAGCTGAGCCTGAACACCAGCACCAACAGCTGGCCATGGCAGCTGACCAACCTGCCGACATGGGCCAGCGCCACCGCCACCAGCGGCACCGTCAACGCGGCCGGCGCCAGCACCAGCATCAAGGCCACGCCTGCCAGCGCGCCAACCGGTATTAGCTCGCAGCTGGCGGGAGCCGTAGCGCAGGTCAACGGCGACGCAGTCAAAGCGTCGGTGATTTTCATCATCAACAAAGACCAGCATAAACTGCTGCCGGCCGAGACCGCCGTCGCCTTCGTCAGCACGCCGACCTGGAGCCGCATGACGCGCACCATCACGGTCAGCGACAACTACGGCACCTTCGGCGGCATGAGCGCTACCAGCGACCAGCCGTGGCTGGTGGTGGGCGTCAGCGGCAACCAGCTGACCCTGACCGCCGACGCCAGCCAGCAGCTGACCGAAACCGTCAATACCGCCACCATCACGCTGACCGCCCTCGATCCCGACGCCACGGTGCCGGAACCGATCCGCGTGGCGCTATGGAAAGGCTCGGCCGCGCCGACCGCTTCCACCACCACGGTGCTGCCCTACACCAATGTCGTCACCGATCCGGCCCGCCCGTATGCTTACGTGCACAACGGCGGCGCCTACATCGACGTCTACAATATGTACACCGGCCTGAAGGAAGCCAGCATCACCGGCTTCTCGGCGCATCTGGGCGACATGGCGGTCACGCCCAACGGCGACGCGCTGTACGTGGTGGACATCGACAACAGCCGCATCACCACCGTCGACCTGGCAACGCGCGCCATCAGCACCCAGCTGGCGCTGGCCGTGCCCGGCAACGCCGCCACCCGCATCAAGCTGATCCGTCCGAACGGCGTCGGCATGCTGGTGCTGAGCGACGGCCAGGTCTACCTGACCGCCAGCAACGCCCGCCTGCCCAACCTGCCGCTGGGCACCGGCGGCACGCTGGCGGCCAGCGCCGACGGCAAGCGCGTGGTGCAACAGGACGAAGGCAACACCACCATCCAGCACACCACCGTCAGCGTCGACTATGCGCAACTGGCCGGCGGCACCCTGTTTGCCGCCAAGCTGGCCAGCGCCAGCCACGGCAGCCCGGGAGCGCAGGGGCAGGATGTGTGGGTCAACAGCGACGGCACGCGCGTCATCTACGCCGCCACCACGCCGAAATCGTGCACCATCATGGATGGCGCCAACCTCGGCATTCTCGGCTACATGGCGATCGGCGACGCCACGCCCAACAACGTGGCGGTGACGCTGGACGGCCGCATCGTCTGCGCCGGCGCCGCGCGCGGCAACACCAACGACGTCTACCTGTACGACAGCACCGGCGCCAAGCTGATCCAGCAATACAAGCTCAACAACGGCAAGACGTTGCTGGCACGCCAGCTGGCGGTATCCGGTGACGGCTGGATCCTGGTCGGCATCACGAATGATGGCGCCGTCACCTTCCTGCCGATCGGCCCATAAAAAAGCACCCCGACCGAAAGGTTCTGACCCAAGGGTCAGAACCTGGCCGCAGCGATTTGCGGGCTTTACGGGTGCCGCGTACTATTACGGCGACATTCGATCTCGCGCCGTGGGGGTCAGTACCCGGTACTCCGCCCCGCAATGACCGGCAACTCATCATCCGTCGTCAGCGACCAGATCAGCCGCGCAATGGTTTCCGACGCCACCACCGTATGGTGATTCCCCTGCGCCATCAGCTTTTCGCGGATCTCGCGCCGAACCGCGGGGATGCCGGTCAGGTCAAACAGGATATCGATGCCGGTGCCCAGCGCCACAATTTCATCCAGCGAGGCGATGTTCAGGCCGGCGTCCACCGCCTGCTGGCGGCCGGGCGTGTCGCCGGTTTCGGCCACGCCGACCAGCTCCACACCATGGCCGCTGCGGGCCAGCAGATTACGCAAGAAAGCCGAGCCGATGCGGCCCAGACCGATGATGGCGATTTTTTGAGTTTCCACGATTCCCCCTGTTTTAGCTACACTGTCGTTGTCAGACTAGCATAACCACAAGGCAAGATTCATGCAACGCAATCCCACACTGGACCACATTTTCTGGCACACTCTGAACGGCGCCCACCGGCAGTGGTCGAGCGGCGGCGACACGGCGCGCCGCTACACCCAGGGCTTTTCGCCGATCATCGCCTTTGCCGACCCGGCGCAGCCGGACTTCGCCGCGCTGGCGCCATGGTGCGCCGCCGGCGAACACTTCTACTGCGAAAACTGGACCGGCGCCGCGCCGCCGGGCTGGCGTATCGACGCCGAAACCACCATGTTCCGCATGCTGTGGGATGGCCCGCTGCCGGCCGCCGATCCGGCGCCGGAGGCCGTGCCGCTGCGCCCCGAACACGCGCAGCAGGCGCTGGAACTGGCGACGCTGTGCAAGCCCGGCCCGTTCGGCATCCGCACCATCGAGCTGGGCGACTACTTCGGCTACTTCGACGGCGAGCGCCTGATGGCCATGGCCGGCGAACGCCTGCGCGCGCCGGGCCTGTGCGAAATCAGCGGCGTCTGCACCCACCCGGACTACCAGGGACGCGGCCTGGCCAAGCAGCTCATCGGCAAGCTGATCCGCCGCCACATGCTGCGCGACGAACACTCCTTCCTGCACGTGATGCGCACCAATCCCGCCCACCAGCTGTACCTGGACATGGGCTTCAAGGACTACCTGGAATCGGCGGTGCGGGTAGTGGTCAAGGAGTAGCGCAAGCCGGATAGAATCCGGCGCAATTCAACTCTCGCAGGATGAGGTAATCCTGATCCATGAGCAAGCCAACGCCGCTCCCAATACGATGTACCGTACCTTGTCGGAAAATGGCAACCCATCGCTTAAAACACTTCTGACCATCCTCAACGCAATGGGCTGCGCTTGGCCGTCCAACCGATCAGCCAGAATCCGGCATGACATCAACGCGATAAGAACTACTTACGGTGACTCCGTCGTCGGCGTATCTGATCCTGGTAGCGACGCTCCCCTGCTTTCTTCAGGATAAACGAAAGACGTTGCAACTCTGTACTTCCGGCGCGAACTGAAATAGCACCGATCGCAAAACCAACCAACGATGAATACATACCTATCGCCACCCAGGATGATATGGGTGCCTTGCCCACAAGTTCAACGCTCAGCAGTATGACAGTAGGGACGATGATGGCCATGAACCGTAGTACATCCAGCCATTTATCTCGCATAGATAATTGCGCATCAAGATCCTGATGTCGCGTCAATAAAACTGAAGCTGGAACTCTCCCCATATCCTTCATGAACTGGAATTCGACATCAGCCTCCGAATCCATTTTTACAGCCATATTCTTTGCGGGATCCTTAAAGATCCCAAAATCTTTAACGGTATCCAAAATCGCAATTGCAAAAGTGGCAGCAATAGCGATGGCTAGAAAACCCAATGCAGTCCATCTCAATGCATCGCCTTCGAACCATTTCAGGTAAAGAGGCCCTGCACAAGCCAGGGCAGCAAATAAACTGACCACCCCAGTCCATAGAGATACCCGTATCCATCTGTCCAAAGTTACGATTTTTTTCGGCACCTTGAGCATGTCCAATAAATTACTGGTGGCTGGTAAATAGCGGTATGTCATTTTGGCCTCCTTCAAATAAAACCCAGTCTAGCTATCCAATATCCATCACGTATTGAGATGAGGCAGTATCAAATCTCGGAGAAAGAGTAGGTAATTCGAGAGGAAGAGCCCACTTGCAGCCTGAATTATTGCTTGCTACCGCCGCGTCGATACGTCTTGATCAACCGTTACGGTACTCAGGACGTAAATAGCTGCCGCCAAAGTTCGAGCTTGGCTTCGAACGATAAGGAAGCGTGCGCAGGCGAGGTGGATGGCAGCACCACCGTGCGGTAGCCGGCGGCGGCAAACTGCGGGGCAAACTTGCCGGAGGTTTGGCCGTTGAAGCCCACCGTTTCCAGCAACGGGCACAGGTCGCGCAGGCGGGCGAAGTCGTTAGCGGCGGGCTTGCGGATCGCGGAATCCAGGCTGCCCTCGCGCTCGCACGCGCCCAGCACATCCCACAGGCCGAAGCCGTGCGTCAGCAGGCGCGGCAGGCGTTCGGTATACGGCAACGCAGCAAGCGGCTCGCCCGTCAGCGCCGACAAAATCGGCCACAGAAGATTGCGTGGATGTGCATAGTATTGCTGCGCAGCCAGCGAGGCCGCGCCGGGGAAACTACCCAGTATCAAGATGCGGGTCTGTGCGTCGAGCACCGGCGCCAGGCCGGTCAGCGCGGTGGTGGAAGAGGAAACATCGGCAACCATGCGGCATTGTAGCGGATGCTCGACAGCGCTGCGTTCAGGTGTAGAATTTGCTGGCGGCATAGACCGCGCCATAACAATCATTGCAGGAGACAACAATGCCGCAAAACCGTACGATCGATACCTTGCTGGCCAAGTACAGCGAAAGCCATCTCAACCACACCAACGAACTGATCCACTTTGTCTGCGTGCCGGTCATCGTGTTCACGCTGCTGGGGATGTTGTGGGCGCTGCATCCGCTGGTGGCGCTGGGACTGGCCGCAGCCTCGATGCTGTACTACTTCCGCCTGTCGAAGCCGTTCGCGGTGGGCATGCTGCTGATGGCGGCGCTGATGCTGGCGATCCTGGCGGCGCTGCCGCCGCAGACCGTGCTGCCGCTGTCGATCGCGATTTTCGTGCTGGCGTGGATCGGCCAGTTCATCGGCCACAAGATCGAAGGCAAGAAGCCCTCGTTTTTTGAAGACCTGCGCTTCCTGCTGATCGGCCCGCTGTTCGTGCTGAGCTTCCTGTACCGCCGGCTGCACCTGGCCTACTAAGCCAACGCAAGTCAGCGCAGCAGCGCGTAGAACATGGCGGTGGCGGCGCCCTGCACGCCATCATCGGCCAGCATCAACACCAGCGCGGTGCTCAGGGCGACATAGCCCAGCAGCGTGACGACCTTGATTTGCAGCGCGGTGCTCATGGCGCCCTCCGGTTGGCGATGAATTGGGTGTGATTTCACTATACTTGGTCTTTAGACAAACACTCTTGAATTTACACGCCAGATACAACTTCGTCCGCAATCTGTTGCGCCGCAACAAAAAGCTGGCCGCTAGGCAAGAGGTAGCCTGGGCAGCTATACTCGTTCGATGTCCTCTCCACTCTTATTCATCACCGCCTGTTTGATCTGGGGCTCCACTTTCTTCGCTATCACCTTGCAACTCGGTGAGGTCGCGCCTGCCGTCTCGGTGGTGTACCGCTTTGCGCTGGCCTCGGCGGTGCTGTTCGCCTGGTGCGCGGCGCGCGGCGACCGCCTGCTGCTGCCGTGGCGCGTGCAACGCTGGATGATGCTGCAAGGCGCCGCCACCTTTGCCGCCAGCTACATCTGCACCTATACCTCCGAGCAATACCTGGTCTCCGGCCTGGTGGCCGTGCTGTTCGCGCTGATGGTGTTCTGGAATCCCATCCTCAACCGCATCGCCTTCGGCAACGCGCTGGGCTGGCGCACCTGGGCCGCCGGCATCGTCGCCATCTGCGGCATCACCCTGCTGTTCCTGCACTCCATCGGCGACGCCTGGCAGCAGATCCGCAACGGCGGCGACGGCCACTTCCTGCTCGGCCTGATGCTGGCGCTGACCGCCACGCTGGCCAGCTCGGTCGGCAATGTGGTGGTGGTCAAGGTGCGCGAGCAATCCGACAATGTGCTGCTGACCATGGCCTGGTCGATGCTGTGGGGCACGCTGCTGGTGGCGCTGTGGGTGATCGTCAGCGGCCAGCACTTCAGCCTGCCGACGACGGCGAAATACTGGGGCGGCCTGCTGTGGCTGTCACTGCTGGGATCGGTGATCGCGTTTGCCGCCTACTTCACGCTGATCCACCGCATCGGCTCGGACAAGGCGGTCTACATCGGCGTCGTCACGCCGGTGATCTCCGTGCTGTTGTCGATCCAGCTGGAACATTACCGTCCTGGAGCCATGGAATGGCTGGGCATGATACTGTGTCTGTCCAGCGTCGCCTGGGCGCTGCAACCGAATTCTTCCACTACCTCCAAAACCTGATGAGCTCTTCCGAACTGACCATCCGCCCGGCGACGCCGGCCGACATTCCCGCCATCTTCGGCATGATCTTCGAGCTGGCCGTGTTTGAAAAACTCGAGCACATGGTCGTCGCCAACGAAGCCATGCTGCACGACAGCCTGTTCTGCGACAAGCCGGTGTGCGAAGCGCTGGTGGGCGAAACCGGCGGCGAGGTGGTCACCTTTGCGCTGTTCTTCCACAACTTCTCCACCTTCCTGTGCAAGAAGGGCTTGTATCTGGAAGACCTGTACGTGCAGCAGTCGCAGCGCGGCAAGGGCTACGGCAAGCAGATGCTGGTGGCGCTGGCGCAACTGGCGGTGGAGCGCGACTGCGGCCGCTTCGAGTGGTCGGTGCTGGACTGGAACGCCAACGCCATCAAGTTCTACGAAGGCATGGGTGCGACCGTGATGCCGGACTGGCGCATCTGCCGCGTTACCGGCGATGCGCTGGCGCAATTGTCGGCGCAGGCATAAAAAAATCCCACCCAGCGGGTCGCGCTGGATGGGTGGAACCCGTTGTCAGTGGGAGGGAGATTGAATCAACGGATTCACTATATCTCCCGTTCCAACCGTGCGCCGCTGGCCTTACAAATCATTACGGCGCCTTGAATTCGCTTACACCGGCTTTACAGAAAAGCGATGCCTGTTAAGCACAGCGTGCTCCAGCAGCTCGAACACGCCCTGTGTCAGCAATGCCAATATTGCCGCTGGGATAGCGCCCGCCAGCAACATATCGTTGTCGTTCAAGGCCAGGCCGATGGTGATGCGCTCGCCGAAACCGCCGGCGCCGATAAAGGCGGCGATGGTCGCCGTGCCGACGCTCAGCACGGCGGCGGTTTTCACACCGGCCAGGATCACCGGCAGCGCCAGCGGCAAATCGATATGCACCAGCCGCTGCATCGGCCGCAGGCCGATCGCCTGCGCCGCCAGCTTCAGCCCCGGCGATACTTGCAGCAACCCGGTGCAGGTGTTGCGCACGATGGGCAGCAACGCGTACACCACCAGCGCCACCAGCGCCGGCGCGGTACCGATCATGCCCAGCAGGGGAATCAGCAGCGCCAGCAAGGCCAGCGACGGAATGGTTTGCAGCACGCCCGTCAGGCCGAGCACCACTTGCCGGAAGCGCGGCAGCCAGGCCGCCAGCACGCCCAACGGCACGCCGATCACGCAGGCGATCGCCACCGCCAGCAGCACCAGCGTCAGATGCTGGCGCGTCAGGTGCCCCAGATTTTTGTCGAAGATTTTCGCCAGCAGGCCATCGCGCGCAGCTGGCGCGGCTGGCGTGGGCGACGAGCCGGAAGCCACGGCGCCGGCTGCAGGCACCGACAACGGATGCGCCGCCAGCCAGTCGCTCGCCACGCGCGAAAAACTCTGGCCATCGATTTCGGCCGCCGCGTTCATCGCGATCATGTCCTTCTCGCTGATCCGCCCTTC
This sequence comes from Duganella aquatilis, assembly GCF_009674565.1. Classification (GTDB taxonomy): domain Bacteria; phylum Pseudomonadota; class Gammaproteobacteria; order Burkholderiales; family Burkholderiaceae_D; genus Rugamonas; species Rugamonas aquatilis. Next base: position 66,448 of record NZ_WKJL01000025.1, read on the forward strand.
CAGCCGGCTGATGGCCTGCCACGCCGCCGGGAAACGCTTGGCCGCATCGAGCCGGTACAGCAGTACCGCATCGTAGCGCGGGAAATACGCGCGGTCGTCCTCCAGAACCCGCAAGCCGTACTGGCTGATGCGCGCCTCGGTCGAATAGATATCGACCACATCCACCTGCTTGTGCCGCAGCGCCTCATACGCAATGCCGTGGTCCAGCCCCTCCGGCCGCTGCGTCAGGCCATAGCGCGCGGCCAGTCCCTGCCAGCCATCCGCGCGTCCGATGAACTCATGCGACAAACCGAAGCGCAACTGCGTACGTCCCGCCAGCTCGCTCAACTTGTGTGGCGCATCCGCATCGCCGCGCATCGCCAGCGCATAGGTATTGTTGAAGCCTAGCGGCACCGCCACGCCCAGCCCCATCGCCGCCAGCTCCTTGCGGATCTGCTCCATGGAAGCCGGCTTGGCGTGCTTGAGGATCTCCAGATCCAGCGTGCCCACGTACTCGGGATAGACATCGATCCGCCCCGCCTCCAACGCCGCCAGCACAATCGCCGTATTGCCCAGGCCTTGCAGATGCTCGACCTTCGCATGCGGCGCCGCCGTCTGCGCCAGCACCTCGCCCAGAATGTACGACTCGGTGAAACGCTTGGAACCGATATGCAGCGTATCGCCCGCCGCCAGTGCAGCCGGACCGGCAAACACCATCGCCAGCCCGGCCAGCCATCGTCGACCGCTCATCGTCACGCCCCCGCGCGCAGCATCGGCGCCTTCAGCGCCTGCCCCAGCGTCTCATAGCTTTCCGACAGATGCGCCCTGGCTTCGCGGCTCATCGGCTTGCCCATGGCGCCGCGCAGTTCGCGTTCCAGCTTCAGTGCATTCTCGCGCTGCAAACTGCGCACATCCGCCGGCGTGGTCGCCGACACGCGCAACAGCGACGCCACCAGCCGCTTCAAATGTTCACGCTGAAGATTGCGCCGCATGCCGTTGATGTCCTTGCCGGTTTTAAGCTCGCTCCACACCGAATCCTGCACCGTGGAATACAGCTCGGGCAGTCCCAATGCCTGTTTGCGATTGTCCACCTTTTCCTGCGAATCGAGCAAACGCACCGCCACCGCATCGGACATCAGCTGGTCCAGCGCTGCCGATTGCAGCGACAGCACGCGGCTGTTCACCGACACATCCGGCCGGCCGCGCGTGTTGAAATGGTCCGATCCCAAACGGCTGATGGTCGCCGGCGAAAACTGGAAGCTGTCAGCCTTGAACAGGCTGGCGGTCAGCATCTGCAAGGCCTCGCGCTGGCGCGGCAGCGGCACCGGCGTGAAGGTCGCGCGCCCCGTGCCGGCGTGATCGCGCAGATAGGTCACGCCGCCCACGTACTTCACCACCACCGGCAATGTGCGCGCGAACTGCTGGAAGCCGTAATCGAAACTGCGGCGCAGCACTTCATAACTCTCGCCCGGCTTGAGCGTGCGGCGCTGTATGCGGTCCCACAGCTCGCGCGAAATCGTCAGGCGGCGCTGGAAGTACGCCAGCGGATCGCTGCCCAGGTCGAACACATTCACGTCCGGGTCCATATTGAAGCCGTTCGCGTCCTGGTCGGTGCCGAAGGCCAGCAAGGGCTCGTTGGAGCGTGCGGCGATCTTCGCCAGTTCCTCCTTCTCCTGCGCCGCCTCGATCGGCTTGTAGGCGTACTCGATGGCCCAGAAATCGTAAGGGCCCAGCGCCGACGTCACATACTCGCCCTGCTTCTCGCCTTTCAGCGACAGATTGAACGGCGTGTAATCCATCACCGATCCGGCCATGCCGTTCTTCCTGGTGAACTCAGGATCCTGCAACTGCTTCAGCGTGTAGATGGTCGACGAGCGGAAGTTATGCCGCAGGCCCAGCGTGTGCCCCACCTCGTGCATGATGACCGACTTCACATACGCCTGCGCCACCGCATCCGCTTCCGGGCTGCCCATTTCCAGCTCGCCGCGCGCTTCCAGCACGTCCATGGCGAAACCCATCTCCTGCGCCGATTCCGCCATGTAGTCGCAACGGTCCTCGCCGGTCGCCGGCGGCGACAGGTCGAAACTGTCCTCGCCCACCATGCGCCGCGCACCGCGCGCAAACACGTCGGACATGCCGATATCCGCATCCAGAATCTCGCCGCTGCGCGGATCGACCTGGCTAGGCCCGATGGCGAAGCCGACATCGCTGCCGACAAACCAGCGGATCGACGCGTGGCGCGCATCCATGGTGTCGAATTTATCCGTCGCCGCCTGCTGCTTGACCACGATGGCGTTCTTGAAGCCGATGCGTTCGAAGGCCTCGTTCCATGCCAGCACGCCCTGCTTCACCGACTCACGATATTTTTCCGGCACGTTGGCGTCGATCCAGTAGACGATGGGCTGCTTCGGCTCCGACAGCGCGGCCGCCGGGTCCTGCTTCTCCAGCCGCCAGCGGTCGACCAGGTGCACGGCAGTCGTCGGCGTCACGTCGTCCGAATAATCCTGGCTGGTGCTGACGAAATGGCCGATGCGGTCATCGGCGCGGCGGCCATGCATGGCCTGCGCCGGCAGCGGCATGAAGCTGTAGTAGAAGCCGAGGAACATGCTGCGCGGATCCGGCAGTGTGGTAGGCGGCGTCGCCAGCGCCAGCGGCACCGGCGGCACCACCGCCGGCCGCGCCGCAATGCGCGGCACGAAGAAGTGCGCGTTGACCTGCAAGCCGGTCATCGATTCGTCCGAGCGGATCGTCAGGAAGCTGCTGTTGCGCGCGTCCATCACATACGGCATGCGGAATGCCGTTTCCAGCTTGGTGGTCATCGACGGGATATCGCCGAACAGCAGCGCATTCGCCTCGACCAGGATCGATTTCGATTGCGGATTCGGACCGCTGGCGACAGGCGCAATCGCCAGCAGGCTGTCCGAGAACGCCTGCTGCACCGCCAGCGCCTGCGGCGTGCCGCCCTTGGCGCCGAAGTCGGTGTTCTTGGCGATCATCTGCACCAGGTTGCCGATGCGGTGAAACACCACCACCTGGCTCATGCCCATCTGGCTGCCGTAGATACCACGTTCGCCGATCCCGTTCGGCATATTCACCGACATGAACAGCGGCTGGTCGAACTGGTCGGGTCGCAGCTCGATCCACACCTTTTCCTCTTTCTGGTACAGGCCCAGGAAGCCCGCCACGTGCTGGGCGCCGCGCACCACTTCGACAAACGGCCGTGGCGCAGCGGTCGGCAACACAATCGCCGGCGTCGGCGTGGCGGCCGGTTGCAGCGGCGTGGTCGCCACCACCGGCACCTCCGGCGCATGGGGAACGGGCGGTGTTGGCTCTTGCGCCAGGGCCTGGGCACTCAGCGCCGCCAGCACGGCGACACGTACGGAATTCAAGACGAACATGGATATCCTGCTTCGTTGGATGACATCCGATTAATGTAACCGAAAGCACAACCCAGCGAGCAGCTTTTTACATGGCCGGAGAGCGCAACATGCCTGCGTTGACGACACCACGGCAGGGATTGAGGCCGATGGCGTACGACAGGTCGGCCGGACGGGCGATCCGCCACAGCGCGAAGTCGGCGCGCTTGCCGACCTCCAGGCTGCCGATTTCGGTGTACAGGCCAAGCGCGCGCGCCGCGTTCAACGTCACGCCGGCCAGCGCTTCCTGCGGCGTCAGACGCCACAGCGTGCAGGCCATGTTCAGCGCCAGCAGCAAAGACGTCATCGGCGAGGTGCCGGGATTGCAGTCGGTGGCGATCGCCATCAATACGCCCGCTTCGCGCAGGGCCGCCACCGGTGGCGGCGTGGTGTCGCGCAGGAAGTAGTAGGCGCCGGGCAGCAGCACCGCCACCGTGCCGGCGGCGGCCATGGCCTGCACGCCGTCCGCCGTCAGATGTTCCAAGTGATCGGCCGACAGGCCTTTATAGCGCGCCGTCAGCTCTGCGCCGCGCTGGTCGGACAGCTGTTCCGCATGCAGCTTGACCGGCAAGCCTTGCGCCTGCGCGGCCTGGAACACGCGCTCCGTCTGCGCGTACGAAAAGCCGATGCGCTCGCAGAATGCATCCACCGCATCGACCAGCCCTTCTGCCGCCAGCGGCGCGATCATCTTGCAGACTTCATCGACATAATCGTCGGCGCGACCGGCAAACTCCGGCGGCAGCGCGTGCGCGCCGAGGAAGGTGGTGACTACGCGCACGGGTAGCTCGCGGCCGATGCGGCGCGCCACCTTCAGCATCTTCGCTTCCGACTCCAGCGTCAGGCCATAGCCGGATTTGATCTCGATGGTGGTCACGCCTTCCGCCAGCAGGCTGCGCACACGCGGCAGGCTTTGACGGAGCAGTTCCTCTTCTGATGCGGCGCGCGTGGCGCGCACGGTGGACATGATGCCGCCGCCGGCGCGGGCGATGTCTTCATAGGTGGCGCCGTTCAGGCGGGCCTCGAATTCATTGCTGCGGTTGCCGGCGTGGACGATGTGGGTGTGGCAGTCGATCAATCCCGGCGTCAGCCAGCTGCCGCCGCCATCGTGCACGGTGACGGCCTGCTGGCCCTTCGGCATTTCCGCCTGTGGACCCAGCCACGCGATGCGGCCGTCCTTGACGGCGATGGCGGCGTCGCGCACCTCGCCATAGCTGCCATGAGCGCCATCGGCCATCGTGGCCAGATGCACGTTGGTAAACAACACATCCCACATACCGCAACCTTCGTTTTATTGATTGATGATGTCGACCACCAGCACGGTGGCCTGCTGCGCTTCCAGCGTCCAGTCGTCGTCCGCCTGCAGCACCAACGTGTCGTAGCGGACCATGGCGATGCGTTCGCGTGAGCTGCTCAGGGTCAGGCTCTCGCCGTCGGCCAGGAACAGCAGCGTGGTGCCGCTACGGCGCTTGAGCGCTTCCTTGCCCGTCACCGCCAGCAGTTCCAGCCGGTGGCGGCACAGGCCGCGCCGCGTCATCACGTTGAAGTCGGTGGTGTGCTGGCCGGTGACGGTGGCGTGCACCGCATCCTCGCCGGCGAACTCGATCAACGGCTCGCTGGGACTGAGCACAAAGCGCTCGTCGCCGAAGTCCAGCAGCACGCCGTCGCCATCAACCAGCGCCAGCGAACGGTCGATGCCGGGGAAGGAAGAGAACGGGCCGTCCTGCGAAATGGTGGCCAGGCTCACGCGCCACGCGAATTCATCGAACGTGGCGCCGGCTGGCGAGACGGCGATTTCGGTGGTGCAGCCGCCGCCGTTTTTCCACGGCGCGGAACGCAGGTTTGCATACTGGATCAGCTGGGTCATCGGAACTCCCTCAGTTCGGCCAAGGTCTGCTTGAAGCGCGCAGCGATCGCCTGCTGCGCCACGTGCTGCTGATTGCGCACTACCCACTGGCCGCCGACCATGACGTCCTTGACCAGATTGTCGTTGCCGCTGAAGACAAAGCTGCCGAGCACCTCGTCCAGCGCCAACCCAAACATATTCGGGTGATCGTCATCCAGCACGACCACGTCGGCGCGATGGCCCGGCGCCAGCGCACCCACCGGCCGTCCCGCCGCCAGCGCACCGCCCTGCAAGGCGCCCTGCCACAGGAAGTCGCCGACATGGCGCTCGCTGTCCGACACGGCGATATTGCGGCGCTGGTGCTGCAAGCGCTGTCCGTACTCCAGCCAGCGCAGCTCCTCCACCGCGCTTTGCGACACATGGCTGTCGCTGCCGATGCCGAAGCGGCCGCCCTGCGTCAGGAAGCGCTCCAGCGGGAACAGGCCGTCGCCGAGATTCGCTTCCGTGGTCGGGCACAGGCCCGCCACTGCACCGCTGCGGGCGATGCCGCCGACTTCCTCATCGTCCAGATGTGTGGCGTGGATCAGGCACCAGCGCTGGTCCACATCCATATTCTCCAGCAGCCACTGCACCGGGCGGCGCCCGCTCCAGTCCAGCGATTGCTGCACCTCCGCCTGCTGCTCGGCGATGTGGATGTGCACCGGACGCGCCTTCGGCAGCGTCGCCAGCACGTCCTGGATCTGCGCCACCGAGGCCGCACGCAGCGAATGCGGCGCCACGCCGACTTCCACCTGCGCATCGCGCAACGGTTCCAGCGCATCGACGATCCGCAACACATCCTGCGCATCGGTTTTGAAACGCTGCTGCTCCGGTTTCAGCGCCTTTTCGCCAAAGCCAGAATAACTATACAACACCGGCAGCATGGTCATGCCGATTCCAGCCAACCGTGCGGCGGCAATGACGCGCTCCGCCGTTTCCGCCGGCCGCGCATACATGGCGCCATCCGGCGCCCTCTGCACATAATGGAACTCGCACAGCGAGGTGTAGCCATGGCGCAGGCATTCACTGAACAGCTGCGCGGCGATGGCTTCGATATGCTCGGGCGTGATATTGCGCGCAAAGCGGTACATCAGCTCGCGCCAGGTCCAGAAGCTGTCCTTGCTGTCGCCCGCCTTTTCCGTGCGGCCGCCCAGCGCGCGCTGGAAGCTGTGGGAATGCAGGTTGATCATGCCGGGCAGCGCATATTCGACGCGCTCCACGCCTTCGCCAGCCGCGCCGGGCATCACCGCCGTGATGGCGCCGCTGGCGTCCCACTCGATCAGCACATCGCCGGCCCAGCCATCCGGCAGCAAGGCGTGGCGCGCAAACAGCTTGCTCATGCGCGCACCCAGTCGGCGGCCGCCTGCATCATCGCGCGCAGCGGCTGCTGCACCTGCGCGGACAGGTCGGCGCGGTAGCCATACGGCGCCTCTTCATCCATATACGTCGATTGGCACATCTCCAGCTGGATCGCATGCACGCCGCGCGCCGGCTCGCCGTAGAAACGCGTGATATGCCCCCCCTTGAAGCGGCCATTGACGGCAATGGTGTAGTCGCCGCCCTGCGCACGCGCGACGATGGCATCGCTCAGGCCAGCAGCGCAGCTCTTGCCGTCGGCGGTGCCGAAGTTCAGGTCAGGCAGCTTGCCATCGAAGAAGCGCGGCACCACCGAAGCGATCGAATGCGCATCCCACAGCACCACCCGGCCGTGCAGCGCCAGCAGGCGATCCAGTTCGGAGCGCAGTTGATCGTGATACGGCTTCCAGTACGCCTGCAGGCGGCGTTTGACCTCCGCCTCGTCCGGCGTGCGGCCTTCGCGGTACAGCGGCTCGCGGTGGAAGGTGTCGACCGGGCACAGGCCGGTGGTGTCCTGCCCCGGATACAGATTGGTATTTTCCGGCGGCCGGTTCAAGTCGATCACATAACGCGACCAGCGCGCTGACAGCACCGACGCGCCCATCTCGCCAAGGAACTCATAAAGACGCACCAGATGCCAGTCGGTGTCCTGCTTGTCGACGGCTGCCGGCGTCATCGCCGCCAGCACGTCGTCGGGAATATCGGTGCCCACGTGCGGCATGGACACCAGCAAGGGAATACTGCCTGCTTTGAACTGATAATCCATGCGCTACTCCTTACGGATGCAGAGACGTGAACAGCTCCTTGCACGAGGCGCTCAACTCGCCGCGCATCACCATGCCCTTGGCTGCTTCGATGTCCGGCGCGAAGAAGCGGTCTTCCTCGTAGAACGGCACCTTCTGGCGCAACTGCTCATGCACGTGCTCCAGATGCGGCGAAGTTTTCAGCGGGCGGTGGAAATCGATGCCCTGCGCCGCCGCCAGCAACTCGATGCCGATGATGACAGCCGTATTCTGCGCCATATCGTCCAGGCGGCGCGCCGCGTAAGTCGCCATGCTGACATGGTCTTCCTGGTTGGCGGAGGTCGGAATGGTGTCCACGCTGCCAGGATGCGCCAGCGACTTGTTCTCCGACGCCAGCGCGGCGGCGGTCACGTGGGCGATCATGAAGCCCGAATTCACGCCCGGATCGCGCACCAGGAACGGCGGCAGGCCGGACAAGGTAGCGTCGATCAGCAGCGACACGCGACGCTCGGAGATCGAGCCGATTTCCGCGATGGCCAGCGCCAGCGTATCGGCGGCAAACGCCACCGGCTCGGCGTGGAAGTTACCGCCCGAAACCACCACCGACAGCTCGCCGTCCTTGAACAGCAGCGGATTGTCGGTAACCGCATTGGCTTCGATCAGCAGCGTGCGCGCGGCGTTGTTGATGATGTCCCAGCAGGCGCCCATCACCTGCGGCTGGCAGCGCAGGCAGTAAGGATCCTGCACGCGCTCGTCGCCCACCAGGTGCGAGGCGCGGATTGCGCTGTCCGACACCAGCTTGCGGTAGATGGCAGCAGCGGCGATCTGGCCCGGCTGGCCGCGCACTTCATGCACGCGCGCGTCGAACGGCGAATCGGAACCCTTGGCCGCATCCAGCGACAGCGCGCCGGACACCATGCCCGCTTCCAGCAGGCGCTCGGCCATGAACAGGCCATGCAGCGCCAGCGCGGTCGACACCTGGGTGCCGTTGATCAGCGCCAGGCCTTCCTTCGCGGCCAGCACCACCGGCTCGATGTTGGCGGCCTTCAGCGCATCCACAGCATCCATCAGCACGCCGTTGACGCGCACCTGGCCCACGCCCAGCATGGCCAGCGTCATGTGCGACAGCGGCGCCAGGTCGCCCGAAGCGCCGACCGAACCCTTGGCCGGAATGGCCGGCATGATGCCGGCGTTGTACAGCGCGATCAGCGTGTTGACGATCAGCGGACGCACGCCCGAGTAGCCGCGCGCCAGGCTGCCGATTTTCATCAGCAGGATCAGGCGGCAGACGGCGTCCGACATCAGTTCGCCCGTGCCCACCGAGTGCGACAGGATCAGGTTGCGCTGCAGCTGTTCCAGCTTTTCGTCCGGGATGCGGGTCTTGGCCAGCAGGCCGAAACCGGTGTTGATGCCGTAGGCGGCGTCGCCCTTGGCAACGATGGCCTGCACGGCGGCGGCGGCGGCTTCGATCACCGGAAAGGCTTCGGCGGCCAGCGTCAGCGGCGCGGCGGCGGTCCACACGGCGCGCAGTTCGGACAGCGTCATGGCGCCGGGTTTGAGAGTCAGATTCATAGTGGTGCTCATTTAATCATTGGTGGAGCAGGGAATTCGGGCGGCCTGCCGCCCGCCTGCGGAACGGGGCGCCCATGCAGGGGCGCCCTCCCGTCCTATAGGACCATAGGTAAGTTGAGGCCATTGCGCTTGGCGCAGGCGACGGCGGTTTCGTAGCCGGCATCGGCGTGACGCATCACACCCGAGCCGCTGTCGTTGACCAGCACGCGCGCCAGGCGCTTGGCGGCGGCGTCGGTGCCATCAGCAACGATCACCACGCCGGAATGCTGCGAGTATCCCATGCCGACGCCGCCGCCGTGGTGCAGCGACACCCAGGTGGCGCCGCCGGCGGTGTTCAGCAGCGCGTTCAGCAGCGGCCAGTCGGAGACCGCATCGGTGCCGTCCTTCATCGCCTCGGTTTCGCGGTTAGGGCTGGCGACCGAGCCGGTGTCCAGGTGGTCGCGGCCGATCACGACCGGCGCTTTCAGCTCGCCGTTGCGCACCATCTCGTTGAACGCCAGGCCGGCGATGTGACGCTCGCCCAGTCCCAGCCAGCAGATACGCGCCGGCAGGCCCTGGAAGGCGATGCGCTCGCGCGCCATGTCCAGCCAGCGGTGCACCTGCGCGTGGTGCGGGAACAGTTCCTTGATCTTGGCGTCGGTCTTGTAGATGTCTTCCGGGTCACCGGACAGCGCCACCCAGCGGAACGGTCCGCGTCCTTCGCAGAACTGCGGACGGATATAGGCCGGCACAAAGCCGGGGAAATCGAAGGCGTTCTGCACGCCGTGATCGAACGCCACCTGGCGGATGTTGTTGCCGTAGTCGACCACCTTGGCGCCCAGCGCCTGGAAGTCCAGCATCGCCTGCACGTGCACCGCGCACGACGCGGTGGCGGCGGCCTTCAGTTCCGCATGGCGCGCCACGTCCTGCTGCGCCGCCTTCCAGTCGGCCACGTTCCAGCCTTGCGGCAGGTAGCCGTTGATCAGGTCATGCGCCGAGGTCTGGTCGGTGACCACGTCCGGCACGATGCCGCCGGCCTTGGCGCGGCGCACCAGCTCCGGCAGCACGTCGGCCGCGTTGCCCAGCAGGCCGATGGAGATCGCGTCGCCGTTCGCCTTGTGCAGCTTGATCAGTTCCAGCGCCTCGTCGATCGACGCAGCCTGCTTGTCCAGGTAACGGGTGCGCAGGCGGAAGTCGATGCTGCTCTGCTGGCACTCAATGGTCAGCGACACCGCACCGGCCATGGTGGCGGCCAGCGGCTGCGCGCCGCCCATGCCGCCCAGGCCCGCGGTCAGCACCCAGCGGCCTTTCAGGTCGCCGCCGAAGTGCTGGCGGCCCGCTTCGGCAAAGGTTTCGAAGGTGCCCTGCACGATGCCCTGGGTGCCGATGTAGATCCACGAACCGGCCGTCATCTGGCCGTACATGAACAGGCCCTTGCGGTCCAGTTCATTGAAGTGTTCCCAGTTGGCCCACTTCGGCACCAGGTTGGAGTTCGCGATCAGCACGCGCGGCGCATCCTCGTGGGTCTGGAACACGCCGACCGGCTTGCCGGACTGGATCAGCAGGGTTTGATTGTCTTTCAGCTCGCGCAGCGAGGCCAGGATCTGGTCGTAGCACTCCCAGTTGCGGGCGGCGCGGCCGATGCCGCCGTAGACCACCAGATGCTTCGGATTCTCCGCCACTTCCTTGTCCAGATTATTCTGGATCATGCGGTAAGCCGCCTCCGCGCCCCAGTTCTTGCAGGTGCGCTCAGGGCCGCGCGGCGCGCGGATGTCGCGGCTGGCGTCGTAACGTGGGTCGCTGTCGAATTGGCTGGTCATGGGAAGTCTCCTGCTGCGGTCAATGGAATAACCGCAGCATAGGTTGTATAGACAACCAAGTCAACCCATAGCGTTGCCTATTTTTTATACACCCGCTTGCCGCCCATCCAGGTTTGCAGCACCTGCGTCTTGCCCAGTTGCTCAGGCGAAATTTTGAAGATGTCGCGGTCGACCACGATGAAGTCGGCCCACTTGCCCGGCTCCAGCGAACCGATGACGTTTTCCTGGTGCGCCGCCCAGGCCGCGTCCAGGGTGAAGCAGCGGAACGCTTCGGTCATGGTCATCGCCTGGTTCTTGTACCAGCCGCCCACCGGCACGTTGGCGTTGTTCTGCCGCGTGACCGCCGCGTGCAGTCCCTCGAACGGATTCGGCGACTCGATCGGGAAGTCGGAACCGCAGGCGATCTTCGATCCCTGGTCGAGGAAGGTGCGCCAGGCATAGGCGCCCTTGATGCGCTCATGGCCGACGCGCTGCTCTGCCATGTTCTGGTCCGAGGTCGCGTGGGTCGGCTGCATCGACGGGATGATGCCCAGCTGTTTGAAGCGCGGGATATCCTCCAGCGTCACCACCTGCGCATGCTCGATGCGGTGGCGCAGTTCGACGTTCTTGTACTGCGGGATCAGCTGCGCGTAGGCGTCCAGGATCTGGTGGTTGCCGGCATCGCCGATGGCGTGGATGTTGACCTGATAGCCGGCCTTCATCGCCTTGCTCATCTTGGCGCGCATCTCCGCGTCCGGATAGAACAGCAGGCCCTTGGTCGACGGCATGTCGGAATAAGGCGCCAGCAGCGCCGCGCCACGGCTGCCCAGGGCGCCATCCGAATACAGCTTGACCGCCGCCAGCGCGTACACGTCGTTGGCGTAGGACTTCAGCGGGCCGTCCTTGGACAGCTCGTCGAAATCGGCCGTGGTGTCGCCGATCATGGCGTAGACGCGGGTGGTCAGCTTGCCGTGGTCGGCGTAGTCGCGGTAGATATCGTCCTGCACCACCTTGATGCCGGCATCGTGCACGCTGGTCAGGCCGACCCTGGACAGCGACGCCAGCGCCACATCCAGCGTGGCGCGCGCCTCGGCCGGCGTCGGCAGCGGCACCACCTTGTTGACCAGTTCCATGGCCGCGTCGACCAGCACGCCGGTCGGCTTGCCGCTGGCGTCGCGTTCGATCTTGCCGCCGGCCGGATCGGCCGTTTCGCGCGTCACGCCGGCCATCTCCAGCGCCTTGGTGTTGACCCAGATGGCGTGGCCGTCGACGCGGTGCAGCAGCACCGGACGGTCGCGCACCACCATATCCAGCTCGGCGGCGGTGGGAAAGCGGCCCAGTTTCCAGATCTCCTGGTTCCAGCCGAAGCCGATGATCCAGGCGTTTTTTGGGTGCGCGCGGGCGTAGTCCGCCACCGCCTTCACCGCGCCGTTGAGGGAGGTGGGGCTGTAGAGCTCCACGCCGGAGGCGATTTCGCCCAGTTCGAACACGTGGCCGTGGGCGTCGATCAGCCCTGGCAGCAGGGTCTTGCCCTGCACGTCGATGTGCTCCGCGCGCGGCAGCGCGGCCGCCGTTTCCGCCTCGCTGCCGACCGCGATGACGCGGCCCAGGTCATCGAAGGCCAGCGAGGTAAAACGCTGCAACTGGCCGGCGGCGGTCAGCGTGTAGCCGTTGGCGCGGTCGATGATGGTGTCGGCATGGGCCGGCAGGGCGAAGGCAGCCAGCACGGCGGCGGTCAAAAAGGTGGGGCGCATCGGGTTCTCCATTCAGCAGCAAGATTCAGAGTGTAGCGAAGTTTGCGTTTTGGTCAACCGAACCGTGCACAACTGGGCTGGGCGAGTGGCCGGACGGGTACAATGCTGGCTTCCCGTATTTCTTTAGCGTGAATAGCCAGTGTCCAGCCGCCAACTCTACCTTCGCCTCATCAAGGAATTCCTGCCCTACGGCGGAATCATGCTCGTCACGCTGCTGGCGGTCGCGGTGGCCGCGGCCACCGACGTGCTGCTGCTGGGCCAGCTGCAAAATGTGGTCGACGCGCTGACACCGGCCAACGCGCTGGGCGTGATCAAGACGCCGTCGACCGGCATGATGGCGGCCATGAAGCAGGCGCTGGGCGATTTGCTGCCGCGCGATCCGTCGCGGGCCGCACTGTGGACCATTCCCGCCGTGATCTTCGCGCTGGCCCTGCTGCGCATGGTGTCCAGCTTTGCCGGCGAATACGGCGCGGCCTGGCTCAACAGCCGGGTCCAGGCCAATCTGCGCGAAACCATGTTTGCCCGCATCATGCGGCTGCCGAACGGCTATTTCGACCAGTCGTCGACCGGCACCACGCTGTCGCGGGTGGCCTTCGACGCCGCCCAGGTGGCGCAGGCCGGCCTGACCGTGGTCAACGTCGCGGTGCGCGACTCGGTGGCCACCACCGGCTACCTGATTACCCTGTTCGTGGTGGACTGGCAGCTGGCGGTGTTTTGCCTCGGCCTGCTGCCGCTGGTGGCGACGGTGGTGGTGTTCGCCGGCCGCCGCATGCGCGCGCTCAGCAACAGCGCCCAGGCCGCGATGGGCGACCTGACCAATGTGCTCGACGAGAGCATCAGCGGCCAGCGCGTGGTGAAGATTTTCGGCGGCCAGCAGTATGAGCACGACCGCTTTGGCAAGGTGGTCAAACTGAACCGCCAGCTGGCGGTCAAGCATGCCGCCACCTCGGCCTTTAACTCCGGCCTGATCATGCTGCTGATCGGGATCACGCTGTCGTCGGTGATTTATTTCGCGCTGATCCGCGCCCAGGCCGGCGCGCTGTCGGCCGGCGGCTTCGTCGCCTTCCTGACCGCCCTGATGGCGATGCAGTCGCCGATCAAGAACCTGACCAAGATTAACGAGCCGATGCAGCGCGGCCTGGCGGCGGCGGAATCGGTGTTCGGCCTGATCGACCTGGAGTCGGAGGCCGACCAGGGCCAGAAAACCATCGCCCGCGCCGAGGGCCGCCTGTCGGTGCGCGACGTCAGCTTCCACTATCGCGGCGCCGACGGCACGCCTTTGGACCCGGATGCGCGGCCGGCGCTGGACCATGTGTCGCTCGACATCGCCGCTGGCGAAACGATCGCGCTGGTGGGCAGCTCGGGCAGCGGCAAGACCACGCTGGCCGGCCTGCTGCCGCGCTTCTATGACGTCAGCAGCGGCAGCATCGAGCTCGATGGCGCCGACCTGCGCGACTACACCCTGGCCTCGCTGCGCCAGCAGATCGCGCTGGTGTCGCAGGACGTAGTGCTGTTCAACGACACGCTGGCGGCCAACATCGCTTATGGTGATCCGGCGCCGTCGATGGAGCGCGTGGAAGCGGCGGCGCGCGCCGCCCATGCGCATGAATTCATCGTGCGCCAGCCGGAAGGCTACAACTCGCCGGTCGGCGAGAACGGCCTGCGCCTGTCGGGCGGCCAGCGCCAGCGCCTGGCGATCGCCCGCGCGCTGTACAAGAATGCGCCGATCCTGATCCTGGACGAAGCGACCAGCGCGCTGGATACCGAATCCGAGCGGCTGGTGCAGCAGGCCCTGGAAGTACTGATGAAAGGCCGCACCACGGTGGTCATCGCCCACCGCCTGTCGACCATCGAAAACGCCGACCGCATCGTGGTGCTGGATCGCGGCCGCATCGCCGAAACCGGCAGCCACGCTGCGCTGCTGGCCCAGAACGGCATCTACTCCCGCCTATATCAAACGCAGAAAAGCGTTCAAACCTGAAAACCGGGGTCAGTGCCGACATTCGGACACGGCCTCAGCCGCGCGCGGCTGAGGCCGTGTCCGAATGTCGGCA
>NZ_WKJL01000026.1 GCF_009674565.1 Duganella aquatilis
GCCTGCAGTGCCAGCGCGTCGGCGGGCTGCAGCTGGCCGGACAGCCAGGCGGCTTCCGCCCGCACCAGTTGCAGGCGCACCGCGGCGGCGCCGGCGTCGTCAGGGGAGAGGGCGGCGGCCGGCAGCAGCGCTTCGGCTTCGTCCGCCAGTTGCAGCGCGCGGCCGGTGTCGCGCTGGCGCAGATGCCAGGCCAGCGGCAGCAGCAAGGGCAGGCGCGCAGCACCGCGCCGGGAGGGCAGGGCGGCCTCCCATTCGGCTAACGCGTCGTCCAGCGCAAACATGTCCATCACATTCCCCAGGAGACTTGCTCTTAGGCATTATAGACACAAATGCCTTGCTTTTAATACAGTGTTTGTGACGATTCGTGCAAGAGCTGTCCGTACAGGGTGTGGCGCATCCTGGCGATCTTGCCTTCTTCGACGGCAGCCAGTATCGCGCATTGCGGCTCGATCAGGTGGCGGCAGTTGTAGAACTTGCAGTGGCCGAGGTAAGGCTCGAATTCTACAAAGGCGCGCTCCAGCATGCCCTCGGTCAGATGGTAGAGGCCGAACTCCTGGAAACCCGGCGAATCGATGATCGACGATTCCGGTCCCAGGTCCGGCAGCGTGTACAGCCGGGTGAAGGTGGTGGTGTGCTTGCCGGTGTCGAGCGCGGCGGAGATTTCGCGCACGGCGATGTCGGCGTCCGGCACCAGCAGGTTGATCAGCGACGACTTGCCCATGCCGGACTGGCCGATCAGGATCGACGACTGGCCCGCCAGCAGCGGCCGCAGCGTGGCGACCGCGTGTTCCGGCTCGGCGGTGGCCGACACCTCGTGCACCGGATAGCCCAGGCTGGCGTACAGTTGCACCCGTTCGCGCGCGCGCGGCAGGGCGGCGGCGACGTCGGTCTTGTTGAGGATCAGGTGGGCCTTGATGCCGGCCGCTTCGGCCGCCACCAGCGAGCGCGACACCAGGTCGTCGGTGAAGCCCGGCTCGGTGGCGACCACGATGAACAGCTGCGTCAGGTTGGCCGCCAGCAGCTTGGACTTGTACTGGTCCGAGCGGTACAGCAGGGTCTTGCGTTCCTCGATCTTGTCGATCACGCCCTGGTCGGGCGAGGTCATGGTGATGCGCACGAAGTCGCCCACCGCCACATTGGTCTTCTTGCCGCGCGTGACGCATTGCAGCTTGACGCCGTCCGCTTCGGCCAGGTAGTGGCGGCCGTGGGCGGCGATGATGACGGCGCTGCGCTGTTCCGCTGCGCCGCTCATGCCGGCACCGCCGCTTGCTGGTACAGCGCGTCCGCCCTGGCGGCGCAGATGAAATCGTTGTCGGTCAGGCCGTGGGCGGAGTGGGTGTCGTAGTGCACGACGCAGGTGTTGTAAGTGACGGTCATTTCGGGGTGGTGGTCTTCATTGTGGCTTACGTATGCCAGGGCGTTGACGAAGGCCATGGTGCGATGATAATTCCTGAACGTGAAACTGCGGACCAGGCGGCCGTTGTCGATCGCCCAGTCCGGCAACAGCGCCAGCAGGCGCGCGGC
This sequence comes from Duganella aquatilis, assembly GCF_009674565.1. Classification (GTDB taxonomy): domain Bacteria; phylum Pseudomonadota; class Gammaproteobacteria; order Burkholderiales; family Burkholderiaceae_D; genus Rugamonas; species Rugamonas aquatilis. The sequence goes on from NZ_WKJL01000026.1 coordinate 1,525, forward strand.
CTCGCCGGCCTCCAGCGCGTCCTTGCGCGGACGGCAGCGGGCGGCCAGCAGGTCGGCGCGGGTGGCGATCATGAGGCCGCCAGCGTCAGTTGGCGGATGCGCACGCTGGCCGGCGGATGCGAGTCGTAGAAGGCCGAGTGCAGCGGGTCGGGCGTCAGGGTCGAGGCATTGTCCTCATACATCTTGACCAGCGCCGACACCAGGTCGCGGGCGTCGGTGTGCTGGGCGGCGAAGGCGTCCGCCTCGAATTCATGCTTGCGCGAGCCCAGCGAGGTCAGCGGAGCGAACAGGAAGGTGAACACCGGCAGCACCAGCATGAACAGCAGCAGCGCCATGGCGTCGTTGCCCTGGCCCGGCAGCAGTACCGGGTTGACGCCCAGGCCGTCGTAGAACCATGGCTGGGTCTTCAGGTAGCCGAGCAGGGCCAGGAAGCCCAGCGAGATGGCGAACATCATGCCGATGCGCTTGATGATGTGCTTGAGCTTGAAATGGCCCAGCTCGTGCGCCAGCACCGCCTCGATTTCCTGCGGCTGCAGGCGCGCCAGCAGCGTGTCGAAGAAGACGATGCGCTTGTTGGCGCCGAAGCCGGAGAAGTAGGCGTTGCCGTGGGCGCTGCGCTTGGAGCCGTCCATCACGAACAGGCCCTTGGAGGCGAAGCCGACGCGCTGCATCAGGCCTTCGATGCGGGATTTCAGCGACTGGTCTTCCAGCGGCGTGAACTTGTTGAACATCGGTGCGATCACGGTCGGGTACAGCACCATCATCAGCAGCTGGAAGCCGCTCCACACCACCCAGGTGTACAGCCACCACAGGTTGCCGGCCTGGTTCATCAGGGTCAGCACCAGCCACGCCAGCGGCAGGCCGATGGCCGCGCCCAGCAGCGCGCCTTTGATCATGTCGCCGAAGAACAGGCCCTTGGTCATCTTGTTAAAACCGAAACGTTGCTCCAGGCTGAATTGCTTGTAGTAGTCGAACGGCAGGTCGATGGCGCCGGAAATGGCGGCGAAGGCTGCCAGCAGCGCCAGCTGATAGGTCATGCCGGGGCCGGTGAGCTGGAAAATCTGCAGCGACAGCCATTGCAGGCCGCCCAGCAGCGTGAAGCCGACCAGCACGGCCGTGTTCACCAGCAGCGTCAGCAGGCCGTACTGGGTGCGCGCGATGGTGTAGTCGGCGGCTTTCTGGTGCGCGGCCAGCGGTATCTTTTCGGCAAATTCCGCCGGCACGGCGCTGCGGTGCGCCAGCACATGACGGAGTTGACGCGACGCCAGCCAAAAGCGGACCAGCAGCGTCAAAATGATGAAAGATACGAACAAAATCGAAAACGCGAGTGAATACATTCTATGCCTGTGAGAAAATGGCGGATTCGGATTAATTTAGCCAAGAGAAGAGAATTATGTCACAAGCTACTGATTTGCCAGAAGGTTCCGCAGTTCCCGCCGCGCCGCGCCAGAACGAATTCAACCTGGTGTGGGTCGATATGGAAATGACCGGCCTGGAGCCGGACACCGACCGCATCATCGAAGTGGCGATCGTGGTCACCGACATGCACCTGAACGTGCTGGCCGAAGGCCCGGTGTTCGCCATCCACCAGTCGGACGAAACGCTGGACAAGATGGACAACTGGAACAAGGGCACGCACGGCCGCTCGGGCCTGATCGACCGCGTCAAGGCGTCGACCGTGACCGAGGCGCAGGCCGAGGAAGAACTGATCAAGTTCATGAAGCTGTGGGTACCGAAGGGCAAGGCGCCGATGTGCGGCAACACCATCGGCCAGGACCGCCGCTTCATGGTGCGCTACATGCCGAAGCTGGAAGCCTATTTCCACTACCGGAATATCGATGTGTCGACGCTGAAAGAGCTGGGCAAGCGCTGGAAGCCGGAAATGGTCAGCGGCTTCAAAAAGGCCCAGATGCACACCGCGCTGGCCGACATTGTCGAGTCGATCGAGGAGCTGAAGTACTACCGCGAGCACTTCATCAAGCTGTAATGCCTCCCGCGCCGGCCCAGCCGGCGTTTTTTTTGGCCGTGCTGTGGCGCACGGTGCGCGCCGCGCAGGCGGGCTAGAGTGGCGGGCATGACACGTCCGACTCTCCTGCTGGCGGTAAGCGTACCGCTGTTGCTGCTGGCGCTGGCCGCCTGTTCGCCGCTGACGGCGCTGAACGCGCTGACGCCGGCCGGCGGCGCCGAACGCACGGCGGACCTGGCCTATGGCGACGGTCCGCGCCGCAAGCTCGACGTCTATCGTCCGCGCGACGCCCACGGGCAGGCGCCGGTGGTGGTGTTCTTCTACGGCGGCAACTGGGTGGCCGGCGAGCGCGCCGACTATGCCTTTGTCGGCCGGGCGCTGGCGTCGCGCGGCATCGTCGCCGTGATTGCCGATTACCGGCTGTATCCCGAAGTGCGCTATCCCGATTTCCTGAATGACGCGGCGCAGGCGGTGGCCTGGGCCCGGCGTGAGGCGCGCCGCTACGGCGGCGATCCGGCCCGGCTGTACGTGATGGGCCACAGCGCCGGCGCCTACAACGCCGCCATGATCGCGCTCGACGGCCGCTGGCTGGCGGCGCAGGGGCTGTCGCCGGCCGACCTGCGCGGCTGGATCGGCCTGGCCGGTCCGTATGACTTCCTGCCGATCGAAAATCCGACCACCAGGCCGGTGTTCCACTTCCCGGACACGCCGCCCGCCTCGCAGCCGATCAACCACGTCAGCGCGGCGGCGCCGGCGGCCTTGCTGATCGCCGCGCGCAAGGACGATCTGGTCGACCCGGCGCGCAACACCGGCGGGCTGGCCGCCGCGCTGCGCGCGCAACAGGTGCCGGTGCAGGAACTCTATTACGACAAGGTGCGCCACACCACGCTGGTGGCCACGTTGGCCGGACCGCTGCACTGGCTGGCGCCGGTGCTGGACCAGGTCGAGCTGTTCGTCGCCGATCCGCAACCATAATGGCCGGGGGACGCCTTTGGACGCTATCTTCACTACCGAGTACCTGGGCTGGGATATCGTCATCCATTGCATCTGCAGCGAGCAACGCTATACCGCCACCGCGCACGCCTCGCTCACCGTGCAAAGCGAAAGCGGCGAGCTGTGGATCGATGCGCGCACGCAGGTGGTCACGCTGGCCAACCGCCATTTTTCCTCCAGCCATGGATGCATCGATGCGCTGCTGGCCGACGTCAAGGAACTGATCGACGCGCTAAAGAAGTGACGCGGGCAGGATCGCCGGATCGCCTTGCAACGCCAGCGGCACCGCGCGCGCCCAGCGGTTGGACGACAGCGAGAAGGTCAGCGCGCGCACCTGGTGATACCAGCCGGCCGGCACATACAGCATGTCGCCCGGCTGGACGATGACCTCGATCATGGCGGCCTGGCGCGCCAGCGGGAATCGCTGGTAATCCGGCGCCTCCGGATCGAAGGGCGAGCCGAACAGGATGGCGTTGGCTTCCTTCGGATACAGGAATTCATCATGGTGGGCCGGCGACAGGAAAATCCGCTTGCTGCCCCAGATCTGGGCGAACACATTGTCGTCGTAGTCGCAATGCAGCGGCGTCACCGTGCCGGCCGGGCCGATCCAGAAGCGCGGCGGCCCCATCTTGTCGAAATAGGTGGGCCAGTGGCACATGCTGTTCAACTCGCGCAGTTCCAGGTTGCCAAGGTAGGGCGGCAGGCCCTCGGTGCGGTCGGCCAGTTCCAAGTAGTCGCGCATCGACATGTCCTGCATCGCGCGGTCCGGCGCGAAGGCGGTGTTGATGTAATCGCCGACGCGGGCGCGCACCGGCATGTGGCCGTGGCGTTCGCGCAGGATGTCCGGCGATTCCTTCGCCAGTGGCCAGCGGCCGACGATGCCTTCGATCAGGAACGGCAGGCCTTCGGCGGCGCGGGCGCGGAAGTCTGCGGGCGTCAGCCTGGCGACGCGTGGCACTTCGGTAATCGCCGGCAGCCGGCGCGAGGCCTGGCGGATAGCGTCGCGCATGGCCTGCACCGAGCTGACGCCGCGCACCTGCGCATCGCGCTGCTCGCGCGCCAGCCTGTTGGCGGCGGCCTGCTCCGGCGTTTCCTCCGCCAGCACGCGCGGCGGCAGGGTTTTTTGCTTTCTTAACATGGTCACAAACTTCTAGCAGTAATAGTCTTCAAGGTGGGGCGCATCGCTGGGCTTGCCATCTTCCACCCATTGTAGCTTGGCGCGCAGGAAGGCGAGGGCGGCGTCGATGTTTTGCTTCTTGTCGTCCAGCCGGGCGATCTGCTTGCGCAGCGCGGCGGCGGTGCGCGCGGCGGAACTGGCGCCGCTGCGGTATTCCTTGTTCAGCGCGGCAATCTCCGCCAGCGAGTAGCCGAGCGATTGCTGCAGGCGGATCATGCGCGCGGTGGTCAGGTCGGTGTCGTTGAACATCTGGTACGGCCGCGAGCCGCCCTTGGCGCTGCGCGTGGGCTTGAGCAGGCCTTTGTCGATGTAGAAGCGGACGGTGTCGACCGACAGGCCGGCGGCGCGGGCAAATTCGGATATCAGCATGGGAAACTCTTGACTATGGACTTAACTCCGCAGTTATAACATGGACTTTCAAGGAGAAGTCTATGAATGAGATCGATTGGGGCGTGCAGGGCCTGGGATGCATGGGCATGAGCGAGTTTTACGGCGACACCGATACGGCCGAAGCGCGCGCCACGCTGGAACTGGCGCTGGCCGGCGGCGTGCGCATGTTCGATACGGCCGATATGTACGGCCTGGGCGCCAACGAGACGTTTCTGGCGCCGTTTGTGCGCGCGCACCGCGAGCAGGTGGTGATCGCCACCAAGTTCGGCTACACGCGCACGGCTGGCAATCCGGATGACTGGAGCCTGGACAACCGGCCTGCGTACATTCGTGAGGCGGTGGAGCGCTCGCTTCGGCGACTGGATGTGGAGGTCATCGATCTGTATTACATGCACCGCCGCCAGCCGGATGTGCCGATCGAAGACGCGGTTGGGGCGATGGCGGATCTGGTCAAGGCCGGCAAGGTGAAGTCGCTGGGCTTGTGCGAGGTGAGCGCCGGGGAGTTGCGCGCGGCGCAGGCGGTGCATCCGATCGGCGCCTTGCAGTCGGAGTGGTCGGTGTTCAGCCGGCGGATTGAAGACGGCGTGCTGGATGCGGCGAGGGAGGGCGGCACTGTCATCGTGCCTTTTGCGCCGCTGGGCCGAGGGCTGTTGACCGGCAAGGCCTTTGCCGGCGAGTTGGGAGCGGACGACGCGCGCAATCACTTTCCGCGCTTCCAGCCGGAGAATCGCGCCGCCAATGTGCGGCTGGCCGGGCAGGTGGAACGTCTTGCCGCCGCGCGCGGTATCACTGCGGCGCAGATGGCGCTGGCGTGGCTCTATACACGGGCTGCCGCGTTGCAGGTGCGCGTGGTGCCGATTCCCGGCACGCGCCGCCGCAGCCGGCTTGCTGAGAACCTGGCGGCGGCAGCCATCCGGCTGACCGATGCCGAGATGACGGCCATGAACGCGCTGGCCGCCAGTGTGCAGGGTGGCGCCATGTGACCGGCGTCATTCGCAGACGAAGGCGATCACGCCGCTGGCCTGTTGCGCGTGCAGCGATTCGGTCAGACGGCATTGCATGGCGTCGGCCGGGATCGGCTTGGCCAGCAGGATGCGCGATTGCGTGTAGACGCAGGCCATCCAGTACGGCGCCGAGTCGGGCGGCAGGCGCCAGGTGGTGACCTGGCTCTGGTCGAACTTTTCGATGTGGTCGGGAACCAGGTTGCCGCCGTCGCTGGGATGCTGCGTGTACACCGCGATGGTCGCCAGCGACGCCGGCGGCAGATCGCTGTCGGCCACCAGTTGCCAGGTCTGGTCGACAGTGCGGGAAGTCTGTTCGATATCGATCACCCGCGGGCAATCAAAGATCACCGCCGCCGCGCCGGCGATCGGCAGGTACAGGCTGGCGGCCAGCAGGCATAGGTATCGCACGGCAGCTCCTTTTGGACGGCGGAGCTTCTGTTATATTGCCGAATCTGTTTCAATGCATTGACACAAATCCATAATCTGCCTCGCCACCTTGATGAAAAAAACCACCGCGGTATTGTACGGATGCGCATTCGGCGTGCTCACCGCCCTTGGTTCGACGGTCATCGAGGCCGGGCTCGATTATTTGAAGCTTTTTGTTGCCTCTGAGCCGCCGCCCAGCGGCGGCGAGTTGGCTGTTTATATCGTCGGCGCCATCTTCATCGGGCCGGCGCTGGAGACCTTGCTGTCCCAGATGGCGGTGGTGGAGGCGGTTATTTTTCGGTTCGGCCAGAAAAAGTGGCTGGCGATTGGGGCCAGCACGCTCGTCTTCGCGCTGATGCATTTGCCATCCGTGGCGCATGTGGCCAGGATGCTGTTTGTAGGAACGGCGTTCGGGTTGATTTATTACCAGTTCAGGCGCTACGCCAAATCGGTGGCGTTCACCGCGACGCTCACCACGCACACAGTCCATAACATACTGATTTCCGCCGCCTTGCTCATGTAAGGTATCAGGCGAACGCCTGCCACACCAGCCAGGCGTTGGCGGCGGAGATCACGGCAAACAGGAACCACGACAGTACCGTGGTCCACCAGGCGTTGACGAAGTTGCCCATGATGCGGCGCTGCGACGTCAAGCTCACCAGCGGATACATGGCGAACGGCAGCTGCATGCTTAGCACCACCTGGCTCAGCACCAGCAGCTTGCCCACCGAATGCTCGCCCAGCACGATCACGCCGATCATCGCCGGTATCAGCGCCAGCCCGCGCGTGATGGCGCGCCGCTGCCAGCACGGGATCCTCATCTTCAGGAAGCCTTCCATGATCACCTGGCCGGCGATGGTGCCGGTGAAGGTCGAACTCTGGCCGGACGCCAGCAGTGCCAGGCCGAACAGAATCGCTGCCATCGCCGTGCCGGCCACCGGCTCCAGCAGGCGGTAAGCGTCGTCGATATCCAGCACGCGGTCGTTGCCGGGCTGGTAGAAGGCGGCGGCCGCCAGCACCAGAATCGCGCCGTTGATCAACAAAGCCAGCAGCAGCGACACCACGGTATCGATGCGCGACAGGCCGATGGCCTGCTGCTTGGCGCTGTCGTTCTTGCCGACCACGCGCGTCTGCACCACGGACGAATGCAGGTAGAGGTTGTGCGGCATCACCGTGGCGCCGAGGATGCCGATGGCCAGGTACAGCGGCTCGCGCGACGACAGCGCACTGAGCGACGGCACCATGCCGGCCATGACCGCATGCCAGTCCGGCTTGACGAACACCAGCTCGGCGAACAGGCAGATCGCCACCGTCAGGATCAGCCCCAGCACGATGGCCTCGACCTGGCGAAAGCCTTTGCCCTTCAGGCCGAGAATGATCAGCGTATCGAGCGCGGTCAGCGCCACGCCGACCGGCAGCGACACGCCCAGCAGCAGCTTGAACGCCAGCGCGCAGCCCAGCACTTCGGCCAGGTCGCAGGCGATGATGGAAATCTCGGCGAAGCCCCACAAGGTCTTGCCGACCGCCGGCGAATACTGCTCGCGGCAATGCACCGCCAGATCCTTGCCGGTGACAATCCCCAGTCGCATGCTCAGGCACTGCAGCACAATCGCCGCCAGGCTGGACAGCACCACCACGAACAGCAGCTGATAGCCAAACTGCGAGCCGCCCTGGATCGCCGTGGCCCAGTTGCCCGGGTCCATATAGCCGACCGAGACCAGCAGGCCCGGTCCGGCGAAGCGGATGATTTTTTTCCAGAACGGATCGCCCTCGGGCACCGCGACGGTGCCGGCTACTTCGGAAGGACAGAACGGCGCGGTGGCCGTGGTGGGCAGCTTGAAGGGGAGGGAAAACATAGGCATCCTGAACAATGATGCCTAAATTTTACTTTAGAAACAGGGCGCCGGTTATTCGCCCTGTTCGGCGCCGTGGCACTTCTTGTACTTCTTGCCGCTGCCGCAAGGGCAGTCGTCGTTGCGGCCGACCTTCGGTTCGTCGCGCTTGACGGTTTCCACCGCGGCCTTGCGGCGCGGCAGCCAGAACTTGTAGATGTTCGGCAGATTGGCTTCCAGTTCCTGCGCCAGCTTGTGCGCCTTGACCGGATCTTCCACCAGCGGCAGTTCCTCTTCCTCGATCTCGTCGGCGCCCAGCAGGTAGACAGGACGCATCAGGTCGGCCACTTCCGAATCCCAGATCGGATCCCACGAGCCAGGGCGCAGCTCCATGCCTTCCCAGAAGCCCCAGCACCAGGCTTCGGCGTCGATCAGGGTCTGGCCCAGATGCTCGTGCTCGACGAACAGCGGTTCGAATTCCTTCGGCGCCACTTCAAACGTCACCAGCACTTCGTTCATGAAGCGCATGATCAGTTCGATGATGCGTTGTTCTTCCTTTTCGTGCTTGAACTGCGGCACGTCAGTTTCTTCCTTGCCCCATACCTTTTTCAGCCATTCGGCCGGCATGATGGTTTCCGGGCCGATGGCGATGGCGGTCAGGTAGCCGTGCAGCATGTCCATGGTCATGGCATCTTCAGGGCTGCGTTCGGACAGCAGGAAGCTGTCCAGTTCGTCGAATTCTTTTTCGCTCAGTGGCTGGTCGAGTTGCATAACTTGCTCTTTTTATTTGGGGAAGCGGACAGTATACACGCCGCGCCCCGTACAATGGCGCTTATGACTCAAGAACCTGCCCCACATCCGTATTCCGCGCTGAGCCCGGACTGCGTGCTCGACGCCCTCGACAGCATCGGCCTGCGCGGCGACGGCCGCCTGCTGGCGCTGAACAGCTATGAAAACCGCGTCTACCAGGTCGGCATCGAGGACGACAAGCCGCTGGTGGTGAAATTTTACCGTCCGGAGCGCTGGAGCGATGCGGCCATCCTCGAAGAACATGCGTTCACCGAGGAGCTGGCGGCGGCCGAAATCCCGGTGGTGCCGGCGCTGGCGCTGCAGGGCGGCACGCTGCACCATTTCCAGGGCTTCCGCTTTGCCGTGTTCACGCGCCACGGCGGCCGCGCGCCCGAGCTGGGCGACCCGGCGGTGCTGGAGTGGACCGGGCGCTTCATCGCGCGCATCCACGCGGTGGGCGGCGTCAAGCCCTTCCTGCACCGGCCGCCGCTGGACATCGACACCTTCGGCACCGAGCCGTGCGACTTCCTGCAAACCAAGGGCTTCATCCCGCCGGACCTGAAGGACGCCTACGCCACCATCGCCCGCCAGGCGCTGGACGGCGTGCGCCGCTGCTACGACCGCGCCGGCGAGCTGCCGCAGCTGCGCCTGCACGGCGATTGCCACGGCGGCAACGTGCTGTGGACCGACGCCGGCCCGCACTTCGTCGACTTCGACGACGCCCGCATGGGCCCGGCCATCCAGGATTTGTGGATGATGCTGTCCGGCGAGCGGGCGGAGCAGGTGCGCCAGATGAGCGACATCCTGGCCGGCTACGAGGATTTCTGCGAATTCAACCCGCGCCAGATGCATCTGGTGGAAGCGTTGCGCACCTTGCGGCTGATCCATTACTCGGCCTGGCTGGCGCGGCGCTGGGACGATCCGGCCTTCCCGGCGGCGTTTCCGTGGTTCAACACCCAGCGCTACTGGCAGGACCGGGTGCTGGAGCTGCGCGAGCAGGTCGCCTTGATGGATGAGCCGCCGCTGCCGGTCTGAGCAACCGGAGAAATGGCGGGGTTTTCCGCCTCTGCTTACGGTTAGGTTTGCTTGGTGGCTACATGATAATGAGAGCTCGGAAAATCCTCTTAGCGAGACTCTCATGCAAGCACAACTGGCCAAACAAGACGACGTCACCCTGCTGCCGCTGCCGATGGCAACCCTGCATGAGGCCGAGGAAGCAGCGCCGGCGCAGCAGCCGCGCGCCGCGATGGAAATGAAGGCCATCCAGGAAGCCATCGCCCGGGTGGAAGCCGAAGCCAAGGCCGCCTGCGCCGCCGAGAACCGCGCCCACGCCGAAGCCCGCGCCCGCGCGCTGGCCGAAGACCGCGCCGCCATGGACGCCGCCGCCGCCGCCGTCGCGCAGCAGAACGCGCAGGCCTCGGAAGATGCGATCGCCGCCAACAAGGAACGCCTGGAATCGCTGCGCGCCGCCGCCCAGGCCAGCGTGGCTCGCCTGGACGCCGTCAAGCAGGAAACCGCCGAACTGCGCGCCCGCGCCGAGGCCGACAACCAGATCCGCAAGGCCGCCGAGGAGCGCGCCAGGGCCGAAGAGGAAAGCCGCAAGCGCGCCCACGAGCAGGTCGCGGTCGAATCGGCCGCCGCCGAGCAAGCCTCGCGCGCCGCCGAAGAATTGCAGATCCAGACCGAACAGGCCCGCCTGCAAGCGGCCGAACGCGTCGCCGCCGTGCAGGCCGCCAAGGAAGAGGTGGTCGGCATCGCCTCGGCCGACGCCCGCGTCGCCACCCTGGCGCGCGAACGCGAGCGCCACGCCGCCGGCGCCCGCCAGGCCGCGCAACAGCTGGCCGAAGCGGAAGCCGACGCGCTGGAATTGACCAAGCAGCGCGAACGCGCCGACAAGATCGCGCTGGAAGCCGCATTCAAACGTTCGGCCGCCGAAGTGCGTGCACTGGAAGAGGCGCGCGCGCTGGCCCACCTGGAACAGGAACGCGAGCAGATCGCCCAGGCCAAGGCCGAGTCCGAACACAGCGCCGCGCAATCGCTGCGCCTGCGCCTGCAAACCGAAAAAGAAATCCGCGACGCCGCCATTCACCGCGAGCGCATCGAAGCCGTGGCCGCCGCCAGCGCGCAGGCGCGCCGCGAGGCCGACGCCCGCATCATCACCGCTACCGAAGCGCGGATCGAAGTCGACAACCAGCTGCGCGCCGTCGCGCTGGCCCGCGTGCAGGCTGAAGAGGAAGCCGAAATGGTCACCCTGGCCAAGGTCGAAGCGGAATCCGAAGCGCTGGACCAGGCCAAACTGCGCCAGGCCGCCGACGAAGCCGCCGCCGACGCCGCCCGCGCCGACAGCCTGGAACAGCAGCGCGCCGCCGATCTGGCAAAGGAACGCGCGGCGCTGTCGCGCGCCGCCACCGAACTGGCGGCCAGCCAGAACGCCGCCGAGCAGGCCGAAATCGCCACCCTGGCGCAGCAGGTCGAAGCGCAGAACGCCGCCAGCGCGCTGGCCACGCAGCGCGCCGAACAGGCCGCCGCGCTGCTGAAGGCCGAGCAGGAGCGTGCCGCCACCGAACAGCAAGCCATCGTCGCATTGAAAGAAAAACTGGATGCGGAACAGCGCGCCACGCTGGCCGCGCAACAACGCGTCGCCGCCGAGCGTGCGCAGACCGAAGCGTTCCGCCAGCAACAGGAAGCCGAGCAGCGCCTGGCCGACGCCGCCAATCAGGAAGCCGAGGCAGCGCGCGTGATGGCGGCGCAGGTATCGGCCGAAGCCGAACAGAAAGCCATCGCCGCCCAGGCGCTGGCCGCGCAAGCCAGCCTGGCGGTGGAACTGGGTGCGGTGCACGCCGAGCGCGCCCGCGTCGAACAGGAAAAGGCTGCCAAGGCGGAAGAATTGCTGCAAGCGGAACGCGAGTTCGTCGACACCGAACGCAAATCGCTGGCGCTGATCGACCAGAAGCTGACGCAGCAGCGCATCGCCACCGCGTCGGAAGTGCGCGCATCGCAAGCGATTGCCGGCCGCCTGGAAGCCGAGAAAAATGTCGCCGCCAGCGCCCGTCTGCGCGCCGACGAAGCGCAAGCCGAAGCGGAAGCGATGCAGCAGCGCGAGCAAGCCGAGCAGGCCGCCGTGCAAGCGCTGGCCGAAAAAGCCGCCGCCCAGAAACAGCTGCTGGAAACCGCGCAGGCGCACGCCGCCATGCAACGCAAAGTGGCGGACACCACCGCCGCGATGACCGCCACCAAGCAGAAACTGCTGGAACTGGAAACCCGCCGCCTGGCCGCCGCCCAAAAAGTGCTGGCCGCAGTGCAAGCGAAAGTCAGCGCGGAAGAAGCGCTGGCAGAAAACACCACCGTTGTCGCCACCCTGGACGACGCCCGTGCCCGCAAGGAAGCGGCCCGCCAGGCCGAAGCCGGCCAAGCCGTCTGGCGCGCCCGCTAAATCAACTCCGGGGTCAGGTCCTTCATTTCTACACGACCTCAACCGTAGCAAGCGCTACGGTTGAGGTCGTGTAGAAATGAAGGACCTGACCCCGGGTTTTAGAAGCTGTAGCCGAGGCCGACCAGGAGGAGGTCGGCGTCGCGGTGGTAGTCGGTGACCACGCGGTTCCACGAGGCTTCGGCGACGATGCGCTTGGCCAGGTGGTAGCGCGCCCCCATGCTGACCAGGCCGGCCTTGTGCGAGCGCTGGCCGTCCGCATCCGGCACCTTGACGTTGAAGTACGGCCCGGCGCCCATGCCGATCTCCACTTTCGGATTCAGCGAACGAATCAGCCACAGCTGCGTGGCGACGCCGTTGCGCTTGCTCTGCGGCGTGTTGCCTTCGTTGATGGCGGTAACCGTCCAGTCCACATAGCGGCCGACCGCGCGCCGGTATTCCAGCGCCGCGATGGTCGCGGTTTCCGAACTCAGGCTGTTGTTGATGCCCTGGCCGGCCATGAAGGTGATGGCTTCGTCCGTGGTCGGCCCGTCCAGGTGCAGCTTGTCGCCCTTGACGCCGTTGAACTGGTAGCCCACGCCCAGCATCAGCGAGGTGGTCGCGTCCTTGCCGCTCGGCGAGATGCGGTTGATCTGGACCTGGTTGTACCAGCGGCTGTCCTGGTAGTGGTAGGTCGCCTGGACGCTGTAAATCGCGGCCCAGCCGTGGTCGTTGGTGTATTTGGGGCCGCTGTCGTTGTGCAGGTCGGTGGTGTCGAAGTAGTAGTACTGGCCGGCGCCGGCCGCGAAGCTCCAGCCTGGCTGGTTGGGGCCGGTGCGCACCCAGACCTGGCCGGCCACGCCATCGCGGTGGTGGGCGATCGGATGGCCTTCATTCAGGTAGCTCAGGCTCAGGCCGAAGTGTTCACTGACGGGATGGGCGTACGACACGCCCGCGCTGAAAGTGTTCTCATGCGTTTCGTTGACGCGCAACGCTCCGGCGTAGGCGGTCAGTTCCTGGGCCGGGGCGGCGGCTGCGGCGGCGAGCGCCACGGCGCCCAGCAAAATTCGTTGCATAGAGTTTAATTGATGTCCGGCAAAGGGTTGAGTTTACCGGAAATCAAAAAATGTCGTTTTACAATACCGCAAAATGCGGCGTTGCCATTCTGTTATGGCTGCACCGCCACCTTGGTGATGTAATACTCGGTTTCGCCGAAACACTGGGTCGGCACGCCCTTGTGCTGGGCGTAGCTGAGGATGACGCGCTTGCCGGTGGCGGCGCTCAGATCCTTGGCCACTTGCGGGTCGCGCACGCTGAATTCGAACTTCTCGGGGATCGCGCCCGGCATCGAGGTCAGCAGGATTTCGCCTTCCCAGGTCTTGCATACCCAGCCGCGGGTGGAGAACTTTTGCAGGTAGCCGGCGCGCTCGCCATCGGAGTAGGAAATGTGCAGCATGGCCCAGGTGTAGGCAGCCAGCAGCAGCACGGCGGCGGCCAGCAGGCCGATGAGGGTCAGGATTACGCGTTTGGATGTGATCATGGTCAGCCTGGGTTATGCGATGGGGGGATGGTATCACGCAGCGTTCTGGCGCTTGTGGCGCACGGACGACCACAGCGAGACCGCAATGAAGGCCACGCCGGACAGGCCGGTGAACCATTCCGGGATGTGATATTTGACACTGGCCAGCATGATCAGTGCCAGGATGCCGATGGCGTAGTGGGCGCCGTGCTCCAGGTAGACGTATTCGTCCAGCGTGCCCTTGTGCACCAGGTAGACCGTCAGCGAGCGCACGAACATGGCGCCGATCGCCAGCCCCAGCATGATGATGACGACGTCGGTGGTGATGGCGAAGGCGCCGATCACGCCGTCGAAGCTGAACGAGGCGTCCAGCACTTCCAGGTACAGGAAGCCGCCGATGCTGCCCTTGGCCACGGCCGCCACCACCGGCGCCACGCCGGCCTCGGTGATGTCGTCGTCGTCCTCGGGCGGATCTTCCTCCAGCAGCGAGCTGATCCAGCCGACCGCCAGGTAGACGATGACGCCGACCACGCCGGCCGTCAGCACCTTGTATTGTTCGGCGTCGCCCACCAGCGACACGCAGGCGAACACCGCCGCCAGCGCCAGCAGCACGGCCAGGCTTTCGGTGCCGTGCTGGCCCAGCTTTTCCTCGATCCAGCCCAGCCAGTGCAGCTCCTTCTTGTCGTCGAACAGGAAGTTGAGGAACACCAGCAGCAGGAAGGCGCCGCCGAAGGCCGCCACCTCGGCGTGGGCGCCGGTCAGGTACTGGGAGTACAGCTCGGGCGTGGTGGTGGCCATGTGCCACACTTCCAGCAGGCCGAGGCCGGTTGCCATGGAGACGATCAGCAGCGGGAAGATCAGCCGCATGCCGAACACGGCGACCAGGATGCCGACCGTCAGGAACAGCTTGCGCCAGAATTCGTTCCAGTGGCGCAGCACCGAGGCGTTGACCACCGCGTTGTCGAACGACAGCGAGACTTCCATCACGCCCAGCACGGCGGCGACCCACAGGGCTTGCACCAGGCCGCTGGCGCCGCCATGGTTGTAGCCCCAGCAGCCGGCCAGGATCAGGAGGGCGACGGTGACGGCGATGGAAATCCGGAAGTGTTGCATGGTTGTCTTTATTGAAATGGGAGCAATGCTGGATTTTATATTACTTGCTTCCTCCGCTGTGTTGCCATCTGCCATAATGTCGGCACAAAAATGTTAAGGACATAACGATGGACATCGCTTATCTCGTCACGCCGCTGATTACCTGGGTCACGGTCGGACCGATCAAGTTTCTGATTAATAGCGCCAAGGCGCGCAAATGGGCGTTCAACCTGGTCGGCAACGGCGGTTTTCCGAGCAACCACAGCGCCGTGGTGTCCAGCATGGCGACGCTGATCGCGCTGCGCGAGGGCATCGGCCATCCGGCGTTCGGCGTGGCGGTGACGCTGTGCTTTATTGTCATCATCGACGCCAACAGCCTGCGCCAGCACGTCGGCAAGCAGGCGGCGGCCATCAACCGGCTGGCCAAGGAGGACGGCGGCCACAAGTGGCTGCGCGAGCGCATGGGCCATACCATCGTGGAAATCGCCGGCGGCTTGTGCACCGGCATCGCCATTGGTCATATCGTCAACGCCATTTTCGGCCGCGGTTAAGACCGTCCGTTTTACTGTCCGGCGGACCGTCCGCGTCCGCCGAGCGCTTACCGTTCATCCCCGTATTTGGCGTTTCAGCCACAAATTCTACCGTCCGTCGCACTGTGATTGACCTGACAAGGTCCGTCGAGGATACTCTGCGCCCTGTAGTCTGGCGAATATTCTAATAGCACCAATAAGCACCAATGTGCCACTTTCTCGGAGAACTTTATGTTGCGCAAAACCCTTCTAGCTATCGCTATTGCCTCGTCCCTGGTGGCATGCGGCAAATCAGCCAAGGAGCCTGAGAAAGCCGGAGCCAGCGCTTCGGCCTCAGCTACCGCAGCAAAAGACGACAAGAAAGTGACCCTGCTGATGTCGCCGGAAGACACGCTGACGATCCAGTCCGACGCGCTGGCCTCCGGCCCGATCATCACCGGGTCGATCCAGCCCGAGCGCCGCGCCGACCTGCGCGCGGAAGTCGGCGCCATCGTCCTCCAGGTGCTGAAGGAAAACGGCGAGGCGGTCAAGAAGGGCGACGTGCTGCTGCGCCTGGACGAAACCTCGATCCGCGACAGCCTGACCTCGGCCGAGGAAGCCACCCGCGCCGCCGAACAGACGCTGGCCCAGACCCAGCGCATGTACGAGCGCCAGAAAACCCTGCTGTCGTCCGGCATGGTGTCCACCACCGCGATGGAAGACGCCGAAGTGCGCCGCAACAACGCCCAGAGCGACCTGGCGGCGGCCAAGTCGCGTTCGGTCGCGGCGCGCCAGCAGCTGACCCGCACCCAGGTGCGCGCGCCGTTCGACGGCATCGTCAGCGAGCGCAAGGTGTCCAACGGCGACACCGCGCAGGTGGGCAAGGAACTGATCAAGGTGATCGACCCGTCCAGCATGCGCTTCGAAGGCATGGTTTCGGCCGACAAGATCGGCGTGGTCAAGGTCGGCCAGCCGGTGCTGTTCCGCGTTAACGGCTACGGCGAGAAGCAGTTCAACGGCAAGGTCAAGCGCGTCGATCCGGCCGCCAACGCCGTCACGCGCCAGGTCGAGGTGCTGGTCGACTTCGCCGACGCCGTGCGTCCGGGCGTGTCCGGCCTGTATGCCGAAGGCCGCGTCGAGTCGCAGACCTCGTCCTCGCTGATGATCCCGCCGACGGCGGTGGTGCAGGCCGGCGACAGCAACTTCGCCTGGCGTATCAAGGGCGGCACGCTGGCCAAGGTGCCGCTGACCATCGGCACCCGCGACGAGCGCACCGGCCGTTGGGAAGTGCTGAGTGGCCTGCAATCGGGCGACATGGTGGTGCGCGTGCCGACCTCCGGCTTCAAGGACGGCCAGAAGGTGGAACTGAGCACGCCGAAAGCGGTGGCCTCGGCCTCGACCTCGAAAGTGTCGGAAAAATAAAAGGATAAACAGCCATGTTCTTATCGGATTTTAGTGTGAAGAAGCCCATCGCGACGATCGTCATGATCGTCGCGATGATGTGCTTGGGCTTGATGGCGCTGAACAAGCTGCGCGTCAACCAGAACCCGGACGTGGAAGTCCCGTTCATCGTGGTCAACATCCCGTATCCGGGCGCCTCGCCGGAGACGGTCGAACGCGAGATCATCAACCGCCTGGAAAAGTCGCTGAACTCGATCACCGGCGTGACCGAGATTAACAGCACGGCGCAGGAAAGCTCGGCCAGCATCTTCATCAAGTTCACCTTTACCAAGAACCTGATCGAAGCGTCGGACGAGATCCGCAACGCCATCGCGGCGGTGCGCTACAAGCTGCCGACCGAGATGCGCGAGCCCATCCTGCAACGGATCGACCCGTCGGCGCAGCCGGTGATGCAGCTGGCGCTGTCGTCCAGCAGCCAGAGCCACGCGGTGATTTCGCGCCTGGCCGAGGACAAGCTGGCCGACCGCTTCCGCAGCATCGACGGCGTTGCCTCGGTCAACATCGACGGTTCGCTGAAGCGCGAGCTGAGCGTGCTGCTGAAGGCCGAGAAGCTGCGCGAGTACAACGTCTCGGTCGGCGACGTGGTCAACGCGCTGCGCAACCAGAACACCAACGCGCCGGTGGGCAAGGTGCGCGGCGACCTGGACGAGAAGAGCATCCGCCTGGTCGGCCGCATCGAGCGTCCGGAAGAGTTCCAGCAGGTGGTGGTCAAGCGCAACGGCGACGAGCTGGTGCGCCTGTCGCAGGTGGCGACGATTGAAGACGGCTTTGCCGAGGTCAACAGCCTGAGCGTGCGTTCCGGCAAACCGAACGTGGGGATTTCCATCACCCGCTCGCGCGATGCGTCGACCGTGACGGTGGCCAAGAAAATCCGCAAGATGTCGGAGGAAATGCAGAAGGAAATGCCGGCCGGCACCAAGCTGGAAGTGACCGAGGATGACGGCGAAAACGCCGAAAGCAGCCTGAACAACGTGATCGAATCGCTGGTGTTCGGCGCCGGCCTGACCATTTTCGTGGTGTACGCCTTCCTGAATTCGTGGCGCTCGACCCTGATCACCGCGCTGTCGCTGCCGACCTCGGTGCTGGCGGCCTTCATCGGCGTCTGGCTGTGCGGCTTCACGCTGAACTTCATGACCTTGCTGGGCCTGTCGCTGGCGATCGGCGTGCTGATCGATGACGCCATCGTGGTGCGGGAAAACATCGTGCGCCACATGCAGCTGGGCGCCGACCGCCGCACCGCCGCGCTGAAAGGCACGGCCGAGATCGGCATGGCGGTGGCCGCCACCACCTTCTCGATCATGGCGGTGTTCATTCCAGTGGCCTTCATGCCGGGCATCACCGGCGAATGGTTCCGTCCGTTCGCGCTGACCGTGACCTGCTCGGTGGCGGTGTCGCTGGTGATTTCGTTCACGCTCGACCCGATGCTGTCGGCCTTCTGGGGCGACCCGCCGGATCACCATGACGCGCCACGCCGCGGCATCGAGAAGTATTTCGCCAAGTTCAACCACTGGTTCGACCACCAGGCCGACCGCTACGGCTACGTCATCGAGTGGGCGCTGCATCACCGCCGCTCGATGGGCGTGATCGCCCTGGCCACCTTTGTCGGCGCGATCTACCTGCAGGTGCAGTTCGGCGGCGCCAGCTTCGTGCCGGCGTCCGACTGGGGCACCATCGCCATCGATGTGCGCACGCCGTCGTCGTCGTCGCTGGAATACTCGCGCCTGAAACTGGAAAAGGCTGCCGTGATCGCCCGCGGCATCAAGGAAACCAAGGAAACCAATAGCTACGTCAACCTCAGCGGCGGCCGCATCTATGTCGACATCGGCAAGAAAACCGAGCGCAAGCGCGGCGCCATCGAAGTCGCCAAGGAACTGCGCGAGAAGCTGGCCGGCCTGGTCGGCGCCGAGTACACCGTGCTGGACGACCTGAGCAACGGCGCCCGCAAGCCGGTGCAGATCGAATTCACCGGCACCGATTCGCGCAAGCTGATGGAAATCACCAACGGCTTCATGGACCGCCTGCGCCGCGTGCCGGGCGCGGTGGACGTCGGCCTGTCGGAGATGGATCCGAAGGATGAGCTGCAAATCGTGCTGAACCGCGGCCTGGCCAACTCGATGGGCATTGCCGCCGGCGACGCGGCGCAAGCGCTGCGCGTGGCCTTTGCCGGCCTGGAAGTGGGCGACTGGGTCGACCCGACCGGCGAGTCGCGCGACGTTGCCGTGCGCCTGGCGCCGGAAGACCGCACCAGCGCCGAGAACATCGAGCGCCTGCCGATCGCCGTTACCGGCACCAACCAGATGGTGCCGCTGGACCAGATCGCTGAAGTGACGATGGGCAAAGGTCCGTCGACCATCAAGCACAAGGACGGCAAGCGCGTGATCACCGTCACCGCCAACGTCGAAGGCCGCTCGCCGGGCGAAGTGACCACCGACGCCATGAAGCTGGTGAAGGACATCGACTTCCCGCCGGGCTACGGTCTGGCGCTGGGCGGCGCCGGCAAGGACATGCAGGAAGTGTTTGGCGCGATGGGCATCGCGCTGGTGGCCGGCGTCGGCCTGATGTACCTGATCCTGGTGATGCAGTTCGGTTCGTTCACGGCGCCGATCGCGGTGATGCTGTCGCTGCCGCTGTCGCTGATCGGCGTGGTGCTGGGCCTGCTGGCCACCGGCAGCACCATCAATCTGATGAGCCTGATCGGCGTGATCATGCTGATGGGCCTGGTGGCGAAGAACGCGATTCTGCTGCTGGACGCGGCGCGCAAGCGCCAGGAAGAGGGCTTCAGCCGCGAGGATTCGCTGATGTACGCCGGCCGCATGCGTCTGCGTCCTATCCTGATGACCACCTTCGCGCTGATCGCCGGCATGTTCCCGGTGGCGCTGGGGCTGGGCGAGGGCGGTGAGTTCTACCGGCCGATGGCGATCGCCATCATCGGCGGCACCATCACCTCGACGCTGCTGACCCTGCTGATGGTGCCGACCTTCTACGACAGTATCGAGATCAAGAAGGACAGCGCGATCGCCAAGCTGCACCTGCGCGCAGCGCGCTTCGGCATGGTGCCGGCGGTGCTGTCGATCGTGGTCGAAGCGATATTGTTCCTGCTGCTGGTGCGTTTCGTGTTCCGTTCGATCATGTGGGTGGTGTTCCGTAAGCGCAACAAAACGCCGCCGGCGCCACCGGTGGAAGAAGAACGGAAAATTGCTTAAATTAAATATTATTTAGTTAAAGGAAAGGGTCTGCGGGCCCTTTCTTTTTGCCTGAATGCAGAGCAGGCGCTCGGTTTCAAGGCTTTAATTAGTGCTCTCCCTCTAACGTCTTGCCTTTTGAGTTGTTTTATTTGTGTAGTAAGCTGCTGGCCTTCCCGTACCATTTGGCTATGGGACAAAAAAACCATTCATAAAGCGAGACTGCCATGCAACAAAAATACCTCCCCCTGATCATTGCTGCCGCCCTGAGCGCCCTGTCCGTGAGCGCCCAGGCGTCCGGCTACCGTTTCGGTTCGCAAAGCATTTCCGGTCAGGGCACGGCCGACGCCAACAGCGCCGAAGCCGTCGATGCATCGACCATCTTCTACAATCCGGCCGGCCTGACCCGCCTGGACGGCACCCAGATCAGCGCCGGCGCCACCGTGGTCGTGCCGCACTCGACCTTCAACGACACCGGCTCGACCCACTTCACCGGCGCGCCGACCGGCGGCACCGCCGCCAACGACTACGCGCCGAATTCGGTCACCGCGCCATCGCTGTACGTCAGCAAGAAGCTGAACGACCAGTGGGCGGTCGGTTTCGGCCTGTTCGTGCCATACGGCGCGAAACTGGACTACGGTAACACCTGGACCGGCCGTTACGCACTGTCCAACATCAAGCTGGAAGCGGTCAACCTGAATCCGTCGGTGGCGTGGAAGATGAACGAACACCATTCCTTCGGTTTCGGCATCGACGCCGAGTACATGAAGGCCGAACTGGGCCAGGCCGTCGACGTGCCAGGCTCGATCGCCGCGCTGTCGTCCGGCGCCGGTGCTGCGCAAGGCGCGGCCCTGATCAAGCAGATCGCCGCACTGGGCGGCAATCCAGCGCTGCTGCGCACCGCTGGCGACGCCCACGGTTCGAACGACGGCAAGGACTGGGGCTGGGGCTTCAACCTGGGCTATATGTTCACGCTGGACGAGAACACCCGCTTCGGCCTGGCGTACCGCTCGTCGATCTCGCACCAGCTGCGCGGCAGCACCGTGTGGGACTTCTCGAAAGTCACCTCCGACCCGATCGTCAACCAGGTGCTGGCTGCCGCTTCGCACAAGACCAACTCGGCGGCACTGGTTGCCCTGCGCACGCCTGAAACCCTGTCGGCCAACGTGTTCCACCAGTTCGATTCGAAATGGGCCGGCATGGCGGACGTGACCTTCACCCGCAACAACCGCATGGGCGACCTGGACATCCAGTTCCCAGGCACCACCGAAGGCAACGAAGTGATCCGCCAGCAGTGGAAAAACACCGTGCGCGTGTCGGTGGGCGGCAACTATGCCTACAGCGAAAACCTGACCCTGCGCGCCGGTATCGCGCATGACCAGTCGCCGGTGAAAAGCGCCGAGCTGACCCACCCGGCGCTGCCGGACAGCGACCGCATGCAGTATTCGGTCGGCGCCAACTGGAAGCTGAGCCCACGCTCGTCGATCGACTTCGCGTACAGCTTCCTGGACTTCAAGGATGCCAACATCAACTACACCAACCAGTGCAACCCACTGGCCACCAGCTGCACCGGCAACGGCGAAACCACCCGCGGCGTGTACCAGACCCATATGTCGCTGATCGGCTTGTCGTATAACTACAAGTTCTGATTCAGCAGCACGCAGCACAACACAGAAAGGGCCTTCGGGCCCTTTTTTCATGCCTGTGCTCTATTGCTGTTTGGCCGGCGGCGGATTGTCGGCCTGGCTGGGCGGCGTGGCCGGTGGCGGCGTACCGTCTGCCGGCGCTGGCGTGGCGGGTGTGGCGGCGGGCGCCGGCGTGGTGGTTTCCGGCGTGACCGGCTGGTCGGTGGGGCGCTTGTTGCAGCCGCCGAGCAGCGCGGCCAGTACGGCCGCGCCCAGTGCGATGCGGAGGGGGAGTGTGGTCATGATGGTCCTTTCAATTCAATGAATTCAATGGAATTGATTAGACCGCGCCGGCGCGCCGGCGGTTCCGTTCAGGTCAGGCGGCTTTGCGCTCGCTGTCGATGGCGGGTTCGGCGTCGCTGTTGAACACCGCCATGTCGGTTTCGCCCAGCACGCGGCTGGCTACCGCGCCGGCGGTGATCGAGCCGCTGACGTTGAGCGCGGTGCGGCCCATGTCGATCAGCGGTTCGATCGAGATCAGCAGGCCGGCCAGCGCCACCGGCAGATTCATCGACGACAGCACGATCAGCGCGGCGAAGGTGGCGCCGCCGCCGACGCCGGCCACGCCCACCGAACCGATGGTGATGATGGCCAGCAGCGGCGCGATGAAGCTGAGGGTGAACGGATCGATGCCGACGGTCGGCGCGATCATCACCGCCAGCATGGCCGGATAAATGCCGGCGCAGCCGTTCTGGCCGATGGTGGCGCCGAACGAGGCGGCGAAGTTGGCGATGCCTTCCGGTGTGCCCAGGCGCTGGCTTTGCGTCTGCACGCTCATCGGAATCGCGCCGGCGCTGCTGCGCGAGGTGAAGGCGAAGGTCAGCACCGGCAGAATCTTCCGGGTCCAGCGTAGCGGATTGAGGCCGAGGCCGGAAACGATCAGCAGGTGCACCAGGAACATCAGGAACAGCGCGCTGTACGAGGCCAGCACGAAGTCGATCAGGTGCAGGATGTCGGTGTAGCTGGAGGTCGAGACCACCTGCGCCATCAGCGCGAACACCCCGTAGGGCGTCAGGCGCAGCACCAGGGTGACGATGCGCATCACGATGGCGTGCGCCACCTGGATGAAGCGTTCGAACGAGGCGAAGATGTCCGGCTTCTTGTCATGGATGCCGGTGGCGGCGATGCCGATGAACACCGAGAAGATCACCACCGCGATGGTGGAGGTCTTGCGGCCGCCCGTCAGGTCGAGGAAGGGATTGGCCGGAATAAAGCTCAGCAGCATGCTCGGCAGCGAAATGGCCTGCGCCGTTTCAACCTTGCCTTGCAGGTAGACGCCGCGCGCGATGTCGGCGGCGGAGGCGGTCAGGCCGACCGCGCTCAGGTGGAACACCTTGGCCATCAGGATGCCGAGGGAGGCCGCCACCAGCGTGGTGATCATCAGCGTGCCGATGGTCAGCGCGCTGATCTTGCCCAGCGAATTAATGCCCTTCAGCTTGAGAATGGCGGAAATGATCGACACCATAATCAGCGGCATGATAATCATCTGCAGCAGCTTGACGTAGCCGGAGCCGACGATGTCCAGATAATCGCTGGTGGTCTTCAGCTCGGCCGAGCCGGCGCCATAGATCGCTTGCAACGCCGCGCCCAGCAGCACGCCCAGCCCCATGCCGGTGAATACGCGCACCGAAAAAGAACCATGTTTGCGCTGCTGCGCGTACAGCAGGCCGATCAGGGCCAGCGCCGCCAGCAGAT
Source organism: Duganella aquatilis (assembly GCF_009674565.1). Lineage (GTDB taxonomy): Bacteria > Pseudomonadota > Gammaproteobacteria > Burkholderiales > Burkholderiaceae_D > Rugamonas > Rugamonas aquatilis. The sequence continues at coordinate 24,654 of NZ_WKJL01000026.1, forward strand.
TGAGGATCACGTTTATCGCCATTGCTTGTCCTTTGCTACCTTATTGTCACCGATCGTGCATTTTATATGCGCTTAAAACTCGGTTAGCGAATATTTGGCTATATAACTATTCAAATTCTGTATATAGGCTGTTGTAAATTGTTTTCCGTCGGAAATTAAATAAAACTACATGAAGCGTGTAACGTACAATTTATTTAATTATTCTGAAGGAGGTTAAGCATGGCAATCGCAAATATGAAAGTCGGTACCCGGCTCGGCTTGGGCTTTGGCCTGGTGCTGGTATTGCTGTCGCTGGTCGCGGTATTGGGCGTGTTCAACATGAGCACGATTCATGCCAAGCTTGACCGCATCGTCAACGAAAACGCGGTCAAGACCGAGCTGGTGAGCCAGATGTCGAGCGCGGTGCACGTCGTGGCGCGCTTGTCGCGTTCGGTGGTGCTGTTGAACGATGACGCCGCCATCCGCACGGAACTGGAAAAGGTCACCAAGGAGCGCGCCAACTACAACGCCGCGCTGGAACAGCTGGGCAAGATGCCGGCCACGCCGAAAGGGCTGGAAATCCGCGAGCGCATCGTAGGCCTGCAAAAGATCGCCCGTCCGTTCAACGACCAGGTGTTTGAGCTGGCGCTGGCCAACAAGGACGACCAGGCCACCGAGATCCTGATGAAGCAGGCCGGGCCGGCCACCCAGCGCTGGCAGGAGGCGATGGACGAATACGCGGCCCTGCAAAAAGCCACCAACCACAGCGACGCGGCCGAGGCCGGCGCCGCCTACCAGCGCGCCCGCACGCTGATGCTGATTTTGAGCGGCCTGGCGATTGTGGTCGGCGCGGTGGCGGCGGCGCGCATCGCCCGCAGCCTGCTGCGCCAGCTGGGCGGCGAACCGGATTACGCGGCGGCCATTGCCGGCCGCATCGCCGCCGGCGATCTGACGGTGGTGGTCGATACCAACAGCAACGACAGCCACAGTATGCTGCACGCAATGAAGATGATGCGCGATGCGCTGGCCAAGATTGTTGCTGAAGTACGCGTCGGCACCGAGACCATCGCTTCGGCATCGACCGAGATTGCCAGCGGCAACCAGGATCTGTCGGCCCGCACCGAACAGCAGGCCAGTTCGCTGGAAGAGACGGCATCGTCGATGGAGGAGCTGACCAGCGCGGTGCGCGCCAACAACGACAACGCGCGCCAGGCCAATCAGCTGGCGCAGTCGGCGTCGGCGGTGGCGCTGCAGGGCGGCGAGGTGGTGTCGCAGGTGGTCGATACCATGGGCGCGATCAACGATTCGTCGCGCAAGATTGTCGACATCATTGCGGTCATCGACGGCATTGCGTTCCAGACCAATATCCTGGCGCTGAATGCAGCGGTGGAAGCGGCGCGTGCCGGCGAGCAGGGCCGCGGCTTTGCCGTGGTGGCGTCCGAGGTGCGCACGCTGGCCCAACGTTCGGCCTCGGCCGCTAAGGAGATCAAGGAGCTGATCGGCGATTCGGTGGAGAAGGTGGAGATCGGCAGCAAGCTGGTCGAGCAGGCCGGCCAGACCATGGAGCAGGTGGTGACCAGCGTGCGCCGCGTGACCGACATCATGTCCGAGATTTCCACCGCCGGCGACGAGCAAAGCGCCGGCATCGAGCAGATCAACCAGGCCGTCAGCGAGATGGATACGGTGACGCAGCAGAACGCGGCGCTGGTGGAGGAGGCCGCTGCTGCCGCCGAGGCCATGCAGCAGCAGGCCGCCAACCTGGAACGCGTGGTCAGCGTGTTCCGGCTGGATGGCATGCAGCGGGCGACGGCGCCTGTGGCCGCCAAGCCAGCCGGCAAGGCGGCAGCCGCCAAGCCGGCGCTGAAGCCTGCGCCGAAGCCGGCCCAGCCTGCCGCGCCGCGTCCGGTCGTCAGCGCCCAGCCGCAGAAACGGCTGACGACCTCCGCCGGCAGCGATGACTGGGAAGAGTTCTAAGCAAGCCTAGGCGGCCAGCCAGATGTCGAAGCTGGTCGCGCCATCGCCGGTGGCGGCCAGCCGGTAGGCGAAGCCATGCCGGTTCAGCACTTCGCGCACGAATAGCAGGCCGATGCCCTGGCCGCCTTTCTTGGTGGTGAAGAAGGGCGTGAACAGCTGCCGCGCCGGCACCTCGCCCAGCAGGTTGCCGCTGTCGATCACCGACAGCCGCACGCCGCTTTCCTCTTTGGCCAGCACGAAGCCGATGCTGCGCTCCTCGCCGTGACCGGCTTCCGCCGCCTCCATCGCATTCTTGACCACGTTGAGCAGCGCCTGCTCCATCAGGTGGCGGTCCATGGCGATGGCCGGCACCTCGTCGCAGCGCTGCCAGGCGATGCTGATGCCGCGGCTGCGGCACTGTTCGCGGTACAGGTAGAGGATGTCGTCCATGATGTCGCGCACGGCGTTGGGACGCAGCTCCGGCGCCGGCATCTTGACCACGCGCGTGAAGCGCTCGATGAACTCGCCCAGGCTGGCGTTGCGGCGTTGCACGGCCAGGATGGCGGTGCTGAAATCGTCGCTGTCGCGCTCAGCCAGCTGGCTGCGGTAGTACAGCAGCGAGTCGAGCACCGAGCCGGTGGCGGCGACGGTGTTGTTGACCTCGTGCGCCAGGACGCGTATCAGCTTTTCGTAGGTGGCTTTTTCCGAGCTCTCCAGTTCCTCGGTCAGTTCTTCCACCAGCAGGAAGTGGCGGGCGAAGCCGCGGTCGTAGAAGTGGCCGCGCTGGCCACGGTAGCGGCGGCCGTCGGCGTCGGTCAGCAGTTGCGAATCGCCCAGCGGCAGTGCGTCCAGCTGCGCCAGCAGGCTCAGACCGCTGTCGTCCGGCAGGCAGTCGCGCAGCGCCTTGCCTTTGGCGTCGGCCAGGCCGCGCAGCGCCTGCGCGCTGGCATTCAGCAGGCTGATGCGGCTGTCGAAATCGAACACGATGACGGCGCTCGGCGTCGCTTCCAGCAGGCGGTCGAGAAAGCCTTGCTGTTCGCCGATCTGCAGGCGTTCCTGGTACAGCGCATTCAGCATGGTGTTGAACAGCTTGACCAGCTCGTTCAGTTCCTTGTCCTTGCTGTGTTGCAGGCGGGCGGCATAATGCTGGTCCTGCAGCAGGTCGTGGAAGTGGCGGGTGTAGCCCAGCGGCTCCAGCGCGCGGCGGATCAGGTGCACGCCCAGCGCCAGACTCAGCAGCACCAGCGCTTCCAGCCCCAGCATCAGCGCTGGTTCGGTGCGGAACAGCACCACGGTGACGCCGAGGAACAGCAGGTGCGCGACGATCAGGTAGGCGTGCAGGCGCCAGCGCAGGCTCATGGCAGGGTTTCGCTGTCCGGCGCCGCGCCGAGACCGTGGCGTTCAAGGCGGCGGTACAGCGCGGTGCGGCTCAGTCCCAGCGCCTTGGCCACGCGCGAGATATTGCCTTGATGCTGCTCCAGCGCGTGGGCGATCATGTGGCGTTCCACCTGCTCCAGCGTCATGCCGTCGACGCCGAGGCGCTGCGTGCCCAGCGCACCGCCGTGTTCATGCTGCTCGGCGGCGACAAAGTCGGCCTGCCGCAATTCGCTGCGGCCGACCAGCAGCAGCGTGCGTTCCAGCGTCTGCTTCAGCTGGCGGATATTGCCCGGCCATGGCTGCGCGCTGAGCCATTCCAGCGCCTGCGGCGCAATCGTGGTCGTCGGCAGGCCGTAGCCGGCCGCCACGTCGCTGATGATGTGGCGCGCCAGCAGCGGAATGTCGCTGCGCCGCTCGCGCAACGGCGGCAGGCGGATGGTGATCAGGTTCAGGCGGTAGAACAGGTCTTCGCGGAACTCGCCGCTGGCGACCAGCTCGGCCAGCTCGCGGTTGGTGGCCGACACCACGCGCACGTCGGCCTTCTCGCTGCGGCTGGCGCCGACCGGCTGGTAGGTCTGGTCCTGCAGCACGCGCAGCAGCTTGACCTGGTCGGAGCGATTCAGTTCGCCGATCTCGTCCAGGAACAGCGTGCCTTCGTTGGCGCTGGCGACGTGGCCCTTGCGGTCGGTCCTGGCGTCGGTGAAGGCGCCGCGCACGTGGCCGAACATTTCGCTTTCAAACAGGGTGGGCGTGATCGCGCCCATGTTGATCTTGACGATGGCCTTGCCGGCGCGCTGGCTGTTGCGGTGCAGGGCGTCGGCGATCAGCTCCTTGCCGCTGCCGCTTTCGCCGAGGATCAGCACCGGCGCGCGCGTGTTGGCGACCTGGCCGATGGTGGTCAGCACCTTCAACAGGCGCGGATGCTCGCCGACGATGCCGCTGAAATCGAATTGCGCATCGAGCGCCTGGCGCGAAGCACGTTCCGCCGGCGTCGCCGCCTCCAGCGTGGTGCGTATCAGTTCCGCCAGCTGGGTGTTGTCCCACGGCTTGGTGAAGAAGTTGGCGGCGCCGGCCTGCATGCCGCGCACCGCCAGCGCGATCGAGCCCCAGGCCGTCATCAGCAGCACCGGCAGGTCCGGCTGCGCCTGACGCAGCGCGGCCAGCAGCTGCAAGCCTTCCTCGCCGCTGGTGTGCAGCGAGAAGTTCATGTCCTGCAAGACCAAATCGATAGGCTGCTGCGCCAGCGCGTCCAGCGCCTGCCTGGGGCCGTCGGCGCACACGGCGTCGTAGCCGGCCTGCTTGAGCAGCAGGGCCAGCGATACCTGGACCGCGCTGTCGTCGTCGACAATGAGAATGCGTTGCTTGCGAGTAGAGTCCATTATTTATTCATAGTGCAGCGCTTGCGTCGGACTCAGGCGCGCGGCGCGCCAGCCGGGATACAGCGAACATAGCAAGGATAGCAGATAGATCACACTGGCCGATAGCACCGCCGCCGCGCCGAACACCACCCAGTTCAGGCTCTCGCCCAGCACGCCGGTCAGCGGCAGCTGGATCAACAGCACCAGGGCGATCAGCATGGCGCCGGAACTCAGCAGCAGTTGCTCGACGATGATTTGCCGGTAGATGCTGCCGGCGTCCGCCCCCATGGCGCGGCGCAGGCCGATTTCCGGTATGCGCTGGGTGGTGTTCTGCCACAGCACGCCGAACAGGCCGAACGCCACCATCACCAGCAGGAAGGCGGCGATCACGCCCAGGATGATCAGCGGGATCATCTGCGTCTTGAGCATGGACTTGCGCGCTTCGGATTGCGGCGTGATCAGATAGTTCCAGTCGCTGCGCACCTGTTTCAGCCTGGCGTTGAGCTTGGCCTCGAACAGGCGCGGCGTGCCCGGCTTCAGCTTGAGCACGATGTTGTAGGCCGCCTCCTGGCCGACGCCGGGCACATAGCGCTGCAGCATGAAGTAGGACGGGTCCATGAATTCACCCTGCGAGCGGAACTGCTCCACCACCGCTGCCACGCGGAAGCGCTGCGGCGTGCTCTTGCCGTGGGTTTGCTCGATGTACAGCTGGCCCACGGCGTCCTTGCCGGCGAACATTTTGTCGGCCAGGCGGCGGTTGATGACCACCGGCGTGGCGTCGGCGCCGTCGTCGGCCCTGGAGAACCAGTGGCCGGCCAGCGGCGTCATTTCCATCGTCTTGAAATAATCGTCGCTGACGGTCAGGCCGTCGATGTTCAGTTCGCCGCTGCCGTCGGGCAGCGTGTACTCGCCGGTCCAGCGCGACATCTCGTAGGCGCCGAACTTGGCGAACGCCACCGATTCCACTTCCGGCAACGCCAGCAGGGCGCGCTTCAGGCTGTCGTAGAGCGCCGCATCGTTGCCGATATCGCCGGGCGTGCGGATGTTGATCGACCATTGATTGCGCCAGGCGTGGCCGGTGGGCAGCTGGTATAGCTGGTAATAGCGCAGGCCGAAGGCGGCGATCGCGAACACCACCAGGAAGGCCAGCAGGATTTCCAGACTCAGCATCATGTTGCGGGACTTGCGTTTCCAGATCAGCTTCAACAGGTGGCGCAGCATTATGCGGTTCCTTTCAGCGCGTGGACCGGGTCCAGGCGCGACATTTTCCAGGCCGGGATCACGCCCGACAGCACGCCGAACACCAGCGTGATCAGCAGGCCGTAGCCGAACACGGCCAGATTCAATTGCACTTTCAGATAGGGAATCAGGCCGGAGCCTTCCAGCCACCACAGCACGCCGGCCGCGCAGGCCAGGCCGATGGCGCCGCCGATCAGGCACAGCAGCACGTTCTCCAGCACCAGTTGCGCGACCAGCTGGCGGCTGGTGGCGCCGAAGGCCTTGCGCACGCCGATCTCGCTGCTGCGTTCCATGATGCGGCCGACGTTCAGGTTGATCAGGTTCAGCGCCGGCAGTGCCATGAACAGCAGCATCAGCACGATGACGCCGCCGATCAGCTTGCCGGTGCCGCCGTCCTCTTCCTGGCTGCTCAGCAGCATGCGCGAGAACAGCTGCAGTTTGGAGTCGCCCCAGAATTTGGTGACGTTGAAGGCGGTCGGATCGTCATACTGCACGGTTTTGGCGACCGCCATGATTTCCTTCCTGAGCGCGGGCAGGTCGTCCGGCGTGCGCGCCATCATCAGGGCGCCGTACATGCCGAACAGGCTGTTCTTGTAGTCGCTGGAGGGCTGGGCGCTGATCGGCGTCCAGATATCGGCGTAGGCGTTCATGTGCATTTCGTCGCGCACCACGCCGATCACGGTGAAGATCTGGCCGTTGGCGCTGAACTTCTGGCCCAGGTAGGGCTGGCCCGGAAACAGCTTGCGCGCGCTCGATTCATTCAGCACCGCCACCATGCGGCCTTGGGCGACATCGTCGGCATTGATGACGCGGCCTTGCAGCACCGTGAAATCGAGGATCTTCCAGTATTCGGCGTCGGACAGCCGCATGTCGAGGCTGCTGACCTGGCCTTCCTGGTAGACCGAGACGGCTTGCGCGATGCTGCTGGTGATCGATACCAGCTCGGCATTCTTCAGCGGCTTGAGGTATTTGTCGATCAGCTTGTAACCCAGCGTGCCGCGGCGCGTTCCGCCCTTGTCCGTATGGGACGACTCCATCATCACCATTTGCACGAAGCGGTCGCTCTTGCCTTCCACGCCGGTCGGATAGAAGGCGTTTTGCAGCAGGGCCGTGGCGACCAGCAGCACCACCAGCGTCAGCACGATGCACAGCAGGTTGATGGCGGTGAACAGCTTGCGGCGCATGAAGACTTTCCACGCGGTCAGCAGATAATTCCTGAACATGTGCGCCCCTTACGCGACCAGCTGGCCGTCGAACACGCGCACGATGCGCGAGGCCATCTTGGCCTCCTGCTCGTTGTGGGTGACCATGACCACGGTCGTGCCTTCGCTGTGCAGCTTGAGCAGGATGTCCATCACTTCCTGGCCCATCTTGCTGTCCAGGTTGCCGGTCGGCTCGTCGGCCAGCAGCACCTGCGGCTGGCCGACAATCGCGCGGGCGATCGCCACGCGCTGCTGCTGGCCGCCGGACAGCTGGTTCGGATAATGGTCCATGCGCGCGCCGAGGCCGACTTTTTCCAGCGCCTCGCGCGCCAGCCGCTGGCGCTTCTTGGCGGACATGGCGCGGTACAGCAGCGGCAGCTCGACGTTGTCGATCACGCGCAGGTCGTTAATCAGGTGGAAGCTCTGGAAGATGAAGCCGAAGGTGGCGTTGCGCAGCTTGGCCACGTGCTTGTCCTTGTAGGAGGCCACCGGCGAGCCGGCCACCTCGATGGCGCCGCTGCCGGGCTTGTCGAGCAGGCCGATCAGGTTCAGCAAGGTGCTCTTGCCGCAGCCGCTGGGGCCCATGATGCTGACGAATTCGGCTTTGGCGACGTGCAGATCGATGTCTTTCAACGCCAGCGTTTCGACCTTGTCGGTCTGGTAGGTTTTGCTGACTTTGTTCAGGCGTATCATTGTTTTTCCCCTTTATTGGGCCACGCGGACGCTGTCGCGGTCCTTGTAGCGGCTGGTATCTGACGTGATGAGACGGTCTCCGGCGCGCACGCCGGAAAGGATTTCGACGGACTTGCCATCGCTGGCGCCGATGTTGAGCGTGGTCTTGCGGGCGACGCCGTCGCGCACCACGAAGATGTCCTGCGGGCCGCGGCCGTTGAAGGCGGGGCCGCTGTCGGCCAGCAGGGCGTTCTGTTTCTGCTCAGTGACGATGTTGACTTCCACCCGCAGCTTGTTGCGCAGCATGGCGTGGTGCGGCTCGGCCAGCGTGACCAGCAGCTTGACGGTGCCGTTCTGGATTTCCGGCAGCACGGTCTGCACTTCGCCGTTGAGCCTGACGTTGCCCTGTTCGACCAGCACCTTCTGGCCGGCGTTCAGTGCGCGCGCGTGGAAGTCGGACAGCGAGGCTTCGACCTTGTAGTTGTTCAGTTCGGAGACCTTGGCGACCAGCTGGCCGACGGCGACGCTGGCGCCTTCCTCGGCCATCAGCCAGGTCAGCATGCCGGCGAACGGCGCGCGTACCTGGCTTTGCGCCAGCAGTTGTTGCTGTTCCTGCATCTGCTTTTGCAGGATGCTTTTCTGCAGGCGCGCGCCTTCGATATTGCTGTTGGTGACCAGCTTGTTGTCGGCCAGCTGCTCGTGGTGCTGGCGCAGCTGGATCTCGTTGCGCTTGACGTTCAGTTCGGCTGTCAGCAGGTCTTCGGCCGAGGCGCCGCCGGCCTTGCGCAGCGTCTGGTAGCGGCCGAGGCGGACGCGGGTGGCTTCCAGGTCGAGTTGCAGCAGTTCGATTGCGCTGGTGAGCTGCTTGCGTTTCTGCTCCATCTCCAGCGTCAGCGCGACGATGCGGTTTTCCTGTTGTGCCAGCTGTTCCTTGAGCGAGTCGATGGCCAGCAGGATGGTGCGGCTGTCGAGTTCCAGCAGCAGCTCGCCGGCCTGCACCTGCTGGCCCAGCTTGGCGTGCACCTTGGCGACGCGGGTCTGGATCGGACTCGACACCAGTTCCTCGTGCACCGGAATCACGATGCCGGAGGCGTTGATGGTGTTGGCGATATTGCCGATGCGGACAGTGGCGATGCTGACGTCATCCACCCCCACGCTGGGGCTGACGACGCGGTTGATGGCCCAGGCGGCGACGCTCAGCGAAGCGAGCAGGGCGGCGACCGCCAGCAAAGTCTTGCGCTTGCGGCGGGCGATGATGTCGGGAGTGATGAGGGTATCCATACCCGTCCTAGTGCAAGCCCCGTGCCACATGCTTGATAAAAGGACAAAGCCAGGTAAATCAAGGCTTTAAGCTGCAATGCCGGCCACAGTCCGCGCTGCGCCATTGCCCGCCTCCGCCCACCACCGTCCGTAAGCGGACAGCTGCTCACCCCGATTTGATGTGGGAAATTACCAACAAATTGATCTATACCAATGTGATAGGGTGGTGTCCACAGTTGCTTCCGTGATGGTGGAGACATGCCTATTAAAACAATTGTCGCACTGCTGCTGGGATTGCCCCTGCTGGCCCAGGCCGGCGAAGAAAAAGACCAGATCGCCACCGACCGTCCCGACTTTGTCGAGTCGAGCAACGTGGTCGGCGCCGGCCGCTTCCAGATCGAGACCAGCGTCGCGCTGGAGCGCAACAAGGCCAACGGCATCAAGGAACGCACGTACGCCACGCCCACCTTGCTGCGCTTCGGCATCGGCGACACGCTGGAAGCCCGTATCGAAACCGATGGCCGCATGCGCGTCGTCACCGACGATCTCGGCGCTGGCACCCGCACCACCGACAACGGCTATGCCGACGTCTCGCTCGGCGTCAAATGGCATGTGGCCGATGCGCAAGGCGCGCGGCCGTCGATGGGCGTGCTGGCCCATGTCGATCTCGACAGCGGCTCCAGCGCCTTCCGCGCCAAGGGCAAGGGCGGCTCGCTGCGCCTGGCCGCCGAATGGGACTTGCCGGACGACTTCGGCCTCGGCGTCATGCCCGGCATCGCCTGGCAGCATGACGATAATGGCGAGCGCTACACCAGCGGCATCTTCGGCATCGTGCTGGGCAAGGAGTTGAACGAGCGCAGCCGCGTCTTTGTCGAATACTCGGCGCCGCAGATCGCGCGCGGCCGTCATGGCGGTTCGCAAACCACCTTCGACGTTGGCGTCTCCTACCTGCTGACCGACCTGGTACAGGTGGACACGGCCCTGTCGCGCGGCCTCAACAAGAACACGCCGGACTGGAGCTGGACCGCTGGCCTGTCCATCAAATTCTAAGCAGGAGACTTCATGCGATTGACGATCAAGCAGCGCTTGTTACTGATTAACCTGGCGACGCTGGCGTTCGTCAGCCTGGTGGGCGGCGTGGGCTATTACGCGGTGCATGTGCTGGACGTGTCGATGGACGCGATCAGCACCAACAGTTCGGCGATGAAGGACCAGCTGCAAGCCGACCAGGCCCACGACGCCTTGCGCGCCGACGTGCTGGCCGCGCGCCTGGCGGCGGAGAAGAGCGATCCGGCCGAGATCAAGGAAGTGCGCCAGGATACGGCCGATCACATCGCGCTGTTCCGCAAGCTGATCAAGGAAATGGATGCGGCCGCCACCGACGCCGAAGTCCACCGCGCCATGGAGCAGGTGCGGCCCGATGTCGAGCGTTATCTGAAAAGCGCCGAGGAGATGGTGGAGCTGTCGCTGAGCAATCCGCCAGCCGCGCAGGTGAAGTTCCCGGCGTTTATGGACACTTTCCGCGTGCTGGAAAAGAGCATGGCCGCGCTGAGCGATCTGATCGAGAAGAATTCGGAGTCGACCAAGGCGGTGGGTGATGAAGCGGTGGTCAAGTCGCGTGTCCACATCATCGGTTTCGGCTTGCTGGCGGTGGTGGTATCGCTGGTGGTGGGGCAGATGATTTCGCGCTCCATCCTGCGTCCGCTGGACGAGGCCGTGGGCTTTGCATCGCGCGTGGCGCATGGCGACTTGTCGTCGCAGATTGCGGTGGAGGATGAAGACATCACCGAGACCGGTCGCCTGAAGCGCGCCTTGCGCGAGATGAATGGCAGCCTGCACGGCATCGTCAGCCAGGTGCGCAGCGGCACGGATGCGATAGCGCTGGCGTCGGGCGAAATCGCGGCGGGCAATCTGGACTTGTCGTCGCGCACGGAATCGCAGGCCAGCTCGCTGGAAGAGACCGCATCGTCGATGGAAGAGATGACCTCGGCCGTGCGCCAGAACTCCTCGAACGCGGGCGAAGCCAACCAGTTGGCCTCATCGGCGGCGCAGGTGGCCACGCGCGGCGGCGAAGTGATGACGCAGGTGGTGGCGACCATGGGCGGCATCAACGCCTCGTCGCAGAAAATCGTCGACATCATCGCGGTGATTGAAGGGATAGCGTTCCAGACCAACATCCTGGCCCTGAACGCGGCGGTGGAAGCCGCGCGCGCCGGCGAGCAGGGGCGCGGCTTTGCCGTGGTGGCGTCAGAGGTGCGCAGCCTGGCACATCGCTCGGACGCGGCGGCCAAGGAAGTGCGGCAACTGATCGAAGCCTCCGCCGCGCAGGTGGGCGAGGGCAGCGCGCTGGTTGGCCAGGCCGGCGGCACGATGGAAGAAATCGTCACCAGCATCCAGCGCGTGACGGCCATCGTCGGCGAAATCGCCGCCGCCAGCCGCGAGCAGGAAATGGGCATTGACCAGGTCAACCAGGCCATCGGCACCATCGACAGCGCCACGCAGCAGAACGCCGCGCTGGTGGAGCAAGCCGCCGCCGCCGCCGGCGCCCTGCAAGAGCAGGCCGGCCGGCTGGCGGAAGCAGTCAAGGTGTTCCGCCTCGCCTGAATCCGGGGTCAGTTCTGCCATTGGTACATGAGCTCGTGTGCGATTGGCAGAACTGACCCCGGATTATGCGGCGGCGAAGCGGTTGGCGTGGCGGGGGGCGGGGGCGGCCAGCGCCAGACGCTGCGGTTTGCGCTGGCTGACTGGGACGGCGGCGGCTTGGTGGCTGCTGTCGGCGGCGAGCTTGAAGACGCCGACCAGCTGCACCAGCTGATTCGCCTGGTCTTGCTGCGCTTCCGCGGCGGCGGCGGCTTCTTCGACCAGCGCGGCGTTTTGCTGCGTGACGGTGTCCATCTCGGCAATCGCGTGGTTGATCTGCTCGATGCCGGCTTCCTGTTCGTTGTTGGCGGTGCTGATCTCGCCCATGATGGCGGTGACCGATTGCACGGCGGCGACGATTTTTTCCATCGTCGCGCCAGCTTCGCCCACCAGCTGCGTGCCGGCGCCGACCTTGCTGACGGAGTCGTCGATCAGTTCCTTGATTTCCTTGGCCGCCGAGGCCGAACGGTGCGCCAGCACGCGCACTTCCTGCGCCACCACGGCAAAGCCGCGGCCTTGTTCGCCGGCGCGGGCTGCTTCCACTGCCGCATTCAAGGCCAGGATGTTGGTCTGGAAGGCGATGCCGTCAATCACGCTGATGATGTCGACGATTTTCTTCGCCGATTCGTTGATCGCTTCCATGGTGTGCACCACGTCCGCCACCACCACGCCGCCTTGCACGGCGATCTCCGAGGCGCTGCGCGCCAGCGTGTTGGCCTGGCGGGTGTTTTCAGTGTTCTGCTTGACGGTGGCGGTCAGTTCTTCCATCGACGAGGCGGTTTCTTCCAGCGAGCCGGCTTGCTGCTCGGTGCGCGAGGACAGGTCCATATTGCCCGAGGCGATTTCGGTCGCGGCCGTGACGATGGAGTCGGCGCCGCTGCGTACCTGGCCGACGATGTCCGCCAGGCTGTCGCGCATGCCCTGGATCGCAAACAGCAGGCTGGTCTGGTCGCCGCTGCGCAGCGCGATCGGCACCGCCAGGTCGCCGCCAGCGATCTTGCCAGCGATGCTGGCAACGTCGGTCGGCTCGCCGCCCAGTTGACGCAGCAGCTGGCGCGAAATCAGCCAGGCCAGGGCCGCGCCCAGCGCCAGCGATACCAGGCCCAGCACGATCGCCAGGTTGCGCGATTGGTTGAAGGTGTTTTCCGCGTCCAGGCGCGCGTTTTCCATGTTGGCGCTCTGGTGCGCGATCAGCGCGTCGATGGCGTCCATATAGGTCAGCTGCAGGGCGCGCATCTTGCCCAGCATTTCATCGACGGCGCCGTCGACATTGCCTTCGCGGCGCAGGCGCAGCACGTCGTCCAGCGAGGCGTTGAACGGCGCATTCGCCGCTTGCACCGCCATGAACAGGTCGCGGCCTTTGCCGGACTTGACCATGCCGTCCAGCTTGACCATCGCTTCCTCGATTTCCTTGCGCTTGTCCGCCACCACCGCCATTTCCTTGGCAGCCTTTTTCTCGTCGCGGATCAGCAGCGCATTGCGCAGCGAGCGGGCGATCTTGTTGTTGTGGTTCATGATCAGCTGCGCCTGCAGCACTTTCGGGTAGCTGACGGTGACGATGTCGTCCGTATTGTTGGCCAGCTGGCTCAGGCTGTAGATGCTCAGGCCGCTCATAATCGCCAGCATCAGCAGGACCGCGCCAAATCCCAGCGCCAGGCGGCTGCCGACCTTGAGGTTTTTGATTTCCATGATGGTATTCCGTTCGTCGAAGATGACTCGCGTTCCGTGCGGAACGTTGGCGGGAATAAGGCCGGAGAGGGAAGGCGATCGCGGGAAGTTAGGCGACCAATAGTGCGTTGAATAGTCACCAATATACGCGTCAAATTCCCGTGTGGCAATTTAATTGGCGTTTATGCAGCCGTTAAACCACATTCATGCTGACTGGGATCGATTCCATATAAACTTGGCATTTTGTTCACGGTAGGTGGAGACGCATGACAACAATAAATACTTCCCGGCTGGACGTGATCGATGCACTGCGTGGCTTTGCCATCGTGTCGATCATGCTGCTGCATAACATCGAGCATTTCGACTTCTATTTTTCGCCGGCGGGCCTGCCGGCCTGGCTCAAGATGGTGGACAAGCTGATCTGGGACAGCCTGTTCTTCCTGTTCGGCGGCAAGTCGTATGCGATTTTTGCGCTGCTGTTTGGCGTGACGTTCTACATCCAGTATCACAACCGGGAGCTGCGGGGAGAGGACTTCCGCGCGCGGTTCGCCTGGCGGCTGGCGCTGCTGCTGGCGTTTGGCGTGTTTAATTCCATGTTTTATCACGGCGATATTCTGAGTATTTATGCCGTACTGGGATTGGCGTTGATTCCCGTCGCGCGCCTGAATGATCGTTGGGTGCTGGCGATTGCGGTGGTTTTATTGCTTCAGCCGTATGCGTGGATGGAAGTATTTCAGGCATTGCCGAATCCGAATCAAAAACTGCCTGATCCCGCATCGTGGGCATATTTTGGCCGCGCCAACGGCTATTTTGCGCATGGCTCGGCATTGCAGGTTTGGAGCGGTAATCTGACTAATGGAAAAATCGGCGTAATACGCTGGAGCTGGGAAAATGGGCGAATATTCCAGATTCCGGCGTTATTCATGCTGGGTATGCTGGCCGGCCGTAAAGGCTTATTTAAAGACCAGGCATTCTGGCGTAGGGCGTTGGTGCTTGCTACGCTGGCTTTTATTCCGTTTTATACGCTGAAAACCTGGCCTGAGATAATGGGATTGGGGGAAGCTGTCAGCCGTCCGCTGCTGGTGATTATTACTTCTTGGTCCAATGTGGCGTTTATGGTGGTGCTGGTATCGGTATTTGTGCTGCTGTTTTATTCGCAGCGCTGGCTGGCGGTGTTTTCACCCTTGGGACGGATGAGTTTAACCAGCTATGTTATTCAGTCGATTGTTGGAACGTCGATTTATTATGGCTTTGGACTCGGCATGTATCAGTACACCGGCGCCAGCTTTGCCTTGGGGATCGGCATCACGCTGGCGCTGCTGCAGCGGCAGTTCAGCGTGTGGTGGCTGGTGCACCACCCGCAGGGACCGCTTGAAACCGTGTGGCACAGATTGACCTGGCTTGGAGCTCGTGCCAAGAATTAGCACGAAGACACCAAAAATCAGCTTGCTTCGGCTGCCTCGTCCGGATTGATCCAGGTGATGCGGCCGCTGCCAGATTCGCTCAGATGGGTTATCAGCGCATCGGCGATATTATCGGGCAGGTTGAATTCGAACTGAACCTCGTCCGTATGCAGGACATTATTCAGGCTGGCGCCGGCGATTTCAATTTCACGCCGGATCAGGCCTTCCATGGAATAAGGCGCGCGGCAAATCAGGAAGCGCTGCTTGATAATGGCGATTTTCTCGGCTTTTAATAATGCTTGTGCCACGCTGTCGGTATAAGCGCGCACCAGGCCGCCGGCGCCCAATTTAACGCCGCCGAAATATCGCACTACAGTGGCTAATACGCCCTCCAGATCCTGGTGGCGTAATACATCAAGCATGGGGCGGCCGGCGGTGCCGCTTGGTTCGCCGTCGTCGACTGCGGCGGATTGGCCGCCGGCTAATAACGCCCAGCAGACATGGGCGGCGCCGGGATGCTGTTGCCATAATTCCGCCACGATTTTCTGCGCGCTGGCGCGATCGGTCATCGGCTGAACGCAGGCAATAAAGCGGCTTTTTTTAATCAGCAGTTCATGATGAACGGCTGTATCGATTGTTTGGGGCATGGGGGAGATTTCTGGCAATGCGCTGAGATAAAACCGGCATATGGTGCCAGAAATCATACGCGAACGCCACGCCGGCTGACGGGACCATGCCGCCCGGCGCGTTATAATCCGGGCCGAGTCCACCTATTTGATACGCCATGACACTACCTTCCCATCCTGCTACCGACGGCGATCCGGCGGAAGATGACGACCTGATGCGTCAACTCGGCCTGACGGCGCGCGGCGTCGCGCTGGCCAAGGCCGAGGGCAGGGTGTTCCTGCGCATCAGCGGCGAGGTCGAGTATGGCGGCCGGCGCGTGCCGTACGACCTGGTGCCGGCGCAGGGCATCCTGGCCAAATCGTCCAAATGGCGAAAAATGGATGGCGACGCCCGCTCCGCGCTGCTGCGCGAACGCGCCAGCGAAGCGGTGGCGGACGAGCTGCACGGCTACGTCGAGGCCTTTGCGCAGGAATTGATCGACGCCTGCGACGATTGCGACATGGGCGCCGAGCCCTTCCTGCTGGCCCTGAACGAGATGCAGATCGCCGAGCCGGCCGGCATGGTGTTCGACCGCATCCGCCAGCGGCTGGAGCACGCGGTCGAGCGCGACATGGAGGAGCAGCACGCCGAGCGCACGCGCCAGAGCATCAACCTGGCCGAGTATCCGGCCTCGTTCGATGTTGCACGCCGCATCAAGCGCAAGTTCATCGCAGTGTTGGGCCCGACCAATTCCGGCAAGACCCACCAGGCCATCGAGGCGCTGGCCAAGGCGCCAAGCGGGGTCTACCTGGCGCCGCTGCGTCTGCTGGCGCTGGAGAACTATGAGCGCCTGCAGGAAATGGAACAGCACGGCCAGCCGCTGAAAGTCAGCCTGGTCACCGGCGAGGAGCGCCGTCTGGTGGCGGGCGCGACCCACGTCGCCAGCACGGTGGAGATGCTGGATACGCACACGCCGGTCGATGTGGCCGTGATCGATGAAATCCAGATGCTGGCGGACCGCGACCGCGGCGCCGCCTGGACCGCCGCCGTGTGCGGCGCGCCGGCGCGCATCGTCTACCTGGTCGGCGCACCGGAAGCGCGGCGCGCCATCGAGGTGCTGGCGGCGCGCCTGGAATGCGAGCTGGAAGTGCATATTCTCAAGCGCAAGGGACCGCTGTCGGTGGAACCGACCGCCGTGCGCAAGTTGAGCAATCTGCGGCGCGGCGACGCGGTGATCTGCTTCTCGCGCCGCGAAGTGCTGATGTGGCGCGACATGGTGACCGAGATGGGCCTGTCGGTGGCCACCGTGTACGGCAATCTGTCGCCAGAGGTGCGGCGCGCGCAGGCCCAGCGTTTCCGCGAAGGTGCGGCCGATGTGGTGGTGGGCACCGACGCCATCGCCATGGGCCTGAACATGCCGATCGCGCGCGTGGTGATGACCACCACCGTCAAGTACAACGGCTATGAGGAGGAAGAGATTCCGGCCGCGCTGGCGCGCCAGATCGCCGGCCGGGCAGGGCGCTTCGGCGTGCACGAGGAAGGCCTGGTGGCCGGCTACGACAACGAGACGCACAACGTGATGCGTTCGCTGCTGCGCGAGAAGCCGGTGCCGCTGAAGACCACCGGCTTTGCCGTGGCGCCCACCCTCGAGCATCTGCACCGCATTTCGTCGGTGACGCATGAGCATGCGCTGGCCAAGCTGCTGAAGCGCTTCGTCCATAATATTGACGTGCCGGATGGTTTCTTCTATCCGCGCATTACCGAGGACCAGTTCGAGCGCGCGGCCTGGCTCGATACGCTGGAACTGACGGTGGCGGAGAAGTTTGCGCTGTCGCTGGTGCCGATTTCGTCCAAGGTGCCGTCGCTGCAGCATGCGTGGGAAAGCTGGGCCAAATCGCTGGCGCACAAGAAGGTCACGCAGCTGAAGTCCGGCGACCGGCCGCTGCACTACATGAATCTGCAGGAGGTGGAGGACGCGTGCCGGCTGTACTCGGCCTACGCCTGGCTGGCCTACCGCCAGCCGGAATTCTTCCCTGACACCGAACTGGCGCAGCGCCTGTCGCGCGAAGCGTCGGAGCGCGTGGATGCGATCCTGCAGGAGCAGAACTCGGCGGCGCGCAAACGCCAGCCGCGCAAGTTCCGCCGCTAGCCATGGACGAGGAACGCTGCCCCTTGTGCGGCCGAGTGCTGGGCACGGTCAATATTGACCGGCATCACCTGGTGCCGAAGACTTTCAAGGGCAGGGAGCAGTTTCCGATCCATAAAATCTGCCACCGCAAGATCCACTCGGTGTTCACCGAGCGCGAACTGCTGCAGCACTTCCATACCTGGGAGGCGCTGCGCGCGCATCCCGATATCCAGACTTTTATCGCCTGGGTGGCCAGCAAACCGCCGGGATTTTACGTGCGCACCGACACGTCCGCGCGCAAAAAGTTCCATTGAATGGACGAAAAAAAGCCCACGAACCGCAATGCGTGGGCTTTTTTGAGCAATCTTGGTAGGCCGTGCGGGATTCGAACCTGCGACCAACGGATTAAAAGTCCGCTGCTCTACCAGCTGAGCTAACGACCCAAGGGCCGGAATTGTACTGGTTGCCGCCGCGAAATTCAAGAGCCAGATGGCCAATCCGGCCATGTTTACCGTCGATCAATTTTGTTTAGTGCGACACTAAACAAGCAACCTCAGCTATCATATCGGCCTGCCATAAAAATAAGCCGTTTTAAAGCGGAAATTGCGAGCAAGGAAGAGTAATGAAAGTAGTTACAGGCCCGACGCATGGCACGGAAAAACCGGCCCCGTCGCAGTTTGGTTTGATTAATCTGTTGAAAGCAGGCGCAGCGCAGCTGATCGTCTTGCACCATCTGGCCTTCTATGGCCCGATGTCCGATCACGTGCGGACGGTGTTTCCGTCGCTGATCGATTGGCTCAGCAACAGCGCGCGCATCGCCGTCCAGGTGTTCCTGGTGATCGGCGGCTTTCTTGCGGCCAAGTCGCTGGCGCCGTCCGGCCACGCCGGCTATGACAATCCGCTGCGCGCCGTCTGGCGCCGCTACGCCAAGCTGGCGCCGCCATTCTTTGTCGCCACACTGATCGCCGCCGTCGCGTCCTCCTGGGCCGCCGAGTGGATGACCCACGATTCGATTTCCGCCCCTGTCACGCTGAGCCAGTTGAGCGCACACGTGTTGCTGCTGCACGGCGTGCTGGGCTACGCGTCGGTATCGGCCGGCGCCTGGTATGTCGCCATCGATTTCCAGCTGTACGTGCTGATGGTGGCGCTGCTGTGGACGGCGGGCCGCTTTGCCGGCAGCCGTCGGGTATTGTGGCTGATGCCGGTGGTGATTGCGGCCGGCATCACGCTGTCGGTGCTGTACTTCAATCTCGATGCGGACTGGGACAACTGGGCGCCGTACTTCTTCGGCAGCTACGGTCTCGGCCTGATGGCCTGGTGGGCCAGCGATCCGCGCCGCAAGCAGGGCGTTGCCGTGATGCTGATGATGATGGCGCTGCTGCCGGCGGTGGCCGGCCTGCTGCTGGAATTCCGCAGCCGCATCGCGCTGGCGGCGGTGGTGGCGTGCGCGCTGTTCCTGTTCGGCCGCATCAAGACCACGTCCGATGGTCGCGCCTGGAGCGCGATCCACGGCATGGGCAAGATTTCGTACTCCGTGTTCCTGATTCACTTCCCGGTGTGTCTGCTGGTGAACGCCGGCTTTACCCGCTTTGCGCCGGCGGAACCGGCGTGGCAGTTGCTGGGCATGCTGGTCGCCTGGTCCGCCAGCCTGATCGCCGGCGCCGCCTTCCATCGCTGGGTGGAAGTGCCGCTGGGCCGCATGATCCATTTCGTCGGCGAACAACTCGCCGTGCGCGATGTACACATGCCACGACCGTTGCCTGTGCGCACTAACGCGGTGTCGCTGCGTTAAAAGAAGGCCGCTGAGTTTGTCATTTTCGTGCCGGCCGCAGTCATACCGACTCGCCGACTCGCGTTCTAATCGGTGTTCAACGAAGGCTGGTTGGATATTCGGAATCTGCGATGAAATTTGAATGGACGGCTCACGGCCCATGGATCCGAGATTACCGGCAATGCGAAGGCCGGCTCGGGAAGCAGCGTGAGCGTCCAATCGAGATCCGCGAAAAAACGGAAGCTTACTGCGTCCGGTTCGCTCAAATCTAGATCTGAAAATATACCGGTTGCGTAGATCCACATTATTTGCGCGGAGTCCATCACGTTGAATTTCTCGTCGAGCAGGTAAATTCTCAGTGCATCTTCAAATGGAATGTCGTCGGTGAGGAAAAGCAGCGTGTACGCATGCCACTTCAACGCCGCCTCCAGAATGGCGCCTTCGAGGACTGTTCCTGTTGGCGCGCCATTCAGCATGACTTCACACTGCGGATTTGTTTCGTCGTTCGGTGGCGTGACAAGTCGAACGGTGTAGTCTGACGTGCTGATCAATTTCATGGCAGCCTCTGTTGATCGCTCATGCCTTGATTTTTAACACACCGGTTGCTGTCAGGGCCTGAGCATCAGCAAGAGGACATCACCGGCGCGTCACCTTAATTCGCCATTACACCAGTGCGCCACCAGCCAGAATGTGGCGACAAGGAGCGAAGGTACTTGGGAATAAGGATCTCTTGCCAGGGACAGTGATTGCCAACTTTGAGCATGGTCGCTGGCATGGGCCGAAGCAGGGTGGCCCATGCCGCCTTCTACCTTGGACAAGTATCGGACGGAATTTTCATCGTCGACCAGTGCCCTGGTTCGGGGAAGGAGAAAATTTCGATTCGCTTCATTCGAAAGCAGCGCCAGAATCCTGATGGCACTTACGCCAATCCGAGCGACAATGCAGAGGCGTTCTGGGTAATTGAATAGGTTGGTGGTATGCCGCGATACGCAAAATCTTGTACCGCTCACCTCAGCAAAGGTGAAAAAGCCGGGCAACGGTCCGTGCAGATCACCTGCCGCTAACAGCTTCGCTCAGGGCGCTTTTTTCTTTTGCACCTGGCGCTGTTGCTGCTTGCGCTGGGTCTCGTTCTTGTTTTGCTTGGCTTGATAGATGGCGGCGGCGTCCAGCTTGGCTTGGGCGACCGTGCGCATCTCTTCTTTGTCGTCGTGTATGACGAAGTAGTCGGCAGCTTGGGCGTCAACCACCAGCTTGATCGCGGCTTCGTCTTCAAGATCGTACATTTCGGTGAGGAGCGTCGTTACCTCATCAAGGAATTCTTCGTAAGTCATGGTGCTGCTTTCATTTGTAGAAGTTGGCGCCTCGGAAGCGGGCGCCGCAGGCGTCATTGTAGCCGGTTGAGCCCAAAACAAAATATCTAAAGATAATCAGCCTTCTGGAAGAGTTCCACCATCCAGTCGACGAAGACGCGCACGCGGGCACTCAAATGCCGATTCGGTAAATAAACAATGCTGATTTGATTGGGCGGGCTGCTCCACTCCTGCAGAATTGGCACCAGGCGGCCTGCATCGATATGCGGTTGCGCCATGAAAGCAAGCGTATGCAGAACGCCCAGCCCCGCCAGTCCCGCCGCCAGATAGGCGTTGCTGTCATTGACTGCCAAGAACTGCCGCCCTTGCACGAGTATGCGCTCGTCGCCTTTTGTATATTCAATCGGCGCCTTGCGGCCGGAACCGGCATAGAAATATCGCACCAGCACATGGTCCTCCTGTAGATCCGATGGATGGGAAGGCGTACCGTGCCTGCTGAGATATTCCGGCGTTGCGCAAGTCACGAAGCGCAGTGCGCCGATATGGCGTGCGATGAGTGACTGATCAGCAATCTCGCCGCCGCGGACAACGCAATCCACGCGATCGTGCACCAGATTCACTGGCCGATCGCTGATGCCTATGTCCAACTGCAAGTCGGGGTATTTGCGCCGGAAGTCGGGAAGCGCCGGTATGACCAGGATCGAGGCCATGGTGGTTCCCATGTCGACGCGAAGCTTGCCGCGCGGCGCGGAGTGCGCATCCGTCAAGTCGGCTTCCGCTTCATGCCATTCATCCAGGACACGCGACATACGCTCGTAGTAGGCAGCACCGTCATTGGTCAAGGACACGCGCCGCGTGGTGCGATGAAAAAGCTTGACGCGTAAATGCGCTTCCAGTGCCTGAATCAATTTGGTCACCGTGTTACGCGGCAAATCCAGCATCGCGGCTGTTTTGACGAAGCTGCCGGTTTCCGCCACGCTCACAAACGCCTTTGCTGCAAGAAAATAATCCATTGGCTCTCCTTATTATCACCAAAATAGGAACACTGGTGACTATATTCGATACTTTATCACTTTAATCGGTGCATATATATTGAGTTCATCGATGACCTTGACCAAGCAATTCCTGCTGGATGGTCGTCACCAAGGAGAAAATCATGAATCAAGTGCTCAAAGGTAAAGTGGCCCTGGTAACTGGTGGTTCGCGCGGCATCGGTGCGGCTATCGTCGAACGCCTGGCTGCCGAAGGCGCGCACGTGGCCTTCAGCTACGCGAACTCGGCGGACCGCGCAAAGGCGGTAGCGGCCAGCATTGAAAGCAAGGGCGTACGCGCCTTGCCAATTCAAGCGGATCAAGGCGATGCGGAACAAGTTACCGCCCTGGTTCGCCAGGTGCACCAGCATTTCGGACGCCTGGATATCCTGGTGAACAGCGCTGGCGTGTTCGTTACGGGCCCCGTTGACGACCCGCTGGCGGACATTGCGGCGTTCGAACGTCAGCATGCTGTCAACGTTACCGGTGTCACCACCGCCGTGCGCGCTGCTGCCCCGCTGCTGTCCGAAGGCGGTCGTATCGTCTCGATCGGCACCACCGGCGCCCTGCGTGCTCCCTTCCCGGGCATTGGCGACTATGTTGCGACCAAAGCCGCGATCGCTGCCTACAGCCGCGCCTGGGCGCGCGACCTGGGCGCCCGCAAGATCACGGTCAACGTGGTGCACCCTGGGGCCATCAATACCGAAATGAATCCGGAGACCGCGGATCACGCACCGGGCCTGGCTCAAATGACCGCGCTGGGCCACCACGGCCAACCGGAGGACATTGCCGGCGCCGTCGCCTTCCTCGTGGGCCCGGATGCAGGCTATATCACCGGGACGGCCATCACCGTCGATGGCGGTCAACTCACCTGATCTTCGTTGCTCCATCCCGGAGCAGTATTGATGACTGTTCCGGGCCTCCCATTTTCATCGGAATACAATCATGCCCTCTGTCGCTCTTCATTCCCCCTCACTATCTGGCCGGGCAGGGTGGAGCCTGTTCCTGCTGGCCTTCGCCCATCTGATCCTGGCCATCGACTTCACCATTGTCTACATTGCGCTCCCGGAAATTGGCAGCCAGATGGGATTTTCTGGCCATAACCTTCAATGGGTAATCCACGGCTACACCGTGGCGTTTGGCGGCTTTCTGCTGCTCGGCGGACGCGCTTCGGATCTGCTCGGCCGACGGCGCGTATTCGTCGCTGCCCTGGTGCTTTTCGGCGTTGCCTCGTTACTGGGCGGCTTTGCATCGCACCCGACAACAATGGTTCTGGCCCGCGCGCTGCAAGGGATTGGGGCGGCCTTCATTTTCCCATCGACGCTGGCACTGATCAATTCGCTGTTTGCGGAGGGCAGCGAACGCGTAAAGGCGCTTTCTGTATGGAGCTTATTTGGCTCCAGCGGATTGGCGCTGGGTTCGCTGTTGGGCGGCGTGCTCGTTAGCGCCTTTGGCTGGACATCGGTATTTTTAGTCAATGTGCCGCTGACCATACTCACCGCAATTGGTGCGATGGTGACCATGCCTGCCGACAAACCGCGCACCGGTAGCCGCAGTTTCGATGCGGCTGGCGCTGCCACGGTCACCATTGGCGTGACGCTGCTGGTCACCGCTCTGGTTGAAGGGCCGGCTTTGGGATGGACCAGCAATCTGGTGTTGAGCGCGGCTGGCTTGTCTCTCCTTGCACTCATCGCATTTGTGCTGATTGAATCGCGTGGCAAGGCGCCGCTGATGCCGCTGACCCTCTTGCGTAGTCGCAATCTCCAGATCGCCATGGTGTTGACTGCGATTTTTATGGGGACGTTCATGGCGATGCCTTACTTTGAGACACTGCTGTTCCAGCAAGTGTTCGGATATAGTCCGCTCACCACCGGACTCGCATTTCTCGTGCCCTGCCTGGCCCAGGCGGCAGGAACGCAACTGGGGGCGCGAATGACGCAATCGCTGGGCATGCGTCGGACCGTCGTCAGCGGCTTCGTCATTGGCGCAGTGGGCACGGCGGCGATTGGCTTCGGAATTTGGCCTGGCCTGGGTTATTTGGCAATATTGCCCGGCTTGATTATCGCCAGTATCGGCCAGGGCATCGCATGGGGACCGATCTGGATTGCGGTAGCGACAGGCGTGGAGGAACACCAGCAAGGCGTGGCATCCGCAATCGCCTCGACAACCTTCCAGGTCGGCGGCGCGATAGGATTGGCGCTGCTGGTAGGCGTTGCCACCAGTGCGGCAACCACAACGCCAGCCAGCGCGGAAATGATCCAGGTCGGCACCAGGCTGGCCACGTATGCGGCCACAATCGGTATTACCATCGGCGCGCTGCTGGCAATGCTGCTGCAATCGCCCGCCACTCAAGGGGAACAGTCATGACTCACCATCGCGTCAGAATTTATGAACAAGGGCCGCCATCAGTTATGTGGCATGAAGAAGTTCTGAATCCGCTACCGGCACCGGCTAACGGACAAGTTCTCATCAAGCAGGAAGCAATCGGGGTCAACTTCGTCGATACCATGTTTCGGGACGGGACCTTTAATGTTCCGCTCCCATTTGACATGGGCGTCGAAGCGGCGGGCGTCGTGACGGCAATTGGCCCTGACGTGAAGGACTTTCGCGTGGGTGACCGCGTCGCTTATTTCTTTGCGCCAGGGGCGTATACGGATGCGCGACTGATTTCCACATCGGCGTTGGTGATGCTGCCAGATAGTGTTCCCGCCCGCCAGGCCGCCGCCATTTTATCCAAGGGGCTTACCGCGTGGATGGCGGTACGGCGAGCGCATGTCGTGAAAGCAGGCCAACTGGTCTACGTCAGCGGAGCATCTGGCGCCGTCGGATCGCTGATTGCAAAGTGGGCTGTCGCCTTGGGCGCAACCGTGATCGCAGCAGTAGGATCGGAGCAAAAGGCGTTGCAGGCGCGTGACGCCGGCCTGAGCAACGTCGTGGTAACCAGTGCCCCTGATTTTGCGGAACAGGTCGACAAAATCGTCGCCGGCAGAGCGATTGATGTTGTGTACGAGTTAGTCGGACGGGCTACGTTTGAACAATCAGCGGCCCTGCTGGGCGCCGGTGGCAGTCTTATTCATATAGGAAATGCATCGGGCGCAGCCTCCGTAGACCTGGCAAAACTCGCCGCACGTTCGATTCGCTACCTGCAGCCATCCACGCCTCAATACGTGAAGCTGCAGCACGGTGTAGGTGAAGCGACCGAGGAGTTGTTCGAAGCGTTGAGAAGTGGAGTCTTCGGCGACATCGCCATCAGTGAATATGCATTGGAAGACGCCGTGCGAGCGCACAACGACATTGCCCAGCGTCGCATACAGGGATTCCCGATACTGATTCCCGCTTTCGACGCAGTCTGATATCCGAATCAGACACAAAAAAGCCCACGAACCGAAATTCGTGGGCTTTTTTGATGAAATCTTGGTAGGCCGTGCGGGATTCGAACCTGCGACCAACGGATTAAAAGTCCGCTGCTCTACCAGCTGAGCTAACGACCCATAGGTTGTGAAACCTTGGTACTCTTTCAAGTGGTAGGCCGTGCGGGATTCGAACCTGCGACCAACGGATTAAAAGTCCGCTGCTCTACCAGCTGAGCTAACGACCCCTCGAAAGAAGCGAGATTATAGGGGATCTATGGCCCAGCTGTCAAATACCCACCGGTAATTATTTGGCGCTCAGGCGCTGCTTGGCGGTCTCGGCGGCCGTCGAGTCCGGATATTGCTTGATCAGGTCCTGCAGCGTCTTCTTGGCGGCCTTGTCCTTCAGCTCGGTCTGGCAGCTGGCGATGTTCAGCATGGCGTCCGGGGCTTTCGGGCTGTCGGCGTAGTTCTTCAGCACCACCAGTTGGGCCGCGATGGCGCTCTTGCAGTCGCGCTGGGCGAAGTAGGAGTTGCCGAGCCAGTATTGCGCGTTGGGCGCGTAGCTGGAGCCTGGGTAGCGCTGCACGAACTCCTGCAGGGCGGTGGCGGCAGCCTTGTAGTCGCCGCCGGTGAACAGCTTGGTGGCCGCTTCATAGCTGCGCTGCTCGCCCGGGTCGACCTGCGAGGTCTTGCCGTCGATGGTCACTTCGCGCGGTTCCAGCTTGCGCAGGCGCGCGTCCAGGTCGACGTAGAAGTCCTTCTGGCGCTTCTGGGTGTTGGCGATGTCGTTGGCCAGCACTTCGATCTGGCCGCGCAGCTGCGAGATCTGCTGTTGCAGCTGCTCGTTCTGCGAGATCATGTCCAGCGTGCTGGTCTTGTCGGATTTGGTGTCGATGCGGGCGTTCAGTTCGGTACGCATGGCTTCGACCTTGGCGCGCAGGTCGAGCAGGGCTTTACGGGCTTCGTCGTCGTCGAACAGGCCGGCATGGGCTTGCAGCGGCAGCCAGATCGTCGCGGCCAGCAGGGCGGCGCTCAGGCCGGTTTTGGTCAGTTTCTTCATGTCGGGCGCTTTCACACAAATCTAAATGGAAACGGGGCAGGGCGCGGAATACTCCGCGCGCCGCCCCGTATTATGCCTGTGACCCGGCAAAAGGGTAGTGCTTTTGATTACTTGTAGACGATGTCAGCACGACGGTTTTGTGCCCATGCTTCTTCGTTCGAACCGGTGGCCTTTGGTTTTTCTTTGCCCAGCGACACGGCTTCGATCTGCGATTCCGGCACGCCCAGGGCGGTCATCGACTTGCGCACGGCTTCAGCGCGCTTCTGGCCCAGGGCCAGGTTGTACTCGGCGCCACCGCGTTCATCGGTGTTACCTTGGATCAGGATCGAGCGGGCTTTGTTTTTGACCAGGTAGGCCGAGTGGTTTTCCACCACCGATTTGCCATCGGCGCGCACGGCGTAGCTGTCGAAGTCAAAGTACACGCTGCGCTGGGCCAGCACGCCTTTTGGATCGTCCAGCGGATCCAGCGATTTGGTTTCCACTGGGGCGACGGTACGGGTGTCGGCTTGCGGGGTGACGGCTTTTTCAACTGGACGCTCCACCACTGGTGCTGGCTCCGACACTTTGACTGGGGTCGAGCAAGCGGACAGGATGGCGGCGGTGGTAACGGCAAAAGCTAAGCTGCTGAGTTTACGCATAATGATTCTCCTGGTAGTGAAACGCAATTACTGCATGAACGGACCCCAGGTGGGCTCCTTGATATTGCCCGCCTGAGTCGTCAGGCGTTGCTTTACACGTCCGTCGACCGAAACCACGGCCAGCGACTTGCGGCTGCCTGATTGGGTGGCGTACATGATGTATTTGCCGTTGGGGGCAAAGCTTGGTGATTCGTCGCTGGTGGTGTCGGACAGGCGCTGCTCCTGGCCGCTGGCCAGGTCCAGCACGTACAGCTGGAAGTTGCCGTCGCGGCGAGAGATGTAGGCCAGGGTCTTGCCGTCGGCCGAGATGCGCGGGCTGATGTTGTAGCTGCCGCCGAAGGTGACGCGCTTGGCATCGCCACCGTCCGGATTCATGCGGTAGATTTGCGGGCCGCCGCTGCGGTCACTGGTGAAGTAGATGCTCTGGCCGTCGGCCGACCATTGCGGTTCGGTGTCGATGCCGACGCTGTTGGACGCGCGGCGCAGGCCGCTGCCGTCGGCGTTGACGGTGTAGATCTGGGTATGGCCGTCTTTCGACAGCGCCACCGCCAGCTTGTTGCCGCCCGGCGCCCAGGCCGGCGCCGAGTTGCTGCCTTTTTCGTTGGCCACCACGGTGCGCGCGCGGGTGATCAGGTTCTGCACGTAGACCACCGGCTTTTTCTGTTCAAACGACACGTAGGCCACCTTGGTGCCGTCCGGCGACCACGACGGCGAGATGATCGGCTCGTTCGAGCGCAGCGCCAGCTGTTCGCTTTCGCCGTCGGCGTCGGCCACCATCAGCTGGTAGTTGCGGCCTTCCTGTTTGACGTAGGCGATGCGGGTCGAGAACGCGCCCTTGATGCCGGTCAGCTGGAAGTAGACGTCGTCGGCGATCAGGTGCGCCGACAGGCGGGTGAACTGGGCGGTGACGGCCTTGTCCAGGTTGGAGATCTTGGCCTGCTTGACGGTGTCGAGCAGCTTGTAGCGCACGTCGTAGCGGCCATCGGCCAGGGCGTCGACGGTGCCGACCACCAGCGCATCGGCGCCCTTGGCTTTCCAGCCGCTGTAGTCGATGTTGTTGACGTCGGTGATCACGCCGGCGTCGATCACCTTGAAGGCGCCGCTGCGCTCCAGGTCGGCCTTGATGATTTCCGAGATTTTTTGCGGCGACACGCCTTCGTTGGCGAAGCCGGCCACGGCCACCGGGATCTGGTTGCTGCCGACGCCGGAAATTTCAATCCGCATCTGGGCCTGCGCGCTGCCCATGGTGGCGGCGATGACCAGGCCGGTGTAGAGCATGTTCAGTTTTTTCATATCAGTGCATATCCTTCAGCTTGAAGTCCAGGTTAATTTCGCGCTCTACCGTACCATCTTTCTTCTTGGGTAGTGGTGACGATTTGGCAATCGCGTTTTCAATCGCATTATCATAGGCGGTCGAGCCGCTGCCCTTCACCTTGCGCGTGCCGATGATTTCGCCGGTCGGCAACTGGGTAATCACGTAGCTGGCGGTCAGGCTGTCGTCCTCGGAGCCGTACACCAGGTTGCTCTTGATCTTGGCCTTGATCGCGGCCGCGTAGCCGCCGTCGACCCGGCCGCCGGTCGATTGGGCGGCGGTGCCGGTGGTGCCTTTGGCGGCGGAACCGGTGATGCGGCTCATCTCGGCGGCGAAGGCCTTGTCCTTGGCGGCCTTGTCGGCTTTTTCCTTGGCCAGTTTTTCAGCGGCGGCTTTTTTCTTCTCTTTCTCGGCCAGGGCTTTTTCCTTGGCTTCTTCCTCGGCCTTGTCCTTGGCGGCTTGCTCTTCCTTGGCTTTCTGGTCAGCCTTTTTCTTGGCTTCCAGCTTGGCCAGCTTCTCGTCGGCTTCCTTCTTCAGGCGTGCCTGTTCCAGCTTCTCCAGACGCTCTTCTTCCTTCTTCTGGGCCTTGATGCGTTCCAGGGCGATTTCCGGATCGATCTTCGGCACCGGCGGCGCTTCCACCGGTGGCGGCGGGGCTTTCTCGACCGGCTGCGGCGGTTCAGGTTCCGGCTCGGGCGCCGGGTCCGGCGTTGGCGCCGGTGGCGCCGCGTCCTGCACCTTCATGTCCCAGATTTCGGCCTGGACTTCGGTCGGTTCATTGTTTTGCCAGCTCACGCCCACCCACAGGAACAGCAACAACAGCGCGTGCATCGCCACGGCCAGCAGGCCGGAGCGGAAGCCATTGTGTTGTCGCGGAACCTTGTACGGACCGCCTGCGGTTGCGGGTTTCATCGTTTGCACAGTGGTTTACTTGGTGGACAGGCCTACGCGGGTGATGCCCATTTTCTTTGCTTCGGAAATCAGCTGGATCACGTCGTCGTACTTGCTTTCCTTGTCGCCGGCGATCAGCACCGGATAGTCGGGATGGTCGTTGTGGATGGTGCGCAGCTTCTTGACCAGGGCGTCGCGGTTGGGCGCGGTTTCCGGCGCGTCTTCATCCTTGCCCTTGACGCCGATCGACAGCGCGCCGTTCGGCTTGAGCACGATCTGCACGTAGTCGCTAGGCGGCTTGGTCGATTTTTCCGCGCGCGGCAGGTCGACCACGCTTGGGTCGTTAGCCGATGGCATGACCATGAAAATAATCAGCAGCACCAGCATGACGTCGATGTACGGCACGACGTTGATCTCGGACTTGAGTTTGCGGGTGCGGCCGCTGCGCATGCCGCCGGAGAAGGAGGAAGCCATGATGATTAACGCGATTGACGTTGCAGAATGTTGGAGAACTCTTCGACAAAGCTCTCAAAACGGATCGCCAGGCGGTCCACATCGTACGAGAAACGGTTGTAGGCGACAAACGCCGGAATCGCTGCGAACAGGCCGATGGCGGTGGCGATCAGCGCTTCGGCAATGCCGGGCGCGACGGCGGCCAGGGTGGCCTGCTGCACGTTGGCCAGGCCGCGGAAGGCGTTCATGATGCCCCACACGGTGCCCAGCAGGCCGATGTACGGCGACACGGAGCCGACCGACGCCAGGAAGGCCAGGTGCGCTTCCAGCGCATCCATCTCGCGCTGGAAGGCGGCGCGCATGGCGCGGCGGGCGCTGTCGAGGATGGCGCCGGTGTCCATGGTTTCGCGGCTAGCGGTGTAGGCGGCCTTGGACTTGATGAACTCGCCCATGCCGGCTTCAAAGATGCGCGCCAGCGGGCCGCTGTTGGCGCGGTCCTTGCCGGCGTTCTGGTACAGCGCGTGCAGGTTGCCGCCGGCCCAGAAGGTTTTTTCAAATTCCACCGTCAGCCGGCGTGCCGATTTGATCGCGAACAGCTTGCTGAAGATATAAGTCCAGCTGGTCAGCGAGATGATGAACAGCAACGCCATGATCAATTGCACGATCACGTGCGCATGGAGGATGAGGGACAGGAAAGAAAGGTCTTGAGTGACGTTCATTGTTTATCAGTCGGTTTGGGTGGTGACACTGGTGTTACGCATTTTGTCGGCGACGATGGCCGGCACGGCGCGCGGACGCAGGGCAGAATCGACGCAGCCTACCTTCACGCGCGCCGTGTTCAGCAGTTGGTCGCCGCACCACGCTTCCTGGAAGAAAACGAGGGAGGCGCGGCCAAATTTTTCAATGCGAACTGTTAATCTTAGTTCATCATCCAGCTTCGCAGGCGCATGATACTCCGCGTTGACGCTTTTGACGACGAACAAGGTATCGTGCTGTTCGAGAAGTGTGTGCTGGTTCACATCAAGCGCGCGCAGCCACTCGGTACGGGCCCGCTCGAAGAATTTGAGGTAGTTTGCGTAATAGACGATACCGCCGGCGTCGGTGTCCTCGTAATAGACCCGGACGTTCCAGATGAAATCTGCTGACATGCTGTTTTGACTACTTATAAGAGTGAGCAACATTCTACGCGAAATTGGCGTTTTGGTTGAATTTTATCAACTACTTACAACCTGCCAAGTATTGTAACAACCCTTTACCAATTATTTCAGGAATGAACTGGGTTATAAGCCTTTCTTAAGCCAAGGACGGGATAGGTAAAGCTCGCTTTTACCCCGCACGACGGTCCGTCGCGGGGTCTGACCCCTTGGGGGCAGACCCCTCTATCGCGGTGGGGGTTAAGTGCGTTTGATATTCAAGGGGCCGTAACCCTGGCACGTGGGCATCATGTCAATCCGGTTGATGTTGACATGCGGAGGGAGGGTGGCAATCCAGTACGCCGTGTTGGCAATATCTTCCGCCGTCAGCGGCTGCGTGCCCTCGTACACCTTGGCCGCCGCCGCGTCATCCTTCAGGCGCACGTTGGAGAACTCGGTGCCGCCGCACAGGCCCGGCGCCAGGTTGGTGGCGCGCACGCCGGTGCCCACCAGGTCGGCGCGCAGGTTCTGCGTGAACTGGTCGACAAACGCCTTGGTCGCGCCGTACACATTGCCGCCAGGGTAGGGCGTCGAGCCGGCGATCGAGCCCAGGTTGATGATGGTGCCGCTGTTGCGCTCCACCATGCCAGGCAGGATGGCGCGGGTCATGGCCACCAGGCCGCTGACGTTGGTGGCGATCATGGTGTCCCAGTCTTCCAGCGACGAGGTGTGCGCTGGCGTGACGCCCAGCGCCAGGCCGGCATTGTTGACCAGCACGTCGATGGCGCGCCATTCCGGCGGCAGGCCGTCCAGCGCGGCCTTGATCGAGGCTTTGTCGGTGACGTCCAGCACCACCGGGCGCACGGCGTCGCCCAGTTCGGCCGTCAGCGCCTGCAGGCGGTCTTCGCGGCGGCCGCTGATCAGTACCTTGTGGCCGTTGCCGGCGAATACGCGCGCCATCGCGGCGCCGAAGCCGGCGGTGGCGCCGGTGATGAAGACGATCATGATCAGTCCTTAAGGTGAGTGGAGAGGTGGACAAAATTGTAGCCGCAAATGAGTAATATAGTTGTCTTGCCTTTAATGCAACCTATGTTCTTGCTCAAATCTGGCGCATAACTTACAATTTGGGTTCCATTACGTCTCACGTAACTGGCGAAAAGCTGGTGTGATCTTCAAAACTGCCTCAATATGGTGCGTTTTGGTCAGTCGGCGAAAGGTGGGCATCCACCGGGAAACGTGAGATTTCAACAGCCGTTCGCCTGGGCAGCCCTCGATGGAAAGCACGAAGAGGCTGCCGGTCCGCTATGGCTTCTCTCTTTCGATCCAACTGCCAGAAACAAGTTACTCATTCGATTGGAGTTTTTTCATGTTCGCAAAAGATCACACCCTCGCCAGCGTTGACCCGGAACTGTTCGGCGCCATTCAAAACGAAAACACCCGCCAGCACGATCACATTGAACTGATCGCGTCGGAGAACTACACCTCGCCAGCCGTAATGGAAGCGCAAGGCTCGCAACTGACCAACAAGTACGCCGAAGGCTATCCAGGCAAGCGCTACTACGGCGGCTGCGAATACGTCGACGTCGTCGAGCAACTGGCGATCGACCGCGTGAAGAAACTGTTCGGCGCGGAAGCCGCCAACGTGCAGCCTAACTCGGGCTCGCAGGCCAACCAGGGCGTGTTCTTCGCCGTGCTGAAACCAGGCGACACCATCATGGGCATGTCGCTGGCCGAAGGCGGCCACCTGACCCACGGCATGCCGCTGAACATGTCCGGCAAATGGTTCAACGTCGTCTCCTACGGCCTGACCGCTGCGGAAGACATCGACTACGACGCCATGGAAGCGCTGGCCAAGGAACACAAGCCTAAGCTGATCATCGCGGGCGCCTCGGCGTTCTCGAAAAAGATCGACTTCGAGCGCTTCGCTGCCGTCGCCAAGTCGGTTGGCGCCTACTTCATGGTCGACATGGCGCACTACGCCGGCCTGATCGCCGCCGGCCTGTATCCAAATCCAGTGCCGCACGCCGACTTCGTTACCTCGACCACGCACAAATCGCTGCGCGGTCCACGCGGCGGCATCATCCTGATGAAGGCCGAGCACGAGAAAGCCATCAACTCGGCGATCTTCCCTGGCATCCAGGGCGGCCCGCTGATGCACGTGATCGCTGGTAAGGCGGTGGCGTTCCAGGAAGCGCTGCAGCCGGAATTCAAGGAATACCAGCAGCAAGTGGTGAAGAACGCCGACGTGCTGGCCAAGACCCTGATCAAGCGCGGCCTGCGCATCGTGTCGGGCGGCACCGAGTCGCACGTGATGCTGGTGGACCTGCGTCCGAAGAACCTGACCGGCAAGGAAGCGGAAGCGATCCTGGGTTCGGCCCACATCACCACCAACAAGAACGGCATTCCTAACGATCCGCAGAAGCCATTCGTGACTTCGGGCATTCGTCTGGGTTCGCCAGCGATGACCACCCGCGGCTTCAAGGAAGCGGAAGCGGAACAAGTCGGCAACCTGATCGCGGACGTGCTGGATAATCCACACGACGCGGCCACCATCGAGCGCGTCAAAGCGGCGGTGAAGGTTCTGGCTGACAAGTTCCCGGTCTACGCCAAGTAATTGCAGTACCGTGACGCCGGCCTGTGCCGGCGTCACTTGACCAAAGCGCTTATATGAAATGTCCGTTCTGCCAGCATGAAGACACCCAGGTTCTCGATACGCGTGTATCGGAGGAGGGGGATGCCATTCGCCGGCGTCGGCGCTGCGGCAAATGTGATAAACGATTTACCACGTATGAGCGCATCGAGCTGGTGATGCCGTATGTGGTCAAGAAGAACGGCAGCCGTACCGAGTACACGGCGGCCAAGCTACGCGGCAGCCTGGAACTGGCCTTGCGCAAGCGTCCGGTGGCGGCGCCCGCGGTGGATGCGGCCATCGCGTCGATCGAGGAAAAATTGCTGACCAGCGGTCAGCGCGAAGTGGACACCGGCTACATCGGCGAACTGGTGATGCAGGAATTGCAGCTTCTCGATAACGTGGCGTACATCCGCTTTGCTTCCGTCTATAAAAATTTCGAGGATCTGGCCGAGTTCCAGAACGCCATCGCCGAAGTCGGCAAGCCGGCGCGCAAGTGATGCCACTGCTGACACACCTTTGATACACCTCATATTCTCATCAATAAGCACTGCTAACTTCTGACGTAGTCTTTACGACTTGTGGAGGTGTGTTGTGCGCGCCCGTGGCTTTACGCTGCTGGAAATCCTGATCGCCGTGCTGGTGCTCGCGCTGGGCATCGTCGGCGGCGTGGCCTTGCAATTGGCGTCGTTGCGGGCACGGCACCAGGCGGCGCTGGTGTCGCAGGCGACGCAGATGGCGAGTGCGCTGGCCGAGCGCATGCGCATCAATCCTTCGCAGGCCGATACCTATCTCACCCTCAATTACGACGCTTATGCCGAGCCTTCGCCTGTGGCGCCGGCGGTGCTGTGCCATGTCGGCGCTTGCGCGGCGGCGCAGCTGGCGCTGTCCGATTTGTACGAGGCCAAACAGCAGGTGCGGCTGCAGCTGCCGGCAGGGCGCGTGGTCATCTGCCGCGATGTAGGCTTGTGGAGCGGCGGCAAGCTGCGTTGGTCTTGCGATGGCGGCTCGGCCGCGCCGGTGGTCGTCAAGGTGGGCTGGCGTGGCAAGAATCCGGACGGCACGCCGTTGAAGGATGTTGACGGCGATTACGTGCCCGGCGTGGCGCTGGCGGTGGGAGCATCGCCATGAAGCGCAGCGCTGACGGCTGGGGCATGATCGAATTCCTGGTGGCGATTGCGCTCGGCTTGCTGGTGACCCTGCTGGCCAGCGGGCTGCTGGCGGCGTCCGGCAGCAACTACCGCAACCACAGCGACAATATGTGGCTCACCGACGGCGGGCGTTATGCCTTGCAGGTGATGGCGCAGTCGATACGCCAGAGCGCTTACGTCAACTGGGATCAGGATGTGGCGCCGCCGGAGCTGGACGCGAATGCGCCGGCATCGGTTGCCGGACTGGATGCGGCCACCATTACGCGCAGCAGCGAAGGCATCAGCGAGCCGCTGCCAGCGGTGGCGAACGGCAGCGATGTGCTGGCGCTGCGCTTCACCGGTTCAGGCGCTGGCGCGACCGGCGACGGTTCCAGCGTCAACTGCGCCGGCTTTGGCGTGGCTGGCGAAACGCGCGGCTGGAATATTTTCTATGTCGGCGCGGATGCCGGCGACGAGCCGGAACTGCGCTGCAAGTATCGCAGCGCATCCGGCTGGGGCGGGGATGCGGTGGTTCGTGGCGTCGATTCGTTCCAGGTGCTGTATGGCGTCGATACGGATACGCCGCTGGATGGCGTGCCGAATGTCTATCTGAACGCGACGGCCTTGAAGGCGCTCGATGATCCCGCCGCGTCGGACTTCAATCAAAAAACTTACTGGAAGCGCGTGTGCAGCATCCGGCTGGCTTTGCTGCTGCATGGCGATGGCAACTCGCGCGCGGATACGGTCAACACTCGCTTCGATCTGTTTGATGCGGCGTATTCCGATGCACATCCGGAGGATGTCGGCGTGCGCGTGGTGGAAGATCGTTTGCCGCCATTGCAACGCCTGCGCGCGCGGCGGCTGTTGAGCATGACCGTGGCTTTGCGTAACCGGGATGGATGAATCATGCGGCGGCAGCGAGGGATTGCGTTGTTGGTCAGCCTGATGTTGCTGATTATGGTGATGCTGCTGAGCGTATCGGCAGCGCTGTTGTGCCTGCAAGGCGAGAAGGCTGCGCGTGGCGAGCGTGATCGGGATGTGGCGTTTCTGACGGCGGAGGATGCCTTGAAGGATGCGGAGCGGGACATTCAGAACAGCAGCGATCCTTCGCGGCGCGCGGCGTTTGATGGTGGCGATGCTTTTGGCAAGGCATGCGGCGCCGGCGGCGTGGGCTTGCGCGCGCGAGCGTTGGCGGGCGAGGCGGCGGTATGGCAGGTGGTGGATTTGTCGGGCAAGGAGGATGGTGGCGCGTGCACGGTAACGCACGGTGCTTATACCGCAGCCGCCATGCCGACCGGAGAGGGATTCCTGCCGTTCAAGAAGCCGCGTTATTTGATCGAGCGGATGGCGTGTCACCAGCCAGGCGACGACGCGTCGGCCAGTGCGCCGCCGCAGTACTGTTACCGCGTAACCGCCATTGGCTTCGGCGCGAATCCGGAGATGGAGGTGGTTTTGCAAAGCGTCTTCAGCAAGCCGGAGGAGAAGCCATGAGCGTGTTTTGGATATTGTTGTTGCTGGCGGTGGGCGCGCAGGCCGCGCCGCCGGTGCTGGATATCGATAGCTTGCCGGTGACTGCGGCGTGCAGGCCGGGCAAGGCGCTGGCAGGACAGACGGATGGGCCGATGTTGTTGCGGCCCACATCGTCGGCTGTCGCGCCGCCTGCTGTACCGCCGGCCGTGCCCACGGCCACCGCCGGCGATCTGTACCAGTCCACGTCGGACATCGGCGATTGGAGCGGGCATTTCTCGCGCTATGTGCTGGCGGCAGGTGCGGCGGGCGCAGGCACGGTCTCCACTTTGGCATGGGACGCGGGAGCAATCCTCACTGGCAGCGCCGCGCGCGCGCCAGCTCCGCTTCCAGAGCAACGCAACATCTACACCGCCATCATTCAGCCGACTGGCGCTGGCGATGTCGCCATTCGCGTGGTCCGCCCTGTCCGCCGCGCAGCAAGCGCTGCTCAACCTTGACGACGGCGCCGGCGAACAGCGGCTGGCCTACCTGCGCGGCGACCGCTCGCTGGAAGGCAAGCAATTCCGAGTCCGCAGCAGCGTGCTGGGCGACGCGGTGCACAGCACGCCAGTCTATGTCGGTGCAGTCGATCACCGCGAAGCTGTCTACCTCGGCGCCAACGACGGCATGCTGCATGCGTTCGACGCCATCAGCGGCGTCGAACTGTTCGCCTACGTGCCGGATGCCTTGATCGCGACACTGCATCACCTCACCAATCCAGCCTACGTGCACCGTGCTTATGTCGATGGACCGGCCAGCGTCGGTGAAGCGCGCATCGGTGTCGACAAAAAGACCGTACTGCTGTCCGCCATGGGCGGCGGCGCGCGGGGCCTGTTTGCGCTCGATGTGACCGATCCGCTGCACTTTGCGGACGGCCTTGGCGTGTTATGGGAATTCACCGAGCGCGACGATCCTTTCATGGGCAATGTCATCACCATGCCGCAGGTCGCGCAAGTACGTGTGTCGGCTGGCGTGGTGCGGAGCTTTGCCGTCGTCGCCAGCGGCATCAATAGCGATGGCGAGGGCAAAGGCGCGCTGTTTCTGCTGGCCCTCGACAAGCCGCGCGGCGAAGGCTGGAAAATCAACGGCAACTACTACCGCATCACGACGCCGGTTGCGGAGGCCACCCTCGCCAACGCGCTGAGCGCACCAGTGCTGCTGAATGAGCGCGACGGCGCTTTGCAATACGCGTATGCCGGCGATCTGCAAAGCAATCTCTGGCGCTTCGATTTCAGCGGCAACGCGCCGTGGAGCAAGGCAGTTGGCAGTCCCTTGTTTGTCGCCAAGGATGCCAAGGGTCATCGCCAGCCGATCACGGAACAGCCATTGCTGGCCTACGCGAAAGTGCGCGGCTACGTGGTGCTGTTCGGCACGGGGCGGTTGATTGAGAAGGCGGATCGCAGCACCTCGCCGGTCACACAGTCCTACTATGGCGTCATCGACAGCCTGCAAACGCCGCAAGAGGTCATCACCGGCAGGAGTCAGCTAACGCCGCGTTTCCTTGATGGCAGCGGTGCGCTCCTCGGCATCACCGGCGTTCCGATGGCGTCGGAAAGCAAAGGCTGGTACGTTGATTTCGTGCAGGGCACAGAGCGCAGCATCAATGCCGGTGTGCTGTCCGATGGCGCCGTGCTGTTCAACACCGTGCTGCCGGGCACGGACGTGTGCAGCGCGACGCGCAGTCGCAGCTATGCGCTCAATGCGCTGACCGGGCTGCCGGACAGCGACAGGTTCACCGCCATCCTGCCTACCAAGGATGCGATCGTTGGGCTGATGCTGCCGGACTACATGCCAATGCCCTTGCTGCTGCCGCAATCGGCAACGCCAGGCCCGCGTGACCCGACGGGGCGCATCGTGCAGAGCAAAGACGCCGCGCTGCTGCAGGTTGGCGAAGCAGGGAAGATATCGACCATCGGCAGCATGAAGGCGGCGCGCCGCGCCGGCCGCCTGAGCTGGCGCGAGATCGCCAACTGGCGCGAACTGCACGAGGCCGCAAAATGAAGCGCGCCGGCTTCAGCTTGATCGAGTTGCTGGTGGCGCTGGTGATCCTCGCCGTGGTGGCTTCGCAGGCCATGCCGGCTTATCAGAGCCACATGACCCGCACCCGGCGCGGCGAAGCGCAATCGGCCCTGCTGAAACTGATGATGCAGCAGGAGCGGTTTTACACGCAGAACAACACCTACATCGCCTTCTCGTCCGCCAGCGCCGAGCCGGAAGCCAGACACTTCCAATGGTGGAGCGGCGCCAGTCCGCAGCGCAGCGCGTATGAAATCGAAGGCAAGGCCTGCGACGGCGAAGAGATAAAGCAATGCGTGCAAATCATCGCCAAGCCAGGCACCGAACTGGTCGATCCGCACTTCCACGACGAAGACTGCGGCCGCCTGACGCTGACCAGCACCGGCCTGCGCCTCGCCAGCGGTCCGGCTACAGGGTGCTGGCCATGAGTCGCCGTTCGTCCGGCTTCGGGCCGCTGCCGCCTGCCTGCACGACAGCCGGTCGCAGCGCCGGCATCACACTGATCGAGTTGTTGACCGTCCTGGCCATCGCCGGCGTGCTGCTCGGCGTCGCCGCACCGTCCTTCCACCAATCGCTACAACGCATGCGCCTGCAAGCCGCCACCAACGACCTGCAGGCCGCTATCGACCTGACACGCTCCCAAGCCATCACACGTGGCGGCCAAGTGCTGATGGCGCCGCTGGGCGACGAGTGGCAAAGCGGCTGGGCAGTCTTCCTCGACCACAACGGTAACCGCCGTCCCGATCCCGGCGAACCGCTGCTGTACCGCCACGACCCGCTGCCTCCCGACATCAGCATCACCTCCAAATTCACCTCCGGCAACGCGCCAGCCTACCTGGCCTACAACGCCGCCGGGCGCACCTGCAGCGCCGCCAGCAGCCTGACCGCCCGCTGGGGCACCATCTCCCTCACCCAAGGCAACAACACCCGCAACCTCAAAATCAACATGCTGGGCCGCGTACGCGTCTGCGATCCGGCAACCTCTGACGACTGCTCAGGAGCCGCCGATTGAACAAGCCTTTATAATGGCGCGAAATCTATTTCGGCAGGGGCAACGTGGATATCAGTAACGATCTTGAAGGCATGGCGCTGGCGCTGGAGTGGGCGGCCAAGGGGCTGTATTCGACCGCGCCTAACCCGCATATCGGTTGCGTGATCGTGCGCGATGGCCGGGTGATCGGCGCCGGCGTCACGCAGCAGGCCGGCAGCGATCATGCTGAAATCCAGGCGCTGAAAGACGCCCAGGCGCGCGGCCATGATGTGCGCGGCGCCACCGCCTATGTCACGCTGGAACCGTGCAACCACCACGGTCGCACACCGCCGTGCTCGGATGCGCTGGTGCGCGCCGGCCTCGGCCGCGTGGTGGCGGCGATGGAAGATCCGAATCCGCTGGTCGCCGGACAAGGCCTGGCCAAGCTGGCCGCCAACGGCATCGAGACCAGCGTCGGCTTGCTGGCCGAGCAGGCTTATGAATTGAATATCGGCTTTTTCTCGCGCATGACGCGCGGCCTGCCGTGGGTGCGCATGAAAACCGCCGCCAGCCTGGATGGCATGACGGCGCTGCACAACGGCGTCAGCCAGTGGATCACCGGCCCGGAAGCGCGCGCCGACGGCCACCACTGGCGCGCCCGCGCGGACGCCATTCTGACCGGCATCGGCACCGTCAAGGCCGACAATCCGCAGTTGAACGTGCGCGCCGTAGAAACGCCGCGCCAGCCGCGCCGCATCGTGGTCGACAGCAGGCTTGATATTGACCTTTCCGCCAAGATATTGGAAGGAGGCGGGACGTGGATCGCCGCCGCCGTCGCCCATCCCGAGAAGGAAGCCGCGCTGGCCGCCGCCGGCCACGAGGTCATCATGTTGCCCAACGCCTCCGGCAAGGTCGACCTGCCGGAGCTGATGCGCGAGCTGGGCCGCCGCCAGATCAACGAGCTGCACGTCGAAGCCGGCGGCAAGCTGAACGGCTCGCTGATCCGCGAAGGCTGCGTCGATGAACTGCTGGTGTACCTGGCGCCGGCGCTGATCGGCGACGCGCAAGGCATGTTTTCGCTGCCTGCGCTGACCGACCTGTCAGGCAAGAAGCACTTGAAATTTCACGAGGTTAAGCAGATCGGTGAAGATTTGCGTATCCTTGCCCGATTCACTCATTAGGAAAAGCTATGTTTACTGGTATCGTCGCCGCTGTCGGCAAAATTGAATCCGTCAAGCCGCTGGAAGGCGGTTCGTTCGCAGGCGTGCGCCTGGACATCAACGCCGGCGGCCTGCCGCTGGCCGACGTCGGCCTGGGCGACTCGATCGCCATCAACGGCGCCTGCATGACCGTGGTGGAAAAGGACGCCACCAACTTCCGCGTCGACGTCTCGCGCGAAAGCCTGAACAAGACCGTCGGCCTGGACACCACCACCGAAGTGAACCTGGAAAAAGCGCTGACGCTGAACGAGCGCCTCGGCGGCCACCTGGTGTCCGGTCACGTCGATGGCCTGGGCGTGGTGCGCAAGTTCGAGCCGGTCGGCGAATCGTGGGAGCTGGTGGTGGAAGCACCGCACGACCTGGCCAAGTTCCTGGCCTACAAGGGCTCGATCGTGGTCAACGGCGTGTCGCTGACCGTCAACCGCGTGACCGATATCGGCGCCGGCGCCGACCTGGTGTGCCAGTTCTCGATCAACCTGATCCCGCACACCATCGCCATGACCACTCTCAAGCACCTGACGGTGGGCGCCAAGGTCAATCTGGAAATCGACCTGATCGCCCGCTACGTCGAGCGCATGGTGTCGGTCGGCGCGGCCGGCAAGTAATTACTTCACCAGCGACTGCAGGGTCGCGCGCACGCCGCTGCGCGTGATCGCCATCCACACGCTGTTGTAGGTGGTGACCATGCGGGCGTGCTGCGTCAGCTTCAGCCCGCGGAAGGCGCTGATGTCGAGGATCGCCGACGGCGGTCCGTTGCGCACCAGCGACCAGTCCGCGTTGCTCAGGCGCGGCTCGTTCACCTCGTAACGGTTGCCGCGCGCATCCAGTCCATTCAGATACAAACGGAAGCAAGCCAGCAGGAAGGCCACGCGGCGGCAGTTGAAGCCGCGGCTCAACATCGCCTTGACGGTGGCGGTGTAGAACACGGGAATCTTGGCGGCGCCGTCGTGCGCCACGCGCGTCAGCTGGTCGGCAATGGCCGGATTGTTGAAGCGTTCCAGCACGCTGTTCTTGTAGTCGTCCAGTACCAGGCCTTCCGGCACATCCAGCAGCGGCATGGCGTCGTGTTCCATGAAGTTGTGCAGCAGCGTGTGCAGTTCTTCGTCGGCCATCGCTTCCGGCACCGTGCGGTAGCCCAGCAGCAGGCCCGGATAGGCCAGCATCATGTGCGAGGCGTTCAGCATGCGGCCTTTGATGGCTTCATGCTGCGTCACATCGTCCAGCAATTCGACGCCGGCGGCGGCCAGGTCGGGACGGCCGGCGCTGAAGCGGTCTTCGATCACCCATTGCGTGTAAGGCTCGGCCAGCGCCGGCATCTGGTCGTTGACGCCGCTGGCGCTGTTCAGCGCTTCCGCCTGCTCGGCCGGAATGCCGGGCGCGATGCGGTCCACCATGCTGTTGGGGAAGGCGACTTCGGCGGCGATCCAGTCGGCCAGTTCCTCGTCCACGGCCTGGGCATAGCTCAACACGGCCAGGCGCGCGGTGTCGCCGTTGTGGCGCAGGTTGTCGCAGGAAACCACGGTGTAGCCGCCCACGCCGTTGGCGCGCCGGCGGCGCAGCGATTCGACGATGTAGGCAAACGCGGTACGTGGCGTGCCGCCAGCCAGTTCGGTGGCGACCTCGGGCGCGCTCAGGCGGAATTCGCCGCTGGCTTCGTTGATGTTGTAGCCGCCTTCGGTAATCGTCAGCGTGACGATGCGGATGGCGGGATCGCTCAGGCGTTCCAGCACTGCTTCCGGATCGGCCGGCGCATGCAGGTAATCGATCATGGCGCCGATGACGCGCGCATTGGCGCTGCCGTCGGCGCCGGTTTCGGTCACGGTGTACAAACCGTCCTGCTCGGCAAAGGCGGCGGCTTTGGCTTGCGCCTGTTCGCTGTCGCCCAGACCGATGCCGACGATGGCCCATTCCTCATGGCCCGGCAGGTGCAGGCATTGGTCGATGTACGCGGCCTGGTGCACACGGTGGAAATTGCCGACGCCGATGTGGGCGATGCCGGCCTTGAGCTTGCTGCGGTCGTAGCCGGGCAGGGCCAGTTCGGGATTGTGGTGTTGCAGGGCGTCCAGCGTGGCGCTGGACAGCGGGGTCGTGTTCATCATCGGAACCTCCATTTCATCACCAGTACGGCGCAGGCCAGCACGAGGGTGATGCCGTTATTGATGGCAATCGGCCAGGCCTGGATGCTGATGCCATAGATCAGCCATAGCAGGACGCCGAAGCAGAAGACGCAGTACATGCCGGTCGAGACGCCTTCCGCGGAGCGGCGGCGCCAGATGAGCACCACCTGCGGCACAAAGGCGAAGGTGGTGCAGAAAGCGGCAATCAAGCCGAGAAGGTTGGAGTCAATTTGCATGGTTCTCCTTTCGT
Organism: Duganella aquatilis; assembly: GCF_009674565.1. Taxonomy (GTDB): domain Bacteria; phylum Pseudomonadota; class Gammaproteobacteria; order Burkholderiales; family Burkholderiaceae_D; genus Rugamonas; species Rugamonas aquatilis. Next base: position 66,932 of record NZ_WKJL01000026.1, read on the forward strand.
TTAATTAATAAATCAACTTGATTTATTAATTGAGGCGGAATTATACTACATAAATAAAATAGCTCTCATTTCTTGCCATGATCTCAACACTGCGCCGCCTCGGCGCCAATGAACGCCGCATGCTGCACGAGGTCCGCCGCCATGGCAGCATGGCCAAGGCGGATCTGGCGCGGGTGACGGAACTGAGCACGCAAACCGCGTCGGTCATCATCAATCGCTTGCTGGAAGAGCAACTGGTGCGCAAGCTGGAGGTTCAGCGCGGCCGGGTGGGGCAGCCGTCGCAGCCGATTGCCCTGAATTCGGACGGCGCCTACGCCATCGGCATCCAGATCGGCCGCCGCACGCTGAAGGTGGTGCTGGTCGACCTGCTGGGCACGGTACGCGAGCGCTGGGAACTGGCCTACGCCAGTCCGGACGCCGACCAGGTGTTTGCCGCGATCGAGCAGCAACTGGCGCGCCTGTTGTCCGCGCTCGGGCCGCAAGCCGCCGGCCGGCTGTGCGGCGTGGGCGTCTCTGCCCCGCGCAATTTCGGCGAGTGGGAAGAGCTGCTGCGCATGCCGCCGGTCGACGCGGCGGAGTGGGGCAGCATGGATATCGGCCAGCGCGTGCAGGCGCTGACGACGCTGCCTGTCAGCGTGGCCAAGGACACCGCCGCCGCCTGCGTGGCGGAACTGATGGTCGGGAGCGGACGCGGCATTGCCAGCTACCTGTACATCTACGTCGATACGCTGGCCGGCGGCAGCCTGGTCATCAACGGCTGGCCGCATGCCGGCGTGCACGGCAATTCCGGCGCCGTCGGTTCGATGCCGATGCGGCCGGCCGCTGGCGGCGGCATGCCGGATCAGCTGCTGAGCGTGGCGTCGCTGGTGACGCTGGAGCAGCGCTACGCCGCTGCCGGCCTGGCGGACGACGCCATGGCCGACGGCCGCGCCATGCAAACGCCCTGGCTGCCGCTGACGCAGGCGTGGCTGGCGCAGGCGGCCAACGCCATCGCCTACGCCATCTGCAGCGCGGCCTGTTTCATCGATCTGGACGGTGTGGTGGTGGACGGCCGCTGCGACCGCGCGCTGCTGGCGGCCTTGCTGGACCTGGTGGACAGCGAACTAGGCCGCTACAACTGGGCCGGCGCCGCGCGTCCGGCCCTGCTGACCGGCGAGGTGGGCGACGACGCCAAGGTGATCGGCGCGGCTTATTTGTCACTGCACGCTAGTTTTGCGCCGCTGCAGGGCTGAGGCTTTTCAGATAGGCGATCAGCGCGGCGCGTTCCTGCTTGCTGCGCACGCGGAAGTCCATGTTCTGGCCAGGCAGGAATTTTTCAGGATCGGTCAGCCAGCGGTCAAGCGAGGTTTCGTCCCACACCAGGTCGGCCTTGCGCAGCGCGCGCGAGTAGTCGTAGCCCTTGACGCTACCCGAGCGGCGGCCGAATACGCCGCGATGGTGCGGCCCGGTTTCGTCGGTGTCGAGCGCGTGGCATTCCGTGCAGCGTTTTTGCCATATGCGCTGGCCTTGCGCGATCTGCTGGGTGTTTTGCGCCTGTGCCGTCCCTGCCAGCAACAGCGCCAGGCAGCATGGCAGTACATAAGTGAACATGGTGAATCCCCGTTATCTGGCTTGCGTTTATTTCTTATACGCAAGGAAATAGCAACTGGATTCAATCCGTTGCTGGCGCACATCTTAGCTGACTTCAATAAAATATTTGCAAGAAAACCAGTGCGCTGGCGGAAAAGTCCGTCATTTGGCGGATAAAAGCGGGCTTTTGCGGTAGGGCGGGCGTAAATCCTTTAAAATAGCGGGTTAAGAAATACTCTCGCATAGTCTTGAAGGATTAAAAATGTCAATTTCCAGCACCGAAGAAATCGTCGCCGAATTGCGCGCTGGCCGCATGGTGATCCTGGTCGATGAAGAAGACCGGGAAAACGAAGGTGACCTGGTGCTCGCGGCGGACTTCGTCACGCCGGAAGCCATCAATTTCATGGTCAAGTACGCGCGCGGCCTGGTCTGCCTGACGCTAACCGAGGAACGCTGCAACCAGCTGGAACTGTCGATGATGTCGACCAAGAACGGCACCGCGTTCGGCACCAATTTCACCGTCTCGATCGAAGCGGCCGAAGGCGTGACCACCGGCATTTCCGCCGCTGACCGCGCCAAGACCATCCAGGTGGCCGTGGCCAAGGATGCGCAGCCGGCGGACATCGTCCAGCCGGGCCACATCTTCCCGCTGAAGGCGCAAAAGGGCGGCGTGCTGATGCGCGCAGGCCATACCGAAGCCGGTTGCGACCTGACCGCCATGGCCGGCCTGACGCCCGCTTCGGTGATCTGCGAAATCATGAAGGACGACGGCACCATGGCGCGCCTGCCGGACCTGCTGGAATTTGCCAAGGAACACGATCTAAAAATCGGCACCATTGCCGACCTGATCCACTACCGCAGCCGCAACGAGTCGCTGGTGGAAAAAGTGGGCGAGCGTCCGCTGAAGACCGCCCAGGGCGAGTTCCGCATGATCGCCTACCGCGACAAGCCGAGCGGCTCGGCGCACCTGGCGCTGGTGCACGGCGAAATCGAGAAGGGCAAGGAAACCCTGGTGCGCGTGCACCAGCCGGTATCGATCCTGGACGTACTGGAATCGGAAGCGACCACCCACTCGTGGAACCTGTCGTCGTCGCTGGCCGCCGTCAAGGCTGCCGACAGCGGCGTCATCGTGCTGCTGAACTGCGAAGAGACCGCCGAGCAGTTCTTCTCGCAATTCGAGGCGCTGGGCAAGCCGGAAACGCGTCCGAAGGGCCGCGCCGCCAGCATGGACCTGCGCAGCTACGGTATCGGCGCGCAAATCCTGCGCGAAGTCGGCGTCTGCAAGATGCAGCTGCTGGCCAGCCCGCGCAAAATGCCATCGATGACCGGCTTCGATCTCGAAGTGACCGGCTACGTCGCCAAACCGAACTAATCAACCAACATATATAGAGGCCATCATGACGGTAGGAAGCTACGAAACCAATCTGAACGGCGAAGATCTGCGCATTGGCGTGGTACAAGCGCGTTTTAACGAAGACATCTGCCACGGCCTGCTGTCCGCCTGTCTGGCCGAGCTGAAGCACCTGGGCGTGGCGGATGAAGACGTGCTGCACGTGACCGTGCCGGGTGCGCTGGAAGTGCCGCTGGTGCTGCAGAAGATGGCCGAGTCGCAGCAGTTCGACGCGCTGATCGCGCTGGGCGCCATCATCCGTGGCGAAACCTACCACTTCGAGCTGGTGTCGAACGAGTCGGGCGCGGGCATCACCCGCATCGGCCTGGACTACGGCATCCCGATCGCCAACGCGATCCTGACCACCGAGAACGACGAGCAAGCCGAAGTGCGCATGGCCGTCAAAGGCGCCGATGCGGCGCGCGTGGCCGTTGAGATGGCCAATCTGACCATCGCCCTGGAAGAGCTGAACCAGGATCAAGGCGACGACGAGTAAGAATTAACACACGAAGGTAGAAAATGAACGAGAAGACTTTGCACGCCAACCCCAGCAAGAACCGCACGCCGCGTCACCGCGCCCGCGAGTTCGCGCTGCAAGGGTTGTACCAGTGGCTGCTGAACAATGAATCCGCCTCCACGGTGGTCAACCACATCCGCGGCGCGCACGGCTTCGACAAGGCCGACGCCGAGCACTTCACCGTGCTGCTGAATGGCGCCATCGGTTCGTCGGTCGAGCTGCGTGCGATGTTCGCGCCGCTGGTGGACCGTGGCATCAACGAGCTGTCGCCGATCGAGCACGCGGTGCTGCTGATCGGTGCTTACGAGCTGAAGAACAATCTGGAAATTCCCTACCGCGTCGTCATCAACGAAGCGGTGGAACTGACCAAGTCGTTTGGCGGTATCGACGGCCACAAGTACGTCAATGGCGTGCTGGACAAGCTGGCTGCCCAGCTGCGTCCGGAAGAAGTCGCTGCCGACAAGAAGCGCTAAGCCGCCTCCGGTATTGCCAAAAGCCACCCACGGTAGCGTGCGGTGGCTTTTTTTATTGAGGGATTGACCGGGCAGGGGAGTGCCGCGCAGAATTGTCTTTCAGGTAATTTTGGAGCGGTATCATCGAATTGCACTCTCCACGCTGGCGCCGGCGCGGCTGGCTGGCGCTGATCGCCGGCGCGCACCTGCTGGCATTTCTGTGTCTGCGGCCGCCTGAGCGGCCCTTGGCGGCCCCTGTGACGCCGCACGAGCCCATCACCTACATTCTGGCGCCGCCCAAGCGCGTGCCGGCGCCGACGCCGGCCGTGCGGCCTGCGCGCACGGCAGCGAAAGCCGCACCGGTGGCGCGATCCGTGCAGCAGGCCGGGCCGCAGCCGATCACGCTGCCGCCGCCGGAGCCTGCGCCAGCGCAGGCCATCACCGCGCCGACCTTGCCGCCCGATCCGTTCGCGCTGCCGGGCAAACCGGAGCCGGACCTCAAGCAGCGCGCCATCGCCGGCGCGGCGGCGGCCGACAAGCTGGCGCTGAAGGAATCCTGGACCCAGCGCGACCGCAAGCTGGTCAACGACGAAACCGCACTGGCCGCCGCCATCGGCAAGGCCTATCGCGGCGGCGGCATACGCCAGGTGGAGATGATTGCCGCCGATGGCAGCCGCATCACCAAGTTCATCATGCCGGGCGGTAAAGAAGTCTGCTATACCGCCGCCTCGAACAATTTCAGCGGCGGGCGCGATCCCTTCCGCGACAGCGGCAAGATTATTGCCGGTCCCTGCCCGCACTAGGGACGAAAAAAAGCCGCCTGACCAAGGCGGCTTTTGCTTGCGGCGCAGAGCGGATCAGAGACCGGCGATTTGCGTACCACTCACCGATTTCTCGGCGGCAGCGACTGGCGCTGCTGGTTTAGGCTGCGAAGCGACCATCACCGGAGTAATGGTAGGCACTTTCTTGCCAGCCGAAACCTGTTTCAGGCGATTGTACTCAGCCAGCACCTTTGAACCGTAACCTTCATCGGTTTCAAAGGCTGCGGCGCCCACGTAGCTCTTCAGGCCGGCTTCCACCGAACCGCCACGGGTCACATAATCCTTCAGGATCAGCGAACCGACGCGGATGTTGGCGACCGGGTTCAGCGCGGCTTGCAGGCCGCCCATGTCCTGGAACTTCTCGTGGTGCACTTTCGACATCACTTGCATCAGGCCTTGCGCGCCCATCGGGCTTTCCGCGAACGGATTCAGGCCGGATTCGATCGACATCACCGCCAGGATCAGCAGCGGATCGAGCTTGATCTCGCGGGCCGTCAGGTAAGCGGTCGATACCAGCATGTTGGCGGCGTCACCGGCGACGCGGTAACGCTTGGACAGCCAGGTGGTCACCCATTGCTGCTGCTTCTGCGTGCCCAGCAGGGCCTTTTCTTCGGCCGTCAGCGGTTCCGCTGCTGCGGCTGCCGCATTGGCGGCTGGCGCCTCCATCAGGGCCGACAGCGGTGGGGCGGTCACGACCGCCACTTCAGCTTCCGGCGTGCGGTTCAGGCTGTCGCTCAGGGCTTTGGCCAGATCCGGACGAACAAACATTACTGCCATTACTACTAAAGCGCTCACGCCGACGACGGTCAACGTATGCTGGGCGGTGGTCAACACACCCTTTGCCGAAATGCGCGCCGTGGAGAACCACGCGGCTGGCTGGCGAGCCATCAAACGGGCAAACAACATTGCACCGGTATTGCTATTAATCATAAAGTTCCCCTGAAATGTCCGTAAAAGCGGGTCCCTGCCAGCGTCAAAACGCAGCTCAACAGGTGCTAATGCCGTGCATCAGAAATATCTCGTTCGTCGCCGCTGTAGAAGAGCGCGCGAGAACGCCATCATTGCTTGCTTGTTGCTGATCTCTCCCGCAGGAGTCAACCAGAATGCAATACAACTACTTTCGGGGAGGAAGGCAGACGCCTTTCGAAAACACTCCTTAAAATGTCATGTGGAGCCCCGACTCCGTGAATGAATGAGCGCGACTTTGTGTGGTCCGCATGAGGTCCGGAGACCTGCTCTCTTCAAGTAGGGTGGATTGTATGAGGCGTTTTATATCAAGTCAATACTAACGCGAACAGTCTTTATAACTTTTAAATCTAGAATTTTGCCTTGTGTTCGGTGGAAAACCAATAAAATCAACCACTTGACCTGTATTTTTAAACAGTACGCTTTAATGTAAGAAAATATTAAAAACCGATGAAATATTCCGATCTGCGAGATTTTATTTCTCAACTGCAAGGAATGGGTGAACTTAAACCCATTTTGACCCCTGTTTCGCCGCATTTAGAGATGACCGAGGTATCCGACCGCACGTTGCGGGCCGGCGGACCGGCGCTGCTGTTCCAGAATCCGGCCGGTCACAGCATGCCGGTGCTGACCAATTTGTTCGGCACGCCGCGCCGCGTGGCGCTCGGCATGGGCGCCAGCGACGTCAGCGAATTGCGCAAGATCGGCCACGTGCTGTCGCGCCTGAAGGAGCCGGAGCCGCCGAAGGATTTCAAGGACCTGCTGGGCCTCGGCTCGCTGGTGAAAGCCGTATGGGATATGGCGCCCAAGGAATTGCGCGGCGCGCCGTGCCAGGAAATCGTGTGGGAAGGCGCCGATGTCGATTTGTCGAAATTGCCGATCCAGCACTGCTGGCCGGGCGACGTGGCGCCTTTGATTACCTGGGGCCTGGTGATTACCAAGGGCCCTAATAAGAAGCGCCAGAATCTGGGCATCTACCGCCAGCAGGTGCTGGGTCCGAACAAGGTCATCATGCGCTGGCTGGCGCATCGCGGCGGCGCGCTGGACTTCCGCGAGCACGCTATACAGAGCAAGGGAAAACCGTATCCGGTGTGCGTCGCGCTGGGCGCCGATCCCGCTACTATATTAGGTGCGGTCACGCCGGTGCCGGACAGCCTGTCCGAATACCAGTTCGCCGGCCTGCTACGCGGCAGCCGCACCGAGCTGGTCAAGGCCATCGGCAGCGAACTGCGCGTGCCGGCGTCGGCCGAGATTGTGCTGGAAGGCCATATCTACCCGGATGAAAACCATCCGAGCGGCTACGAGCATGCGCTGGAAGGACCGTACGGCGATCACACCGGCTACTATAATGAGCAGGACTCGTTCCCGGTGTTCACCATCGACCGCATCACCATGCGGCGTGATCCGATCTACCACTCTACTTATACGGGCAAGCCGCCGGACGAGCCGGCCGTGCTGGGCCTGGCGCTGAACGAGGTGTTCATTCCGCTGCTGCAAAAGCAGTTCAGCGAGATCACCGACTTCCACCTGCCGGCAGAAGGCTGCAGCTACCGCATGGCGGTGGTGCAGATCAAGAAGCAGTACGCCGGCCACGCCAAGCGCGTGATGTTCGGCGTGTGGAGCTTCCTGCGCCAGTTCATGTACACCAAGTTCATCGTGGTGGTGGATGAAGACGTGAACATCCGCGACTGGAACGAGGTGATCTGGGCCATCACGACCCGCGTCGATCCGACCCGCGACACCACGCTGGTGGACCACACGCCGATCGATTACCTGGACTTCGCCTCGCCGGTAAGCGGCCTGGGCAGCAAGATGGGCATCGACGCCACCAACAAGTGGCCGGGTGAAACCACGCGCGAGTGGGGCACGGTGATCACCATGTCGCCCGAGGTGAAAACACGGGTGGATCAAATTTGGCAGGAGTTGGGGCTGTAAGGTATAATGATTGCTGGCGGGCCCCTGCGCATTGTGGCATGGCCAACCTGGTCAGGTCGGGAACGAAGCAGCCACAGCTATTCACCATAAGTGCCGCAGATCAGGCTCGCCTCCTTATTCTAAAAAAGCCATGTGTGCTGAGACGCTCAAGATCGTCTCACGGCCACATGGCTTTTTTTATTTATTCATCAACCCGCGCCTCGACGGGACGTTCGGATGCCACCATCAGCGGATTCTCTTTCAGTAGGGCCGCTTCCGGCTTCAGCTTGATCTCGTTGCCGGCATCGGTGTTATAAACCGTGCCGCCGACCTTCAGCTGCGCCGGGTGGCCGAACTTGAAGATCACCGCCTTGGCGCTGGGCGCGAACATGCTCAGCGCGCCGGCCATTTTCTTGATCGCCTGGTTCATCTGCGCCACGCTGCTCATCAGCGGCGTGTAGTTCCATTGCAGGCCTTCCGGCAGCGGCGTGGTGGCCAGGTAGCTGACCGCCGACTTTTCGCCTTTCGGCAGGCTGGTCATGATCTTGGTCTCCTCGGTCATCCACTTGGCGTTGGGCACCAGCGCCAGGCGGTAGTCCGGGGAAAGCGGTGGCAGCGGCTGACGCTCGCTGCCTTGCACCACGGTCAGCACCACGTCGGATGGCTTGTAGTTCTTGTTGTTCGGCTTGATGGTGACGAACAGGTTGATCTTGTCGCGCTCGGCGGGCGGAATGGCGTAGAACTTGTCGAAGCGCAGTTCTTCCACCAGTTTTTTGTACGGCACCCATTCGCGTTCGTCGGCGTGGGCGGTGAGGGATAGCAGCAGGATGGGGAGCAGGGCAAGTTTTTTCATTTTTAGCATGTTAAAAGAAAAACAAATTGTAAGGCGGAATGGCAGACTTACCTAATCCACTCTCGACTTGTTACAATTGCCGCTTTGGCACCCGCTATCTACGGTAAAATCCCAGCATGTCCTATCAAGTCCTCGCCCGTAAATACCGCCCCCGGAACTTCGAAACGCTCGTCGGCCAGGAGCACGTGGTTCGCGCGCTGACGCATGCGTTGCATAGCGGCCGGCTGCACCACGCCTATCTGTTCACCGGCACGCGCGGCGTGGGGAAAACCACCTTGTCGCGGATTCTGGCCAAGTCGCTCAACTGCATCGGCCCGGATGGCAATGGCGGCATCACCGCCACGCCGTGCGGCGTGTGCGAGGCCTGCACAGCGATCGATGCCGGCCGCTTTGTCGACTATATCGAGATGGATGCGGCGTCCAACCGCGGCGTCGACGAGATGGCGCAGCTGCTGGAACAGGCGGTGTACGCGCCGAGCAATGCGCGCTTCAAGGTCTATATGATCGACGAGGTGCACATGCTGACCAACCACGCCTTCAACTCGATGCTGAAGACGCTGGAGGAGCCGCCGGAGCACGTCAAATTCATTCTGGCGACCACCGATCCGCAGAAGATTCCGGTGACGGTGCTGTCGCGCTGCCTGCAGTTCAATCTGAAGCAGATGCCGCCGGGTCACATCATTGGCCATCTGGAAAATATTCTGGGGCAGGAAGGCATCAGCTTTGAACATCCGGCGCTGCGGTTGCTGGCCACCGGCGCCCATGGTTCGATGCGCGATGCGCTGTCGCTGACCGACCAAGCGATCGCCTACGCGGCCGGCGCGGTGACGCTGGATGCGGTGCAGGGCATGCTGGGTGCGCTGGACCAGTCGTATCTGATCCGCGTGCTCGATGCGCTGGCGGCGCAGGATGGCGCCGACCTGTTGGCCGTGGCCGATGAGATGGCTACGCGCAGTCTGTCGTACAACGGCGCGTTGCAGGATCTGGGCACCTTGCTGCACCGGATCGCGCTGGCGCAGACGGTGCCGGCCGCGCTGCCGGACGATTTGCCGGAATATGCGGACATCGTGCGTCTTGCCGCCGCGTTTGACGCGGAAGAGGTGCAACTGTATTACCAGATCGCCGTGCACGGCCGCAATGAACTGGGCCTGGCGCCGGATGAATATGCCGGTTTCTCGATGACCTTGCTACGGATGTTGGCCTTTCGCCCCGGCGTAGGCGGGGCAGAGGGACAACCAGCCGCCGCGCCAGCGGTGTCGCGCCAGGCTGCCATGGCTTCGGCCCGCGCTGCCGCCGGTGCGCCGCCGGCGCGCGCAGCCGCCAACGTGCAGGCCAATCACGCCAGCGTGGTGCCGCCGTCGGTCATCGCCGGTGCGGCCGCTATGGCGCGCAACGATGCGTCGCCAACCGCTGCGCCGGCACGAGCGGCAGCTACGGCGCCGTCTATGTC
>NZ_WKJL01000027.1 GCF_009674565.1 Duganella aquatilis
TGCAGCGCCAGCGGCGGCATGCTGGCGCCGTAGTCGGCGCGCAGTTCGCGCTCCAGCTGCATCAGCGCCAGGTCGGTGGCGGCGCGGCCGCGTTGCAGGCGCTGGCGCCGCGCCGGATCGGCCGGCGTGGCGTCGCCCAGCATGGCGTTGACCGGGCCGCGTTCGAACGACAGCTTCTCCGCCGCCACCATGGCCGCCTGCGTCAGGCGCAGCGCCTGCAGGCCGGTGCTGGTGGCGTCGTAGCGGCGCCAGGCGTCGTGCGCGATGTGTCCCAGCATGCCGCACACCAGCAGCGCCAGGACGGCGGTGGACAGTGTTAGCAGGCGGGTCAGCTTCATGAAAATAGTTGAATATGTTTACAAGGAAACAATATGCCACAAAGCGGCGAGGAGCGGGGGGAATACGGCGGCGCCAGGCGGCAAATGGTACAATGCCGCCCTCGCGTCGCTGCCTCTGCCTGGACAGGATGCAAAGTTTGAACGATTACTATCGAGGGAAAGAATTCTATGCAACGTATTATGCTGCGCTCCAAGCTGCACCGCGTGACGGTGACCCAGGCCGACCTGAACTACGAAGGTTCCTGCGGTATCGACGTGGACCTGCTGGAAGCCGCCGATATCAAAGTCAACGAACAGATCGAACTGTATAACGTCAACAACGGCGAGCGCTTCGCCACCTACGCCATTCCCGGCAAGCGCGGCAGCGGCGAGATTTCGCTGAACGGCGCCGCCGCCCGCAAGGCGCAGCTGGGCGACCTGCTGATCATCTGCACCTACGGTCCGATGACCGACCAGGAGATCGAGACCCACGTGCCGAAGCTGGTGTTTGTCGATGAAAACAACAAAATCAAAAGCATCAAGAAGTAAATAAAAAGCGCTCCCCGGAGCGCTTTTTTTTATGGCTTGCTGCCGTCCTGCCGCAGCAGCTGCGACATGTACTGCGGCGTGATGCCGAGGAACGACGCCACCACCTTCTGCGAAATGCGCTGCTCCAGTCCCGGATATTCGCGGCGGAAGGCGATCAGCCGGCCCTGCGCCGGCGAGGCGTTCAGGTACAGCCGGCGGCTCTGGTCGATGATGCTGCGCTGGGCGGCGCCCAGGTAGTAATCGCGCAGGTCGTTGTTGCTCTTGTACAGGGCGCTCACTTCCGCCCAATCCAGCCGATAGCCGTGAACGGCGGTTTCGGCCACCACGAAGTTCAGCGCCGGCACAGCGTCGCATGAACGCAACAGATCGTCGTGCGCGCCGACCGGTTCGCCGTCGCTCTGGAAGTGCAGCGTGACCTCGTTGCCGGCGTCCGTGATGAAACCGGTCCGCGTGACGCCGCTGTGCAGCCAGTGAATATAGTGAGCGGGCGTGCCGATGCGTTGCAGGTACTCGCCCTTGCGCATGCTGAAAGGCACCGCCAGCGGCGCCAGCAAACGCGACGCTTCATCGTACAGTTCGGGAGTCACGCCATAGCGGCGGGATACGACTTCGCGGTATTTCGCGCGGTGTTCTTGGAATGCGTTGCTCATCTCAGTTTTTTAGGAGTGGCGGATGGCCGTCCTGCAATGTTGTATTTAAAATCCAGCTATGTAAACGGCCGTACAAAAGGAACTTCAAAGTGTAAACGTTTTCACAGTCTGCGACACAATATTTGTTGCAGATTAGAATGAAAATTAAAATTTATTCCAAACTTCAATCAGTTGAACAAGTTGCTTTCATTCATGGTTTTGGCGTTACTATAGAAACACTATAAGCAACACTATGCGTACCGGAGACCTCGTATGAACATCAGTGACCTCAGCATCGGCAGGCGCCTGGCGTTGGGCTTTGCCATCATTCTTGCCGTCCTCATTCTCAACACCGGCCTCGGCATTTACCGCCTGCAGGGCGTCGCCTCGGCCACGCGCGACATGATGCAGACGCCGCTGGCCAAGGAGCGCCTGATTTCCGACTGGTACCGCACCGTGTTTGCCGGCATCCGCCGCACCACCGCCGTCGCCAAGAGCGCCGACCCGGCGCTGGCCACCTTCTTTGCCGACGAGGCCAAGGAAGGCACCAGCTACGCGCAAAGCCTGATCAAGCAGATCGAAGTGCTGACCAACGACACCGACAAGAAGCTGATGGATGAGCTGGTGGAGACGCGCAAGCTCTACGTCAGCTCGCGCGACAACGTGATGAAGGCCAAGAGCGCCGGCGACGCCGCCGAGGCCACGCGCCTGCTGGACCAGGTCTACCTGCCGGCGGCCAAGACCTATGAAGGCATGCTGCAGAAAATCCTCGACCACCAGCGCAAGGAAATCGACGCCGCCGCCGCCCGCATCGACGAGGTGGCGGCGCAGAGCCGCACCCTGCTGGTGCTGCTGGCGATCCTGGTGGTGGCGTTCGGTGTGGCCTTCGCCTGGTGGCTGACGGCCGGCATCACGCGCCCGATCAACGAGGCGGTGGCGCTGGCCGAGTGCGTGGCCGAGGGCGACCTGGTCGACCGCAGCGGCCGCGCGCACACCGACTACAGCAAGGACGAACCGGGCAAGCTGCTGCATGCCCTGAACCGCATGTCGCAAAGCCTGGTGACCATCGTCAGCGAGGTGCGCAGCGGCACGGATACCATCTCCACCGCCTCGACGGAAATCGCCGCCGGCAACCTGGACCTGTCGTCGCGCACCGAGGAGCAGGCCAGTTCGCTGGAGGAAACCGCGTCGTCGATGGAAGAGCTGACCAGCACCGTCAAGCAGAACGCCGAGAACGCGCGCCAGGCCAACCAGCTGGCGGCCAGCGCGGCCGAGGTGGCGCAGCGCGGCGGCGCCGAAGTGGCGGACGTGGTGCAGACCATGGCCTCGATCGATCAGTCGTCGAAGAAGATCGTCGACATCATCGGTGTGATCGACGGCATCGCCTTCCAGACCAACATCCTGGCCTTGAACGCGGCGGTGGAAGCGGCGCGCGCCGGCGAGCAGGGCCGCGGCTTCGCGGTGGTGGCGTCCGAGGTGCGCAACCTGGCCCAGCGTTCGGCCAGCGCCGCCAAGGAAATCAAGTCGCTGATCGACGATTCGGTCGGCAAGGTGGAAACCGGCACGCGGCTGGTCGGCCAGGCCGGCAGCACCATGGAGGAGGTGGTGCGCAGCATCGAGCGCGTGACCGCCATCATGGCGGAGATCAGCAACGCCAGCGTCGAGCAGACCCACGGCATCGAGCAGATCAACATGGCCATCTCGCAGATGGACCATGTGACGCAGCAGAACGCCGCCCTGGTGGAGCAGGCCGCCGCCGCCGCCGGCTCGATGCAGGAACAGGCCGCGCAGCTGGCCGAAGCGGTCAGCATCTTCAAGCTGGACGATGCGGCGGCGCCGCGCCGAGTCGGCCTGTCGCGCGCGAAGCTGCTGGCTTCATTCAGTTAAGCTGGATCGGCCTTGCCGATGAAGCGGTAGACCGCCGCGCCCAGCAGGGCGCCGGCGATCGGCGCCGCCCAGAACAGCCACAGCTGGCTCACCGCCCAGTCGCCGACGTACAGCGCCACGGCGGTGCTGCGCGCCGGGTTGACCGAGGTGTTGGTGACCGGGATCGAGATCAGGTGGATCAGCGTCAGCGCGAAACCGATCGGCAGCGGCGCGAAGCCTTTCGGCGCGCGGGCGTCGGTGGCGCCCAGGATCACCAGCAGGAACATCATGGTCATCACCACTTCCGACACCAGCGCTGCGGTCAGCGAGTAGCCACCCGGCGAGTGAGCGCCGTAGCCGTTGGCGGCGAAGCCGGCGCTGACATCAAAGCCGGCCTTGCCGCTGGCGATCACATACAGCACGCCGCCGGCGGCGATGCCGCCCAATACCTGCGCCACGATGTACGGCAGCAGCTGATTGGCCGGGAAGCGGCCGCCGGCCCACAGGCCGATCGACACCGCCGGATTCAGGTGGCAACCGGAGATGTGGCCGATGGCGTAGGCCATGGTCAGCACCGTCAGGCCGAAGGCCAGCGCCACGCCGAGCAGGCCGATGCCGACGCCGGGAAACGCCGCCGCCAGCACGGCGCTGCCGCAGCCGCCAAGCACCAGCCAGAAAGTACCAAAGAATTCCGCTCCATACTGCTTCATGTCCGACTCCAAAATGATGTTAAGTAATTTGCAAGCTTGCCAATGTACTAGCAAGCGCGCAAAAAGTCGAGCCCCCGCCGCTGGCGCATATGATGCAGTTGCGCAACAAGCGACTAGCAAGATGGATGCTGTTGCGATTAAAGGAGCCCTTTGCCTGCGAGGCTCCGTGGGCCGTGCCGCCGGGCGCGCCGTCGCTTGCATAATTGCGCGCCGCAGGCGATTTGCGCCGCTGCCGCGTGAAACTCCAGCTACAATGGATTCGCCTGTCGCACTGTGGCGTGGGCTGGGTTTCTGGGATACAGTTGGACTACCGGGGCATGCTGGGACGGCAGACTCCGAGATGACAGCGGGGTGGCGTCTAGTGAAGAACGATACCGGGTTGAACAGCAAAATTCTCGCGCCCTTCGGGCTGGCGATCGCCGGCGCCCTGGGCACCATCGTCGCGGGCTGGAGCGCCTGGGGCTGGTACACGCTGATCTGGGCCGCGCTGCTGCTGGCCGCCGCCGCGTGGCTGACGCGCGATACCGGTTTCGGCGTGGCCAGCGCCGCCGGCGACAATTCCATGATCGACCAGTATCTCGCCGGGCGCGAACGCTTCGGCGACGCCGTGCTGCCCGTGTGGTGCCGGCATATCGAAAACTCCCGCACGCAGATGGAGGAGGCGGTGTCCGACCTGGCGTCGCGCTTCTCCAGCATCGTCGACAAGCTGGATAACGCGGTGCACGTCTCCAGCGCCAACAACCAGAACGGCAGTTCCATGACCGAGGTGTTCGCGCACAGCGAAACCCAGCTTGGCTCGGTGGTGACGTCGATGAAATCGGCGATGTCGTCCAAGCAGGCCATGCTGGCGCAGATCAAGGACCTGGAACGCTTTACGCGCGAGCTGCGCGGCATGGCCGAAGGCGTGGCCAGCATCGCCGCGCAAACCAATCTGCTGGCGCTGAACGCCGCCATCGAAGCGGCGCGCGCCGGTCCGGCCGGCGCCGGCTTCGCGGTGGTGGCGCAGGAGGTGCGCATGCTGTCGATGCGCTCGGCCGAAACCGGCAAGGAGATCACCAACCGCGTGGGCCTGATCAGCAGCGCCATCCTGGCCGCCAGCCAGGCCGCCGAGCAATCGAGCGAATCGGAAGACAAGTCGATGCAGTCGGCCGAAGGCATGATCGATTCCGTGCTGGCCGAGTTCCGCCACATCACCGACGCGCTGGTGCAATCGTCCGAGCTGCTCAAGCAGGAGAGCATCGGCATCCAGGGCGAGGTGGGCCAGGCGCTGGTGCAGCTGCAGTTCCAGGACCGCGTCAGCCAGGTCATGTCGCACGTGCGCGAGAACATGGAAAGCCTGCCGGCGCTGCTGCGCGAGAACCGGGCGCAATACGAGGCCAGCGGCGTGCTGGAAGCGCCCGATCCGGACCGTCTGCTGCACGAGCTGCAGAAGACCTACGCCATGGCCGAGGAACACGCGGTGCACAGCGGCGCGCGCCTGGCCGCGCCGGCCGCTTCCGAAGCCGACGAAATCACTTTTTTCTGAGGGTAGATAAGATATGGGAAAAACCATCATGGTGGTCGATGATTCGGCCTCTCTGCGTCAGGTAGTGGGAATAGCGCTGAAGGGCGCGGGATACGATGTGATCGAGGGACGGGACGGCGTCGATGCGCTGTCCAAATGCACCGGGCAGAAAATCCACCTGGTGGTGTGCGACGTCAACATGCCCAATATGGACGGCATCACCTTCGTCAAGCAGTTCAAGCAGCTGCCCAACTATAAGTTCACGCCGGTGATCATGCTGACCACCGAGTCGCAGGAAAGCAAGAAGGAAGAGGGCAAGGCGGCCGGCGCCAAGGCCTGGGTGGTCAAGCCCTTCAAGCCCGAGGTGCTGCTGGGCGCCGTGGCCAAGCTGGTGCTGCCATAATCGATCGAGAGTGAGCTAATTGAGCGGAGGCTGCGATGGCGGACGACGTTACCCGGATTTCCCTTGACGGCGAAATGACGATCTACCGCGCCGCCGATCTGAAACTCAGCGTGCTGGAAGCGCTGCGCAAGACGCGCGTGCTGGAGATCGACCTGTCCGGCGTGACCGAGCTCGATACCGCCGGCCTGCAGGTGCTGATGCTGGCCAAGCAGGCCGCCGCCGCCGACCAGCGCGAGCTGCGCCTGCTGCAGCACAGCCCCGCCGTGGTGGAAATCTTCGAGATGCTGGACCTGGTCGCCTTCTTCGGCGACGCCGTGCTGATACACGCTTAGGGGGAAGCCATGAACCTGGATGACGCGCTACAGACCTTCATCGCCGAAAGCCGCGAGCTGCTGGAGGAGATGGAGAACGCGCTGCTGAATGTGGACCTGGCCGGCGACCAGGGCGAGGCGATCAACGCCATCTTCCGCGCCGCCCACACCATCAAGGGCTCGGCGGGCCTGTTCAGCCTTGACCACATCGTCGCCTTCACCCACGTGGTGGAAAGCCTGCTGGACAAGGTGCGCGACGGCAGCGTGACGCTCAACGATGAAATGGTGGTGCTGCTGCTGTCCTGCTGCGACTACCTGTCCGGCATGATCGACGCGCTGGCCGCCGGCCGCCACGACCAGGATCCCGACACCGCGCCGGAAGGCGAGATGCTGCAACAGCAGCTGCGCCGCCACATGGACGGCGAGGCCGCGCCGGCGATCGCTTCCGGCCTGGCGGTGCACGCGGAACCGGGCGTGGAGCGCATCGACCAGCAGCATGGTGACAGCGACTACTGGCACATCTCGCTGCGCTTCGGACGCGGCGTGCTGCAGAACGGCATGGACCCGATCGCCTTCCTGCGCTACCTGGGCAAGCTGGGACGCATCGTCGGCATCGCCACCATTCCCGATGCGCTGCCGCCCGCCGACGAAATGGATGCGGAGCTGTGCTACCTCGGTTTTGAAATCGCCTTCGACAGCACGGCCGACCGCGAGGCGATTGCCGGCGTGTTCGAGTTCGTGCAGGACGACTGCGAGATCCGCATCATCCCGCCCAACAGCAAGGTGTCGGAATACGTCAACCTGATCCGCGCCCTGCCGGAACTCGACGCCCGCCTCGGCGAGATCCTGGTCCACTGCGGCAGCGTTACCGCGCACGAGCTGGAAGGCGCCTTGCAGCAGCAGTCCGGCAAGCAGGAAGACGCGCCGCCGCAGCAGCTGGGCAGCATCCTGGTCGGCGCCGGCAACGTGCCGCCGGTGGTGGTGGAAGCCGCGCTGGCCAAGCAGAAGCAGGTCACCGAGCAGAAGGCGCAGGAGAGCCGCTCGATCCGCGTCGACTCCGATAAGCTGGATCGGCTGATCGACCTGGTGGGCGAACTGATTATCGCCGGCGCGCGCGCCAGCATGATCGGCCAGCAGATCCACAACACCGACCTGCTGGAATGCACCTCGACGCTGACCGGCCTGGTGGAGGACGTGCGCGATGCCGCGCTGGAGCTGCGCATGGTGAAGATCGGCGCCACCTTCAACCGCTTCCAGCGCGTGGTGCACGACGTGGCGCGGGAACTGGGCAAGGACATCGGCCTGATTGTCGACGGCGAGGATTCGGAACTGGACAAGACCGTGGTGGAAAAAATCGGCGACCCGCTGATGCACCTGGTGCGCAATGCCATGGACCACGGCATCGAGCCGGCCGACGTGCGCGTGGCGGCCGGCAAGCCGGCCAAGGGCATGATCAAGCTGAACGCCTTCCACGAATCGGGCAGCATCGTCATCGAAGTCAGCGACGACGGCGGCGGCCTGCGCAAGGAAAAGATCCTGGCCAAGGCCATCGAGCGCGGACTGGTGGACCCGGAGCGCAAGCTGACCGACAGCGAAATCTACAACCTGATTTTCGAGGCGGGCTTCTCGACGGCGGAGAAGATCACCAACCTGTCCGGGCGCGGCGTCGGCATGGACGTGGTCAAGCGGAATATCCAGGCGCTGCGCGGCAGCGTGGATGTCGGCAGCCGCGAAGGCCAGGGCACCACGGTCACCGTGCGCCTGCCGCTGACGCTGGCCATCATCGACGGCTTCCTGGTGCAGGTGGGATCGTCGGTGTTCGTCATCCCGCTCGACATGATCGAGGAGTGCATCGAATACGCCACCGAGCCGGGACAGGACTACACCGACCTGCGCGGCCAGGTACTGCCGCTGGTGCGCCTGCGCCAGCTGTTCCGCATCGACGGCGCGGCCACGCGGCGCGAGAGCATCGTGGTGCTCAAGTTCGGCAACCATCGCGCCGGGCTGGTGGTCGATACGCTGCTGGGCGAATTCCAGACCGTGATCAAGCCGCTCAGCCCCATGTTCAGCGAAGTGAAATGCATCAGCGGCTCCACCATCCTGGGCAGCGGCGAGGTGGCGCTGATCCTGGACGTGTCGGCGCTGATGCACACCGTGGCCGGCAAGGGCGCCGTGGCGGCGCTGGCCGCATAGGAGGATAAAACAGATGAGCGCCGCAATCGACAGTTCCAACGTGGTCACCTACGGCAGCAACGCCATCGTCGCGCTGCAAAGCGGCGCCGCGCTGCCCAGCCAGTTCCTGACCTTCATGCTGGGCGAGGAGCAGTTCGCGGTCGGCATCCTGCACATCAAGGAGATCATCGAATACGGCAGCCTGGCCACCGTGCCGATGATGCCGGACTGCGTGCGCGGCGTGATCAACCTGCGCGGCGCGGTGGTGCCGGTGATGGATTTGTCGGCGCGCTTCGGCCGCGCGCAAAGCATCATCGGCAAGCGCAGCTGCATCGTCATCGTGGAGACGGGCGGCGAGGACGGCGAGTGCAAGCAGGTGCTGGGCATGCTGGTGGACGCGGTCAACGCGGTGGTGGAAATCGCCGCCGGCGATATCGAGCCGGCGCCGTCGTTCGGCACGCGCATCCGGCCCGACTTCATCGCCGGCATGGGCAAGCTGACGGACAAAAATCGCGGCCGTTTCGTGATCCTGCTGGACATCGAGCGCGTGCTGTCGAGCGAGGAGATCGTCGAGATGGCACGCGGCACCGCCGCCGCTGTCGCCTGACTGGCGGTGTCCCATGAGCGTGGCGACCATCACCGAGCGCGAGTTCCTGCAGTTCCAGCGCTTCATCTTCGACGCCGCCGGCATCACCATGGCCGACGGCAAACAGGCGCTGGTCAGCGGCCGCCTGGCCAAGCGGCTGGCGCACTACCAGCTCGACAGCTATGGCGACTATCTGCGCCTGCTGGAGAGCCGCGCGCAGCCGGCCGAATTGCAGGTGGCGGTGGACCTGCTGACCACCAACGAGACCTATTTCTTCCGCGAGCCGAAGCACTTCGCGCTGCTGCGCGAGCTGGCGAAGGAGGCGCACGACAGGAACCGCGCGCTGCGCGTGTGGAGCGCCGCCAGCTCCAGCGGAGAGGAACCGTACAGCATCGCCATGGTGCTGGCCGATGTGATGGGCGACGAGGCGTCGTGGGAAGTGCTGGGCACCGACATCAGCACCCGCGTGCTGCAGCGCGCGCGCAGCGGCCACTATCCGATGGAGCGCGCCACGCAGATGCCGCCGGCCTACCTGAAGCGCTTTTGCCTCAAGGGCCAGGGCAGCGAGGCGGGCACCATGCTGATCGAGCGTTCGCTGCGCCAGCGCGTGCAGTTCCAGCACCTGAACCTGAACGCGCCGCTGCCCAGGGTCGGCACCTTCGACGTGATCTTTCTGCGCAACGTGATGATCTACTTCAGCCTGGAGACCAAGCGCCAGGTGGTGGCGCGCCTGCTGGCGCAGCTGCGGCCCGGCGGCTACTTCCTGATCGGCCATTCGGAAACGCTGAACGACATCAACGATACGCTGACCGCGGTCGCGCCCTCGATTTATCGCAAGCCATGAACGACGCCAAGCTGATCGATATCTTCCTGATGCCGGGCGATTATTTCGTCGGCGACGGACGCTATCGCGTGCGCACCTTGCTGGGTTCCTGCGTGTCGGTCACGCTGTGGCACCCGGCGCTGCGCATCGGCGCCATGTCGCACTTCCTGCTGCCGGGCCATGGCCGGCGCAAGGCGGACCGTCCCTCCGACAAGCCGGGCATGTACGGCGCCGACGCCATGCAGCTGCTGGTGGAAGGCATGGCGCAGCATGGCGTGCCGCTGGTGCAGTGCCAGGGCAAGATCTTCGGCGGCGGCGCCATGTTCCCGCGCAGCGACAAGGTGCGCGACATCGGCATGCAGAACGGCGACTATGCGCGCAGCATGTTGCAGCAGCACGGCATACACGTGGTGTCCGAAAGCCTGTTCGGCGAAGGACACCGTCAACTTATCTTCACCATCCGTAATGGCGAGGTGCTGAGCCGCCAGGTTCCGCCGGAGCCGGGATGGAGCAATGCAGGAGCAAGGACCCAGGCATGAGTGGAATAAAGGTCATGATCGTCGACGATTCGGCCGTGGTGCGGCAGGTGCTGAGCGGGCTGCTGAACGCGGCGCCCGGCATCACCGTCACCCATGCGGTGGCCAATCCGCTGCTGGCGATGGAGCGCATGAAGGTGCAATGGCCGGACGTGATCGTGCTCGACGTGGAAATGCCCAAGATGGACGGCATCACCTTCCTGCGCAAGCTGATGACCGAACATCCGACGCCGGTGGTGATCTGCTCGACGCTGACCGAGAAGGGCGCGCAGACTTCGGTGGAGGCGCTGACCGCCGGCGCCGTGGCCATCATCACCAAGCCGCGCCTGGACCTGAAGCAGTTTTTGCACGACAGCGCGGACGAACTGGTGTCCGCCGTGCGCTCGGCCGCCGGCGCGCACGTGGGCAAGCTGGCGGCGCGCGCCGCGATGCCGCCGCCGCCGGTGACCGTCAAGTTGAATGCGGACGCCATCCTGCCGCCGATCGATGCGCGGCCGATGACCGCCACCACCGAGCGCGTGGTGGCGATCGGCACCTCCACCGGCGGCACGCAGGCGCTGGAGGAAGTGCTGACGGCGCTGCCGCGCGTCTCGCCAGGCATTGTGGTGGTGCAGCACATGCCGGAGAAATTCACGGCGGCCTTTGCGGCGCGGCTGGACAGCGTGTGCGCGGTGCGCGTGAAGGAGGCGGAAAACAACGACCGCGTGCTGCAAGGGCAGGTGCTGATCGCGCCCGGCGGCAAGCACATGCTGCTGCGCCGCACCGGCGCGCAGTATTTCGTCGAAGTGGTGGACGGGCCGCTGGTGAACCGCCACCGGCCGTCGGTGGATGTGCTGTTCCGTTCCGCCGCGCGCGCGGCCGGCGCCAACGCGCTGGGCGTGATCATGACCGGCATGGGTGACGACGGCGCGGCCGGCATGCTGGAGATGCTGAAGGCCGGCGCGCGCACCGTGGCGCAGGATGAAGCCAGCTGCGTGGTGTACGGCATGCCGAAAGAGGCGGTCAAGCGCGGCGGGGTGGAGAAGTCGGTGCCGCTGAACGCGATCTATCGCGAAATCCTGCAACAGCTGCAGCACTGATCATGCAGATACCTCCGCCCAGCGCTACCGCTTCCCCGCCATGGGAAGGACGCCGCGTGCTGGTGGTGGAGGACAGCTCGGTGCAGCGCGGCTACCTGGTCGGCCTGCTGCGGCAACTGGCGTTCGGCGAGATCTTCGAAGCGGCCGACGGCAACGAAGCCTTGCAGCTGCTGGAGCGCGAACGGCACGACCGCATCTTCCTGGTGCTGACCGATCTTGAAATGCCGGGCATGGACGGCATCGAGCTGACCTGCCAGCTGCGCGACCGCAACCTGGCCGACAACCTGATCGTGGTCAGCGCGCGGGACCCGCGCCTGCTGGAGATCATCGAGAACATGGCGCGCGAGGACGCCGCCATCGGCCTGCTGGGAACGTTGCTCAAGCCGGTGCAGCTGGAATCGCTGGCGCAGCTGCTGTGCAAGGCCGGCGACCGCGATGGCGGTTGCGCGCCGGCGCCGCCGCCATCGTTGCCGGCCCAGGCTTCGCTGGAAGAACTGGCGCAGGCGCTGGCGCGCAAGGAGTTCCTGCCGCACTTCCAGCCCAAGGTCGCGATGCAGAACGGCCAGCTGAAAGGCGTGGAGGCGCTGGCGCGCTGGCAGCATCCGCAACGCGGCCTGCTATCGCCGGCTCACTTCATCGATACGCTGGAAGGCCAGCCGCTGATGGCCGAGTTCACGCTGGTGCTGGTGCAGCAGGTGCTGGAACACATCCAGCACTGGCAGCAGGCCGGCCTGCCGCCGCTGACGGTGTCGATCAACCTGTCCGCCGACAACCTGGCTGAACGCGCCTTCATCGACCGCCTGACGGCGCTGGTGAACGGTTCCGGCGTGGCGCCGGCGTCGCTGGTGTGGGAGGTCACCGAGACCAGCGTGATGCGCCAGCTGTCGCAGGCGTTGACCAATATGGGCCGCCTGCGGCTGATGGGCTTCGGCCTGGCGATGGACGATTTCGGCATCGGCTATTCGTCGATGCAGCAGTTCGCCCGCTGCCCGTTCACGGAACTGAAGATAGACCGCGCCTTCGTCAACGGCGCCGCGCAATGGCCGAACCGCCTGACCGTGCTGAAAAGCGCGCTCGATCTGGGGCAGAGCCTGGGCGTGGCGACGGTGGCCGAAGGCGTGGAAACGGTGGAGGACTGGAAGCTGTTGCGCGACCTCGGTTGCGACATGGCGCAAGGTTATCTGCTGGCCAAGCCCATGCCGGCCGAAGAACTGGTGGGCTGGATGCGGCAGGACCGGCGCCGCTTGCGCGCGCTGGCGGGATCGGAATAAACAACCATAACCATGCTGGGGGATCGTCATGCTGTCAACATTGCAGGTAAGGACCAAGATTCTGATTTTGCTGGCGGTGGCGGTCATCGCACTGATAACCATCGTGGGCGTCGCCTTCGCCGGACTGAAGACGCAGGGCGAGATGCTGGTGCAGATAGGCCGCAACCGCATGCCGTCGGTGCAGGCGCTGCAGGCCATCAGCGAGGGCCAGACGGCGCTGCGTTCGGCCAGCCGCTCGATCGATTCGACCTCGCAGTATCCCGACGAGTTGGACAACATCCCGCACGAGATCCAGCGCAAGCAGGAGGTCTGGGCCAATATCGACAAGGCCTGGAAAATCTACGACGCCTTGCCGCAGGAGCCGGAAGAGGCAACGCTGTGGAAGACCTTTGTCGCGCAATGGAACGCATGGAAGCAGCGGGATAGCGTCATCAACGACCTGGCCGGCCAGATCGTGCGCGCCGACGCGGCGAAGCGCAAGGAGCTTTACGCGGCGCTGCATAACACCCTCAAGGACAACCGCACGGCCTTCCACGACGCCGAGGAAAGCCTGAACAAGCTGGTGGTGCTGAACGCGGGATACGGCGACAGCGATGTCAGAAACGCGGAGAGCGCGTCGGCCGCCGCGCTCAAGACCATGTACCTGTCGTCCGGCATTGCGCTGGTGCTGCTGGTGGCGATCGGGCTGTTCATCCTGACCGGCATCATGAAGCAGCTGGGCGGCGATCCCGGCTACGCGGCCGACATCGTGCGCCAGGTGGCCGACGGCGACCTGACGGCGGACGTGCAGCTCAAGCCCGGCGACACCAGCAGCCTGCTGGCGGCGATGAAGGGCATGATCGACAAGCTGTCGAACGTGGTGCAGGAGGTGAACAACGGCGCCGAAGCATTGGCGTCGGCGTCGGAGGAAGTCAGCGCCACGGCGCAGTCGCTGTCGCAGGCCGCCAGCGAACAGGCCGCGGGCACGGAGGAAACCAGCGCCTCGGTGGAGCAGATGACGGCGTCGATCTCGCAGAACACCGAGAACGCCAAGGTCACCGACGGCATCGCCAGCAAGGCGGCGCTGGAAGCGGCCGAGGGTGGCGAGGCGGTCAAGTCCACCGTGGCGGCGATGCAGCAGATCGCCAAGAAGATCAGCATCATCGACGACATTGCCTACCAGACCAACCTGCTGGCGTTGAATGCGGCCATCGAGGCGGCGCGCGCGGGCGAACATGGCAAGGGCTTCGCCGTGGTGGCGGCCGAGGTGCGCAAGCTGGCCGAGCGCAGCCAGGTGGCGGCGCAGGAAATCGAGCAGGTCGCGGCCAGCAGCGTGGAGCTGGCCGACAAGGCCGGGCGCCTGCTGGACGAGATGGTGCCGAATATCCGCCGCACCTCGAACCTGGTGCAGGAGATTACAGCAGCGTCGGAAGAGCAGTCGGCCGGCGTGGGCCAGATCAATTCCGCCGTTACGCAACTGAGCCAGACCACGCAGCAGAACGCATCCAGCTCCGAGGAACTGGCGGCGACGGCGGAGGAGATGAGCGGCCAGGCGGAGCAGCTGCAGCACACCATGGCTTTCTTCAAATTGGCCGGCGGCGCGCGCGCGGTGCGCACGCCGGTGATGGCGCGCAAGCCGGCGCGTTCGCCCGGCGGCGTGGCGGCCATGCGCCGCATGAGCGAGATGAGCGAACCGGACGAATCGCACTTCGTCAAATTCTAAGCGAGGCAGCAGATGAATACCTTGGCCGCGGCCGGCACGCCGGCGCAATACCTCAGTTTCATGCTGGGGCAGGATATGTTCGCGATGGGCATATTGGCGGTGCGCGAAATTCTGGAATATGCCGGCGTGACGCCGGTGCCGCAAATGCCGCCGTCGATCTGCGGCGTGATCAACCTGCGCGGCACGGCGGTGCCGGTGCTGGACCTGGCGCGGCGGCTGGACCGGCAGCCTTCTCCCATCGGCAAGCGCACCTGCATCATCGTGGTGGAGGTGGACGGCGATGAAGGCCCGTTCGTGATCGGCATCCTGGTCGATGCGGTCAACGCGGTGATGGAGATTCCCGCCGTCGAGATCGAGCCGGCGCCGCGCTTTGGCGCGGTGAAGGCGGAACTGTTGCACGGCATCGGCAAGGTGAATGGCCGCTTCGTGCTGCTGCTGAACGTGCAGCACGTGGTATCGACCTTGCACTTGCAGGAATTCGTAGCGCACATCCACTAGGAGGCTTCATGTTCGCAAACATTACAGTCAGGACCAAGATCCTGGCGCTGATTGCTGTTGCAGTGCTGGCGTTGTTGCTGGTGGTGGTGATCGCTTTCCAAGGGCTGAAAAAAGAAAGCGAAATGCTGGCCGAAATCGGCAAGAACCGCATGCCTTCCGTGCAGGCGCTGATGACCATCAACGAAGGCAAGACCGGCATCCGTTCCGCCAACCGCGCGGCCGACGCCGGCGCCGGCTATCCCGAGAACATCGAGGAGATCACGCAGCAGATCAAGCGCCGCGCGGAGATCTTCACCCAGATCGACCAGGCCTGGAAAGTGTACGACGCGCTGCCGCAGGCGCCGGAAGAAGCGACGGTGTGGAAGACCTTCACCAAGGCCTGGGACACGTGGAAGCAGAAGGACGCGGAATTCGGCGGCTTGCTGACGCAGATCCAGGGCGCGGAACCGGGCAAGCGCAAGGAGCTGTTCCTCGCGCTGCACGCCAACCTGGCCGACAACCGTAACGCCTTCCACGACCTGGAGACCAATCTGGACAAGCTGGTGGAGCTGAACGTCAAATATGGCGATGACGCCGTGAAGGAAGCCGATGCCGCATCGGCTTCCGCCACATCCAGCATGTACACCGCGTCCGCTGTCGCGCTGGCGCTGCTGGTGGCGTTGGGATTGCTGATCCTGCGCGGCATCATGCAGCAGCTGGGCGGCGATCCCGGCTACGCGGCCGACATCGTGCGCCGCGTGGCCGATGGCGACCTGAGTGCGGAGGTGCAGCTCAAACCCGGCGACACCAGCAGCCTGCTGGCGGCGATGAAGGGCATGATCGAGAAACTGTCCGACGTGGTGCAGGAAGTGAACAACGGCGCCGAGTCGCTGGCGTCGGCGTCGGAGGAAGTCAGCGCGACCGCGCAGGCGTTGTCGCAGGCGGCCAGCGAGCAGGCCGCGGGCACGGAGGAAACCAGCGCCTCGGTCGAGCAGATGACGGCGTCGATTTCGCAGAATACCGAGAACGCCAAGGTCACCGACGGCATCGCCAGCAAGGCGGCGGTGGAGGCGGCCGAGGGCGGCGAGGCGGTCAAGTCCACCGTGGCGGCGATGCAGCAGATCGCCAAGAAGATCAGCATCATCGACGACATCGCCTACCAGACCAATCTGCTGGCGCTGAATGCGGCCATCGAGGCGGCGCGCGCGGGCGAGCATGGCAAGGGCTTCGCCGTGGTGGCGGCAGAGGTGCGCAAGCTGGCGGAGCGCAGCCAGGTGGCGGCGCAGGAAATCGAGCAGGTCGCGGCCAGCAGTGTGGAACTGGCCGACAAGGCAGGACGCCTGCTGGATGAGATGGTGCCGAATATCCGCCGCACCTCGAACCTGGTGCAGGAGATTACGGCGGCGTCGGAAGAGCAGTCGGCCGGCGTGGGCCAGATCAACTCCGCCGTCACGCAGCTGAGCCAGACTACGCAGCAGAACGCGTCCAGCTCCGAGCAGCTGGCGGCGACGGCGGAAGAGATGAGCGCGCAGGCGGAGCAGCTGCAGCAGGCGATGTCCTTCTTCAAGCTGGCCGGCGTGGCGCGCGCGGTGCGGCCGATGGTAGTGACACGCAAGCCACACAAGCCGGCACGGACCGGCGGCGTGCTCTCCAGCCGCCGCATGCCGGAAATGAGCGATCCTGATGAGACAAACTTCGTGAAGTTCTGACGCGTAGACACCGCACAGTTATTTTTGGTGAGAATTGGGGAGAAATATTGGTTCACAATGAAATGTGATCCGTCTCCCCAAGGAGTGTCCGCCCATGTTCAATCAGATGAAAATGGAGACTCGGCTGCACGCCGGGTTTGGCCTTGTTGTGCTGCTGGTGGTGCTGATGGGCGTGATCGCCTTCAGCAAGCTGACGTCCCTGCACGATCATTGGACCGATTTCGAAACCGTCACGCTGGCGCGCAAGAACGCCGTGCTGGAAGCGGTGACGGCGCATGGTCGCGCCGTGCGGCTGTTCAAGAACTACATCCTCCGTGGTCCCGACAGCAATGTGCAGTTCCGCACCGAACTGGCGGTCATCGAAAAAGAGATGACGTCTTATCGCGAGGCGGGAGGCCTTACGCCGGAAGAGCAGGCGTTGCTGGCCGAAGTGCAGGCCGGCGTCAAGGCGTACGACCATAGCATGTCGCAGCTGGAAGCCATGCACGAGAAGGGCATGACGGCGCTGGAGATGGACAAGAACATCAAGGGCGCCGACGAAGCCATTGCCGCCGCCTTCCGCAAGCTGTTGAAGGTGAACGACGCCGAGACCAGGAAGGAATCGGAAGCTATGACCGAGGTGACCAACTCCGCCAAGCAGATGATACTGGCGGCGGACGTGGTGATCGCGATCCTCGGCTGTGCGTTGGCGGTGTGGCTGGGCCGCAGCCTGTCCGGCATCGTGCGCGATGTGCAGATGGTGGTGGCCAGCCTGTCCGGCGCGGCGCAGGAGGTCAGCGCCACCGCGCAGTCCCTGTCGCAGGCGGCCAGCGAGCAGGCGGCGGGCGTGGAGGAAACCAGCGCGTCCATCGAGCAGATGACGGCGTCGATTGCGCAGAACACGGAAAACGCCAAGATCACCGACGGCATCGCCACCCAGGCGGCGGTGGAGGCGGCGCGCGGCGGCGAAGTGGTGAAGGCCACGGCGTCGGCCATGAAGCAGATCGCCGGCAAGATCGGCATCATCGACGATATCGCCTACCAGACCAATCTGCTGGCGCTGAACGCGGCCATCGAGGCGGCGCGCGCGGGCGAGCATGGCAAGGGCTTCGCGGTGGTGGCGGCCGAGGTGCGCAAGCTGGCCGAACGCAGCCAGGTGGCGGCGCAGGAGATCGGCGAGGTGGCGGAGGACAGCGTGAA
The DNA here is from genome assembly GCF_009674565.1 of Duganella aquatilis. GTDB lineage: Bacteria > Pseudomonadota > Gammaproteobacteria > Burkholderiales > Burkholderiaceae_D > Rugamonas > Rugamonas aquatilis. The sequence continues at coordinate 17,824 of NZ_WKJL01000027.1, forward strand.
ACTGGCAGAGCAGGCCGGCGCCATGTTCGACCAGCTGGCGCCAAATATCCGCAAGACGTCGGAGCTGGTGCAGGAGATCACGGCGGCTTCGGAAGAGCAGAGTTCCGGTGTGCGGCAGATCAATGGCGCGGTGATTCAGCTGAGCGAGACCACGCAGGTGAATGCGGCCAGTTCGGAGGAACTGGCGGCGACATCGGAAGAAATGAGTGCCCAGGCGGAGCAGCTGCGGCGTTTGATGGCGGTGTTCAAGCAGTATGCTGTGGACGATGCGCCGCGCGTGGCTGCGCGGCGGCCGACAGCGATGAAACCCGCCACCGCAAGCCGCCCCGCGCGCAACATCGGGTTGGCGTCCGACAGCACGCCGGACGAAACCAAATTTACGCGCTTCTGATATAAACCCGCACGGCGGTCCGTCGCGGGGTCTGACCCCATGCGGGGTCAGACCCCTCTCACGTAGTGCGGGTTTAAGGCTTCACGAACTTGAGCGTCATGCGATCGCTTTCGCCGATCGCCTGATACTTCGCCCTATCCTCATCCTTGTTGGTATAAGTCGGCGGCAGCGCCCACACGCCGTTCTTGTGATCGGCCGTATCCTTCGGGTTGGCATTCACCTCCGACTTGCCGGCCAGCTTGAACCCCGCCGCTTCCGCCAGCTTGATCACATACTGCTCATGCATATAGCCGCTGCTGGCCGTCGCATCCTGCGTCTTCGACGCCGGTAGGCGATGCTCTTCCACACCCAGCACGCCGCCCGGCTTCAGCACCGTGTACAGGCTGCCGAACAACTCCTTCATCTTGTCCGGACCGAGCTCGATCCAGTTGTGGATGTTGCGGAAGGTGAGCACCATGTCGACGCTGTTGGCCGGCGCCATCTCGTATTTGCGGCCCGGCGAAAACACGCCGATGGCGACTTTGTTGTACACCTCCGGCTTGGCGTTCAGGCGCGCCAGGAAGCGCTCCGCGCCCTTGCGTTCACCTTCGTTCGGCGAGGCGATGTCATTGCCGCCGGTGATCAGCTTGCCGTGGTCGCGCAGGTAGGGCGCCAGGATCTCGGTGTACCAGCCGCCGCCCGGCGCCAGTTCCACCACCGTCATGTTCGGCTTGATGCCGAAGAAGGCCAGCGTTTCATACGGATGGCGGTAGACGTCGCGTTTGACGTTGTCCGGCGTGCGCGATGGCGCGGCGATCGCCGCCTTCAGCGCATCGTCGGCGTGCGCGGCGCTGGTGGCGCCGAACAGCATCGCAGTGGCCAAGGGGGCCAGGACCGCCAATACAAATGGTTTCATGCACAGTCTCCTCAAGTGTGGAAATTAGGCGACGCATCCGCGCGCCCTGCGCGATCATCGGCCAAGCACGCAAACAGGTCAAGCGAAATGCCATCCCCGCACCGGCTGGGTGCGCGGACAGTCAGCGGACACTTCGCGGACACCGGATCGGACACTCCGGACACCCGAATCAATCACTTGCAGAAGGCTTGTCGATGGCATACATTTTGCCTATTCGCTACGTAATCCGCCGCTAATATTGGCAAATTCACAGAACAGGCGACGGATATTCTGCCAAATGGGCGGCCCGCCCACAACAATGTTGGAGATACTATGGAACGACGTGCTTTCCTCAATATCAGCAGTCTGGCTCTGGGCACGATGCTGCTGCCCGCCTTCGGTCGCGCCATCGCGGCCGAGGAGTTGCTGGCGCCCGTGGATGTGAAATTCAAAAAAGCCCTGGCCGACACCGCGATGACGGCCGCCACCCAGGCCGGCGCTTCCTACTGCGACGTGCGCGTGGGCCGCTACCTGAACCAGTTCATCACCACCCGTGACCTGAACGTGGAAAACGTCACCAACACTGAATCTGCCGGTGTCGGCGTGCGCGTGATCGCCGGCGGCGCCTACGGTTTCGCCGCCACCAACGACATGACGCCGGACGGCGTGGCGGCCGCCGCGCGCCAGGCGGTCGCCATCGCCAAGGCCAATGCCAAGCTGCAGACCGAACCGCTGATCCTGGCGCCGGTCAAGGGCGTGGGCGAAGTGTCCTGGGCCACGCCCATCGTCAAGGACTGGCGCACGGTCGCCATCAAGGACAAGGCCGAGCTGCTGATCGCCGCCAACAAAGCCGGCATGGACGCCGGCGCCAGCTTCATGCAGTCCTTGCTGTTCCAGGTGAACCAGCAGAAGTACTTCGCCTCCACCGATGGTTCCTACATCGATCAGGACGTGCACCGCCTGTGGGTGCCGTTCTTCGCCACCGCCGTCGACAAGAAAGAGAACAAGTTCCGTTCGCGCCAGGGCCTGTCGGCGCCGGTCGGCATGGGCTATGAATACCTCGATGCGCGCCCCGAGCACAAGCTGCAGGCGGCCGGCAACGTGACCACGCTGTACACCAAGTCCTACGACATCATCGAAGACGCGCGCCTGGCCGGCAAGCAGGCCAAGGCCAAGCTGAAAGCCAAGTCGGTCGAACCGGGCAAGTACGACCTGGTGCTGTCGCCGGAACACCTGTGGCTGACGATTCACGAATCGGTGGGTCACCCGACCGAGCTGGATCGCGTGCTGGGCTACGAAGCCAATTACGCCGGCACCAGCTTCGCCACGCTGGACAAATGGCAGTCGAAGAAATTCAAGTACGGCTCGGACCTGGTCAACATCGTCGCCGACAAAACCACGCCAGGTTCGCTGGGCGCGGTCGGCTACGACGACGAAGGCGTCAAGTGCAAGAACTGGGACATCATCAAGGACGGCATCCTGGTCAACTACCAGGCCACGCGCGACCAGGCGCACATCATCGGCGAGAAGGAATCGCACGGCTGCTCGTATGCGGACAACTGGGCCAACGTGCAGTTCCAGCGCATGCCGAACGTCTCGCTCAAGGCCGGCGCCAAGAAGATGACGCCGGACGAAATGATCAAGGACGTCAAGAAGGGCATCTACATCGTCGGCGACGGCTCGTTCTCGATCGACCAGCAGCGCTACAACTTCCAGTTCGGCGGCCAGCTGTTCTACGAAATCAAGAACGGCAAGATCGGCCAGCAGCTGGAGGACGTGGCTTACCAGTCCAACACCCAGGAGTTCTGGAACGCCTGCGTCGGCATCTGCGACGAGCGCGATTGGCGCATGGGCGGTTCCTTCTTCGACGGCAAAGGGCAGCCGCCGCAAGTGTCCATCGTGTCGCACGGCGCGTCGACCACGCGCTTCAACGGCATCAACGTGATCAACACCGCCCGCAAAATCGGCTAAGTCCTGGAGAGAGACAAGATGAAATTCCTGAGTCAAGAAGAGACCAAGCGTATCAGCGACAAGGTGCTGGCGCTGACCAAGGCCGACCAGTGCGAAGTGACCATCAACGGCAGCCGTCGCGGCAACATCCGCTACGCGCGCAACGCCGTGTCGACCGCCGGCCTGATTGAAGACACGCAGATGGTGGTGTCAGTCGCCTTCGGCAAGAAGCAGGGCACGGCGTCGATCAATGAATTCGACGACAAGTCGCTGGAAAAAGCCGTGCGTCGCGCGGAAGACCTGGCGCGCCTGGCGCCGGAAAATCCGGAGTTCATGCCGACGCCGTCGAAGCAGGAGTACAAGGCGTCGCAGACCTTCTTCCAGAAAACCGCCGACATCGATCCTGAATTCCGCGCGCAGGTAGCGGCCTACAGCATCGAGAACTCGCGCAAGAACAAGCTGGTGGCGGCGGGCTTCTTCACCGATGCCACGCAGTTCACCTCCATCGCCAATTCCAACGGCGTGTTCGGCTACCAGCAGGATACGGGCCTGGACTTCACGCTGACCGTGCGTACCGAAGACGGCCGCGGTTCCGGCTGGGTCAAGCGCAGCGTCGGCGACGTCAGCAAGTTCGACGCACGGGCCGCATCGGACGTGGCGATCGAGAAGGCGCTGAAATCGGTGGACGCCAAGGCGCTGGAGCCAGGTCGCTACACGGTGATTCTGGAGCCGGCCGCGACCTCCGACGTGCTGGCGTATATGTTCAATTCCTTCGATGCGCGTTCGGCCGACGAGGGCCGCAGCTTCCTGTCGAAGAAGGGCGGCGGCAACCGCCTGGGCGAGAAGCTGTTCGACGAGCAGGTCAACGTGTGGGCCGACCCATGGGACAAGGACGTCGCCGTGCTGCCATGGGATAACGGCAGCATGCTGGCGCGCGAACGCCAGGACATCATCAAGAACGGCAAGATCGCCAATATGGACTACTCGCAGTACTGGGCCAAGAAGATGGGCAAGCGCGCCATCGGCACGCCGGGCAATATCATCATGGCCGGCACCAGCAAGTCCACCGAGGAGCTGATCGCCAATACCAAGAAGGGCATCCTGGTCACGCGTACCTGGTACATCCGCATGGTGGACCCGCAGTCGCTGCTGCTGACCGGCTTGACGCGTGACGGCACCTTCTACATCGAGAACGGCAAGATCAAGCATCCGATCAAGAACTTCCGCTTCAACGAAAGCCCGGTATCGATGCTGAACAATATCGACGAAATCGGCAGGCCGGAAATCCTGTCGGGAGACGAGTCGCAGTTCCAGTTGCTGATCCCGGCGATGAAGGTCCGCGACTTCAACTTCACGTCGCTGTCGGACGCGGTGTAATCATGGAACGCCGTTCATTCCTGAAAATAGGCGCCGCTGCCGGCGGCAGCCTGCTGGTGCCGGTCTTCGGCAACGCGATTGCCGCCGAAGAGCTGCTCAATCCCATCGCCGTGCAGTTCAAGAAGTCGCTGGCCGACGCCGCGATGAACGCGGCCACCAAGGCCGGCGCGTCGTACTGCGACGTGCGCATCGGCCGCTACCTGAACCAGTTCATCACCACGCGTGACCTGAACGTGGAAAACATCGTCAACACCGAGTCGTCCGGCGTCGGCGTGCGCGTGATCGCCAACGGCGCCTACGGCTTCTGCTCGACCAATGTGATGACGCTGGACTCGGTGGCCGATGCCGCGCGCCAGGCGGTCGCCATCGCCAGGGCCAACGCCAAGCTGCAAACCGAGCCGGTGGTGCTGGCGCCCGTCAAGGGTGTGGGCGAGGTGGCGTGGGCCACGCCGTTCACAAAGGACTGGCGTGCGGTGGCCATCAAGGACAAGGCGGACATGCTGCTGGCGGCGAACAAGGCCGGCCTGGATGCCGGCGCCAGCTTCATGGCGGCCAACCTGTTCCAGGTGAACCAGCAGAAGTACTTCGCCTCCACCGACGGCTCGTACATCGACCAGGACATCCATCGCCTTTGGTCGCCGTTCACCGCCACGGCGGTCGACAAGGCCAGCGGCAAGTTCCGCACGCGCGACGGCCTGTCGTCGCCGGCCAGCATGGGCTTCGAATTCTTCGACTGCAAGCCGGAGAACCGCGTCAAGGCCGCCGGCGGCGTCACCACGCTGTACAAGGGCGCCTATGACCTGATCGAGGATGCGCGCGCGGCGGGCCGCCAGGCGCGCGAGAAGCTGACCGCGAAATCGGTCGAACCGGGCAAGTACGATCTGGTACTGTCGCCGGAACACCTGTTCCTGACCATCCACGAATCGGTCGGTCACGCCACCGAGCTGGATCGCGTGCTGGGTTACGAGGCCAATTACGCCGGCACCAGCTTTGCCACGCTGGACAAGTGGAAGTCGAAGAACTTCAAGTATGGCTCGGAGCTGGTCAACATCGTCGCCGACAAGACCTCGCCGGGATCGCTGGGCCTGGTCGGCTACGACGACGAAGGCGTGGCGTCCAAGCGTTGGGATCTGATCCGCAACGGCATCCTGGTCAACTACCAGGCCACGCGCGACCAGGTGGCCATCATCGGCGAGAAGGAATCGCAGGGTTGTTCGTACGCGGACAGCTGGAGCAGCGTGCAGTTCCAGCGCATGCCCAACGTGTCGCTGGAAGCGGGCAAGAAGCGCATGACGCCGGACGAAATGGTCAAGGATGTCAAGAAGGGCATCTACATCATGGGCCGCGGTTCGTATTCGATTGACCAGCAGCGCTTCAACTTCCAGTTCGGCGGCCAGCTGTATTTCGAGATCAAGAACGGCAAGATCGGCCAGCAGCTGGAAGATGTGGCCTACCAGTCGAACACGCAGGAATTCTGGAACGCCTGCACGGCGCTGTGCGATGAACGCGACTGGCGCATGGGCGGCTCGTTCTTCGACGGCAAAGGCCAGCCTAGCCAGGTCAGCGCCGTGTCGCACGGTTCGCCGACGACGCGCTTCAACGGCGTCAACGTCATCAACACCGCTCGCAAGATAGGATAAGACAGATGAAGATGCTGAATCAGGAAGAAGCAAAACGCATTTGCGACAAGGTCATGTCGCTGTCCAGGGCCGACGAGTGCCGCGTGCAGATCAGCGGCAGCCGTAATGGCAATATCCGCTATGCGCGCAACGCCGTGTCGACCGCCGGCCTGGCGGAGAACACGCAGCTGACCGTGAGCGTCGCCTTCGGCAAGAAGCAGGGCACGGCGTCGATCAATGAATTCGACGACAAGGCGCTGGAGCGAGTGGTGCGCCGTGCGGAAGATGTGGCGCGCCTGGCGCCGGACAATCCGGAGTTCCAGCCGGCGATCAAGAAGCAGGACTACAAGCCGTCCACCACCTTCAGCGACGCCACCGCCGCCATCGATCCCGAGTACCGCGCGGAAGTGGCGGCGCTCAGCATCAACTCGGCGCGCAAGCAGGGACTGGTGGCAGCGGGCTTCTTCAGCGACACCACCGGCTTTGAAACGGTCGCCAATTCGAACGGCGTGTTCGGCTACCAGACCTTGAGCAACCTGGGTTTCACCGTCACCACGCGTACCGAGGATGGCCGTGGTTCCGGCTGGGTGACGCGTTCCGCCAACGACGCACGCAAGTTCGATGCGCGCGAGGCGTCGGAGATCGCTATCGAGAAGGCGTTGAAATCGGTGGACGCCAAGGCGCTGGAGCCGGGCCGCTACACGGTGATCCTGGAGCCGGCGGCGACGTCGGAAATCATCGGCCGCATGTTCGGCGCCTTCGATGCGCGCCAGGCCGACGAAGGCCGCAGCTTCCTCTCGAAGAAAGGCGGCGGCAATCGCCTGGGCGAGAAGCTGTTCGATGAACAGGTCAATATCTGGGCCGATCCGTGGAATCCGGATGTGCCGGTGTTGCCATGGGATGGCCAGGCCATGCTGGCGCGTGAGCGTGCGGACGTGATCAAGGGCGGCAAGGTCGCATCGCTGGACTACACGCGCTACTGGGCCGAGAAGCAGGGGCAGCGCGCCACGGGCCGTCACGGCAACATGATCATGTCCGGCGGCACCAAGTCGACCGAGGAGCTGATCGCGTCGACCAAGAAGGGCATCCTGGTCACGCGCACCTGGTACATCCGCATGGTCGATCCGCAGTCGCTGCTGCTGACCGGCCTGACGCGCGATGGCACCTTCTACATCGAGAACGGCAAGATCAAGCATCCGGTGAAGAACTTCCGCTTCAACGAAAGCCCGGTGTCGATGCTGAACAACATCGATGAACTGGGCAAGCCGGTGGTGATCGGCGGCGACGAAGTGCGCTACCAGATGCTGATCCCGGCGATGAAGGTACGCGACTTTAACTTCACGTCCCTGTCGGACGCGGTGTAAGGACGGCAGTGGCCTCGTACGATTTCTATTTCACGCGCCTGACATACGAGTCGGGTGACTGGGATGTGGACGTCCGCATGCCCAGCAACGTGCTTAACTCGCTGGTGGAATACACCACCTTGCGGGTCGATCCCGTTGAGCGCATCGTCGCGCTGTCCGATCCGAAGATGCTGGAGGCGCCGTTCTGCTATTTCGCCGGCCACAAGCTGGTGCAGTTCACGGCGGCCGAGCGCAAGAACCTGGAGCGCTACATCAAGGGCGGCGGCTTCCTGTTCGTGGACGACTGCAACCACGATATCGACGGGCTGTTCGCGAAATCGTTCGAGGCTGAAATCGGCCGTATCTTCGGGCCGAAGGCGCTGCACAAGATCCCCAACAACCACGCGATCTATTCGAGCTTCTTCAAGTTCGAGGACGGTCCGCCGAATACCGCCGTGGAACTGAACGGCTGGGGCGACGATCTGGTGCACGACTACCTGAAGGCGATCGAGATCGGCGGCCGCGTGCGGCTTTTGTACAGCAACAAGGACTACGGCTGCGAGTGGGATTACGACTTCCGCAACAAGCGGTTTCTCGCGATCGACAACACCCGCTTTGCGGTCAACATCATTCAATATGCGTTGGGAGCGTAGTTATGGCTGAAGGTATCGCCTGGAGCGAAAATGAAATCGGCGAACTGACCGCCAAGGTGAAGGCGCTGAAGGCCAGCATGGCGCGCGTGATCATCGGCCAGGAAAATGTGATTGACTCGCTGATCATCTGCTTGCTGGCCGGCGGCCATGCGCTGGTGGAGGGCGTTCCTGGACTGGGCAAGACGCTGCTGGTCAAGTCGCTGTCGCAGGCGACGGAGCTGGACTTCCATCGCGTGCAGTTCACGCCGGACCTGATGCCGTCCGATATCGTCGGCACCGAAATCCTGGAAGAGGACCATGCGACGCGCAAGCGCGAGTTCCGCTTCCAGCAAGGGCCGGTGTTCACGCAGGTGCTGCTGGCGGACGAGATCAACCGCGCACCGCCGAAGACGCAGTCGGCGCTGCTGGAGGCGATGCAGGAGCGTTCCGTCACCTTCGCCGGCCAGACGCACAAGCTGCCCAAGCCTTTCTTTGTGCTGGCGACGCAGAATCCGATCGAGCAGGCGGGCACTTATCCGCTGCCGGAGGCGCAGCTGGATCGCTTCCTGTTGCGCATCGATGTTGTGTACCCGACCGAGGCGGAGGAAATCGCCATGGTGTCCGCCACCACCAATGCGGGCCTGAAGGATGCCGAGCCGGTGATGGATGTGGCGACCTTGCTGCGCTTGCAGCAGCTGGTGCGCGATATCGAGATCGGCGATCACCTGGTGGCTTATGCCACGCGGCTGGTGCGCGCGACACGGCCGTCGCTGACGACGGTGCCGGCGGTAACCCGGCATATCGGCTGGGGCGCTGGGCCGCGTGCGGGGCAGGCGCTGGTGCTGGCCTCCAAGGCGCGCGCGCTGATGCAGGGCCGCCTGGCGGTCACGCGCGAGGACATCGGCGAAATGCTGCTGCCGGTGCTGGCCCATCGCGTGCTGCGCAACTTCGAGGCGGAGGCGGACGGCGTGGCGATTGCCGACATCCTGCAATCGCTGCGCGAGCATATCCGCCCGGACTAAGCTGCCGATGCAACCGATTTCGAAGCCGCCTGCCGCCGCGCCGGCCAGCGCCATGACGGCCATGATGGCCCAGACCAGGGATCTGGAGCTGGTGATTCGTCACGTCCTTGCAGGTCTCGGCCACGGTATCCACGCGGGCCGCGAGCGCGGCGCCGGCGTCGAGTTCTCGGAATATCGCGCCTACGCGCCCGGCGACGAATGGCGCCGCGTGGACTGGAAGCTGCTCGCTCGCGCGGACCGCTACTTTGTCCGCGAGGCGGAGCGCGACAGCCACGTCGCCACTTGGTTGTGGCTGGACGCCACGGCGTCGATGGCGGAGCCTAGCCGGGAAATCAACGGCGTCGATAAACTCTGGTTCGCGCGCACGGTGCTGGCCTGTGTCGCCGCCATCGCACAGCGGCAGGGCGATGCTTTCGGCCTGGTGATCTGCACCGATGGTAAAGTCGAATTCACGCAAGCCTCACGCGGACCGCGCCAGTTGCAGCGCGTGCTGGCTGCATTGGCCAAGGCCAAGCCGGAAGGCCGGCTGCCGACTGCGGAGGTGTTGAAATCCAATCTGCACTTCGCCCGCGCGCCGAGCATGATTTTTGCCGCCAGCGATTTCCTCGACTGGCCGTCGCCATTGAGCGAAGCCTTGCTGCGGCTGCGGAATATGCGCCACGATGTGCGGTTGCTGACGCTGCGGACGCAGGCCGAAGTCGATGCCAGTTTCAAGTCCGGCGCCGGTTACCGCGACCCGGAGCGCGACGATGGTCTGCACCGCATCAGCAATGCGGACCGTGCATACTACAAGCAGCAAAGCCGTGCGCACTTCGATGCGGTGGCGGGCAGCTGCCGTCAGAATAATATCGTCCACTACGAAGCGCGCATCGAGCAGCCGCTGAGTGGCGTCTTGCGCAGCTGGTTGCAGCTGACGGGGGCGCGGGCCAAATGATGCTGAGTTCTTATCCTCTGTGGTGGCTGGCGTTACCGGTGCTGCTGCTGCCGATCTGGTGGCACCGCCAGAAGCGCCAGCGGCTGAAGGCCGAACCACTGGCCACCGCGCGCTTCCTGCCTTCCGCGCCGCCGGAACAACTGCGCGTCTGGCAGTGGCGCGACAAGCTGTTGCTGCTGGTGCGCTGCCTGCTATTGGTGACGTTGATTGCGTGGCTGGCCGCGACGATCTTCCCATGGCGTGGTGATACGGTGCTGGTGGATGCCGGCGTTGACAAAGCTTGGGCAGAAAAGGAAATCGCCGCCGCAGGCTTTGCCTCCGCCGCGCGCATCGATATGCCGCCGGCCGCGCTGTCATGGCTGCGACAGAACGAACGCGATTGGCGCGTGGACGCCAGATTGCTGATCATCGCCCGTGCCGAAAAAATCGCCATGTCCGCGCGCCTGCCGCAACTCAGCCACCAGCTAGAACTGCGCACGCAAAACGCCAGCTTGCCTTTACCCCCTACGGCCACCGAGCAAATCGTGCTGCCCGCCGACACCGCCCATCTGCCGGGATGGCAGGCACTATTCGCCGCCTTCAGCAGCGCAAGCCCGCGCTACACAATCGCCGCCGAGCCGACCGCCAAGACCTCGCTCATCATCTGGGACAAGCCCACCGCCGCGCCACCCGCCAACTGGCGCGCCACAAATTGGTGGGTCGCCGCATCCGCGTCCGCTGCCGCTGCTTTCCCCGAGTTGGCCAACGCTGCCACGCTGACAATCAATGGCATCACGCTGAAGTACGCCGATTCGCCGCGTGGCCGCTTGTGGGCATCGGACGCGTTTCCGTCGCGCGATGCCGACACCGCGCGTGCGCTGTACGAAGCCTGGCAGCTGCTGGCAGCGGCTCCCGCGCCAGCCTACGCCACGCCATCCCAAACCTTCGCCGCCGCCCGCAGCGCGTTGCCGCCCGCCGCCGCCAAGCCGGCCAACTGGCTCGCACTGGCCCTGCTGGCGCTCTTCATCCTGGAACGGACCCTGACTCATGCCCGGCGAAACTGACCACCTGCGCCGCCGCCTCTGGACCGCCATCTGGCGCCGTCGCGGCCCACAATGGCTGGCCGCAGCCGTGCCGCTGGCATTGGCCATCTGCCTGTTGCCCGCCACACACCCGGCCATGGCCGTCGCCATCGCCGTATGGGGCATCTGGGCTGTCGCCGACGGATACCGCTGGCGCCACCGCATCAGCCAGCAATGGACATCCTGGCTCAACGCCGCCATCCCCTCGCTGGAAGACAGCAGCGATCTGCTGGCCGTCGACGCCACTACGCCCATCGCCAGACTCCAGCAACAACGCCTGCAAGCCCGCCTTGCCAGCGCATTGACCGACGACGACTACCGCAGCATCGCCCACACGCGCGCCGGCTACATTATTCTGCCGCTCGCTCTCAGCCTGCTGACCGCCGGCGCAGCCGCAGCCTGGCACGGCCGGCAAGCCGCATCATCTGCACCACCACCGGCCACGCAAACCACAAAGCCGATCGTCGACGGCGAAGTCTATCTGCGCGTCACGCCGCCAGCCTACACCGGCGTCGCCGTCTTCGACACCGGCGCCCGCGACATCCAGATCCCGCAATACTCTGAAGTCCGCTGGTGCGTGCGCAACCCAAGCGGCGCGCAGCCAGTGGTAGAACTGGGCGACGGCCAAACCCTCGCCATCGATAAAGACTGCGCCAAACTCCGCGTTGAAGACTCGCTGTTCTGGCGCACGCGCGGCGCATCCACCACCCGCTACAATATCCGCGTCACGCCGGACCAGCCGCCGCAAGTCACCATCATCGAGCCGACGGAACTGATCCACCTGCTGCAAAAGGACGCCAAGTCGGTACAAATCTCGGTGAATGCACGCGACGACTACGCCATCGTCCGCGCCAGCCTGCATATGACCCTCGCACGCGGCAGCGGCGAAAACATCCGCTTCAGCGACAAGGAAGTGCCGCTGCCGCAATCCAGCGACCCGAAATCGCGCTCATGGAAAAAGCAGTGGACGCTGACGGAGCTCGGCATGGAACCCGGCGATGAACTCTACTTCTTCGTCCGCGCCACCGACAACGCGCCGGATAATCCACACACCACGCAATCGCCGACCTACACGCTGCGCCTGCCCGGCCCCGAAGCCGAAAGCCTGGACTCCACCGCATTGCCTTCCCTGAGCAAGCCGGAAAACCTGCGTAGCCAGCGTCAGATCATCATCGACACCGAACAGTTAGTCGCCGACCTGCAAGCGCATCCGAACATGCCGGCCGCCACGCTGCGCTCACGCAGCGAAAGCGTCGCTGCCGATCAGGCCGCGCTGCGCCTGCGTTATGGCCAGTTCCTCGGCGAAGAATCCAGCCTGTTCGGCGACGAGGAGCACGAACATGAACACGAGCACCATGGCAGCGAAAAAGCCGGCGGTGAAATCGCCGTCATGAAGGAATTCGGCCACGCCCACGACCAGGAAGACAACGCCACCATCTTCGATCCGCAGACCAAGGCGGTCCTCAAGCGCGCGCTGGCTGCGATGTGGGATGCCGAGAAGTCGCTACGCGCCATCGCGCCGAAGACCGCGCTGCCGCCGGAGTACAAGGCGCTGGACGCCATCAAGGAATTGCAGGCGGCGGAACGCGTCTACCTGCACCGTACATCCTTTGTGCCGCCGGCATTAAAGGAAGAGAAGCGCATGACCGGCGACATCGTCGGCGCCATGAGTTACAAGCGTGAGCAGGGAGCGGCCAGCGACACGGTGCCAGCCGAAGTGCGCGACCTGGTGCAAGCGCTTGCGCAGGACGGCGCCTTGCCGGCTTTGTGGAGCAAGTCCGCGCGCGATACCATCGCTGCCCGCATCACCGATCAGGAACAGAAGCTGAACGCGCAGCGCGCGGTGCAGGATGTACAGGATGGCTGCGTGCCATGTCGCGCCGAATTGCGCGCCTGGTTGCGCGGTACGCTGACCGATGCACCGGTACTGCTGCAGGCGCATCCTTCGGCGGATACGCCATTCCGGCAGGCGTGGCGCGGCAAGGAGCAAGCCAAATGATCATCTCCACTGAACTGATGACGATTGCGCCGCCACTCGCCGCCCTGACCGTCGGCGTGATTAGCGCCGCGCTGTATGCCCGCAAACGGCGCTGGATCAATGCCTTGCTGGCCGGCGTTGCCAGCGTATCGCTGGCGGTATCGATCGCCAATGTGCGACTGTCTGCCGAAGCGGCCGGTCCGCTGACGGTCGGCACGGAAGCGGGCCGCATCAGCGTAGCGGACATGGCTGCGATTCCCGCAGCATCCGGCATCGTCCTGAGCGGCGACGGTGTGCGCGAAGCCGAGTGGCGCGACCTGCCTGCGCGTCCGCTGCAATGGAAACCTGCGGCAACGGATTTGCTGTGGCTGGACTTTCCGCGTTCGATGTCATTGGGCCGCATCTTCACGTTGACCGTACGGCGCTCGCCAACGCAGTCGGGATGGCGCTTGCAGCTGCTGGCAGAGAACCAACAGGTGCTGGCCGATTCCGGCATCGCGGCCGCGTCGCAGCTTTCCGTGCAATGGCTGCCGCCAGTGGCAGAGACGATGCTGCTGCAAGCGCGTCTGCTCGATGCGAACGGCAAGACCATCGCGCAAGGTCCGATACCGCTGCAGGTAAAAGATGCGATGCCCTTGCAGATACGGGGCCGCTTCGATGCGCCATCGTTCGATGCGCGGACCTTGAATCAGCTGCTGTCCGATGGCAGCGCGATCCTGGACTGGGATGTTACGCTGGGTAAGGCGATCAAGCGCAGCGAAACGGCGCGCGCGCCGTTGACTGTGCCGAACGCAGTGTTTGTCGATGCGGCGTATGTGGAGCATTTGATTCCATCGGCGCGCGCCGGCTTGCTGGCGCAGGCGGGCAAGGGCGTGCCGCTGGTGATCCTCGGCGGGAATGCTGCGGATGCCGGCATGTGGCAGCGGGATTTCGGTTTGTCACTGCATCCGCAATCGCCGACCACGGAAAAAGAGGATGTGCGACAGTTTGGCGGCGCGCTGTCCATGCCGCTGGCGAACTTGAATCCTGCCGCGACTGCGGGTGAACCGTGGTCGGTGCTGGCGCGCGACGGCAAGCAGCAGCCCTGGTTATGGCAGCGCGGTGTCGGTCAGGGCCGCGTGGTGTGGATAGGCGTGTCGGATTGGCATAAGTACGCGATCAGCGCGCCGCAGGCGTTGGCGTTGTGGTGGCAAGCGGCGATGGATTTGATTGCGCTGGATGGCGTGCAGAAAACGGTTTGGCAGATGAACGATCCAATGCCGGTGCCGGGCCTGCGCAGTGAGGTCTGCGCGCAGGGCGTGAAGGCCGGGACAGCGTTGGCCGCCGCCGGCTATGCTGCGATGACGTTGCAGGCGCGGACGGACAAGGCGGATGGCGTGTGCGCGGCATTCTGGCCGCAGAAGGCTGGCTGGATAAAATTCAGCGCGGAGGGTATGGCGGAGCATGGCATGGAGTACGTCTATGCCGCCGGCGACTGGCCTGCGTGGCAGAAGGCGCTGCGCCGTGATGCGACGGCGCAGTATGCGGCCCGCGCCGCCCGCGTCGCCCGTCCGGCAGTGCCGGCGGCAGACGTCACGAGCGAAGCGCCAGGGCCGAAGCTGCCGGCGGCGCCGTTTGCCGTGCTGTTTGCGCTGTCGATGCTGGCCTTGTGGTGGCTCGAGCAATCTCAACGACATGGCGCCGCAGCCGGCTGATGCTGCGCTGAATTACGGCTGGCGCCAGCGCTGTACATAGGGCGGCGCCTCAATGGTGCAGTCCTCATGCCTGACCGGCGCTTGCGCAACGCGGGCAAATGGCAGCACGCCTGCCCACGCCGGCCAGCCCAGGTCTTCCTCGTCGTCGTTCGGCGCGCCGGTGCGCATCTTGCAGGCCGCTTCTGCCAGCGGGATGCGCATGACGGTGGTGGCGGCGTACTCCTTGTCCGAACCGGGACGCACATCGGCCTGGCGGCCTGGTACCAGTTTTTCCATGAAAGTCTCCATCGCGTGACGCGCGGCGTCGCCTTCCACCACTTCAAAGCGCCCATATACCATGGCCGAGCGGTAGTTCATCGAGTGGCTGAACGCCGATCGCGCCAGCACCAGTCCATCCAGATGCGTGATGGTCACGCAGCACTCACCTTCCACCAGGCGCTTCAGCATGCGGCTGCCGTTGGAGCCATGGATGTACAGGTGGTCGCCATCGCGCCAGCACGCTGTCGGGATGCAGTGCGCGCCCTTGCCGTCGCTGAAGGCGATGTGGCACAGGTAGGCATCGTCGATGATCGCGTGCAGCGTGGTGGCGTCGTAGCGGGCGTTGGTGGCAACGCGGCGGACACGGGTGCGGTCGGTAGGTGCTTCGTTCATGGCTCTCCTCGTAAAAATCCTAATATAATGAAATGCTGGCTCCATAAGTAGAGCCATGGATAGGTATTTTTATGGAGCCATGAATGGATCTCGCCCTGCTGATCAACGGATATGCGGAACAGCACAACCATCGCGGCTGGCCGCGCCAGCGCATGCTGCACGAGTGCCTGCGGGCGGCGATCCGCAACGGCACGCTGGCTGCCGGCGCGCGGCTCGCCGCTTCGCGCGCGCTGGCGGAGGAGCTGGGCGTGGCGCGCAACACCGTGCTGTATGCCTATGAGCAGCTGGCCAGCGAAGGTTTTGTGGTAACCGACCGCCGTGGCACGGTGGTGGCTGCGGTGACGCCGGAGCGTGCGCCGACCGAGCGTGTAGTTGCGGCGCCACATGCCGGCTTGTCGCAGCGCGCACGCAGCCTGCGCGCAGTGCCGGGACCGGCCGACCGCATGGGCGCCTTCGTGCCCGGCGTGCCGGCGCTGGAACAGTTTCCGATGGCGCTGTGGCGGCGCATGCTGGAACGCGCGCTGCGGGCCATGACGGTGGTGCAGCTGAATTATGGCGATCCGGCCGGCGAGCCGCAGCTGCGCGAGGCCATTGCCGATCACCTGCGCGCCTCGCGCGGCGTGGTGTGCGACGCTGCGCAGGTCTTCATTACGGACGGCACGCAGAGCAGTCTCGATCTGTGCATGCGTGCGCTGGCAGACGACAGCGACACGGTCTGGATCGAGAATCCCGGCTACGGCGGCGCACTGGCCGCCGCACGCGGCGCCGGTCTGGCGGTGGCCGGCATCGATGTCGATGACGAGGGCATGGCGCCGACAGCGGAAGACTGGCTGCTGCGGCCTCCGCGCCTGATCTACACCACGCCGTCGCACCAGTATCCGATCGGCAGCGTATTGAGCCTGCGCCGCCGCCTGGCGCTGATCGAGGCGGCGCGTGCGGCCGGCGCACTGATCATCGAGGATGACTACGACAGCGAGTTCCGTCACGACGGCGCACCGCTGCATGCGATGCAAGGGCTGGCGGCGGATGCGCCGGTGGTCTATCTCGGCACCTTCAGCAAGACGATGTTCCCGTCGCTGCGTATCGGCTTTGTGGTGGTGCCAGCATCACTGGCGGAGGCGTTCGCGCAGATGCGCGCGCAGTCGTCGTCGCGTGGCCGCGTGGCGGAGCAACTGGCGCTGGCCGAGTTCCTGCGCAGCGGCCAGTTCGTGCTGCATCTGCGGCGCATGCGGCGACTGTATCGCCAGCGGCGCGATGCGCTGGTGGCCGCGCTGGAACAGCATCTTGGTTCGGTGGCGACGGTGCACGGCGGTTCCGCCGGCATGCACCTGTCCTTGCGCTTTCAGGATGCGCGCATCGATGACGTGGCCATCGTCGCGCAGGCACTGCAGCGCGGCATTGCCGTCAACGCGCTCAGCACACATGACACGCAAGGTGATTCAGGCTGGAAGGGACTGATGCTCGGCTACGCACAGGTGCCGGCCGAGCAGATGGAGGGACTGGTGAAGCAGTTGGCGGCGCTGGTGCACCTTGCGGCCTACGCCGCCAACTGTTCAGCCGCCGGAGCGGCGCAGCTTAAAACGCCGTATCCGCCCGCACGTAGAACGAACGGCCGTTCACGCCGATAGGGCAGGTTTCCCAGCAGCGGGTGAAGCCCAGTTTCGGGAAATCGCCGCCGTTGGCCCACAGGTTGGGCAGCTGGTTGAAGGCATTGTTCACGCCCACGCTGAGGAAGGTGCGCTTGCTGAAGCCATAGCGCACCGACGCATCCACCAGCCAGCGCGCATCCCACTTCTGCAGGGGGCTGAAGTTTTCCGCCTCCACCGGACCGTAGTAGTTGGCGCGGGTGTTCAGGTTCCAGGCGCCGGTGGTGTAGTCGGCTGCCACCACGTGGTGCTTGCGCGGCTGGCCGTGCTCGATCAGCGTCACCTGCGATTTGTCGAACAGCTTCTCGCCGCTCAGTACGGACGATGTCGAATGGCGCTTGGTCACCTCGGTCTTGTTGAAGCCCAGTTGACCCGACAGCACCAGCGTCGACGAATCGAACTTGGTGGTGTTCTCGGCCACCACGTCCAGGCCGCGCGTGCGCGTATCGACCGCGTTGGTGAAGAACTGCGCCTGGCCCACGCCCAGCGGACGCAGGATGTTGGCGACCGGGCCGCCGCCGGCCTCCGGCGCGATCTCGCTGGAGAAGACGATGCGGTCCTTGATCTTGATCTCGTAGGCATCGGCCGTCAGCGAGAAGTTCTTCACCGGCCGCAGCACCACGCCGATGCTGCCGTTGGTCGAGGTTTCCTCCTTCAGCGGCTTGATGCCGAAGGCCTGCGTGACGGCGCTGCCCTGGCGCGCGGTCAGCGTTTCGGTCAGCACGCCGTTATTCAGGTTGGTGGAGACGGAGCTGTAGAACTCCTGCTGCACGCTTGGCGCGCGGAAGCCGGTGGACAGGCTGGCGCGGATGCCCACTTCCTTGGTCGGGTCGAAGCGGCCACTCAGCTTGCCGGTGACGGTGCTGCCGAAGTCCGAGTATTTTTCGTAGCGCACCGCGCCGCCCAGCGTCACCGTATTCACCGGTTTGGTTTCGGCGTCGAGGAACAGCGCGATGTTGTGGCGGCCCGAATCCACCGCCGTTCCAGGCGTGTAGCCGGGGAAGCCCTGGATGCCGGCAGCGGCGGTGGCGCCGCTCGGCGTGGTGATGGCGATGGCCGGATTGTTGGTGCGGCCGTACTGGTACGAGACCGGATCGCCGGCAATGATCTGGTAGTTGTCCTGGCGGTACTCGAAGCCGGTGGCCAGCGACACTTCGCTGTCGCCGACCTTGACCGGGCCCTTGATGTCGGCATTGAAGGTCAGCTGCGAGAAGCGCAGCGTGCCGGTATCGGCTTCGCGCGGCGAGTCGGCGTAGATGCCGCCGCCGGTTTTCGGCTCGTACCAGTAGCTGACGTTCAAGCTGTTCGATTCATGGAAGGCCAGCTCGCTGCGGCCGTAGTTGATGCTGACGTCGGCCTTCCAGTCGCGCGGCAGGTCGTGGCGGTAGCCGAAGGCGAACGAGGCGTCCTTGATGTCGGTGCTGATCGCCGGCAGGAAGCCGTTCGGATACACCGACGACACGGTGCGGTCGTCGCCGGCCGAACGGAAGAAGCCATACGAATCGCTCTTGCGCTTGGAGACGCCGCCGAAGGCATAGAACTCGCTCTCCTTGTCGATCGGCAGGGCGCCGTTCCACCAGAAGTAGCCGTCCTTGGTGTTGCTGTCGCCGATGTGCTGCGTCACGCGCGGCGGATTGACGCGCAGCGAATCCGGGCCGGCGCGGTTGGTCTCGCCGCGCTTGCGGCCTTCCAGCGTCAGGTTGATGTAGCCGCCGTTTTCGCCCAGCGCGAAGCCGCGGTTGGCGCTGGCCGAGTACAGGTCGCCGTCGCTTTCCGAAGTGGTGCCCAGCTGGCCGCTGAGCGACGTTTCGCCGATGTTGGACTTGAGGACGATGTTGATCACGCCGGCGATCGCATCCGAGCCGTATTGGGCGGCGGCGCCGTCGCGCAGCACTTCGATGTGGTGGATGGCGCCCAGCGGAATGGCGTTGATGTCGGTGCCGGCCGAGCCACGGCCGACGGTCTGCTGCACGTTGACCAGCGCCTGCTGGTGACGCCGTTTGCCGTTGATCAGCACCAGCACCTGGTCCGGCCCCAGCGAGCGCAGGGTGGCGGGGCGGATCGAGTCGGTGCCGTCGCTGATGAAGGTGGTGGAGAAGTTGAACGACGGGTCCAGCGTTTGCAGCAGCTTGCCCAGTTCCAGCGGGCCGGCGGTCTGCAGGTCCTTGAGGCCGATCAGGCCCACCGGCGACGAGGTGTCCAGCGCCGTCTTGGCCACCGAGCGCGAGCCCAGGACCACGACGGTTTGTTCATCGGCCTTGGCGCTGCCGTCGGTGGACGTTTGCGCCTGGGCGGTTTGCGCTGCCAGCAGCAGGATGGCGCTGGCGAGCAGGGTGCGTTTGAATTGGGGTGCTCGGGTCATTGTGCTCTCTCTTAGTTTTTTTGGAAACGGCCCATGGGGGTAAGGCCGTTGGAAAAATACTAAGTCGGCGCGTGCAAAGACGACAACGCCGCATGCACCAAAATGTTGCGAATTATGCACATTTGCACATAAGTCGTGCACTGTAACGTAATGTATCGTAAGCTGGGCGGCGGCCCGGTACGCACCCGCCACATGCGGGTGCAAAAGTGTGGCGTGTACGCATCGGTGTGGTGCGCACCTATTGGTGGTCGCGCATCCACTCTTTCAGGCCGTTGACCCACGACTTGGCCGGCAGGTTGAGGCTTTTCTTGATTTCGCCGGCGCGCTCATACAGTTCACTGAAGTCCAGCGACGGCGCGTTCTTGAAGGCGATAACGACGATATTGGCGTCGTGGACCTCCGGCAGCCACACCACGGCGTCGAACACCAGTTCCATGGTTTGCAGGTTCTTGTCGTAGTTGGAGAAGTCGTCGCCGAAGACGTTGGTGGTCATGATGCCGCCGTCGCGCAGCACGTCGGCGCAGCCCTGGTAGAACTCCGGCGAGTCGAGCACCGGACCGCGCGCTTCCTCGTCGTACAGGTCCACCTGCAGTACGTCGACCGTGTTGCGGTTGGCCGGATCGAGCACGAAGTCCATGGCGTTCATTTCGCGCACGTCCAGGCGGTCGTCGTTGGACGGCAGGCCGAATTGCGACTGGCACATGGCGATCACGTTGGGATTGAGTTCGATGGCGGTCACGCGCGCCTGCGGCAGACGGCGGTAGCAGAACTTGGTCAGCGCGGCGCTGCCCAGGCCCAGTTGCACGATGTGGCGCGGCTGGTCTTTGAAGAGCAGCCACATCATCATCATCTGTACGTATTCCAGCTCGATGTTGTCGGGCTTGGCGATGCGCATGGCGCCCTGCACCCAGGAGGTGCCGAGGTGCAGGCTGCGCACGCCCTGGAATTCGGTGATGGTGGCGGGCGGGTGGCCGGGTTGGTCGAATTTGATAGGTGTACTCATTTGGGTAGTTTACCAGCAGGCTGCGGATTGAGCCTCGCTGCAACCCTCCGGCCTGGTTCGCCGCCTTGCGGAGTAACAGAGCCGCCGGCCCTTCAGCCTATCAGCGGCAGCATCATGGTGACTGTCAACCCGCCGCCTTCGCGGTTGGTCAAGGTGATGCGGCCACCGTGGGCTTCGGTGATTTCGCGCGCCAGGGCCAAGCCCAAGCCGGTGCCGCTGCGTTTCGTGGAGTAGAACGGCACCAGGGCGTTGGTCAGCACCGTTTCGCTCATGCCGGGGCCGCGATCCAGCACGTCGATGCGGACCGCGTCGTACAGGCGGCGCACTTCCAGGCAGACCTGGTCGGCGGGGGAGCCGGATTCGTGGGCGTTCTTCAGCAAATTCAACAGCGCCTGTTCCAGCTGGGCCGGATCGAAAGCGCATGGTTCGGCCGGCGGTTCGCCGATCAGCTGGAACACCACCTGTTCACCCAGATGCGTCAGGAAGGCTTGCCAGTGCTGGGTTTCCAGCCGTGGCGCCGGCAGCTTGGCGAAGCGCGCGTAGCCGAGGATGAAGCTCTCCAGGTGGCGCGTGCGCTCCTCTATCGTCGCCAGGATCTGCGGCAGGCGTTCGGTCTGGCCGCGCCGCACCAGCTCCGCGCCGGAATGCGCCAGCGAGGTCAGTGGCGCCAGCGAGTTATTCAGTTCGTGGCTGATGACGCGGATGACTTTTTTCCACGTCTGCACTTCCTGCCGGCGCAGCTCCATCGTCAGCTGGCGCAGCAGCAGCAGTTCGTGATTGCGGCCATTCAGCTTGAAAGTGCGGCGCGCCAGGTGGTAGACGTCTTCTTCCTCGACGTCGGCGCCGGCCGCCTTGGTGGTGAACAGGCCGTCGCCGCCGCGCGCCAGGGCTTCCAGCAGCGCCGGCGACACCTTGGCCAGCACCTCGTCCAGCTTGTGGCCTTCCAGCCGGCGGCCTTCGTGCAGCAGCTGGCGCGCGGCGACGTTGGCGTAGACGATGGGGCCGGACTCGCTGATCAGCAGCATCGCCACCGGCGTGTTCTGCACCATGGTGTCGAGCAGCAGTTCGCGCTGCACCAGGTCCAGGCGCTGGGTGCGCAGCACGTCGCCCAGCTTGTTGTGCGCGGCCACCAGGTCGCTCAGTTCATCGTTCTGCGGCCAGTGCAGGCTGAAGGAAAAATCGCCGTCCTGGTAGCTGGTGACGGTGCCGGTCAGCGCGCGGAACAGCGACAGCATGCGTTCCAGCTCGGCGCGGATGGTGATGATGGAGATCGGCAGCACGCACAGCAGGCAGATCGCCAGCACCAGGCTGGAATTATTGGGGAATACGCGCGTCAGCTCCAGCGCGATCAGGATGCCGACCGTCAGCAGCGTGCCGATCAGCGCGGTCCAGCGCGTCAGCAGCGAAAGGCGCAGGCCACGCGGCTGGCGTCCTTCCTGTTGCGGCGGTTCTTCGCGCGCCATCACGGACGGACGATGCCCAGCCGTTCCATGCGGCGGTACAGCGCCTGGCGCGACAGGCCCAGTTCCGCCGCCGCCTGCGCCACCACGCCGCCGGCGCGGCTCAGCGCCAGGCTGATGGCGTCGCGGTCCGGTTCGCGGCTGCCGTCGTCGGCGGTGGGCGTGCCCGGCGATGGTGCGGCCGGCAGGCCGAGGTCGGAGACCTTGATGATGTCGCCGCTGGCCAGCAGGCCGGCGCGCATCATGACGTTTTTCAGTTCGCGCACATTGCCCGGCCACGGATGCGCCAGCAACGCGGCCTGCGCGTCTGCATGCAGCTGGAGGCGTGGATGGGCGCCGAGGAAGTGCATGGCCAGCGGCAGGATGTCGAGCGGCCGCGCCGCCAGCGGCGGCAGGCGCAGTTCGATCACGTTCAGGCGGTAGAACAGGTCTTCGCGGAAGGTGCCGGCGCGTATCATGGCCTGCAGGTCGGCGTTGGTGGCGCTGACCACGCGCACCTTGACCTGGCGCTCGCGGTTGGAACCGAGGCGCTCGAAGCGGCCGGTCTCCAGCACCCGCAGCAGTTTCATTTGTCCGGCCAGCGGCAGGTTGCCGATTTCGTCGAGGAACAGCGTGCCGCCGTCGGCCGCTTCGAACTTGCCCTCGCGCGCCTTGGCGGCGCCGGTATAGGCCCCGGCGTCGGCGCCGAACAATTCGGCCTCGATCAGTTCCGACGGAATGGCGCCGCAGTTGAGCACCACGAACGGGCCGTCGCGCACCGAGGAATTGGCCTGGATGATTTCGGCGATGCGTTCCTTGCCGGTGCCGTTGGGGCCGGAGATCAGCACCGCCACGTCGGCGCGCGCCACCTGGCAGGCCAGGTGGATCACGCGTTCGGTGGCCGGGTCCTGGTACACCATGCCGCGCAGGTCATGGCCGTTTTCCAGTTCGCGGCGCTGGCGCAGTTCCGCCTGCACGCGCTGCTGCAAGGCGCGCTTGGCCTGTCCCAGTTCGATCAGGTTGTTGACCGTGGCGATCAGCTTGTTGTCGTCCCACGGCTTGGCCAGGTAGTCGGCGGCGCCGGCCTTGATCAGGTCCACCGCCGCATCCAGGTGGGTCCAGGCGGTGAGCAGGATCACCGGCAGGTCCGGGTGGCGGTCGCGGATGGCGCGGAACAGCGCCGTGCCTTCCTCGCCCGAGGTGGTGTCGGCGGTGAAGTTCATGTCCTGCAGGACCAGGTCCACGCTGTGTTGTTCCAGCAGGGCCAGGCCGGCTTCGGGCGAAGCGGCGCGCAGCGCTTCGATGCCGTGCAATGAGAACAGCACGTCCAGGGCCACGGAAACGGCGGCGTTGTCGTCGATGATGAGTACAGTAGGCATGCCGCAAGCATAACATTGTCGCGTCATGCCCTGTACTCCGAATGCTCCGCTCACGCGGTGCGGGTGGCGGTGGCCGGTGAAATGCTGGCCGCGCGCCATGCCGGACCGTACACCGCGATGACGCCCAGCGCCCAGAAGATCAGCGATCCGCCCACCAGGTAGCTGGCCGGCAGGCGCGCCATTTCCAGTTTGCTGACGATCAGCTGGTTCAGGCCCAGCGCCAGCAGCACGCCGGCGCCGATGCCGGCGCTGGTGATCAGCACGTTCTCGGTGATGAAGTAGCGCAGGATGTCGATCCGACGCGCGCCGAGGGCGCGGCGGACGCCGATCTGCTTGCGGCGCTGCGTTACCCACAGGCTGGCCATGCCGACGATGCCGCTGGCGGTGATCAGCAACAGCAGCACGCTGACGGTGACCAGCATCCAGGCCAGCGCCAGGTCGGCGCGGTAGCGTGTTTTGCGCAGTTCCGTCATCGGCTTGATGCGGACCACGATCGGCTCCGGCGAGGCGGCGCGCAGCGCGGCTTCGGTTTCCTTGATCACGCGGTCCAGCTGGCCCGGTTCGGCGCGCGCCGTGTAGCCGTAGCCGGCCTCGCCGGTGCTGCGCATCGGCACGATGAATGATTGCTCGCCGCGGCCGTCGATCTGCGCCCACGGCGTTTGCAGCTTCTCGACCACGCCCACCACGCGCAGCGGGTTGGCGTCGCTGCCGGTGCCGTTCAGCAGCTCCTTGCCGACAAAGCTGGTGGCGCCGGGCCACAGCTTTTCGCCCAGCACGCGGGTGATGATGGTGGCCTTGGGGAATTCCTTGCTGGTGTTGTTGTCGATTTCGATCAGCTCATTGGGCAGGAAGTCGCGCCCTTCCACCAGTTGCAGGCCCCAGGTCTTGACCAGCGATTCGGCGCTGTAGTAGGTCGAGCCGAGCGTCACCGAATTGACTTGCTTGCGGTCGGTGGCCAGGCCGGTGTTGTTGCCGGAACGGCTCAGCGGCATCTGGCTGGTCTGGGCCACCGACAGCACGCCTGGCACTGAGCGGATGGTGGCGATTTCGCCGTGCTGGCTGGCCAGGCTGGCCTCGTGCGGCAGCACCTTGAGGTGGCGCACCTGGATGTTGAACACATCGGCTTCGTCGGCGATGCCGCTGGTGCGCGCCGACATGGCCGCGCGATTCTGCACGATGTAGATGGCGTTGGACAGGATGGCCAGGCTGAGGGCCACCTGCACCGCGACCAGGATCGGCCCGGTTTTATTGCGCAGCAGCGCGGACAGGATAGGACGGATTTCCATGATGGCTCTCGCTTA
Organism: Duganella aquatilis; assembly: GCF_009674565.1. GTDB lineage: Bacteria > Pseudomonadota > Gammaproteobacteria > Burkholderiales > Burkholderiaceae_D > Rugamonas > Rugamonas aquatilis. Next base: position 42,480 of record NZ_WKJL01000027.1, read on the forward strand.
TTGGGATTTGAGTTGCAGCGCCGGCGTCACTTGGCAGGCGCGCCAGGTCGGCAGCAGGCCGGCCACGACGGCCGAGACGATCGCCAGCGCAAAGGTGGTCAGCAGCATGACCCAGTCCATCTGCGCCACCGTGGCCAGGGCTTTCGACTGCATCGCGATCAGCGCCAGCGCGCCGAACGCCAGCAGCAGTCCGAGCACGCCGCCGACCAGGCCGACCACCGTGGTCTCGATCAGGAATTGGGTGAAGATCTCGCGACGCGAGGCGCCCAGCGCGCGGCGGATGCCAACCTCACTGGCGCGTACCGAGAATTTCGCCAGCAGCAGGCCGATGGTGTTGACCAGGCAAATCAGCAGGAAGCCGAACGACAGCCACACCGACAGCTTGTTGTCGTTGTCGACCACCTTGTTAAATTCCAGCCACTCCATCACGTCGTACAGCTTGTTGGGCGAGTTGCGTTTCAGGCGGCCCAGCTTGCGCTGTTCGGCGGTGTAGCTGTCCAGGTAGCTCTGCAGGGCGTCGCGATCGCGCGCGCTGGCGGTCTCGAACCAGAACTGGATCCAGGTGCATTCCGAATCGAGGAAGCCCTGGTAGCCCGGTTCCACATTGCCGGTGCAGCCGACGCTGCCGTTGCGGTCGATCTGGTGGCGGATGGCGGTGGCGAACGGGATGTAGAACTCGTCCTCGTCGCCGAAGAAGCTCTCGGAGCCCAGCAGGCGCTGGTAGCGCGGCAGCACGTCCCAGGTATTCAGCACGCCGACCACCTGGTAATCGAAGCCGCCCATGCGCACGCGGCGACCCACCGGATCGGCGTCGCCGAACAGTTTTTCCGCTAGCTTGCGGCTAAGGACCGTGACGTCGTCGCCGCGCTGGTCGGCCTCCGGCGCCCAGCCCTGGCCGCGCATGAACGGCGCCTCGAACATATTGAAGTAGTCGCCGCCGGTGGCGGTGCCGCGCACAATGAACACGCCCAGATCCTTGCGCTCCGGTTCCAGCGCCATGCCGACGCCGAACACCGCGGTGCGGCGCTCGCCGGCCTTGCTGTTCATGAAGTTGACGGCGTCGCGGTAGGTCAGCTGCTCGTCGTTCGCCTTGTCGCCCGGCTTGTAGCTTTCGATCGGGCCGTTGTCGAACTGCGGCACGAACAGGCGGTCGCTCTTGGACGGGATCGGATTGCCGGACATGACGTGCAGGATGGTCAGCGTGGCCACGCTGGCGGCCACGCCGATGGCCAGCGTCAGCACCATCAGCGCGGTCAGCGCGGGGTTGCGGCGCAGGCTGCGCGCGCCGAGCAGGAAATAGTATTGGAACATGCTGCGCTCCTTACGCTTGGGCGGCGTGGCCGACGGTGCTCAGCGACGGCGACTTGCGCACCAGGTCGGATACCTGGCCGTCGATGATGTGGACGTTGCGCTGGGTGCGCACCGCCAGTTCCGGATCGTGGGTCACCATCAGGATGGTGGTGCCGGCGGCGTTGATCTCTTCCAGCAGCTCCATGACGCCGCGCGCCATCTGCGTGTCCAGGTTACCGGTCGGTTCGTCGGCCAGCAGCAGTTTCGGCGAACCGGCCAGCGCGCGCGCGATCGCCACGCGCTGCTGCTGGCCGCCGGACAGCTCGGCCGGGTAGTGCTTCATGCGCGAGGCCAGGCCGACCTTGGCCAGCGCATCCTCGATGCGTTCCTTGCGCTCGGCGGTGTTGAAGCCGCGGTAGCGCAGCGGCACGTCGACGTTATCGAACAGCGACAGGTCGGGAATCAGGTTGAAGCCCTGGAAGATGAAGCCCAGCTTTTCGTTGCGCAGGCGCGAGCGGGCGTTGTCGTCCATGCCCTTGACGTTGACGCCATCGAGCACGTACTCGCCGTCGGTGAACTCCTCCAGCAGGCCGGCGATGTTGAGGAAGCTGGTCTTGCCGGAACCGGATGGACCGGTCACGGTGACAAATTCGCCTTGCTGGACATCGATCTCGAAGCCGCGCAGCGCGTGGGTTTCGATCATGTGGGTGCGGTACACTTTGCTCAGGTTTTTCATGCGCAGCATAATGGGCCTCTAGAAGAAGTTATTGATTGATCGAGACGCGTTCGGCGTTCTCAAAGGTTTCGGTGCCGGAGATAACAATTTTGTCGCCAGGTTTCAGCCCGCCGAGGATTTCCACGGAGGAGACGCTGGTGGCGCCCAGCTTGACCGGTGTGCGGATGGCGGTGCCGTCGCGCACCACGTAGGCGTAACGGCCGCCTTCGGATTCGAGGAACGGGCCGCGCTGCACCATCAGCACGTCGCGCTTTTCGTCGATCAGCAAACGCGCGGTGATGCGCTGGCTCTGGCGCAGGCCGGCCGGCTGCTCGCCGTTGAAGCGCACGCGCGCCAGCACCTGGTTCTTCACCACTTCCGGCGACAGCGCCGACAGCTTGCCGGTGGTGGTGCCGGAACCGTAGTTCACTTCCGCCGTCATGCCCAGGCCAAGGTCGGACACATAGGTCTCCGGCACTTCCAGCTCCACTTCCAGGCGCGACAGGTCTACCAGCGTCATCAGCGGCGTATTGGCCGGCACCACGCTGCGGTTGGCCACCGACAGCGTGCCGATGAAGCCATCGACCGGCGCGCGCACCGTCAGTTCGTCGACGCGGCGCTGGGCGTTGGACAGCGTGCTGCGTTGCTGCTCCAGCTGCTTGATCTTCGATTCCAGCTCCAGCGCCACGTTGTCGCTTTCCAGCGCCGACGCCTGATCGGCGTGCTTGGCGCGGATGGCGGCGGAGTTCAGCGCGTCCTTGGCCTTCTGGTATTCGATCTTGGCGATGATGCCTTCGTTGGAGACGGCGTCGTAGCGCTCCAGCGTGCGCTGGGCGGACAGGCGCTCGATTTCGGCGGTGTCGGCGTCGCGCTGCGCCAGCAGCTTCTGCTTGCGCGCCAGGATGCGCTGGCGCGCCACGTCGGCTTCGATCTGGGCGTAGGCGGCCTGCTCCTTCTTCAATGCGTCGGACAGGTCTGGCGATTCCAGGACCGCCAGTACCTGGCCTTTTTTGACGGTGTCGCCGGCATGGGTTTGCAGCGTGACGGTGGCCAGCGACGGTGCATACAGCGTCGGGCTGACGGCGGCGACGATGCGGCCGTTGACGGCGGCGTCGCGGATTAGCGTGCCGCGGCCCACTTCGGCGATGCGCAGGCGCGAGACGTTGACCGAATGGTCGGTGTCGCGCCAGGTGTGGAACAGGTAGCCGCCCACGGCCAGCAGCACGAGGGCGCCGGCGGCGATGATCAGGCGGCGCCTGGTGGCCTGGCCCTTGGGCGCGGCGATGACGGCGTCTTGGCTGGAGGTGTCACGTATCATGATGGCTTTGCTGTGTATGGATACGCAACGTTATGCAGAAAGCGTGCCAGATGCTAAGTCGTTGATTTATAGGGAATAGTTCGCGTGTGTCCGCTGTCCGCGAGCGTCCGGTTTGTCCGCCTTGTCCGGCCGGACTTGAAAAAACGGCAATCTGCGCCATCTGCCGGCGTATGAACGATTATCCCTTTGTGCCCAGCGACGTCGCCCTGTACCGTCGCACCCTGTCCGACGCGGACACCATGCTGGACAGGCAAACCTGGGACGATCTGCTGCTGCCCGCCTATAGCGCGCAGCTGGCGCGCGAGACCAGCATCTTCGGCCAGCAGGAACTGCACCGGCGGCTGCATGCGGACGAAGACGTGAGCGCATCGTCCGCCCGCGTCCGGGCGCTGCTCGCGGACGACGGACAACGCCAGCGCCTGACGGCCATCAACAGCTGCCTGCGCGGCGCCGACCGCGAAATCAGCGAGACCTTGTTTGGCGCCGAACTGCCGGCGTCGCCGCGCTGGCTGCCGGCACTGGGCTGGCTGGCGCCGGCGCTCCTGCTGTCGGCCGCGCTGGCGCTGGCCATGAACTGGCTGTGGATGTGGATGTGGATCGTGGTGCTGGCCCTGTTCCTGACGTTGTGCGGGATACAGGCGCGCCATTACGACGCGGTGCAGGAATGGGAGCGCATCCTGCACGGCACCCAGCTGATGCTGCGCGCGCACGGCTTGCTGGCGTGGGAAGACAGCGCTGCTGCGGCGGCGCTCAACCACCGCCTGAGTCGCTCGCTGCTGGCGGAGCTGCCGGGCGCGCGCGACTACGCCGACTGGATGTTCCTGCAAAACGTGCGCCATTACTTCCGCAGCCGCGACGTGGTGCGCACCAATATCAGCTTCCTGCGGTCGAGCTTTGAACGCGTGGCGGCGCTGGATGCGGACCTGGCGCTGGCGCGCCACCTGTCGCAGGCGCCGCTGCACTGCTGGGCGGAGCAGGGCGACGAGGTGGCGCTGGACGACGTCGTGCATCCGCTGCTGGAAGATGCCGCGCCGCTGACCTTCGGCATGGCGAAGCAGGGCGTGTTCATCTCCGGCCAGAACGGCATCGGCAAAAGCACGCTGTTGCGCACGATAGGGCTGAACCTGATCACGGCGCGGGCCTTCGGCTTCTGCTACGCGGCGCGCGCGGTCACGCCGCTGCAACCGGTCTATACCAGCATGCAGAACGAAGACACGATGGACAACGGCGAAAGCTTCTACATGGCCGAACTGCGGCGCGGGCAGGAGCTGCTGGCATTGGCCGCGCAACGGCCGGCCATCTTCATCGTCGACGAGATTTTCCGCGGCACGAATTATCTGGAGTCGGTATCGGCGGCCGGCGCGGTGCTGCACACGCTGGCGCGGCAGGGGCGGGTGGTGGTGGCGTCGCACCATCTGGTGCTGGCCTCCTTGCTGTCGGATTGCCTGCGGCCGTGGTGCGTCAGCCGCCGCGACGGCCGCTGGCAGCTGGCGCCCGGCCTGCTGCAGGATACCAACGGCCTGGCGCTGCTGACCGAGCGCGGTTTCGACGCGGCCGTTGTCGCCAGGGCCGGCAGCATCCATGCGCGGCTGCTGGCGCATGAATTGTCGCTATAGATTCAGGGCGTGCCGAAATTGAAGGCGACCGACACGCGCGGCCGGTTGCCGTGGAAAGGATCGACCGCATGCAGCAGCCAGGATGGAAACACCACCAGCAGTCCCGATTGCGGCGTGATCTTTTCGGTGTAGCCGGCGGTGACGCAGCCTTCGATGCGGAAGCGCAGCAGCGGGTCGTGCATGGCCGGCAGCAGGCCGCGCGGATCGTGGAAGAATAGTTCGCCGCCGTTGTCGCCGCCGGCGTCGCCGTCATCGACGTAGTACACGGCCGACCAGAAGGCGCCGGCGTGGCCGTGCAGGGCATTGCTGGCGCCGGGCGGATTGACGTTGACCCAGGCGTTCACGCGCATCGGCAGCGATGCTTCCACCAGCCCGCCCGGCGTCAGCACCGCCGTGGCGGATTGCACCACGCCGCTAACGATCCTGCACAGTTCTTGCGCCGCCGGCAGTTCGGATAACTGGAAGTCGTCGTCCGACTGCCAGCCGCCGAGGTTGGTGTGCTTGCGGCCGGATTCCTGATTGGCCTTGGGCAGGAAATGCGCCAGCAGTGCCTGGTTGATGTGCGCCGCCTCGTCGACGTTGGTTAGCAAAAGCGGTGTGCTGAACAGCTTGTGCACGGTAAGTTCGGATGTGGACATGGAGAGCGTCGACCAAACTTGAATAGTCGGCCCGCGCGCGGGCAGCGTCAATGACCGGGCGGGTAAAACAGTGTAAAGACTTGCGTTGACTTTAACGAAAACCCGGCCTAATATTTCTGTATTGACAGAAATTAGAGAAAATCATGGAACTGACGCCGACCATCCAGAAATACATCCTGCACTGGGGCGAGATGGGCGCGCGCTGGGGCGTGAACCGCACGGTGGCGCAGATCCACGCGCTGCTGTTCCTGGCCAACCAGCCGCTGAACGCCGAGGAAATCGCCGAGACGCTGAATGTGGCGCGCTCGAACGTCAGCAACAGCCTGAAGGAGCTGCAAAGCTGGGGCCTGGTGCGCATCACCCACATGGCCGGCGACCGCCGCGACCACTTCCTGGCCTTGCAGGACGTATGGGAGATCTTCCGCGTCATCGTCGAGGAGCGCAAGAAGCGCGAGATCGATCCGACGCTGACCGTGCTGCGCGCCTGCGCGGTGGAGGCCGAGAGCGATCCGCAGCTGGAGCAGGCCACCAAGGTCAAGATGGAGCAGGTGCTGGCCTTCCTGGAAATGCTGACCACGACCTACGACGACTACAAGCATTTGCCGCCGGCCACCATGCAGCGCTTCCTGAAAATGGGCGGCAAGGTGGCGCGTCTGCTGGGCGGCGACTAAAAAAATTTGACCAATAATTTCTGTTTCGACAGAAATAACAGACGGAGGCGGTATGAAAATCCTGATACTCGGCGCCACAGGTTTGATCGGCAGCCATGCCTTGCAGGCCCTGCGCGGCGCCGGTTGCGCGGTGACGGGCCTGAGCCGTCGCCGTCCCGAAGGCGAGCGCGATTGGCTGGAGGCGGACTTCGGCGGCATGACGGCGGAGCGCGACTGGCTGCCGCTGCTGGCCGGTTTCGATGCGGTGGTCAACTGCGTCGGCATCATCCGCGAAAGCCGCGACGGCGATTTCGACCGCCTGCACCGCGCGGCGCCGGTGGCGCTGTTCGCCGCCTGCGAGCGGCTCGGCGTGCGGCGCGTGGTGCAGGTGTCGGCGCTGGGCAGCCATCCCGATGCGGCCACCGGCTACTGGCGCAGCAAGGGCGCGGCCGAAGCCGATCTGCTGGCGCGCGATCTGGAGCTGTCCATCATCCGGCCGTCGCTGGTGTATGGCGAGGAGGGCGCCAGCAGCGTGATGTTCCGCATGCTGGCCACGCTGCCGGCGCTGATGATGCCGATGGCGCATCGCGCCAGGGTGCAGCCGGTGCACGTGGACGACCTGGCGGCTGCCATCGTCAAGCTGGTGACGGCGGAACAGGCGCCGCCGCGCGAGCTGGCCGTGGTCGGGCCGCGCGCATCCACCATGGCCGGCTACCTGGACGATCTGCGGCGCGGCATGCAGGCCGCGCCGGCGCTGGTGCTGGCGTTGCCGATGCCGGTCGCGCGCATCGTGGCGCGCGTGGCGGCGCTGATACCATCGAGCGCGCTGACGCCGGAGTCGCTGCTGATGCTGGAACTGAGCGCCGACGGCAGCAATACGGCGGACGCCAGCGCCGCCGCCGCCCTGCTGGGCCGTCCGCTGCGCGATCCGGCCGGCTTTGCCCAAGCGGCGCAGCGCATCGTCGCAGTGTGGGCGTGGGCCGGCACGCTGATCACGCTGGCCATGGCGGCCCTGTGGCTGTGGACCGCCGCCGTGTCGTGGTTCGGCTGGCCCCATGCGGAAAGCCGCACGTGGCTGGCGGCGTGCGGCGTGCCGGCAGCCGCTCAGGAGCCGGTGCTGCTGGCCGCGAGTCTGGCCGACGCGGCGATCGGCCTGCTGCTGTTGCTGCGTCTGCGCCGCTGGTTGTGGGCGGCGCAGCTGGCGCTGGTGGGCGGCTATACGGCGGCCATGAGCGCGTTCCTGCCGGCCTTCTGGCTCCATCCGTTCGGTCCCTTGAGCAAGAACCTGCCCTTGCTGGCGTTGATGTTCCTGATGTGGAGAGCGAGCAGATAATGGACTACCTGGCGATCAAATGGCTGCATATCCTGTCGGCCACGGCGATGTTCGGCACCGGCTTCGGCACGGCGTTTTACATGTTCTTCACCAACCGCACGCGCAACGTCGCCGCCATCGCGGTGGTGACGCGGCTGGTGGCGCGCGCGGACTGGTGGTTCACCACGCCGTCGATCGTCATCCAGCCTCTGTCCGGGCTGTGGATGATACACCTGGCCGGTTTTCCGTTCAGTTCAAGCTGGATCGTCTGGTCGATCGCGCTGTATCTGCTGGCCGGCGCCTGCTGGCTGCCGGTGGTGTGGCTGCAGCTGCGCATGCGCGACATGGCGCAGCAGGCCGCGCGCGATGCGGCGCCGTTGCCAGCGCGCTACTGGCGTCATGAAAAAATCTGGACCGCGCTCGGCGTTCCCGCCTTTGTGGCGCTACTGGCCGTATATTGGCTGATGGTGCACAAGCCAGTATGATTTTGGTATAGTGTTTCTATTTAGAAACATCCAATTTGGAGGCGACATGAATAAGGTCACGGTGCGGGCAAGCCTGCTGGGCGTGCTGGTGTTGTTTACAGTGATGTTGCTGGCTGGCGCGGGACTGGGCATCTTTGCCTTGCAACAGTCCAACCAGTCGATTGCGCAGGTGCATACCATCTCGACGCAGATCATTACCATCAACGACGCCTACAAGGACACCACCCGCACCCGCTCGGCGCTGACGCGCGGCTACGCGGCGCTGAAGGAAAACGACAACAAGGCCGACCGCGACTCCGCGCTGACCAACGGCAAAAAATCCTACCAGCGCACGCTGGACTTCCTCGACAAGTTCGAGAAGGCGCCGGCTTTCCCCGGCCAGGATGACCAGCTCAAGAAAGACCTGGTCGATTCCGGCCGCAAGCTGTCGGCGGTGCTGGACCGCGCCTTCGAGGCGCTGGCCAAAGATGACACGGCCGCCTACTCGGCCATCAATTCCAAGGAGCTGACGCCGGTCGGCGCGGCGTTCTCGGCGTCGCTGGAAAAATTCCAGAAGCTGGGCGATGAGCAGATCAACGAACTGGCCAGCAAGCGCGCCAGCGAATACACCATCGTCATGTGGCTGGTGGCGCTGGGCCTGCTGATCGCGCTGGGCGTGGTGTTCGGCACCCACCTGATGCTGCGCTCCACCGTGCTGCTGCCGCTGGAAGGGGCCGTCAGTCAGCTGGACCGGGTGGCCAGCGGCGACCTCACCGCCCATATCGAAGCCAACGGCGACAATGAAATCCAGCGCCTGCTGAAGGCGATCCAGCGCATGCAGGGCGATTTGCTGTCGACCGTGTCGCGCGTGCGCAATGGCGCCGACATCATCAACACCGGTTCGCAGGAACTGGCGGCGGGCAATATGGAACTGTCGTCGCGCACCGAGACGCAGGCCAGCTCGCTGGAGGAAACCGCCGCCTCGATCGAGGAGCTGACCAGCACCGTCAAGCAGAACTCCGACAACGCCCAGCATGCGCGCTCGCTGGTGGAAGGTGCGTCCAGCACGGCGGCGCAGGGCGGCAAGGTGATGACCCAGGTGGTTAGCACCATGAACGACATCAACGACGCCTCGCGCAAGATCGTGGACATCACCAGCGTGATCGACGGTATCGCCTTCCAGACCAATATCCTGGCGCTCAACGCGGCGGTGGAAGCGGCGCGCGCCGGCGAGCAGGGACGCGGTTTCGCGGTGGTGGCCACCGAGGTGCGCAATCTGGCCCAGCGTTCGGCGGCGGCGGCCAAGGAAATCAAGGTGCTGATCGACGACTCGGTGCACAAGATCCAGCTCGGCACCACGCTGGTGGAGCAGGCCGGCACGACGATGACCACGCTGGTCGGCAACGTGCACCAGGTGACGCAGATCGTCGGCGAAATCGCCAACGCCAGCCGCGAGCAGAGCGAGGGCATCGACCAGGTCAACCAGGCGGTGGCGCAGATGGACCAGGTCACGCAGCAGAATGCCGCGCTGGTGGAAGAAGCCGCCGCCGCTACGCAGTCGCTGCAGGATCAGGCCAGCGAGTTGCAGCAGACGGTTAGCGTGTTCAAGATCAACGACAGCGCACCGGGCCGGCAGCTGGCGCTGCGCTGATCAGGCCGAGTGCAGGCTGGGCGCCGTCCGCAATTCCTGCAACGGACGGTGGTCCACCCACTGCGCGATGTCCACGCTGTTATCCAGGAAGCCGCGCGCCAGCAGGAAGTCGTTGAATGAGGCCAGCCCCGCCAGCGATTCGGGCGCCAGATCGACGCGCAGCTTGCGGTGCAACTGCGGGCCGTAGGCGGCCCGCACCAGCTGTGGCGCCGAGCCGGTTTCGTTGGCGATATAGCGGATGGTCTCCAGCGGATGCGACGCCGCCCAGTTGCCGGCATCGACCACCAGTTGCAGGAAGCCGCTGACAATATCGGGAAATTCGCGCAGCGTCGCACCGCTGACCGTCAGCGGGCGCGGCGTGCCGTTATTGTTGCGGATCGCCGGATCGGGATGAAAGCCGATGTCGGCCACCACCAGCGCATTCAGCATCTGCGCAATCTCCAGCCCTGCCGAACCGCGCACGTAGATGGCGTCGACCTGTCCCGCCAGCAGCGCGTGGGCTTCGGCCAGGTAAAGCCGCCGCTGGTCGCGCGCCACCTCCACCAGCGTGACATCGCCGTCATCCAGACCTTCCAGGCTCAGGGCATTGAGTACGCCGCGCAGGGTGGTGGCGCGGAACATGTCGATCTGGTCGGCGTCGCAGCGCGGGATGGCGATGCGCTGCCCGCGCAGGTCGCCGATGGTGCGGATGTGCGACTGTTGCAGGGTGACGATCTGCTGCACTTCGTCGGTCCACGTCAGGCCGATCACCCGCGTGTCGGCGCCGCGTGCACGCGCCCACAGGGCCGGCGCGCTGCTGCCCTGGCGGAAGGCGTGACTCAACATGTATTCCAATTGCTGCGTGGCGTCGGCCATCGGCTGGCGCGTGCGCAGCGAGCGGATCGCCACGCCGTCGGCCGATGGCTCGCCATTGAGCCAGCCGAGATGCACGGCGATGCTGAGTGGCGTGGGTACCGGCGAGCGCTCGTACCAGAATTGGGGAAGGGCTTGAGTCATGAGGAGCGGTCCGTGTTTTTGATCCGTCCATCGCCTGCAAGAGCCATGCCAAGGCTCGGCGCGCGCATCCGTGTCGTGGGGCGCGCCGGGCTGCTGCGCCAGCAGCAACGGATCACCAGCTTTTTGCGTCCAGGGCAGCAGGCGGGCTGCGGGCAGTTGGATTCTTTCTATTCTTATGCAAAACCGTCGCTTCCATCATGGCGGCTGTCATGTTAACTTGAACAGCTCATGATGCCATTGAAAGTCCGCCATGGAGGTGCTCAGCTTACCCAATCCCGCCCATCACGCGATCTCGATCCGCGCCAAGGCGCTCGCGTTTGAGGACGCCGCGTCCAAGGTGCTGCTGGAGCGCATCCGGCTGATCGCGCCCAGCGATGCCACGGTGTTGGTAACCGGCGAAAGCGGCACCGGCAAGGAACTGATCGCGCGCCTGGTGCATAGCCTGTCGGAGCGGGCCGAGCGTCCTTTCATCGCCGTCAACTGCGGCGCCTTTTCCGAAACGCTGATCGAGAGCGAGCTGTTTGGCCACGAGCGCGGCGCCTTTACCGGCGCGCTGGAAAGCCGCGCCGGCTGGTTCGAGGCCGCCAGCGGGGGCACCTTGTTCCTCGATGAAGTGGGCGATCTGCCGCCGGCGGCGCAGGTCAAGCTGCTGCGCGTGGTGCAGGAGCGCGAGGTGGTGCGGGTCGGATCGCGCAAGCCGGTGAAGATCGACGTGCGGCTGGTGGCCGCCACCAATGTGCGGCTGGAAGAGGCGGTGCGCGCCGGGCATTTTCGCGAAGACCTGTATTACCGTTTGAACGTCGCCAAGCTGGTGCTGCTGCCGTTGCGCGAGCGTGCCGACGACATCGCGCCGCTGACGCGCCACTTCATCGACCTGTACAGCAAACGCCTGCGCATCGCCGCCCCGGTGCTGGAAGCGGAAGCCTTGCTGCGCCTGAAGCGCTACTCGTGGCCCGGCAATATCCGCGAACTGGAAAACGTCATCCACCATGCGCTGCTGATCAGCCGTGGCGGCAAGGTGACGGCCACCGACCTGCATTTCTCGTCGCTGGGCGAGCTGTCTTCCGGCAGCGCGCCGGCCGGTGGCGCAGTGGCGCCGGCCGCCGCCAGCACGCCGCAGCAGGCGTTGCGCGAGGCGCTGTTACGCCTGTTCGACGAACCCCATCCCGACCTGTGGCAAGCCATCGAGGGTGAGGTGTTTGCCAGCGCCTACGAATACAGTGGCCATAACCAGTTGCAGACATCGCGTCTGCTTAACCTCAGCCGCAACATTGTGCGCGCGCGCCTGGCCGACCTGGGCATCATCAAGGGCAGCGCTGGCGGTGCGCTGTAATGCCTCGCCGTTGCTGATGCACTGCTGCTGCGGCAGCAATGTGCTGATTTTTCGATGATCATTCCGCGCAGCGATTGTTGCGTCTTTCCCTTGTAAATAAAGGCTTTCTGCCGTTTACAAGGCGGTGGCATGCTTCCTGCAAACAAGTCTCCCGACAAGTCCTTTTTAAATCACCGGGAGTGGCAATGAGAGCAGCAATAACAGGCAAGGCGGTACATGATCTGACGGCACGACGCGGCAAGCGGCACTGCATGGCGCTGGCGCTGCTCGGCGCATTTGGCGCGCCGGCCTGGGCCGCTGATGACGTGCCGTCGGCGGCAGTTGAAGCCAGCGCGCCCAAGACCAGTGCCAACGCCGAGGAAGATGGCGCGGTGCTGCAGCGGGTGGTGGTGACCTCGGAGAAGCGGCGCGACAATGTGCAGTCGATCGCCTCGGCGGTGACGGTCATCGGCGGCGATACGGTGGAGAACAGTGAAGTGCGTAATGCCGGCGACATCATCCGCTTTGTGCCGAACATGACGGCCGACACCACCGATGGCCACGGCCGTCCGAAATTTTATATCCGCGGCATCGGCCTGTCCGACGCTTCGGTGTGGAACACCAATCCGATCGGCACCTATCTCGACGACGTGTATATCTGGAATGCCTCCACCGTCGGCTTCCCGTTGTTCGATCTGGAGCGGGTGGAAGTGCTGCGCGGGCCGCAAGGCACCTTGTGGGGCAAGAACACCACCGGCGGCGCCATCAACTTCATCTCGCGCAAGCCGACCTTCAGCAACGACGGCTACCTCAAGGCCAGCGTCGGCGACAAGGGCAGCACCCTGGTGGAAGGCGCGGTTGGCGGCGCGCTGAAGGAGGACGTGCTGGCGGCGCGCGTGTCGGTGCATCGCGAAGAGTCGGATCGCTACGCGCAGAACAGCTTCGTGCCCGGCACCGAGAAGTGGCGCGACCTGGCGCTGCGCACCCAGTTCCTGCTGAAGATATCCAATAGCTTCGACGCACTGCTGAATCTTCACTACCGCGACTTTGACGGCCCGGTGCTGTTGAGCGGCACCACTACCGTGCCGACCCAGACCCGCTTCGATATTCCAGCGCTGGTGGAGCCGACCGATAATCTGAAGCAGAAGGGCGGGGCGCTGACCTTGAACAAGGAGTTCGCCAGCGGCGTGACGCTGACCTCCATCACCGGCTATGAAAAATTCGACCGCAGCCAGACCAGCGCCGATTCGGTGACCTATGAATCGAGCCGCGGCCGCACCGTATTCGCGGTCGACCAGTTCAGCCAGGAGCTGCGCCTGGCGTCGCCGAAGACCGGGCCGCTGTCATGGCTGGTGGGCGCCTACTACTTCGACGGCAAGCTCGATTTCAGCTCGCAGACCGGCGTGCTGCCCGGCTCCCTCACCGCCAGCGGCGGCAACAAGGCGCGCAGCTACAACACCACCGACTACACGCTCAAGTCGACCAGCTACGCCTTGTTCGGCAACGCCGACTACAAGTTCAGCGACCGCGTCGACGTGGCGCTGGGCCTGCGCGAAACCAGCGAGAAGAAGGATATCGATTATCTCTACCGCACCGCGCCGGCCGGCGTCGCCTACACCAACGTGGCGCAGTGGTGGCTGCCGTCCAGCCTCGGTGCCGGCCTGAGCACGGCGGCGGCGCAGGATGCGTCGAAAACCTGGTCGGCCTTCACCTACGACATCACGCCGTCGTACCAGGTCAGCGAGGATGTGCGGGCCTACTTCCGCTACTCGAAAGGCTTCAACGGCGGCAGCTTCAACGCCGGCGCCACCACGCAAAGCCAGGTCACCACCATCCAGCCGGAATATCTGAAGTCATATGAGCTGGGCGTGAAGAGCGAATGGTGGCAGCACCGTCTGCAGGTCAACGTGGCCGGCTTCTACTACGACTATACTGACATCCAGCAGAAAGCCACCACCCTCAATCCGCTCAATCCGAGCCAGCAGGTGCTGACCTTCATCAACGCGCGCGGCGGCGATGTCAAAGGCCTCGACATCGAAGTGGCGCTGGTGCCGGTCAAGGATCTGCGGCTGGCGGTCAATCTCGGCCTGAATCACACGGAGTTCACCGACTTCCAGGACACGCTGACGCACAACTCGGCCGGCAACTGGTTCAACCGCGTGCCGCGCGTGATCGGCAACGTGCAGGCCGAGTACAAATACCGCTTGAATAACCGCGGCGCGCTGGTGTTCAATACCGACTGGGGCTACCGCAGCAAGGCCTACTTCAACGCGGTGGACCAGACCAGCGCCTTCCTGACCGAGAAGGCCTACTGGCTGGGCAACCTGTCCGCCGGCTATGTGGCGCCGCAGCAGCAGTACGAGCTGCGCGCCTATGTGCTCAACGCCACCGACAAGGTGTACCGCAACACGGCGCTGATCACCGGCCTGTATTCGTATGGCGCGCCGCGCACCTACGGCGTATCGGCCACTTACCGCTTTTAAGGAACCGTCATGGGCCAGATCTTGAATTCCACCGCACGTCCCCGCAGCTTGCGCTGGGCCGGTGCCGCCGCGGTTGGCGTCATGCTGCTGGGCGGCGTGCTGTGGCTGGCACTGCGTCCCGGCGCGGCGCCAGCTGCGGCGGCGCCAGCGGTCGGCTTCCGCATCGCCGCCTCCGCCATCGGCAATCCGGAGAAAATCAGCAAGGAGCTGCAGACCGCCGGCCCGCTGGGCTATGCGATTCACCTCGGCGTATTCCAGCGTGAGCTGGCGCGCGACGGCTTCCGCTTTGACGGCGTGGTGGGTTTCCAGCGCACGGCGGCGGCGCTGCTGGGCATGATGAGCGGCCAGGCTGAACTGGCCAGCACCGGCGATTCGCCGGCCGTACTGTCGCGTGCACGCGGCGAGCAGCAGCGCGCGCTGTATGTCACGCCGCCGAGCGACACCCAGTCCGGCTTCTGGGTGGTGGGCCGCAAGGGCGGTCCGGCCACGCTGGATGCGCTGGGCGGCAAGCGTGTTGGCCTGCTGTTCGGCTCCACCTTCGACTACGCCTTCCAGACCGCCGCGCAGGGACTGAACCTGAAGGACGTGGCGTATACCCAGCTGCCGTCGTCCGCCGCGCTGCCGGCGCTGCAGAACGACCAGCTGGACGCCTACGTGACGTCGGCCGCCGTGGCCAAGCTGTGGGTGGACCGTTATGGCCTGACCCTGGTCGGCAAGCTGGGCGACGTACCGGCGACCGGCCGCACGGTCAGCGTGATTTCGGCGCGCGCCGACTTCCTGGCCGCCAATCCGCGCTTCGCAGCGGCTTTCTGGCGCGGCCTCAAGGCCGGCATCGATGCGATCCGCAAGGACCCGGAAGCCTATTACCGCTGGAGCGCCGACAGTACCGGCTATCCGCTGGACGTGGTGCGCGCGACTTCCAGCATCGACTTTGAAGACCGGCCGATCTCCGATGCCGGCGCCGAGGCGCTGAAAAAGCTGCTGGCGTTCCGCGTGGAGCACCAGGTGGCGCAGGCCGCGTTCTCGGTGGACGACTGGGTGGTGCGGCAATGAGCGCGGCCATCGACCACGCCGACGTGACGCTGGCGCCGCCGGCGTCGCTCCACGCGCGGCCACGCTCGCCGCGCAGCAGCCTGTTCCTGCGGCTGTCGGTGCCGCTGCTGATCCTGCTGGCCTGGACCCTGGGTTCGGCCAGCGGCGCGCTGCCGCGCAATGTGCTGGCGCCGCCATGGACGGTGCTCGATAGCGCCTGGTCGCTGGCGCGCTCGGGCGTGCTGTGGCACCACCTGTCGCTGTCGCTCACGCGCGCCGGCCTGGGCCTGCTGCTGGGCGGCAGCTTCGGGCTGTGCCTGGGCATCCTGGCCGGCCTGTCGCGGCTGGCCGAGGAACTGGTCGACCCGACCATGCAGATGATACGGGCCGTGCCCTTCCTGGCGCTGATCCCGCTGCTGATCGTCTGGTTCGGCATCGGCGAGTCGTCCAAGATCCTGCTGATCGCCGCCGGTGCGGCCAAGCCCATGTACCTGAACGCCTATGGCGGCGTGCGTAATGTCGATCCCAAGATCATCGAGGCGGCGCGCATCTTCGGTCTGGCGCGCTGGCGCCTGATCGCCGAGATTTACTTTCCGGCGGCGCTGCCGTCGCTGATGGTGGGCCTGCGGCTGTCGACCACCATGGCGTTGCTGGCACTGATCGGCGTGGAGGTCATCAACACCACGCAGGGCATCGGCTTCCTGATGCTGCAGGCGCAGGAATACTTCAAGACCGAAATCCTGATCGTGTGCGTGGTGATCTATGCGCTGTTCGGCCTCGCCACCGATCTGGTGGTGCGGCGGCTGGAGCGCCTGCTGATGCCGTGGCGCGCAGCCTGACAACGTGGTGAACTTTTGAACGGACATAATATGGCGGTATTAAGCAAGCTGAGACTGGCCGACGGTCCTGCGGCGGCGCCGGCGCCGGCGCCGGCGTCGACATTGGCCGCGCAGGTGCGCGGCGCGCGCAAGGTCTTCGACGGCAAGGCGGTGCTGGATGGCTTTGACCTGGCCATCGGCCAGGGCGAATTCATCGCCCTGCTGGGCAAGAGCGGCAGCGGCAAGACCACCTTGCTGCGCATGCTGGCCGGGCTGGATGATGTCGACAGCGGCAGCGTGCTGGTGGCCGAACGGCGCACCGTGGTGTTCCAGGAACCGCGCCTGGTGCAGTCGAAGCGGGTGATCGACAATGTGCTGCTGGGACTGGACCTGTCGCAGCGCCAGTCGGCCCTGTCCGCGCTGGAAGAAGTGGGACTGGCCAGCCATGCCGATGCCTGGCCGGCGACGCTGTCCGGCGGCGAGGCGCAGCGCGTGGCGCTGGCGCGTGCGCTGCTGCGCGCGCCGCAGCTGCTGATGCTGGACGAACCGTTTGCCGCGCTGGACGCGCTCACGCGCATCAAGATGCAGGCGCTGGTGGCGCAGCTGTGCCGACGCCACCGTCCGGCCGTGCTGCTGGTGACGCACGATGTGGACGAGGCGATCCAGCTGGCCGACCGGGTGCTGGTGCTGAGCGGCGGCCGCACCATCCTGGATGAGCGCATTGCGCTGGACCATCCGCGCCAGCGCGGCGCGCACGAATTCGATCAGCTGCGGGCGAGGTTGTTGCGTACGCTGGGCGTGACGGAGGCAGCGTGAGCGTGTCCGCCGCGGCGCCGCTGCGGCGCTACCCGCTGCTGCGCTGCCTGGCCATCTACCGCACCATGCCGCTGCTGGTGGGCGCCACCTTGCTGCTATTCGTGGCAGCCAATGCCGGCCTGGCGTGCCAGCAATGGCTGCTTGGCCTTGCCGTGCACGATGTCACGCAAGGAAAGGCCGTGTTGCGGCTGGCCGACGGCACGCTGGATCATGCACCGGCGCTGCGTTGGCTGGCCGTGCTGGGCGCCGTGGCGCTGGCGCGCGCACTGCTGGCGTATGCGGTGACGCTGGCGTCGCAACAATGCAACCAGCGTTTGCTGACATTGCTGCGCGCCCGTATTTTCAACCAGGTCCAGCAGCTGCCGCTGGCCTATCACTGGCGCCACGGCATGGGGGAGCTGGTCAGCCTCACCACGCGCGACGCCGACAAGGTGCGCGACGCCATGATTACCTTCTGGCGCCAGGGCGTCGACACGGTGCTGGTGTTGGTCGCGGTGCCGGGCCTGTTGAGCTGGTACCACCCGGCGCTGGGCCTGGTGCCCTTGCTGCTCAGTGCCGTGGCGCTGGCCCTGCTGCTGCACCAGGCCGGCCATCTGGTGGTGCTGGACCGCGCCACCGGCGCCGCCTATGACCGCGTCAACCAGGACATTTCGGAAGGCGTCACCGGCGTGCGCGTGATCAAGTCGTTCGTGCTGGAACGCCAGCGCAGCGAACGGTTTGCGCGCGAGGTGGCCTTGTTTGCGGCGCAGTCGCGTGCCGCGCTGGTGTATGCCAGTTCGCGCGTGCCGCTGCCGCAGACGGTGGTGGCGATGGGACATGTGTGGATCATGCTGTACGGCGCACAACTGGTCGCGCGCGGCCAGCTGGATCTGGGACAGCTGACCGCCGCCTTGCTGCTGGCGACCATGCTGGTGTTCCGCCTGGAGGGCGTGGGCAGCGCCATGCAGGCCTGGTCCGACGCCCGCTCCTCGGCCGGCCGCATCTGGGATCTGCTCGACACGCCGCTGTCGCTCGGCGGCGGTGCCGGCGTGCTGCCGCCTGGTCCACTAGGGTGCCGCCTCACGCAGGTGACGCTGGGCGCGCCTGGTGGTGGCAAGCAGATACTCGACGACTGCACGCTGACGCTGGCGCCCGGCGAAGTGGTGGCGCTGGTCGGTCCCACCGGCGCCGGGAAAAGCATGCTGGCGCACCTGCTGCCACGCCTGCTGAAACCGGACAGCGGCACGGTGGAATTGGGTGCCGGTGCGGACGGTTGGCAAGACGCCGCCAGTCTGGATCTGGCGGCGTTGCGGCGGCGCGTGCATGTGGTGCCGCAGGAGAGCTTCCTGTTTTCCGATACGGTGGCGGCCAATCTGCGCCTGGCCGCACCGCATGCCAGCGACGCCGACCTGCAGCGCGCACTGAGGCTGGCCAGCGCCGGCGATATCGTCGCCGGCCTTGAACATGGACAGGAAACGCAACTGGGCGAGCGTGGCGCGACGCTGTCCGGCGGCCAGCGGCAGCGGCTATGCCTGGCGCGCGCCTTGCTGGCGGCGCCCGACCTGCTGGTGCTCGACGATGCCACCAGCGCGCTGGACGCCGTCACCGAACGACGTGTGCTGGAGGCGCTGCGCAGCGACGCCGCCGGCCGTCCGACGCTGCTGCTGATCGCCAGCAAACTGTCCACCGTGCTGCATGCCGACCGCGTGCTGCTGCTGGATGGCGGCCGCATCGCCGCCACCGGCACCCATGCGCAGCTGGCGCGCGGCTATCGCGCCTACCGCGAGTTGCTGGGCATGGACGAGGAGGTGGCCCATGGCTAAACCGGCAGCACTCACCAGCGACCTCGCCACCGAAGAAGCGCTGGCCGGCAAGCCGCTGTTGCGCCGCGCCGCGTTGCAACGCCTGCTGCCGCTGCTGCGGCCCGTACGGGTGCGCATCGCCGCCGTGGTCGTGCTGGAAATCCTGCTGGTGGCGTCGATTTTCGTGCGGCCCTGGTTTGTGCGCGAACTGGTCGATCATGGCCTGCTGCGCGACGGCAGCGGCTGGCGGCTGGACTGGCCGCTGCTGTCATGGCTGGGCGCCGGGCTGGCCGCAACCTGGGTGGCGCGCTTTGCGCTGGCCGGCGCCGCGCGCTACCAGGCCGGCAGCGCCGCCATCGCGGTGCTGAACGATTTGCGGGTGCGGGCGTTCACCCATGTGCAGGCCTTGAGCGTGTCGTACTTCGACCGCGCCAAGGCGGGCCGCATCATGTCGCGCCTGGACCGCGACATCGACAGCCTGGAACCGCTGCTGATCCAGGGGCCGCCGGAGCTGCTGTCGGTGGTGCTGCGCTGCGTGCTGGCCGGGGTTCTGCTGTGGCATATCGCGCCGCCGTTGTTTGCCAGCCTGGCCATCGTGATCGTACCGCTGGCCGCCGGCACCTGGCTGTTCCGGCGTGTCACGCGCAGCAACTGGGCCCGGGTGGCCGAGCACCGCAGCGGCTACACCGCGCATCTGGTGGAGACCGTCACCGGCGTGCAGCTGCTGCAGCAAAGCGGCCGGCAGGCGGCCAACCTGCTGCGCTATCAGGCGCTGCTGAAACTGTTCAGCACCTCGATGATACGCGGCGGCGTGACTTCCGGCTGGTTCGCGCCCTATACCGGATTGCTGTCCAACCTGGCCATGGCACTGCTGCTGTTCAGCGGTGCGCACGGTTTGGCGCAGGGCGATGTCAGCGCCGGCCAGATCATCGAGAGCCTGTTCTATGTGGTGCTGTTCCTCGGACCGTTGCAGGAGCTGGGCGACCTGTTCGAGCGCCACGCGGCGGGGATGGCGTCGGCCGACCGCATTTTCCTGCTGCTCGACACCGTGCCCGAAGTGCATGACCGGCCGCAGGCCGGCGCACCGGCCAGGGTGAATGGCCAGGTCGATTTCGAACAGGTGCGCTTTGCCTACCGCGCCGACCTGCGCGAACCGGTGATACGTGGACTGGATCTGCGCATCCGCGCCGGCGAGATGCTGGCCATCGTCGGCCCGACCGGCCATGGCAAGAGCACACTGGTGCAGCTGCTGACGCGCTTCTACGACGTGCAGAATGGCCGCATCGCGCTCGATGGTGTCGATGTGCGCGACTATACACAGCACAACCTGCGCCGCCACATTGGCGTGGTCTTACAGGACAACGTGCTGTTCACCGGTTCGATACTCGACAACCTGCGTCTGGCCGCGCCCGACGCCGACGACGCCACGTTGATCGCGGCAGCGCGCGCCCTGGGCGCCGACGAAGTGCTGGAACGGTTGCCGCACGGCTACCACACCGAAGTCGGCGCCTCGGGACGGCGGTTGAGCCACGGCCAGCGGCAACTGGTGTGCCTGGTGCGCGCCTACCTGGCCGATCCGGCGGTGCTGGTCTTGGATGAAGCCACGTCGGCGGTGGACATGCACAGCGAACGGCGCATCAGCCGCGCGCTGCGCCGGCTGTGCGCAGGCCGCACGTCGATCGTCATCGCGCACCGGCTGGCGACCATCCGCGACGCCGACCGCATCGCCGTCATCCGTCATGGCGTGGTGGAGGAGCTGGGTGGTCACGAGGCCTTGCTGGCGCGGGACGGGGTGTATGCGCAGCTGTACGCCAGCCATGAGCGCAGCGCTGCTGTGCCAGCAGCCTGCGTTCCGGCTGTTGCTGGCGCAGCAGGCTGACGCTGGAAAACATGCAAATGGGCCGGTAAACCGCTCCATTTGCGTGGCATGGAGTTTGCAAAACAAGGAAGACGAGCATGGCCGCCGGCCAGCCGAATACTACCCAGGAGAGCATGATGAGCAAAGCACTAGATACTTTGTGGTACACCCGCTGCCCGGTGCCGACGGGACTGGGCATCGCCCTGCAACGCGGCTGGCTGGAAGAAGCGTTTGCGCAGCAGCATACCGCCATCAAGTCCTTGCAGGAATCGGATGACGTGGCCGTGCGTGAATCGCACTTCGACCATACGCTGCAAAACTCGGTCCGTCATGGCGGCAACATCCCCGCCATCTGGGCGCGCGCCGCCGGCCGCCAGACCCGCGTGCTGGGACTGTCTTGGGCCGATGAAATCCAGCTGATCCTCACCTTGCCCGGTTCCGGCATCAACAGCGTGCGCGATCTGAAGGGCCGCAAGTTCGGGCTGCCGTTGTGGCGCAATGTGCAGATCGATTTCGCGCGCGCGCAGGCGATGCGCGCGCTGGAAAACGCGCTACGCCTGGACGGTCTGGAAGTGTCGGACGTGGAATTGGTCGATTTTGTGATCGAACGGCGCCCGAGCGAAGAACCAGTGGTGCGTATCGACGGCAAGGCCGATCTCAGTACCGGCGGTGGCGGTTCGCGCAACGCGGAGCTGGTGGGCCTGTTGCGCGGCGAAGTCGATGCGATCTTCCTCAAGGGCGCGCACGCGGCGCAGCTGGTTCACCACTTCGGCCTGCAGGTGGTGATCGACACCGGCTCGCATCCGGAACCGCTGGTGCGCGCCAACAATGGCACGCCGCGTACGCTGACGGTGGACCAGCACCTGCTCGACAACCATTACGACAGCGCCGTGCGGCTGGTGGAAACCACTTTGCGCGCCGACCAGTGGGCACGCGCGCACCCGCTGGAAGCGCGCCAGTTCCTGGCCCGCGAGACCAACAGCAACGATTTCTGGGTGCGCCGCGCCTATGGTGAGGATGCGAACCTGCGGCTGGGGACCAACTTCGACGAAGGTGCGATAGTGGCCCTGCAGGACTTTACAGACTTCCTGCATCGCTGGCAGTTCATTCCGACGACGTTCGACGTGCGCGAGTGGATCGATGTCGGCCCGTACGAGCAAGCCAACGCGCACCTGACGGCGCGCGCCGCGTAAGGGGAATGGCATGACGGATAACGCCTTGAAGAAGCTGTGGTTCACCCGCTGCCCGGTGCCGACCGCCACCGGCCTGGCCTACAAGCTGGGCTGGCTGGACGAGGAATTCGCGGCGGACGGCATCACGCTGTCCACCCTGCAGGAGCAGCCTGCCAACAGCGCGCTGGCGCGCCACCACTACGACCACGATCTGCCGGAGCTGATACGCGAAGGCGGCAACATGCTGGCGCTGGCCGCGCGCGCGCAGGGCGCCGATACGCGCCTGATCGGCCTGACCTGGATCGACGAAGGGCAAGCCATCATCGTGCGCGCCGGTTCCGGCGTGCGCGAGGCGTCGCAGCTGCAAGGCCTGCGTGTGGCGCTGCCGGCGTATGTCGATCATCCGATCGCATCGCATGTGCGTGGCTGCAGCATTGCGCGCGGCATGTCGCTGCATGGCGTCAAGGGCGTACTGGCTTCAGCCGGGCTGGCGCTTGAGGACGTGCGCTTTGTCGAAGTGGAGGCGACGCTGCGGCGCGATGGCGCCGGCGCGCTGCAAGGCTTGTGGGCCGGGCTGGAACATCTGGCCGCCGGCCGCGTCGATGCGGTGTATGTGAAGGGCGCGGCGGCGTTCGATGCGGCGCGGCGGCTGGGGCTTGAGGTGGGCGTCGATATCGACGCCTTGCCGCAGCGCTTCCGCGTCAACAATGGCACGCCGCGGCCGATCACCGTGCATCGCAGTTTGCTGGACAACCATCCGGAGCTGGTGGCGCGCTTCCTGGCGCAGGGTTTGCGCGCGGCCGACTGGGCCGCCGATAACCTGGACGGCGTGCAGCGGGTGCTGCAGGATGAAACGCGCGGCAGCGCGCAGGCGGTGACGCAGGCTTACCGTGACGGCTTCCATCGCGCGCTGCATCCGGACCTGTCGCCGGAGCGTTTGGCGCTGCTGCGCCAGCAGACCGACTTCCTGCTGCTGCACGGCTTCCTGGATGCCGATTTCGATCTCGAAGCGTGGACCGACCGGCGTCCGCTGGCGGCGGCGCGCCGGCTGTTGCAGCAGCAGGAGGTGGCGGCTTGAGTCTTACGCCGCGTCGACCGGCACGGTTCTGCCGTGCCAGCCTTCATCCTCTTCCGCGATGACCAGGTAGTCGCCGGGGCCGGGCGCTTGCGCCAGCAGTGCGCCGCCCGGCGCCCAGAAGGCACTTTTTCCGGCGACGGCGTAGCCGCCGGACGGCGCGGCGTGGTTGGCCATCAGGACGCCCATTCGATGCTGTCCGGCGTAGCCGCGCAGCAGCGCCGCATCGGCGTCATAGCCGCCGTTTGAAATCAGCACGCCGGCGACGTAGAGCGAGGCGCCGGCGTCCGCTGCGGCGCGCGCGTGTTCGGCGCGCGTGGTGTCGGCGCAGATGGCTTCCACATAGCGCTGGTCGTGCAGCGCATGGGCGTGGGCGCCGATGGCGCCGGGCTGGACGTGGACTTGTTCGCCGTCGTGCAGGTATTGCTTGCGGTAGGTCCGGCTGCCGCCGTCCGGCGTGAAGGTGATGCTGGCGATGCACGGTTGCGCGGCGCCGTCGTCGAGAAGGGGCGCGCCGACGATGACGGTCATGCCGGCCGCGATGGCGGCTGTGCGCAGCGGCGCCAGGCGGGCGTCGTCCGGCGTCAGTGCGCAGGTGCGAAGCAGCGGCAGTTCGTAGCCGCACAGCGACAGTTCGGGGAATACCAGCAGCTGCACGCCTTCGGCGCGCGCGGCGGCGATGAAGCGCAGGTGCGTGGCCACATTGGCGGCGATGTCGCCGGCCACCGACGGGGTTTGTGCGGCGGCGATGCGCAGGCTCATGATTTGTCCTGTTTCAGTGGTTTGCCCTTGTCCATCACTTCGCGGCAGTCGCCCTTGAAGGTGGCGTTGTCGTAGTTGGTCCAGCCGTAGCTGTCGACGTAGCGCTTGTGCTGCCTGAACTGCGCGTTGAGGAAGCTCCACTCCAGCTTTTCATCGTCGTACTGGATGTCGCCCAGGTCCAGCAGCGTGTGGAACATGTTCTCGGTGGCCAGCCGCGCCTTGCGGTGCTTCAGCAGCTGGCTGATTTTTTCCGGATAGCGATCCTTGTATTCGTCCGAGTACCAGACCATGGCCGGCACGTGGAATTCATACTGCGTGTTGTGGCCGTGGAAGGCGATGCGGCAGCTGCCGTCGTACAGCGTCTGGCCGTGGTCGGCCACGTAGACCATCGAGGCCAGTTGCTGCGTGTCCTTCAGCTGGCGGATCACCTGCGACAGGAACCAGTCGGTGTAGAGGATCGAGTTGTCGTAGCTGTTGTTCAGCTGCGGCTTGATTTTCAGGTCGGTGTAGACCGGCTTGTCGACGCCGAACAGCGACGGCTGCCACTTGTCGAATTCCTTCGGATAGCGCTGGCTGTAGTTCCAGTGGTTGCCCAGCGTGTGCAGCACGATCAGCTTTTTCGGCGCCGCGTCGGCGATCGCGTGCTGCAGGGGATTGAGCAGGATCTGGTCGAAGTTGGAGTTGTTGGTGAAGCCGCCCAGGTTCATGAACTGGATCACGTCGGCCTCCTTGGCGAACACCGACACCGGCGTGTCGAACTGGCCGAACGAGATCTGGTTCGACAGCCAGAAGGTCTTGAAGCCGGCTTCCTTGTAGGCGGTGAGGAAGGATTTTTCGTAGAAGCCGTCCTTCAGGCTTTGCGTGGCCGGCTTGCGCGAGATGATGACCGGCACCGACAGCCGCGTCGCCGAGACTGCGGTGATCACGTCCGGCAGCGCCACCAGGTTGGCTTCCTTGTTCAGCAGCGGCGTGGTGTCGCGCGCGTAGCCGTTGATGCCCCAGCGGTCGTAGCGCGACGATTCGCCGATCACCATGATGACGATTTCCGGCGTGTCGTTCCTGGCCGGCTGGTGCGCGTGGAAGCTGAAGTTGCGGCTGCGCCGGCCCAGGTCGGCCAGGTATTCGCGCTCCTTGTAGAAGTCGACGCCGCGCGCGGCCAGGCCGAACGGCCACGAGGCGGCAAAGTCGCTGAAGCCGACCGGCGCGCGCAGCCGCCAGGGCAGGGCGCCCAGCTTCCAGCCGGTGCGCTGTTCGCCGGCGATGGCGGCGTGCTCCGGATCACTGGCGGACGCTTCTTCTTCCGAGGACTCCTCCTCGCTGGCCGAGGCCGACGATGCGCTGGCGTGCGCCGACGGCTTGCCCTGCACGCCGAACTCGCGGCCGTACAGGAGCAGTGCGCCCAGCGCTAATAATATGCCGAGCACCGCCTTGCGGCTGGCGCCGCGCCAGGCCAGCGCCGGGCTGCGCCGCGCCGCCACCTGCACCGCGCTCCACCAGGCGATCACGCCCAGCAGCACGGCCGCCATCAGCCAGACTTTACTGCCGAGGAATTCCATCGCCTCCTTCGGGCTGGTCTCGGCGATGATGCCCAGGTGGTGGGTGGAGATGCCCTGGCCGTAATAAATGAACAAGTAAATCTCGGTCGGCAGCGCCAGGAAGGCCGGGATCAGCAGCCAGTGGAACCAGGCCGGCCGGCCGAGCACGCTCCACACCGTCAGCCAGGCCAGCAGTTCCACGGCCAGCACATGCCCCAGCTCGGGCGCCGGCCGGCCCAGCAGCAGGGGCACGCAGGGCACCAGCGTCAACAGCAGGTAGCTGAGCAGCACGAACAGGGGAGCGGGGCGCAACAGGGATCGCATCAAGGGCAGGCGGCAGGAAAAGGTAGAAAAGTCCGGATTATTTGCTATTATCAAGCGTTTCCTGACCTTTCTGCTAGTGCTTGCTTACCCGCTGCAAGCCGCGAAATAGATTGACCGAACTGCCGTTCACGTCTATACTCGCGAGTTCTCAATTTATTCTGCACATCGTATACGCTGAATCAGGCCGCTCCAGGCGAGTGGCTGTTTGCGCCTCCGGTGTCGCAATAAATCGGGAGAAGGTTTTTTGTCCCCGGCATTATGTCCGGGTTGTTAATGTTGTTATTTAGTTGGGTTTAGAACGATGCCAACCATCAATCAACTGATTCGCCAACCACGTACCAAACTGGTCGTGAAGAGCAAATCGCCGGCGCTGGAAAACAGCCCGCAAAAACGTGGCGTGTGCACCCGTGTGTACACCACCACTCCTAAGAAGCCTAACTCGGCACTGCGTAAAGTTGCCAAAGTGCGTCTGACCAACGGTTTCGAGGTTATCTCGTACATCGGCGGTGAAGGCCACAACCTGCAGGAACACAGCGTTGTTCTGCTGCGCGGCGGTCGTGTAAAAGACTTGCCAGGTGTGCGTTACCACATGGTTCGCGGTGCACTGGATACCCAGGGCGTTAAAGACCGTAAGCAAGCTCGCTCGAAATACGGCGCGAAGCGTGCTAAACAGGCTAAGAAGTAATTTAATTAATTGAGTTGAGCCGGTCGCGAGACCGAGTAAGTGGATGGCTATGATGGCCGCCGCGAGTGACCGCAAGGCACTCAACTGAAGATAGGAAGGAATTGACATGCCACGTCGTCGTGAAGTACCCAAGCGCGAGATCCTGCCGGATCCAAAATTCGGCAACACCGATGTCGCCAAATTCGTGAACGTTCTGATGCTGTCCGGTAAAAAATCGGTCGCAGAAAACATCATCTACGGTGCCTTCGAGCACATCGCCGAGAAATCGGGCAAAGACCCGCTGGAAGTGTTCGCTACCGCGATCAACAACGCCAAGCCGCTGGTTGAAGTGAAATCCCGTCGCGTTGGTGGTGCAAACTACCAGGTGCCGGTTGAAGTCCGCCCAGTGCGTCGTATGGCTCTGTCCATGCGCTGGCTGCGTGAAGCTGCCAACAAGCGCAGCGAAAAATCCATGCCACAGCGTCTGGCTGGTGAGCTGATGGAAGCCGCCGAAGGCCGTGGCGGTGCGATGAAGCGTCGTGACGAAGTTCACCGCATGGCTGAAGCGAACAAGGCGTTCTCGCACTTCCGCTTCTAATAAAATCGGCCAGATCCTGCGTGGTCTGGCTGTTATCCGTTGTTCGAGGCCGGGCTCATTTTTTCTCCAAAAAATGGCGCTCGGTTTTGTCCATTAAACGATTTAGGATTAATTATGGCCCGCAAGACCCCCATCGAGCGCTACCGCAACATCGGTATCTCCGCTCACATCGATGCAGGTAAGACCACCACCACCGAACGCGTTCTGTTCTACACGGGCGTGAACCACAAGATCGGTGAAGTTCACGATGGCGCCGCCACCATGGACTGGATGGAGCAAGAGCAAGAGCGTGGTATCACCATTACCTCCGCTGCGACCACCTGCTTCTGGAAAGGCATGGCGAACAACTTCCCAGAACACCACATCAACATCATCGACACCCCGGGCCACGTTGACTTCACCATTGAAGTTGAACGCTCGATGCGCGTGCTGGATGGCGCTTGCATGGTGTACTGCGCAGTCGGCGGCGTGCAGCCACAGTCGGAAACCGTGTGGCGTCAGGCCAACAAGTACAAAGTGCCACGTCTGGCCTTCGTCAACAAGATGGACCGTACCGGTGCGAACTTCTTCAAAGTGTACGAGCAGATGCGCGCACGCCTGAAGGCCAACCCAGTCCTGATCCAGATCCCGATCGGCGCCGAAGACAACTTCAAAGGCGTGATCGATCTGGTCAAGATGAAAGCGATCCTGTGGGACGACGCTTCGCAAGGCATGAAATTCGACTACGTCGATATCCCTGCCGAGCTGGCCGATTCGGCTGCCGAGTGGCGCGAGAAGATGGTGGAAGCCGCTGCTGAAGCGACCGAAGACCTGATGAACAAGTACCTGGAAGAAGGTGACCTGTCGGAAGCCGAGATCAAGAAGGCACTGCGCGAGCGCACCATCGCCTCCGAAATCGTGCCAATGATGTGCGGTACCGCCTTCAAGAACAAGGGTGTACAGGCCATGCTGGACGCGGTCATCGAATACCTGCCGTCGCCGATCGACATCGACGACGTGAAAGGCACCGACGAAGACGAAGAGCCAGCCACCCGTAAAGCCTCGGACGACGAGAAATTCTCGGCGCTGGCCTTCAAGATCATGACCGACCCGTTCGTTGGTCAGCTGGCCTTCTTCCGCGTCTACTCGGGCGTGATCAACGCCGGCGATACCGTGTACAACTCGGTCAAAGGTCGTAAAGAGCGTCTGGGCCGTATTCTGCAGATGCACGCCAACCAGCGTGAAGAGATCAAAGAAGTGCGCGCCGGCGACATCGCCGCTGCGGTGGGTCTGAAAGACGTGACCACCGGCGAAACCCTGTGCGATCCATCGTCGATCATCACCCTGGAAAAAATGGTGTTCCCAGAGCCAGTGATCCAACAGGCTGTGGAACCAAAAACCAAGGCTGACCAGGAAAAAATGGGTCTGGCACTGAACCGTCTGGCGCAGGAAGATCCGTCGTTCCGCGTCAAGACCGACGAAGAGTCGGGCCAGACCATCATCGGTGGTATGGGCGAGCTGCACCTGGAAATTATCGTTGACCGCATGAAGCGCGAATTCGGCGTGGAAGCGACCGTGGGCAAACCACAGGTTGCCTACCGCGAAACCATCCGCAAATCGGTGGCCGACGTTGAAGGCAAGTTCGTCAAGCAGTCCGGTGGTCGCGGTCAATACGGCCACGCCGTGCTGACCATCGAGCCGCAGGAACAAGGCAAGGGCTTCGAGTTCATCGACGCCATTAAAGGCGGTACCGTGCCACGCGAATACATTCCAGCAGTGGAAAAAGGCGTGCGCGAAACCCTGAACAACGGCGTGCTGGCAGGCTACCCAGTGGTGGACGTCAAAGTCACCCTGACCTTCGGTTCGTACCACGACGTCGACTCGAACGAAAATGCATTCCGCATGGCCGGTTCGATGGCGTTCAAAGAAGGCTGCAAACGCGCCAGCCCAGTCATCCTGGAACCAATGATGGCTGTGGAAGTGGAAACGCCGGAAGACTACGCCGGTACCGTGATGGGCGACCTGTCGTCCCGCCGCGGTATGGTGCAGGGCATGGACGAAATCCCAGGCGGCGGCGGCAAGATCATCAAAGCCGAAGTGCCACTGTCGGAAATGTTCGGTTACTCGACCACCCTGCGTTCCGCAACCCAGGGCCGTGCAACCTACACCATGGAGTTCAAGCACTACTCCGAGGCGCCTAAGCACGTGATCGACGCGATCGTTACCGCGAAAGCGAAGTAATTCTGGTATTTTTGCGGCCGGGTAGATCACCTGGCCGCACATTTAAAACATTGTTCTAAGGAAGAATCAAAATGGCAAAAGAAAAGTTCGAGCGGACTAAACCGCACGTCAACGTAGGCACCATCGGTCACGTCGACCACGGCAAAACCACCCTGACCGCTGCAATCGCAACCGTTCTGTCGAAGAAATTCGGCGGCGAAGCGAAAGCCTACGACCAGATCGATGCTGCACCAGAAGAAAAAGCACGCGGCATTACCATCAACACCGCGCACG
>NZ_WKJL01000028.1 GCF_009674565.1 Duganella aquatilis
GCTCCGGGCGGGCTGGCCGCCCTGGGGCTGTGCGCTTTCGCATGGTGGCGCTGCGCGGCAGCGGCACGCCGGCGTTCACGGCGTCGCCCAGCAGGCTGCTCTTGGTGGCGCCCTCGGTATTCGCCGATTGCGGATCGACCTGGTTGCGCAGCACCAGCGACAGCGTGCCGACGCTGCGCGCCAGGTCCAGCTTTTCCACCTGGTCCGGCGTCAGTTCCAGCGTGACCGCGTTGACCACTTTCGGCTTGGTATCGTCGCGGCTGGATTCCTGCGCGATCGCCAGCACCAGGATGCGTTCCAGCACGATCTTGGAGATCGCCTGTTCGCGCACCAGGTGGTCGCCGTTGCTGTCGCTTTGGGTGTTGACCAGGATGTCGACGTAGTTGCCGGGCAGCGCGAAGCCGGCCACGCCGACCACGTCGTTGACGCGCACGGTCATGGCGCGCTTGCCTTCGGCCACCACCGACGACAGCCCGCCCTGGCTGCCGGCCGGCGCCAGCTTGCCTTCGGTGATCGGTTCGCCGCGCTGCACGTTGGCGCGCGTGATGCGGCCTTCCAGCGTCTTGATGTCGGTCATCGCACCCGGCGGCACCGAGCTGGCCGGCCAGTCCACCATGTGCACCAGTTCCGGCGTGATGCGCGCCCCCATGCTGATGTCGAGCATGGCCACCGCGACCTTGTTGCTGTTGCTGGCCGACTGGCCGGCGATCCATTGCGCCGCCACCACCACGGCCGCCAGCGCCAGGAACAGCGCCACCCCTATCATTGTCAGAGCACGAGTGTTTCTCATCCCAGCCTTCCTGCGTTAAGCGGATTGGTTTGCAGTTCGCGGCGTTCGCGTTCCTTCTTCTGCTGTTCGGCGGCGACGCGTCGGGCGCCGGCGCCGGCAAAGTAGTTGTGCCAGGCCCAGTCCAGCGAGCGCTGGTTCAAGGCGGGCGGCGTGCTTTCGTAGCGGGCCAGGTCGCGCACCTGGCGGATCAGGTCGCGCGGATAGCAGGCCAGCAACGGCGTCTCGTCCTTGGCATGCAGGCCGCCCAGCAGGTAGTCGAAGGCTGCGGCGTCGAATGCGATGCCGTACTGCGCGCAGGCCTGGCGGAACAGAAGCTCATATTCCGCGGGGCTTTGCGGCGGTACTTCTATCTTGTATCCGAGCCGGCGGAGGAAGGCGCCATCCGATAAACGTTCCGGCAGGAAGTTTGACGAGAATACCACGACCACATCGAAAGGAACTTGAAAAACCAGTCCCGTGTGCAACGAAAGATAATCGACGCCACGGTCCATCGGCACGATCCAGCGGTTCATCAATTCCAGCGGCGAGCAGCGCTGCCGTCCGAGGTCGTCGATGATGAAAATACCGTTGTTGGCTTTCAGATGAGGAGGCGCCTGGTACAGGCGCGTGTTGGCGTCGAAGCGCAGGTCGAGCATCTCCAAGGTCAGTTCGCCGCCGGTTAGCGCGGTCGGCCGCTGCAGGCCGCGCACCCAGCGTGCGTCGAGCGTGCGCAGCAGGTCGCTGCCTTCCTCGGCCGGCGGCGCGTCGGCGGCAGGGCGGTGTTGCACCGGATCGTAGAAGGGCACCACTTCGCCGTCGATCATGATGGCGTAAGGCACCGAGATGGCGCCGTGCAGCAGGTCGCACAGGCGCTCGGCCAGGAAGGTCTTGCCGCTGCCGGCCAGGCCGTAGATGAAAATCGCGCGGCCGGAATTCATCGCCGCGCCCATCTGGTCCAGCACCTGCGCGCTGGCGACGACGTCGTGGAAAGCGGCTTGCACATCGGAACGCGTGACATGCAAGTGACGCACGCTTTGCGTCTCCACCTGCGCCACGTAGGCGGCCAGCGTGACCGGCGCCGGGCCGGCGTAGGAGTTGCGGTTGAGGCAGGCGATGGCGCGCTGCATGCCGGCCTCGGTCAGGTGATAGGTCAGGTCGGCGTCGGTGCCGCTGCCGCCGCTGCGCGTGACCTCGCACAGTTTTTCGTTGCGCAAATGCGTCACCAGCGGCGTGATCACGCTGACGCTCAGTTTCAAATGCGCGGCCAGTTCCGGCAGGCGCACCTGGCCGCGCTGGAACAGCACCTTGCACAGCAGCTCGACCAGGAACAGGAACGGCAGCCCGGTTTCGTCGGTGGTGCGCGGCGCGCGGGCGTCGGCGGGAGCTTCGCTGATCTGCGGAGTGGACATGATGCCCATCAGAAGAACAGGCTGCGGCCGCTGCTGGCGCCGACGATCAGGTAGGGCGCGGCGCCGGCGGCGATGGCCACCGCGTACGGCAGGCGGCCGCTCGGCGTGGCCGGCGCCTCCATCTTCGGCACCTCGCCCGCGAGCGAGCGCAGCATGCTGTATTTGATCAGGTGCCAGGTGTTGTAGAGCATCGGCTTGAGGCGGCCGTTGAAGCCGGCCACGACCAGGGCCAGCACGCCGCCGGCCAGCAGCGTCAGCAGCGTGATGCCGGCCACCGCGCCGGGACCGGTGAAGGCGCCGATCATGGCCATCAGCTTGACGTCGCCGGCGCCCAGGGCGCGCATGGCGTACATCGGCAGCAGCAGGCACAGGCCGACGGCCAGGCCGGCCAGCGCCTTGACCAGGCCGATGCCGCCAAAGACTTGTATGAAGAGACCGTCGCCAGCAGGCAACACTGCGTTGAACAACAGGCCCAGTACCGCGCCGCCGAACACCAGCGCATTGGGAATGCGGCGGGTGCGCAGGTCGCTCCAGACTGCCAGTGCCAGCAAGCAGCACAGTATGATCAACGGCAAGATGGTCATTCGTTCGCCTTGTAAAAGGGGCAGACAATTTAGTGTATAGAATATTTCCGGAACGGCGTACACCGTTACGGAAATATTTGCAGCTTGCAAATCAGGAGGATTTCACCAGGCCTGAGATATAGCTCAACGAATCGGACAGTTTCGTGCCGAGAATGGCGACACCGCCGGCAACCGCTGCTGCAATCGCGGCGGCCATCAGTGCGTATTCGATGGCGGTAATGCCATCTTCGTTGCGGACAAAATTACGGAGGGCATTCATTGGGGGCCTCGGAAAGTTAAGGGAAGGGCCGCCGCGCCTACGGGTCAAGGTTGGCGTGGCGGTTCGCCGTGTGCGGCCATCGGCCTCCGCACGGCACGGATAAAAAAAGATCCGGCGCGGGTCCGGATCTTTTGATGCGGCGGCCGATTACGACGACTTGATCAGGCCGGAAATATAGGTCAGCGAGGCGGTGAGTTTCGGACCGAGGAAGGTCAGGCCGGCGGTGATGGCGGCGGCGATGGCGGCGGCCATCAGGGCGTATTCGATGGCGGTGATGCCGTCTTCGTTGCGGATGAAGTTGGTGATTGCGTTCATGCTGAGCCTCGTTAAAGTTAGTTGAGTAATCGGATGCTGCGTCAACTAAAACGGGGTTCAGGTTTTAGGTACTGCAATGTTGCCTATATGAAGCATTCTACGTTGTCTTGCTTGTCACTGCATAGCAGACAAAAGTCACTTTCGGACCGTGACATTTGTCACGGTCGCTCAGGTCTTGGCGCCGAGCACGGCCAGGATGGCGATGATCACGATCACCGACGCCAGGGCGGCGATCAGCGCGTATTCCAGCAGCGTGGCGCCGTCATCGTCGTGGACGAAGCGTTGAATCGATGGTGTGCGCATGCGGCTGCTCCTGTAAGGCGGGGTGGTAATCGATGGTACAAACTGGCATTCTAGACAGCCTGGTATCGTTTCACATCCGACAAACGTCCTGATGTGCCGTGACATTTGTCACGCAAAAAAAATCCGGAACGCGGTTCCGGATTGAAGGCTGCTGAACATCGAGGAGATGGTCGATCAGGACGATTTGATCAGGCCGGAGATATAGGTCAGCGAAGCGGTGATTTTCGGGCCCAGGATGGCCAGGCCGGCGGTGATGGCGGCGGCGATGGCGGCAGCCATCAGGGCGTATTCGATGGCGGTGATGCCGTCTTCGTTGCGGATGAAATTGGTGATTGCGTTCATGGTGAGCCTCGTCAAAGTTGGTGGAGTAAGTGGGGTTGCTTACGACGATTTGATCAGGCCCGAGATGTAGGTCAGCGATGCGGTGATCTTCGGTCCGAGAACGGCCAGGCCGGCGGTGATGGCGGCGGCGATGGCGGCGGCCATCAGAGCGTATTCGATGGCGGTGATGCCGTCTTCGTTGCGGATGAAATTGGTGATTGCGTTCATGATGAACCTCGTAAAAGTTGGTTGAATAAGTAGGGTGACTGCTTCAACTAAAACGGGGTTCAGGTTTTAGGTACTGCTGGTTGCACTGCTGATGTAAGTCATTCTACGCAGCGCACCGCCGCCGCACATCCGACAAACGTCACGACCTGCGGTGACATTTGTCACCTTGTGGGCCATGAGGTTGGCGTGACCCCTCGCAGCACGGGCGGCCATGCGTCGGTTCTGCGCCGACCATCCGGCCGCCCAAGCGCAGAAAAATTCTGCGACTGAAAATTTATTATTGCCGCAGAAATGTTTTCATGGCCTAATGTTCCGTTCCAAATGCGCGGATAGCGATCCTGCCGCGCGTTCATGTAGTGATATAAAAAACGGGAGAAAGACCATGCAGGGAAAACACCTGTTGTGCAGCCTCGTGAGCGCCACGCTCGCGGTCGGCATGACGAGCACCGCCATCGCAGCGCCAGCCACCGTACCAGCCGCTGCCGCCACCAGCGTCTACAACCAGCCCCCCAAGGAAATCCTCGATGTGATGCGCGCCGCAGCGCCGCCGTCGCCGTCGCTCAGCCCGACGCGCGACCGCCTGATGCTGGTCACCATGCAGGATTACCCGTCGATCGCCAAAGTCGCCACGCCGTTCCTGCGTCTGGCCGGCGTGCGCATCGAACCGGGCAACCGCAGCCAGCACGACACGCCGGGCGGCTACGGCATTCCGCCGTGCGTCAGCGCCATCGACCTGGTGCAGGTCGACGGCGGCAAGCAGACCGCCGTCAAGCTGCCGGCCGACGCCTGCCCGCGCCGTCCGGTGTGGAGCGCCGACGGCCAGCGCTTTGCGTTTGAAAACATCACCAGCGACGCCGTCGAGCTGTGGGTCGGCGACGCCAAGACCGGCGCCGTGCGCCGTCTGCCGGGCGTACGCCTGAACCAGATGTTCGGCGACCAGTTGCAGTGGATGCCCGACCAGAAAACCCTGCTGGTCAAGCAGGTCGCTGCCCGCAAGGCGCCGCCGGCCGCGCCGCCGGGTTCGGACGGCCCCGGCATCCAGGAATCGCTCGGCGAAAAAGGCCAGAGCAGCACCTACGAAAACCGCGACACGCTGCGCAACCGCCACGACGAGGAACTGTTCAACTACTACGGCACCTCGCAACTGGCGCTGGTCGACGCCGCCAGCGGCAAGATCACGCCGGTCGGCAAGCCCGGCCTGTATGAAGAACTGAGCGTGGCGCCGGATGGCCACCACGTGGTGGTCACCGAAATCCGTCCGCCGTATTCCTACGTCACCACCTTCGACCGTTTCCCGAAACAGATCGATCTGTGGGACCTGACCCAGCGTGCGGGCAAGGACGGCAATCCGGTGGTGCGTGAAATCGCCGCGCTGCCGCTGGCCGACCGCGTGCCGAACCGCGGCGTGCCGGTCGGTCCGCGCAACTTCTCCTGGCGTCCGACCGACGCGGCGACGCTGACCTGGGTGGAAGCGCTGGACGGCGGCAACCCGAACGTCAAGGCCGCCGAACGCGACAAGCTGATGGTGCTGAAAGCGCCGTTCACTTCGGCGCCGGTGGAAATCACCCGCACCGAGCAGCGCATGGCCAACCTGCAGTGGAGCGAACAGCCGGGCGTGGCCCTGCTGAGCGACTACGACGTCAACCGCAAATGGCTGCGCACCTGGCTGCTGAACGTGGACGATGCGCAGAATTCGCGCCGCCTGATCTGGGACCAGTCGAGCGACGAGAAGTACGCCAATCCCGGCCAGCCGGTGCATCGCCGCCTGGCGAACGGCTTCCCGGTGATCCGCCAGGAGGGCGACACCATCTTCCTGTCCGGCGCCGGTTCGTCGCCGGATGGCGACCGTCCGTTCCTCGACAAGTTCAACCTGAAGACGCAGCAAACGGAGCGCCTGTTCCGCAGCAGCAAAACCTCGTATGAACAGTTCATCGGCTTCGCCGGCAACGACACCCGCCATCTGCTGACCTGGTTCCAGTCGCCGGAAGACACGCCGAACGCCTTCGTGCGCACGGTCGGCGCCAGCACCACCGCCGCTGCCGGCGAGCCGGGCTATGCCTCCACCAGCGTGGCGCTGACCCACCTGGTCGATCCGGTGCCGCAGGTCCGCGAGATCAAGAAGCGCCTGGTCAAGTACAAGCGCGCCGACGGCATCGACCTGTCGTTCACGCTGTACACGCCGCCGGGCTACAAGGAAGGCACGCCGCTGCCGACCATCCTGAACGCGTATCCGCTGGACTATGCGGACGCTTCCAAGGCGGGCCAGACCACCGGCTCGCAGGCCACCTTCACCCGTCTGCGCCAGTACCGCCTGCTGCTGCTGTCGGGCTACGCCATCATCGACAGCGCGGCCTTCCCTATCGTCGGCGATCCGCGCAAGGCGTATGACACCTACACCGAGCAGCTGGTGGCCAACGCCAAGGCGGCCGTCGACGAAGCGGTGCGCCTGGGCGTGACCGATCCGAACCGCGTCGGCGTGACCGGCCACAGCCATGGCGCGCTGATGACCGCCAACCTGCTGGCGCACTCGGACCTGTTCCGTGCCGGCGCGGCCACCAGCGGCTCGTACAACAAGTCGCTGACGCCGTTCGGTTTCCAGAACGAGCGCCGCTCGGTATGGGAAGCGCCGGAGGTCTACACCAAGGCGTCGACCTTCTTCTACGCCGACAAGCTGAAGACGCCGCTGCTGATCGTGCACGGCGGCGACGACGCCAACCCGGGCACCACGCCGCTGCAATCGGTCAAGCTGTTTGAAGCGATCCGCGGCAATGGCGGCGTGACGCGCCTGGTGATGCTGCCGCACGAGCCGCACTGGTACGCGGCGCGCGAATCGAACGAGCAGCTGGTGTACGAAATGCTGCGCTGGTTCGACAAGTACGTGAAGAACGCACCGGCCGCAACCACGGCACCGGCTGCCGCGGCGCAATAACCGTGCTGAAGGTTGTCGTTGCGGTGGTGTTGGGCGGCGTACTGCAATTGGCGAGCGCTGAAAAGATGCAGACCAAGGACCAGTGCTTTGCCAAATGCGCGCCCCTGATCGCCGGAGAACCGGCGTTCAAGGACCCGCATGAGGCAAGCTTGAAGAAGATCCGGGCCAAGCGCGAAGGCATCACCGACCCGGAGAAGCTCAAGCAGCTCGACGAAGAGGAAGCGGACCAGCTGGAACGCTTCCTCGACAAGAACGAGAAGACCTGCCGTTCCCTGTGTTCGTCCTTCCCCGACACGCTATAAACACAAAAACCGGAGCATGCTCCGGTTTTTTTTTGCCGCAGGGCGGATCAGGACGACTTGATCAGGCCCGAGATGTAGGTCAGCGAGGCGGTGATCTTCGGTCCGAGGATGGTCAGGCCGGCGGTGATGGCGGCGGCGATGGCGGCTGCCATCAGCGCGTATTCGATGGCGGTGATGCCGTCTTCGTTCTGGATGAAGTTTTTCATGGCGTTCATGGTGAGTCTCCTTGTCTGGTAATCAGGCGGAGGTGCCGCCGATGAAAACCATTCTACGCAGCCGTGTCGCGCTGCGCAGTGGACAAACGTCACGATCTCCGGTGACATTTGTCACCAATTCTCACACTAGGCGGGAACGCTGGTCATGCCGTGCTTGGTGGCGTAGACGTACAGTTCGAGCCGGTTGGCCACGCCCAGCTTCTGGTAGATCGTGGTCAGGTTGTTGCGCAAGGTCGGCTCGGCGATGAACAGCTTGGAGGCCAGCTCCTTGTTCGGCGCGCCATTGCCTTCCACCACCACGGCGACGATCTTGCGTTCCTTCGGCGTCAGCGAAGCGATGCGGGCCGCTTCCGGATCGGCCTTGGCCGGCGCCGACAGCTGCCCCAGCAGGGCGTTCATCAAGCTCGGGTCGACGCACATATCGCCCTTGAACACGCTGCGGATGCTGTTGAGCACCACGTCGGCCGGCGCTTCCTTGCTGACCACGCCGCGCGCGCCCAGCTTGACGGCCTGCGTCAGCAAGCCCTGGTCGCGGTTGCCGGACAGTATCATCACCTTGGCGCCGCTTTGCTGCAGCAGCTGCGGCAGGATTTCGATCGAGCTGCGGCCTTCAAGGTCGAGGTCGAGCACGATCACGTCGGGTTTCAGCAGGCTGGCCTGCTGCAACGCGCTATCGTTGTTGTTGGCGGTGCCGACCAGCGTCAAATCGCTGCCGCCGCCTTCGATCAGTTTTTCCAGCCCCCACAGCATGGTCTTGTGGTCGTCTACCAGCAGGATGCGGATAGGTGTGCTCATGTCTTGCCTCGGTCAGTTATACCGGGATGGCGATGCTGACTGCGGTGGCGCCTGGCGTATCGCAGTCGATCTCGATCGTTCCGCCCAGCGCAGCGGTGCGCTCGGCGAGTGATCCAGGCAGGAATGGGGCCGTGGGACCTTCCGGGGTTTCATTTTCGATGCGGATCCGCAGCTGGCCGTCAGCGTTGTTGAGGCTGATCGTCCCGGTGCGGGCGCGGGTGTGTTTGCGTATATTGTGCATGCCTTCATTCACGATCTGGAACACTTCCGCAGCGAGCCGGTCGCTGATGGTCAGGCCGTCCTGCGCCTGTATCGTAATCTGGATATCGTAGAACTCTTGCACCTGCTGCGCCTGTCGACGCAACGCCACCAGCAGTTCAGCGTCGGTTTGCGACGCACCCTGCCGTACTTGACGGGTGAATTGTCGCATGTCGCCGATGACCTGGGTGGTCATGTCCAGCAGTTTATCAAGTTCCGCCGCAACCGGGTGGTCCGATTGCAACGTTTGGCGCACCGCGCTGATGCCGTGGCGCAGGCCGATGTAGGGCTGGATGGTGGTGTCGTGCAGGTCGCGGGCGATCTTCTGCCGCTCGCGGAAGGCGGCGTCCGAGGCCAGGCGGTCGAGCAGCACGATGTTTTCGATCACCGGAAACACCTGCGCCGCCAACTGTTGCAAAAACACCGCATCGACGCGGCTGAAGCGGTGCCGGTCGGACACCACGTAAATCCGACCCTCGCCCTTGCGCAGCGGCAGCGGGGCGCTGATGAAGGAACTGGCGTCCAGCAAGTCGATCAGCTGTTCGACGGTTTCCGGCGGCAGGCGCTGCCAGCGCGCCTGCTCCGGCGTGCGGCTGCGCGACTCCAGCGTGCCCGGCAGGCGCGCATGCAGCGCCGCCGCATACTGCACCAGCGCCTGCGGTGCGAACACCAGCAGCGGCGCGGCGGCGCCCTCCGGCAGCCGCGACAGCGAGGCGCGGCCCTGCGGCGCGCCCGAGGAGTGCAACTGCCACAGCTCTTCGGGATTGTCGCGCATCAGCAGCAGGCAGTTGCTGGCGTGGTAGAAGTCGCGCGTCTGCTGCAGCACCAGGGCGATGGTCTGGTCGACGCCGAAGCGCGGATTGGCCAGGCGGCTGACGTCGCGCAGCAGGCGCAGGCGGCGGCGCTGCGCCACGCCCAGGCCGCCCCAGTAGGCGATCATGTAGCCGAGCGCCAGCACGAAGGCGGTGCGCAGCAGCAGGTGGGCGTGGTTGATGCTGCTGTCGGTCAGCCAGGTCGACAGGGCCAGCGCGAAGGTGGCGCCCAGCGTGATGCGCGCGCCCTCGTCGAAGCCCCACTGGAAGGAGGCGGTCAGGATGACGAAAAAGAAAAACGGGAAGAAGAAACTGTTGCCGCCGCCGGTGCAGTACACCATCAGCGCGTACCAGCCGAGGTCGATCCAGTACACCGCCTTGCCGTGCCAGAACGGCGTGCGGTGGCGGCGCGCCACCAGCAGCAGGGTCAGGCTGTGCAGCAGGTAGCCGCCGAAGATCAGCGAATTGAGCAGGTTGCGTTCGCCGTAGCGGTTGCCCAGGTCGCCGGGCGCGACCACCAGCGTCAGGATGGCGGTCAGCGCCAGCACCAGGCGCATGACGAACACCATCGACGCGCCGACGGCGTCGCCGGCGTTGCGCGCGACAGTGCTGGAAGGGCTTTGTGGTATCAATCACGTCTCCTGCCGCGCGTGCCGGCGGCTTCACATATACCCAGGCTAAACAAAATAGCGATTCGATAGTTGTTGCTAACTCAATCGAGTCTACGCAGTCGAAGCTGCTCTGTCCAGCCAGCGCGTGTTACGCTGCTTGCCATGGTTCACGCCCGCGTTGGCCCCGCGCCGCGCCGGCGCCGCGTTTTTGATGCTATGAGAAAACATTAAATAACTAGGCGACATAAATGAATCGGGATAGAATAGCTTACCGTCACCTCATTCCCGTGGCGCTGCCGCCGGCCCCTGCTGCGCCGGCCAGCCCGTCAGCAGTGCCGCGCCATCTGCGCTCCCGCCTGTATTTTCAACGTAACCGTACCACGGACGCAACACCATGAGAGTGCCCGGATTCCTGCGCCGCCAGCGCGGCTCGGCCGTCGTCGAGATGGCGATTGTCGCCCCCGTCGCGTTTCTGCTGCTGATCGGCCTGATCGAATTCAGCCTGGTCTTTTTTGTCACGCTGACCATGCAATACGCGGTGCGCGAAGGCGCGCGCTACGCCGTCACCGGCCGCACCGACGTCGACCCGACCTCGCGCCTGAAGTCGGTGATGCAAGTCATCCGCACCAATTCCATGGGCTACCTCGATACCGTGTGCCCGGTGTTCTCGGTCAACGGCACGGTGTCGTCGACCGCCAACGCCGCCACGGTGCTGGGCGCGCCCGGCGACATCGTGGTGCTGCGGCTGGACTGCACCTGGAACCTGGCCACGCCGATCGTCGCTGCCGTGTTCCCCAGCGGCCAGTACAAGTTCGCGGTGGCCGCCACCATGCAGAACGAGGCGTTCACGCCATGAGCCCGCGCCGTTATCACCGCCATCGCGGCCTGGCCGCCGTCGAGTTCGCGCTGCTGCTGCCCTTGCTGCTGGTGCTGATGCTGGGACTGGTCGATGTGGCGCGCGCCATGCAGGCGCAGATGATCCTGATTAACCTCAGCCGCGAGGCCGCCAACCTGGCCTCGCGCGGCAAGCTGCAGTTGTCGGAAAACGCCCAGACCATCATCGGCCAGGTGGCGGCGTCGGCGCCGCCGCTCGACATGAACAAGCTGGGCATGATCTACATCACCCGCATCATGGGCTCGACCTCGGGCGGCACCACCAAGAGCATCGTGCTGGAACAGTACCGCTGGGACGACGCCGTCAACAACCGCGGCTACCGCATCAGCGGCTACGCGCCGCTGTCGAAGATCTGGACCTGCAGCAACTGGGCCAGCGGCACCGCCGGCACCTGCGTGGTGCCGACCGGCAGCACGGCGCCGGTGGTGTCGATGATGAGCGGCCAGCTGCTGGACGGCGAAGTGATCTACGTGGTCGAGGTCTACTACAAATACAACATGCTGTTCCAGACCTTCACCTTCGGCAGTTTCAGCACGCCTTCGCTGGCGACCGATTTTTACTCGATGACGGTATTCTGACCATGCGCTTCTACAAACATACCCAACGCGGCGGCATCACGCTGATGGTGGTGCTGTCGCTGACCACGCTGCTGGCGGTGGTGGCGCTGGCCTTCAGCGCCGGCCTCAGCTACATGGTGCGCTCCAAGCTCAACGCCGCCACCGACGCCGCCGGCCTGGCCGCCGCGCGCGCCATCAGCAACGGCACCACCCAGGTCGAGCAGACCGCCAACGCCAAGGCGGCGGCGCAGCGCTTCTTCAACGCCAACTTCCCGGCCAACTACCTGATGTCGACGGCGACGCTGAACGATGTCGGCGTCTCCTTCAGCGCCAGCGAGGTGACGGTGACCGTCAGCGCCTCGGCCAGCCTGCCGACCGCGCTGTTCGGCGGCTTCAGCACCGGCGTGCTGGCGCCGTCGGTGCTGACCGAAACCAAGCGCAAGGACCTCGACATGATCGTGGTGATGGACACCTCCGGCTCGCTGGCCGGCTCGGCCGCCAATGTGCGCAGCTCGGCGGTGACCTTCCTCAACCAGTTCAACGTGGCGCGCGACCGGGTCGGCCTGGTGCACTTCGCCTTCGGCTCGATCGTCGACGACGCCATCCGGCCGATCGCGCGCGGCTTTGACCGCACCAGCATGACCAACCACATCAAGGCCTACTCCTTCAGCGGCTCGACCGCCTCGGCCGAGGGCATGTACACCGCGCGCGACCAGATCAACAGCGTGCCGACGGCCAATCTGAACCGTTCCAACCTGCGCGTGATCGTGTTCTTCTCGGACGGCGCGCCGAACTCCTTCGGCGCCTATTTGAACTGGAAGAGCGCCGGCACCTGCACCCAGCCCGGCACCATCTACACCGACGATGACGGCTCCGGCACGCCGGCCGGCCTGTTCAAGCTGGACCAGCAGTACGACGACATCGGCGGCAACTGCACGCCGTCCGATTTGCCGAGCAAGGCGGCGTCGCTGCCGGACTGGTACAACGCGCACAATCCGACGCTGACGCCGAACGACCCGGCGCTGCGCGAATATCCGGTGGTGACGACGACGCCGCGCGTGGTGACCAACACGCTGACCTACGCCAACGTCAACCGCGCCGCGCGCAACCTGGTGGAAGCGATGGCGTCGAAATCGCGCGACGAGGGGATCTACATCTTTACGCTGGGACTGGGCAACAGCCTGAAGATCGGCACCGGCGTCGACGGCGAGAAGGGCGAAGACACGCTGAAGTGCATGGCCAACTCGGTCGATGCGCCGGCGCGCTGCTACAACGCCGCCAAGCCGGTCGGCGTCTACTGCTACGCCGCCACCCAGGCCGACCTGACGCCGTGCTTCTCCAAGCTGGCGTCAGCCATCCTGCGCATCTCCAAATAAAACCGGGGTCAGTTCTGCCAATCGCATACAAGCTCTGCCGTAGCGGCCGCTACGGCAGAGCTTGTATGCGATTGGCAGAACTGACCCCGGATTCGCTTAGCGGTGGTTGGGCGGGGCGACGGCGGCCATTGGCGGCGTCGTTGTCTTGTGGCCGAAGGACATCAGCTCCCAGCTGTCGCGGCTGTAGAGGCGGCCCTGGGCGTCGGCGTCTTGGTAGTCGAGCTTGACGTAGTTGTTGAGCGCCGGGACGAACCAGACGGTCTCGGTCAGCTTGCCGCCGCCGCGCGTGGCGTCGTTGGCATCGGCGTATTGCGCTTCCACCACGATCTTCAGGGCTTCGAATTCACCGGCCGGCACCCGCACTTTTTCCCAGTCCAGCACCTTGCCCTTGATGGCGTAACGCTGCTGCTTGCCGGCCTTGCTGTTGTCGCCGACGACGTCGCTGCTCCATTCGGCACCCGGCGCCATCGGGAAGGCGAAGCGCGTAAACGATGGGCTGAAATGCATGCCGCCGCGCTCGACCGGATTCATGTCCGGGCTGAACAGCTGGGTGCTGATCAGCGCGCCACTGGCGGCGCGCTTGATCGCCATGTGCACGCCGGCCTCGTCGATGGAAGCCACTTCCATGCGGTTGACATTGCCCTTGGCGCCTTTCCACACGTCCGTGTATTGATACGTCCACGAATCGCCAACCGCTGGCGCC
This sequence comes from Duganella aquatilis, assembly GCF_009674565.1. GTDB lineage: Bacteria > Pseudomonadota > Gammaproteobacteria > Burkholderiales > Burkholderiaceae_D > Rugamonas > Rugamonas aquatilis. The sequence goes on from NZ_WKJL01000028.1 coordinate 13,642, forward strand.
GGGGCCGGCACCGATTCGTGGTTGCCTGCCCGCGCGAGCGCGCAAGGCAGGATGAAACAGAGCACTGCAAACGTACGTTTGATGGTCATGCTGTCTCCTTTGTTGTGGTTTGTTCATTGACTATATAACCAAGTTTCAAAGAGAGCTAGCGGCAGTGCAGCAAAGTTTCCTGCGCGTATTAGTTTGACGAGAGGTGTCGGTTCGGCGTCGCGCCTGGGCTTCAAGGGCAACGAGGATCTCGGGGGCGGGCTGGACGCGGTGTTTGTCCTGGAGTCCGGCGTCAAGGTCGACACCGGGGAGTCCGATGTCGCCGGCTCGGCCTTCAACCGCCAGGCGCTGGTCGGCCTGAGCAGCAAGCAGTATGGTGCGCTCACGCTGGGTCGCCAGAAGACCGCCCTGTACAAGGCGCTGGCCGAAGTGGGCGATCCGTTTGGCCTGGGCTATGCCGGCAGCGCCAAGAACCTGTTCCCGCTGGCTGGCCCGAATACCCGGACCAGCAATACGGTTGCCTATGCAACGCCGTCGCTGTCCGGCTGGTCCGGCGAAGTCACCTACAGCCAGGGCGAGCAGCAGGGCGATCAGGCGGCGGGACGCCAGTACGGCGGTGCGGTCGCCTACAGCAATGGCACGCTCAACGCGCGACTGGTGTACAACAACCGCAACAGCGACAGCGTCCCGGCCGGCGCCGCGCCCGTGTCGCGTGACCTCGGACACAATGTGCTGTTCGTGGCCAATTACGACTTCCAGATCGTCAAGGCGTTCCTGGCGCTGGGGCAGGACAAGGGCTTCAACAGCGCGGTGCTGCCGGTCGCCAACGCCTACGGCTACCAGGATGCGCCCAAGCCGACCACCGACAGCCGCGACCTGCTGATCGGCGCCACGCTGCCGCTCGGTCCGCGCGGCACGTTGATGACCTCGTTCCTGCACAAGGATGACCGGCAGTGGAATCAGGATGCCAGCCAGCTGGCTGTCGGCTATTCCTACGCCTGGTCGAAGCGCACCAGCACCTATGTGGCGTACGCGAAAATCCGCAACCAGCATGGCGCCGGCTACACGGTCGGCAACGATACCGAAGCGGGCAGCGGAGATGCCGCCTTCAATCTGGGCGTCCGCCAGTTGTTCTGATAGAGGGGGGATCGGCGCGCACCGCTGCCTGCATGGCGCGCGCCGGGGAGGGGAGGGGAGGGGAGGGAAACTTACGGCTGCGACGCCAGCACCGCCGCGCCGCCGGTTTCCTTGACGGTGACGGCGCCGTTGGTCTGGCCCGGTCCGATCATGGTGCCGTTGGCCATGCCCATGGCGTTGGTGCGGAAGCTGCCGACCGGCGCCGCGTTGCCGCCGGCGTAGACGTCGTACTGCGTGTCCGGCTTCAGCTTGTACAGGAAGGCTTCGATCGATTCCACCACGCCCAGGCTGCGCACCACCACGAAGCCCTTGCTGTCACCCTGCAGCGGCTTGAGCTGGATGTTGACCGAGTCCTGGTTCACGCGCGGCACCAGGTTCGACTTGTCGCTGGCCGACGGCGCCACGTTCGACAGGTAGATCAGCGCCTGCGGCGCCTGGCCGCCGCCGATGGTGGCGACGATCTTGTTGGTGGCGGTGTCGATCGCCTGCACGCCGTCGCCGTTTTCCAGGCCGATGTAGACGCGGCTGTTGTCGTCCGAGGTCCAGGCGCCGTGCGGCAGCGCGCCGGTCGGGATGGTGGCCAGCAGCCTGGCTTCCTTGCCGGTACTGTAGACCTTGACCACGTTCTCGCCGCCGATGGTGACATAGGCGCGCACTTCGCCGCCGACCTTGGCGAAGGCCAGGTGGTTGGAGATGAAGCCGGTGTCGATTACGCCGGTCACTTCCAGCGTCTTGGTGCTGATGCGCGTGACCTTGCCAACGTCCTTATGCGTCATCCAGATTTCGCTGTAGTCCGGCGTGAATTGCAGGAACGGCGAGAACGGGCTGACCACGTTGATGCGCTTGATGATGGTGTGCGACGCCACGTCGATGATGTCCACCGTCGGCGTGAAGCTCGACACCGCGAAGGCCAGCTTGCCGTCCGGGTGGAACTGCACCATGCCCGGTCCCAGGTCGGTCTGGATGCGGCGGGTTTCCTTGAACGTCACCGGGTCGATCACCGAGATGTAGTCCTCGCCGCGCACCACCACCCACACTTCCTTGCCGTCGGCGCTGAAGAAGCCTTCGTGCGGCGAGCGGCCGACGTAGGTCTTGCCCTTGACCTTGTTGGTGGCGGTGTCGATGAAGGTGACCGAGTTGGAGCCGTTGGAAATCGCGATCAGCGTCTTGTGGTCCGGCGAAAAGCCCAGGCCGTGCACATTGATCTCGCCTTTATAGAGCGGCGACAGCACGTCCGGCCGCGAGTTGCCCAGCTTGATCTGGCCCAGCAGCGTATTGGTGGCCGGGCTGAACACCGAGATGGTATTGGTGTTCTGGTCGGCGGTGTAGACGCGGTCCAGCGGCGAGATGGCGGCCCAGGCATGGGCGCACAGCAGCGCGCCGGCGGCGAATGCGAGTTTCTTCATTTGGTGGTCTCCTTGGTGGGGTGGTGTTGCAGCCAGGCTTGCATGACGTTGATCTCGACTTGCTGCTCGGCGATGATGCCGAGCGCCAGGTTGCGGATCTCGGGATCCTGGGTGGTCAGCAGCACGGCCTTGGCCATGTCGATGGCGCCCTGGTGGTGCGGCATCATCATGGTGACGAAGTCGTGCTCCGGTACGCCGTTCATGGGCGCCTGCTTCATGCCGGCGTCCATCACGGCCATGGCGTCGTCCATCAGCGCGCTGAACGGCTTGGCGCTGCTGGCGACGAATACGGGCGGTGTGGCGGACGGCGCCGCGTCGGCGCCGTGATGGTGGTGTTCCTGCGCCTGCGCGCCTGCCGCGATCAGCGACAGGGCGGCAAGGCAGCTGGCGATGGCGGCCCGCATCGGATCAGCCGCGGTACAGCGGGTTGCTGGCGACGTAGACGTTGGTCATGCCGGTGTCCACGCCGGCCGGGGCGATCTTCGCCAGGTCGAAGCTGCCCATGCCGCGCAGGGTGTCGAAGTGCCAGGTGAAGGTTTTGCCGTTGACGTTGAAAGCCACGGTGTCGCCGTCGTTGACGTTGACCGACTTGGTGTCGGCGGTGATGGTGACCTGGCGCGCGGCGGCGCTGCCGGCGACGGCTTCGCCGTAGACTGCTTGCGGATTGGTGGCTGCGTGAGCGGCGCCGGTGGCGGCGATGATGGCGGTGGCGACCAGGGCGGTGCGGAGTGCGTTCAACATGATGTTTCCTTTCAGTGGTGAGTGACGATGGAGCCATTCTAGGCAGACGCTACTGACGGGACGATGACCCGAAGATGACACATTTGTAATCCACGCGTCGCCGTTTAAAACCGACAATGGGCCTCCGTTGAAACCGTATGGGAGTTATTCATGTCACGTCTTGTTCGCGCACTCAGCCTGGCCGTGCTGGCCAATATCGCTGTTGCTGGTCATGCCTGGGCGCATGCTCACCTTAAAGCGGCGGCGCCGGCCGAGCAGGCCGCCGTTGCATCGCCCGCCGGATTGGATCTCACGTTTTCCGAGTCGGTGAACCAGTCCTTCAGCGGCATCAGGCTGACCGGGCCGGATCAGCAGGAGGTCAAACTGGAAGCGGCGTCGCTGGCGGATGGCGGCAAGACCCTGAAAGCGCCGCTTGCCGCCAAGCTGGCGCCCGGCGTGTACACGGTCGACTGGCACGTCCTGTCCGTCGATGGGCACAAGACCAGCGGCACTTACCGCTTTACCGTCAAGCCTTGAGCGCGATAGAGCTGGCGCTGCTGGCCAGCCGCTTTGTCTTCGATGCGTGCGCCTTGTTCCTGTGGGGCGCCGCGGCGTTTCTCGGTACCCTGGCGCCGGCCGTCTTGCGACAGCCGGTCTGGCGCCAGATTGGCGGCCTGCGGCGGGCGGCGCTGGCGGGCATCGCGCTCGCCGTGCTGTGCTCGCTGCCGCTGCAAGCGGCCAGCCTGGGCGACGGCTGGCGCGACGCCTGCAATCCGCAGATGCTGTACCGCGTCGCGACTGGAACCAGCATCGGTGCGGCGTGGTGCATGCAGGTCGTCGTGCTGGTGTGCGTGCTTGGCTGGCGCAGCATGGGGGCCTGTGCGTTCGGCAGCGCGGCGCTGCTGGGCAGCCTGAGCCTCACCGGCCACGCCGTCATGCATGACGGCTGGCTGCGCGCGCTGCATCAGCTGAATCAGCTGTTGCACCTGTTGAGCGGCGGCGCCTGGATGGGCGCGCTGGTCGTGGTGCTGACCTTGCTGCCGAGAATGAAGCGCGCGGAGGAATTCGCGTCCGCCAAGCTTGCGCTGATGCGCTTCTCCACCGTCGGCCACGTGGTCGTGCTGATGGTGTTGCTGAGCGGCCTCGCCAACAACTTCCTGATCCTCGGCGCCTGGCCGTTTGCGCTGTCGCAGCCATACCAGCGCCTATTGCTGTGCAAGGCGGCGCTGGTGCTGCTGATGGCGGTCATCGCCATTGCGAACCGCTACATCATCTTGCCGCGCCTGCGCGCGTCGCCGCTGTTGCGCTGGTCGGTGTGGGGCGAAATTGCCTTGTCCGCCATCGTGGTGCTGCTGGCCGCATGCATAGGAATGCTGGCGCCGTAGCGGTTTCCTCGCCATGAAAAATGACTTTCCATAATGTGAAATCGGACATGATGGAGTGCCGCATGGTTTTTCTCATTTTTTGAAAAAGCGTTTCATATTAAGAAAAGTGATATCTATCTATTTGAAAAATAACGAATAAATTTCACTTGTATGTCTTATATAAGACTTGGTGCAATGCATCAGAATGGCCTACTATTTAGACATGCGGTTTTGCTTATTTGTGTTTTTCTTTAGGAGATAAAAATGTCCCAATATCAAGACGACATCAAGGCAGTTGGCGCTTTGAAAGAGCAACAAGGTTCCGCCTGGAACGCCATCAACCCCGAGTCAGCTGCCCGCATGCGCGCGCAGAACAAGTTCAAGACCGGCCTGGACATTGCCAAATACACCGCCGGCATCATGCGCGCCGACATGGCCGCCTACGACGCCGACCCAAGCAAATACACCCAGTCGCTGGGCTGCTGGCACGGTTTCATCGGCCAGCAAAAAATGATCTCGATTAAAAAACACTTCAACAGCACCGACCGCCGCTACCTCTACCTGTCGGGCTGGATGGTGGCCGCGCTGCGCTCGGAGTTCGGCCCGCTGCCGGACCAGTCGATGCACGAAAAAACCGCTGTCTCGGCGCTGATCAAGGAGCTGTACACCTTCCTGCGCCAGGCCGATGCGCGCGAGCTGGGCGGCCTGTTCCGCCAACTGGACGCCGCCGAAGGTTCGGCCAAGGCCGCCATCCAGGACAAGATCGACAACCACGTCACCCACGTGGTGCCGATCATCGCCGACATCGACGCCGGCTTCGGCAACGCGGAAGCGACCTACCTGCTGGCCAAGCAGTTCATCGAAGCGGGCGCCTGCTGCATCCAGATCGAAAACCAGGTGTCGGACGAGAAGCAATGCGGCCACCAGGACGGCAAGGTCACCGTGCCGCATGAGGACTTCCTGGCCAAGATCCGCGCCATCCGCTACGCCTTCCTGGAGCTGGGCGTGGACAACGGCATCATCGTTGCCCGCACCGACTCGCTGGGCGCCGGCCTGACCAAGCAGATCGCCGTCACCGCCGAGCCGGGCGACCTGGGCGACCAGTACAACGCCTTTCTCGATTGCGAGGAAGTGTCGGCCGACGCGCTGGGCAATGGCGACGTGATCATCAAGCGCGAAGGCAAGCTGCTGCGTCCCAAGCGCCTGCCAAGCAACCTGTTCCAGTTCCGCGCCGGCAGCGGCGAAGCGCGTTGCGTGCTTGACTGCATCACCTCGCTGCAGAACGGCGCCGACCTGCTGTGGATCGAAACCGAAAAACCGCACATCGCGCAGATCGGCGGCATGGTCAAGGAAATCCGCAAGGTCATCCCGAACGCCAAGCTGGTGTACAACAACAGCCCGTCGTTCAACTGGACGCTGAATTTCCGCCAGCAGGTGTACGACGCGTTCAAGGCCGAAGGCAAGGACGTGTCCGCCTACGAGCGCACCCAGCTGATGAGCGTCGAGTACGACGACAGCGAACTGGCCAAGCAGGCCGATGAAAAGATCCGCACCTTCCAGGCCGACGCGGCGCGCGAAGCGGGCATCTTCCACCACCTGATCACGCTGCCGACCTACCACACGGCTGCGCTGTCGACCGACAACCTGGCCAAGGAATACTTCGGCGACCAGGGCATGCTGGGCTACGTGGCCGGCGTGCAGCGCAAGGAGATCCGCCAGGGCATCGCCTGCGTCAAGCACCAGAACATGTCCGGCTCGGACATCGGCGACGACCACAAGGACTACTTCAGCGGCGAAGCAGCCCTGAAGGCCGCCGGTAAAGACAATACGATGAACCAGTTCTAAGACCGGTTCAAGCACCACTTCAAGCTCGCCTCGGCGAGCTTTTTTTTTATGACATGGGATGAAGTCCATCGGCTGGGCGGGAGTAAGATAGCGCAGCCGCGCGACGTGCGCGGAAAAATCAGGAAAGGTCCGATCCATGAAATCAGTATTGTTCTTGAAGTCAGCGCTCGTTGGTTTGGCGGTTGCGCCGATGCTGTTGTCCGTACCGGCACAGGCGCAGGCGCCGTCGGCGGCTGTGACGGCGGCGGTTGCCGATAAGGCGCGGCCGGAAAAAGATGTGCAGCAGGACGAGGTGCGCCATCCGGCCGAGCTGGTCGCTTTCGCCAGGGTGAAGGCCGGCGATGTGGTAGTGGATGTCTGGCCGGGCGGCGGCTACTGGTCGCGCCTGTTCTCGACGGTGGTCGGCCCCAAGGGCAAGGTGGTCGCCTATGTGCCGGCCGAGATCACCGGCTTCAAGTCCGATCCGCTGGCGCTGGCCAAGGCCATCTCCACTGAGGCGGGGCACGCCAATGTCGAGGCAAGTTCCTACCCGCTCGCCGAGCAGCCTGGGGCCGACATGGCCAAAAAGGTGGATGTGGTGTGGACCTTCGAGAATTATCACGACCTGCACGACAGCTTCATGAAAGGCGCCGACGTCAACGCCTTCAACCAGGCCGTCTTCAAGCGCCTGAAACCGGGCGGCTACTACATCGTTGCCGACCATGCGGCCGCTGCGGGCACCGGCTTGAAAAACACCGAGGACCTGCACCGCATCGATCCGGCCGCAGTGAAAGCCGAAGTGGAAAAAGCCGGCTTCGTGCTGGACGGCGAAAGCACCGTGCTGGCAGTGCAGGGCGACGACCATCAGCTGAAGATCTTCGATCCGGCAATCCGCGGTAAGACCGACCGCTTCGTGCTGCGCTTCAAAAAGCCCTCGCCTTAACAGATGCGCTACTGGCGCCCTGCGGTCACATCTGGAGATTGAGCGCAGGGATCTTGGCAAACGCTTCGGCGATGAAGTCCATGAAGACGATCGCCCGTCTTGGCAGAAGCCGGTTCGCAACGTAGAGCATCTGAATGGGCACGCGCGGTGCAGCGTGCCCGGCTAACAGTATTTGCAATCGGCCATTCTTGAGGCCTTCCTCGAACAGCCAGCGCGGCCCATGCCCAATGCCAAGGCCCGCGTTGACAGCCTCGCGCACGGCGTCGGGAGAGTTGACGCGGAATCTGCCGGATACCGGTATCTCGGCATCCCGAAAGCGCCATGTAGACCCGGACGAAAGCAAGGTGTAGATCACACAATCGTGTGCGCGCAAATCGTCTGGTGTTTCCGGGACGCCGCGCAGAGCCAGATAATCTACGCTGGCAACGCATGCGCGCTCGAAAAATCCTATGTGCCGCACCCGTAGTGCACTGTCCTCCAGGTGGCCGATGCGTATCGCCAACTCGGCACCTTCATCGATCAGGTTCACATAGCGATCATTGATCTGCAGGTCCAGTTCCAGGCGGGAATAACGCGCCAGAAATGCCGGCAACTGCGGCAAGACAAAGGCGTGGGCTAACGCGGAGGGGCAGGCAACACGCAGCAAGCCCGACGGCTCGGCGTTTTCACGCAATGAAAATTCCGACTCCGCCACCGCATCCAGAATCCTTCGAACTTCTGCATAGTAGCGCTCGCCTTCAGGCGTCAGCGCGAGCTTGCGCGTGGTGCGGTGGAGCAGACGGGATTGGAGATGTTCTTCCAGCGCCGCGACATACCGGCTCACATTGGGTTGGCCGAGGCCGAGATCGCGCCCTGCAGCCGAAAAGCTTCCTGTCTCTACCGCCCGGGCAAAACAGGTCATCAACAAGAATCTATCCACCGCGCCTCCATGATTCATGCAAAAGCAGCATGAAATATATGCAGAAATCTCATCTTATCAGCAGAAAAGCATGAGCGCATAGTTCCGGGGCAGTCAGTTAATCACTTTATCGGAGAAATTTATGTCTCGTTTGCAAGGAAAACGCACCCTCATCACCGGTGGAACCAGCGGTATCGGACTTGAAACCGCCAAGCAATTCCTGGCGGAAGGTGCGCGCGTCATCGTTACCGGCGTCAATCCCGACAGTATCGAAAAAGCCAGGGTGGAGCTGGGTTCCGAAGTGCTGGTCTTGTCTGCGGATTCGGCGAGTGTCACCGCGCAGAAAGCGCTCGCCCCTGCCGTCCAGGCGCATTACGGCCAGCTGGACATTGCCTTCCTCAACGCGGGAATATCGGTGTGGGTGCCGGTGGAGGAGTGGACCGAGGAGATGTTCGACCGCTCGTTCGATATCAATGTCAAAGGGCCGTATTTCCTGATCCAGTCACTCCTGCCCGTATTCGCCAACCCGGCATCGGTGGTGCTGAATACCTCGATCAATGCGCATGTCGGCGCCGCGCGGTCGTCCGTCTACGCGGCAACCAAGGCCGCTTTTCTGAATCTGTCCAAGACGCTTTCCGGCGAACTGCTTGGACGCGGCATACGCGTCAATGCGGTCAGCCCAGGTCCGGTCGAGACGCCTTTGTATGACAAGCTCGGCATCCCTGATGCCTACCGCGAGCAGGTCAACCAGGACATCACTGCCGGCATTCCCTTTGGCCGTTTCGGTTCGCCGGAGGAGGTAGCGAAAGCCGTTCTGTACCTGGCATCGGACGAGTCGCGCTGGACCGTCGGCACGGAAATCATCGTCGACGGCGGACGCACGCTTAACGGCTGATCAATCACTCTCTTACGGGAACACTTTTATGAAATCATTCTTTCACGGCCTGCTGGCGGCCATCTTGGTGGCCGCCACGGCCGCTTCCGCACAGACTGCGACGCCGCACAAGAGTGCGCTCATCCTTATCGAGTATCAGAATGACTGGATGGCGGTGACCGGTGGCATCAACGCCCAATTCAAGGACCGCAAGCAGTTCGAAGACTCCGTCGCCAACTCGAAGCAGGTGTTGGCGGAAGCGCGGCGCCGTCATATGGAAGTCATTTTCGTCACCATGACCCTGGAACCTTCCTACAAAGTCCTGGGCCAGGCGAAATTCGGTCTGCGTGCAGCGATGCCGCAATACAAATCGTTTCTGGGTAAGCAGGCGGAGTTCTTTCCGGGTTTTGAGCCTGCCGCCAACGAGTATGTGATCCGCGAACGCACCGGCAGCAGCGCCTTCGCGGGAACGTCGCTGGATAGCTATCTGCGCAACAACCACATCGAGGATATTTACCTGACCGGCTATGCCTTGCGCCAGTGCGTGGAGTCGACGCTGCGGCATGCACACGACCTGGGCTACAACACCCATGTCATCTACGACGCCTCGGCGGCATTTACGCGTGAGCAGCAGACCTCGTTCCTGTCGGATATCGTACCGTTCTACGGCAAGGCGCTGACGACGATGGACTTCTTGAAAGCGCCGATGCTTACATCAGAATGACGTCGTAGCGTAATTCGATGCTCTAATGCAATCTATTGGCGTCTACGAATTTATATAAGTATTTGATTTAATAGGTATTTATTGTCTATTGTCGTACATTGACGCCCCGTAAAGTCGCCGCTAATATGCGTAGCCATGTGTGTAGCTAGCGACAAAAAGGACCGGCAATGACAGGGAAAACTAACGCGGCGGAGGGGCTGCAAACCCTCCAGTTGCAACACTGGATACGAGCAGTGAAGGGCGGTGGCAAGCCAACCGCCAAAGACCCGGAAACGGGCGAGGTAAGGGAGTTACCGTTGCCCTTGGCGCGGTCGGATGGTGGCGGACTAACGTTCACGCTGTCCACTGCTGGAACTGCGAGTTGGATTTTACGCTATCGGAGTGCCGGTAGGGCGAAGGAACTCACCATCGGCAACTTCCCCGACATCAGCTTGTCTGATGCCCGCAAGATTGCCCGCGAAAAGCGAGCGCATGTCGACAAGGCAGGCGATCCGGCCATTGACAAGCGGCGCGCGAAAGCGTTAGCGGTGAAGGACTGGACCATGCGGGAGTTGATTGATGACTACCGTGACAAGATCATGGTTGACCTGGGAGTGAGTACGCAAAAGGGCTATGGCCGCAATCTGATTCGCATAGAGTCTCGTCTCGGCGCGTATATGGTGACCCAGGTATCCTCATTAGATATCGTGGAGATGATCGAATACATTGGCGCGCCCTGGGTCGAGTCGCGCACGTTGCTGACCACTGCACGGATGCTGTTCAGGCATGCCGCTGGCCGCAAGCTAGTAGCATCCAATCCATGCATCGGCATCGATCTGACAGCGTTATTGGGCAAGCGTCCGGCAACTAAGCGGCGCCTGATGTTGAGCAGGGATGAACTACTGCTCCTGATGCGGGCTGACATGAACCAAGAGAATGCGCTTGCCGTTCGCCTGCTGCTGGCGACAGCTGTACGTACCTGCGAATTGAGAACCGCTAAGTGGTCACACTTCGATTTCAAGCGTGATATATGGACCATTCCGGAATCGAAGACGGGGCCGGGCATCCAGATACCCTTGACTGAGCCGGTCAAGGGTTGGCTGTACGAACTGAAACAGCGGGCCGGGAATTCGGCATTCGTTTTGCCGATGCGTGGCGATTACAAAAACGCGTCTTCGACGGGCGATCGGCCGATTAATCCGAACACGATAGGTGCGGCGATTGAATTCTGGCTGACCGAGTACAAGCCTGAGGTACGCCGGTTCACGCCGCATGATTTGCGGTCCACCGCGAAAAGCCAGATGCGGGCGCTTGGCGTGGAGCGTGACATCACGGAAATGTGCTTGAACCACAAACTACCTGGCATCGAAGGCATCTATGACGTGCACAACTATTTTGAGGAGCGGAAGCAAGCGCTCATGACTTGGTCTGATTTCCTAGTTGCTGTTGAGCGCGAGAGTATTGCTCTCAGTGCCGCAAAAACGGCTGATTGATTTCCCCGCGTTTTGCGGCGTTTAAAAACGGCATGGTATGCATCAGTATCAGTCGACCGCTTTTGACGGCTTGTCCGGCCGTTTAAGTCGCTTCTCTGGCATCGTGGTTTGCCGAACATGCTGACGTTCGGCACGGTTCACAGGTTTTTGCGGTTCTAACGGCTGTTTGCGACAAAGTTATTTTGTTATCAAAATACCCATTATTCATGAGATAATATTGGTGCAACGCTTGTTCGACTCGGCACCGCACAGTACCGGCAGAGTGAGCTTGCTCATCGCGACATTACCTACCCAAACCCAGCTCCTCGAAATCGAAGTGCAGCGGGACCAGTAATTCACAATACCCAATCCCATCACATCGCCTTGTAGCCGATTCAGGCAGGTACTGTCACGCCCTTTCATTTCACATTGGAGCATTTCATGGTCACGATACCTACAACCATAACCTCTTCGGCAGCCGGGTTTCAGCCTGCATTTAAGCCTGTCACTACCCGAGACCGTCATGCCTGCGCCCTTGCGTCGGTAGCGATCATCGCAGGCACCACACTTGAGGAGGTGTGGAAGAAGGCGGAAGAACTCGGCCTGCCCAAAACGGGGCCTTACAACCACGTGATTGACGGGGACTTCCTTGCTGCTCTATTCGCGAAGTATTCGCTGGTTGCCACCGTTTGGAAGGAGTGCACCAAGGTGTCGCAGCTTCCAGATTGCTGCGTTGCTCTGGTCGGTTACGACGCCGACTGGGAGGTTGGTCGACACGTCGTGGTTCATCGAGCCAAGGCAAGTCATGACGCGAAGATGGTCATCTATGCGATTGACCCAACGGCAGCTAAGCCGGAGCAGCAGGTTCGTACTGATCTGGAGGCGCTGGCGCCAGCTTGGTACATTGGCGTTCATTCGATGGGGAAAGCACCAACCACATCCGCGAAGAAGTAGTTCGATATGGCTTGGTTGAAGCGCTCAGGAGTTCTCGCTGTCTGGAGTCGGCTGGGGACTCAGCAAATCTGGCATCGAAACACCTAAGCCGCGAGCGATCCTCTCAATGTTGCAGATCGAGATGTTACGTTCGCCGCGCTCAACGGACGAGATGTAGTTCGTGTGTAGGCCTGCATATTCAGCCAGCTTTTCCTGCGATATCGATTGGGCCTTACGGAACCTTCTGACATTTGCAGCGAACAGAAGCTGAGCTTCACACTTTTGGGTTGGGGTGGACACACCCGAAGCATCGGGTTTTTCCACGCCTAGCACCACACACTTTGAGTTTGATTTCCATGAGACAATAATCAAACTTAAAGTGTGTTTTTCTTGTAACTTACTTTCTCTAAGGAGCCTAAGCCATGGATTACATGGATCAACCGAGCGCCGGCGGAGTGGTCGGCCGCTCTAAACGTCGCCATTCCAGACTGACCATCATCGCTGTCGTAGCCTCATCGATTGGCTTGACTGGTTGCAGTTCCAAACCAGACGACTCGGACATCAAAACGAGTCTTGCCAACGAATTCCAATGTCCGATCTTGGAAGTCAACGACGTCAAGAAAACTGATGGCGCTGAACTTGGCAATCACAGCTACGAGGTCAGCTATACGTTTGAAGTTGCACTGAAAGGCGGCGCCAGCGCAGCCCAAAAGCTCCTGCCTGAGTTAGCTGTGCTGAATGAACGTCTTGAGCGTGGACGGTTGCAGCATGACCGCGCAGCCAACATCGCGGCCACTTCTGGCAACCCAGCGCCATTGGCCGCAGTCGTTGACCGAGCTACGGATGAAGTCATGACTGTACGTAAGCGACTCGCAGAGATACAGCCTTGTGAGTTGCCCAATGCTCGCTTTGCTATTGAACGAATCCGTGCCGCAGCTAAGCCCAAAGCGGATGCGCCCGATGAAGGTGTTCCTGTTGGCCTCGTAATGCGAGGGACAAGCGCGATGATTAAGGCGGAAAGCGGCTGGCGCTTCGCTGAGCCGCCTAGATTTGACATCAACGCCGAAAAAGTCAGTCGTGACAGCAGCGTGCACATGCCGCAGCCATCCCCTCTTTGGACCGAGTTCTCACAGCGAGAAGGGGCATTCATTGCCAAGGTGCCTTCGGCTGAGCAATGTAACTTTGTCGAAGCTGATCCCAAGACAGGCCAACGGTGGTGGCAATGCTCGTTTGGGACTGCTGACACGAACATGGATGTTTGGTTTGCCAAGTTGTCCGGTACAAATGCCAATGGCAGCGTCGACTTGGATGCGAAAGTCAAAGACATTGCTGAGCGACATAACGAGCAGGTGAGTGACTTGAAGCCAGTGAAATGGGGAGCGGTCGATGCAGCGGAATTCACAGGCAAATCCGCTGAGGAAGTGCGGAAGGTCCGGCTTTTTGTCGCTGGTCAGTATGAGGTCCAAGCGATTGCCTCAGTTGTGCCAGGCAGGAAACCAAACTTCTCCGAAATGCGGCAGTTCATTGAAGGTGTAAAACCGACGTCCATCAGCGACTGACACCAGCCGAACAATTAAAAGATCCCAACTTCAGGAAGTTCATCTAATGTCAATAATTCAGAGAGTAATCGTCGTCACCGCTTCAATCGTCTTGGCTGCTTGTGGTGGCGGAGGCTCGTCTTCTTCGCATGTGGCCGCAACACCACCCACGACGCCAACAGGCCCAACTACACCGGTTGATCCGATGCCACCAGTCGTAACACCGCCGACAGTGGCTGCTTGTGCTGCCCCTACGACAAATCAGGCACCGGTCCTCTTTGACAAAGCTCCGATGCTCGCGATTTGCGACGGCGTGTATGTTGAACCCACCACGACGGCAGACGATCAACTGGCCTTGCGTCAGAGCGTTGCAGGAGCCTATACGACGGTCACAAAGTTTTATGGCGAGTTCACCGCGCCGCATCCACAAATGATCTTCTGCCAAACGCAGGCTTGCCGTGCATATTTCATGGGTAGCTATGCCGGTGTCTACTCGCCACTAGGTTTCAAACTGCCGAACGCAACCTATACAGCCGGGAAGCCAACCATCTTCATAACCTACACCAGCTTCGTGGGGCAGGCACATAGCTTGACGGTCGCGCACGAGTTGACGCATACCGAAACGCTCTACCGATATGGCGGCGGCGGAGTGCCGTCTTGGTTCAACGAGGGTATCGCAACTTTGGTCGGTAGCTATCCTGACTGCACTAGCCTGACCGCTAATTACGTCGTTGACTTCCGAACTGCCGACTTCGAGGCCGCAGTGGCCGATAGCTCGAAGGGGGATGCGATATATTGTCAGGCGGCCCGTGAAACAAACGCTTGGATCACTGCAAATGGCAAGCAGAAACTAATTGACCTGCTGGCAGGCGTCAAAGCTGGCAATCAGTTCTACACGTTGTACGGCAATCTGATCAATCACTGAACCGCGTTTAGCAAGAGGCTTGCTCAAGCCCTCTGCTGAACATGCTCCTGTCTACGGTCGCAACGTATAGCGGCCGTAGGCTCTTCTCCAGTGCATGCAAAGGTCGGCCTCCCAGCTGATCTGCCTGCACTTCCGTTATTCCCGTCATTTATAGACCGTGCTCTAAGCGCAGGCCTTTGCACGCCCGTACTTTGACGGTCCGACCAAGGAACGATTATGAAAGACCACTCATCGGTAGTGAAACCTACTACCTCAGATACGCCACAGTTCAGGCCGCTATTTAAACTCGGAATGCTTTTGGCGACTCCTGGCGCACTTGATCTGCTAGATCGCCACGGCATCAACGCTACAACTTATCTCACTCGGCATCACCAAGGGGACTTCGGCAGCATCTGTGCTGCTGATGCTAAAGAAAACCTGTTTGCCATCGAGCACGGACTTCGCATCTTATCCAGCTATGACGTCGCGAAGGAGCGACTTTGGATAATCACGGAAGCTGACCGCTCCTCCACCACACTGCTGCTGCCGTCGGAGTATTGAACATGACTAGGACATCTGACCCCGGACAAGACTTTCCGCCATCGGCATACGCTATCTGCAACCTTCTGCTCTTAATGCCACATCTTCCGCTCACCACAGAATCAGAAGTGGATTACGGCGCAGCAGACCCGGCCTTGCTTGTACAACTGGCAGACGCTGGTGATGCTGCACTTCTGATCATCCACATTGGGACTGCAGCAGTTGGCCGGCTATTAGCAAGAGCTGCTACAGATCCGTTTGGTGAGGAGGAACTTGCTGATGTTGTCGAGTCATTAGGCTGGCTCGTGGCAGAGCTCAATGACCTCGCAACTGTCGCACACAAGATTTCAGGCCGCTGCCGCCAACTTACCTACGACTATGCGCCAGAAATCGCGAGCTCGCTTCCCCTAGCTAAACCATAAGAACATAGATGGTGGCCTAGCGCCGCCAGATTCAAGCACTAGGCCGGCCATTTCGGATGGCATCCAACAAAGGAAATATGCATGAAAAAGTCAGCAGCTGTATCTTCCAAAACGCCAAAGCCTGAAAGCACGAAGGCAGCGCTTGAAACGCCGCTGGCTGCTTCGTCAGTATTGGTTGCCACTTACTCGGCGGCAGCGCAATCTGACGCCACCACACGGTCATACGACGCGGACATACGGCACTTCCGAATGAATGGCGGCAAGATCCCAGCGACTGCGAAGATGGTTGCTGAATACTTGGCGAACTTTGCCAGTACAAATGCGGTGGCAACTCTACAGCACCGCTTAATCGCCATCCACCGGGCGCATATTGATAAGCATCTTCCATCGCCGGTCATGGATCATCTCGTCAAGCGGACCATGCAAGGCATCCGTCGAACGATGGGAACAAAACAACGCAGGGTAACAGCGTTAGTTAAAGATGATTTGCTAGAGATGATGGTCTACGTCGATCAACAACTACCGCTCAAGGCGGCGCGAGATAAGGCCCTACTGTTGATTGGCTTTGCCGGAGCATTTCGACGATCTGAGTTGGTTGGGTTACGCTACGAAGACATCACCCGATACGACACCGGATTAGAACTTCTTCTTCGGCGCTCAAAGACCGATCAGGAGGGTATTGGGCGCACTGTATTTATTCCGCATGCACGAGGCAGTCGCTGCCCAGTTAAGGCACTCCTAACCTGGCTTGATATTGCTGGAATAGAGAGCGGTCCACTTTTCAGAGCGATCAATCGGCACGATCAGATTGTAGGCGAAAAGGCCCTTACGCCGCAGTCAGTGGCACTGATCGTCAAGTCCGCGGTGCGGGTAATTAAAGGCGATGTCGCCGCGCAGTCGGTGGCAGGGCACTCGTTGCGTTCAGGTTTCGTGACCGAGGCTGCTACCGTGGGCCTTCAGTCATATCAGATTCGTGAGCAGACGGGTCATACTTCCGATGTGACACTAGCCCGCTATATTCGTCCCGTCGCGAAGCGAAAGATTCCAAGTCTGCTTTGAAGTCCAATACGCTCAATCATGTCGGTTGACCTAAACATACGAGGACAACTGGCAAATGCACGGCACGATTCAAGTAAAATCTTGAGGTATCATGGACACCACCTTAACTCGCTCCGGATCACAATGAGTAAGCAAGTCAGCGTTGTTCGCCTTTCCCTATTCAAAGATAGCCAAGTTTCTTTTCTCGCCGCGCTGGATGACGCAAACATTCAACACCAACGCGTACACCTATTTTCATCTGGGGCTCAAGCTTCAGGAATAGTTGAAACTATCTCAGCACTGTCCGATGCAATGCCTTGGAATGCCCTAGCGAAAGTGATAGTGGCCTGGATAGATGCTCGTAAAAGTCGAGAAGTCCTGATTCAAACAGCAGACGGCAAAACAATTCATGCCAAAGGGTATTCGGCTGAAGACGTACAGAAATTCCTTCCAATCTCGGCGACGATTGCAGTCATCGACACAGGAGGTAGCGAAAATTCCGGAGCCAGATCGACTACCTAATAAGTTAACTTTCGTACTCCACCAGCTAGTCCTACCTGATAGGCGGCTTGCGCCCAACGCTACCCTTCAAATTAAGGATGACCAAGGCCGACTGTCCCTGAATCACTCTATGTCAGTAGCTCATATAATGATCGATGCATTATCAATCGATTCATATAATGGTGAATGAAATTCCGCATTCTCCAGTAGCCGACGGCAGTGCTAGGCAGATAAGAAATCGATGGATGCCACTTCACTTAACATTTGACGTAGTACGTCAGACTCCTTTTCTCCCACTTCGCTTTCAAATATTTCCTGTGCCTTCTGCCATTTGTATTTAGCCAGTTCCAAAACACGACGTCCTTCATCAGTCAACAGTACCTCTCTGCTTCGACGATCTTCGCCAGCGACCACTCGCACATATCCGCTCGATTCAAGAGGTCGAATGTTTTTTCCTATCGTAGCTCGTTCCATAATCATTTGCCTCGCCAATGCCCCAAGTGAGATTGGTTGCAAGCGTGCAACCTCCTCTAACACCATGTATTGAGTTGCTTTCAAGCCACAAGGTGCCAAAAGTTGGTCATAAAGTTGAGTCGCACGCCGCGCAGCTCGGCGTAAAGAATAGCAATTGCATCGAACAACCATCCGAAGTCCTCTTAAAAATTGTAATCGTATTTTGACATCTCTCTCCTAAGATGCATTCGAAAAATTAGTAGCATATGCGTATAATTAAAGAAAAAGTAAATTTTATCCCCTCGTACATAGGAGGTCGTGTGCGCAATTCAACTTCGATTCCGGTCATTAAGCTCAGTGATAAGTTATCTATTGGTCCACAGCCAATGCTCGCCGATTTCGCTCTACTTGCAGCGGAGGGCTATGATACGGTAATCAACAATAGACCAGGATTCGAAGACGCCATGCAGCCATCCCCAGAGGCCGAGGCGCAGGCAGCACAATCTGCGGGCATGGTCTATAAGTTCATTCCTATAACATTGGCAAACATCACTGAAGCGGACGTTCGAGCCTTTCAAGACGCAGTTGCAGGGACCGACGGAAGCGTGCTTGCTCACTGCAAAAGCGGCTTACGCTCTGCAACTTTGCACGTGATTGGTGAGGTACTTGATGGAAGACTCGCCCAAAACGAAATTCCGAAAATGGCCGACTATTGGCAACTAAACCTTTCTGAGGCGACGAGGTGGCTCGATCAGCATTCACAGCGTACTCCCCACGTCCACGGGTTTTATGACAACCGAACAGGCAGCGTTCAATACGTGATTGTCGATCCTAGCACCTTGCACTGCGCAGTTATCGATCCTGTGCTCGATTTCGATGAAAAATCTGGCTCAACGGCGACGGTTAGTGCCGATGCCATATTGGCGTTCATAGCAGATGAGGGGCTGTTTCTTGAGTGGATACTTGAAACGCATCCACACGCAGACCATTTCTCAGCGGCGCAATATATGAAGCGGCGCTCAGGAGCACTTGTTGCTACAAGCGCGCGCGTCGTAGAAGTACAACGGTTATGGCAGTCTATTTATAACCTACCGCAACTCTTAACAGATGGTTCGCAATGGGACCGTTTGTGGCTCGATGATGAAGTATTCACGATTGGCTCATTGGACGTGACTGTGCTTTCGTCTCCGGGGCACACCCCAGCATCCGTTACGTACCTAGCAGGTGATGCTGCCTTTGTCCACGACACCTTGTTCATGCCGGATTCAGGTACCGCACGAGCGGATTTTCCCGGCGGCGATGCAGGTCAGTTATGGGACTCAATTGCTGCTATTTTGAAGTTGCCTGATGCGACCAGGCTATTTACTGGTCATGACTATCCGCCAGACGGCCGCTCGCCTCGCTGGGAAACAACTGTTGCCGAGCAAAAAACGCGTAATGTCCACGTGGCGGGAAGCGACCGGGCACAATTTATCGCTCGCCGGGAAGGACGCGACCGCACATTACCTATGCCCAAGCTACTACTTCCCGCGCTGCAAATAAATATCGCCGCTGGGCATTTACCTGAGCAAGAGGCCAACGGTCGCAGTTATCTGAAGATTCCGCTGAACACATTTCCAGGCGTAGCCTGGTAACATCGATGAGGGAGCTACTATGGTTGATCAGTTGAACACAGCACTGCATAACGTTGAAATTCGTCGCGTCGGCACGAAGAACGGAGCGATTCATGTTCGTCATTTCCCTGGTAATGGCCCGGCCTTTCTGCTTCTTCACGGGTTCCCTGACAATTCCCGGATCTACGACGACCTTATTCCACATTTGGTCGCTGGCGGGCGTCAGGTGGTTGCAATAGATTTTCTCGGCTTTGGCGCATCCGAAAAACCAGCGGACGCGCAGTACAGCTTCGCGCAGCAAATAGCGGACGTAGAAGCGGTCGCAAAAGAACTTAACCTGCCGACCGTGATCCCGGTCGGACACGACGCCGGTGGCCCCGCTGCAATCAACTTCGCCCTCAAACATCCACAACAAACTGCTGCGGTTGTGGTGATTAACGCGTTTTATGGAGACGCGCCAGGATTGCTTGTGCCTGAGCTGATTGAGGTGTTTTCACACAAACCATTGAAGGCACTGCAGCAGCACTTTTTGCGCAGTCCAGAACAATTTGCTTGGCTTCTCAATTTTCAGAGGGAGCGTATGAGTGCTGATTTGACGGAGCAACAGAAACGTCGCTATCAGGAATTACTGGGGCCGGTCATTGATGAAAACTTCCGCCAGCAGCCGAGCGCAGGGCCTGCGTTTGCTCAAATGACTTATCAGCTTGGTGATGAGGTCGCGTCAAATACTGCACGCCTGGTTGAATTGCGACGTTCACATGTACCATTCACTTTTGTGTGGGGGCGTAACGATCCGTACCTACATGTCACGGTTGCGGAGTATATGTGCTCTCAAGTTCGGCAAGGAGTCTTGCACGTTCTTGATGCAGGGCACTGGCCCCAGATCGATGAGTCCAGTGCAGTTGCGAATATTATGCTTGGGGTTCGCTGAGCGTTTGACGAGCGGCTTTTCTTCGTTCCAGCGCTTCGAAGACTGCCATGCCTACAACCATCGCGGCAGTGAATATCATCAGTTTGCTGCCGCCGCTTAGTAGCGAGGCAAGTGCCGGGCCCGGACAGAAGCCTGCCAGACCCCAGCCCACACCAAACATCAGGCTACCCAGAACCAAGCGGCGTTCGATATTACTCGCGATAGGCAGCTGCATGACATCGCCTAGAAACGAACGCTCTCGCTTTGATGCGCGCTGAAAAGCAATCGATCCGACGAGGATTGCCCCGAGCATAACCAATCCCAGTGAGGGGTCCCACCATCCCTTCAAATCCAAAAAGCCTTGTACTTTTTCCGGATCGGTCATGCCGGAAACGATTAGACCTAGGCCAAAAACTAAACCAGCCATAAGTGAACTCAAAAGTTGCATTGGATACCTTTCAAACTTAAAGAACCACATGACGCAAAATATAAACAGCAACAAAGCCAGCGAGCATGAAGGCGGCGGTGGCAACAAATGAGCGGGGCGAGCGGCGCGACAATCCACAAACTCCATGACCGCTAGTGCAGCCGGCGCCGTATCGGGTACCGATGCCAACCAGCAGACCAGAGCAAACTAATTGGATTGTGCTTGCTTGAATGTGAATCGTTGGCAGCGGTTCGTAAAGGCCGTAGACCAATGGAGCAATAACCAACCCAGCCAGAAATGCTATCCGCCAGCCGATGTCTCTGCGAACTGGTCTCAATAGACCACCGAGAATCCCGCTAATGCCGGCAACTCGACCATTGAACAAGATAAGTAGTGCGACCGATACGCCGATTAATAGACCGCCAGCCAGCGCGGTCCATGGCGTGAAATGAGACCAGTCTATATACAATATAGGCTCCTTTATGAGTTGTACATGAGCAGCGCTCACAGCTTTTTCAGATTCAGTCCTTTGCGGATCGCAGAGTCGACCGGCCCTGCGGGCATGAAGCGACGCAGCTTGCTTAGCAAAGAGGCTTGTCCCTTCGGTGTCCGGCGCATCTTCCACGGACCAAGAGCTGCTTCTACGATAGCAACTGCTACCGAGTCTGGTGCCGGTGCGTTGTTCACGTGATTGGCGACTGCGTCAGAAGCGGCCCGCCGCTCTTCGTCGTAATCGCTTATTTTGGAAGCTGCTTTTGGCGCGTTAAGGTCCAAGTTGGTGCGGGTGTAGTATGGCTCGACCAATATCACCCGCACACCAAACTGGCGCACTTCGTGATCCAGGCTCTCCGAGAGCCCCTCAACGGCATGCTTAGATGCCGAATACAAACCCATATATGGCGCGGGTAAAAATCCCAATACGGAGCTGAGATTTATAATTTTTCCGCTTCCTTGCTGGCGCATTTGAGGAAGCACGGCTTGCGTTGTGCGCAATACACCAAACACATTTACGTCAAACATCGACTGGGCTTCAGACACCGAAGTTTCCTCTACTGCGCCGACGAGCGACACCCCCGCATTATTTACGAGCACATCAATGCGCCGGGCAAGTTTAACGATCTTCTGCATCGCCTGAGTCACGGACTCGGTGTCGCGAACATCCATTTCTATTAGTGTGACTCCTGGCAGCGGATCGACGCGTTCAATAGCGCGCACTGTGCCGTAAACCTCACAGCCACTTTCAGCAAATTGTTGTGCCGTAGCGCGGCCAATACCGGACGAAACGCCGGTCACTACAACGACTAAAGACTTGGACATGGTGATTCCCCTTATTGAGCAGAATTGGAATGCTTGTGGTTCGCTGTGACATCACGAATAAAGCTGAGAAACTCTGGTGACTGGCTGACGTCAGTCCCCATAGTCTGAATGGCTTGCAGAGTCGCCAAGTACGACCACTCGTGTTCTCTAGCCTGGTGCAAGGCCCACATAACGGATGCGCGCGCGCCACTTGCACAGTGCAGCAAGTACGGCCCGGAATCCTGTTGCAGTTGATTTTGGAGTTGATCGAGCGACAAGGTTGAGAGCGCGTGTTTATCGACAGCGATATTCACGTACTGCATGCCCGCTGCCATCACCACCTCGCGATTGGTGTCCCCTGTCTCGGCAGGCATACGGAAGTCAATCACGGTGCGCACGCCTTGCTCTTTGAGAACAGCTAAGTCGCGATGATCCGGCTGCGCACCGACGTGCACTTTATTGGTTAACTGAAATGTCTTCATGGCTTCACCTTTGAATTTAGAGTTCAATCAGAATCTAAAAATAGATTATACTAAAACTCTAAGTGCGGCAAGAAAAATAGCAAAGTGGAGTGAAAAATCATGAAAAAGTCAAAGATCGAGACGTTGGATACTCGTAGGCGAATAGTGAGGACCGCTACGAGGATGTTTTTGGCAAATGGGCTGGCCGAGACAGGCATCGCCAGCATCATGTCGGCGGTGGGATTGACTCAAGGAGGCTTCTATCGCCACTTCAAATCCAAAGAACATTTGATTGCCGAAGCAAACATCGCTGCAAATGATCGGATGTTTGACTATTTCAGTGCTGCGGTAGACGGCAAGAACCCGTCAGAGGCGCTTGACCTTGTCGTCGCGCTCTATCTTGACCAGGTCGGCAGTACAGGCGCAGAGGACATGTGTCCACTACCAAACTTGGGAAGTGAACTGCGCCGGTCCGACAAGCTGGTTCGAGACGCGGCAATGACAGGTTATCAGCGTCTGGTGGAATTTTTTGCCGCACTGGCCATCGAGCTTGGTGCTGCAGAGCCATCGAAGCTGGCTGAAGCCATCGTCGCTACGATGGTTGGGGCCGTAATGTTAGCAAAACTGGCGGTAACCCCCGAAGCTGCTCGGGTCATTCTTGGCAACGCCAGGCGCACGGTGCAACTCATGGTGCCGACCAGGCTTAAAGAGGAGTAGGCATATGGACAGAAAAAAGACTTGAAATTTATAGAGTTCAGATGTACTCTAAATTTAGTGGTTATATGAACTCTAATTCAATTTTCAGGAAAATTATGAAAACGACATTTTCACCTCCTCGCATCTTCGGCGCGGCGCTCCTGTTGGGCCTTGCCGCATGCAGCCATCCTGAGCAACCACAGGCGAGCCCGCCCAAGGTTGCTTGGTTCACCGCGCAAGCGGCCAATGCCGGTGGTGCCAATTTCACTGGTGTAGTCCATGCCCGCACGGAAAGCAATCTTGGGTTCCGGGTAAACGGAAAGATCGTGGAACGTCTGGTAGATCCTGGGCAAGTTGTGCACAAGGGACAGCCGTTAATGCGCATCGACGCCGTCGATTACGATCTGGCATTGGCCGCGGCACGTTCTGCTGTCGATGCCGCCCAAGCACGCCAAGTTCAGGCCGTGGCGGAGGAAGCGCGACTACGTAATTTGTTGAACAATGGGGCCATCTCAACCCAAGCATACGAGCAATCCAAAGCAGCCGCAGACACCGCGATCGCCCAGACTAAGGCAGAAACCGCAAGGGCGCGAGAAACGGAACATCAACGTGACTATGCGGTGCTGGTCGCGGACATGGATGGTGTCGTTCTGGACGTCCCTGCGGATGTCGGCCAAGTGGTAGGCGCCGGCCAAGCTGTCGTGAAGCTCGCGCGCCAAGGTGCGCGCGAAGCGCTGATTTATCTGCCCGAGCAGGAACTGGCGCTGGCCAAGCGCCCAGCAAGCGCCACGCTTTATAGCGATCCCGGCAAACCGGTTTCGGCCACACTGCGCGAACTAGCGGCCGTTGCTGACCCACAAACCCGCACCTTTCTGGCACGTTACACACTAGGTGGCAGTGCCAGCCAGGCGCCATTAGGCGCCACCGTTACAGTACGCATTGATGGCGCCGCATCTGCGGACATTGTGGTCCCGATCAGCGCGCTGACCGACCAGGGACATGGCCCCGGTGTGTGGGTCATCGACAGCAAAACCTCCACCATTACGCTACGTCCGGTGCAAGTGTCGCAACTGGGTGAAGAGCAGGCTTATCTATCACAGGGCCTGATGGCTGGTGAGCGGGCGGTGGCAGTCGGAGGCCATCTCCTCAAGACAGGCCAAAAGGTACAGTTGCTGGTTGAAACCAAGAATGGGAGCGGCTCATGAGCGGATTTAATCTCTCCGCGTTCGGGGTGCGCGAACGCGCTATCACGCTGTTCATGATCGTCGCCATCAGTGTGGCCGGCATCTTTGCTTTCTTCCGTTTAGGGCGTGCAGAGGACCCGAGCTTTGTGGTCAAAGTCATGACTGTCGCAGCTAGCTGGCCCGGTGCGACCGCACAGGAGATGCAGACGCAAGTTGCTGACCGATTGGAAAAGAGGTTGCAGGAATTGGAAGCCTACGACCGTGTGGAAACAATCTCACGTCCCGGCCTCGTTACCATGAAGTTGTATCTAAAAGATGATACACGCCCCAAGATGGTGGAAGAACAGTTCTACCAGGTCCGTAAAAAGCTGGGTGATGAGGTTGCCTATCTACCGCACGGGGTCAACGGGCCATTCATTAACGACGAGTACTCGGACATCTATTTCTCGCTTTTCTCACTGTCCGCAAACAAGCTCCCGCACCGCGAGCTGGTACTAAAAGCGGAAGATATCCGCCAACGCCTGCTGCGTGTGCCAGGAGTGCAGAAAGTGAACATTCTGGGCGAGCAGCAGCAAAGGATTTTCGTCGAGATTTCGCACGAACGCCTTGCTACCCTCGGCATTAAAGCACAGGCCATCATCGATGCGCTTGGTAAGCAAAATAACGTGACCTCGGCAGGCTTTGTGGAGACCGCGGGGCCGCGCGTGCAGCTGCGTCTGGATGGTGCCATCGACAGCTTGGACGCTGTCAGGGCCATCCCCGTGGTTGGGGTTGATCGCACGTTGAAATTGGGAGATATCGCTACCGTGCGACGCGGTTATGAGGACCCCGCCAGCTTCACCATACGCACGCAAGGTGAACCATCGCTGGTACTGGGCGTGGTAATGAAGCACGGATACAACGGTTTACAGCTGGGTCATGATCTGGGCGGCATGCAAGCGGCGCTGCGCTCCGAACTGGCGACCGGCATTGAACTGAACCAAGTCGCCGACCAGTCACAGGCTATCAAAGCTGCCATCAACGAGTTCATGATTAAGTTCGTGGTCGCTCTGGCGGTAGTGATCGCCGTCAGCCTTGTAACGCTGGGCTGGCGCGTCGGTATTGTCGTTGCGGCGGCTGTTCCGCTGACACTGGGGGCAGTGTTTGTCATCATGTTGGTGACCGGGCGTGATTTCGATCGCATCACGCTTGGTGCACTGATCCTGTCGCTTGGCTTACTGGTGGACGATGCGATTATTGCCATTGAAATGATGGTCGTGAAGATGGAGGAGGGGCTCACCCGTGTAGCGTCCGCTACCTACGCATGGACTGCCACTGCAGCGCCGATGTTGTCGGGCACGCTACTGACCATCATCGGCTTTCTCCCAGTTGGCTTCGCGCGCTCCACTGCTGGCGAGTACGCTGGGAATATCTTCTGGGTCGTGGCCTTCGCACTGATTACATCGTGGGTCGTAGCGGTCCTGTTCATTCCCTATATGGGCGTCAAGATGCTGCCCGATATTCCGGCCAAAGCTGGCGGCCACGATGCCATCTACAATACCTCCAACTATCAGCGCTTGCGCACGCTGGTACGCTGGTGCGTCGATCATAAATGGGTTACTGCATCGATCACAGTTGGCATATTCCTGTTGGCGGTTGTTGGCATGGGCGGTGTGCAGAAGCAGTTCTTCCCGAATTCAGAACGCCCTGAGTTAACGCTGGAAGTTAATCTTCCGCCTGGAAGCTCGTACAGCGCAACTGACGCCGCCGTGCGCCAAATCGAGACTGCTTTACGTAAAGAGCCGGAAGCGCAAATTGTGTCGAGCTATGTGGGCCAGGGAACGCCACGGTTTTTCCTGTCGGTGAACCCAGAATTGCCCAACCCAGCATTTGCGCAGATGATTGTCCTGACAGCCGGCCCCCATGAGCGTGACATTCTCAAGGAGAAAATCCGCGCGATGATTGCCGACGGACGTTTCCCACAAGCCCGCGTGCGGGTCAGCCAATTTCTGTTTGGACCTCCAGTGCCTTATCCCGTGCTGTTCCGCGTGGTTGGTCCAGACCTGAACCAGGTTCGTCAGATTGCAGAGCAAGTGCGCACGGTCATGGCGAAAAACCCGAATATGCGCGATGTACACCTAGACTGGGGGAATATGACTCCGTCGCTGCACCTTGCATTGGACCAGGAGCGTTTGCGTCAAGTAGGCCTGTCGCCTCGCGACGCTGCCAACCAGTTGCAGGCCATGTTGAACGGTATTCCTGCAACGCAGGTGCGCGAAGGCTTGCGCACTGTGGATGTGTTGCTCCGTAGCCCGCACGCGGAGCGCACCAATCTGGCCGATATCCACAACCTCACGTTGACCACCGACAGTGGTGCCACCATCCCGTTGTCGCAGGTGGCACATCTGGAAACCAGCACAGAAGATGAGGTCTTGAAACGCTATAACCGCGAAACCTATATCGCTGTTCAGGGCGATATCAAGGACGGTACCCAGCCTCCGGACGTGACAAAGGAAATTCTGCCTACGTTGGAGACAATCAAGACCGGCCTGCCAGCAGGTTATCGCATTGATACCGGTGGTGCGGTCGAGGAAAGTGCCAAGGCCGACGCGGCGCTGGCCAAACTTTTCCCACTGATGATTATTCTCATGCTGACCGTGATCATGATTCAGGTACGTTCCTTCGCCACTATGTGGATGGTGTTTGCCACAGCGCCGCTGGGTCTCGTAGGCGCAGTACCGACCTTGCTACTGTTCCACCAGCCGTTTGGCTTTAACGCGATCCTGGGCCTGATCGGATTGGCTGGAATATTGATGCGCAATACGCTCATCCTCGTGGACCAGATCCAGCATGACCTGCACGCTGGTCTCACTCCATACGAGGCGGTAATCGAATCGACTGTGCGCCGTTCACGGCCCGTGATTCTAACCGCTGCTGCCGCCATGCTAGCTTTCATTCCGCTGACTCACTCTAGTTTCTGGGGGCCGCTAGCGTATGTGTTGATTGGTGGCGTTGGCGTGGGTACGGTCCTGACTCTGCTGTTCCTTCCCGCGCTGTATTCGCTGTGGTTCAAGGTAAGTAAACACCCCGCTCCGGCGGCTGAGGTTATCGACATGGAGGCAGCATGACCATCATTCAAAAAATAAGCCGTAGCTCGGTACTGATTGCCATGTTGTTGGCAGGTTGCTCTCTCGCGCCAACCTATGAACGCCCAATCTCGCCAGTAGCCGAGGCCTGGCCAGCTGCGGTCGCAATGCAAAAAAAGGAGGAAGGCACAGCCCCTCACGATCTGCCTTGGCAGGATTTTTTCAAGGATGAACAGCTGAAGCAGCTGATCGGTGTGGCATTGGAACGTAATCGTGACCTGCGCGTGGCGACGCTGAATATCGAGCGCACCCGCTCCCTGTATCAGGTCCAGTCTGCCGATCGACTTCCGAACATCAACCTAGGCTTGAGCGGTTCACGGCAACAGGTCCCCGACTTGGTAGCTCCTGGTGGCCACGGTGGTACGTTCACCAGTTACACCGCAGGTTTGGGCTTAAGCGCGTTTGAACTGGACTTATTCGGGCGAGTACGCAATCTGTCCGGCGCGGCGCTGGAACGCTTCGCCGCCACCCAGGAAGGTCAGCGCGCAGCGCAAATCAGCTTGGTAGCACAGGTAGCCTACAGCTATGAAGCCGTACTGGCAGACGAGCATCTACTTGCGTTGAGCCGACAGACGCTGAGCAGCCGTGACGCCTCACATCAACGCCAGATCGAACTGCGTGCATCCGGCGCCACTTCGGATTATGACCTACGTCAATCCGAATCGTTGCTGGCGGCCGCGAAGGTCGCAGTGCTGCAGGCGCAACGTCAGCGTGCCCTGGATGAGAACGCGCTGGTGGTGTTGATAGGTGGCGCGGTGCCAGCCGCATTGCTGCCTGATGTAAATAAGACTTGGGACAGCGAGGCCATTTCGGCTTTGCCGGCCGGGCTACCATCCGACTTACTGAACTCACGTCCTGACATCCGCCAGCAGGAAGCGTTGTTACGGGCAGCTAATGCAAATATCGGTGCCGCTCGCGCTGCCTTTTTCCCTCGCATCAGTTTGACAAGTGCTTTTGGCTCTTCCAGCAATGAGCTGAGTGGCTTGTTTGATTCAGGAAGTCGCGCCTGGAGCTTTCAACCATTGATCTCCTTGCCGATATTTGATGGTGGCCGCAATAGCGCCAATCTAGGTGTCGCTTTGGCTGACCGCGATATCGCGGTGGCACAGTATGAAAAGACTGTACAAATCGCGTTCCGGGAGGTAGCTGACGCATTAGCGGGGCACGCAACCCTATATGATGAACTACGTGCTGTCAAAGCCCAAGAGCATGCGGAGCATGTGCGTCACGATTTGGCAAAGCTGCGTTATGAAAGCGGTGAAGCGAGCTATCTCGAATATCTTGACGCTCAGCGAACTTTATTTGCGGCCCAGCAGCAAACAATACGTACTAGCCTAACTGAACTACAGAATCGTATTACCTTGTACAAATCATTGGGGGGCGGTTGGAGTACACCGCCACAATAATAGGGTTGAAGAAGCCGGGTCACTATCTTGCCCATGGTGGCCCAGCTTCGAACGCATCTAGTTGTGAGGAGGGATGTCATGAAATTCTCGCGCCGCTGTTCACTCATTTTGTTCTTACTGTTACCGGATTTAGCGGACGCAGCCGGTCCGACAGAGCGAGTTGAGCGTACTATCGTCATGTCGACGTTGGCACCAATGTCGATGGGAAAGCCACTCTCTTTGAACGCGCAGATTTATTCTGAAGCTTTTCATCGCCTTGGCTACCGTTTGGTCGTGATGCCGTTGCCGCCGCTGCGAGCCACTATGTTGATAGAGTTAGGCCTGATTGATGGAGAGCTGGAGCGCAGCACTGAATATGGCATCGCTCATCCCAGTCTATTGCGTATCGACGAGGTGTCTCAATTTCGGACTTTGGCCGCGTATGTTCGAGATGGCAGTATCAAGACGTTCGGCTGGAGTTCGTTCAATTCTTCAGGGCATCGTTTTGAATACAGAATGGGCATCCATGTTGCCGAAGCGGGTATGGCAAACCTCGTTCCAAATGGACAGGTGTCGACGATAAATAACACCACGCAGGGCTTGCGGAAATTGGCTTTAGGGCGCACAGATGTCTACATCGATTTCGACGAGCGCGTAAGCTTGGAAATGAAGACAAACCCGCTGTTGCAAGATCAACGCATCTACAGATCGGGTACTGTGCAACGGGTCAGACTCCATGCATATCTGAACCAGAAAAACGCCGCTTTAGCACCACGTCTGGTGGAGGTGCTAAGTGCCATGAAACGAGAGGGGGTTGTTGCAAATTATGAGCGGGCCGTAAAAAGCGAAACCAATTCCTACCTAGCTAGTAGGTAGCAGCTCACGTTGTCGCTTTGTGACGATCACGACCGCGAGTAGCACTCTCCAGTATCAAGTTCACCGTATTTTTTGCGTTATCCAGAATTGCCGACGACAGATCGGACTCCAAGGTTAGACGTGACAGGGATACCGCGCCGACGAGGACAGCTACAATCGCCTCTGCAATTCCCATGTAGTCTCCATAATCCAATCGAATTAAGTAAGCAGCAAACATCTTAACGAAGCGGTGATAGCCTTCCGTTACGACATTCTTGATTAGTTCGTCCGCATTACGAATTTCGCTGGACAAATTTGCCATAGGGCATAAAACACTCGATTCAGGATTTTGATGTTGGTGCAAATAGCAATGCACTATCAGATCGACAGCATCCCGAGGAGACTTGCCAACAGTGACGGAGTCAAAAGTGTTTAATATCAAATCGAAGGCCGCCGAGCTCGCCTCTGCGACGAGATGTTCTTTGGACTCGAAATGACGATAGAAGCCCCCTTGAGTGAGTCCCGCAGCAACCATCACGTCTGCGATTGCGGTTTCTGCGATACCGTTCTTTAGAAATAGACCAGATGCAGTTGCCAAAATTCGTCTACGAGTTTCAGCCGCTTCCGCATTTGACTTCCGCACATCTTTCTCCATCAATAAATTAGAGTTTAATTATAATCCAAATTCGCGATGGTCTACCTACGAGAAGTCTCCTTTGCAGCTAGGACGATCTATTGGTACTCGACAGACTCCATACTTGAGCCAATGCAGAGTTAGTTCAGGTCAGTGTGATAAGGGGCACGAACATCTGCAACTGGCCAGAACTCGGAGGTCGTAGTGCGCATGCAGCACCTGCAAGTCCGGCGATACGCGTCTAGTGCAAAATCAAGTTGCGGAATATTGCGCACACCGCTGGTCACTGTCTGACGAAGGACATAGGGGCACCGACCAAAGCCGGCGACTATTCGCGCGTTTTCCTTGACTCCAGCAGCAACCTCGTCCCGATTATTGGGAATCGGTGGCCTCTGCCCCGAAGCGCCTGTATGACATCTCCTCAGGAATGATCAACTTGGCCTGAAAAAGCACTAAGCCTTCACTTACAGACCGACGACGGATTAGGGGCGGAAGCGATATTCGCTAGCTGACCGTGCTATCGTGGCGTAGCGTGTGAAGGCATGTAAGCGTGTTTTGCACCTTACAGAAGCCACGATATACGCAGCACCGTTCAAGTCGTTAGCTATCGAAAACACACAATTAACACTACCAAAATCAAGCAACCAACACCCTAAAAAAGAGGGAATTGAAACCCAATCAAGCGACCAATGTCCTTACATGAGCCATTACTCTCGCCGCCAGATTAAAAAGATCATTTGCAGAAATTTGATGCTCTTCCGACAGTTTAAATACCTCTTCATGCTTACCGATACCTCTTCTACCTGGGTCTGGGTATCGGCCCGCCCAATAAACAAAATGCGTCAACAGTTCCAAGATAGCTAGGTCTTTAATGTTAAGCTCTTTGATAAAGCTCGCTAGCTTGCGAAGCTGGTGATGCTGATAATCCCGCTCGGATACTGAGTATGCATCAATACCATCGCGCAAAATAATCATAGCTTTCAAACACACTTCCAAACTATACCCGACTAACATCAGTGCCACAGCGCAGTATTGAGTGTCACAGATCCCTCGAATTTCAACAGGTGAATTTTCAAAGGCTGGCTCATGCTTTAAGAGAACGATTGCAGCTTGAGTCATTGCTTCAGCCTGAGCCAGCCATAAGATAGGATTCTTTAAGTCCTCGCTGGTCGGCGCTTTAAAGGGATCAATCTCAGCTCCGTGAGCCCCCGCTAGCATTGCCCAGCGCATCCAGGCTGAACGACTATAACCCCCAGGATCATTGCTGAACATGTCTCGGCTCGGTAAGGTTGGATCATGCATCTTGAGTTCCTCGTAACTTCTAAATATCGACAACTGGTAGATCTCTTTAGCGGTAACATACCAGTACTGGCTTGCGTGCCGTGATGATCGTAATCACCAGCCCTTAACTTCTAGAGTTCACGGCTGCTTTCGCAATGAACAACACAAATGGAGTGTAGACTGCTCTTCCATCCACGGGTTTGCTAACGCCTTTAGGTCTCGGCACCACACCTCTGAACTCCTCAGGAAAAGTGTAAATCGCACGAAAAACCGGTTTGGGCGTTAGTTCTGCGAGCTTAGTAGCACAGGCGTTTTGCATTTTTCTCAGATCTTTATTTAGATCAGTGAATTTTGCTCTATCGGCATTCCGGCGTCCGACGACAACCATTAGTGCGATAGAAATGGGAGCTCGGTAACGCTTGATGTCCTCGCGCTGGCGTGCACGGAGGTAATTTTGAGCAGTGCCGGCCTGATCTAGAACCTTGGCCCAGCGGTCCCTGATTTGCTTCGTCACAGCAGGCGACTCGCAATTCATACCGACCATTTTCAGTTCGACCGCTATGACTCGCCCTCCGTACCAAGCCAAAAAATCAACACGTCCATGCTTGGCACCCGGGGACAGATCACCTTCGTTCTTGTTCTCAATTGCAGCTAGACTTTGTTCCCTGTCTGAGCGGTCAATCCGGACCTCAGTCCTAGAGCGCGATGCTACTCGCGAAATTGCGGTGGCAAACAGCCCAGACATGACGCGTTCATTGGCTCTAAGCGGTGGGTCCAAGTCAAAGCGTCCCTCCATGTTGCCTCCAGAAGTGACTGCCATCATCTCGAACATTGTTTGCCGATAATTCTCTGCTGCGACTTCTACCAAAACATTACGTAAAAATCTGTTCAGATCCCCAACATGGGAATTCCTTGCAGACTGACCGTTGAAACCCTTCATAATTTGAAGCATAGATTTCCTTCAGGGTATTTACGTAAATTTTTGTGAAAGTGCCTTTAGCGACGAGTTGCAATTTCTTTGATAACCCATGTAACTTCGCGAGGACGACAGTAGAGGCATTGATAGTGATGAAGGACTTCAGTCCGAGTCACTGTGCGATCCTTATCGTCGTGACCTACCCAGCTACGGCCTTCTTCCTTACCTCGATAACTCGCATTGCCTTCGCCACAACTCGGGCAGCGGTTTCGTAGCAACCAGTGCCAGAATGTGACCCCAATAAAGAACAAGGCGCCGCAATAAATCCACAACTCCCAGCGTGCAAACAACCACCAGGACATGAACTCAACCCCAGCAGCTTTAGTAATGAGGAAACGCAGTCCAGCAGCTAACGCGAGAGCTATGATGCCACCCCACTTTGCAACAGATTCCATAAATCCCTCTTAGTTGAATTGCCATATGGCAATCTAATTTTAACGAGATATCTCGAAGACTGCCATACAAAGATTTACATCTCACGGTACTACTGGCATCCTGTTGTGCAGCTAATGCTGCACCGTCGAGTTACGAAACACTTTTTCCATTCATTGTCTTGCCATTGCCTATGTGATAACGTAGGATGTTATTTAATAGCAATCTACTCTTGCTCAAACATAACTCAAGGAGCCTGTAATTGCCGACAGCAGCATCCATTTCCGTCAGGGAAACGCTCGCGCTCTTTGACACTCAATTCTCGGGGCTAAGCAAGGGGACCGCTCAAGGTGAGTATGCATTTTGGCTAGGATCAGGCATTTCGCGTGAACGAGTTGTTGGACTGGATGGCGTCCTCGCCACGCTGATTGAGTTTCTGCAGAAAAAAGTTACGCCGGTACCAGCATGCGGATATAGAGCGGCCCTCGATAAGATTATTAGCATGGCGGCCCCTTCGGCGGCAGAGCAGGCACAAATCGACTACGCACAGCCAGCGACGAGTTGGCCATGCTTTAAGGACTTATTGAAGCGCTTGTGGAATCAGTATTCAGCAGTCTTGTCCGTTGAAATACCTGGCGAAAAGCTAGACTTCCTGCTTTGGGTGGGTTTGGATTTTCCGAAAACCTTCAGTGCTCAACAGCCGGATGCTGAACATCTTGCGATTGGAATGCTTGCTCTGGAGGGCGCTGTCTCTGAACTCGCCACTGCTAACTGGGATGGCTTACTTGAAGCAGCTATCCAGGAACTTGGATATGACAAAACGTTCTATCAAATTGTGGTAACTGGCGCGGAGGTTCGCAACCCTGCGGCAGCGGCTAATCTTTACAAATTCCACGGCTGCGCACTAAGAGCTATCGATAATGAGGTTGAATATCGACCACTGCTGGTTGCTCGTACTGCTCAGATCACAGGCTGGAAGAGTAACGCAACGTTTAAGATCACTCGCGATCAGCTGAGCGCTCTCGTTCAAAGGCGCAAAACGCTTATGATTGGCATGTCCGCACAAGATGAAAACATCAAGCATCTCTTCGCGTCTATGAACGAGGTGAAGGGATGGAAATGGACTGACAAACCTAGTCCGATTGTTTTTTCCGCGCAGGAGTTGGGGGATGACCAGAAAAACGTCCTGATCGGAGCTTACGGAGAAGCAGAATATGAAGCGCACCGTGACGAGATATGTGAAGCTGCTCGATTCCAGGCGTATGCGAAGCCACTGCTTCTTGGCTTACTTCTCCATGTTCTAACTGCAAAACTAGAAATCCTTGCTAGCGTCGCTCCGGCCCCCAATCTCGACTTACCATCACGCGCAGCTATTGCTGATGGGCTTAAAATACTGCGCAACCGTATAGCGGAGGCAGGAAATGCGGACAGACTTGCGCTTGTAAGATCGATAGCGGCAAACCTAGCTCGTGCGCGCCATCAGCTTCAAAATGGGAGTAGTGATGTTGGTGTCCAGCCCTATTTTCCAATCGATACCGAGCCAGCACATCGGCTGGCCAACAAGCTCGCTTTGAAAAGCTCAGGACAGCAAGAGGCCGCTGTAGCTTTGGGACTCATCGGAATGGAAGAACAAGCAACAAACTGGACATGCTCAGTAGATGATCCTTCACTTCCAACAACCGGAGCGCTTCGGCTTACTTCGACGAACGCAACCGCTCGGGTTTTCTTCGCAGCCAATGACGCTACGGTGACAAGCCTTCTCGATACTGGTGCGTTTGACGAAACGGATTCCGACGCAGTCATCGTCTGCTCCGGGAAAATCTCTGGACGGCAGCAGCGAAATCCGAGTGCTACTATGCGTACCGGCACATTAGGACCACGCTATATCGCTTTTGGCCCACTACTGAATAGTGCTGATGACCTCGCAAAGCTACGAGATCAATTTCGAGGAGAGCTAGGATTATGAGGACCTCTGACCACGTTCTCGAAATTCTCACAAAGGAGGGCGGCTATCGCCAACTGCCTAAGCCATTCAAGGTTGGCACTCTTCCCTTCGAGTTTACGCACGCACTCGTCGGTACTGATCGAGCTAATGATCTTGTTATTGTTATCGACCTCAATGACAATAACTTCGATGAGATGGCTACCAGAAAAGTAATGGCGCTAACGCGTGCTCTCGACGTGATAGGATCGAAAAGACCTGTCACTGCGGTTCTCACATCAGGGAATCCGCACTCTAAAACGGTTCAAGCAATCAGTAAAGTATCCCGAGTCCTTCCGATTGGCTCACCAGTAGGTCCAAACGCAGTTAATTCCATACGTGAGTGGCTGTCTGTATTGCTGCCCTTAGTTCAGCAATCTTCAATTGAGGCAATGCTTAATTGGGCAACGGATCTTAGTGTCGCCACTCCAGCGCTTACCGGAAACGAATTCATGAAATCAGTTGTGGATGCTGCATTGCATGGCAAGGCTGCGGTAGAAACAGTATTGGCCGATTCCATCACAAGTTCTATCGATACCGCCTTATCCGACAAGGGGGATAAAACATGAGCACTAGGCTGAGTCATCTCACCATAGAAAATTTCCGAAGTATACGAGGCAAGATTGACATACCACTTGATGCTCAGGTCGTGTTGATCCACGGAACAAACGGCATGGGAAAGACAAGTGTGCTTTCTGCAATCGAACTTGGCCTAACTGGGAAAATAGCTCACCTTGCAGCTAACGGCTCTGGATATCAGGCGTATCTAAGCACACTCGACAGTGGCGGTGGCACCATCGAGCTCACCACTACCGCCCCCCCAGGTGGCGTCGGCAATACGTCCGGAAAACTGTCATTCTCTGACAATAGCTTTATTCCAACGCCTGTCTTAGATGATAAAAGTGCGCGTTTTTTTGCGGAGCGCTGTTACTTGCCTCAGGCGACGCTAGGCCGGCTGCTAGAAGTTTATAACGCTAAAAATACTGGACCAGCTTCGCCATTGACTCTGTTCGTAAAAGAATTACTAGGTCTCGACCCACTAGATGCATTGATTGATGGCCTGGACCATGCGTTCAATGTAACGCGTGTACGCAAGCTGGTGCCTGATTTCGTCAGTCTAGAGAAAACTAAGACGTCATTAGAGGAAGAAAGTGGGCGCACCGACTTAGCAATCGTGGAAGCAACAAAAATAGCCAACGAACGATTAATCAGTTTGAACGAGGCGTTGCAATCATCGTTTATAACTCTGGACGAAGCCCCTACAATCGTCACCGCCGCTACTGATCTTGTCCAGCTCAAATCGCAGCTTGATTCTGTGCGCGACACTGACCGTCGGCTGACTGACCTAAGTCGGACTCGTTCTGAACTGCGAGCCTTGCAAGAAAGGTGGAAAGCACTTGCGACAGCGCCTTCTGGTCAGGACCAAGCGACTAAAGAAAAGGACGATTTGCTGGCAACCGAGGCGCTAGCTACATGGCAAGCAGGTCAAGGGCGCACGTTAGGCGAAGCAATCCAACTGGCCAGAACACACTTCTCCGACCTGCCTTCCTTTGAGGATGCTCCAGAGGAAAGTCGGTCTGAAGCTCAGCGACGTGCTCAAGCGGAGGCTGACAGGTGCGAGCGAATAATATCTAGCCACAATGTGGCCATTGCTCAGGTGGCAGACCTTAACGCAGTTGTGCAGAAGGCTTCGACGCGCATAGATGAACTAAACGTTAGTCTTTCCGGAGCAGCAAGTGACGCAAAATCGCTGGCTAACTCGTTGGCCGGCCTGAGCGCTCATATTGGTGATGAGACCTGTCCGGTATGCAGCCGAAACTATGCAGAGTTAAGCGCTGGCTCCCTTTCTGCTCATGTAGCTGCCAAAATCGAATCTCTATCTAACCAAGCTGTACAGCTTCAAGCACTAGCAGCATCACGCGCCGAAGAGACCACTCGTTTGGGAACCGCGCAGCGTGCCTTGCTCAGCGCAGTCAACAAGCAACTCTCTTCAGAGGATCTGGAAAAAATCACCCAGCGTAATACCCTAATGACAGGTCTGGTCCAAACGTTATCAAACCTAAAGGAAACCAGCGCAGAAACAATGAGGCTATTGAGTAGGGCGGCAACTGCCAGACAAGCAGTAATAACAGGTCGACGTCGCGATCAGCAGTTGGCTCAGCTGTTTCCCGAAGTAGAGACGGTGATAAACGAAATCTTACAAGTCTCCCACAATAGCTTCCAAAACATTGAGGATGCTCTTGCTGAGGCGAGTCGCGTCATTGATGAGCGCGTCTTACAAGTAGAGAGAATTGCATCCAGTAGGATTAGGGCTGGCTCTGAATTGGATATGAGAATCCGTGACCTCGCACAAATCGCCACTTTGCGTTCCGCTCGCAGTGAAACCGTCACACGTATCAAAAAACTTGAGGATGGTTTAAAGGAAATCGACAACACCCGTACTCGTTCCAAGAAGATTTCAGAAGCAGCCAGCAAAGTGCGATCAGACATCGTAACAAAAGTGTTCAATACATCGCTCAACAAAGCTTGGCGTGACCTATTCATGCGCCTAGCGCCATCCGAGCAATTCGTACCTGCCTTCCGACTCCCTGCTAGCAACAACGGGAAGGTCGAAGCTATACTCGAAACCCTACATCGATCCGGTAAGGCGTCCGGCTCGCCGGGGGCTATGCTTAGTCAAGGCAATCTCAACACTGCTGCGTTGACACTTTTCCTTGCATTACACCTTTCCGTTCCAGTTCGTATGCCTTTGCTTCTACTTGACGATCCGGTTCAATCTATGGATGACGTTCACATCGCCCAATTCGCGGCACTTCTTCGTTCTTTGTCAAAAGGGTTAAATCGCCAAATAGTGATCGCAGTTCATGAGCGGGCACTCTTCGAGTACCTATCCCTTGAGCTAAGTCCCGCTTTCCCTGGCGATAGTCTAGTAACGGTTGAGATCGGTCGTGACTTCGATGGAAAATCCGCTGTCACTTCGCACACATTCACGTTTGAAGATGATCATGCAATCGCTGCCTAGCTGCTACTCAAACAGTGGGCTATGAATTACCATTTCAATTCTGGTAGTTGAGTGTCTGACGGGTACGACGCTGTCTCCAATGTAATGTTCCGGCCGCCCTTGCAAGGTGTCAGAACAATCGTGCCGTCGTCTCGGAGACGGCAGCCTATCTCATCTCCTACGTGTAATCCGGCAGCTTCCAAAATGGACTTGGGAATGCGAAGCCCCCCATCCGAGTTCCCCCAACGCGTTAGCCGTGTCATAGCCCCTCCTTCAGAAAAAGTATATACATTGAGTACACTGCTAAATTGGCACAGCCTTGCTACCGATGACATGTAATGCTGACTCCACAGCGCTTGCCAACAACGCTAAATCCAGTAAAGCAATCCTTAAGCGCATTGACACAGTAGCGGGGCGACCAAACTACTAGGCCGCCCCGACATGACTACTACTCTGCTAAAACCTCTCCAGTATCCGGATCTACGTTGCCGTCACCGCTTTGTAATGCCAGCTGCCTCTCCAGCTCAATCTGCAATTGGGCCTGAAGTGCGGGCAAGTTAGCTTGGCAGAAGGATGTGGACACGCGCTCAGCAGGAGGATGATGGTCGCCCGGGTAGACGATGACTTTTTCCATCCATGTATTGCCGAGTTTTCTGTGCTCTGCCCACGGGATATTGATGTCGATTCTGAGCAGCTTGAAGATTGCCCGTGCAGCAGCGGACTTTGCTTTCTGAACAGCCAGTTTTGATGATCGTTTTAACAACTCACAGCCAGCCAGATCTTTGCCAGCAAGGTAGCCTTCTACGATGTGACGGTTAACGTCGCTGAGCTTCGCCAGGTCTGTTTCCTTGGGTTTGTCAGTACGGAGCCGTTCATGCAGCCGAAGCCCTTTCTCGCGCACATACTCATTGAAGAGATTTTCGTAGACGTCATCAGGATGGGCCGTAGCCCATGCGGTAGCAGGCTGCAGCTGGTGCTTACGCAGCCTCTCCACGGTCAAGGTCAGTTCTATCCGAACGACGTTGCGGACAAACGCAATCCGCGACTGATGCACCGGATCATTAGGATCACCTTCGATTGTGTCAATCGGTGAAGAGTATGCACGAATGTTGAACCCACGTTGACGGAGGTATGCGGTGCGGCTGCCCTTCGACCCGACAGTAGACCCGCCGTACTGTGGTTTTTTGGTCTTGGCCTTCGAGTCGTTTTTTGGCTTGATTACGGGGAAGAACTGTTCAAAACGATGAGCTATCTCACCGAGAATCGATTGAGCATCGCGCCCTGCGGGCACCGGCACTAAGTAGGTTATTGTCGCGCTATTGGCCTGCATGTCCTCCACGCTGAGTAGATTCAGAGCATCGCGGGGAACCCCGTGTTTAGCGAGGAATGTTTTGAACAAATCCAGCGCCACCAGATTGGCGGCGTAGCAGCTGTGCCCAAGTTCAGCGTTCTGCCCGACGGTCGCATTTGGAATGTTGAAATCTCCGATCAGCGCGGTCGGCACGAGCTCGGCGTCAGTGACCACCTTGAATCGCATTCCGTTGCGCGTGAGCGGACTGGGAACGGTCTGCCATGAGTGGAACGGGGTAAGCGGGCCTGGAGCCTTCGGCTTGAATCGACCTGTGCAAACCACTGGAATGTGTTCAAGCATTGCCTTCGGCAAGGCTGAGAGGTTGAGAATAGACTTGATTGAGTCGGTCATGTTGTTACCCTTGTCTAACCTGTAGAGAAGTCCACTCGTAACCAGCCGCTAGCGTGCAGGTTGAACATACCGTCTATCCGATGTATAAGCTTGACCTCGTTGTTACGTTACAGCTTGGCTGGCACGTAACTGCTTGATGACTTTTTGGTTGGCCGAGTGGTGTCAATGTGAAAAGCGTGTGTATTACTAAACGGCTTAATTCATGTGTCGCCTTTGCCTAGGCGAACTATCCACCACACGCCTGCGAGCGTGGGTTTTGAGTCTACATGGCGTAGTACCGAGTGTTTTAATATTGATGGTGTGGTAGCGTAATTGGCCGGATTACGCTACCGTAGCGTGACCGAAAATTGAGAACAATGAAGTTATCCGCTCATTGAAAATTGCATACTAAAGCTGTAATTTTCACTCATCCAGATAAGAGAGATCTCCTCATTTTTACAACAGTGTTTGGTCAGTAAGCTTTGATGGCGAGCTATTCCTGATCTCGTGCTAGTCAAAGTCGGTTAGTAAAATGTCTTTATCAACTAACGTGGAAAACATGATGCACTCACGCCTTTCGTTCCACCCTATGCGAACGGACGTCACGAAGAAATAGCCGGGCTTTCCATCAAGGATGACAGCTTTGGAGTGCGCTCTTCCACGAGCATGTCCTGAAGCGATGTAGTGATTGATGAAGGCCAGCTCATCGGCCAATATGTCGCTACTTGCTGTTGTCGTCTCGTGTATAGAGAATCCCGTGGAATTGATGGCTGGGCGACGTTCTGGACGTTTCATCTTCTTTGCTTCTGTACTCATATGTCTCTCCTAGTTAGTCTGTGTGGAAGGCGGGGGCGTGTCTGCTCTACGCAGCAATCAAGGCCGTTACAAAATCTGCGAGATTCACTTTGGCCCCGGTTCGGGAGATCAAAGCTTTTGCCGCAAGGAGGGCGTCGACTTCCGCCTCAATCCACGCGACACTACGAATCGAGATGCGGATTGGCGGCACAAAAGTCATACGGCTGACGTCTCGCCATATTGTGGATTCCCCCATTGCACTTCTTTTTGCCGTCTCAGGAAGCTTTAGTAGGCTCCGATTGGGGCTGGCTTGAGCTGCATCGATCAACTCCTGAAACTTGGGAGGAAGTTCCTGTGGTGCCGGTGTTGTTACTTGTAGAGCGATCGGTATGTTGTCTGCTTTTTTATATGGCGGACTATGCCGTTGATTGAAGTGCGTCAAAGTTTTCTCCTATGAGATCGTGGTGTATGTCAAGAGACAGGTGCATTCTCTCCTGTGTTTCTGAATTCAGGAATGACAAAATAGATTCCTTCTAATGGTCTAAAAACGTTTAATGATGGCGATCAAATAGCGTCGGAGTACGAGAAATGATTGATGTTAAATTCTGTCGTGATTAGAATCTGTATCTTCAACCTCCGCGAGGGAAACGAATGAGACCATCTGATTACGCTGATTTGCTGACCTTGGATCAAGGGAGCCGGCCTGGCTGGGAAAATGCAGATAACTACGCAAATTGTTGTGATTGGAATTACAGGCAGTGGGCGTGGCAATTCTTGCGGCGCAACCCTTTCTATCAGCTCGATTCACACAGACCCGGACCAACGAGTAAGGCTAAAGCTCAGAAGTACGGACGAGAGAATATGAAGCACTACAACACCCCTTACACAGCAAGAGATGATGCGGAAAGGTGCTGGCATCCAGAGTTGCTGGTTGGGGTTGATGCCTGCCATTCAGCTACAGGAAGATCTGTGACTTACAACTTGGAGCGCGGGCAAGTGGCGATAGTGTTTGACTTAGGGGTAACGCTAAAGGGAGGTCGATCTGCTATTCGATCAATGCTCGCGAATGCGAGACTGGATCTTTACACTGAATTGGAAAAATTTGAACGCTCTGTCCTCAAGCCCGGCTCATCTAGGCCGAAAATTAAAAAGCCGCGTTTGAACAAGCTTTTGCTAAGACTTCGTATGTGCGACGCAATGTGGAAAAAGGCCACCGACGATGAACTCCTGCGAGTTCTCTATCCAGGTTATTACTTGAAGGGGAATAGCCCAACACCAGACGAGCGAGCGCAGTTGGTTAGAAAGATTAGAGATGATCAACGTGCGGCTATCCAATTGATGGAGTCGGGCTATTTGGAATTGGTGCCACTCGATTATTTTTCGGAAGAGCCCTTGCAGTCTAAATGATCATTTCATGCATGCGATGGATTCTGAAGGACAAAAATCGTGTGTAGCTAAGTGTGTAGCTATGCGCGATATTTGCTATTTTATCGCTGTAACTATTTGATTAAAAAGCGTTATTTACTCACATTAAAATCACGTCGTACTGTTCCTGATGATAGGCGGTTTCGACCTGTAGCGAAATCTTCTTGCCGATGAAGTCGCCCAGCATCGCCAGGTGCTGGGATTCTTCTTCCAGGAACATGTCGACCACTTCCTGCGACGCCAGGATGCGGAATTCGCGTGGATTGAACTGCTTGGCTTCGCGCAGCAACTCGCGCAGGATTTCGTAGCAGATGGTGCGCGAGGTCTTGACCTGGCCCTTGCCGTTGCAGGCCGGGCACGGTTCGCACAGGATGTGCGCCAGCGATTCGCGCGTGCGCTTGCGCGTCATTTCCACCAGCCCCAGCGCCGAGAAGCCGCTGACCGACACCTTGGTGCGGTCGCGCGACAGGGCTTTCTTCAACTCGCCCAGCACGGCGTTGCGGTGCTCGCTGTTCTCCATGTCGATGAAGTCGAGGATGATGATGCCGCCCAGGTTGCGCAGCCGCAGCTGGCGTGCGATGGCGTGCGCCGCTTCCAGGTTGGTCTTGAAGATGGTATCGGCGAAATTGCGGCCGCCGACAAAGCCGCCGGTGTTGACGTCGATGGTGGTCATCGCCTCGGTCTGGTCGACGATCAGGTAGCCGCCGGACTTCAGGTCCACGCGCCGGCCCAGCGCGCGCAGGATCTCTTCCTCCACGCCGTACAGGTCGAACAGCGGCCGTTCGCCGGTGTAGTGGTGCAGGCGCGGCAGCACGCCCGGCGTGTAGGCCTGGCCGAATTCCTGCAGGTTCAGATAGTTCTCGCGCGAGTCGACCTGGATGGTGGCCGTCTCGTCGTGCACGAAGTCGCGCAGCACGCGCTGGGCCAGGCTCAAGTCCTGGTGCAGCAGCGTGGTGGCCGGCTTGGTGCGGGCGCCGTGGGTGATGGCGGCCCAGGTCTTGCGCAGGTATTCGACGTCGGCGGCGATGTCGGAATCCGATGCATCCTCGGCCTGCGTGCGCACGATGTAGCCGCCTTTTTCATCGGCCGGCAGCAGGCTTTGCAAACGCGTGCGCAGGGCTTCGCGCTCCGACTCCTTTTCGATTTTCTGCGAGATGCCGATGTGCGCATCCTGCGGCAGGTAGACCAGCATGCGGCCGGCGATCGAGATCTGCGTCGACAGGCGCGCGCCCTTGGTGCCGATCGGATCCTTGATCACCTGCACCGTCAGCACCTGGCCGTCGAACAGCAGCTTTTCGATCGGCGTCGGCGTGGCGTTGCTGCTGCCGTCGTGCGGACGGGCTTCCCAGATGTCCGCCACGTGCAGGAAAGCCGCGCGTTCCAGGCCGATGTCGATGAAGGCCGACTGCATGCCTGGCAGCACGCGCACCACCTTGCCGGAGTAGACGTTGCCGGCCAGGCCGCGCGTGAGGGTGCGTTCGATGTGGAGTTCCTGCACGGCGCCCTGCATGATGAGGGCGACGCGGGTTTCCTGCGGAGTGATGTTGATCAGGATGTCTTCGTTCATGCACTGATCATACACGCGCCCATGCGGGGCGGCAAACCTCAGTCAACCAGACGGCTCTGGTAAGCGATCTCCGGCGGCAGCGTGATGTGGTGACGCGCCAGCTGCGCGCGGCTGAAGACGAAGCGGCCGCGCTGCGCGGTCACCGGATAGATGCTGCCCGGCCTGGCGCCGGCGAGGATGCGCAGCGCGATGTCGGCCGCCGCCATGCCCTGTTCGCGGCCTTCGAGCACCAGCCCGCCCACCGCCTTGTCGGCGCCGACGAAGAAGTCCCACAGGCCGAACAGCGGCACCTGGGCGTGCGCCGAGCTCCAGCGCAACATGTTGGCGGCCGAGGGCGGCGCGCTGCCGTCGTCGTGCACCGCCTGGTAGCTGCCGAGATGGATGGCGTCGTAGCCGTTGCCGCGCGCGGCCAGGATCTCGTCCTGCCACGCGCGCCAGCCGTCGATCAGCTTGACGTCCACTTCCAGCCCCTCGATCTGCTGG
Source organism: Duganella aquatilis (assembly GCF_009674565.1). Taxonomy (GTDB): domain Bacteria; phylum Pseudomonadota; class Gammaproteobacteria; order Burkholderiales; family Burkholderiaceae_D; genus Rugamonas; species Rugamonas aquatilis. The sequence continues at coordinate 57,448 of NZ_WKJL01000028.1, forward strand.
CGCGGCGTCTGCTGGAAGATCTCGTGGTAGATCACGGTCGAGGTCATGCTGGTGTCGAACAGGAACAGCACCCGCCGCGCCGCCGGCAGGATCTTGCGCAGCAGCGCCACGTTGCGCTTGGCCAGCGGCCGTTCCAGCACGCCGGTGATGTTGCGCACCTTGCCGGGATCGAAGTAGACGCGCGGATTGTTGTTGATGCCGAGGTAGACCACCGGCGTGGCGGTGGCCGCCAGCCGCGCCGCCAGCAGGCTGAGGGCGGCGTCGTCGCCGAGGATCACCAGCGCCGGTTTAAGTTTCAGGTACAGCGCCCAGGCCTGGTCGGCCATCGCCGCATGCCGTTCGGGCGGCAGGCGCTTGGTGTCGAGTTCAAAGCTGACCAGCTGGCAGGCCGGCTCCAGCCGCGCCTGCAATGCGGCGCGGTAGCCGGCGTCCCATTCGAAGTCGGCGTTGTAGCTTTCGATCAGCAGGATGGTGGGGGCGGGCGCGGCCCGCAGCGTGGCCGGCTGCAGCAGCAGCGCGATCAGCAGGCGCCAGGCGGTGCGACGGTCCATGTGGTGCATGTCTCCTCCCGCGGCGCAGTGATGGGTCTAGGGCAGCGGCAACCCGGCCTGGCGCAGCAGCTGCACCGTTTCGTAGATGGGCAGGCCCATGATGCCTGAATGGCTGCCGGCGATATGTTCGATGAAGGCTGCCGCCGGGCCCTGGATGCCGTAGGCGCCGGCCTTGTCGTAGGGCTCGGCGGTGGCGCAGTAGGCGGCGATGGCGGCCGGCGACAGCGTGCCGAAGCGCACCTCCGACACCTGGGTGATCTGCGCCGAGAAACCGGCCGATTCCACGGCGATGGCGGTCAGCACCTGGTGCGTGCGGCCGGACAGCTGCTGCAGCATGGCGATGGCTTCGGCCGGCGTGGCCGGCTTGCCGAGGATGGCGCCGTCGATGGTGACGGTGGTGTCGGCCGACAGCACCGGGCGCGGCGCCATGCGGCGGCGCACCACGAGATCCGCCGCGAACACGGCTTTTTCCTTGGCCACGCGCGCCACGTAGTCGAGCGGCGCTTCGCCGGGCAGCACTTCCTCGGTCACGTCGGCGCCGCGCGGACCGTCGTTGCGCAGCAGCAGAAGTTCGAAGTCGATGCCGACCTGGCGCAGCAGTTCGCGCCGGCGCGGGCTTTTCGAGGCAAGGTAGATCTTCTTGTCGACCGGTTTCATATGGTTGTTGTTAGACGCGGTGATAAGGGTGGTTCTGCGTAATGGTCCAGGCGCGGTACAGCTGCTCGGCCAGCATGACCCGCACCATACCATGCGGCAGCGTCATGCTGGAGATCCGGATCAGCCCTTCGGCGCGCGCCTTCAGCGCCGGATCGAGGCCGTCGGCGCCGCCGATCAAAAAGGCGGTGTCGCGGCCGTCCTGCTGCCAGGCTTCCAGCTGCTGCGACAGGCCGACCGAAGTCAGGTCCTTGCCGCGCTCATCGAGGGCGATGATGCGCACTGATTTCGGCAGCGCCGCCTCGATGCGCTCGCGTTCCAGCGCCATCGCGGTGGCGGCGGTCTTGCTGCCGGAACGTTCGACCGGCTTGATTTCCTTCAGCACGATCTTCAGTTCCGGCGGCATGCGCTTGACATACTCGGCGTAGCCGGTTTCGATCCAGGCCGGCATCTTGTGGCCGACCGCAGCGATGATCAGCTGCATGGCGGATTACTCGGCAGCTTTTTTGATGCGCTTGATGACGGTCTTGGCTGGCGCTTCTTCCGCCTTCGGCTTGGCGACTTTCGGCTTGGCGGCCTTCAGTGCCTTGACGGCTGCCACGGTGGCTTTTGGTGCGCCGACCTTGATCTTCTTGCCGGCTGGGACGGCGGCCGGCTTGGCGGCGGCGGTCTTCTTGGCCGCGGTGGTGGCCTTGGCGGCGGCCGGCTTGCGCGCAGCGGTCTTTTTCTCGACCACTGGCGAGGCGTCGACGGCTTTTTTGCCGGCGGCCAGGTGGCTGCTGACTTTCTTCGGCGCGTCGGCGGCTTCGCCTTCGACGGTGTTCTTGCGCTTGGCGGCGCCCAGTTTCACCGGCTTGTCGCCCCAGATTTCTTCCAGGCGGTAGTAAGCGCGGATCGGCGCCTGCATGATGTGGACGATGATGTCGCCCAGGTCGACCAGTACCCATTCACCGGTGTCCTCGCCTTCCATGCCGTAGACGTCGCCGCCGGCGGCTTTCACCTTGTCGCGCACCGAGGCGGCCAGCGCCTTGGTTTGACGGTTCGAGGTGCCGGACGCGATGGCGATGCGGTCGAACAGGCTGGTGAGGTGGGTCGTGTCGAACAGGACGATGTCTTGGGCCTTGACGTCTTCGAGGGCGTCAACGACCAGGGTTTGCAGTTTTTTGATGTCCATTAGCTTTTGTATAGATGATGTTGTTCAATATAGTCTAGCACTAGCGGCGGGATAAGCGAGTTTGCCGGTTCCCCCCGTTGTAATGCCGCACGTATCTGGGTAGCAGAGATATCCACCGCGAAGTCTTGTGCCAGATAAGTCAGACCATGCGGCGTGTTACGGATTTGTTCCGGCGTTCCCATTCGGCTGGAGAACGCCTGCGCCACTGCCGGCGGCAGGCCGGCGGTGGCAATGTCATAGCCCGGGCGGGCCGCTACGCAAAAATGCGCGTAGTCGAACAGCGCCTGCCATTCGTGCCAGGTATCGAGCCGCTGCAGCTGGTCGGCGCCCATCAGGAAGCTGATGGACGCCATCGGCCCCAGTTCGGCGCGCACCTGGCGCAAGGTGTCGATGGAGTACGTCGGCAGACCCTGGGCGCCGCGCGCGATTTCCTGCATGTCCACCGCCACGCTGAACGGGCGGCCGGCAAACGCCAGCGCCACCATGTCGGCGCGCTGCTGGGCCGACGCCTTCAGCGAGGTTTTCTGCCACGGCAGGCCGGTGGGGATCACGCGCAACTGGTCGACTTGCAGCAGGTTGGCGAAGTATTCGCCCAACGCGACGTGACCTAGATGCACCGGATCGTAGCTGCCTCCCAGCAGTGCGACGCGGTAGGCCATCGTCACGCAGCGAGCCAGTCGCGATGCGGCAGGAAGTCGGTGTACAGCGCCGCTTCCGGCGTGCCGTCCTCCGGCTCCCAGCGATAGCGCCATTTGACGATCGGCGGCATCGACATCAGGATCGCCTCGGTGCGGCCGCCGGATTGCAGGCCGAACAGCGTGCCGCGGTCGAACACCAGGTTGAATTCAACATAGCGGCCGCGCCGGTAGGCCTGGAAGTCGCGTTCGCGCTCGCCGTACGGCGTGTCCTTGCGCTGTTCCAGGATCGGCAGGTAAGCCTTGATGAAAGCGTCGCCGACGCTTTGCGTCATGGCGAAGCTTTGCGCGAAGCCCGCCGCGCTGTGGTCATCGAAGAAGATGCCGCCGACGCCGCGCGCTTCCTGGCGGTGCTTCAGGTAGAAATACTCGTCGCACCACTTTTTAAATTTGGCATGCAGGTCGTCGCCGAACGGGGCGAGGGCGTCATGGCAGGTCTGGTGGAAGTGTTTGACGTCTTCCTTGAAACCGTAATACGGCGTCAGGTCCATGCCGCCGCCGAACCACCATACCGGTTCGCCCGCCGCATTGGTGGTGCTGAAAAAGCGCACGTTCATGTGCACCGTCGGCGCATACGGATTGCGCGGATGGATCACCAGCGACACGCCCATGGCTTCCCACGGATTGCCGCCGATGTCCGGACGGTGCGCCGACGCCGATGGCGGCAGCTTCGCGCCCAGCACGTGCGAGAAGTTCACGCCGCCGCGTTCGATCACATTGCCTTCTTCCACCAGGCGCGAAATGCCGCCGCCGCCTTCCGCGCGCTGCCACTCGTCGCGCAGGAAGGCCTTGCCGTCGACGGCTTCCAGTGCCTGCACGATGCGGCTTTGCAGGTCGAGCAGCCAGGCTTTGACTGCCAGGGGCTGCGGAGGAGAAGACAGCGCGGCCGACATCTTAGTGCTTCAGCCCACGCCAGCCGATGTCGCGGCGGCACTGCATGCCTTCGAAGCTGATCTGGTCGACCACTTCGTAAGCCGTTTTCTGCGCCAGCTTGACGCTGTCGCCCAGGCCGACCACGCACAGCACGCGGCCGCCGGTCACCTGCAGCTGGCCGTCCACTTCGGCGGTGCCGGCGTGGAAGGTCACGGTTTCCGGCGTTTCGGCCGGAATGCCTTCGATCACGGCGCCTTTCAGCGGCGCGTCCGGATAACCGGCGGCGGCCAGCACCACGCCGACGGCGGTGCGGCGGTCCCATTCCAGCTCGATCTGGTCCAGCGTGCCGTTGACGGCGTGTTCCATCACCGCCACCAGGTCGGTCTTCAGGCGCGACATGATCGGTTGCGTTTCCGGATCGCCCATGCGGCAGTTGAATTCCAGCGTGCGCGGATTACCGGCGGCGTCGATCATCAGGCCGGCGTACAGGAAGCCGGTGAAGACGATGCCGTCCTTGGCCATGCCGGCGATGGTCGGGTTGATGATCTCGCGCATCACGCGGGCGTGCATGGCCGGCGTCACGATCGGCGCCGGCGAGTAGGCGCCCATGCCGCCGGTGTTCGGGCCTTCGTCGTTGTCCTTCAGGCGCTTGTGGTCCTGGCTGGTGGCCAGCGGCAGGATGTTCTTGCTGTCGCACATGACGATGAAGCTGGCTTCTTCGCCGGCCAGGAATTCTTCGATGACGATGCGGGCGCCAGCGTCGCCGAAGCGGTTATCGGCCAGCATGTCGTCCACCGCGCGGTGCGCTTCGTCCAGCGACAGCGCCACCACCACGCCCTTGCCGGCGGCCAGGCCGTCGGCCTTGATGACGATCGGCGCGCCGTTGGCGTCGATGTAGGCGTGGGCTTGCGCCACGTCCGAGAAAGTCTGGTATTTGGCGGTCGGGATGCCGTGACGGTGCATGAACGCCTTGGCGAAGTCTTTCGACGACTCCAGCTGCGCCGCTTCCTTGGTCGGGCCGAATACTTTCAGGCCGCGGGCGCGGAACAGGTTGACGATGCCGCCGGCCAGCGGAGTCTCCGGACCCACCACGGTCAGGCTGATGCCTTCGCTTTCAACGAAGTTCGCCAGTTCGTGCAGGTCGGTGATGTTGACGTTGACCAGACGCGCGTCGCGCGCCGTGCCGCCGTTGCCTGGGGCCACATACACCATCTGGATGCGCTCGGATTGCGCCAGTTTCCAGGCCAGCGCATGTTCACGGCCGCCGGAGCCGACTACCAATATTTTCATAATTCCTCAGTCTTCGCTCAGTCTTCGATTAACGTGTTGGAATACACTTCCTGCACATCGTCCAGCGCTTCCAGCGCGTCCAGCAGTTTCTGCATCTTGATCGCGTTGTCGCCGGTGACAGCGATTTCGACGTCCGGCTTCATGATGATCTCGGCCACTTCGGCCTTGAAGCCCTTGGCTTCCAGCGCATCCTTGACGGCGGCGAAGTCGTGCGGGCCGCACAGCACCTCGATGCCGCCTTCTTCGTCGGTGACCACGTCTTCGGCGCCGGCTTCCAGCGCCGCTTCCATCAGCGCGTCTTCACTGGTGCCCGGCGCGAACAGGAACTGGCCGCAGTGCTTGAACATGAAGGCCACCGAGCCTTCATTGCCCATGTTACCGCCATTCTTGTTGAAGGCGTTGCGGACTTCGGCCACGGTGCGGACGCGGTTGTCGGTCATGCAGTCGACGATGATAGCCGCGCCGCCGACGCCGTAGCCTTCGTAGCGGACCTCTTCGTACGACGCGCCGTCCTCGCCGCCGGTGCCGCGCGTGATGGCGCGCTGCACGTTATCCTTCGGCATATTGGCGTCGGCCGCCTTGTCGATGGCCAGGCGCAGGCGCGGGTTCGACGTGATGTCGCCGCCGCCCATGCGTGCAGCAACGGTGATTTCCTTGATCAGGCGAGTCCAGATCTTGCCGCGTTTCGCGTCAGTTGCTGCCTTTTTGTGCTTGATGTTGGCCCATTTGCTGTGTCCAGCCATGTTCGATCTTCCTTCGGCGCTAATTCGTTAGGTAGTCATTGGTGTGCGGTGAGGGCGGTATTCTAGCATAAGCGGCCCGCCAGAAACCGCCGGCGCCGCCCCGGACCGTGGCTAGAGGCCGTCCTCCACTTTTTGTAGGGAAGCTGTCACATGCCGCTGCTAGTGTTGACCATTTCGACACTATTGCAGGCGCGGAGACGATATGGACAGACGGCAGTTTATTAAATTCGGCAGCTTTATCACGGTTTCGGTGGCCTCCGGCGCGGGCCTGAGCGCCTGCGGCGGCAGCGACGCGGCGCCCGGCAGCGAGCTGGCGCTGGCCAGCGGCGCCTGGAAATTCCCGCAAAGCGTGGCCTCCGGCGACCCGCGCGCCGACAGCATCCTGCTGTGGACGCGCGCCGTGCCGGCATCGGCCGACGCCGTGGCTGCCGCACCGGCCGGCGCCGACAGCGCCATCCGCCTGATCGTCACGGCGGCCGACAACAGCGGCGCGCTGGGCGGCAGCACCGCGCTCAGTGGCGCCACCGTGGCCGACGTGCGCCTGCCGCTGCAAGCGCAATACGACAACACCGTGCGCCACAAGCTGACCGGGCTGTCGGCCGGCACCGTGTACTACTACCAGTTCGTGGCCGGCGACAACCGCTCCAACGTCGGCCGCTTCAAGACCGCGCCGGCCGCCGACGCCGACGTGGCGCAGCTGCAGTTCGCCTACATGACCTGCCAGGACTGGAGCGTTAACCACTGGGGCGCGATGACGGCGATCGCCGGCGAGAACCTGGACTTCATCGTCCACCTGGGCGACTACATTTACGAAACCGTGGGCGAGGACTTCCAGCTGGGCGCCGTCGAAAGCCGCCACGATGCGCTGACGCTGCCGGACGGCGTGTACAAAAACGGCAGCTCGGGCGCCAGGTACGCCAACTCGCTGGCCGACTACCGCTACCTGTACAAGAAGTACCGCACCGACACGCGCCTGCAGGCGCTGCACGAGCGCTTCGCCTTCATCGCCATCTGGGACGACCACGAATTCACCGACGATGCCTGGCAGGATGCGCAGACCTACGACGGCTCGTTCAACGCCGACGGCTCGGACCTGCACCAGACCTCGCGCCGCCGCAACGCCAATCAGGCGTGGTTCGAATACATGCCGGCCGACGTGACGCTGGACGCCGCCAACACGACCTTCCAGAACATCAAGATCTACCGCGACTTCCAGTTCGGCAAGCTGATGCAGCTGGTGATGACCGACCAGCGCCTGTACCGCTCGGACCACGTGATTCCAGAATCGTCGATCAATCCGGCCACCGGCAAGCCGCTGGGGCGTATCGGCTCGCGCTACCTGGTGCCGCAGGATCTGTTCAACAGCGTGGAAGCGCAGAAGATGGCCGGCGCCGCCACCATCGGCCTCGACCCGCTGAGCACCGCCACGATCCTCGGCAACACGCAACGCCAGTGGTGGATGGACAAGATGAAGGCCGCCACCTCGACCTGGAAATTGTGGGGCAATGAAGTATCGCTGCTGCGCATGGGCATGAACGGCGTGGATGCGATTGCGACGCTGCTGGCCTTGAGCGCGGTATCCACCGTGGCGACCTCGGTCGGCACGACGGCAGCGGCGGTCGGTGGCAACTTTGCCGTGGCCGGCGTGATTGTGGCGGCGGTGACGGCGGGTGCGTCGTCGTCGGCGGCGCAGGCTGGCGCTGGCGCGATTGCGGCATCGGCAGCGGCTGGCGGCAGCGCTGATGCGCAGGCTGCCGCAGGCGTTTCGGCCGGCTTGACGGCGGCGCAGGCGGCGATTGCCGTGGCGACGCTGGCCAAGGTGAGTGCGGCCGCCAGCGCCGGCGCGACTGGCGCAGCGTTGGCGGCGGTGGCGGGGCAGACCATCGCCTTTGGCTACATCAAGCCGGACGTGCAAGCCAGGAAAGCGGATTCGGTGTTTGTGACGGCGTCTGGCAAGAAGGATGCGCTGGCGTCGTTCTTTACGCGCTTCCTGCTCAACTGCGACCAGTGGGATGGCTATAACAGCGAGCGCAAGGCGCTGATGGCGCACCTCAAGAGCAACAATGTCGGCAACGTGGTGGCGATGACCGGCGATATTCACTCCTTCTTCGCCGGAACGGTCAATGACGATTTCGACGCCACGGGCGGCGGCACGCCGGTGATGGTGGATCTGGTGTCGGCGGGTGTCAGCTCGGATTCCTTCTTCAGCTACCTGCGCGACGCGGCATCGACGCTGGGCGACATTGGCACGCTGGTGTCGTATCCGCTGGCGGTTCCGGTGACGGGTCTCGGGACGGTGAATCTGAGCTTCAACCTGCTGGATTACACGATGGGCAAGGCCGCGCCGACGGTGGCGTCGCTGGCCGAGCAGACGCGCGTGCAGCTGCGCGGGGCGCTGGCGGCGAAGGGTGTGCCCGAAGCGCAGCTGGAGGCGACGACTGCCGCCGTGCTGGCCGGCTTGCAGGCGAATGCCGACTTCAATACCAGTCTGCTGACGTTGGCGCAGCAGTTGTCGGCGTTGGGGAATAACCCGTGGCTCAAGTATTTGAATACGGATGCGCAGGGTTATACGCTGGTGACACTCACCCCAGGGAAGATGACGGCGCAGTTCAAGCAGGTGAACAAGCTGGTTGGCGTCGTTGCCCCCGCAACCCTTGTTGCGCGGACGACGACGGCGACGGTGACAGCGGGTTCGCCTTCCGTGGCCATCAGCTGACTTTTACCCAGCACGCGCCGCTGGCCTGCCAGCAGCGCGTCCATGGGGGCTGACCCCGGCGGAGGGGCCGCGGTCAGCGGCCGTTGCCATTTGCCCGTACAATCCTGAGTATGGACAAAAGCATCACACACAGCGCTCCGGCGCGGGCCGCCTACCTGGGCGGGTTGGGGATCGCCGTGGGCGGCGCGGTTCTGTTTTCCACCAAGGCCATCGTCGCCAAGCTGCTGTACCGCTATCATATCGACGCGGTCACGTTGATCGCTTTCCGCATGCTGTTCTCGCTGCCGGTATTCGCCGCCATCGCCCTGTGGAAGATGCGCACCCAGCCGCCACTCTCCAACGCCGACCGCCTGCGCCTGATCGGCATGGGCCTGGTCGGCTACTACCTGTCCAGCTTCCTCGACTTCCTCGGCCTGCAATACATCACCGTCGGCCTCGAACGCCTGATCCTGTTCCTCACGCCCACCTTCGTCCTGCTGATCAGCTCCACCGTGCTCAAGCAGCACATCAGCCGCAAGCAGTGGCTGGCGCTGCTGACCTCCTACTGCGGCATCGTCTTCGTCTTCCTGCACGATTTGCAGGGCGGCGGCAACGTCGCCCTCGGCGCCACGCTGGTGACCGGCTCGGCCGCCGCCTATGCGATCTACCTGCTGCTGTCCGGCGAAATGGTCAAGCGTCTCGGCACGCTGCGGCTGGTGTCGTACGCTATGTGCGTCTCCAGCGCCGCCTGCATCGGCCAGTTCTTCCTGCTGCGGCCCGTGTCGATGCTGGTGCAGCCGCTGCCGGTGTATGGCCTGTCGCTGGTCAACGGCCTGCTGTGCACGGTGGCGCCGGTGCTGATGACGATGGTGGCGGTCGAGCGCATCGGCGCCGGCGTCGCCTCGCAGGCTGGTATGATCGGACCGGTTTCAACGCTGTTTCTGGGCGCGCTGCTGCTTGGCGAGCCCGTGACCTCCTGGCAGCTGGGCGGCACCGCCCTGGTGCTGGCCGGGATTTATCTGCTGTCCAAAAAATAGGATCGAAGTATGGGAGACTTGATGAAATTCCGCATTGCCCTGATTGCGCACGACAAGAAAAAAGACGACATGATCGCCCTGGCCACTGAGTACAAGGCTTTCCTCGCGACCTGCGCGCTGACCGCCACCGGCACCACCGGCGGCCGCCTGATCGCCGAGGTGGGCCTGGAAGTCGACCGCAAGCACTCCGGCCCGTTCGGCGGCGACTTGCAGATCGGCTCGCTGCTGGTCGAGGGCATGATCGATTGCGTGATTTTCCTGCGCGACCCGATGACGCCGCAGCCGCACGAGCCGGACATCAACGCCCTGGTGCGCGCCTGCGACGTGCACAATACGCCGTGCGCGACCAACCTGGCGTCGGCACATCTGGTACTGTCTCTGCTTCAGCAACGCGCAGCCAATAAGGAGTAACACCATGGTCAAGGCAATCCGCATGAACCGCGTAGGCGGTCCCGAAGTGATGGAACTGGTGGAGGTCGACCTGCCGCCGCCCGGTCCGGGCGAAGTGCGGTTGCGCCATGAAGCCATCGGCCTGAATTACATCGACGTCTACCACCGCACCGGCCTGTATCCGCAGCCGATGCCGGGCGCGCTGGGCGTCGAGGGCGCCGGCGTGGTCGAGGAGCTGGGCGAGGGCGTCACCGACCTGAAAGTGGGTGATCGCGTGGCCTACGGCGGCCGTCCGCTTGGTTCGTATTCCGAGGCGCGCAACATCCCGGCGGCGCAACTGCTGGTGCTGCCCAAGCAGATCGAATTCGACACCGCCGCCGCCATGATGCTGCAAGGCCTGACGGTGCAATACCTGTTCCACCGCACCGTGCCGCTGAAGGCCGGCGACACCATCCTGTTCCACGCGGCAGCCGGCGGCGTCGGCCTGATCGCCTGCCAGTGGGCGCGCGTGATGGGCGTGAACCTGATCGGCACGGTCGGCTCGGAAGAGAAGGCGGCGCTGGCGATCGAGAACGGCGCCACCCACGTCATCAACTACAACCAGGAAAACTTCACCGAGCGCGTCAAGGAGCTGACCGACGGCAAGGGCGTCTCCGCCGTCTACGACTCGATCGGCAAGGACACCTTCATCGGCTCGCTGGACTGCCTGCAGCCGCTGGGCACCATGGTCAGCTTCGGCAACGCCTCCGGCCCGGTAACGCCGTTCGGCCTGAGCGAACTGGCCAGCCGCGGCTCGCTGTTCGTCACGCGGCCGACGCTGATGACCTATACCGCCAAGCGCGAGGATCTGGAAGCGATGGCCAAGTCGCTGTTCGGCGTGGTCAGCAGCGGTGAAGTGAAGATCGACATCCGCCAGCGCTACGCCCTGGCCGACGTGCAGCAGGCGCACCGCGACCTGGAAGCCCGCAAAACCACAGGCTCGACCATCCTGATTCCATGAACGAAGAGCGGGATTACGACGCCGAGGAACGCGACGACGGCGACTTTTCCGACATGCTGAGCGAAATGCGCATCCTGCTGCCGGGAGCGCAGATGCTGTCGGCGTTCCTGATCATCTTGCCGTTCAATGCCGGCTTCGCGCAGATCGTCCACCTGGAAAAGCTGCTGTTCCTGGCGACCTTCTTCCTGTCGCTGACCAGCCTGGTGTTGCTGAGTGCGCCGGCGATCCAGCATCGCCTGATGCGGCCGCTGAAAGACCGCGTCCGTTTCAAGCGCGTGGCGACGCGCCAGATCGTCGCCGGCGCATTTGCGCTGGCGATCGCCCTGGTGCTGGGCACCAATCTGGTGATTTCGGAAGTGTTCGGCGCCACCGTCGGGCTGATCATGTCAGCCGTGATGGCCCTGTTGATACTCTGCGCCTGGTGGCTGCTGCCGATGTACCTCAAGCGCAAAGTCTAACCGGGGTCAGTTCTGCCAATCGCACACGAGCCCTGCCGTAGCGGCTGCTACGGCAGGGCTCGTGTGCGATTGGCAGAACT
>NZ_WKJL01000029.1 GCF_009674565.1 Duganella aquatilis
TGGCGGCGGCGGTTGCCGCGCGCCGCGTGACCCGGCCGCTGAATGCCCTGAGCCGCGCCATCGAGGCGCAGCTGGCGGCGCCGGACGGCACGCCGGCGCTGCCGGCGATCCGCCAGGTCGACACCTTCCACGAGGTGCAGGTGCTGTCGCGCGCGCTGGCGGAAATGCTGCACAACGAACAAAAACACCTCGACGCCCTGCGCGGCCTGAATGAAAAGCTGGAATCCACGGTGGCCGAGCGCACCCGCGAAATCGCCCGCAAGGCGCTGCAGCTGGAGCGCGCGCTGGCCCAGGAACAAAGCACGCAGCAACTGCTGCAGGAACGCGCGGCCGAGCTGCGGGCCATCCTGGACAACGCCCACGACGCCTTCATCGCCCTCGATCCGGGCGGCGTGGTGCGCGAATGGAACCGCCAGGCCGAACAGCTGCTGGGCTGGACGCGGCCGGAAGTGATCGGCCAGCCGCTGGCGGCCATGATGCTGCCGCCGCTGCTGCGCCGCGCCTACGAACGCGACATGCGCACGCTGGCCGAACGCGGCGACGGCGCCACCATCCCGAGCCGGCGCGTGGAGCTGACGCTGCACAACCGCGCCGGCCAGGAACTGCCGGTGGAATGCTCGCTGGCCTACGTGCCGCGCAGCAGCGGCCACCTGTTCATCGCCTTCCTGCACGACATCAGCGAACGCAAGTCGCTGTTCGCCTCGATGGAGGAAATGGCGCTGCGCGACACCCTGACCGGCCTGCCCAACCGCCGCGCGCTGATGAAGGCGCTGCCGGAGGCGCTGCAACGCGCCAACCGCTCCGGCCAGAGCTGCGCCGTGTTCTTCCTCGACCTCGACCGCTTCAAGCAGGTCAACGATCGCTACGGCCACGAGGAAGGCGACGAGCTGCTGCGCCAGTTCGCCGGCCGCGTGCGCGGCGCGGTGCGCAAGACCGATACCGTGGGCCGCCTGGCCGGCGACGAATTCGTCGTCATCCTGGAAATGCTGGCCGACGATGAATCGGCGCAGGAAGCGGCCGACAAGCTGCTGCCGGCGCTAAATCAGCCGTTTGCGCTGAAAACCACCACGGTCACCCTCAGCGCCAGCCTGGGCATCGCCATCCACCATTCGGACGACCCGCAGGACATCGAGATGCTGCTGGCGCGCGCCGACCGCGCCATGTACCGCCACAAGCAGCAAGGACTTCAGCAGCGCGCTCGCCGTTAGCGGTTTCAGGTAGCATGTCCTGGACATTCATACTCGTCCGGGACCACGCGCCAAATGGAAGAACAAAACAGCCAGACCACCGATTTCCTCTCCTCCGGCGTGCCGGGCCTGGACGAGGTCCTGGCCGGCGGCCTGACCAGCGACCGCCTGTACCTGATCGAAGGTGAACCGGGCACCGGCAAGACCACGCTGGCGCTGCAGTTCCTCAACGAAGGCCTGCGGCGCGGCGAAGCCACGCTCTACATCACGCTGGCCGAAACCCAGGTCGAGCTGCGCAGCGTGGCGCAGTCGCACGGCTGGAGCATGGACGGCATCCACATCGAGGAAATCATCCCCGACGAACGGGCGCTCCATCCGGACCAGCAGTACACCATCTTCCATCCGTCGGAAATCGAACTGGGCACCACCACCCAGCGCATCCTGAAGGCGATCGACACCTACCGGCCGCGCCGCGTGGTGCTCGATTCGCTGTCTGAGCTGCAACTGCTGGCGGAAAGCCCGCTGCGCTACCGCCGCCAGGTGCTGGCGCTGAAGCAGTACCTGAGCAGCCGCAATTGCACCACCATCCTGCTGGACGACCGCACCGCCCTGTCCACCGACCTGCAGGTGCGCAGCGTGGCGCACGCGGTGCTGACGCTGGAACTGGCCGACCAGGCCTATGGCGCCGAGCGGCGCCGGCTGCGCGTAGTCAAGTACCGCGGCGTGGCCTTCCGCGGCGGCGCCCACGACTACAAGATCATCAAGGGCGGGCTGTACGTCTATCCGGGCCTGGTGGCGGCGCATTCGCGCGAGACCACCTCGCGCCAGCAACTGTCCAGCGGCCTGCCGCTGCTCGACGTGCTGATCGGCGGCGGCCTGGAGGAAGGCATGAGCACCTTGATCTCGGGCCCGTCCGGCACCGGCAAGTCATCGCTGGCGGCGCAGTTCGTGCACGCCGCCACGCAGCGTGGCGAAAAGTGCGCCATGTTCCTGTTCGAGGAAGCGCGCAACAATATGCTGAACCGCTGCCGCAGCCTGGGCCTGGCGTTGCCGGAGGCGCTCGAACGCGGCCTGCTGACGGTGCAGCAGATCGACCCGGCCGAACTGGCGCCGGGCGAATTCGCCAGCGCCGTGATGCAGTCGGTGGAACAAGGCGCGCGCGTGGTCGTCATCGACAGCCTGAACGGCTACCTGAACGCGGTGCCGGACGAGCGCTTCCTGATCGTCCACCTGCATGAGCTGCTGACCTTCCTCGGCCAGCGCGGCGTGGTCAGCATCATCGTCGGCGTGCAGCAGGGCATGGTGGGCGGCCACATGAACAACGCCGTCGACGCCAGCTACCTGGCCGACAACGTCATCATGCTGCGCTACTTCGAGGCCGAAGGCGAAGTGCGCCAGGCCATCTCGGTGTTCAAGAAGCGCGGCAGCGCCCACGAACGCACGCTGCGCCGCTTCGAATTGTGCAAGGACGGCCTGCGCGTGGGGCCGGTGCTGAAGGAATTCCACGGCGTGCTGACCGGCGTGCCGACCTATCACGGCCCCGGTTCCATCGGATCGCAGCCGGGTTGAACATGGAGACGCGCATCCTGATCTACGCCCCCACCGGCCAGGATGCGCCGCTGGCGGCCAAGGTGCTGGCCATGGCCGCCATCGACAGCCACATCTGCGCCACCCTGCCGGAACTGGCAGAGGAACTGGAACGCGGCGCCGGCGCCGTGCTGACGGTGGAAGAGGCGCTGCCGCGCGGCGGCTTCCAGCTACTGCAGGACTGCGTGGCGCGCCAGCCCGACTGGTCGGACCTGCCGATCATCCTGCTGACCCACAACGGCGCCGATTCGCCGGCGGTGCGGCAGGCGGTGGCCGGCCTGGGCAACCTGAGCCTGATGGAACGCCCGGTGCGCACGCTGACCCTGATCACCGCGCTGCACGCCACGCTGCGCGCGCGCAGCAAGCAATACCAGGTACGCGAGGCGGCGCGCCGCAAGGACGAATTCCTCGCCAGCCTGGGGCACGAGCTGCGCAACCCGCTGGCGCCGATCCGCACCTCGGTGTCGCTGCTGACGCATCTGTATCCGGAGGCGGCGCCGGTGGCGCGCATCCGCGACATGGTCGAACGCCAGGTGCGCCTGCTGACGCGGCTGGTGGACGACCTGCTCGACGTCGCGCGCATCACCAGCGGCAAGATCACCTTGCAGCAGCAGGTGGTGGCGCTGGGCGCGGTGATGAGCCACGTCAGCGAACTGTGCCAGCAGGCGGCCGACGCCAAGCGCATCCACATCGCCTGGCAGCTGCCGCCCAGCGAGATCATGCTGCATGTCGACTACGCGCGGCTGGTGCAGATCGTCGCCAACATCCTGTCCAACGCCGTCAAGTTCACGCCGCAGGGCGGCCACGTGCTGGTGCGCGCGGCGGCCGACGACGGCCAGCTGCTGGTCACCGTGCGCGACGACGGCATCGGCCTGGAAGCGGAGGCCATCGGCCGCATCTTCCGCATGTTCGAGCAAAGCAATACGGTCAACGGCCAGTTCTCCAGCGGCCTGGGGATCGGCCTGAGCCTGTCGCGCCAGTTCGCTGAAATGCACGGCGGCACGGTGGACGCCTACAGCGAGGGCCCCGGCAAGGGCAGCGAGTTCGTGATCCGCCTTCCCGTGCTGGACAGCGCCGGTGCGCGCCAGCCGGTGCCGCTGGCGCAGCAGGCCAGCACCGACGGCCGCAGGACGCAGGTGCTGGTGGTGGACGACAACCAGGACGCCGCCGATTCACTGGCGGCGCTGCTGGAAATCGACGGCTTCGACGTGCGCGCCGTGTACGACGGCATGGCCGCCATCGCCGCCGTCGAGCGCCAGGCGCCGGACATGATCATCATGGACCTGGGCATGCCGGGCATGGACGGCTACGAGACGGCGCGCGCGATCCGCCAGAAGCCGGGCGCCGAGCGCATCCTGCTGCTGGCCCTGACCGGCTGGGGCCAGGGCGACGCCCGCCGCCGCACCGTGGAAGCCGGCTTCGACCATCACCTGGTCAAGCCGGTGGAGCTGGAACAGATCGTCCGCCTGGCCGGCGCGCGGCAGAACCGCGAGCAGGTGCAGGCGGCGCGCTGATCGCCTATTTCCAGTCGCCGCGCAGGGCGGCCACGCGCTGCTTCAGGTCTTCCGGCGTGACATCCTGCGGCGCCACCGGCGCGCCGACCGCCAGTTCCAGCCGCGAACGCATGCCGGTGCGGAAGGCGCGGCCGAACACGTTCTCGCGGTTGCGGCTCAGCAGATGGGTCCACAGGCCGCGCAGCGCCATCGGTATCACCGGCACCTTGCTGCGCTCGACGATCTTGGCGATGCCGCCCTTGAAGTCGTTGATGTCGCCGGTGCGGGTCAGCTGGCCTTCGGGGAAGATGCACACCAGTTCCCCCTCGTGCAGCGCCTGGGCGATGTCGATGTAGGCCTTCTCCATCAGCCACGGATCTTCCTTGGCCGGCGCGATGGGAATCGCGCGCGCGGTGCGGAAGATCCAGCCCAGCAGCGGCAGCTTGAAGATGCGGTGGTCCATGACGAAACGGATCGGCCGCGGCGCCGCCGCGCCGATGACGATGGCGTCGACATAGCTGACGTGGTTACACACCAGCACCGCCGCGCCTTCGGCCGGAATGCGCTCGGCGTCGACCGTGTACACCCGGTGCACGGTGTGGATCAGCAGCCAGGCCAGGAAGCGCATCAGGAACTCCGGCACCAGCGAGAAGATGTACACCGCCACCACGGCGTTCAGCAGCGCCGTCACCAGGAACAGCTGCGGAATGGTCATGCCCTGCCCCAGCAGCACGATCGCCAAGCCGGCCGCCGCCACCATGAACAGCGCGTTGAGGATGTTCATGCCGGCGATGGTGCGCGAGATGTGCGCCGGATCGCAACGCGTCTGGATCAGCGCGAACAGCGGCACGATGAAGAAGCCGCCGAACATGCCGATCATCAGCACGTCGAACAGGATGCGCCACATGCCGTGCTGCGCCAGCAGCGCGAAGGCGTCCAGGTGCACACCGGCCGCCGCCGTGGTGCTGTAGCCCAGGCTGGCGAAATACAGGTCGATGCCGAACACCGTCAGCCCGATGGAGCCGAACGGCACCAGGCCGATCTCCACCTTGCGGCCCGACAGGCGTTCGCACAGCAGCGAACCGCTGCCCACGCCCAGCGAAAATATCGTCAGCAGCAGCACGAAGGCGCCGTGGTCGCCGTGCAGGTAATCCTTGGCGTACACCGGGAACTGCGCCAGCACCAGCGCGCCGTAGAACCAGAACCACGAGTTGCCCAGCATGGACAGGAACACCGTGCGGTTCTTGCGCGAGAAATTGATATTGCGGATCGATTCGCCGACGAAGTTCCAGCTGATCTTCAGCTCCGGCACTGGCGCCGGCGAGTTGGGAATGCGGTAGGCGGCGACCAGGCCCAGCGCCGCGACCAGGATGGTGGCCGCCGCTTCCAGCATCAGGCCGTGCGGCTGCTGCACCACCAGCACCGCCCCCAGCACCTCGCCCATCAGGATGCCGACGAAGGTGCCCATCTCGGTGACGCCGTTGCCGCCGACCAGTTCCTCCGGCTTGAGCTGCTGTGGCAGGTAGGCGTATTTGACGGGGCCGAACAGCGTCGAATGCACGCCCATGCCCACCACCGCCGCCACCAGCAGCCACAGATGATGGGTCACCCAGCCGATGCCGGCCACGCTCATGATCGCCAGTTCCAGCCACTTGACGAAGCGCGTCAGCCCGGACTTTTCGAACTTGTCGGCCAGCTGGCCGGCGGTGGCCGAGAACAGCACGTAAGGCAGGATGAACAGGCCGGGGATCAGGTTGGAGATGGTGGACGGATCGAGCGTGGTCCAGCTCAGCGCATCGAAGGTGATGATCACCACCAGCGCGGTCTTGAACAGATTGTCATTGAACGCGCCGAGGAACTGGGTCCAGAAAAACGGCGCGAAGCGGCGCTGCTTCAGCAGGGAGAACTGATTGGGCTGGCTCATGGGAAGGCGTATCCGTTCAATATGAAGTTTCCGGAAAGATTGAGCGGATTATAACCGCATGCCATCGCCGTCCGGCATGCGGTGAAGTGCGCAGCATGTGAGCAGGATCAAGCCGCCTGCTGTATGGCCTCCTGCGACGATGGCGCCGGCCGCAGCGACCAGACGCTGTGCGGGTCGCCGTAGCGGCCGCGGTGCAGTACGGCGCGCGCCATCTTCCAGTACAGCGCTGCGAACAGCGTGGCAACCACGGCCACGCCGGTCACCACGCCGTCGCCCTGTACCAGCGCCAGCAGCGGATTGAGGCCGGTGTGCCACCAGTGCGCCAACGGCACCGCCAGCGTCAGCACGGCGCACAGATTGAGCAGCTCGTGCGCGGCACGCGCCGGCGGCCGGGCGAAGGCCCACAGCAGGCAGCCAAAGAACAGCGCGTGATAGCTGCGCTCCTCCCACAGCGGCAGCTGTCCCACCGGTGCCAGTTTATTCGCCAGGAACACAGCCGCCACGCCGGCCACGCAGCCCAGGCAGATGCCCAGCGTGGCCTGCGCCATCAGCTTGCCGCTGCGCGGCTGCACCAGCTTCTGGCGCTTGCGGCGCGCCTCGATCCATAGCAGGTTGCCGCTATAGAAAAGGAAGGCGCCACCGACGCCCAGCACAAAATAAGTCCACTTGACCGCCAGGTCGCCGAAACTGCCGAAGTGCAGCGCCTGCAAACTGCGCAGGAAACGCGTGCCGGCACTGAAATTTTCCGGCATCACCACCCGTTGCAGCTTGCCGCTGCTGGCGTTCAGCACCACCGCGCCCATGTCGGCCACGGTCTGCTGATGCATGTGGCCATAGGCCTGCATTTGCGCGTTGGCGTCACCTGCGTGGTGGTAGACCAGCGTTTCGATGTCGATGCCCGGTGCTGCGCGGCGCACTTCGACCAGCAGTTGCAACGCCGGCGCCAGTGGTGCGGCCACCCCTGCGGCCCTGGGCGGCGCGGCGGCGCTGATATCCGGCCCCACCAGCTGCAGCAGCTTGCCGTCGAAGACCAGGTACTGGAACGGCGCCAGCAGGATGATCCCCAGCGCCAGCACCGCGCCGCTCCACGCATACATCACGTGGAACGGCAGCGACAGCATGCCGATGGCGTTGTGCGCATCCTGCCACATGCGCTTGATGTTCTTGCCGATGCGCAGCGCGAACAGGTCCTTGAAGAAGGTCGGCGCGTAGATGATCACGCCGCTGGCCAGCGCCAGCCCGTACAGGATGCACACCACGCCCAGCACATAAATGCCCCAGCTGCGCGGCAGGCCGGCCGTGTAATGCAGGCGATAGATGAAGTCCACCAGTTGCGAGCGCTCACGGAATTCTTCCAGCTTGCCACCGGCGTCGAGGCGGAAATGGCGCTCGTCGAATTCCAGCACCATCTCCGGCGCGAACTGAGACGGCATGCGTACGTAAAAGTTTTCCTTCGCCTTTGGATTGGCTTGCAGCACGGCGTCGATCAGCAACTGCGGATCGCGCTGCGGCGCCGCCACCCGCGGCAGCGGCGTCTCCCACGCATGCAGCTCTTCATGGAACAGCGTCACCGCGCCGGCATAGAAGGCGATGAACAGGCAGAAACCCGCCACCAGTCCCACCCAGGTATGCACCGCGATAAAGGTGCGCAAAGTGGACGACTTCATGCGGCGATCCTTAACAGGCCGCTGGCCTTGAGAAAATGCAGCGCGGCGTAGCCGGCGATGGTCAGGCAGCCCATCCACAGCCAGGCGCGCAAACCGGTCTTGAACAGGAAGGTGCACGTCATCACGCCTATCCACACCAGGAAGAACAGCAGCAGCCATGGCAGCGTGGTGCTGGCCTGGTCGTGACTGAGCAATGCGGCAAAACCGACCACCAGCACCGAAAGCGGCATGCCGAGGAAGACAGCGGCGGTTGATTTACCCCACATGGCGCGCTCCCTTCCTGTGCCATGCATCCAGATACGGCAACGCCACCAGCATGGTCATGAAGCCCGACAGAGCGATGCACACGCCGCACCAGCCGCCATAAGTATCGACGGCCGTGGCGACGGCGCCCACCGCCAGCGGCACCGACAGCCAGCGCAGGAAAGCCTGGCGCCGCAAGGCCAGCGGCCACAGGGCCTGGTGCGGCGACGCCAGATAGAGACACAGCGCGGCCAGCGCCGCGACACCGATGCAGATCCAGTTCATCTCATCCTCCGTTACAGCGTGCCCTGCACGCCAAAGCCGAACTGGCGCGCGGCGCCCAGCGCCACGTTATAGCGGCCGGTCACCGAGACCAACTTGTTGGCGGTGATGTAGGTTTGGTTGGTCAGGTTGCTGCCGTAGGCGAACAGCGTCACGCCCTTGGCAAGTTCGTAGGTAGCCTTGCCGCCCAACAGGGTGTGGCCGTCGTTGCGGTCGACGTTTTCCGCGTCCATGAAGGTGCCGCTGGCGTGCTGCAAATTCATGTTCAGCATCCAGCGTCCCGGTGTCCAGCTGAAGCCTACCGACTGCGTCTGCCGTGGCGAACGCGCGAACTGGTGGCCGCTGTAATCGCCGGCCGGCGCCACGAAGTCGATGAACTTGGTGCGCGCCAGGCCCAGTGCGCCGAACAGCTCCAGGTTGCGCGCCACCTTGCCGCGCAGTTCCGCCTCCAGTCCCTGCAAACGCGAGCTGCCGGCGTTGACGAAGTAGGTATCCAGCGAGTTGGCGCCAACGTCAACCTGCTGGTCGGTCCAGTTGACGCGGTAGGCGTTCACCGACACCACCAGGCCATTGTCCATCGCGCCTTTCAGCGAGGCCTCGTAGTTCTTGGTGTATTCAGGACCATACGAGTGCGAGCCGCGCTGGTAGCTGTAATCGACGCCGCCGGTGCGGTAGCCGCGCTGCGCCGTCAAACCAGCCACCCACTCCGGCGCCAGCGCATAGCGCACGCCGAACTTGGGCAGCCACACCGAATTGTCGGTGTTCAGATCCTGCACGCTGTCCGGCGCAAAGATGCCGCCGCGGATCAGCTGCGTGTACACCTGCTTCGCCAGCGCCGAGGTGCCATTGGTTTCCGATTGCAGGATGCGGTTCTGGCGCTCGCCGTCGAAGCGGATGCCGGCGGTCAGCGTCATCTTGCCGATCACGTAATCGGCCTCGCTGTAGACCGCGCGGGTCTTGCTTGCATTGTCCTGCATCTGGCGGCGGTTGATGAAGTCCGCGCCGTACAGGGCGTCGCAGGTGGCCTGTACGCGGCATTGACCGGTCAGGCCCAGCACATACGACACCGGCACCGTGAACAGATCGTCGCCTGCATAGTACTGCTGCGAGTAGTACAGGCCAATCACGCCTTTCAGCTTGTTGCCGAACACCTGCGTGTCGAAGTTGGCGCGCGCTTCCTGTACCCACTGGCGGTCGATATTCTCGCCGTCGCGGTAGCCCTGCTTCAGCTCCGTACCGTCGTAATCCTGGATGCGCGTGTAGCGGTTGTGCGAATAGGTGGTCAGCAGCGTGATGTCGGAACCGAAGGCGCGGAAAGTCTGCTCCAGGGCGGCGGAGCGCGTGTGGTTCTCGGTGTTGCGCGGCTCGTTGGACAAGTTCTGGCGCGCCGACGCCGGCACCTTGACCGCCTCCACCGTGTTGTAGCCCTGCTCCTGCTTGTCGTCCACCAGCGTCACCAGCGCCTGGTAGTTGTCGCCCCATGGCGTGATGCGCAACTTGCCGCGCAGCGTGTGACCGTCATCGTGATTGGAGCGCTTGTCGTCGCGGGTCGGATTGTAGACATCGCCGTCGCGCTTGCGCTGTTCGAGCGTGATGCGGCCCGCCAGCAACTCATCGACAATCGCGCCGCCGCCGGCCAGCGCCACGCGGTGCGCGTTCTGGTTGCCGGCACTGACGCGGTAGCTGAAGTCGCGCACATCGGACGGATCGCGGGTTTTCAGCACCACCGCGCCCGCCAGCGAGTTGCGGCCCTGGTTGGTCGACTGCGGACCGCGCAACACCTCCACGCGATCGGCGTCCCATACGCTCAGGTTGGCGATGTCCTGGCCGAAGCCGTCCTGTGGCACGCCGTCCACCACCAGCGTGATGGTCTTGCCGCCGCCACCAGTCGGGCCGTAGGCCTGCACGCCGCGGATCGACAGGTTTTCGGCGGTGCCGACATTGGCCATCTGCGCGGCCACTTCGTCCAGCGAGGTCATGCCGGATTCGGCGATCTGGCGGCGGTTGCGCGCGCCGACGCTGGCGCTGCTGTCGATTTCCGTGCGTTTCAGCTTGTCGCCGGTGATGACCACCTGCTCGATCGGATCGGTTTCTTCCGCCTGTACCGCCCAGCCAGCCATGACTCCGGCCAGCGCCACCACTATTACCTTGACGCGCATTTCCCTGATTCCCCTATTTTTATTGAATGAGAATTATTCCCAAATACGAATAGTAAATGAGAATCGTTTACACTCAAAGAGGAATTTTATCGAATTGGCATGACAATATGAATACAGGTGCCGGCCGCCAATCCGGTCTCGACGGTAATCCGGCCATTGAAGGCATACACGCGCTCGCGCATGCCGACCAGGCCGATGCCGGAGGACGCCTGCGCCGGATCGAAACCGCCGCCGTTGTCGCGGATCTGCATGCGCAGCTCGCCTTCTTCCAGCGCCAGCGTGACCTCGGCATGCGTGGCCCGCGCGTGCTTGACGACGTTGGATAGCGCCTCCTGCACGATCCGGTACGCGGAGATAGCAATACTGCTTTCCATCTTCGAGAAGTCGCCGCGCGCCTGCAGATCGAAGCGGCAGCCGCTGCGCGCATTGTCGTAATGGCGCACCATCTCCTCCACCGCGCCGTCCAGCCCCAGCATGTCCAGCACTTCCGGCCGCAGGCGGCGCACCAGCTGGCGTCCGCTGTTGTACAAGCCCAGCGTCAGCTTGATGATGGATTGCGCCTTGTCGCGCACCTCGCCTTCCGCACTGAGATCGGCGATGCGCTGCGCCTCCAGCCGCGCCGCGATCAAGGTCGCGTTGAGTTCATCGTGGATTTCCAGCGCGATGCTCTGGCGCTCGTCCTCCACCGCCGTGTTGACCTTGCGGATCAGCCGGCGCTTTTCGGCATCGGCCTCGCGCAGCGCCTGCATCGACGCGTACAGCGACGCATTCAATCCCTTGGCCAGCTGCCACGCCAGCAGCACGCAGGCCAGCAGGCCGATGCTGCCGACCAGCAGCTCGACATAAAACCTGCGCGTCTGCTTGAGCAGCAGCGCCGACGGCGACATCGTCACCCGCACATAGCCCATGGTCTCCACCGTCATGCCGCTGGCGCCGGACGGGCCATCCTTGCGATACGGCTTGCCGTCCGGTCCCAGCATCGCCACCCACATCAGGCGCTTGAGCACCGGCGCCTCGTAGTAGCCCGGTTGCGGTTCGACGCCGCCGGCACGCGCGGCCGCGTGCACCAGTTCGCGCCGCTGCGCATCCAGCACCTCGATGCGGTAGATGCTCGGGTCCGCGCGCAGCAGGCCGTTGATGGTCAGCTTCAGATCGTCATAGCGGCGCGACACCAGGCTGAATTCGCTGCTGTCGGCCAGCACCTTGGCCACCAGCGGGCCGCGCTCGGCCATCTCCTCGCGCACCTCGCTCAGGCGCGATTGATACGCGTACCAGACAAAGGTGCAGAACAGATAGGCCAGCGGCAGCGCGGTCATCGCCATCAGGCGCGTGCGCACGCTCCAGTGGCGCCAGTGCCAATGCTTCAAGGCTCAATCAGCCCATGCTTGACCGCCAGCCGCGTGATGTAGGCCGGCCGGTGCACGCCCAGCTTTTCCTTCACCGCCTGGCTGATGTTGCTGATGGTTTTGGTCGACACGTCCAGCTTTTCGGCGATCTCCGCGTTGGTCAGCCCCTCCGCCATCAGCGTGAAGATTTCCAGCGCGCGCTCGTCGAGCTGCGACTGCGGCGACGCGTCGCCGCGCACCGACAGGTTGGCCAGCCGCTCGGCGATGTGTGGCAGGAAGTACAGCTCGCCCTCATGCGCGCGCCGCACGGCCGCCGCCAGATCGGCCGGATCGCAATCCTTGGTCATGAAGGCGCGGCCGCCGAGGCGGTAGGTTTCCTTGATCAGGCTGTCCTGGTCGAACTGGCTGAGGAAGACGATGGCGGCGGACGGCGTGTGCGCCAGGATCTGCCGCGCCACATCCAGTCCGGTCAGTTGTTCGCCGAAGCGGATGTCGAGCACGGCAACGTCCGGCTTCAGCTGCTGGAACTGCGCCAGCGCATCCTCCGGCGTGCGCGCCTGCGCCACCACGTCCAGCCCCTGCCCTTCCAGCGACATGGCGAAACCCGTCATCACGATGGGATGATCGTCCGCCAGCATCACGCGTATTTTCTTCATATTCCACTCCGAAGCATTCATTGTGCAAAGCATATCACATCGCAATTGCTCAAAAAACGCTTTTATTTTGCTATTTCATGGAATAGTATACTTCCAACGCATAGCAATTCATCCACCACCAAGGAGCAATCATGAACCAAAAGAAGAATCTGACCGGCATGGGTACCGTCGTTCTGCTGCACGTTGCATTGCTGGCCGTGTTCCTGCATGGCTCGAAGCTGACGGTATTCCGGTCGGCGCCGCCGGAAGTCGATCTGGTGCCGACGGTGGAGGCGCCCAAGCCGAAGGAGAGTGAACCGCAGGTGGAGGAGCCGCAACTGGCGCGGCCGGACATCGTCGTGCCGCAGCCGCCGACCGACGTGGTGATTGAATCGCCGCCGAGCGTCACGGCGCGGCCCATGACCGACCAGCCGCCGGCGCAACCGCCGATGGGCGGCGTGGCCGAAGCCGGCGCCAAAACGCCGCAAGCGCGGCCGGCGCCGGTGGTGACCGCCGCCGTGGTGGATGCGCAAGCCTGCGCCAAGCCCGACTATCCGAAGAACGCGCTGCGCAACGGCGACACCGGCACCGTGATGCTGGCCTTCCTGATCGGCACCGACGGCAAGGTGGCCGACTCGCGCATCGAGAAATCCAGCGGCTTCCGCGACCTGGACCGCGCCGCGCAGGCCGGCCTGAGCCTGTGCAAGTTCAAGCCCGGCACCGTGGACGGCGCACCGCAGCAGTCGTGGACCAGAATGCAGTACGTCTGGAGCCTGAACGACTAGCGCGTTCTATTCCAGGGTGACAAGCTCGATGGGCGGCGCCCGATCGAGCGGCTGCTCGCTGCACAGCACCATCGACAACTCGGCATGCGGCAGCGCGATGCAATGACCGCCGCCCGCGACGGCCAGCTTGAAGCGCGCCTCTTTTTCGCTCCACAGGCGATAAAAGCCTGCGACGCGCTGCCCGTCGGGCAGTCCCTGCAGGCGCTCCCATTGCGCCATCTCGACGCTGTCGAAAGCCTGGGCGGCCAGCGCGTGCAGGTCGCGCGCCGGGTCCATCATTTCAATATCGAGTCCCAGCGCGGTCTGCGCGCTGACCGCGCACGCCACCCAGCGGCCGCTGTGCGAAATGCTGAAGCCGGGCGTAGCGCCCTTCACCGCCGGCGCGATCAGGCGCGGCGCATTGCCGACGCGCTCTTCCAGGCGGATCTCCTGCGGCGCCACGCCGAGCAGGCGGCCCAGCGCCATGCGCAACAGCACACGGCCGACGATGAACTGGCGTTGCCGCTGCGCGCGCACAAAGCGCTGGTGGCGCGCCATCTCGTCGGCCGACAGCCAGCCGCGCCAGCGTTGCAGCCCGGCCTCCATCACCGCGTTCGCATCGACCATCCAGACTGCCGCCTTCGTCATCTCGTAACATTGCCATAAGCCAAAAAGGCATTATAAGCGAGGGCTGTTACGCGCGCTTAGCGGCCTCAGAACACCCAGAGCTTGTCGGCCGGCAGTTGCAGCCAGTAGCGGCCCGGCTCCAGCCGGTACTTGGAGTAGGCGCGCAAGCTGATCTCCGTCCCGCCCTCGCTCTTGAACAGGCACTCGAAACGGTCGCCCAGGTACATGCAGGTCAGCAGCGGCAGTTCGATGGCGTTATCGGCCGGCGCCGGACTGATTTTCACTTCCTCGACCCGGATGATGGTGACGCCGTCGGCGCTGCCCGGTCCGCGCGCGCTGGCTTGCAGGCGCGCGCCGTTGATGTCCAGCTGCACCTGCGCGCCATCGCGCTGCACCACGCGCGCCGGCAGGCGGTTGTTACTGCCCATGAACTCCGCCGTGAACAGCGTGTCCGGCGTTTCGTACATGCTTTGCGGCGTGCCTTGCTGCTCGATCTTGCCGTTGTTGAGCAGCAGGATGCGGTCCGAGATCGCCATGGCCTCGGCCTGGTCGTGCGTCACCATCAGCGCCGACAGGCCCAGTCGCACAATCAGTTCGCGCAGGAAGGCGCGCGCTTCCTCGCGCAGCTTGGCGTCCAGGTTGGACAGCGGCTCATCAAGCAGGATCACCGGCGGGTTGTACACCAGCGCGCGGGCGATCGCCACCCGTTGCTGCTGGCCGCCGGACAGCTGGTGCGGATAACGCTCGCCGAGATGGCCCAGGCCCAGGTTCTTCAGCACGTCGTTGACCTTGTCCTTGATGTCGCTGGCGCCCAGCTTGCGCAGCTTGAGGCCATAGGCGACGTTGTCGAACACCGTCTTGTGCGGCCACAGTGCGTAGGACTGGAACACCAGCCCCAGGTTGCGCTGCTCGGCCGGCATTTCGAAGCCGCGCGCGCCGTCGAACACATTGCGGTCGCCGATGTCGATGGTGCCCGCCTTCGGGCTTTCCAGTCCGGCCACCGCGCGCAGCAGCGTGGTCTTGCCGCTGCCCGAAGGCCCCAGCAGCGCCACCACTTCGCCCTTTTGCAGGTGCATGGACACGCCCTTCAGGATCGGGTTGGCGCTGGCGCCGCTGCCGTAGTCCAGGTGCAGGTCGTTGACGGTCAGTTCATTGGTCATGATGTCTCGTTTCATAATATGTTCTCTTAATTGTGCAGCTTCACGCCGAAGCGCAGCGCAACGCCAAGGCCGATCGCCACCAGCGAGATGTTGATGAACGACAGCGCCGCCACCAGGTCGGTGGAGCCGGTGGCCCACAGCGACACCAGCATCGCGCCGATCACTTCGGTGCCCGGCGACAGCAGGTAGACGCCGGTCGAATATTCGCGCTCGAAGATCAGGAACACCATCAGCCAGGCGCCCAGCAGGCCGTATTTGATCAGCGGGACGGTGACGTCGCGCGTGACCCGGCCACGGGTGGCGCCGACCGCGCGCGCCGCCTCTTCCAGCTCCGGCCCCACTTGCAGCAGCGCGGTCGAGATCAGGCGCATGCCGTAGGCCAGCCACACCACCGAATACGCCAGCCACAAGGCGAAGATGGTCGAGCGCAGGGAGCGCAGCACCGGAATGGCGTTCTCGCTGAGCCACAGCGCCGCGCCGTTGTCCATGCCCTTCAAGGCGCCATCCAGCCAGCTGGGCACGAACAGGAACACCCACAGGAAAGACAGGCCGGCCAGCAGGCCGGGCACGGCGCGCGGCACCAGCACGCTGTAGTCGAGGAAGCGGGTGATCATGTCCGGCTTGCGGTGCATGGCCAGCGCGATGGCGCAGTAGCAGATCACCGCGCAGGCGCCGCCGATCACGCCGATCAGCACCGTGTTCAGGATGCCGCGCATCAGCGCCGGCTGCTCCATGATTTCGCGGAAGTGCTGCAAGGTCAGCACGTCGGCCAGCTTGACGCCCTCGCCCCAGTACTGGACGAAGGAGCGCAGCACGATGCCCGACATCGGCATGATGATGGTGAACATCAGCCAGCCGAAGATCAGCGCGAACGCCAGCCACTTCCAGCGGCCCAGCGGCATGGCCTTGGAACGCGCGCCCTTGCCCTTGATCGAAACGAACTTGTTGGCCGACTTGAGCAGCCAGCGCTGCACCATCACCAGCGGCATGGTCACCATCACCAGGCAGACGGCGACGGCGGCCATCAAATGGTAGGAAGGCGTGCCTAGCTTGTTGGTCAGCTTGTACAGATAGGTGGCCAGCACCATGTGGCCTTCCGGATCGCCCAGCACCAGCACCAGGCCGAATACCTCGAAGCCGAGGAAGAACACCAGCACGCCGGCATAGGCCAGCGCCGGCGTGATCATCGGCAGCGAGACGTTGAACATCACCTGCAGCGGCGAGGCGCCGGCCACGCGCGCCGCCTCCTCCACGTCCGAACCAAGGCTCTTCAGCGCCGACGAGGCGTACAGGTAGACGTGCGGCACGTGCGTCAGCCCGGCGATGATGACGATGCTGGTGAACGAATAGATATTCCACGGGATGAAGCCGAGGATATCCTTGGCCCACAGCGAGTAGAAGCCCACCGGCCCCATCGACACCACGTAGCCGAAGCCCATCACCATCGGCGACACGAAGATCGGTACCAGCAGCAGCGGTGCGATAAAGCCCTTGCCCGGCAGGTCGGTGCGTATCATCAGGAAGGCCAGCATGCCGCCCAGCGGCACGGCGATGATGGCCAGGCCGGCCGCCAGGTAGAAGGCGTTCTTGAAGGCGATGGCGAAATCGGGATCTTCAAAGATGAAGCGGTAGGCGTCCAGGCCCAGCTCCTTGGCCGGCATGAAGAACGGCGCATTCAAAAAGCTTTGATAGAAGATCAGGAACAGCGGCAGGAAGATAGCGCTGGCGGCCAGCGCTACGACCACGCCGCGCGGCCAGTTGATGCCTGGCCGGCCGGAGTGAGCGAGTGTTTGCATGGTGGTTGTCTCTTACTTCTTGCCTGCGGTTTCTTTCCACTGCTTGAGGAAGGCCATGCGCTTGGCTGGGCCCAGAAATTGCAGCAGGATGGGGTGGACCGGCACCGGCTTGATGTTGTCCTTGCCGATTTGCTTGATCAGCTCCGCCGACGTGGTCTCGCCGGTGACGTCGGCGCGGATGGCGAACAGCTTGGAGTCGTTGGCGATGATGGTCTGGCCGCGATGCGACAGCATGTAGTCCAGCCACAGCTTGGCGGCGTTGACGTTCTTGGCGGCCTTGTTGATGAAGAACACGCGCGACATCACCAGCGTGTAATCCTTCGGCAGCACCACGCCGATCGATGGATCGGTCTTGGCGCGCACCAGCGCGTAGGAACCCAGCACGTTGTAGCCGATCAGGTTCTCGCCGGACGAGATGCGCTCCATCATGGTGCCGGTAGACGACTGCACCCGCACCTTGGCCACGCCGAAGGCGTTTTCCAGGTCCTGGAACTTCGGATTCTCGCGCGCGTCCTGGGTCATGAACATGAAGCCGACGCCGGATTTCTCGATGTCGTAGGTGGTGACCTTGTCCTTGAACTTCGGCTGCTGTATCAGCTTGGTGAAGTCGGCGTGCGTCTGCGGCACTTCCTTGGCGTCGACCAGGCGCTTGTTGTAGACGATGGCGGCCGGCTCGAAGGTGGTGCCGTAGGCCTTGTCGTCCCAGATCGCCCAGCCGGGGATCTTCGATGCTTCCACCGACTTGTAGGCCAGCGCGTAGCCGTCCGAGGCCAGGCGCATTTGCAGGTCCATCGCCGACGACCACATGGCGTCGGCGGTGTTGCCGCCGGCCGCCACTTCGGAGATGAAGCGGTTGTACACCTCGGTGGAATTCATGTCGTTGTATTCGACCGTAATACCGGGATACAGGGCGCTGAAGTCCTTGATCAGCGGCTGCGTGGCCTTGCTGTCGGTGGCGCCGTAGATCACCAGCTTGCCCTCCTTCCTGGCGCCGTCGATGATCTTCTGGTAGTCGGCCGGATAGCCGGCAGGTACTTGCGCCAGCGCGGAACCGGCAAACAGCGTGGCGCATGCAGCGGCCAAAGTCGTTTTAAACATTACATAGTCTCCAAAGGTTATTCAATCAGCGCACCAGGCCAAGTTCGGCGGCGCGCTTGCCGTAGTCGTCCACGGCTTGCTTGACATGAGCCGCCAGCGCATCGCCGGTCAGCCCGAAGGGATACAAGCCCGAAGCCGCGCGCATCTGCGCGAACTGCGGACTGGCCAGAACGCGGTCGAAGGTCGCCACCCACTGCCGGTACTCGGCTTCCGAGGCGTGAGGCCCCATCCACACGCCGCGGATGATCGGCCACACCACGTCGAAGCCCTGCTCGCGCGCGGTCGGCACGTTGGCCAGCACGCCGGGCAGGCGCTGTTCGGACAACACCGCCAGCACCCGCGTGTTACCGCTGGCGTACAGCGATGCCTCGCTGGCGTCGCCCGACACCACGTGCACGAAGTTGGCGTGCATCGCGGTGAAGGCTTCGCCGCCGCCCTCCAGCGCGACGAAACGCAGCGCCTTGGGATCGATGCCGGCGCTTTTCGCCAGCAGCGCCATCTTCAGCCAGTCCTGGCTGCCGATGGTGCCGGACATGCCGATCAACACCTTCTGCGGATTGGCCTGCAATGCCGCCACCAGGTCGCGCAGCGTCTTGTAGGGCGAGTCGGCGCGCACGGCGATCATGCCGTAGTCCGCGCCCAGCGCCGCCACCCAGCGCACGTCCGACGGTTTCACCTTGCCGAACTTGCCCTGCGCCAGATTGAGCAGCGAGCCGCCGGAAAACGCCACCAGCGTATTCGGCTCGGTGCGGCGGCCCGACACCAGCGAATGCCACGCCACCGCGCCGATCCCGCCCGGCAGATAGGTGATGTGCATGTCCGACGGCGGCGGATTCGGCGTTTCGCGCAGGCCGGCCAGGCCTTTCTGCGCCAGCTTGCAGGTCAGGTCCATCGCGCCGCCCGGTTTGGACGGCACCACGCACTCCAGGCCTGCCGCCTGGGCCGCCGCACCGAACAGCAGTGCGCAGAACAGTGACAGCAGGATTTTCATCAGTAGCGGTGCTGCATGCCGATGGTCAGGCCGCGCTGGGTGGTGCCGTAACCCGGGTCATCGCGCGACAGGCCGGTGAGCTGGCCGTTCTTCGCCTTGGCGTAGGCGGCCGTCACGTGCAGGTCGGTGCGCTTGGACAGCGCGTAGCGGTAGCGCGCCACATACATGGTCGGATCGGCGTCCTTGCCGGCGGCGACATTCTTGACGTTGACGTGGTAGACCGCGCCGGTCAGCGTGGTGGCGCCGCCGGTCTTGTAGGCGATGCCGGCCCAGGTGGTGGTGGCGTCGACGTCGGTGGTGAGCGCCTTGCCGGCCACCAGCTTGTAATCGCGCAGCACGGCCCAGAGTTTGACCGGGCCGGTTTCGTAGCTGCCGCCGACGTGCCACACGGTGTTCTTGTCACGGTTGCCGGTGGCCGGCAAGGTGTTGCCGTTGTTGCGCTCCCAGGTCGCCATCAGGTTGGCGCCGCCGATTTTGTACACGGTGCTGAAACCGGTCTTGGCGCTGTCCTGCGTGCCGGTGGTCTGTTCGCCGGCGGCGTAATTGGCGCCGATGCGCCAGTCGCCAAAGGTGCCGGCGTATTTGATGATGTTGTCGTATTGGGTGGTGAAGCCGTATTTGCTTGGGCCGGTGGCCGGACCGGAGGTGGCCCACGAGTAGAACGGCGCGAAGCCCATCGGATCGAAGCCGATCACGGTGTCGTACACGGTGGTGAACGAGCGGCCCACCACCACGCGGCCGAAGGCGCCTTCCAGGCCGACGTTGGCCTGACGCTTGAACAGCGCGCCGTCCTGCGCGCCGGTGTCCATCAGGATGCCGCCTTCGAGGTTGAACACGGCTTTCAGGCTGCCGCCCAGGTCTTCGCTGCCACGCAGGCCCCAGCGCGAGGTGTTCATGCCGCCGGAGATCACGCGGGTCATGCTGCCGCCGGTCGGCGTCTGATTGGTGGCGGTTTCCATGCCGACGTCGAGCAGGCCGTAAACCTGGACGTTGGATTGCGCTTGCGCGCTACCGGCGGCCGTGCACAGCGCCAGGACCGCGAGGGTCAACGGGGTATTCTTCATCAAATTGTCTCCAGATATAGTTATATGTGTTATCTGATCTTTGCAATCAGGGTTCCACTATAGGAGGGTCAATCTTTCAATTGCCTTTCAATGTCTCCTGGTCACCACAATCGCCGGAGACACTTCACTTTTATGCGCCGGCGCGCCATGATGCTGGCCTCACCCTGCACTTATTTAAGCGAACTGGCAAGACCTTATGCGCATATTGTTAGTTGAAGACCACACCGAGTTGCAGCACTGGCTGGCCAAGGCGCTGCGCGACACGCATCTGGCGGTGGAGTGCGCCGACAACGGCGCCGACGCCGACGCCCTGCTGCACACGCAGGACTACGCGCTGGTCATCCTCGACCTGACCTTGCCGCGCATGGACGGCCTGGACGTGCTCAAGCGCCTGCGCGCACGCGGCGGCGCGCGCGCCAAGACGCCGGTGCTGATCCTGACCGCGCGCGGCGGCCTGGAAGACCGCGTGCAGGGCCTGAACCTGGGCGCCGACGACTACCTGGCCAAGCCGTTCGAACTGGCGGAACTGGAGGCGCGCGTCAAGGCGCTGCTGCGCCGCAGCGTCGGCAACGAGGCGCTGGTGCACAACTGCGGCGCGCTCAGTTTCGACACCGTCACCCGCATGTTCAGCTACGCTGGCAATCCGCTGGCGCTGACGCCGCGCGAACACGCGGTGCTGGAAACGCTGATCACGCGCACCGGCCGCGCTGTGTCCAAGGAAAAGCTGTTCGACGAAGTGTTCTCGCTCGGCGACGACGCCGGCATCGACGCCATCGACCTGTACATCCACCGCGTGCGCAAGAAGCTCGACATCGCCGGCCCGGATGCCGCCGTCATCACCACGCTGCGCGGCATCGGCTACCTGCTGCAGCCGCGCGCCGCCGTCGGCGCCCCGGCCTGACGCGCATGGCCGCGCCATCCGACATGCTGGGCAGCCTGCGTGGCCAGCTGCTGCGCTGGCTGCTGGGGCCCTTGCTGGTGCTGGTGGCGCTGAACACCGTCTCGGTCTACCGCAACGCGCTGGACGCCGCCGATACCGCCTACGACCGCTCGCTGCTGGCCTCCACGCGCGCGCTGGCGGAACGGGTGTCGGTGGTGGACGGCAAGGTGGTGGCCGACGTGCCCTACGTGGCGCTCGACAGTTTCGAGACCGATACGCTGGGCCGCATCTACTACAAGGTCACCGGCATCGCCGGCGAAACCGTGTCCGGCTACGCCGACCTGCCGCCGGTGCCGGTCAACGTGCCGCGCTCGGAGGCCTATCCGGCGCTGGTGCGCTTCTATCACGCCAACTACAACGGCCAGCCGGTGCGCATCGCCGCGCTGCTGCAGCCGGTGTACGACGATTCGATGCGCGGCATCGCGCTGATCCAGGTCGGCGAAACGCTGGAGGCGCGGCGCGTGCTGTCCAACCAGATCCTGTTCGACACGCTGACGTGGCAGGCCTTGCTGCTGGCGGCGGTGGCGCTGCTGGTGTGGTTCGCCGTGCGCCTCGTGCTGCGGCCGCTGATGCAGCTGAAAACCGCGGTGGAGACGCGCGGCCCGAACGACGCCTCCGACGTCGACCCGGCGCTGGTGCACAAGGAAGTGCGGCCGCTGGTGGCGGCGCTGAACAGTTCGCGCTCGCGCATGCACCTGCTGATCAACAGCCAGCGGCGCTTCATCGCCGACGCCTCGCACCAGTTGCGCACGCCGCTGACGGTGCTCAAAACGCAGGCCGAACTGGCGCTGCGCGCATGCGACCGGCCCGGCGCCGATCCGGAACTCAGCAAGACCGCGCTGCGCGAGATCGTCCACAGCATGGCGGCCACCACCGACTCCACCGTCAACCTCGCCAACCGCTTGCTGACGCTGGCCCGCATCGAACACCGCGACCAGGGCGCCGAGCAAACGGCGCCGGTCGCGCTGCGCGCCATCGCGCGCCAGGTCGGGCTGGAACTGGCGATGGCGGCGGTGGCCAAGCATATCGACCTGTCGCTGGAAGCCGAGCAGGATGGCGTGGTACACGGCCAGGCCCTGCTGCTGCACGAGATGCTGGCCAACCTGGTCGACAATGCGCTGCGCTACACGCCGCCCGGCGGCACGGTGACGCTGCGCGTGCTGGAAAACGCCGACGGCGTGGCGCTGGAAGTGGAGGACAGCGGCCCCGGCATCGCCGCCGCCGAACGCGAACGCGTGTTCGCGCCCTTCTACCGCGCCGCCGCCACGCTGGAACGCAATCCCGGCGGCCACGGCCTCGGCCTGGCCATCGTGCACGACATCGCCTCGCTGCACAACGCCCGCATCGCCCTCGACGACGCCATCCCCGGCCCCGGCCTGAAAGCCCGCATCACCTTCAACGCGGTAAAATAGCGCTATCCACGCCAACCTCAGCTTTTATCATGAGCGAGCAAGATATCCGCTGGCTGCAACGCCTGTCGAATTACCGGCGCGCACTCGCACAGCTAAAAAAATTCATCGACAAGGGCGAATTAAACGAACTTGAACAACAAGGCTGGATCAAGGCATTCGAGTTCACCCATGAATTGGCATGGAACAAGGAAACAGCGGACGCGATTGGCGCCTTGGTCGTGGAACGCTATTTCACATTGTTTGTGGCGTTGGAAGCCAAAATGGGGGAGCTATCCCATGGAGTCTGAAACGCTGAAATTTGGTCTGAAGCCAGAGGTTGTCAAACAGATCAACGAGGTCTTTGCCAGTTTCCCCGAGGTCGGACAAGTTATACTGTATGGCTCGCGGGCCAAGGGAAACTTCAGACGCGGTTCGGATATAGATCTGTGCCTCGAAGGGGACAACCTGTCGCTGCCCACGTTATTGAAGATCGATACCGCGCTGGACGACCTCCTGCTGCCGTACAAAATAGACTTGTCGATCCGCGATCACATCGACAATATTGAACTACTGTCTCACATAGAACGCGCCGGCACCCGTTTTTACCGGCGCAACAAGGAATAACATGATTACCAAAGAAGAAATGGTCGCGCTGTTCGACGACATGAAACAAAACGCCCCGTGGGATATCAGCAAGCCGCTGCTGTGGGGTTACTTTTTTGCCGACGCCGACAAGGCCAAGCTGGAAGCCGCGCAGGTGCCGCTGAAGGCCCAGGGCTATCAGATCGTCGGCATCTACGACTCCAAGCCGGAATCCGGCACGCCGGCGCTGTGGTGGCTGCATATCGAGAAAGTCGAGAAGCACACCGTCGACACGCTGCACGCCCGCAACCAGGAGTTCTACAAGTTCGCCGACGAGCACCAGCTGGAATCCTACGACGGCATGGACGTCGGCCCGGCATGAGGCGGGCGCTGCTCGCCGGCGTGATGGCTTGTGCCACCTTCTGTGCCGGCGCCGCAGCGCCAGTGATCGAAGTCCACAGCATCGCCCAGGACTTCGCCACCTTCTGGGACGCCACCCAGGCCATGCCGCCAGCCGAGCGCGTGGCCGCCTTCAAGCAACAGGTGGCGTCCAGATTCCCCGCCTTCTATGGCATCGAACGTTACCAGGGCCGGCGCACGCAGGCGCAGCAGGATGAACGGATCGCCCGCGCGCTGGCGAACTTCGGGCCGCAGCGCCAGGCCTATCTGGCCAAGGTGGCCAGCTTCAACGCCCAGCTGCCGCGCCACAGCGCCAGCTTTGTCGCCACCTTCCCCGATTTCCGCCCGACCATCGATACCTGGTTCGTCCACTCGCTGGGCGAAATGGATGGCGGCACGCGCGAATTCAACGGCCATGCCTACCTGATCTTCGGCGCCGACGTCATGGCGCAGCTGCACGGCAACGGCGATGAAAGCGCGTTCTTCCACCATGAGCTGTTCCACACCTACCAGGACGCCGTTTCGCCCGCCTGCGACAACCAGGGCATGTGGCAGCCGCTATGGCGCGAAGGCCTGGCCACCTACGTCTCCAAGGTGATGAATCCCAACGCCACCGACAGCGAAATGCTGCTGGACTTCCCCAAAGGCAGCCTGGCCCTCACCAAGGCCCACCTGCAGGCCAGTTGGGACAACCTGGAACCGGTACTCGACAACCCGGATGACAAATACTTCGGCCCGCTGTTCACCACCGGCAAGGACGACAGCGGCCTGGCGCAGCGCCGCGGCTATTACCTCGGCTATCTGGTGGCGCAAGAAATCGGCGCCACGCGCGATCTGCCCACGCTGGCCAAGCTCAGTTGCGCCGACGCCCGCGCGCTGGTGATCGACGCCGTCCACAAGCTGCAAAAGCAAACCGCCGCCGCGCACTAGCGCGCGCCAATCGAACAGGCCATCACGGCTGTTTGACCTTATTATTCCGTTAATATGGTCAACTTTTAAGCCCTGATGCTCTCGAAACTCTCGTTTCGCCAGTTGTTGCTGGGTGTCTTTCTGCTGATTGCCGTGCTGCTGAGCGCCGCTTCGCTGCACGCGCTGTGGACGCTGGACCGCCTCGCGGCCCACAGCCGCGACAGCGGACACCACGCCCTGGCGCTCACCGAAAATACCCAGCAACTGGCGGAACGCAGCGTCGCCATGACGCGCAGCGCGCGCCAGTACCTGGTGCTGGACGATCCCGCCTTCCGCAAGCGCTATGCCGACGCCTGGCGCGACGCCCGCGTCTCGCTGGACGCGGTGGCGGCCGCCCTGCCCAACACGCCGGCCACGCTGTTCGAGCGCTGGCGCCAGAGCGGCGAACAGGCCTGGGACATCCTGCAAATGCCTTCGCGCTCTCGCAACAGCGCGCGCCAGCAGGCGCTGGAAAAAGCCCTGGCGCCGCTGCCGGTGGTGAACGAACAGCTGGCCGAGGAAGTCAAACAGGAAGTGGAGCGCCGCAACACCGAGCTGCTGGCCGAACTCGACCAGCGGCGCGCCATCCTCAAGGCGCAGGTGATCGCCTCCATCCTGCTGGCGGCGGTGCTGGCGTCCGGCTTCGGCCTGTGGCTGTCGCGGCCGCTGGCGCAGATCGAGCAGGCCATCGACATCCTCGGCGAAAGCCGCTACGACCAGCCGATCGCCGTGCGCGGCCCCAGCGACCTGCAACGGGTGGGCCAGCAGCTGAACTGGCTGCGCCAGCGCCTGGCCGGCCTGGAGGCGGACAAGGCGCGCTTCCTGCGCCACATCTCGCACGAACTGAAAACGCCGCTGGCGGCGCTGCGCGAAGGCGTGGCGCTGCTGGAGGACGGCGTGGCCGGCACGCTGTCGCCCAACCAGCGCGAGATCGCCGCCATCCTCAACCAGAACACGGCGGCGCTGCAGTCGCAGATCGAAGCGCTGCTGCGCTACAACGCCGCCGCCTTCGACGCCCAGCACCTGCAGCGCCAGCCGGTGGACATGAACAGCCTGCTGACCCAGGCCATCGACAGCCAGCGCCTGCAATGGCAGGCCGCGCGGCTGACCGTGGCCACCGAAGGCAAGGCACGCAGCATCGCCATCGACGCCGACAAGATGGCGATCGCGGTCGGCAACCTGCTGTCGAATGCGCTGCGCTTCAGTCCGCCGCAGGGGCTGATCTCCTTCCGCCTCGGCGAGCTGGACGGCAAGCTGCTGCTGGACTGCGTCGACCAGGGGCCCGGCGTGGCGCCGGACGACGCCGCCCACATCTTCGAACCGTTTTACCAGGGACAGCGCCAGCCGCCCGGCGCGCGCCGCGGCAACGGCATCGGCCTGTCCATCGTCCAGGAATACGTGGCCGCGCATGGCGGCGTGTTACAACTGATGCCCTCCGCGCGGGGCGCCCACTTCCGCATCGAACTGCCTTATGAACCATAAACTCACCGCCGTCCTGCTGCTGTGCCTGTCGCTGACGGCCTGCACGCTCAACTCGCCCATCCCCGACACGCCGGCGCCGGAGCCGACGCCGCCGCCGGTGGTCGAAGTCGTCACGCCGCCAGCGCCGCCGCCCGACGAGGTCGGCCCGCTGCTGAGCTATCACCAGTCGCTGCGGCGCATGAGCCAGGGCGAACTGGTCAAGGAACTGAGCGGCCTCGGCCTGCAACAGCGCAGCCCGCGCGTGGCGATCCAGATGGGCATGGCGCTGATGCTGACGCGCGGCGGCGGCGACCTGGCGCGCGCGCAGGCCCTGCTCGACAGCGTGGCCACCTCGCCCGAGGCCGAGGCCGCGCCGTTCCGGCCGCTGGCGCAGATGTTGTCCAGCAATTGCGCCGAGACCCGCCGCCTGTACGACCACGCCGACCGGCTGGCCGCGCAGCAAAAGGAAAACCAGCGCCGCATCGACCAGTTGAGCGAGATGCTGGAAGGCTTGAAAGCCATTGAACGCACACTGCCGGTTCGTCCGGCAGCCGGCCCACAGGTGACCAAATGACGACCACTACCACACAAGGCCAGGGCGCCCATCTGCTGCTGGTCGATGACGACGACGACCTGTTGCGCCTGCTGTCGATGCGCCTGACCGCCAACGGCTACCGCGTCACCGCGGTCGGCAGCGCGGAGGCGGCGCTGGCGCGGCTGTCGATGGAACTGCCGCGCCTGGTGATCAGCGACATCCGCCTGCCGGACCGCGACGGCATGTGGCTGTTCCAGGAAATCCGCCGCAGCTATCCGGCGCTGCCGGTGATCCTGCTGACCGCGCACGGCACCATCCCCGACGCGGTGGAAGCCACCACGCTGGGCGCCTACGCCTACCTGACCAAGCCGTTCGACGCCAAGACGCTGCTGGAGCGCATCGCCCAGGCCCTGAGCCTGGCCGCGCCGGCCGCCCACGCCGCCGACAGCGACGAGGACTGGCGCTCGGCCATCATCAGCCGCAGCCAGTGCATGGACGAGCTGCTGGCCGAAGCGCGGCTGGTGGCCGCCTCCGACGCCAGCGTGCTGATACGCGGCGAAAGCGGCACTGGCAAGGAACTGCTGGCGCAGGCCATCCACCGCGCCAGCCGCCGCGCCAAGGCGCCCTTTATCGCCATCAACTGCGGCGCGATTCCGGAAGCGCTGCTGGAGTCCGAACTGTTCGGCCACGTCAAGGGCGCCTACACCGGCGCGGTCGGCGCCCGCGAAGGCCTGGTGCAGGCGGCCGACGGCGGCACCCTGTTCCTCGACGAGATCGGCGATATGCCGCTGCTGCTGCAAGTCAAGCTGCTGCGCGTGCTGCAGGAGCGCGTGGTGCGCCAGCTCGGCTCGGACGTGGCCAGGCCGGTCGACGTCCGCATCCTGTCCGCCACCCACCGCGACCTCGACGCCGCCATGCGCGAAGGCCAGTTCCGCGAAGACCTGTATTACCGCCTCAACGTCATCACGCTGACCTTGCCGCCGCTGGCGCAGCGGCGCGAGGACGTGGCGCCGATGGCCAACCAGTTCCTGCAGACGCTGGCCGCCAAGTACGACAAGACCGTGCGCGGCTTCGCGCCGGACGCGCTGGAGGCGCTGACCATGTCGTCGTGGCCGGGCAATGTGCGGCAGTTGTACAACGTGGTCGAGCACGTCTGCGCGCTGGCCACCGCGCCGCTGGTGCCGCTGTCGCTGGTGCAGCGCGCGCTGCGGGTGCCATCGCTGGAGGTGCTCAGCTACACCGAGGCGCGCCTGCGCTTCGAGCGCAACTACCTGGTCCAGCTGCTGAAGCTGGCAGATGGCAACGTGGCCGACGCCGCCCGCCTGGCCGAGCGCAACCGCACGGAATTCTACCGCCTGCTGCAGAAACACAATCTGGATGCAAGCCTGTTCCGCGGCGATGTCGCCATCGAGCGACAGGACGAACCGCTTAAAAATCAATGACTTACCAGATGGCGACTGGCTCGCGTCGCCATTCCCCGACAGATTCCGGGCAATCTGGATACAAGATCATCATTCCTGATGGAAAATTATCAATAAGTCTTTGAAAAATAAGAGAAAATCATAGCTGGCACGGGGTTTGCAAAGGAGTGGGTAACGTCCCAGACGTTTTATCCTCAAACTCGATAAAGGAAGCAAATCATGATGACCAACAAACTGATCGCCCGCCTGATGGTAGCCACCGCCCTGACCGCTGCTGCCGCTACCGGAACCGCATTCGCCGCTGGCCAACAGGATGCAGCAATGGCTGGCGCCGCCAAAGCCGGCACCGCCACCAATGACGATGCCATCACCAGCAAAATCAAGGCTTCCCTGGCAGATCAAAAGCAGATCGGCGTAACCACCGCTGATGGCGTCGTGACCCTGAGCGGCTCGGTCGCCAGCACCGACGTCGGCACCAAGGCCATCCAGGTCGCATCGGCCGTGCCGGGCGTGAAAGAAGTGAAGAGCGAGCTGACCGTCGCTTCGAAGTAATTCCTGAGTAGCCAGCTTTAAACCGTAGAAAGAACCCTTTTTCCGGTCAGCGTGCGTAGACGCTGACCGGCTTTTTTTTTGTTAGCTCAGGTTTTCCAGGCGGATCTTGGTGACGCTGCCGCCCACCGTCGACAGCCCTTCCATCTTGGCGATGGCGGCGGTGACGTTTTTCTCCTGCGTCTGGTGCGTCAGGAAGATGATGTCGGTGCGGGTTTCGCCGTCCGCCGGTTCCTTCTGCAACATGGCGTCGATCGAGATGCCGGCATCAGCCAGGATGCGCGTCAGGTCGGCCAGCACGCCCGGCTCGTCGCTGACATTCATGCGCAGGTAGTAGCTGGTGGTGATTTCCGACATCGGCAGAATCTCGATATTGGTCATCGCGTTCGGCTGGAACGCCAGGTGCGGCACGCGGTGTTCCGGATCGGCCGTGGCGAGGCGGGTGATGTCGACCAGGTCGGCGATCACGGCCGAGGCGGTCGGCTCCGAACCGGCGCCCTTGCCGTAGTACAGCGTGGCGCCGACGGCGTCGCCCTGCACCAGCACCGCGTTCATCGCGCCTTCCACGTTGGCGATCAACCGCTTGGCTGGAATCAGCGTCGGATGCACGCGCAGTTCCACGCCTTCCACGCCGTTGACCTTGGCGCGCTTGGCGATGCCCAGCAGCTTGATGCGGTAGCCCAATTGCTCGGCATAGCGGATGTCGACCGCGTTGAGTTTGGAGATGCCCTCCACGTGCGCCTTGTCGAACTGCACCGGAATGCCGAAGGCGATGGCCGACATGATGGTGG
Organism: Duganella aquatilis; assembly: GCF_009674565.1. Classification (GTDB taxonomy): domain Bacteria; phylum Pseudomonadota; class Gammaproteobacteria; order Burkholderiales; family Burkholderiaceae_D; genus Rugamonas; species Rugamonas aquatilis. The sequence goes on from NZ_WKJL01000029.1 coordinate 29,041, forward strand.
CCTTGTGCGCCGCGTCCACGCCTTCGATGTCGAAGGTCGGGTCGGCTTCAGCATAGCCCAGTTCCTGCGCCTGCTTCAGCACGGTGGCGAAGTCCAGGCCCTTGTCCCGCATTTCGGACAGGATGAAGTTGGTGGTGCCGTTGATGATGCCGGCCAGCCAGTCGATGCGGTTGGCGGTCAGGCCTTCGCGCAGCGCCTTGATGATCGGGATGCCGCCGGCCACCGCCGCTTCGAACGCCACCATCACGCCCTTGGCTTGCGCCGCCGCGAAGATCTCGTTGCCGTGCACTGCCAGCAGCGCCTTGTTGGCGGTGACCACGTGCTTGCCGTTGGCGATCGCCTGCAACACCAGATCCTTGGCCTGGTCGTAGCCGCCGATCAGCTCGACGACGATGTCGATATCCGGATCGTTGACGATGTCGAACGGGCTGGCCACCACCTTCACTTTGCCGCCGGTGCGCGTCTTGGCGCGCTCCAGGTTGCGTGCCGACACGGCCACGACTTCGATGCTGCGGCCGGCGCGGCGGCGGATTTCTTCCTGATTGCGTTCCAGCACGTCGAACGTGCCACCGCCGACATTGCCGACGCCTAACAAGCCTACTTTGATTGGTTTCATATGTGTTTCCAGAGATCTGACTTAGAAGCTGGCGCCGTGGCGCTTGCGGTAGCTTTCCATGAACTTGGCCATGCGGCCGAAGGCTTCCACCATATCGTCCGAGTTCGGCAGGAACACGACGCGGAAGTGATCCGGCGCGATCCAGTTGAAGCCGCTGCCCTGGACGATCAGCACTTTTGTTTCGGCCAGCAGCTCGTAGGCAAACTGCTGGTCATCCGCGATCGGATAGATCTTCGGATCAAGACGCGGGAACATGTACAGCGCCGCTTTCGGCTTGACACAAGTGACGCCGGGTATTTCCGTCAGCAGCTTGTAGGCCAGATCGCGTTGCTTCAACAGGCGCCCGCCCGGTCCCACCAGGTCGTGGATCGACTGGTAGCCGCCGAGCGCAGTCTGGATCGCAAACTGCCCCGGAGCGTTGGCGCACAAGCGCATCGAGGCCAGCATGTTGAGGCCCTCGATATAGTCTTTGGCGTGCGACTTTTCGCCCGACACCACCATCCAGCCGGAACGGTAGCCGCAGGCGCGGTAATTCTTCGACAGGCCGTTGAAGGTGACGAACAGGATGTCGTCCGCCAGCGAGGCGATCGACATGTGCTGGGCGCCGTCGTACAGCACCTTGTCGTAGATTTCATCGGCGTAGATGATCAGGTCGTGCTGGCGCGCCAGCTCGATGATCTGCAGCAGCAGCTCGACCGGGTACAGCGCGCCGGTTGGATTGTTGGGGTTGATGACGACGATGGCGCGCGTGTTGGCGGTGATCTTGCGGCGCATGTCCTCGATGTCCGGATACCACTCCTGCTGCTCGTCGCAGACATAGTGCACCGGCGTGCCGCCCGACAGCGACACCGCCGCCGTCCACAGCGGGTAGTCCGGGGCCGGCACCAGCACTTCGTCGCCGTTGTTGAGCAAGGCGTTCATCGACATCACGATCAGCTCGGAGGCGCCGTTGCCCAGGTAGATGTCGTCGATGGTGACGCCGGCGATGTTCTTGCCCTGGGTGTAGTGCATCACCGCCTTGCGCGGCGCGAACATGCCCTTGGAATCGGTGTAGCCAGCCGCGTTCGACAGGTTGATCTTCATATCCTGGACGATCTCGTCCGGTGGATCGAAGCCGAACACCGCCAGGTTGCCGATGTTCAGCTTGGTGATCTTGTGGCCTTCCTCCTCCATTTGCCGGGCTTTTTCCGGCACCGGGCCGCGGATCTCGTAGCAGACTTCCGCCAGTTTGTTCGATTTTTGAATCGGTCGCAAAATAAAATCCTGTTTATGTGAGGCAAACTTCTGAGACCTGCCAAAATGCCGGTGGCGGCCCTTGCTGCAATGCGAAAAGAACCATTCTGCCGAAAGGGGCCGATTTAATCAACCTTTCAGGCCGGACGCCCCTTGAAAACGCTACAATAACGCTTCTTTTGCCGCTCATTTTCCTGATTCCATCCGCCATTCCGACATGAAGCTCCACCAAAGCGATACGCAAAAATACCAGACCGTTACCGGCTACGATGAAACCGGCGTGGAAATCAACGCCGAGCGCTACAACTACAGCCTGATCGTGCTGCCGGAAGTGCCGCCGCGCGCCTGGAATGCGCCGACCTTCGAGTCTATTTCCGCAGAGCATTTCGCCCTGATCGGCGCGGACAATCCGGACGTGGTGATCCTCGGCACCGGCGCCAGGCAGCGCTTCATCCATCCGCGCCTGACCGCCGCGCTGACCATGCGCCGCATCGGCGTCGAATGCATGGACAGCCAGGCCGCCTGCCGCACCTACAACATCCTGATGGGCGAAGGCCGCAAGGTCACGCTGGCCCTGGTGATCGACGCCAACGAGGGCACTAGCGCCTGATGAACGATCTGTACAACTCGAAGAAAGTCGTCTGGACGCTGCTGGCCACGTTTGCCATTGTCTGGCTGTACGTGCTGGGCGTGCGCACGCTGGTGCCGCCCGATGAAGGCCGCTACGCCGAAATGGCGCGCGAGATGTGGGCCACCGGCGACTGGATCACCACGCGCCTGAACGGCATCAAGTATTTCGAAAAACCGCCGCTGCAAACCTGGATGAACGCCCTGTCCTTCGGCCTGTTCGGCCTCGGCGAATGGCAGGCGCGCCTGTGGACCGGCCTGTGCGGCCTGGGCGGCGTGCTGCTGACCGGCTATGCAGCCAGGCGCGTGTTCAGCCCGCGCGTCGGCTTCTATGCCGCGCTGACGCTGGGTTCCAGCCTGTTCTGGGTGGCCTGCGGCCAGATCGATTCGCTGGACATGAGCCTGTCGGCAATGATGACCATCGTGCTGTGCGCGATGCTGATCGCCCAGCGCGACCAGGCCACGGCCACGGAACAGCGCCACTGGATGCTGGTGTGCTGGGCCGGCATGGCGCTGGCGGTGCTGGCCAAGGGCCTGATCGGCCTGGTGCTGCCGGGCGCCGTGCTGGTGCTGTACACCGCGCTGGCGCGTGACATTGCAATCTGGAAACGCCTGCACCTGGGCAAGGGCCTGCTGCTGTTCTTCGCCATCGCCACACCATGGTTCGTGCTGGTGGCGCTGAAAAACCCGGAACAGCCCTACTTCTTCTTCATCCATGAACACTGGGAACGCTTCTTCCTCAAGACCCACCACCGCGAAGGCGCCTGGTATTACTTCCTGCTGCTGCTGATTCCGGGCGTGATGCCCTGGCTGGGCCTGCTGCCGCAGGCGCTGTTCGATGGCGTCAAGCGCACGCCGGGCGTGTTCCAGCCCAAGCTGCTGCTGGTGATCTGGGCCGTGTTCATCACCTTCTTCTTCAGCTACTCCAGTTCCAAGCTGCCGGGCTACATCCTGCCGGTGTTCCCGGCGCTGGCGATGCTGATCGCCAGCTACCTGGAACACGCCTCGCGCCGCAACCGCATGATCGCGGCCGGCCTGCTGGTGCTGGTCGGCGTGGCCGGGCTGGTGGCGCTGCCGCACCTGGCCGGCGGACCGGGGCGCCATCCGGACGAGCGCGCACTGCTGGAAGCCTACCAGCCGTGGGTGCTGGCGGCCGTCATCATCGCCGCCGCCGGCGGCGCCCTGGCCATGCTGCATGCGCGCCAGTTGCGCCGCGACCTGACCGTGATGACGATGGCGATCGCCGGTTTCGCCGCGGTGCAGCTGATCCTGATCGGCTTCGAACCGTATGGCAATATGCGCGCCGGCAAGGATCTGGCCGTCAAGATGCTGCCCGAGCTGCAGCCGGACACGCCGATCTACTCGGTCGCCACCTATGAACAGTCGATGACCTTCTACCTGCGCCGAACGGTTACACTGGTCAATTACTGGGATGAATTCACCTTCGGCCTGAGCCAGCAGCCGGAGCTGGCCATTCCGACCATCGACGGCTTCATCGCGCGCTGGAACCAGCACAGCGCCCAGAAGCGCAAGGCGCTGGCCATCGTCAGCCCCGAAGCCTACGACGAGCTGAAAACCAAGGGCGTGACCATGCGCGTGGTGGCGGAAGACAGCCGCCGGCTGGTCATTACCAATCTGTAATGAATAAAACCATAAATGAATATTGCAACTTTTAGCTTCATCGTTGTCGGCGTGCTGCTCAATGCAGTGGCGCAATTGCTGCTCAAGGCGGGCGCCCGCAACGTCGGCGAAATCCACATCACGCTGGACAATCTGTTCAGCATCGGCTGGCGCGTCGCCACCCAGCTGCCCATTATCGGCGGGCTGACCTGCTACGTGCTGTCGGTGGTGCTGTGGATTATCGCGCTGTCGCGCGTGGACGTGTCGGTGGCCTATCCGATGCTGTCGCTGGGCTATGTGGTGACCGCCTTCGGCGCCTGGTATCTGTTCGGCGAAGCGCTGTCGGTGCAGCGCCTGCTTGCCATTTTCGTCATTTTGGTGGGCGTGGCCTGGCTGGCGCGTACCTGACGAACAATTTAGAATGGCGCCCATAGCTTATAGATAAAAATATATTAAGAGAGTAAATCACCTCATGAGTGCTGAACTGCCCTTCCTGCCCTTTTCCCGGCCGACGATCGACGAGGCCACCATTACCGCCGTGGGCGAAGTCCTGCGCTCGGGCTGGATCACCAGCGGCCCGAAAGTCGCGGCCTTCGAAGCCCGCATGTCGGAATACTTCGGCGGCCGTCCGGTGCGCACCTTCAATTCCGGCACCTGCACGATGGAAATCGCGCTGCGCATCGCCGGCATCGGCCCCGGCGATGAAGTGATCACCACGCCGATTTCGTGGGTCGCCACCGCCAACGTCATCATTGAAGTGGGCGCCACGCCGGTGTTTGCCGACATCGACCCGGTGACCCGCAACATCGACCTCGACCAGGTGGAAGCCGCGATCACGCCGCGCACCAAGGCCATCATCCCGGTCTACCTGTCCGGCCTGCCGGTCGACATGGACCGCCTGTACGCCATCGCCGCCAAGCACAAGCTCCGCGTGGTGGAAGACGCGGCGCAGGCCTTCGGTTCCGAATGGAAGGGCAAGCGCATCGGCGCGTTCGGCGACTTCGTCTCGTTCAGCTTCCAGGCCAACAAAAACCTCACCACCGGCGAAGGCGGCGCGCTGGTGCTGAACAACCTGGAAGAAGCCAAAATCGCCGAGAAATACCGCCTGCAGGGCGTGACCCGCAGCGGCGTCGACGGCATCGATGTCGATGTCCTCGGCGGCAAATACAATATGAGCGACATCATGGCCGCCATCGGCCTGGGCCAGTTCGACAATATCGAAGCGATCACCGCGCACCGCCGCGCGCTGGCGCGCCGCTACTACGAGGCCTTCGGCCCCGACTTCGAAGCGCAGTCCGGCGCCCAGCTGCCGCTGCAGGCGTTCGACAGCAGCAACTACCACCTGTTCCAGATCATCCTGCCGGACCACGGCCCGGGCACGCGCGCCGACTTCATGAACGCCATGAAGGAACGCTTCAACATCGGCACCGGCTACCATTATTCGCCGATCCACCTGTTCACCCTGTACCGCGAGCGCGGCTTCAAGGAAGGCATGTTCCCGGTTGCCGAAAAACTCGGCTACCTGACCGTGACCTTGCCGATGTTCTACGCCATGACCTTTGCCGACGTTGACCGCGCGGTCGCAGCCGTGAAAGCGATCCTGATCAAATGAGCGTCTCCCTGAACAAACCGGAAATCTCCGTCGTCATCCCGATCTACAACGAGCAGGCCGGCCTGGCCGCGCTGTTCGCGCGCCTGTATCCGGCGCTCGACGCGCTCGGCGCCACCTACGAAATCGTGTTCGTCAACGACGGCAGCCGCGACAATTCGGTGTCGATCCTGGCCGAGCAGTTCCGCCAGCGGCCGGACGTCACCCGCGTGGTGCTGTTCAACGGTAACTACGGCCAGCACATGGCCATCCTGGCCGGCTTCGAGGCGTCGCGCGGCGACATCATGGTGACGCTGGACGCCGACCTGCAGAATCCGCCGGAAGAAATCGGCAACCTGGTGGCCAAGATGCGCGAAGGCTACGACTACGTCGGCTCGATCCGCCGCAAGCGCCAGGATTCGGCCTGGCGCACCTACGCCTCCAAGGCCATGAACAGCCTGCGCGAGCGCATCACCAACATCAAGATCACCGACCAGGGCAATATGCTGCGCGCCTACGGCCGCAACATCGTCGACCTGATGAACCAGTGCGCGGAAGTCAACACCTTCGTGCCGGCGCTGGCCTACCGCTTCGCCCGCAACCCGACCGAAATCGTGGTCGAACACGAGGAGCGCGCGGCCGGCGAATCGAAATACTCGCTGTACAGCCTGATCCGCCTGAACTTCGACCTGGTCACCGGCTTCTCGCTGGTGCCGCTGCAGTTCTACTCGATGATGGGCATGCTGATGTCGCTGCTGTCGGCGCTGCTGGTGGTGGTGCTGGTGGCGCGCCGCCTGTTCCTGGGCGCGGAAGCGGAAGGCGTGTTCACGCTGTTTGCCATCACCTTCTTCTTCATGGGCATCATCCTGTTCGGCATCGGCTTGCTGGGCGAATATGTCGGCCGCATCTTCCAGCAGGTGCGCGCGCGTCCGCGCTACGTGGTGCAGACCATCCTGCAACAGCGCGACGACGGCCAGCCGCTGCCGCCGCCGGGCGTCGAGAAGCGCACCGTGGGCCGTCATCATGAGTGACCTGGAGCCGCGCCAGCGCGCCGTCGTCTTCGGCTACCACAATGTGGGCGTGCGCTGCCTGAAAGTCCTGCTGGCCGGCGGCGTCGACGTCGCTCTGGTGGTCACGCATGAAGACAGCGCCAGCGAAAACATCTGGTTCGAATCGGTGATCTCGCTGTGCCAGGCCGAAGGCATTCCCTACATCACGCCGGCCGACGCCAAGTCGCCGGAGCTGCTGGCACAGGTGAAAGCCGCCCAGCCGGACCTGATGTTCAGCTTCTACTACCGCCACATGCTGCCTGCGGAACTGCTGGAGCTGGCGCCCGCTTTCAATATGCACGGCTCGCTGCTGCCGGAATACCGCGGCCGCGCGCCGGTCAACTGGGCGGTGCTGCACGGCGCCGAGGTCACCGGCGCCACGCTGCACGAAATGACCGTCAAGCCGGACGCCGGCGCCATCGTGGCCCAGATGGAGGTGCCGATCCTGCCCGACGACACCGCGCACGAAGTGTTCGGCAAGGTGCAGGTGGCGGCCGAGCAGGCGCTGTGGCGCGTGCTGCCGTCGCTGCTGGCCGGCACCGCGCCGCGCCTGCATAACGACCTCAGCAAGGGCGGCTACTTCGGCGGCCGCAAGCCCGAGGACGGCCGCATCGACTGGAGCTGGCCGGCCCAGCACGTCTACAACCTGCACCGCGCCGTGGCGCCGCCGTATCCGGGCGCCTTTACCGACATCGACGGTGTACGCTACGTCATCCAGCGCGCCCGCATCGCCGGCACCGGCCATGGCAACTTTGGCAATGTTGTTTCGCTCAGTTTGCCACCGGGCTTGACAGTAGTAGATAATTGCATCTTTGGCGTGTGCGGCGATGGCCGCATGCTGACGATTTCCGCATTAACCGCCGATGGCGAACCCATTACGGCGGAGCAGCTCGCTATTCGCCTGGCCGCGCGCGCTTGAAGCGGCGGCAGCACTAAACATTACCTGGACACACACACATGAAAAAAGTACTCATCCTCGGCGTCAATGGCTTCATCGGCCATCACCTGTCGAAGCGCATTCTGGAAACCACCGACTGGCACGTCTACGGCATGGACATGAACACCGACCGTATCACCGACCTGCTGGAGAATGAGTCCTACAAGTCGCGCATGCACTTCTTCGAAGGCGACATCACCATCAACAAGGAATGGGTCGAGTACCACGTCAAGAAGTGCGACGTGATCCTGCCGCTGGTCGCCATCGCCACGCCGTCGACCTACGTCAAGGCGCCGCTGCGCGTGTTCGAGCTGGACTTCGAGGCCAACCTGCCGATCGTGCGTTCGGCCGCCAAGTACGGCAAGCACCTGGTGTTCCCGTCGACCTCGGAAGTGTACGGCATGTGCCACGACGAAGAGTTCGATCCGGAAAACTCGGAACTGATCTGCGGCCCGATCAACAAGCCGCGCTGGATCTACTCCAACGCCAAGCAGCTGATGGACCGCGTGATCTGGGGCTACGGCATGGAAGGCCTGAACTTCACCCTGTTCCGCCCGTTCAACTGGATCGGCGCCGGCCTGGATTCGATCCACACGCCGAAAGAAGGCTCGTCGCGCGTGGTGACCCAGTTCTTCGGCCACATCGTCCGCGGCGAGAACATCTCGCTGGTCGACGGCGGCGCGCAGAAACGCGCGTTCACCGACATCGACGACGGCATCGACGCGCTGATGAAAATCATCGAGAACAAGAACGGCGCCGCCACCGGCAAGATCTACAACATCGGCAACCCGACCAACAACTACTCGATCCGCGAGCTGGCCGGCATGATGATGGAACTGGCGACCAAATACCCTGAGTACGCCACCGGTGCGGCCCAGGTCAAGATCGTCGAGACCACCTCGGGCGCCTACTACGGCGCCGGCTACCAGGACGTGCAGAACCGCGTGCCGAAAATCACCAACACCTGCGAAGAACTGGGCTGGAAACCGACCACCACCATGGCCGACGCGCTGAAGAAAATCTTCGACGCCTACCGTGGCCAGGTCGCCGCCGCCCAAGCCTTGATGGACTAAGCATTGACCGCAAACAGCAAACCCTTGATGGTGTTGAAGATCGACGTCGACACCTATCGCGGCACCCGTGAAGGCGTACCCAACCTGGTACGCATGCTCAAGGCGCACCATGCCGGCGCCACCTTCCTGTTCTCGCTGGGGCCGGACCATACCGGCTGGGCGCTGCGCCGCGCGCTGCGTCCCGGCTTCTTCAGCAAGGTCTCGCGCACCTCGGTGGTCGAGCACTACGGCCTCAAGACGCTGATGTACGGCGTGCTGCTGCCCGGCCCGGACATCGGCAAGGACTGCGCCGCCGACATGCGCGCGGTGCAGGACGCCGGCTTCGAATGCGGCATCCACACCTGGGACCACGTCAAGTGGCAGGACAACGTCGCCAAGAGCAGCGCCAAGTGGGCCACCGGCATGATGCGCCAGGCCGCCGCCCGCTTCACCCAGGTGTTCGGCGTGGCGCCGAACACCCACGGTGCCGCCGGCTGGCAGATGAACAACGCCGCCTTTCACGAACACGATACCGCCGGCTACGCCTACGCCTCCGATGGCCGCTGCGTGCTGACGGCCAGCGGCGCGCTGGCCAATCCGGCCGACGGCCCGCACCGCCTGTCCGACGGCGGCCAGGTGCTGCGGCACATCCAGATGCCGACCACGCTGCCGACGCTGGACGAAGTGCTGGGCTGCGAGATCGACGGCGTGACCATCACCACCGGCAATATCGCGGCGCTGCTGCTGAAGCTGACCGAGGGCGCGACGCGCGACCACGTCTATACTTTACACGCCGAGCTTGAAGGACAGAAACTCGCCCCCATATTCGAGCAGCTGTTGGCAGGGTGGCAAGCACAAGGATACCAACTGGCGTCCATGGACGATTACCATCAGAAGATACAAGACCTGCCGCTGCCGGTTTGCCCCATCACCTGGGGCGAGCTGCCGGGACGTTCGGGCCGCCTGATCATTCAAGGCCCTGCCCGCGCCGAATAACCTCTAGGAGACGCCTGTGGCTGATGTAGTAACCGATTTCTCCGCGCCGATGACCAGCGGCCAGACCTTCCAGCTGTCTGGCCGCCCGGCGCGTTACACCGTGCTGTTCTTCTACCCCAAGGACAACACCCCAGGCTGCACCACCGAAAACATGGCCTTCCGCGACCTGTACGAACAGTTCCAGGCGGCCGGCGCCGAAATCTACGGCATCAGCCGCGATTCGCTGCGCTCGCACGAAGGCTTCCGCGCCAAGCTCGGCCTGCCGTTCGAACTGATTTCCGACCCCGAGGAACAGGTCTGCCAGCAGTTCGGTGTCATGAAGATGAAGCAAATGTACGGTAAGACTGTCCGTGGCATTGAGCGCAGCACGTTTGTGATTGACGCTGCGGGCCAATTGGTGAAAGAATGGAGAGGCGTGAAGGTAGCTGGTCACGTCGATGAAGTGCTGGAATTCGTGGCGCATCAGGCCTGAGTTATCAGGATCGTTGTTCGGATGCGCGCTTCCAGTGTGCTTAACCTGTAGCGAGCGACATCAACATTTTGAGTCATCACTGTAATTTCTACCCTCCTCGGTGGCCAGCCGGCCACCTTGCGGTACCTTCACCGGGCCTGATGAGCGCCCGTCGGCAGTCTACTTTTCCCTTTTACCCAGCATCCACCCCATCGGGACGTTTTCCTATGGGCGGATTCCTCCAGATATCTTTCGATTGAGATCCTGATGCCACTGCCAAAAATACCAAGTAAGCCAGCGACTATACTGTTGGCAAAAGATTACCCTAAGGCCACCGGCCCACGCCCGGCGCCTGCCCTCGCGGCAGTGGCCGATATCGCGCCCGAGCCTGCCCCTACGCCGAAGAAAGCGGCGACCGTCAAAGCCGTTCCACCTGCAAAGAAACCCGTTGTCGCCAAGACCCCGGCGCCGGTCAAATCCAAGGCCGTCGCCGCCGTGCTGAAAGCCGCGCCGGCGGTGCTGCAAGCCGCCGCCGACGCGGTTGAAGCCAAAGGCAAGCCTTCGCCACGCGGCAAGGTCACGCCAATCATCAATGAAGCGCCGCATCCGGCCAAGCACAAGGCCAATGAGGTGGCGATCAAGTCGTCCACCAGCCGCCATGCCGACCAGACCGGCACCACCAAGATGTTCGTGCTGGACACCAACGTGCTGATGCACGATCCATCGTCGCTGTTCCGCTTTGAAGAGCACGACGTCTACCTGCCGATGATGACGCTGGAAGAGCTGGACAACCACAAGAAAGGCATGACGGAAGTGGCGCGCAATGCACGCCAGGTCTCGCGCACGCTGGACGCGCTGGTCTCCAACACCGACGACGACGCCATCGAGAACGGCATCCCGCTGTCCAAGCTGGGCAACAAGGACGCCAAGGGCCGCCTGTACTTCCAGACCCGCATGCAAACCGCCGACTTGCCGCAAGGCCTGCCGGTGGGCAAGGCCGACAACCAGATCCTGGCCGTCGTGCGCTCGCTGGAAGCGGAACAGGCCGGACGCGCCATCGTGCTGGTGTCGAAAGACATCAACATGCGCATCAAGGCGCGCGCGCTGGGCCTGCCGGCCGAGGACTACTTCAACGACCACGTGCTGGAAGACACCGACCTGCTGTACTCGGGCATCGTCCAGCTGCCGGACGATTTCTGGACCAAGCACGGCAAGGATCTGGAGTCGTGGCAGGAGAACAAGAACGGCCAGAGCGCGACGTTCTACCGCGTCACCGGCCCGTTCGTGCCCTCGCTGCTGGTCAACCAGTTCGTGTTCCTGGAGCCGAAGAATGGCGAAGCGCCGTTCTATGGCCAGGTCAAGCAGATCAACGGCAAGACCGCCGTCATGCAGACCCTGCGCGACTTCAGCCACAACAAGAACAACGTCTGGGGCGTGACGGCGCGCAACCGCGAGCAGAACTTCGCGCTGAACCTGCTGATGAATCCGGAATGCGACTTCGTCACCCTGCTGGGTCAGGCTGGTACGGGTAAAACCCTGCTGGCCCTGGCGGCCGGTCTGGCGCAAGTGCTGGAAACCAAGCTCTACAACGAAATCATCGTCACCCGCGTGACGGTGCCGGTCGGTGAAGACATCGGTTTCCTGCCGGGCACCGAGGAAGAGAAAATGTCGCCGTGGATGGGCGCGTTTGACGACAACCTGGAAGTGCTCAACAAGTCCGATTCGGATGGTGGCGAGTGGGGCCGTGCGGCGACGCAGGATCTGATCCGTTCGCGCATCAAGATCAAGTCGCTGAACTTCATGCGTGGCCGTACCTTCGTCAACAAGTTCCTGATCATCGACGAAGCGCAGAACTTGACGCCGAAGCAGGTCAAGACGCTGGTGACGCGTGCGGGTCCGGGCACCAAGATCATCTGCCTGGGCAATATCGCGCAGATCGATACGCCGTACCTGACGGAAGGTTCGAGCGGCCTGACCTATGTGGTGGACCGCTTCAAGGGCTGGTCGCACAGCGGCCACGTGACGCTGGCGCGCGGCGAACGCTCGCGCCTGGCGGATCACGCCAGCGAAGTCCTGTAATCAGCTAAATAGTTTAGTTCGTTTCTCAGCCCCGCCCGCAGCAATGCCGGCGGGGCTGGGTTTTTTAGGGGAGGTGGAAAAGCGTGCGGCACCTGTACAACCCGCAGACCGCTGCGGCCAGGGTTTGACCCCGTACGGGGTCAGACCCTTTCGTCAGGGGTTCAAGCAGACAGTGCAGTGCGACGACGGCGACGGGAAATTGCACCCACTACCCCGAGTCCACCCAGCAGCATCGCATAGGTTTCCGGCTCCGGCACAGCCGCCAACTGCAGCGTATTGGCGCTGAAGCTCTGGAACGTGCCGCCGTTGACCGAGTACTGCACCTGCTGGCCGCCGTCGCAGCAGCCTTCCAGGCCGTAGATGGTCAGCGTGTGATTGCCAGCCGACAGCGCCTTGTCGCTGACCGACAGTACCGAATTGGTGTTGACGTAGCTCTGCGCCCACCACAGGTCGCCGGTTTTCATGTCCACCGCCTGGCCGTCCAGGAACACGGCGCCGCCGTTGCCGAAGTCGACGCCGGCGCGGAACGAATAGGTGCCGGCGGTGCTGACGCCAAAGTTAATCGTCGACTTGAAAGCGATGTTGGTGGCGCCAGCGCCGAACAGCGACTGGTTCGACACGATGTCGTAGTTCGTCAACACTTTCGAGCCGTAGGGCGAATTGGCAACAGCGGCGTCGACGATACTGCGGTAAGCATCGGCGGTGGTTTGCGCACCGGCGTTCGAGTAACCGGTCTGGAAAGTGATGACGGCGGCTTCTGCGCTACCGTAGGCGAGTGCGACAGCAAGTGCGGCGAGTTTGACGAATTTCATGGCGGTCCCTGTAGGTGATTGGTTGAAAAGCGGTAAAGCCTAACCAGGTACGGGGGTGTGGGACCTTGGTGAATGGTGTTTCTGTACTGAATCTTAAGATGCCTTATGGCATAACTTGAATGTTATCTTAGGCAATACTTAATGTCAATCGCTCAAAAGCCACGAACAGAGGGGTAAAAGCACCGCTGCGAAAGTGCTTGAAACTGGCGGAAAGCTGTATGACACTAGACATCCAAGTTATTGATTTTACGCGGACATCATGGACATCCCTATCCTGATCCAGCGAACGATAGGCGCCAAGAAATACGGCGTCACAGTGCCGGACATTCCTGGCTGCGTGACTACGGGCGAGACCGTTGACAAGGCGATGAGCAACGCCACCAAGGCCATCTACGGCCACGTCGGCCAGTTGGTCGAACAAGGCAAGCCCTTCGAAATCCGTCCATCCGAGGTGGAAACCCTGTCGCAGGAGCCCGACTACGCCGGCGGCATCTGGGCCCTGGTCAGCCTCGACCTGGCGCGCCTGGACGATCCGCCGCGGGATTAATCTCTACAGCATCCAGAGCCCGCCGTGGAACTGCGCATGGTCGCGCCAGTGGCCAGAAGCTCTACTCCGACCATCATGCCAGCAAAAATCCGCTTGACCTTCCCACCACGGGAAGGATTAGAGTGCAGGGATCGAAACTGTTTTAGGAGTACGCGATGTATCAGCTTCAAGTAGAAAACATGAGCTGCGGCCACTGCGTGGGCGCCGTGACCAAGGCTGTGCAGGCCATCGACGCCGGCGCCAAAGTCGAAATCGACCTGGCCAGCAAGTCAGTCAAGATCGACAGCGCAACACCACTCGCCCCACTGAAATCCGCCATCGCCGACGCCGGCTACCCAGTCACCAGCGCCGCCTGATTATTTATCCAGCTCGGGATAACGACGGAAGATGTCGGTTTCATTGTTAGCGATGCGGCGCTTCGAGGCGAGGTAGGCCGCGATGTTCGGGCGCTGCGATACTTTGAGGTGCAACGCGAACAGGCCGGGATACGATGGCGCCAGCTTGGCCATCGTTTTCGGAAACGCATACACCAGGCCATCGATCAGCTGGAACAGCGACAGGTCCACGTACGACAGCCGAGAGCCGATCGCGTAGCCGCCGCGTCCCGTATTGCGCTGGATGACGCCTTCAAAATAATCCAGAAACTTCGGTATGCGCTTCTTGCGAAAATCCCTGGCGCGCGCCTTGGCTTCCTTCTTCTGATCCTCGTAGTACGCGCTGCTGGAAATCGGATGGTGCGTATCGTGCGCCTCGGCGACGATGTCGGCGATGGTCAGTTGCAGCTGATTGGCCCACAACCGCCCATCCTGCGAACGCGGCGCCAGGCCGTGCTTCGCGCCGAGGAACTGCAGGATATTGGCCGTCTGCCCCATCAGCAGTTCGCCCGCCTGCAGCACCGGCGGCGCAAACGACGGATGATCGACCTTGTCGCCATTCAGGCTCGCCATCAACGCCGGCATGCCCTTCTTCTGCCGCGCCACGTCCGTGTACGGTACGCCCGCTTCCTCCAGCGCCAGCCGGACAAATTCACCACGGCCCTGCAGACCGTCCCAGTAATAAAGTTGGTATGGAGTCGTCATGGAGGCCATGGTAGCACTGCCGTTCAAACCACGGAGCGCGCTAGAACGTGGTCTTGGCGGTCAGGCGGAAGGTGCGGCGTTCCGCCGGATGATAGTGGATGTCGTCCATGCCTTCCGCCGGCTCGCCCGGCAGGCGCGAGGCGTAGTAGTAATCCACATCGCTGGCCTTGCGGTCGAACAGGTTGAAGGCGTCCAGCTGCACCGTCCAGCGACGGTTGATCTTATAGCCCACGCGCGCATAGGCAATCGCCGTGGTGGCCGAGCGCTGGCTGTTATCCTCGATTAGAGGACGCGGTCCGAAATAGCGCATCTGGAACGCGCCCGACCACGGACCGAGATCCATCACCGTCACGCCGAACGACGCCACCTTGCCCAGCGAGCCGGGAATATCATCGCCCACCGCATCGTGCTCGGTGTAATGCGCGCGCGAGTACGCCATGTCCAGGTCGAACAGCAGCCACGCATTGGCGATGTAATGGTTGTTCCACTCGACGCCCGAACGGTAGCTGCCGCGGCTGGCCGAGGTGTCGCCGGCGTCGCCCGAGAACACCAGCTCCGATTCCGACCGCAGCTTCCACAGCGCCATGGAGCTTTGCAGGCCAGGCAGCCATTCGGTGCGCGCGCCAATCTCCGCGCCGCGCGTCTTGACCAGCGGCGTCACCGGATCGACCGGCTCGCGCTCCTTCGGCGTCAGATGCACGGTGGCGCCGCGCGCATCGTTGCTGTGAAAGCCTTCGCCGTAGTTGACGAAAAATTCGGTCCTGGCCCAGGGCCCCAGCACCACCGACAATTTTGGCGACGTGGTATTGGCATTGACCTTGCCCGAGTTCTCCGCGATGTTGCTGTCCACATCGAAGCGATAGCGGTCGTAACGCAGGCCGGCCGTAGTGCGCATCCATGGCAGCCACTGCACGGTGTTCTCGGCGTAGGCGCCAAGGCTGGCCTGCTTCACCCTGGATTCGGTGATGACGGCCAACGTCTGCTGATTCGCCGTCTTGTAAAGGCTCAGCGGCGAGATGTAATCGTAACGTCCCTGCACGCCAACCTTGTTGCTGACATCCAGGCCGCCCCAATGGCTGAACCACGTCTGCGCGACATCGAAGCCGGTCATGCGGCGCTTCTCGGTCTGGCGCGACTGGTCGCCGTTGACCGGATCGTCGAGGAAGTAGGTGAAGTCGTTGAACAGCGTCAGGCTCGATTGCACCACGTAGGCGCTGGCCTGGAACAGCGTGTCGCTGCTGCGCTTGCGTATGGACGCCGACAGGCTGTAACGCGACGTGCGTCCGCCGTCGCTTGGATCGATGGCGCCGAAGGGATCGATCTCGCCGCTTGCCACGGCGCGCAGCGGGATCTGGTTGCTGGCGTGCCAGGCGCCCTTGTAGAACATGCCGGTCACGCTGAACTGGTCGTCGCTGGCGCCCTGCGAGTAGCGCAGCACGCCCAGGCTTTTGTGGAACGCTTCGGGCTCCACCCACGGACCGTTGTTGTGGCCCAGCTCCGCGCCGTAAACCAGATTGCCCGCGCCGAACGGCGTCGAGCCGGTGACCACCGAGCGGTAATACTGGTTCTCGCCGACCGTGGCGCTGGCGGTGTTTTCTTTCAGCTTGTTCGCCAGCGTCAGGTGCGCCGCGCCGGCCGAAGCGAAGTCGCCTTCGTCCGCGTAGTACGGGCCTTTCTTGTAGTTGATGCGGTCGACCAGTTCCGGTATCAGGAAATTCAAGTCAGTGTAACCCTGGCCGTGCGCGTGGGTGCGCATATTGACCGGCATGCCGTCGACGAAGGTGGCGAAGTCGGTGCCGTGATCGAGGTTAAAGCCGCGCAGGAAGTACTGATTGGCCTTGCCGTCGCCGCTGTGCTGCGTGACGATCACGCCGGGCACAAACTCCAGCAGCTCGCCCGCGCGCAGGGCCGGACGATTGGCGATCAGCTCCGCCGTCACCGCGCCCTGGCTGGCCGCGTTGGAAGTGCCGATGCCGTTGTCGTAGTGGCCGCGCACTTCGACGGTGGTGTCATCCGGCGCCGGGTCCGCATGGGCAGCCAACGGCAACAAGGCCGACAGGGCGACAATCGATTTACTGAACATTCTGGTCTTTCGGTTGGCGTAGCGAATCCAGCGCACCACGACAAGGCCGTCACGCGCAATCCGGATGCAGCAAGATGATTCGACTACAGGAGCAATCCGCTCACCTCCCCGTGAGCGCATTGAACAGAAATGCCTGCGGCATCTCCACCTGTTTGGCCGGTATCCGGGCTGGCAAGCGAATCCGCCGGACCTTCCCATGCACGAAGCACAGTGGTGTAGCGAGGCGGATTGTCGTCGTGGACGACGCTTGTTTACCGTTGCGGGGGCAGCACAGGTTGGCCGGCGAAGGCTCCCTGTTTCCCGTTTAACTGCGCATCCGGGCGGATGCGCGAGCACCAAAACGTGGCGCGATTATACGCGAAACCGGGGTCAGTTCTGCCAATCGCACACGGGCTCAACCATGCAATGGTTGAGCCCGTGTGCGATTGGCAGAACTGACCCCGGATTAATCGGCGAGGCTTTGAAGGATGGGGCAATCGGGCCGGTGGTCGCCGTGGCAGCAGCTGGCCATGGTCTGCAAGGTGTCGCGCATTTCCGTCAGTTCGGCGATGCGCTGGTTGAGTTCCGCCACGTGGCCTATGGCGATGGTCTTCACGTCCGAACTGGCGCGCTCCTTGTTCTGCCACAGCGACAGCAGGTCGCGGATCTGGTCCAGCGAGAAGCCCAGCAACCGCGCCCGTTTGACGAAGCGCAGCGTGTGCAGGTCGTTGTCGGCGTAGATGCGGTAGCCGGCATCGGTGCGCCGGCCGGCCGGAATCAGGGCGATACTTTCGTAGTAGCGGATCATTTTGGCGGAGACGCCGGTGGCGCTTGCCGCTTGGCCGATGTTCATGATGCGTTCTCCGGTTTCCAGCGGCGCAGCAGCAGCGCGTTGCTGATCACGCTGACGGAACTGAGAGCCATCGCGCCGCCCGCCACCATGGGGTTGAGCAGGCCGAAGGCGGCCAGCGGTATGCCGATCAGGTTGTAGATGAAGGCCCAGAACAGGTTCTGGCGGATCTTGCTGTAGCTGCGGCGCGAGATGGAGATGGCCGCCGCCACCAGCGCCGGGTCGCCGCGCATCAGCGTGATGCCGGCGGCGTGCATGGCGACGTCGGTGCCGCTGGACATGGCGATGCCGACATCGGCCGCCGCCAGCGCCGGCGCGTCGTTGATGCCGTCGCCGACCATGGCGATGGTGGCGCCGTCCTGTTTCAGGGCGGCGATGGCGGCGGCTTTATCGGCCGGCAGCATGTTGGCGACGATGCGCTGCACGCCAAGTTCCTTGCCGACGGCGTCGGCGCTGCCCTGGTTGTCGCCGGTAAGCAGCACGGTGTGGATGTGCATCGCGTGCAGGGCGGCGATGGCAGCGCGGGCTTGCGGCTTGATGCGGTCGCCGAAGGCCAGCAGGCCAAGGAGTTGATGGGCGTCGGCGTCGGCCAGCCAGGAGATGGTGTGGCCGGAGCGTTCCAGTTCTTCGGCGCGGGCCGACAGCGCTTGCAGGGAGATGCCCTGCTCCTGCATCAGCCGCGTGCTGCCCAGCAGCAGGCGCGTGCCCGCCACCGTCGCGGCCACGCCGCGGCCGGGCAAGGCGCTGATGTCGCTGGCGAGCAGCGGCGCTGCGCCAGGCGCCAGGACGGTGCGGGCGGCAGCTTGTTGGACCGCGCGGGCCAG
Organism: Duganella aquatilis; assembly: GCF_009674565.1. Lineage (GTDB taxonomy): Bacteria > Pseudomonadota > Gammaproteobacteria > Burkholderiales > Burkholderiaceae_D > Rugamonas > Rugamonas aquatilis. The sequence continues at coordinate 47,463 of NZ_WKJL01000029.1, forward strand.
CGCGTGTTCGCTGCCGCGCTGGACGGCGGCGGCAAGTTGCAGCAGGCGCGCTTCATCGACTTGCGGCGCCGGCGCCAGCACCGCCAGCGATGGCTGCCCTTCCGTCAGCGTGCCGGTTTTGTCGAAGGCCACGGTGGTGATGCGGTGCGCCAGTTCCAGCGCCTCCGCATCCTTGATCAATATGCCGTGGCGCGCGGCCACGCCGGTGCCGGCCATGATGGCGGCCGGCGTCGCCAGCCCCAGCGCGCACGGACACGCAATCACCAGCACCGCCACCGCATTGATGATGGCCTGCTCGGCGTCGCCGCCAACCAGCCACCAGCCGCCAAAGGTCAGCAGCGCCAGCACCAGCACCACCGGCACGAACACCGCGCTGACGCGGTCCACCAGATGCTGCACCGGCGCCTTGGCCGCCTGCGCGTCCTCCACCAGGCGGATGATTCGCGACAGCGTGCTCTCCGCCCCCACCGCGCTCACGCGCACCAGCAGCAGCCCTTCGCCATTGATGGCACCACCGGTCACCCGTTCGCCCGCATGACGCGCCACCGGCAGGCTTTCGCCGGTGATCAGCGCTTCGTCGACATGGCTGGCGCCTTCGGTCACCACGCCGTCGGCGGCGATGCGCTCGCCGGGGCGCACGACGATAACGTCATCCACCCGCACCTCGCCGATGGCGACATCGACGTCCTGCCCGCCACGCCGCACGCGCGCCGATTCCGGCCGCAGCGTTTGCAGTGCGCGGATGGCCTGCGCGGTCTGCCGCTTGGCGCGCGCCTCCAGCCATTTGCCCAGCAGGACCAGCGTGATGACCACCGCCGACGCTTCAAAATACAGGTGCGGCATGGCGCCGGCCGACAGCAGCTGGTAAACGCTCAGGCCATAGGCGGCGCTGGTGCCAAGCGCCACCAGCAAGTCCATATTGCCGCTGCGCGCACGCGCGGCAAGCCATCCGGCGCGGTAGAAGCGCGCACCAAGCCAGAATTGCACCGGCGTGGCGAGCAGCCATTGCACGCGGCCATCCAGCATCCAGTGGACGCCGGCCAGTTCGAGCAGCATGGGAAGCACCAACGGCAGGGAAAACAGCGCGGCCAGCAGCACGGCAAGGCCGCCGGAGGGCGTGATGGTCGCCACGAGACCGCGCCTGGCCGGCGCAACGCCATCGGCCGGGGCAGCGGATGCGTTGGCGGCAGGTGCGGTGCCTGGCTCCGGCGGCGGCAGCGAGGCCTGATAGCCCGCCTTGTCCACCGCCTGCGCCAGCGCGGCGAAATCAACCGGTCCGGCCGACTCCACCCGCGCCATTTCGGTTGCCAGATTGACACTTACCTTGTCGACGCCGGGCACGGCCGCCAGCACGCGCTCCACCCTGCCGACGCAGGAGGCGCAGCTCATGCCTTCAATTTTGATCGCTTGCTGATTCATGGGACACCCAATGCTGTTTTTACTGCCTACAGCATCAAGTATCCCACGATTGGAAGGTCAAGGTTTTTTTAGCGGACTTCGCAATCCACCGTGTTCGACTTGGGCGCCGTGTTGCTGGCCGTCGTTTGATTGGCCGACTGATTGAAGACCGGCGGCGGGGTGAACTTCAGACCCGGATTCTGCGGCACGGTCACCGGCGGCTGCACGAAATTCGGCGTGAAGCCGAACTGGCCGGCCGAAAAATTCATATTGCCGCCCTTGTTGGCCAAATTGATCATCCCGTCGATCACCTGCACGTAGAGGCCGGGCGCCAACGTGCCAGGAAGGGTCGGCACCGGGGTATTGGCTTGCGCCAGCATCAGCGGCTGCACCGGATAGCTGTCGCCCAGGCCGGCGGTGCTGGCCATCAGCCATGCCTGGCGCGCAGCGGCAGCTTGCGCGACAGCCTGCTCGGTCGGCTCCACCCATTCGGCGATGAAGGTGGTGCCGCGAATGCCGATGGTGGCGCTTGGCGTCTTCATCGAGAACTTTTCCTTGTTGCGCTTGCCCAGTAGGCCGGTCACCGAACGCAGGCCCCCTTTGACCAGGTTGAACGAGGCGGTGTCGCCGTCCGGCTTGTCGGCATCATAGGAAAAATTCTCCACCTTGAAGGTGGTCGACGGCTTCAGCGTGATCTCGCTGTTGTCGATGAACTTGACCATGGCGTAGGTGTTCCTTTCAGTCACCAGCGTGTCGCCGCTTTCCACCTCGGACTTCATCGACAGGACGCGCACTCCGCCGTCGGCGCGCTTGGCCATCAGCGGACCGCTCAATTGCACGATGGTGCCGGCCACCTGGGCCGCCCAACTGGCGCCGGCCACCCAGAACAGCAGCAACGCCAGCCACGCTTTAATTGCAGTAGAGTTTTTTAGTTGCTTCATTTTGCGTTCCGGTCTTGTCGTTGGTTGCTGCTACTTTGTCGGTCTTCTTGTCGTCGCCAGGCGTCGACGAGTTTGCCGCACCGCCCGAGGACGAGCCGCCGGACGAGGTGTTGCCCGGCGTGGCATCGCTGGTCGCCAAAGTCTTGATCACTTCAGTGGCCGCCTGCTGCACCGGCTTGACCGGCTCCGCCGCGGTCGGCGGCGACAGCACCTGGCACAAGGCCGAATTCGGCGCGATGGAGCAGATGTCCGCCGATGGTGGCGGCGTTGGCGTTGGCGTTGGCGTTGGCGTTGGCGTCGGCGTCGGCGTTGGTGTCGGCGTCGGCGTTGGCGTCGGCGTTGGCGTTGGCGTTGGCGTTGGCGTCGGCGTCGGCGTTGGCGTTGGCGTTGGCGTTGGCGTCGGCGTTGGCGTTGGCGTTGGCGTTGGCGTTGGCGTTGGCGTCGGCGTTGGCGTTGGCGTCGGCGTCGGTGTCGGCGTCGGTGTCGACACAATCACCGGCACGACCACACCATTCACATCCGACATGGTGCCGTTATTCGAGAAGGAGCTTGCAGTCGCCGTCACATGGCCGCTGGCCGAGCTGACGCTGCCATTGCCGCCGATCGTAATCGAATTGCTGGCATCGTAGCCCGTGCCCGCCGCCAGCGTGATATTGCCGGACAACGAAGACACGGTCCCATCGATCACCAGCGGGCTGTGCGTTTGCAGCGTGATCGAACCCGAGCTGGTCTGCACGCCATCCGGCGACACGCCGGCGATGGTCATGCCGCCGGTATTGTCGATGATGATCGCGCCGGCGTTGCCGGTGCCTGAGTCCACCTGTTGCGCCTTGTGCACCGTCATGATGGACGCATGCGCCGTGTTGTTGGTGTTGGCGATATTGATGGCCGCCGTGGAGCCGCCGCCCGCCGTATTCACCGCCGTCAGTTCGGACACGCTGGTCACCAGCGCCTTGCCGCCGCCGATGCCGCGGGTAGCGCTCAGCGTCAGCGCATTCGCGGTCAGCGAACCGCTGCTGCCGGCGATGGCGCCGTCGGTCGCTTCCACGCCCAGCGCGCTCGCCACCTTCAGCGCACCCGCCACGGCCACCGCGCTGCCGCGCAGATTCAGCTGCGTCGCGGCTGCCGTGCCGCCGCTCAAATCCACCGGGCCGGCCACGGTCAGCACGCCCTGATACGCCGCATCCTTGCCGATATTCAGCACGCCCGAGTGCAGCGCATTCAATTCCGCATTATCCAGGCTGAGCTGGTTGGAGGTTTCGGCGCCAAGGCTGATGCCGGTACTGGCGCCATACGTATCCACGCTGATGGTCTGCGCCGTGGTCGAGCCGCCCAGCGCCATCTTGTTGCCGATCAGCGATACCGTGGTGGCGCTGATGGCGGCATTGCTGCCGAGGGTCAGCGTGCCGCTGCCGTCCACGCTGGCGCGCAGCGTGCCGGCGCCGTTCAGCGCGTGATTCAGCGTGATGTCGCGGTTGCTCTCGAACAGCAGGTTGCCGACCGAGACCAGGCTGACATTCCCGCCCGAGCTGATCGGGCCCGCGCCGCTGTCGCCCACAACCAGATTGCCGGCCGCGACCGACTTCAGTCCGTTCGCCGTCAGGCCCAGCGTGCCGACCGCAGTACCGCCGAAGGTGATGCCGCGATTGGCGCTGTAGGTGCCGAACGACACCGTATCGTAGGCGCCGTCGCCACTGCCGATGCTGCTTTGCGCGCCGTTCAGGTTGATGTTGTCGGCGATGAAGGAAATCAGCGCCTCACTGCCGCTTGCGCTGGCTACCGCGCCGCTGCCGCCCACCGTGATATAGCCGTCGGCCACATTGGCGCGCGCATCCATGCTGCCGGCGGCGACGTTCACGCGGCCGTTGATGGTGATGTAGCTGCCCTGCATGGTCAGCGCATGGCCGCCGGTGCGTACCACATCAAAGTTTTCAAGCGAGGCGATGGTGATGCCGCCCATGCCCGTGGCGCTGCCGCTGGCCGCATCGTTGGCGGTCAGCGTGATGTCACCGTTCATGTACAGTTGGTTGTTGACCTTGATGTCATTGCCGGCCTGCGCCGTCAGGTTGACGTTGCTGTGGGTATTGCTGATGTCGCTGCTGAAGTTGATGTCGTGCTTGGCCTGCAATACGATACTGGTGGTGGCGCCGGAGAACAGATCGGCGCCGATTTCCGTGGTATCGGTCGCCACGCCGCCGCCGAACAGGATGTCGGCCGGCGTGATGCTGCCACCATTACCGGACACCACGGTGATGTCGTAAGGGTCCAGCAGCCAGGAGCCGGTCTTGCCCTGTGCCGCGCTGGTGTTGACGCGCGCGCCGGCCACGTCCAGATAGTTGGCCGAGGTTTCCACCTGGCCGCCGTTGCCGCCGGCCGCGCCGCCGCGCGCCGACAGCGCGCCGTACATACGGGTCGCATCCTGGCTCCACACCACCACGGTGCCGCCGTTGCCGCTTTGGGTAGCATCGGCGCTGATGGTCACGTCCTTGCCCACGTAGGTGGACTGGGCGTTCATCACCGCCGCGTTCTTGCCCTGGTAATCGCCGCCGACCAGCACCTTGCCGCCGCCGGCCGCGCCGCTGGCGTCCACCAGCGCGTTGCCGGTCAGGCCGACTTGCTGACCGAGCAGCATGATATCGCCGCCGGTATTCAGGTTGCTGCCGCTGGCGGTGGTCACGCTGCCCTGCTCCAGCAGGGTGGTGTCGCTGGCCTTGAGGACGATGGCGCCGTTCTCGCCGCGCACCGCGCTGTTGGCATTGATGACGCCGCGCTGGTTGACCAGCGCGCCATACACGCCCACGCGTCCGCCCGCGGCGACAATGCTGCCCAGGTTCAGCGCCTGGTCCGCCGGCGACGACACCACCACCTGCACGTTCGGATCCTTCGAGTCGAACAGCTGCACGCTGTGGCCGGCCGCCAGCACCACGTCGCCGTTTGGCGACGAGATGACGCCGCTGTTTTCCACCGCCGGCGCGATCAGGAAAATCTGCCCGCCGGACGGCGTCGTGATCGTGCCCTGGTTGCTGACCTTGCCCGCGCCGGCGGCGCCGTCGAAGTTGTTTTTACCGGCCAGGAAATCGGCGTCCGAGATATTCAGGCTGGACGCCACCAGGCCGTTGACGTCCACGCGCGCACCGGCGCCGAACACGATGCCGTTCGGATTAATCAGGAACACCTTGCCGTTCGATTGCAGCGAGCCGAGGATCTGCGTCGGGTCCTGTCCGGTGATGCGGTTCAGCACCTTGCTGTCGCTGCTCTGCTGGATGAAGCGGGTGATCTCGCCCGGCGCGATCGAGAAGCTGCGCCAGTCGATGATGGTATTCGGCGTATTGGTAATCGAATACAGGCTGCCCTGCTGGTTGAAGGTGGCCATGCCGTGCACCACGGTCGGCGCAACGGGAGTTGCCTGCGCGCTGCTGAACGCGGCCGCCACCACCACGGCCAGCGCTTTGCGGCGCAGATTAAAAGGAGTTTGCAGGTTCATGTTTTATTTTCTCAGTAAGCCAGGCCCAGGCGCACGTGCAGGCGATTGGCGTCGGCGCGGGTGGTAGCGCCGGCTTTGGTGACGTGGCCGTAGTCCAGTTGCAGATTGACGTAGGTGGACAGCACGAAGCGCGCGCCGACACCGGCGCTGGCGATGGTGGTGCTGTCGATCTCGCCCGGTTGCGCCTTGTTGCGGCTGACATAGGCGCTGTCGTAGAAGCCCAGCAGGCGGCAGTTCCAGCCGGCGCGTGTGCACAGGTTGGGCGTGTAGGCTTCCAGGTTGAGGCTGACGCCGGAATCGTTGGAGATTTCGCGCTCGATGAAGCCGCGCACCGATGTCGCGCCGCCGGCGCCGAACTGCTCGCCGGGAATCAGCGCGTCGCTGGTGTACTGGCCGTTGACGATGGCGCGCAACTGCCACTGGTTCTCCAGCGCGCGCGTGATGCTGCCGCCGAAGCGCAGTATCGTGTAGTCGGCCTTGGCGCCGACGCGCGCCAGCGCAAAGGCATCCTGGCCGCCGTTCGAACCGCCGGAGATATTGCGCAGCAGCGTCACCTGGCCGCCGACGTCGCCCATCTTGATCGGCATGCCGATCTGGTAGCTAAGGCTGACCGGATGCACGGTGACGTTGTTGCCCAGCTCGGTGGTATCGAACAGCACGCTGTTCTTGAACGCTTTCACGTCGACGCCGTAGGACAGCTTGGATTCGATCTCGCCGCGCCTGGCCAGCGCCTGGTTGTAGCGCGCGCCGTACACCGCGCCCTTGCCGCTGACGGCCAGGTTCAGCGCGCCGGCGCTGACGGTGCCGGAATCGACGTTGGAATAGCTGGCGAAGAAGTCCAGCGAGTCGCCCGATTCATACAGCGGAATATGGTAGCCGGCGCCATACACCTTGACCCGGCCCGGCTCTTCGGCCGAGGTGGTGTATTGCAGCGAGGCCAGATGGTCGCGGCCGAACAGGTTGGCGTTTTGCAGGATCACGCCGACGTGGGTCTTGCCGGTCGCCTCGGTGCCGGTGTTGTCGGCGTTGGCCATGACCTTCCACGGCGACTCGTCCTTCACGTCCAGCACGGCGTCGACCTCGTCGGCCACCTCGCCGCTTTGCAGCTTCATCGTCACCTGCTTGGACGGATTCTCGTTGCCCTGCTTCAGGTTGGCCGAGACCGCCTTCAGGTCGGGCGAGCGGCCGGGCTGCAAGGCCGGCAGGCTGCGGCGGATGTTCGCTTCGTCAAAATACCGGTTGTTCTTGACCGTCACGCGGCCGATCTTGGTTTCCACCACGCGCAGCGTCACCACGCCGCCATTCAGCTCCTGCTCCGGCAGTTCGATGGTGACCACGTTGTAGCCGCGTTCGTGGTACTTGGCTTCCAGCGCCTCCAGCGCGCGCTGCACGTAGCCGAAGTCGCGCTGCTTGCCGCTGTATGACGCCAGCACGGCGTCGATGTCCGCCTGCGGCAGCAAGGTGTTGCCCTTGACCTCGAAGCGCGTAATTTCAAAACGGATGACACTGTCATCCGCCGCGTCCGCTCCCCATGCCGATGCCACTGCAACGGCGAGAAGTGACCCTGCGAGCAGGCGCGTAATCTTATATTTCATGTCATGAACCCATGGATTTAACAGTCTCTTATGATGCTATCACGGCAACACTTCCCTGCGTGGCGTTTTTGCCACAGCCGCGACAAGTGTTGGATTTCTGTCTGGCATTAGTTGCAATACATTTTCTTCACTTGCTCAGTCGCAGCAACGCTGGTCTTGCCGCCGCTGTTGGCGTTCTTTTCGTCGACGGTCTTGTCGGGTTGCGTGTTGCCGCCGGTGCTGGCGCCGCCGCCTGACGACGTGCCGCCCTGGCTGCTGTTGACCGAGGTGTTGATGATGTTGACGGTCGAGTTGAGCGCCTGCGACACCGGCTGGTTCTGCTGGCCCTGGGCGGCAGCGGCATCCGCCGCAGCTTTGGCGGCCGCGTCGGCCGCTGCGTGGACGGGAGCGGCCGGCGCTGTTACTGCGGCGGCGGCTGGCTTGGCGGCTGCCGCAGTGCTGTCCGCCGGTTCGTCAAAAAGATTTGCTTGAGTCATAGTTCGGTTCTAGATTTAGATGTCTGCTTCGGCTTCGTTGCCGTGTTCTTCGATCCAGGCGCGGCGCGCGGCCGCTTCGCCTTTGCCCATCAGCATATTGAAGCGGGCCGCCGATTCGTGGTGGCCGTAGCCGCCCAGCGCCACCGGCAGCAGCCGGCGCGTGTCGGGATTCATCGTGGTTTCCCACAGCTGCTCGGCGTTCATCTCGCCCAGGCCCTTGAAGCGCGAGATCGACCAGGCGCCTTCCTTCAGGCCGTCCTTGCGTAGCTTGTCCTCGATCGCCACCAGCTCGCCGGCGTCCAGCGCGTACAGCTTCTGGATCGGCTTCTTGCCGCGCGCCGGCGCGTCGACGCGGTACAGCGGCGGGCGGGCGATGCAGATATTGCCGTTGGCGATCAGGGCGGGGAAGTGGCGGAAGAACAGGGTCAGCAGCAGCACCTGGATGTGCGAGCCGTCGACGTCGGCATCAGACAGGATGCAGATCTTGCCGTAGCGCAGGCCCGACAGGTCGGGCGTGTCGCCGGCGCCGTGCGGGTCGACGCCGATCGCCACCGAGATGTCGTGGATCTCGTTGTTGGCGAACAGGCGGTCCTTGTCGGTTTCCCACGAGTTCAAGACCTTGCCGCGCAGCGGCAGGATGGCCTGGAATTCCTTGTCGCGGCCCATCTTGGCCGAGCCGCCGGCCGAGTCGCCCTCGACCAGGAACAGCTCGGTGCGGGCGGCGTCGTTCGATTCGCAGTCGGTCAGCTTGCCGGGCAGCACGGCCACGCCGGAGGATTTTTTCTTTTCGACTTTTTGCGCCGAGCGCAGCCGCGACTGCGCCTGCTTGATGACCAGCTCAGCCAGCTTCTTGCCGTAGTCGACGTGGTGGTTCAGCCACAGCTCCAGCGCCGGCTTCGAGTAGGTGGAGACCAGGCGCACCGCGTCGCGCGAGTTCAGGCGCTCCTTGATCTGGCCCTGGAACTGCGGGTCCAGCACCTTGGCCGACAGCACGAACGAGGCGCGCGCGAACACGTCCTCGGGCAGCAGCTTGACGCCCTTCGGCAGCAGCGAGTGCATCTCGACGAAGTTCTTCACCGCGCCATACAGGCCGTCGCGCAGGCCCGATTCGTGGGTGCCGCCGTTCGGCGTCGGGATCAGGTTGACATACGATTCGCGCACGATGGCGCCTTGCTCGGTCCACGCCACCACCCACGACGCCCCTTCGCCCTCGGCAAAGCCTTCGGCGTCGGGGCCGGCGAACTGCTCGCCTTCGAACAGCGGGATCAGCGTCTCGCCGTCGGTCGACTGCGCCAGCGCCTCGGTCAGGTAGCCGCGCAGGCCGTCGTTGTACTGCCAGGTCTGCGATTCGCCGGTCTTGGCGTTGGCCAGCGTGACCGAGACGCCCGGCAGCAGCACGGCCTTCGAGCGCAGCAGGCGCTGCAGCTCGGTCTGCGAGATGGCGGCCGAGTCGAAATATTTCGGGTCCGGCCAGGCGGTGACGCGGGTGCCGGACTTCTTGCCGTCGCGCGGCGCGACGACGGACGTCAGCGGCTCGACCACGTCGCCGTGCTCGAACGCCAGGTGGTGCAGGCCGGTGCCGTTCGGCTCCTTGCGCCACACGGTGATCTCCAGCCGCTTGGACAGCGCGTTGGTGACCGACACGCCGACGCCGTGCAGGCCGCCGGAGAAGGCGTAGGCGCCGCCGCTGCCCTTGTCGAACTTGCCGCCGGCGTGCAGCCGGGTGAACACGATTTCCACCGTCGGCACGCCCTCGTCCGGGTGCAGGCCGACCGGGATGCCGCGGCCGTCGTCTTCGACGGTGATGCTGCCGTCGGCGTTCTGGGTGACGATGATGTTATGGCAATTGCCGCCCAGCGCCTCGTCGGCGGCATTGTCGATCACTTCCTGGATGATGTGCAGCGGGTTCTCGGTGCGGGTGTACATCCCCGGACGTTGCTTGACGGGTTCCAGGCCCTTGAGGACACGGATGGAGGATTCGCTATAGTCGGAAACGGGTTTTTTGGTGGCCATACGTGAGCAGCTTGTGTTTTTGATACTGGGTTTATGTACAGGTGCGGCGTTAATTGCGTATTCTATCCTCAACCGCGCGGCATCGCGGGCAAAAATTGCGCACTGCGCAATTTATACACGATGTTTACAGCACAGGGCCGCCTTTTTAGACCGTTTTTACGACGCCGTCGCTAAGCTGATCGGTATCGCAGCACACCGCGCAACGCTGTCCAAGGAGCTCACCATGCATGCCTTTTTCCACACCCAGGCCGCTCAACGTCGGGCGCGTCCGTCCGCCGCGCCGCGTCCGTGCCTGATGCAGCTGACCGTGGACGCCGGCGCCGTGACCGACCTGCGGGCGCTGGTGATGCGCACCTGCGGCGCCGGCATGGAGTTCATGCGGGGCGAGGCCTGCGACCACGGCGCCCGCGTCAAGGTCTGGCTGTGCCTGTCGCGGGCGCTGGCCGGGCAGGTGATGGAGGCGGTGATGCGGGCCTTGCCCGGCGCCGAATTCGGCCGCATGACGGCGCTGGCCCAGGGCCGCGCATGATCATCGCCGTCGTCAACCAGGGCGGCGCGCAGGGCGGCGCCGGCAAGGCCATCGTCGCCAACAACCTGGCGCTGCTGCGGGCCCGCGCCGGCCGGCGCGTGATGCTGGTCGATACCGATCCGCGCGCGCCGTCGTGCGCCTGGCACCGCGAGCTGGCGGCGGCTGGCGTGCAGCCGCGCTTTGTCGCCCGCGCCATCACCGGCCGCGCGCTGCGCATGGCGCTGGAACTGCTGCGCCAGCGCTACAACGACATCGTCGTCGATACCGAGGGCCGCGACACGGCCGACAGCCGCGCCGCGCTGATCGCCGCGCGCCTGGTGGTGGTGCCGGTGACGCCGCAGCAGGTCGATCTGGCGCGCCAGTACCAGCTGATCGCCCGTCTCAATTCTGCGCGCATGTTCAATCCGGACCTGCGCGTGCTGTTTGTACTGGTCGGCGGCGACACCGCTCCCAGCGACGAGGAACGCGCCGCCGTGCGCGCCTACGTCGCCAGGGTGATGTCGGCCACGCTGGCCAGCACTGTCATTCGCGGCCAGGCGCCGGCCGATATGGACGCGCTGTACCGCGAAGTTTTCCACCACTGAGATTCACCACTGAGAGAAAGTAGCACCATGAACCAATTCGTACTTGCCGCAGCCGTTGCCGCTGCCTTTGTCCTGACCACCACCGGCGCCCGCGCCGACGACGCCGCAGCGGCGCCGGACGCGGTGCCGGACAACGCCGTCAGCTTCAACGTGGCGGCGATCAGCGATTACCGTTATCGCGGCATTTCGCAGACGCGCCTGCAGCCGGCCGTGCAGGGCGGCGTCGATTACGTCAACAATCCGACCGGCCTGTATGTCGGCGCGTGGGCTTCGACCATCACCTGGATCCGGGACGCGGGCGGAGACGGCCACGTCGAGCTGGACCTGTATGCCGGCAAGCGCGGGCAGGTGACGGCGGACGTGTCGTACGACGTCGGCGTGCTGACCTATGTGTATGCGTCCAACGCGCTGCCGGTCAGCGCCAGCACCACCGAGATCTACGGCCAACTGGGTTATGGCCCGGCCTACGTCAAGTATTCGCATGCGACCACCAACCTGTTCGGCTTTGCCGACAGCAAGAACAGCGGCTACGTCGACCTGGGCGCCAACATCGACGCCGGCGATGGCTGGACCGTCAACCTGCACGCCGGCCGTCAGGACGTGAAGCACAACGATGCGGCCTCGTACACCGACTGGAAGGTCGGCGTGACCAGGGACTTCGGCGTGGTCACCGGCGCGCTGGCCGTCATCGGCACCAACGCCCAGGAATCGGCCTACACCTCGGCCGCCAACGGCAAATTCCTCGGCAAGACCGCCTTGCAGCTGATGATCAGCAAAGTGTTTTAGGTCCGCCACGGAGCGCGCCGGTCCGCCGCGCGCTCCCATTCTTCTCCCGGCAGCTTGAGCCAGACGACGCGCCAGGCATTGCGTACAACGTCGCCGGTGTTGGCGAGTCGCGACGGCGAGACCGGCTTGCCGTTGTAAATAATGTGATGGCCTTCGACTGCGGCGTGACGCACCCGCCCGGGCATGGTGACGCGCAGCGCAAGCAGCACGCTGCCGCGCAGGCCTATAGGTATAGGGTGGTCCATTTTTTTGCCCCTCCGGTCTATATAAAGTCTATGAAGGTCTAGATCGGGCTAGAAAAGGCTAGAGCGGTCTATAACCGTTACCGTGGGGAAGTGGAAAAGTCTAGAACGGGCTATAAATCTCAAGGCTGCTCTCACATCCCCCAAGTTATAGACCGTTCTAGCCCTATGAAGTTCAATCTAGCCCTTTATAGACTTTCTAGACCGCCTGTCGCGGAAAAAGAGCCCCCATATATGCCGCCTCAAGGCGAGGGCGGAAGATTTCGCGGTAAAGGTGGCGTACTTCGGGCGCGCAGAGTTTGCGGTCTTCCTTGTAGGCTTGCAGTTCCAGTTCGCTGTGGCGCGAATGGTAGGTGTCTTCGCCGTCGGCCAGCACCAGCGTGTCGGCCAGGCGCGCCTGCGGCAGCTGGGCGACGAACACCAGCAAACATCCCGCCTGATGCGGCGACAGCGGCCGGCGACCGTGCGCCACCGTCACCAGCAGCCGCGCGGCCGGATTGACGCGCTGGGCGGCCTGCAGGCGCGCCAGCACAGCGGCGCAGCCATCGCGCTCCAGCGCCTCCGGCCGGAGCAGGGCCAGCACCACGTTGGCCCGCGCCAGCGCCAGGTCATCGCGCTGGGAAGCGTCGATCACCAGATCGTCGTAGAGCTGTGCGTCATACGGACCGGGATTGGGCGACACCAGCAGCACGCGCTTGCCCGCCGCCACGCGCAGCATGGCCAGATCCTCGGCCAGATCGGCTACCGCGCTGTCGCCGTCCATGCCTGTCAGCGCGACGATCATATGGCCGCCATGGCGTGCGCCAGCGAGTGGCGCGCGCCGGTCTGCGCATGGCCCGCCGCTGCCGGCGCGCGGCGATAGCGCGGCACGCCGTCCAGCGCCGCCAGCGCCGCCGCCAGATGCTCCCTGCAAGCCGGGGTGGCCGGCACCATCGGCAGCCGCAACTCGTCGCGCAACAGCCCCTGCATCGCCAGCGCCGCCTTCAACGGCGCCGGATTCGGCTCCGAGAACAGCGCGCGCACCATCGGCAGCAAGCGCTCGAACAGCGCACACGCCTCCACCAGCCGCTGCGCGCGCACCAGATCGAACAACTGCACATACAAATCGGTACGAACATGCGCCGACGCCGAAATCGCCCCATGACCGCCGCCGCACAGCGCCGCAAACAGCAGCGCATCGTCGCCGCACAGCACCGACAGCGGCGTCTCGCGCACCAGATCCGTCATCTGCTGCAGGCTGCCGCCGGCCTCCTTGATGGCGGCAAACTGCGGCCGCTGCGCCAGCGCGCGCGCGCTGGCCAGCTCCAGCTGCACGCCGGTACGCGCCGGCACGTTATACAGCACGATGGGCCGCGCGGTGGCGTCGGCAATCGTCTCGAAATGGCGCAGCAATCCCTGCTGGGAAGGCCGCACATAGGCCGGCGTCGACACCAGATAGCCGGCCAGATCCTCGTCGTCGAACTCCAGCACGCGGCTGGCGGCGGCAAAGGTGTCGCTGCCGCCGATGCCCATCAGCACCGGACAGCGCCGCTGCGCCACCTCCAGCACCGCCGCCAGCGCCGCGCTCTGCTCGGCCAGATCCAGCTGCGGCGCCTCGCCGGTGGTGCCGCACACCACCAGCCCGTGGGCGCCGTCGTCGACCACCCGTTCGGCCAGCCGCTGCAGGCAGGCCAGATCGATCTCGCCGTGCGCCATCGGCGTCACCAGCGGCACCCAGATGCCGTGTAGGGAAGTCTGCATGATGTTCCTCAGTAGTTGCGATGGAACCAGCGTAGCCAAGCCCTCGTAAAAATGTTCTAAAGAGTCGCCCGCCGGCCGTAAAGAAAACGTAAATTTTTACGCTTTGTTTACACCCCGCCGGCAAGTCTTTACAAAATCTTTAGACCCTTCTGGCTAAGCTTCAGGCTATCAAAACAAGACCTGTGAGGGTGTGATGGACTTAGTATTTATCGGCGCGATCGCGCTGTTCTACCTGCTGACGGTGGCCATGGCCGCCGGCTGCGACAAGCTCGGAGGCCAACCATGAACACGTTCTATGTGATCGGCGCCATCGCGGCGGCCGGCCTGCTGGTCTACCTGGTGGTGGCCCTGCTGAAAGCGGAGGACCTGTAACATGACCCTGCAATCGATCCTGCTGCTGATCGTGTTCCTGGCGGTGCTGCTGGCGCTGGCCTGGCCGCTCGGCATCCTGCTGACCCGCGTCGGCGACGGCGCGGCCGGCGCCAGCCCGATGCGCGGCCTGGGCTGGCTGGCCCCTATTGAACGCCTGATCTACCGCGCCGCCGGCGTCAATCCGAAGGAAGGCCAGGGCTGGAAGTCCTACGCCGTCTCGCTGCTGCTGTTCAGCGTCATCGGCACGCTGGTCACCTACGGCCTGCAACGCGTGCAACTGTGGCTGCCGCTGAATCCCCAGGCGATGGCCAACGTCAGCCCGGATTCGGCCTTCGACACCGCCGTCAGCTTTGTCGCCAACACCAACTGGCAGGGCTACAGCGGCGAGCAGACCATGAGCTACCTGACCCAGATGCTGGTGCTGGCGGCCCAGAACTTCTTCTCGGCCGCCACCGGTATCGCCGTCGCCTATGCGCTGATCCGCGGCTTCGCCGCCCGCTCGGCCCAATCGATCGGCAACTTCTGGGTCGACCTGACCCGCGCGACGCTGTACGTGCTGCTGCCGCTGTCGCTGCTGTTCGCCGTGTTCCTGATGGGCCAGGGCGTGATCCAGAACTTCTCGGCCTACCAGGAAGTACAGCTGCTCGACCCGGTCACCTACAGCCAGCCGAAGGCCGGCGCCGACGGCCAGCCGCTGCTGGACGCCAAGGGCCAGCCGGTCACCGAAACGCTGACCGCCACCACCCAGACCATCGCCATGGGCCCGGTCGCCTCGCAGGAAGCGATCAAGATGCTGGGCACCAACGGCGGCGGCTTCTTCAACGCCAACTCGGCGCACCCGTATGAAAACCCGACCGCGCTGGCCAACTTCGTGCAGATGCTGGCGATCTTCCTCATCCCGGCCGGCCTGTGCTTCACCTTCGGCCGCATGGTCGGCGACCGCCGCCAGGGCTGGGCCGTGCTGGGCGCGATGACCTTGCTGTTCGTGGCCTGCACGCTGGTGGTGCTGGGCGCCGAGCAGGCCGCCCATCCGGGCCTGCAGGCGCTGCACGTCGACCAGGGCATGAGCGCGCTGCAAGCGGGCGGCAATATGGAAGGCAAGGAAACCCGCTTCGGCATCTCGGCCTCGGCGCTGTTCGCCGCCGTCACCACCGCCGCCTCGTGCGGCGCCGTCAACGCCATGCACGACTCCTTCATGCCGCTGGGCGGCATGATCCCGATGCTGCTGATCCAGTTCGGCGAGGTGATCTTCGGCGGCGTCGGCTCCGGCCTGTACGGCATGCTGATCTTCGCCATCATGGCGGTGTTCATCGCCGGCCTGATGATCGGCCGCACGCCGGAATACCTGGGCAAGAAGATCCAGGCCTATGAAATGAAAATGACCTCGATCGCCATCCTGGTGACGCCGACGCTGGTGCTGGCCGGCACCGCGGTCGCCGTGCTGTGCGACCCGGGCAAGGCCGGCATCGCCAATCCCGGCGCGCACGGCTTCTCGGAAATCCTGTACGCCTTCAGCTCGGCCGCCAACAACAACGGCAGCGCCTTTGCCGGGCTGTCGGCCAACACGCCGTTCTACAACAGCATGCTGGCGGTGGCCATGTGGTTCGGCCGCTTCGCCATGATCGTGCCGATCCTGGCGATCGCCGGCTCGCTGGCCGGCAAGCAGCGCCTGGAGGCCAACGCCGGCACCATGCCGACCCACGGCGGCATGTTCATCGGCCTGCTGTGCGGCGTGGTGGTGCTGGTCGGCGTGCTCAATTACGTCCCGGCGCTGGCGCTCGGCCCGGTGGTCGATCACCTGCAGCTGTTTGCCCAATAAGGAATCAACATGTCATCTACTACGCACAAAGAGGCGACGCTCTTTACCAATCCGCCAGCCCGCAAGCTGCGCATGTTCGAGTCGCAGCTGGTGCTGCCGGCGATCGCCGACGCCTTCCGCAAGCTGCATCCGCGCACCCAGTTGCGCAGCCCGGTGATGTTCGTGGTCTACGTCGGCAGCATCATCACCACGCTGCTGGCGGCGCAGGCGCTGGGCGGCCACGGCGAGGCGCCGTTCGGCTTCATCGCCGCCACCGCCGTCTGGCTGTGGTTCACCGTGTTGTTCGCCAACTTCGCCGAGGCGCTGGCCGAGGGCCGCAGCAAGGCGCAGGCGGCCTCGCTGCGCAGCCTGAAGCAAAGCGTCACCGCCAAGAAGCTGGCCACGCCCAAGCACGGCACCACCTGGCTGCCGCAGCCTGCGCTCGACCTGCGCAAGGGCCACACCATCCTGGTCGAAGCGGGCGACGTGATCCCGATCGACGGCGAAGTGATCGAAGGCGTGGCCTCGGTCGACGAAAGCGCCATCACCGGCGAATCGGCGCCGGTGATCCGCGAATCGGGCGGCGATTTTTCCAGCGTCACCGGCGGCACGCGGGTGCTGTCGGACTGGCTGGTGGTGCGCGTGACCGCCAATCCCGGCGAGACCTTCCTCGACCGCATGATCTCGATGGTGGAAGGCGCCAAGCGCCAGAAGACGCCCAACGAAATCGCCCTGACCATCCTGCTGGTGGCGCTGACCATCGTGTTCCTGGTGGTCACCGTGACCCTGCTGCCGTTCTCGCTGTTCTCGGTGGGCGCCGCCGGCGCCGCCGGTGTGGTAAGCAAGCCCGTGACCATCACGGTGCTGATCGCACTGCTGGTATGCCTGATCCCGACCACCATCGGCGGCCTGCTGTCGGCCATCGGCGTGGCCGGCATGAGCCGCATGATGCAGGCCAACGTGATCGCCACCTCCGGCCGCGCGGTGGAAGCGGCGGGCGACGTCGACGTGCTGCTGCTGGATAAAACCGGCACCATCACGCTGGGCAACCGCCAGGCCTCGGCCTTCTTCGCCGCGCCGGGCGTCACCGAGCAGCAGCTGGCCGACGTCGCGCAACTGGCGTCGCTGGCCGACGACACGCCGGAAGGGCGCAGCATCGTGGTGCTGGCCAAGCAGAAGTTCAACATCCGCGAGCGCGACATGGGCACGCTGAACGCCAGCTTCGTGCCGTTCACCGCGCAGACCCGCATGAGCGGCATCGACATCGGTCCGCGCGCGATCCGCAAGGGCGCGGCCGACACCGTGCGCCAGTACGTCGAGGCGCTCGGTCAGCCATACCCTGCCGACATCGCCCGCACGGTGGACGACATCGCACGCCGCGGCAGCACGCCGCTGGTGGTGGTGGACGGCGGCCGCGTGATGGGCGTGGTCGAGCTGAAGGACATCGTCAAGGGCGGCATCAAGGAACGCTTCGCCGAACTGCGCCGCATGGGCATCAAGACCGTGATGATCACCGGCGACAACAAGCTGACCGCCGCCGCCATCGCCGCCGAAGCGGGCGTGGACGACTTCCTGGCCGAGGCGACGCCGGAAGACAAGCTGAAACTGATCCGCAGCTACCAGGCCGAGGGCCGGCTGGTGGCGATGACCGGCGACGGCACCAACGACGCGCCGGCGCTGGCGCAGGCCGACGTCGCCGTGGCGATGAACTCCGGCACCCAGGCCGCCAAGGAAGCCGGCAACATGGTCGACCTGGACTCGAATCCGACCAAGCTGCTGGAGATCGTCGAAATCGGCAAGCAGATGCTGATGACGCGCGGCTCGCTGACCACCTTCTCGATCTCGAACGACATCGCCAAATACTTCGCCATCATCCCGGCGGCGTTTGTCGGCACCTTCCCGCAGCTGAAGGCGCTGGACGTGATGCAGCTGGCCAGCCCGGCCTCGGCGATCATGTCGGCGGTGATCTTCAACGCCCTGATCATCGTGGTGCTGATCCCGCTGGCGCTGAAGGGCGTGCAGTACCGCGCGATCGGCGCCGTGGCGCTGCTGCGCCGCAACCTGCTGCTGTACGGCGTGGGCGGCATCATCCTGCCGTTCATCGGCATCAAGGCCATCGACCTGCTGCTGGCCGCCTTCAACCTGGTTTAAGGAGTTCCCATGACATCCCATCTTCGTCCCGCCGTCACCGTGTTCGCCGCGCTGACGCTGATTTGCGGCGTGATCTACCCGCTGGCGGTCACCGCCATCGGCCAGGCCGCGTTTGCCGGCCAGGCCAACGGCAGCCTCGTCGAAGTCAACGGCAAGGCGGTCGGCTCGTCGCTGATCGGCCAGGCCTTCACTTCGCCGCAATACTTCTGGGGCCGTCCGTCGGCCACCGGCCCGATGCCCAACAACGCGGCCGGTTCCGGCGGCGCCAACCAGGGCCCCAACCATCCGGCCCTGATCGACGCCGTCAAGGGCCGCATCGACGCGCTGCGCGCCGCCAACGCCGCGGCCGGCGTCGCCAACAGCGCCGCCATCCCGGTCGACCTGGTGACCGCCTCGGCCAGCGGCCTCGATCCCGAGATCAGCGTCGCCGCCGCCCAGTACCAGGCCGGCCGCATCGCCGCGGTGCGCAAGATCAGCCGCGAGCAGGTGCTGGCGCTGATCGGCCGCACGCAGCAGACGCAGTGGTTCGGCTTCTTCGGCGAAGCGCGCGTCAACGTGCTGGCGCTGAACCTGGCGCTGGAGCGCGCGCAGCCGCGCGGCTAAGGTAAAATCCGCGCATGGCCATGTTCCCCCACGACGCTGTACGACCGGACCCCGATGCGCTGCTGGCGCAGGTACAGGCGCAGGAACGCAAGGCCGCGCGCGGCAAGCTGCGCATCTACTTCGGCGCCTCGGCCGGCGTCGGCAAGACCTACGCCATGCTGGCCGCCGCCCGCAAGCTGCAGGAGAACGGCCAGCCGGTGCTGGTGGGCGTGGTCGAAACCCACGGCCGCGCCGACACCGCCGCCATGCTGGCCGGCCTGCCGCTGCTGCCGCCGCGCGCGGTCGAGTACCGCGGCAAGCGCATCGCCGAATTCGACCTCGACGGCGCGCTGGCCTTGCAGCCGGCGCTGATCCTGATGGACGAACTGGCGCACTCCAACGCGCCCGGCTCGCGCCATCCGAAACGCTGGCAGGACGTCGAGGAACTGCTGGACGCCGGCATCGACGTGCTGACCACCGTCAATGTCCAGCATCTGGAAAGCCTGAACGACGTGGTGGGCGGCATCACCGGCATCCGCGTCGGCGAGACCGTGCCGGACACCGTGTTCGACCAGGCCGACGAAGTGGTGCTGGTCGACCTCCCGGCCGACGAGCTGCTGGCGCGCCTGCAAAGCGGCAAGGTGTACCAGGCGGCGCAGGCCGAACGGGCCGCGCGCAACTTCTTCCGCAAGGGCAACCTGATCGCGCTGCGCGAGCTGGCGCTGCGCCGCACCGCCGACCGCATCGAAGACGACGTGCGCGCCTACCGCGTCGAAAAGTCGATCGCCGACATCTGGAAGACCGGCGCCGCGCTGCTGGCCTGCGTCGGCCCGCGCGCCGACGGCGAACACACGGTGCGCAGCACGGCGCGGCTGGCCGGCCAGCTGGGCACCGGCTGGCACGCGATCTACGTCGAGACGCCGGCGCTGCAACGGCTGCCGGCCGCGCAGCGCGAGCAGATCCTGAAAACGTTAAAGCTGGCCGAGGAGCTGGGCGCCAGCACCGCCGTGCTGTCCGGCCACGACATCGCCCAGGCCGCGCTGGACTACGCGCGCAGCCACAACCTGTCCAAGCTGGTGCTGGGCCGCGCCCACCGCAGCTGGCCGTGGCGCGCGCCGCACCGCCAGCGGCTGGCCGACTACGCGCCCGACCTCGACCTGATCGAGATCGGCGCGCCGCGCAACCAGCCGCCCGCCGCCCGCGCCGATCTCGATCAGGT
>NZ_WKJL01000002.1 GCF_009674565.1 Duganella aquatilis
CAGCCCGGCGCCGCCAGCAGCCGCGCGCGCACGAGCGGCAGCAACGGCGGCGTCGCCAACGCCCACAGCGTCACCCTCAGCAGCAGCTGGGAACCCGACCTGTGGGGCGGCGTGCGCCGCTCGGTGGAAGCCGGCGTCGCCAGCGCCCGCGCCAGCGGCGACGACCTGGCTGCCGCCCGCCTCAGCATCCAGTCCAGCCTGGTACAGAACTATGTGCAGCTGCGCGCCATCGACCTGCAGGCGGCGCTGTACGCCAACACCGTCAGCGCCTACCAGCGCTCGATGAAGCTGGTCAACAGCCAGTACCAGCAAGGCGTGGCGCTGCGCTCCGACCTGGCGCTGGCGGAAAACACGCTGGCCGCCGCCGAAGCCCAGGCGCTCGACCTGCGCGCGCAGCGCAGTCTGCTGGAACACGCGATCGCCGTGCTGGCCGGCCAGCCGCCGGCCAAGCTCGCCATCGCTCCGCTGCCGATCGCTGACGGCCTGCGCCTGACCGTGCCGGTGGCGCCGGCCGCCTTGCCGGCGCAGCTGCTGGAACGCCGCCCCGACATCGCCGCCGCCGAGCGCCGCGTGGCCGCCGCCAATGCCAACATCGGCGTGGCGCGCGCGGCCTGGTTCCCGGCGCTGAGTCTGTCCGCCGCCGGCGGCTACAGCAGCAGTTCCATCGCCGACCTGTTCAATACGCCGGCGCGCGTCTGGTCGCTTGGCGCCGCCCTCAGCCAGACGCTGTTCGACGGCGGCCTGCGCCAGGCCCACAGCGACGAGGCGGTGGCCGCCTACGACGCCACCGTGGCCGCCTACAAGCAAACCGTGCTGAGCGCTTTCCAGGAAGTCGAGGACAACCTGTCGACCCTGGCCACGCTGGATGCCGAGATCGCCAAGCAGCAGCAAGCCACGGCCGCTGCCCGGCTGGCCGAGCAGATGTCGCTCAAGCAGTACAACGCCGGCACCACCACCTACCTGTCGGTGGTGACCGCCCAGGCCACCGCACTGAGCAGCGCACGCAGCGAAACCACGCTGCTGTCGCGGCGCCTGGTCGCCAGCGCCGCGCTGATCGCCGGCCTCGGCGGCGGCTGGCAGGCCGCCGCACCATCACCATCCCAATAATCGTTGATTGAGTCCGACCATGAAAACTACTTCCACCAAGCGTATGGCTGTGCCGCTGATCGCGGCCGGGCTGATCGTCGCCGGCGGCGTCTGGTATTCCCAGCACAACGCCCGCGCCGCAGCGCCGAAGCCGGCCGCCGCCGCCATCCAGGTGGTGACCACCACGGCGGCGCAGCAGGACGTGCCGGTATTCCTGAGCGGCGTCGGCACGGTGACCGCCTACGCCAGCGTCACCATCAAGACCCGCATCGACGGCCAGCTCGACAAGCTGCACTTCGTTGAAGGCCAGGACGTCAAGGCCGGCCAGCTGCTGGCCGAAATCGACAGCCGCGCCCTGCGCGCCCAGCTGGCGCAGATGCAGGCCACTCGCGCCCGCGATGCGGCGCTGCTGGCCAACGCCCGCGCCGACCTGAAGCGCTACACCAATCTGCACGCCGACGACGCCACCACCCAGCAGACGCTGGACACGCAGACCGCGCTGGTGGCGCAGAACGCCGCCACCGTGCAGTCGGACGACGCCCAGATCCAGTACGCCCAGGTGCAGCTCGACTACACGCGCATCACCGCGCCGCTGAGCGGCCGCATCGGCACGCGCCTGGTCGACGCCGGCAACATCGTCCACGCCAGCGACACCACCGGCCTGCTGATCATCAACCAGATCGATCCGATCGCCGTCACCTTCACGCTGCCGGAGGAAGACGTGCAGCGCATCGGCGCCGCCACCAATGGCAAGCAAGCCTTGGCGGTGACGGCATTGAGCCGCGACGGCAAGACCAGGCTGGCGCAAGGCGAACTGGTGCTGATGAACAACCAGGTCGACACCGCCAACGGCACGGTGCAGCTCAAGGGCAAGTTCAGCAACAACAACCACGCGCTGTGGCCGGGCCAATACGTCAACGTCCAGCTGCAGCTGGGCACCGTAGCGCAAGCGGTCACCGTGCCGGAGGCCGCCATCCAGCGCGGCCAGGCCGGCGCCTACGTCTACCTGATCGACGCCAACAACGCCGCCGCCATGCAGCCGGTGCGCCTGGGCCAGATCCAGAACGGCATTGCCATCATCGAGCAGGGCCTGCAAGCAGGCCAGCGCGTGGTGGTCGACGGCCAGTACAAGCTGAAGCCGGGCGCCCACGTGGCCGAAGCCGCCAAGCCAGCCGCCGCCGCGCCGCGTCAGGGAGCATGAGATGAGTGTTTCCGCATCGTTCATCAAGCGCCCGATCGGCACCACGCTGCTGGCCATCGCGATTCTGCTGCTGGGCCTGATTGCCTGGCCGCTGCTGCCGGTCGCGCCCTTGCCGCAAGTGGACTTCCCCACCATCCAGGTGTCGGCCAACCTGCCCGGCGCCAATCCGGAAACCATGGCCTCGAACGTGGCACAGCCGCTGGAGCGGCAGTTCTCGCTGATCTCCGGGCTGTCGCAAATGACTTCCACCAGCGCCGTCGGCAGTACCCAGGTCACGCTGCAGTTCGACCTCAACCGCAATATCGACGCCGCGGCGCTGGACGTGCAGGCGGCCATCAACGCCGCCTCCGGCCAGTTGCCGAACAACCTGCCCAGCCCGCCGACCTTCCGCAAGATCAACCCGGCCGACGCGCCAATCATGGTGATGGCGGTGCAGTCGGACGTGCTGCCGATTACCGAGGTCAGCGACTACGCCGACAACATCCTGGCGCAGCAGATTTCGCAGCTGCCCGGCGTCGGCTACGTCAACATCGGCGGCGCGCAGAAGCCGGCGGTGCGGGTGCAGGTCGATCCGGCCAAGATCGCCGCGCTGGGCATGAGCCTGGAAGACATCCGCGGCGTGATCGCCACCGTCACCGTCAACAGCCCGAAAGGCTCGGTCGACGGCGACCATAAAAGCTTCACCGTCTACACCAACGACCAGCTGCTGAGCGCGGCGCCGTGGAACGACACGCTGCTGGGCTACAAGAACGGCGCGCCGATCCGCATCCGCGACGTCGGCGTGGCCGTGGCCGGCCCGGAAAACGTCAAGCTGGCGGCCTGGGCCTACGCCGGCCCCGCCGCCGTTGAAGGCAACGACATGAAGAATGGCCGCGCGGTGGTGCTGATCATCAGCAAGCAGACCGGCGCCAACGTCATCGACACCGTCAACGGCATCAACGACGCCATGCCGCGCCTGCGCGCCTCGCTGCCGTCCACCATCAAGGTCAACACGGTGGTCGACCGCACCCAGACCATCCGCGCCTCGGTGCTGGACGTGGAATTCACGCTGGGCCTGACAGTGGCGCTGGTGGTGCTGGTGATTTTCATCTTCCTGCGCAACCTGCCGGCCACTATCATTCCGAGCGTGACCGTGCCCCTGGCGCTGCTGGGTACGGCCGGCCTGATGTACGTGGTCGGCTACAGCCTCGACAACCTGTCGCTGATGGCGCTGACCATCGCGGTCGGCTTCGTGGTCGACGACGCCATCGTCATGCTGGAAAATATCTACCGCTACATCGAGGAAGGCATGACGCCGCTGGATGCCGCCTACAAGGGCGCCGGCGAAATCGGCTTTACCATCATCTCCATTTCCGTGTCGCTGGTAGCGGTGTTCATTCCGCTGCTGCTGATGGGCGGCGTGGTGGGCAGGCTGTTCCGCGAATTCGCGGTGACCGTCACCATGACCATTGCGCTGTCCGTCATCATCTCGCTGACCCTGACGCCGATGCTGTGCGCGCGCTTCCTGCGCAACGAGCACGAGACGCAGCATGGCCGCTTCTACCAGCTGTCCGAACGCGGTTTCGACACCATCCTGGGCTGGTACAAGCGCGGGCTGGACGTGGTGCTGCGCCACCAGTTCATCACGCTGTGCACCTTCATCGGCACCATGGCGCTGACGGTGGCGCTGTTCATCATCATCCCGAAAGGCTTCTTCCCGCAGCAGGACATCGGCACCATTTCCGGCACCGCCGAATCGGCGCAGGACGCCTCGTTCACCTCGATGAGCGGACGCATGGTGGCGCTGGCCGACATCGTCCGCACCGATCCGGACGTGCGGGCCTTCGCCATGTTCTCGGGGAATAACACCGCCAACACCGGCAACTTCCTGATCAGCCTGAAGCCAAAGGACGAGGGCCGCACCGCCAGCGCCGACCAGGTGATCGCCCGCCTGCGGCCCAAGGTGTCGCAGGCGCTGGGCGTCAACCTGTTCATGCAGGCCGGTCAGGACATCAACGTCGGCGGCCGCCCCAGCCGCACGCAATACCAGTACACCGTCACCGACGCCAACCTGGATGAGCTGAACGTGTGGGCGCCGCGCATGCTGGAACGCTTCCGCAAGCTGCCGCAGCTGGCCGACGTCGCTTCCGACCAGCAGAACGCGGCCGCCAGCGCGACGCTGACCATCGACCGCGCGCGCGCCGCCGCCTTCGGCATCAGCCCGGCGCTGATCGACGCCACCATCTACGACGCCATCGGCCAGCGCCAGGTGGCGCAGTACTTCACGCAGATCAACAGCTACCACGTGGTGCTGGAAGTGACGCCAGCCATGCAGCGCGATGCCGACCTGTTCAACCACCTGTACCTGACCGCGCCGACCACCGGCGAGCAGGTGCCGTTGTCCAACCTGGTCAAGGTCGATACCAACAAGACCAGCTACCTGTCGATCAGCCACCAGGGCCAGTTCCCGGCCGTGACCATCTCGTTCAACCTGGCGCCCGGCGCCTCGCTGGGCGACGCGGTGGACGCCATCAAGGCGGCGCAGCAGGATATCGGTGCGCCGGCCGGCCTGACCGGCAATTTCCAGGGCACGGCCAAGGCCTTCAATGAATCGCTGTCGACCCAGCCCTACCTGATCGCGGCGGCGCTGGTGGCGGTCTACATCGTGCTGGGCTTGCTGTATGAAAGCTATATCCATCCGCTGACCATCCTGTCGACGCTGCCGTCGGCCGGCGTCGGCGCGCTGCTGATCCTGATGGCCGGCGGCTACGAGCTGAGCGTGATTGCGCTGATCGGCATCATCCTGCTGATCGGCATCGTCAAGAAGAACGGCATCATGATGATCGACTTCGCGCTGACCGCCGAGCGCGAGCACGGCAAGGCGCCGCAGGACGCCATCTACGAGGCATGTTTGCTGCGCTTCCGCCCCATCATGATGACCACCATGTGCGCGCTGCTGGGCGGCCTGCCGCTGATGCTCGGCCACGGCGCCGGCTCCGAGCTGCGCCGTCCGCTGGGCTACGCCATGGTGGGCGGCCTGTTGCTGTCGCAGATGCTAACCTTGTTCACCACGCCGGTAGTGTATCTTTACCTGGATCGCGCCCACCACTGGTATATGCGGCGCAAGCAGGCGCGCGGCGCCGCCGTCATAAAGGCATAGCAATGAACATCCTGATCGTGGAAGACGAGCCGAAAACCGTCGACTACCTGTATCGCGGCCTGACCGAGCATGGCTGCACGGTCGACATCGCCCGCAACGGTATCGACGGCCGCCACCTGGCCCTGCAGAACAACTATGACGTGGTGGTGCTGGATGTCATGCTGCCGGGCCTGGACGGTTTCGCCGTGTTGCACGAGCTGCGCGCCGTCAAGCAGACGCCGGTGATCATGCTGACCGCACGCGACAGCATCGAAGACCGCGTGCGCGGCCTCGGCGACGGCGCCGACGACTACCTGATCAAACCGTTCTCCTTCCTCGAACTGCTGGCGCGGCTGCAGGCGCTGACCCGCCGCAACCGCGCGCAGGAACCGCTGCAGTTGGTAATCGGCGACCTGAAGATCGACCTGCTGAGCCGCAAGGCGCATCGCGCCGGCCACCGCATCGACCTCACCGCCAAGGAATTCGCGCTGCTGGTGGCGCTGGCGCGGCGCGAAGGCCAGATCCTGTCCAAGACCTCGATTGCCGAAATGGTGTGGGACATGAATTTCGACAGCAACACCAACGTGGTGGAAGTGGCCATCAAGCGGCTGCGCAGCAAGATCGACGTGACCGGGCCACGCCTGCTGCACACCATCCGCGGCATGGGCTACGTGCTGGAACTGCGGCCCGAAGGCGCCGCCACGGATGACGCCGAATGAAGAACTCCATCACCCGCCGGCTGGTGACGCTGTTCACGCTGACCACGCTGGTCGTCATCGTGCTGATCAGCTTTGTGCTGAACCACCTGCTCAAGCAACAGCTGATCGAATACCAGCGCCACCAGGTGGACGCGGCGCTGCACGACCGCGCCTACCAGATCGAACGGGCCGACGCCGCCGACCGCTGGGAACGCGTCGACCGCAAGATGGAAACCCTGACGCCGTCCGACGGCGGCATGCGCTACTGGGTGCTGAGCGACGACCCGCGCTATCGCTACGGCACCGACCTGGCTGCGGTGGCCGGCCATGAAGCCACCGCCACGCAATTGAGCCTGGTCACGGTGCCGGGCCGCGCCTATCCCTATCACGTGCTGTCGCAGCACTTTGAAGCCAACGGCGAGCGGCCGCCGGTGACGCTGGTGGTCGGCATCGACACCCGCCCCTACGCCGAGGCGCGGCGCGTGTTCCTGATCGCGCTGATCGTGCTGTCGGTGACGGCGGCGGCGGCGATGTACGCGCTGGGCCACTTCGTCGCCCGGCTCGGCCTGCAGCCCCTGCAGCAGCTGTCCGACCAGGCCGGCAAGCTGAACGCCACCAACCTGGCGCAGCGGCTGCTGATCTCGCCGCTGCCGGAGGAACTGGCCGGCGTCACCGGCGCCTTCAACGGCGCGCTCGACCGGCTGGAAACCGCCTACCTGCAACTGGAAGCGTTCAACGCCGACGTCGCCCACGAGCTGCGCACGCCGCTGGCCAACCTGATCGGCCTGACGCAGGTGGCGCTGGCCAAGCCGCGCAACGCCGCCGACCTGACCGAATTCATGCAGTCCAACCTGGAAGAACTGGAACGGCTGCGCAGCATCATCAACGACATGCTGTTCCTGGCGCGCGCCGATCGCGGCGAAGCGCCGCCGACGCTGGTCGACACCAGCGTCGCGGACGAGGTCAACAAGGCGGTCGAGTTCCTGGAATTCACGCTGGACGAAGCCGGCAAAAGCATCACCGTCGAAGGCGACCTGGCGACGCGCGCACCGCTCGATGCGCCGCTGTTCCGGCGCGCCATGGTCAACCTGCTGGACAACGCCATCCGTTACTCGGGTGAGCAGGCGCATGTGCGGGTACGCATCGCCGGCGACGGCCGCAGCGTGGTGGTCGAAGTCATCAATCCCGGCCTCACCATCGACCCGGTGCACCTGCCACGGCTGTTCGACCGCTTCTACCGCGCCGACCCGTCGCGCCAGGGCAGCGAAGAACAGAAAGGCCACGGGCTGGGCCTGTCCATCGTCAAGGCCATCGCCCAGATGCATCGCGGCGCCGTGTTCGCCCGCTCCGCCGACGGCGTTACCACCATCGGCTTCAGCGCCACGCAGGGCAGGAATGATGGGCGAGACAGAATTGAAAACATCGCGAAAATATGATGTAATTCACATCAATGTCGGGGTGTAGCTTAGTCCGGTAAAGCGCTACGTTCGGGACGTAGAGACCGGAGGTTCGAATCCTCTCGCCCCGACCAGGAATCACCAGCAGATCGAGTCAGGGGCGCGACAACAGAAAGTCGGCAATTTTCTCGCTGGCATTAATTTGTCGGCTCGCCGCGCCGATAAGAAGCCGTGGGGCATATTGGCCGCCGCCTGGCCAGGCGTGCCCGCCGCCGACGACCGTCAGCAATACCACACCGCCGCCGCGCGCGCATCCAGAGAAGGACGTCTGGATCACCCGGGTTTGATCAATCAAAGCATGTGGCGCCAGTGGCTGTTGCACTCCCGGAGTTTCACAACCATTATGCCGGGCCCAAAAGCCGACTGTTTCAGCCACCGGGCGTACATGTCCGCCCTCGCCTTTTCCGCCAAAATCGGCCACCGGACCACCCTTGAAAGGCATGATCGGATCGGCAGTACCATCGATCTGCATCACCGCCAATGAACTCGGTGGTTGGCAGCTTAATCCTGCCGCGTCGGGCAAGGTTCCGGCAACGGCGGCAATCCCGGCAATTCGGCCGGCAAGTTCACAGCCCAGGCGTTCCACGAACAATGCGCCATTCGAAAATCCCGCTGCAACGATGCGGTTCCTGGCAATCGGATACTGCGCTTGCATGCGATTTATCAACGCCAAAACAAAGCCAACATCATCCTGCGGATTCTTGATGGTCGGGCGGCCATCATTCCAATGCTTATCGATGCCATTGGGGTAGACGGTAATAAACCGCCGCTGGTCGGCTACGGCGTCCATATCGGCAAGCTGCTGCATGCCCTTGCCCTGCATCCCGCCCCCATGGAATATCAACATGAGCGAAAATCCGCCTTGAGGCGCGCTGCCTTCAGGAACATGGACAATGTACGTCCTTGTCTGGCCGGACACCTCGATCTGGTCGGTCCTGTCGGCCGCCTTCGCGATCGATGCAGGCATCACGCCTGCGACAACCACGGCCAGGGCAAAGAGCACCGCAGCCGCATATTTCTCCAAGCTTTCACTCAAGTTTCGCATATCGTTAATTCGGTAAGAAGGAACGATCAATATAGAATCAAATCCGTAAATCAGCTGTAATGAAAAGTTTCATGCTGTGTCACCGAAGACTGCATTGGCAATGACATCGCATGACATGAACTGTTACAGCCGCCGGCAATGCGCGGTTCTATACTCGGCTTTCATTCACCTCAACTGGAGATCCCATGAAAAACCGTCTGCGCCATCTTGCCGCCCTCGTGATCGTCAGCACGTTGTCACTGGCCGGCCAGCCGGCCTTTGCACAAAACGGCGACATGCTGAAGCAGCTGGAAGCACGCTTCAACGCCGCCGACAAGGATCACGATGGCAAGTTGTCCAAGGCAGAAGCGGAGGCCGGCATGCCGCGTCTGGCCAAGGCATTCGACAAGATCGACGTCGACCACACGGGCTACATCACCCTGGCGCAGATCGAGGCCTTCATGGCCCAGATGAAGAAGAAATAAGACAGCCTGTGCGTCGCGAAACAGCAGTGCGCCGGCCGCCATGGAGGATGGCCGGCGCCATCGTCGGCGGCATGCTGGCAGTGCTGGCCACGGTGGCGGGCGTGCTGGCCTACAAGATCGATAGCTACGTCGATCCGTATCACAACAAGGTCACCGAAGCCGGATTTCTGCTCAAGTCCGCCCAGGTCAACCGGCTCAGCCTCAGCTACGCCGAAGGGCCGGACAACGGGCCGCCGCTGGTACTGCTGCACGCCCAGCATCTGGACTGGTTCAGCTACAGCCGCGTAATGCCGGCGCTCTCGCGCTCCTTCCATGTGTTTGTGATCGACTACCCGGGCCACGGCGCCACCCGCGCGCCGGCCGATTATCCGATGACCGCCAACCAGATCGGCGCCGACCTGGCCGATTTTATCCAGCAACGGGTAGGCGCACCGGTCTACATCAGCGGCAATTCATCGGGCGGACTGCTGACGGTATGGCTGGCCGCCAACCGCCCGCAACTCGTGCGCGCAGCCTTGCTGGAAGATCCGCCGCTGTTTTCCTCCGAGTACCCGCGCATCCGCCAGACCATTGCCGCCAAGTCGTTTGCCACCAGCTACAAGGCGGTACACGAGCACAGCGACGACTTTCTGCTGTACTGGATACACGCCAGCGCCCGCTTCTTCCGCAACCACGTCGGCCCCGGCACGTCCAGACTGCTGACGGCGGCCGTGCATGTCTACCGCCACGCGCATCCGGGCCAGCCGGTGGAAATCGGCCTGGTCCATAACGATACGGTGCGGCTGCTGATACGTGGCCTGGACCGCTATGATCCCCGCTTTGGCGCCGCCTTCTACGACGGCAGCTGGAATCAGGGCTTCAGCCATGCCGACGCCCTGCAGAATATCCGCTGCCCGACGCTGCTGATGCAAGCCAACACCAGCACCCTGAAAGATGGCACTTTGGACGGCGCCATGAGCGAGGCGGAAGCGGCCCGCGCGCGCGGCCTGCTGCGCCAGGGCCAGTTTGTCAAAGTCGATGCCACCCATGTGATCAACCTGGACCAGCCGGAGGCATTCGTCCAGATCCTGGAAAAATTCTTCCTCAGCCAGCCTTGAGTCTGGCAGCCGGCAGATGCAGCTCCGCCTGAAAACCGCCGCCCGCACGGAGGCTCAATTCCAGGCTGCCGCCATGCTGCTGGGCGATACGGCTGGCAATCGCCAGCCCCAGTCCGGTACCGCCCTGGGAAGCCTGATCGCCGCGCCGGAATGGCTGATTGAGCAGCGGCAGCAGCCTGGCATCGACACCAGGGCCGCGATCAGCCACCACCACATGGACGCCGGTTTCATCCTCCCAGGAACGCACTTCCAATCCCACGCGCCCGTAGCGCGCGGCGTTCTGCATCAGATTGACCAGCAGGCGCAACATGCTGACCGGACGGATCTTCAGCAGCGGTAACGGTTGCAGCGATACGGCAAAGGTCTGCCCCAGGCCGGTGAAATCGGCGGTCAGTTGCTCGATCATCGCATTCAGATCCGCTGCGCTGAAGGCCTCGCCATCGCCGCCGCGCGCGTAGTCGATGAATTGCTGGACGATGGCGTCGATCTCGTCGATATAGCGCTCGGCCGCCTGCGGCGCATCGGCCAGATCCGGCATGGCGTGCGCCAGCCTGAGCTTGGTGAGCGGCGTGCGGATATCGTGCGAGATGCTGGCCAGCATCAGCGCGCGCGTGGCGTCGATGTCGGCCAGCGCCCGCGTCATATCGTTGAAGGCGGCCGCCACGCTGGAAATCTCGGTTGGCCCGACCAGCGACACGGGTTCCGGCTGTTCCCCCTTGCCCAGCCGTTCGGCGGCAGCGGCCAGCTGGCGTAGCGGACGATTGATACGGCGATGTATCAGGTAAGCGATCAGCACGCCCAATGCGGCCAGCAACACCGCCATCCCGATGGCGATCAGCGCGCCACGGTAACGCTCGCTACGCTCCACTGGCAGCGCGATCCAGTATGGCTGTCCAGCCACCGGCAATCCCACCCACAGCCGCGCCTCCGGCCCCGGCTGCATGCGCACGGCGACGTGATCCGGCAGGTGCGCCTTCAGTTCCGCCATGAAGCGCTGAGCCTCAAAACGGGCCAGCGGCTGGAAACGCAATGCCGCTGACGAACCGGCGGGCGCAGGCGGCGCTGATTGTGCGTGCAGCACCTCCAGATAGCGGGCACGGTCCTGTTCCGGCAACGCGGCCAGCAAGCGTTCCACCGTCATGATCTGCTGTGCAAGCAAGGCGGCCGTGCCGCGCACGCGCGGTTCCTGCACAAATACAATGAACACCAGCACAGCCATGATCTGGCTGATGGAGATGGCGGCGGTGAGCAGCAGCGCGTTGCGGCCAAGCAGCGTCGAGGGCCAGCGCAGACTCATGTTTGCACGTCGGCCACCAGCATATAGCCCAGGCCCCAGACGGTTTTGATATGACGCGGACTGGCGGGCTGCGCCTCGATAATCTGCCGCAGCCGCAGCACCTGCACATCGATACTGCGCGCGTTCGCATCGTAGCCGCGTCCGCGTGCGCGCACCAGCAGATTATCGCGGCTCACCGCACGGTTGGGCGTGGCCGCCAACGCTTCCAGCAGCAGGCGTTCGGCCGAATTGAGTTCGACCGGATCGTCTCCGCGCCATAGCTGGTGGCGCTGCAGATCCAGCGTGAACTCGCCGAAGCGCAGCCGCTCCGGCGTCGAGGGCGTATCGCCGTGCAGCATCTGCTGGCGGCGCAGCATGGCACGGATGCGCGCCACCAGCTCACGTGGCAGGAAGGGCTTGGCCAGGTAATCGTCGGCGCCGCTTTCCAGGCCAACCACACGGTCCAGCGGGTCGCCGCGCGCGGTCAGCATCAGGATGGGAATGGTGTGGCCTTCGGCACGCAGGCGGCGGCAGACCGACAGGCCGTCCTCATGCGCCATCATCAGATCGAGCACCAACAGATCAAACGGTTCGCGTTCCAGCAGACGGTCCAGTTTGGCGCTGTCCGCCACGGCACGCACCTCATAGCCTTCCGAGGTGAGGAAGCGTAGCAGCATGTTGCGCAGCTCCAGTTCATCATCGAGGACAATGATGCGGTGCGCTTTTTCCCGGTGCACGGCCGGCGTGTCGGACGATTCTGGCGTCATGTGTAGGGATACAGTTTGCGGGCCTGTCGATACTAGCACGCGACAGCAGACTGACGAACCGTCAATGCCATGATTTTGATATCAACTGATGTCACGGAGTGGTCATCGTCTCAAATTAAGCCATGCGCATCCGGTTAGCTTCGATGGCTTTTTTTATGGTGCTCAAGGTGGCTGGTCTAATGCCGAATTCTTTTGCATGCGCGGTTAACGCTCCCGCCACGGTAGCGATACGCTCAGTCGTTTGGCGTGCCCATGCCTGCGGCAGGTCGGCTGCGGTCGCCAACGCCAACAGGTGTTGAAGCGACGGGTGACGACCTTCTCCGCTGACGGTCATGTGGTGTTCGCCACCAACGCCGACGTTGTAGGTCAGGTCGTAGCACGGCGCCAATTCCCACTGCATCGATTCGTTCATCACGTAACCGAAATTCCTGGTGTGGTCGTCTCGGTTGTTGAAGACGACGTTGAACACGCATCGCTCGAAAGCTTTCTTCACCTGCCGCTCGTCTCTGGTCAGCGTTCTTGTCGCTTTCAGGAATACCTCATAGTCCCGCGTCGGCAGGCGGAAATTGTCATCGAGCAGTGCGGCCAGGCTCAAGGTCGGCACCCGCATGCCGCGCTGTCGATCAAACCTCTCGATGCCGAAGCCAGCCAACTTCGGACTCAAGTCGAAGTATTTCGTGGCGGGCATGTCCAGCCCGCACTGGTCCGCCATGGTGGCATACAAAGTCTCGATAGCGCAGACTTCCTTTGCTTCACCCTGGGCTTGAAATTTGACCAGCCATGCCGCACCTGGCGCCGTTTGCACAGTGCTGACCTGCCCTGTGGCAGCGTCGTACTGAACGAGAACCTTGGGCCGCGCGCCGTGGGGCGAGCCACCGCTCAGTGCCAACTGCTGAAGGGTGTCCGTATCCCGTCCGGCCAGGACCGCCTGTGCGCCCTCCGCCAGCACGCGCAACTCCTGATATGCGGGATCGTGGCTCAGTTCATCGGGGGGAGTAAAAACCAGCGCCCCCATTGCGCGGTCATTAATGAATGCCAGCCTATCCAGCGGCGAGATGCCAGCCAGATCACGCCCGGCTTTCTGGAAGCAGCGGTCCATCAGGATCCAACCCCAGCCGTCAGGCAAAGCATCGGCAATCAAGCCCGGCAAGTTATCTTGGGTGCTTGGGAAATCCGAATAGGCCACTTTGCGCAGCTTCAGATAAATCGGCGATAACTCTATGCCGCGCCGAAGCGCTTCGTCCGAGTATTCGAATAGCAGCGTTCGCCCTGCGTGTGCAAGGGTGCCGAGCTGCCAATGCTGCGCCCATCCGCAAAAATGAACGTTGAGCTTTTTCATGGTGCCCTTTTATTTTTTCGCGGGACACGTTGGCGAACAGGCTTGCTAGCTTCTTCGAGTTCTTTGATGGACGTCGGCTTTTGCAAAAAGAGCGGTTCGAGTTCTTTTGCGAGCCCCAACGCAACGATGAGACGTAACAACGTTTCGAGTGTGCCCTTGCCGGTGTTTTCAAAACCAGATACCGTGCCCAATGCGATGCCCGCGCGTTGCGCGAGTTCAGGCTGAGAGAGTTCCAGGCGCATGCGTTGCGCTTTGATGCGCGACGCTATTTCCTTGCCGAGCTCGGATGGCGCTGCAAACGTAAAATCCAACATTTTGAAATTATCTCCGCATATTGCGAAATAATTTCAATATTTTAGCATTTAATTTGCTGCGCGACTTTGCATCGCGCAGCGTGCTACCACTACTTCAGCGGCAGAATCAGCGCATCCACCTGCCCTGGATAATGCTCCAGCAACCAGCGCGCCTTCTCCGCAAACACCGGCTCGCCCGGATAGGCCCGCGCCGCCGCCAGCATGTTGTGCATCGCATGCTGGTTGACGCCATCCGGCGATCCTTCCTTCGGATCGATTTCCGGATACGGCCACTTTTCCCCGTTCACATAGCGCGCGACAAAGCGGTAGCCCTGGGCGATGCTGTGCGCGTCCTCGCCGTGCTCCCACACTTTCTGGCCCGTCAGTTCGCCGTAGCGTCCGAGATAGCCGAACGCTTCCAGCGCGAAGTTGACGTAGCCGGACGGCCGCGTGCGCTCCAGTTCCGCGATCAGCTTGCCCTCGCGGTCGATCTGCCCGGCGATGCGGCGGATCTGGGTGATTTCCAGCTCGCGCCTGGCGATGTCCTGCTGCCCCGTGTACAGCGCGTACGCGGTCACCTGCGCCGAGTAGAAGGTGCCATGATTGTTGTGCGCGTTGCTTTCCTCGAAGCCGTTGCGGCTGTTGAGCAACCAGTTCAGGTAGTAGCGATACCAGGCGCGCACGCCATCGTTCTCGGCGTCGCTCAGGGCATCGGTCGGCTGGATCAGCGCCAGGCTGTCCATGACGTCGATCAGCGATCGGCTGCTGATGATGCCGATGCCGCGCCCGTTCACGCGGCCGGGGATCGCCTGGCCATAGTCGAGGTTGGGATTCATGCGGGTCTCGGGCGCGAGGAACCAGGCGCGCGCCAGTTCGCCGGCCTTGGCCGCATATTTCTTCTCGCCGGTGAAGTACCAGGCCAGCGCCAGCACCGTCACGTCATGCGAGAACTTCCCCATCCGCACGCTGTCGGTGGCGTCGGTGGACGATGCCGGATTGTGCAGGCCATCCTTGCGGATGTAGGGCAAGCCGTCCTTCTTCGCCGGGTCCGGCCACCAGTACGGCCCGAAGCTGAAGAAGTCGTGCTTGTTGCCGCTGGCCGGGGCCAGCGTCTTGTCGACCACGCTATAGGGCTTGTGGGTCAGCGCCGCATCGGCTTCCTTGATCAGCTTGTCGTAGGACGGCTGGTACAGCGGGTCGCGCGCCGCCAGTTTCTGTTTGGCCAGCGCCAGTTCCGCCGGGTCGTAGGTGTAGAACTGCGACGGCGATGCCGCCACGGCGGGCCCGGACAGGCCCGCCGCCAGCAAGGCCGCGCATAACAAGGTGCGTTTGATCATCATGCTCCGCATCAGAAGGTGTAGGTGGCGCGCACGCGGTAGACGCGGCCCAGCGGGCTGGCTTCGCCGCTCGAATAGCCTTCGCCGCGGTAGTTGGCCGCTGGCGGATCGCGGTCGAACAGGTTGTTCACGCCGACCATCAGGCTCCATTGCTTGAAGCCGTTGTACTGCATCGACCAGTTGTACACGGTGTACTGGTCGATCACGTGGTAGGCGGTGCCGCTGTTACGGTCCTCGAAGCTCTGCTTGTATTGCTGGTTGAGGGTCGAGGTCCAGTCGCCATTGGCGCTGACCCATTTGGCCGAGGCGCCGTACTTCCAGCGGAAGTTCATGACGTTGGCGTCCAGCGGGCCGAACTTGTTGACGCTGGAAATCCACGCGCCGTTGCGGTCGACCTGCGTTTCAAACTCATGGATATAGGTGCCGTCCAGCTGCACGCCGACCTGGCCCCATTTGGTTTTCGGGAAGTTGTAGGTGGTGGTCAGGTCGATGCCGTCGGTGCGCACGCCGCCCATATTGGTCAGGCGGTCGTCGATGTACAGCAGGTTGCCCTTGGCGTCGCGCACGAACAGGTTGGCGTAGGCCGGATTCTGGAACAGCGATGGCTGCGCCAGCTGGCCGATCGAATCGCGCAACTGCACCTTGAAGTAATCGACCGACACCAGCAGCGAACGGGTCGGCGTAAATACTACGCCCAGGTTGAAGGTCTTGGAACGTTCCGGTCCCACCTGGGGGTTGGCGCCGGTGTTGATCGGCTGGCGGGCGTTACACACGGTGCTCGGGTTATAGCCCGGCAAGGCGGTGCCGCCGGTGGTCGCGCCAGGCAAGCCGCCAGGGCACAGCACCGGATCGTTGTAGCTGGTGCTGGTGATGCCGGTCGGGCCGTTGGTGGCGCCGAAGTAGCGTTCGGCCAGCGTTGGCGCACGGAAGCCGGTGCCGGCCGAACCGCGCAGCATGACCCATTCGGCCGGCTTGAAGCGGAAGCTGGCTTTCGGATTGGTGGTCGAGCCGAAGTCGCTGTAATGGTCGGTACGCACGGCAACGTCGACGTCCAGCGCCTTGGTGATCGGGAAATCGATCTCGGCGTAGGCGGCCGTCACGTTGCGCGAGGCACTCTGGTTGGTCGCGGCCGTGGCGCCGGTCTGGCCGCCGGACAGCGCCACCGTGGCGGGAATCGAGTTGTAGGAGAAGTCGTGGTAGGCGCTGGCGCCGACTGCCAGCGTGACCGCACCGCCCGGCAGCGTCATCAGCTCGCGGCTGGCGTTCAGGTCGACGCCGTTCATGCGCGTCAGGCCGGCGTTGGCGGTCTGGCCGTTGGTCGAGATGCTGCTCAGGTAATCCTTGCCCACCTGGTCCTGCAGGCCGAACGGATTCAGCTGGCCATTGGCGACGCCGGCCAGCAGGTCATAGCTGTTGACGAAGCCGGAGCGGAAGCTGGTGCGGGTGCTGTACAGCGCAGACCAGAAGCTGGCCTTGTAATCCCAGGCGCCCAGGTGGCCCTCGTCGTCCAGCGTCAGGCGGGTGGTGTCGGTCTTGTAGTCGAGCACGGTCGGGCCGAGGTCGCCGTACAGCGACCAGGCCAGCGTCAGCGTCTGGTTGGTGATGCCCGGCATGGCCGGCACGATGCCCTTGCCTGGATAGTATTTGCTGTTCGGGCCGATGGTCAGCGCCGGGAAGTTGGCGATCGATGCGTTGATGCCGAAGGTCGGGTTCTTCACCGGACGGTTGTAGATCGACGAGTACAGCAGCGAGGCCGACAGCTTGTGGTCCTCGCCCAGCATCAGCGTGCCCTTGGTGAACAGCGAGGCTTCCTGGCTTTCCTTGGTCAGCGTCAGGCTGTTGGCGGTGTAGCTGGCGGTACAGGTGTTGTTCAGGCCCGGCGTCGAGTACGGCGCCAGGCAGCCGCTGGCGTAATACGGGTTGCCGCCGATGGTGATGTTGCCGACCTTGGTCGAGCCGTTCGCCAGCGTGACGTTGGCCGGGATCGAGTTGCTGCCCTTGGTCAGCTTGGGCGGCGGGAAGCCGGCACTGGCCAGGCGTTCGTCCGAGGTGATGTTCGGGCGCGCCGATTGCGGCAGCGCGTCCTGCTGGTTGATGTCGCCGGTGATGTAGACGTTCCAGCCGTCGCTGCCCAGGTTGCCCTTGCCGGCGGTGAAACTCAAGCCGCGCGATTCGCCGCCACCGCTCTTGCTCGGCGCATTGCCCTTCAGCGTCAGCGAGGCGCCGGTGTACGATTTCTTGGTGACGAAGTTGATCACGCCGCCGATGGCGTCACTGCCGTAGATGGAGGAGGCGCCGTCACGCAGCACTTCGGTACGGTCGAGCGCGCTGACCGGGATGCTGTTCGGGTTGATCGCCACGTCGTTCAGGCGTTTGCCGTCCAGCAGCACCAGCGTGCGCGAGGTGCCGATGCCGCGCATATTGGCGCTGTTGCCGTTGCCGGAGGTGGTGTTCGGCACGTAGTCGGAAGCGGTCGACATCGACATCAGGATATCGTCGATGGTCTGCATGCCCTGCGCCAGCCAGTCTTCCGCCTTGACCACGGTCACCGGCAGCGCCTGGTCCGCGACCGCGCGCTTGATGCTGGAACCGGTGATTTCGACCTTTTGCATGCTGCTATCCTGCGCCTGCGCTGCGCCGCCCATGCTCAGCAAGGCCAGCGTGACCGCCGCCGACAGGCGGGAAGGTTTGTTGTGCTTCAAGTGTGTCTCCTTTTTTTATCGTGTGTGGTGTTACCAAAGCGCGGGTTGTCGGATGAAGAAATTGCGGATGACTTCTTCAACCGATGAGTCTGCGGGCAGGCTGGCCCACAGGGCCAGGTAGTCCGGTTTGCCGAGCGCGCGCCCGGCAAACAACAAGCTGGTCTGGCGCATCGGCCATTCCTTGTCGTACATCACGTCCGGCGGCAAGGGCCATGTGCGCTTGTCGCGGATGTAGGGCGCCATCCAGGCCATGGCCTGGGCCATGCTGCGGCCGTCGGGCGTGGCGTAGGTCCACAGATTATCCGACGGCGTCGACAGAATCCGGCACAGCGCTGCCAGCGCTTCCAGGTCGAACAGCGCGTAGCCGTAGGGCTTGGTGCGTTTCAGTTCCAGCGGCAGGCTGCCGTCGGCGGCCAGCTGGGTCGGCAGCAACACGGTCTTGAAGCGGTCGCGGGCGTAGGCCAGCAGTTGCTGGTCGCCGGTCAGGTGGGCGAAGGCGGCGACCTGCAGCAGCCAGCAGGAGCCGTGGTTGTTTTTGGCGTCACGCTCGTCCTGGCCGTTCTTGCTGGTGGTCAGCCATTGCAGGTAGTCGGTGAACCAGTGGTGGATCTGGCGGCGCTCATCGGCGGACAGAATGTCGCCCTGTTCCAGCACTTCGACGGCGCGCGCTACCTCGACCAGATGCACGGTGTCGATGATGCCGATGCCGCGTCCGCTGGAGCGGCCGAAGATCGCCTGCGCATATTGCAGGTTGGGATTCAGGCGCGTGGCGGGATCGATGAACCAGGCGCGCAGGTGGTCGGCGGCATGTTCGGCATAGCGGCGCTCGCCGGAAATCTTCCAGGCCGCGACCAGCGCCGGCACCTGCACCGAAAACCGCACCAGCACGCGCCGGTGGGCGACGAAGTTGTCGGGATTGGTCAGGCCGTCACGCTGGATATAGGGACCGCCCGGCTGCGCCGGATCGGGCCACCAATAGTCGCCTTCCGAGTAAAAATCGTGCACGCCGCCACTGCTGCGCGGGCTGGGAAAGGCGGTGATGGTCTGCGGCGCCTGCGCCAGGCTGGACGCGGCCTCGCGCAGGATGCGCTGGCGGTCGATACCGGCGACGTCGAGCGGCTGCCCGGTTACCGGCAGGCAAAACAGCAATATCAGCGTGCAAAGCATTTTTTGAAGCATGTCTCACCATGAAATCGTTTAACATTTCTTATGCCATCAATTTACAGGTATTTCTTGTTATTTTTACGTTTTCTAGTAAAACGTTTAACTTAGTATATAGAAGATATCCATGCGGCGTCAACAACTCTAATGCCGCGATGGCTTGTCCCGGTGCGAAAGCAGCCATAGCGGGAGCGGCAGCGCGGCCAGCAGCAGTAGCCAGACCAGCGAATACACGCTGTCCAGGCCGTCATTTTGCAGGTTGATGTAGAGCTGCACCGGCATGCCTTGCGGGAAGTAGGCGAAGATCATCACGATGCCGAATTCGCCGATCACACGGACCCACGCCAGCGCCAGCCCGGCCAGCAATCCGCGCGCGGACAAGGGCAGCGTCACCAGCCAGAACACGTGCCACGGCGTCGCGCCCAGCGTTTCCGCCGCTTCTTCCACGCTGCGCGAAACAGACTCGAACGCCGTGCGGGCCGACATCACGTAGTAGGCCAGTCCGCCGTAAAGCTGCGCCAGGATGAAGGCGCCGATATTGTTCGAGATGAGGTAGCCGGCGGCGGCCAGCGGCTTGCCGAGCGCGCTGTATGGTCCGTAGGCGGACACCAGCAGAATGCCCATCGCCAGCGGTGGTGTCAGCAACGATGCCAGCACCAGCATTTCAACCACGCCGCGCGTCCGGCTTTTCGTGCGCGCCAGCCAGAACGCCAGCGGCGTTCCCAGCAAGGCAATCAGCAGCAGCGCCACCAGGCCGAGGCCGAGCGAGACGCGGGCCGACGCCAGGTCCGCAGGCGCGATGGCAAAGCTGCGCCACGGCGTTTGCTGTATCAGCGTGGCAAAAGGAAGCGCCAGCAGCAGGCAAGCCGGCAGGCCCAGCCAGCGGGCGTGATGCTTCATCAGCGG
This sequence comes from Duganella aquatilis, assembly GCF_009674565.1. Classification (GTDB taxonomy): domain Bacteria; phylum Pseudomonadota; class Gammaproteobacteria; order Burkholderiales; family Burkholderiaceae_D; genus Rugamonas; species Rugamonas aquatilis. Next base: position 19,948 of record NZ_WKJL01000002.1, read on the forward strand.
TACAAGGCGTCGCCCTTGGGTTGACCGTAGCCGTTCTGATGGAACAGCGCCTGGCCGTCCGGGCTTTGCAGGAAAGTGATGAAGCGCTTCGCGGCTTCCGGCGCGGTCGCGTTCTTCAGCACGGCGGCGTAGAACACCAGCGCTTGCGGCCGCACCGTTTCGCTCTTGCCGTCGCGGTGCTGGATCGGGAAGCTGACGGTGTCGTACCAATCCTTCGCATATTGCGGATTGCTCAGGTTGATCTGGTCCGGCAGCGCCACATACGGCAGCCTGGCGGAGATGGTCGCGCTCTCGTAACCGGACGCCGCGTCCAGCTGGCCGGCCTGGAGCCGGGTCAGCAGGCTGCCTTCGCCAAACACCTGCTGCGGGTTCTCGATCGGTCCCAGCACGGCGGCGGCCATGCCTGGCTGCTTGTAGTATTTTTCGGCCAGCAACAAGGTGAAGATGATGTTCTGGCCCTGCGGATCGACAGCCGGATCGGTGCGCCCGAAGCGCAGGCCGGGCGTCTGCAATATTTTCCACCAATCGGACTCGCCGGCCTTCAGCTGCGCGGCGTACGAACTTTTGGGATTGTAGGCGATCACCATGCGCGTGCTGGCCACCGGCACCGCTTCATCCACCAGGCCGGCCTGCTTGAGAATATCCATCGGCCCCGGATTGACGGAGACAAACACGTCGGCGACGATTTTCTTCGACGCCAGCAGCCGCGCCATGCCGTAAGCGCCCTGCCCTTGGCCCTGGTATTCGACGTGCTCGCGTTCGGCGAACGCCGGGCCGATAAACTTGTCCATCACCACGCCCATCGAGCCGGCGTAGGTGATGCGCACCGGCGTTTCGGCGTAAGACTGGGCGGCCACCATGGCCAGCAGCGCGCCAACCAAGGCGCGGCGTTTCAACTTCAAGTTCATGCGGACTCCTTTGGTTCGTTATATTCCCGAGTATATGGCGAAGAACTCAGGAAATCTGTCATACCAAGGTATAGTCCATACCAAAAAGGTATCGCCGAAATGGTATTGGCCCCGCAGCCGCAAGCGAACTTACACTGCCTGCATTCCTCAACAAAGGAGCGGCAAATGAATAACGAACGCTACAAACGCGGCCTGGCAAAGCTGGAGGAAATCGACGGCCAGGCCGGCGAACATGTCATCGCCAGCCTGAAGGACATCGCGCCCGACTTCGCCACGCTGCTGATCGAGTTCCCGTTCGGCGACATCTATTCACGGCCTGGACTCGATCTGAAGGTGCGCGAGCTGGCCGTGGTGGCCGCGCTCACCGCGTTGGGCAACGCAGCGCCGCAACTCAAGGTGCATCTGCATGGCGCGCGCAATGTCGGCTGTTCACGGCAGGAGATCGTGGAAGTCATCATGCAGATGGCGGTGTACGCCGGCTTTCCCGCCGCGCTCAACGGGCTGTTCGCCGCCAAGGAAGTCTTCGCGCAAGAGGATACAATGGCATCCCCAACCACGTAATGCCCTCACCTTATGGCGCTGCGCTTCAAACTGAGACAGCTGGAGATGTTCCTCGCGCTGGCCGAGACATTGAATTTCAGGGAAGCCGCCGCGCGCCTGCACATGACACAGCCGCCGCTGAGCCGTCAGATGCAGGAACTCGAAGCCGCGCTGGGTGCGCAATTGCTGCATCGCTCCAGCCAGGGCGTGACCTTGACCGGGTCCGGCGAACTGCTGGCGAAGGAAGCCGTGCGCCTGTTGCAGGACTGCGAAAAACTGGGCCAGCGATTTGCCGGCCAGCCTACGCAGCGCCTGCGCATCGGCCTTACCACGGTGGTGGAGACGGAAAAATTCACCCAGCTGCCGCAATGGGACATCGACTTCAAGCGCCAAACCTCGGTGAAATCCGTGCGCGACCTTCAGCAGGAGAAGCTCGACGCCGCCATCATCGGCATGCCGACCAAGACCGACGGCCTGACTGTCCGCCACCTGTACCGCGACCGCTTGTGCGTCGCGCTGCCGAAAGGGCATCGCCTGGCCGCCAGAAAAGCCATCTCGCTGCTGGATCTGAATGACAGCAAGCTGTTCTGGTTCCGGCGCGACCGCAATCCTGGCTTTTACGACGCCTGCGAAGCGCTATTCAAGAAGCTGCACTTTGCACCACAACGCCTGCCGGAGCCGACCGATCATCACGTCCTGTTGAGCAGGATCGCCAATGAAGACGGCATCGGACTGGTGCCCGAATCCTTGAAAAAGATCCGGCACCACGGCGTCGTCTTCCGAAAACTGAAGGAGGACGAACTGCTGTTCATCGATATCGGTATCGCCCACCGGCCCGATCCGGTTCGTCCACTGATGCAACCACTTATCCAGCAGTTGAAGACGTTGTTTGCATCTTGAGATGAAAACTGGCTCGGTACTTGGCGTTTAGCAGCGCTTGCCACTAATTCGACACGCGGGAATTATAAGGAACGCTGCTGCCGCCGTCTTTTAAATCGCTCTGCGTCGGACTTTGCTAGCAGGCTTTGGGGGGACCGTCCGCTCCAACTGCAAATAAAAAAGATAGGCGCGCATGCCATTCATAAGATGCTCGATTTCGATAATGTCGCCGGTGCGGGCTGCTTGCATCAGTTCCTCAGCGAGGAAGAAAGCAATTTGTTCTAACGTCGCTTCATACTCCACCCGTGCATGCTCGATTGCCACAATACGGCGGCGAAGCTGGGCAATCACCGCAAGAAGGGAACTCAGCCACTTATCGTAATCAGCCTCGATCACTTCCGCTTCCGGCTGTGTTGGCGGGTATGCGAAAGATGCGAACTGTAGCACCGACAACTGGTTGATCAGATTTGCCAACGCCGGCGCGGCGACATGCCAGCCATTTTTCAAGAGGTCATACAGCGCATTTATGAGCAGTCCCTTGATGAGTTCGTTGGACATCAATCCGCCTGCCACACCCTGGGCTGCGTTCTTGATTTTCGTCACCTTGGTAGCTACAGTTTTTTTTGCCGGCGCTTTTTTTGCGGGCTTCACCGATGTAGGCTTGGGTTGATTTTTTGGCTTGGGATTTTTGGACGCTGGCATAGGAAATGTATAGATAGTTAGTAGATTGGACTAAATAATCCTATCATGCCAATTAGGCAATAAATCTCTCACTTTCTCACGTCACGCTCTTCTTCAGACGGCGCCAGCCCAGCACCACGCCGGTCAGCGCCGACAGCGCGCCGGTCACGCACAGCACGATCACCAGCACGTCCCACAACGGCCGCGCACGCAGCATGGCGGCGAAGTCGAGCTGGTGCAGGCCGTTGAACAGCCAGCGGTTCCACTTGCTGTTGCGGTCGGCGTAGTCGGCGATCCGGCCTTGCGCGGCGTCGATGTAGAACGTGGTTTCATCGGCCAGCTGGAATTGCGCGCGCAGCACCGGCAAGGTCGCCTGGCGGTGATGGCTGTAGTAGTAATTGTCTTCGCTGGTGAGCAGATCCGCCGCCTGCAACGGCGTGCCGGGCCGCACGGCCTGGATGGCGTGCAACAGGCGCTCGGCCGGAATCGACGGCACAACCTTGCCCGATGCGTCCAGCAGTCGCCGCTGCGCGCGGTCGAGGGCGCTCAGGTACAGCTGGCCGTCCACGCGCCGCCATACCAGTTCCAGCGTGCCGGGATGGCGGCGGAGAATCTGCGCCGCCGGCAGCGACAGATCGGCGCGGTCCAGCGGGCCGCCCGCGAACGCCAGCCTGTCCCGCGCCGTTACGCCCGGCGACGCCAGCCAGTTGAACGGCGTCACCGACAGCCAGCCGCTGAACAGCCAGGTGATCATCAGCGTTCCCATGCCGAGCCCCAGCCAGTGATGCCAGGCCCGCCAGCCGCGATACGGCGAACACCGGCCGCCGGCATAGCGGCGCCGCAGCCGCAGGCGCTGGAGGCCCAGCACCATACCCAGCATCACCAGCAGCAGCGCCGCGCCCGAAGTCCACATCACCACCTGCCGCCACGGCTGGCCGTGCGTGCGCAGCGGCGTGAAGTAGATCCAGTGGATCACCGAGCCGGCCCAGTTCCAGGCACGCTCGCTGCGCGTGGTGTCGCGCACCAGTTCGCCGGTGCGGCTCGACACGTACAGCACGCTGCCGGCCGCATCGTTGGCGCTGACGCGGTACAGCGGCCGGTGGTCTTGCAGGCTGCCGAAGCTCCACTGGTCAATGTCGATCAATTCGGCGGCAAGCGCCGTGGCGCCGGGCGCCGCGCTGACAGCGCTGGCGGAGGCCAGCACCGGCGTCACCTGCATCGCCTCGCCATCGTCGGCCCACACGGACAGCCAATGCCCGCCGGCCTTGAACTGATAGGCCGCGCGGCCAGCCACCGCCGTCAGCCGTACCTCCTCCGGCACGCCGGGCCTGGCTGCGGTCTGCCACGCATCCCAGGCGCTGAGGCGGACCTGCTGCGCCTTCAGCGGCGCCAGCCAGACCATGCGTTCCTGCTCGGTCAGCGCCGGATACGGCACGTACATCATCACGATGCCGGAGCCGAACCACAGCAACACCAGCAAGCCGAGCGCAATGCCCAGCCAGCGGTGCCACAAGTGCGCCTGGCGCTTCCAGGAACTCATGATCAGTAACGCCACTGCACGGTCAGCTCGGCATGGCGGCGATCACCCAGCAGGTACTGGCTGTCGCTGTAGGAGGTGACGGCGTACAGCTTGTCGGCCAGGTTGCGCAGGTTGAGCTGCACCTGCACATTGCGGCTGACGTTCCAGCCCAGCGATGCGTCGAAGGTGGTGTAGGCCGGCACCGACTGGCTGTTGGCGTTGTCGATGAAACGTTCGCCGACGTAGCGGGCGCCGGCGGCGGCGCGCCAGCCGTTGTCGCGGTAGTTGAGCCACAGGTTGGCCGACACCTTCGGCACGTCGGACGGACGGTTGCCGGCGCGCGACAGGTTGCCGCTTTCGATCAGCTGGTCGAATTTGGCGTCGGTGTAAGCCGCATTCGCTTCCAAGCGCCAGGCCTGCGCCAGCGCCACGCTGCCGGTCAATTCGGCGCCGCGCGACGATTGCGAACCGCCCTGTATCGACAGCGCCGGATTGGCCGGATCGCGCGTGACGATGTCGTCCTTGGTGATGCGGTACAGCGCCGCCGTCCACTCGGCCTTGCCGTTGGCCAGCGACTGCTTGACGCCCACTTCCCCCTGGCGCGACGAGGTCAGCTTGAAAGCGCTGTTGGCCAGGTTCAGCGACAGCAGGCTGGTGACCGGATCGCTGCCGGTGCTCAGCTGGCCGTACAGCGAGGTGTTGCGGTCGAGCTTCCATGTCAGGCCCAGGCGCGCGGCATTCGATTGCAGCGTGGCGTTGAAGCCGGCCGCACCGAGCAGGCTGACGCGGTCGACCTTGTAGCGGTCGTGACGCAGGCCGCCCAGCAACAGCAGTTGTTCGTTGAGACTGTAGGCATCCTCGACGTAGAAGGCGTTGGTGATGGTGTGCGTTTTGAAGTTCGGCAGCAGCGGGTCCGGGCTGTCGAACACGCCCGGATCGAAGCCGGTCGGCACCACGGTGGACGAACCGCCATACGGCGAGTTATTGGTATGCATGAAGTTGATCGCCGACGCTTCCCAGCCTGCCGCCACGCGGTTGGCGCCGGCGTTCCAGCGTGCTTCCAGGCGGTTGCCGGTCTGTTCCTGATCGTGGTGGATGGCGATGTAGTCGCTGCGCTCGACCAGGTTGGTGGCGGCGTCGTAGTGGTAGTACTCGGCGTTGCGCCAGTTGCGGCGCGCCTTCATATAGGCCAGCTCGTTGCTGATGGTGAGCGACGGCGACCAGCGCCAGGTCAGGCGCGCCACCGCCTTGTCGTCGGCGAAGGAAATGTCGGCGTCGCCGACGTCGTAGTTCTGGTCGCGCAGCGCGCGCGACAGGCCGCCGTTGACCAGCGGCGTGCCGAAGTAACGCTGCGGCTTCTGCTCCAGGTGGTCTAGTTGCAGGTCCAGGTCCAGATCCGGCGTCAGCGCGTAGGTCACGCTGGTGAGCACCTTGCCGTGGCGCGCATCGCCACGGTCGATGAAGCCGTCGCTGTGGTCGGCATAGGCGTCGACGCGGAACGCGCCGTGCTCGCCCAGTGCGCCGGTGGCGCCGATGCCGGCGCGCAGCGCCTCGCCGCCGCCGATGCCGGCCATCGCCTCCACCGAGCTGGCGCGGCTCGGCGTCTTGCGCACCGCATTGATGGTGGCGCCGGTGGTGCCGCTGCCGTACACCACGGAACCGGGACCGCGCAGTACTTCGATGTATTCGTAGCCCCATGGATCGGACGGATAGGTCGCCGTGCCCGAACCCACCTGCGGACGCTGGCCGTTTTCCAGCATGGCGATCGAGCCGTTGCCGGTGAAGCCGCGCGCCGAATAGGCCACGCCGTTGCCGGGCGAGCTGATGTCGGTCAGGCCGGTGGTGCGGGTGACCGCGTCCTTCACCAGCAGGTCGCCGCGCGCCTGCATGGTGTCGGCGCTGAGCGAGTCCACGCTGGCCGGCAGTTCCTGCGCGGTCAGGTTCAGGCGGCTGGCGGTGGCGTTCTGGCGCGTCAGGCCCAGGCCGTCGTTGCCGGCGGCGCCCTGCACGGTCACGGTGGGCATGACATCGGGTTGTTCGGCCCAGGCGCCGGCGGCGGCTAGCATGGCGATGGCGGCAACGATGGGACGCAGGGACGTGGAACTGCTGGTCGGGGAATGGCTCATGACGACTTCTCTTCAGTGAAGGGTTGGGAAATTCGGCGCGCAGACGAACGGACACACGCACGGCAAAGCGCGCGACGGCAGTGACAGATCGGAAAACGACAACGAACAATTAACAGGCCAGACCACACCCCGGGCTCGGCACATTAATCGTGACTGGCCGGTCTTCTGGCTCGCCTTCATCCTTGGCTGACCTTGCCTTCCCGTGCGATGCACAGTGGCGTTCGGTCAACGTCGTCAGGCTTACAGCAGCGGGGGCTGCGCCGGACTGGCGCGCAATGAAAATCGCGCGCGTCACCGGCTTCCCGTTTCACCCCGCAGCTGACAAGCATGCAGGGCACCATTCACGTATGAAGCCGAATTCTACAGGCAAGAAAGCGAACTTGTCACTGCCAGCGCGTGCATGACGCTGGTTTATCGCTATAATAACGCAACTTACTTGCATTAAGGATGTTTTATGAGCGAAGCACTTCCGACTCTCGAACTGGCCCTGCTGCTGGGGCTGCGGCATGGGCTGGCGCCCGATCACCTGGCCGCCATCGACGGCCTCACCATGCGCGCGCGGCCGCCGGCGGCGCCGTGGATGGGCGCCCTGTTCGCGCTGGGCCACGGCGTGGTCGTGCTGCTGATGGTGGCGCTGACCAGCATGGCGTCGGCCTGGCTGCAGCCGGCCCCGGCCCTGCTCGGCACACTGGATGCGATGGAATGGCTGCCCGGCATCCTGCTGTTGACGCTGGCGGTGCTGAATGCGCGCAGCCTGATGTGGCCGCAGCAGGGGCGCGGCCGCAGCGCCCTTGCCGCGCGCCTGCTGGCGCCGCTGGCGGCGGTGGGGCCGCTGGTTGCGCTGGGTGTGGGCATGCTGTTCGCGCTGGGCGTGGAAAGCATGTTGCAGGCGTTTGCCTGGGGCTATGCGGCCACCAGCCTGGCCGGCGGCGCCTGGAGCGCCTTGCAGGCGGCCTGCGTGTTCGTGCTGGGCATGGCGCTGACCGACACGCTGGACGGCTATGCCACGGCGCGCATCGCCGCCAGCGCCGGCGCGCAGGCGATCCAGCGCTTCCGCCGCCGCATCGGCTGGCCCATCATCATCCTGTGCGCCGTCAGCGGCGTGCAGCTGCTGACGGCGAAACTGTGCGCCAGCTGCGCACCGGAGGAGGACTGGATGAACCGGCTGGGCCTGGGCATGGCGCTGGCCACGCTGGCGGTGTATGCATTCAGCTGGTGGCGGGGCTGGCGGCCGTCCGGTAGGCCAGCGCGGCCGGAATAGAAAAGCGCACGCTGACGCCGCCCTGCGCGCCGGGGCCGATGTCGATGGCGCCGCCAAGCCGCTGGATGCGTTCGCGCATGCCGATCAGGCCCCAGTGGCGGCCGGCGTGGGCCGGCTCGCCCAGGCCGACGCCGTCGTCGACCACCGAGCCTTCCAATGCCTGATCGCCGAAGCGCAGCGCGACGGCGATGCGGCTGGCCTGCGCATGGCGCGCGCTGTTCCACACCGCTTCGCGCAGCACATAGGCGATTTCGCCGGCGGCGTCATCCTGCAAGGGCCGCGCAGGGCCGGTGGTGTCGAAGGTCAGCGCGGCTTCGGCGCCAGGCGCGGTGGCGGCCAGCGATTCCTTCAGTTCGGCATACAGCTCCTCGCAGGTCGGGCTGCGGCGCAACGCCACCACTTCGTCGCGGGTGCTCTCGACCAGTTGTTCGGCGTAGTCCAGCACCTTGTCCAGCTTGGATTTCAGCTCGGGTTCCTGCGGCATGCGGTTGTGCAGCGTGTGGAAGTGCAGGATCAGCGCCTGCGCCGCCTGCAGCAGATTGTCGTGCAGCGAACGGGCGATGCGGCTGCGCTCCTGCAGCGTGGCCTCGATGCGGGCCGACGTGCGCGCCTCCGCCAGCGTCAGCGCGCGCTGCCGGACGACGGCAATCCGCCATTGGTACAGCAGGGCCGCGACCAGCATCACCAACACCGTGCACAGCAGCTGGAACCAGGCGGTCTCCCAGAACGCCGGCTTGATCTCGAACCGCAGTTCCGCGCCCTGCAGATTCCAGACGCCGTCCTCATTGGCGGCGATGACGTGGAAGCGGTACTGGCCAGGCCGCAGGTTGGTGTAGTGCGCGCTGCGTTCGCGCTTGACCTCCTGCCAGTCGGCGTCGACGCCGTCCAGCCGGTACTTCAGGGTGGCCCGCTCCGGTATGCCCAACGCGGTCGCGGTGAAGGCCAGGTCGATGGCGGTGGTGTGTTCCGGCAGCTGCATGCCGTTCACCGGGCGCACCTCGCCCTGCCCCGCATTCAGGCCCTGGATGATGACATTCGGCGCGCGCGGGTTGCGGCGGATGTTGGCGGGATCGATCCAGCCGGCCTGCGACATGGTGGCGTAATAAACGCGGCCACGGCTGTCGATGCTCAGCGACGGCAAGGGCCGGATCGGGATCGCCGTGCCGCTGACGCCATCCTCGAAGTTGAACAGCTCGGTGACCAGTGGCTGCTCGGGCGCGCGCCAGAATTTTTCCAGCTCCTTCGGCGCCAGCACCAGCAGGCCGGCATTGCTGTGGATCCAAAGCTGGCCGAGATGATCGGCCACCAGGCCGGTGACCTGCTGCACCATGGCGCCGCGCTGGAACTTCATCGCGTGCGCGCGGTCGCCGTCGATCCAGGCCACGCCGAGGTCGCCGCCGATCAGCAGGCGGCCGCCGAGGTCGATCATCGCCAGGATGTTGCCGATCTGTAGCTGGCTGCTGTCCGGCAGCAGCGCCAGCGTCTGCGGCGTCAGCCGGCCGAGGCGGTTGTTGGTCAGGCCCAGCCACAGCTGGCCACGGCTGTCGCGCTGCATGCTGACCGGCGTCGGATCTTTCAGGCCTTGCAGGCGCGGGTCCTGGCGCCAAACACCCTGCTCCAGCGACCACAGGCCGTGGCGCGTGACCGATACCAGCAGCTTGCCGTCGCCATCCAGCGCCAGCGCCTGCACGTCGAACGGTTTGCCGATCTGCGCCGGGAATTCCCAGAAGTGCTCGCCGCCGGCAGCGAATTCCCATACGCCGCCCTGCACGCCAACCCACACGTGGTCCGCCGCCACGCGCAGCAGCGCGGTCGGCCGCTTGATGCCGGTGGGCCGGCTGGCGCCGTCCGGACTGACGCGCTGCATCGGCTCCTTGTAGCCGCCCATCCACATTTCATCGCCCAGGCCGCGTTGCACCAGCCACGAGAAGTCCTGCTTCTTGATCTGGTGGAAGCGGTGCAGGCGGAATTTCTCCACACCTTCCAGCGTGGTGCGCCAGAAATTGCCTTCGCGGTCGCGCAGCAGGCTGATGCCGAGGCCGCCGCCGCCCGAGCCGGCGCTGGAACCGTACACCGGCGGATAGAATTCGGTCTCATACCATGCGCCATTGGCGCGCTGGGCCAGCCGCGCGACGCCTTCGTCGCGCATGGCCGCCATGGTGCCGTTGGGGCCGTTGACGATGGAGCGGTAGGCTTGCGCGTTCTCGATGTTGAGCGGTTCCTGCCTGCCATCGGCCGTCACCCTGGCAAAGCTGCCGTCCGGCAGCTTGACGTGCAGCCAGCGGTTGTAGAAGTTGGCCGTGCCGAGCCCGCCGTATTTCATGACAAAGCTGAAGTCCTGCGCCCCCTTGCGCAGCGCATAAATTTCATCGCCGGTCAGCGCCCACAAGGTGCCCTCGGCGTCGAACCTGATTCGTTCGACCATGCCCGGCAGCACGGTGCGGCCGACCGCGATCCACTTGTCCTGTTGCAGGCGGACGATGCCGGAGGTAGTGCCGGCGTACCAGTTGCCATCGGCATCGGCGGTGATGGCGCGGGTCGAGCCGAGCGGGAAGTCGGTGCCGGCGACATAGTGGCGCGCGCCTGTCGGCGTCATGATGCTGATGCCGCCGAAGCCATAGCCCACCGCCAGGCTGCCGTCCGGCTGGGCGCGCATCGATGCGGTATTGGTCGACAGGATCTTGTTGCCGTAGACCTCGTTCTCCTGCTTGAACTTGACGCCGTCAAAGCTGTACAGGCCGGTCGGCGAGGTGAACCACATCAGGCCGTCGGCGGTCTGCTGGATATCGAAGGCCTGGCCGGGCGCGCCGTCCGCCAGGGTCCAGCGCCGGCGTTCGAAGGACAGGTCATCCGCGGGATCCGCCGCCAACGCGCTCAGGCTGACCAGCCACCATACCAAGGCCAACGCAAACCGGCTGTACCGCATACTTCCCTCATCTGTATTGCACACAAACGGGAAGTATACAGGCTATGGCCAAGCCGCACCGGGGATCAGCGGAAAATCCGGCAGCGGACGCCGCGCCCTCACAGCACCCGCAACGATTCAGCGCGTCGAGCACGACGTTGTAGGTGTCCGGGCGGCCGTCGGTTTCGCCCATCGGCGGTTTTCGGCGGTCGCCCAGCTGTAGATGCCGTGCAAGGTGATGAAGTCGAACTGCGGCAGCGTCACCTGCCCTGGCGCCAGGTCTTCGAAGCTGTTTTCCAGCCGCGTCAGGTTCGGCAGCTGCGCTTCCCTGGCCAGCGCGAGGGCGGGATTGAAGTCAGCCGCATAGAACTGGCCCATGGGATTGGCGCCGGCCAGCAGCTGCGCGGTGAGGCCGCGGCCGAAGTCCAGCGCCACCGGGTAAGCAATTACTGGGCGGCAGCCGGCGTCAGTGCCTCCAGTGCGGCGGAAACGTAGATCAGCGGCGCGTTCCAGTTGATGGCGATCTCGTTGCTGGCGTAGGAACAGACGTTGTCCAAATAAGACGTGGCCGGCAGCGCGGACGGGTATGGCGCCGTGCAGCCCTGCTTGTCCTGCTGCCCCGGCTGTGGGCCGCCGACCAGGAAGCCCGGCACGGGCGCGGCGATGCCGTCGGCTTCCGACGGCCGGTGGTGCGGATGCATGGCCGAGCGGGCGCCGTAGCCGGTAACGAAGGAGATGTCGACGGCATTCCGGCCCAGCACATAGTCGAGGCCCGATTGCGCCGCGTCCAGATAGGCGCGCCGGCCGTTCAGGCGGTAGGCATGCAGCAGCACCATGGCCTGGTTCAGCACCACCGCGTTGCTGCCCCAGACGTAGTCGCGGGTTTGCAGCGTGATGCCGTACGGCGATTGCTTCCATGCGGCGGCCAGGCGCTGCGCCAGCCCGTCCACCCTGGCGGCGATCAGCGACTGGTCGGCCGCCGCGTTCAAGGTTTTGCGATGGCGCGCCAGCGACAACCAGGCCAGCGTGCGCACGTCGCTCCAGGTCGGCACGGTGGCTTGCAGCGATGGCGCGTTCATGGCGCGGTAGTAGGCGGCGTCGCCGGTCGTGATGAACAGCTCGGCGGCGGCCCAGGCGAATTCGTCGCTCACGTCGTTGTCGCCGTAGTCGCCGGTGCTGACATCCTTCGGCTGGCGGTAGTACTCGCGCGGATGGGCCTGGGCCCAGCGCCATGCAGTTTGCGCCGCCGTCAGCATGCGTGCGGCCAGCGCCTTGTCCTGTGGCGCGTAGACGCGGCTGGCGGTCGCCATGACGGCGGCGAAGTCGAGCGCGGCGGCGGTCGACTTCTGCACCACGTAGCGCGGCTGCGTGGCCTGCGCCGGCATCACCATGCCGTCGAAGCTCTTGTTGGTCAGCTTGTGGTAGACGCCGCCGTCGGCCGGGTCCTGCATGGTCAGCATCCAGTCCAGATTCCAGCGGACTTCGTTGAGGATGTCCGGCACGCCGTTGCCGCTTTCCGGGAGGTTCAGGTTCTGCGCGCGGAAGAACGCCGGGAAGTCTTCGTAGGCGGCCAGCAAGGTGTAGGTGGAGATGCCGGAGTTGACGATGTATTTGTTGTAGTCGCCGGCGTCGTACCAGCCTTTGGGGCTGGCGATGACGGCGCCGGCCGGACGCGATGACGAAGCGGCCGATTCATGAATCAGCACCTGCGTGTCGGGATGCCCGGCGGCGCGGGCGTAGACGCCGGCCTGCTTGACGTCGAGGGCGACGCCGGCGCGGTTGAAGTAATATGCCTTGATGGCGGCAGCGTTGACCGCCTGGTAGGCCGCGTCGCCGACCTCGAACGGCAGCGAATCCGGCAGACCGGCCACGCGCAGCTGGTAGCGCCCCGGCGCCGTCAGCGCGGAAAAGTCGGCCAGCCGCACCGTCTCGCCCGAGTCCGGCGCAGCGGCGGCCGCGCCCAGCGTGCCGCTCTGCACCACGGCATCGCTGCCGGCCTTGACCACGGTGAACACGCGCGCGCCGCCATCGGGCACGACGGCCACCTTGGCCGCGCCGGGCAGAAAGCCGAGTTGATTGAGTTTGATATCAGCCGCTGGCGCGGCCGACGCGCTGCCACAGGCGAGCAGCAACGCCATCGTAGAAATTGTCCGCACATTGTCCCCTGTGAATATTTTGAAATCGTTTTCACAATGATGGCGCAGTTTATGCGGAAGAGCAATCGATTCGTTGGTGTGCCCGCGACTGCACAACGCGGGCACACCGGTCAGGTTAAAACTTGAACTTCGCGGTCAGGAGGAAGGTCCGTGGGCTGCCGAAGGTGATCAGGGTCGCCGCCGGTGTCGTGCCCTGGATGTATTCCTTGTCGAACAGGTTCTTGACGCTCAGGTTCACGCTCCAGGCAGCGGCCTCATAGCCGGCATTCGCATCGAACACCGTATGTTCCGCCAGCGCGACATAGTTGACGCCGCGTTGCGCCGTGCGGGCGCTCTGGAAGCGTGCATTCGCGCCCGCGTTCCAGCCCATTTTGTTGGGGCTGAAATAGTAGCGGGTGAACAGTCCCACCGCGCTCTTGGGAACGAGATTGATACGCTTGCCGATATCGGTCGTGGTCAAGCTCTCGGTGGTCTTGGCGAACGGGATGTAGCTATAGGACGCGGACACATTCCATTGCCGTGTCAGCGAGGCCGCGACTTCCGCCTCGAAGCCCTTGGTCTCCTGTTCGCCGGTCTGCACCGAGTAGCCGAGTGTGGCATCGGCTTCCGTCACGTTCTGGCGCACCAGGTCATAGACGGCGACATAGCCCTGCAAGCGCTGGTCATATCCCTGGAACTTCATGCCGGCTTCGGTTTGTTTGCCGGTTTCAGGTTTCAACAAGGTGCCGTTGACGCCCAGGTCGGTTCCCGGCATGAACGACGTCGAATAGCTGGCATAAGGCGCGAACGCGTCGTTGATGCGGTACATCAGCGACGCGCTGCCCGTGAAGGCGGTATTCGAGTTGGTGGTATCGGCGCCGCCCAACAGATGCTGCACCTTCACCCGCGCCCAGTCCTGACGGCCGGACAGGCCGACGATCCAGCGATTATCGATCTTGATCGTATTGCGCAGGTACAGGCCGATATCCTGCGTGTAGGTGACGTCGCGCGATGGCGTTCCCAGCTTGGTCGAGGTGATGCCGTAGACCAGCGTGTCCGCGTTGAGCGCATTCACATTGTCGACGCGCTGGTAGTAATCGCTGCGTTCCCGCATCGTGTCGAGACCGGTGACGATGTCGTATTTGATACGGCCGAAATCGAAGCTGCGCTGGAAGTAGTTGTCCATCGCGACATTCAGATCCTGCTTGTCCTGGTTGTTGATCTGACGCGCAACCAGGGGGAACTTGGCCGCGCCGGCAGCAAACACCGAGTTGGTCCAGCTGCTGCCGCTGGTGACGGTCAGGTTCTGCTTGAAGGTCCAGCCATCGCCGAAATAGTGGGTGTAGTTGCTGCCCAGGCGGTAGACGTCAACCTTGTAAGGGCGGTCCGGCTCGCCGACAAAGATGCTGCGCCCGTATTTCTCCGACCAGTTCAGCGGCACGCCCTGGTTGCGGATGTACTCGCGGTGCTGGTAGCTGGCAATCACCGACAGCTCATTGCGGGCGTTCAGATCGAAGTTGTAGGAGCCTGCCACGTACTGGCTCTTGAAGTACACATGGTCGGTCGGGTCGTCCTGGTCCGACACATGGGCCACAAGGCGAAACGCGCCCTGGCTGCTGCCCTTGGGCGCAACGTTCAGATCGATGGTGGCGTCTTTCTGCGCATAGCTGCCGTAGCTCAGGCCGGCGTTGAAAGAGGTCTCCGCCTGCGGGCGCTTGGTGGTCAGGTTGACCAGGCCGCCAGGCAGCGCCATGCCGAAGCCGACCGAGGTCGGGCCCTTGACGACCTCGATGGAGCTCAGGCCAAAGATGTCCTCGGCGCGCAGGACGTTGGTGGAGTTTTGCGTCCGCAGCCCGTCGACATAGGTCTGGGCCGAGGAAATCTGCCCGCGTATCATGAAGTCATCCCAGCCACGCCGGCCATAGGCGCCGCTGGTGACGCCGGCCACGCCGTCCAGCGCCTCGGCGACCGACTTGGCCTGCCGTTCCTCGATCTGCTGCCCCGTGACCACGGTGACCGACTGCGCGGTCTCGAACAAGGACGCTTCCGAGCGCAGCGCGCTCGGGGCGTTGCGCGCCGTGTAGTTGTGCTCGTTGTCCTGTTGTTTCTCTCCCATCACCTGGATGCGCGGCAGTACCGGCTCCGCCGGATCGCTGGTTTGCGCCCGGGCCGCCATCGGGAATGCGGTCGAAATCAAGGAAATGCCAAGCAGCACTTGCTGCTTGCGTTGGAATAATTTGGTAGTCATTGCGAATTTCATCTGAAGTGGTGGAGTTAGTGCGAGCCCATCGCCCAGTCGACGGCGGCGTCAAACAGCTTGAATCCGGATGGGGAAAGATTGGTAAAGGTTTCGTTATCGAGGAAGAACATGACACGGCGCGCGGGCGCCAGCGACTCGTAGTCCATCGTGGCGCCTTTCTCGTAGCCGAAAATGACGGCCTTGTCTGGCTGGCCATACACCGTGGCGATGGTGGAGGCGCCCAGGCCGGGCTTGCCCCAGTTCATGGCGGCAGGCTTTTCGTAGACGTTCAGCGCGCCGGCCGGCAGCCCGGCAGCCAGCGGATGCGGCGCATTGACCAGCCATACATAGCGTTCTTTTTCCACTTTGCCGAAATCGGTATCGGCACGCTTGGCGGTCATGCCCATGTCGTCGAGCAGGTCGCTCTCCCAGGTGAGCATGGGCGCTGTCACGTTACGGTACGCGCCCAGCAGATCGCGCGATCGCACCGTGGACGAGAGGATGACCAGATCGGTGTCCAGTGCGGCGTCGACCGGGGCGTACTGGCTGTGCAATGTGACAACATAGCCGCGCGCTGCGAGGTGCTGCTGGATCTTCTGATCGATAGGCAGGCTCTTGCCTTCCATGCGCACGACCATCAACACTTTCTTGGGGGCGGCCTGGCTGTCAGCGGCAACCGCATTGGTCAGCAGGAACAGGGGAATGAGCAGCAGAGAGGCGAGGAATTTGAGTGGATTCATGAGAATTAGAATGATTTGCATTAAATGGTTGATGTAATGTCATGTTTGGAATTTGTGCGTTGCTCCCGCGTGCGTCGATAAGTCCTTTGACACATCAGGATTAAAAAGGGGAACCTGCTCGCGGCCTATATTTGTCTGGAACAAGACGAACGCGCGCACGCCGTCAGCCGGCCCATGCGGCCGGGGCGTCAATCGGTGTGTGGATGGTCAGCGGCTGCGCCGTGTGCTGTGGCGCTTGCTGCTCTTGCGGCGCGACGCCGTGCGGTGCGTCGGACGATGGGTGTGTTCAGCCTCGCCGCTCTCGGCGCGCTGCTTGTTGACGATGCGGGCGGCAACTTCTTCTTCCCGGCCCGCATACCGGCCTTCCTGTTTGAATTCGCGTTCGAGCTTCCGGTATTCGCGCTCGCGCTTCGGACTGGCACCGCGTGGCATGATTCCTCCCGGCAGTTGGTGGAAGCCCGATTATGCCGCAGGCTCCCAACGTTGGTCGCCATGCAGACGCCGCATCAGTTCGACGAAGCTGCCGACGCTGGCGGTGCGCAGCGGATGGCACGGAATGCCGGCGCGCTCGGCCAGCTGGCGCGTCACGTGCATGGCGTTGTGGCTGATGCAGTCGACCGGGAACACCACCAGCTGCGCGCGCGGCAGCAGTGCCGACAGCATGCCTTTGCGGTCTTCGATGCCGCCGTCGTGCGACAGCAGCTCGCCGCCGGCGGCCGCCACCAGCTGCGTCAGCGCGGTGGTCGATTGGGGCCGGCCGCCGACATACAGCACGCTGCGGCCGTGCAGTTGCGGCAGCAGCGGCAGCGCCGTCTGCGGCGCCAGCGCCTGTTCCAGGGCCTGTTCCAGCGCCTGCGCTTCGGTGCGGCTGCAATCGGCTTCCGTGCGCAGGTGACTCAGTTCGCGCTCCTGGGCGGCGACGCGTTGCTGGCTGGCTTCCAGCAGCGCTTCGGCTTCGGCGCGGCGGCCGCTTTGCAGCGCCAGCTGGGCGTTGCACGCGTCCAGTTCGGCGCGCAGCAGCGCCAGTTCGGCCACCAGCGACGACGACGCCAGGTCTGCGTGCTGGTCGCGCAGCAGCGCCAGCTGCGTGGCCTGCTGTTCGGCCGCAGCCATGTCCTGATGATGCTGCGCGCCCAGCTGTTGCAGGCGCCCCTGTTGCGCGGCGTTCTGTGCGCGCAGCCGCGCACACTCCTCTTCCAGGCCGGTCAGGCGGCGCAGGTCGGCGCGGTTGGAGGCGCCCACCAGGTGCGACAGCATGTGGACATCGCCAAAGGCCTGGCGCAGCAGATCTTGGCTGCACAGCGGATGGGTCAGCAGCGCCCAGTAGGCGCCGGGAACGTCGCCATGCGCCAGCGCCTCGCGCCACAGGGTTTCCAGCGCGGCCTCGCCGGCGGCCGGCTTGAAGCGCTTGATGGCCAGCGAGTGGCGCGTGTCCAGCGCCTTGTGCAATTCCTTGGCGGCGCCCTCCCCTTGGGTCGACAGTTCCACCGCCGTGTGATGGATTTCCAGGTCGGTGGCCGATTTGCGGTCCAGCTGCGGGGCATAGCGCGGCACCAGCTTGCGCAGTTCGCCGGTGGTCAGGCAGGTGCCGATGATGGAGCAATGCAGGTAGGCGTCCAGGTCGGCCAGCCGCGCGCGGCGCGGCGCCGGGGCCGGCTTGATGGCGGGCGCCGGCGTGCAGCAGCCGTCCGGATGGGCGTTCAGCATGCGGTGCAGGAAGGCCGGCGCGGCAGGTTCGTTGGAAAGATAGGGCATGGCGGGACCGTGGAATTCGCTATATTCCCTGAAATATAGCGCATCAAGGCTGCGCACGCCACAAGCGCAGTATAATTTAGTATATAACGCTCACCTGAATGGAATTCCGCATGATTTCTATGTTGCTGCGCTCTGCGCTGATTGCCACGCTGACCTGGAGCTTGTCCGCCGGAGCGTATGAGACGCCGCCGCCGGCTGCGCAACTGACGGTGAGCGGCGCGGTGCAGCAGCCTGTGTCGTTCAGCGCCGAGGAATTGCGGCGTTTCCCTGCGGAACAGATCGTCACATTGCAATTGCCAGGTCGCGATGCCGGTTCGCCGCCCAGCGTGCTGAAGGGCGTGCGCCTGCGTGCATTGCTGGAACGGGCCCAGATCAAGACGCCCGATCACAACACGGTGAAGAAGCTGGCGGTGATCGCCAGCGCCAGCGACGGCTACAAGGTGGTGTTCTCGTGGAGCGAGCTGTTTAACGCCGAACTGGGCGACTCGGTGCTGGTGCTGTTCGAACGCGACGGCAAGCCGCTGGCGCCGGCCGAGGGTCCGCTGGCGTTGATTTCTGGCAAGGACTTGCGCACCGGGCCACGCCACGTCAAGTGGCTGCAATCGGTCGATGTGCGGCAGATCGTGGACTGAGCGATGAAGCTGGCACTGGTATTGCGCCACCTGGCGTTTGAAGATCTCGGCCTGCTGGGGCCGCTGCTGGAGCAGGCCGGCTATCGCATCCGCTATATCGAGGCGGGGGTCGATGCGCTGGCCGAGCATCCGCCGCTGGAGGCGGATCTGCTGGTGGTGCTGGGCGGGCCGGTGTCGGTGTACGACACGGCCGACTATCCGTGGCTGGCGGAGGAAATCAGCTGGCTGCGGCCGCGCCTGCAGGCGGACCGCCCTACCCTGGGCATCTGCCTCGGCGCGCAGTTGATGGCGGCGGCGCTGAACGCCAAGGTCTATCCGGGCGGCGTCAAGGAAATCGGCTGGGCGCCGCTGGCGCTCGGGCGCGAGGGAGATGATTTTCCGGGCTTGCTGGATTATCTGGCCGAGGCCGGTGCGGTGCTGCACTGGCACGGCGACACCTTCGACCTGCCGTCGGGGGCGCGTCACCTGGCGTCCAGCGCCATGTATCAGAATCAGGCGTTTGCCTGGGGCGCACATTGCCTGGCGTTGCAGTTCCATCCGGAGTTTGAAGCGCAGCGTCTGGAGCAGTGGCTGATCGGCCATTGCCTGGAAATCGCCGCCGCACCGGGCGTGACGCTGGCCGGCTTGCGCGCCGCCACGGCGCTGCATGCGCCACAGGCCCAGGCGGCCGGCGCGCGCTTCTTCGACAGCTGGCTGGCGACGCTGTCGTCATGCCGCTGCAAGCGCAGCAGCGCGCCACCGCCGGCGCGGACCGCGCCGCACTGCCTGCGGCATTTTTAAGGCATACTGCGCCTTTCCGTTGTGCTTCCGACTGCATGGAACTCAATCTCAAACTTCGCCTGTTGCACAATGATGATGTCGCCTTTGGTCCCGGCAAGGCCGATCTGCTGGAGGCGATTGCCGCTGCCGGTTCGATCAGCGCGGCGGCGCGCAACATGGGCATGTCCTACCGGCGCGCGTGGCTGCTGGTCGATGTGATGAACCGCTGTTTCCGCGAACCGCTGGTGCACAGCGCCGCCGGCGGCTCGCACGGCGGCGGCGCCCAGCTGACCGATACCGGCGCCGCGGTGCTGGCGCAGTTCCGCAAGATGGAAGCGGCCGCGTTACAGGCCGCGCGGCCGCACATGGCCGTGTTCACGGCCTTGCTCAACGAATGAGGTAGTAGGCTTCGGCGTTGTCGCAATCGGCCAGCCGCAAGCCTTTCACCTGCTGCGGCGTGTAGCGGCGCACGATGCGCGGCTGGATGCGCTGCTGCGGCGCCTGTTCCAGGATCACGATGTAGCTGGGCCGCCCTTCGGCGTCCGGCGGGCCGGCTGCCAGGAACAGCGCCGCGCACTGCCCTTGCATCGGCGTGTAGCCGGCGGTCGGCGCGGCAAAGGTGGCGATCGCCGTGCCGGGCCAGACGCGCAGCGCATCCAGCACGCGCGGACCGGGCCGCCACACGGCAGTGGCCGGCGCGCCGGCATAGTGGCAGACCAGCGCGACACTGCCGCCATCACCGACCGGAGCAGCATTCTCCAGCGCCGCCAGGCTGCCCTTGTAGCGGTATTCCATCGCTGACGCGCTTCAGAGATAGCGTGCGAAGGCGAATCCGGCGCTGAGCAGCAGGCCGCCAAACGCCGCCATGCGCCAGGTCTGCTGATCGATGGCGTTGGCCAACTCCTCCTTGGTGGCAAAGACTTTGAACAACATTTCCGTGTGGCGCTGGAAAACCTCGTCCATCGCCAGTCTCACGGCCAGCTCGAACTGTGCCGGCATTCCGTCGATGCGCGTTGTCAACGCATCGATCTTGCCGTTCAGCACAGCAATATCTTCCTTCGTCGCGTAGTTGGATTCGATAATCTTCACCGCCAGCGTGAGGTCTTCGAGTGCCGTGTTGTCGCTGTTCGTCGCCATCATGTGATCCTCCGGCTGATCCAATCGGATGTCAAGCAAGCTGGAAGCGTAGCGGCTTGGGTGGCGTGACTGTAGAGCTACATCAAAGGTCGGCAGCGTTAGTCTTGCTTCAGGTGGTTGACGAACCAGCGGCCGGCCGGACCGGGCGGATGGTCTTTCATGTGGATCGCGTGCATCGAGAAGCCGGGGCCGAGGCGCGCATGCAGCTCCACTTCGATGCGCACCAGCTTGCCGCTGCGCAGGTCGTCCTCCACCATGTGCGACGGCATATAGCCCCAGCCCAGGCCGGCCTTGAGGAAGGCGTGCTTGGCGCCGAGGTCGGCCAGGCGCCAGGTCCGCGTCGACATCACGCCGAAGTTGCGGCCGGCCGTCAGCGTCGAACGGTCGCTCAGCACCAGCTGCACGTGCTGGCCCGCCTGCTGGTGCGGAATCGGTCCGGTCAGCACCGCCAGCGGATGGCACGGCGCCACCACGGCCACCGCCGCCACGCTGAGCAGGAATTCCGAGGCGCAGCCGGCCGGGATCTCGGGCAGCGAGCCGATGATGGCGACCCGGCAGTTGCCATCCAACAGCGGCTGCACCACCGCGCCCAGCGCTTCCACGTACAAGCGAAGCGGCGTGGCCGGGAACTGCTGCTGGAACGCCTGCACCGCCGCCGTCAGCTTGGCGATCGGGAACATCACGTCCACCGCCACCGCCAGTTCCGGCTCCAGCCCTTCGGCCAAGGTGCGCGCCTTGGCCTTGAAGGCGTTCATGCCGTCGACAGCGGCGCGCGCCTGTTCCAGCAGCGCGGCGCCGGCCTCGGTCAGGCGCGGGTAGCGGCCGGTGCGCTCGAACAACGCAAAGCCGACCTGCTGCTCCAGATTGGCCAGCGTGGTGCTGACCACCGACTGCGCGCGCCGCAACTTGCGGCCGGCGGCGGAAAAGCTGCCCTCGTCGGCGGCGGCAATAAAGGTGCGCAACTGGTCCAGCGACATGGCGTCCAGCATCCATCTACTCCTTGAATGGTAACCATCCAATTATATAGGCTATTCAGATGGATATCGCCGCACTAAGATTGCTCATCAACGCAATCAAGGAGCAAGCCATGAATCAACGAAAAGTCGCTTTCCGCACCGCCGGCCACACGCGCGGCGCCATCACCCGCCTGGTCAGCCCCGGCGATGCCGGCGAACTGATCAAGCCTTTCGTCTTCCTCGACCGTTTCCACCTGCTGGCCGGTGGCGGCGGCAAGATGGGCATGCACCCGCATTCCGGCATCGCCACCGTGACGGTGCTGCTGGACGGCGCCATCGCCTACAGCGAAACCACCGGCAGCGAAGGCGTGCTGCGCACCGGCGGCGTCGAGTGGATGAGCGCCGGCAACGGCGTCTGGCATGACGGCGGACCGGTCGACGGCGAAAGCGCGCTCGGCTTCCAGCTGTGGCTGGCGCTGCCGCCGGAAGATGAAAACGGTCCGAGCGAAAGCCGCTACCTGTCTTCGGATCAGGTGCCGAATGTCGGCCCAGCACGCATAATCCTTGGCCGCTACGGCGATGTCGCCAGCCCGGTGCAGCCGCGCGCCTCGATCAGCTACCTGCACGTCAAGCTGGCCGATGGCGAACGCTGGACCTACACGCCGCCCGCCGGCCATGACGTGGCCTGGGTTGCGCCGGCCCATGGCGCGCTGCGCAGCGGCCACACCACCATCGGCCGCGAAGTGGCGGTGTTCGAGGAAGGCAACGCGGCGATCGAGTTCGTGGCGGAAGGCGACACCGAGTTCGTGCTCGGCTCGGCCGTCAAGCATCCGCACGCGCTGGTCACCGGCTACTACTCCGTGCACACCAGCGCAGCGGCGCTGACGCAGGGCGAAAACGAAATCCAGCGCATCGGCAAACAGCTGCGCGCTGCAAACTTAATCTAATACTTGACAGGGAAATTCATCATGAACAGCAACCTCATCTCCACCATCGGCCGCGTCCTGATGGCCACCATCTTTGTGTTCAGCGGCATCGGCAAGATCATGGCGCCGGCCGCCACCATCGGCTACATCGCCTCATCCGGCCTGCCGTTGGCGCCGCTTGGCTTTGCCATCGCGCTGGCGGTGGAACTGGGCGGCGGCCTGGCGCTGGTGTTCGGCTTCAAGACCCGCATCGTGGCCGCCGGCCTGGCCGCGTTCTCGATCGTCACCGCGCTGGCCTTTCACACCAACCTGGCCGACCAGAACCAGCTGATCCACCTGCTGAAGAATTTCGCCATGGCCGGCGGCCTGCTGCAACTGGTGGCCTTCAGCAGCGCGAAAGCCAAGGCTTAAACCGCAGCGTCTTACGGGAACAGGGCCTGCAGGTCGCCGTAGGGCATGGCCTTGGCGATCAGCGGGCCGGCGTTGCCGGTGTCGAGGAAGCTCCTGGCCATGCCGGCGGCGACCGACCACAAGGCCTGCGGAATGCCGCTGCCGGCGCTCAGACGCGCCACGCCCAGCTGGTGCAATTCCGCCGCCGACGGCAGGTCCGGCCAGTCCATCACATTCACCGGCAGGCCGGCGCCGGCCACCACCGCCTTGATTTCATCGACCTTGCACAGGCCAGGCACGAACAGGCCGTCGGCGCCGGCCGCCTTGTAAATGGCCGCGCGCTTCAGCACCTCGGCCACGCGCTCGCCTTCCGGCGCCAGGGCCCGCAGGTAGACATCGGTGCGGGTGTTGATGAAGATGTCGCGGCCGGACTGCGCGGCCAGCCGCTTGATGGCGCCGATCTTGGCGGCCAGCAGCGACGGCGCATCGTTGCCGTCTTCCAGGTTGATGCCGGCCACGCCGACCTGGATCAGGCGCAGCACGTTGCGCGCGACCTGTTCCGGATCGGCCGAGTAGCCGTTTTCAAAATCCACCGACAGCGGCACCTTCAGCACGCGGGCGATGTTGGCGGCCACCGCCACCGCGCTGTCGACCGGCAGGTGGTCGTTGTCGGCATAGCCCTGGGCCCAGGCCACGCCGGCGCTGGTGGTGGCGATGGCGGTCGCGCCCAGGCTTTCGAACAGGCGCGCGCTGCCGGCGTCCCAGGCATTGGGCAGGTGCAGCAGCTGGCTGCCATCGTGCAGCTTCTTGAATTCGTGCATAAAGTCTCCGTTAGAAAAGGCTGGCTTGCGCCGTCGTCAAACTGGTGAAACTGTCGTGCATCGGCAGCAGGATCGAGTCGGCGATCGGCTGCAGCTGCTTGGTCAGATAGTGCTCGTAATCGATATTCGAGCGCAGCGCTTCCAGCGGCTCCGGGCCGCCGGTGGTCATCACGTAGCTGATCCAGCCGCCGTTCTGGTAGCGCAGCGGACGGCGTTGCGCCTGATTGTACTCATCGGCGATGCGCGCGGCGCGCACTTGCGGCGGTACGTTGACCTTGTATTCGTCGAGCGGCTGGCGCAGGCGCTTGCGGTAGACCAGCAGGTCGTCGTAGTCGCCGGACAGGGTTTTCTCGGCGTACTCCCGCACGAAGTCCTGGTAGGGCTCGTCCTTGAAGATGCGCAGGAACAGGCCCTGCTGGAACTGCTGCGCCAGCGGCGTCCAGTCGCTGCGCGCCACTTCCAGGCCGCGATAGATGACTTCGTCCTCGCCCTTGCTGTTGAAGGTCAGGCCGGCGTAGCGCTTCTTGCTGCCCATATCGGTGCCGCGGATGGTCGGCATGAAGAACTTGCGGTAGTGCGTGTCGAATTCGATTTCGAGGTGGCAGTCGAGGCCGTGCCTGGTCTTCAGCATGGTGCGCCACCATTGGTTGATCTGGTCGGCCAGGCCCTGGCCGATGGCCAGCGCTTCGGCGTTCGGGTATTCCTTTTTCAGCCAGATGAAGATGGAGTCGGTGTCGCCGTAGATGACGTCGTAGCCCTCGGCCTCCACCAGCGCGCGCGTCTGCTTCATCATCTGGTGGCCGCGCAGCGTGACCGACGACACCAGGCGCGGATTGAAGAAGCGGCATTCGCTGGCGCCCAGCACGCCGCAGAAGGAGTTCATCAACAGCTTGAGCGCCTGCGACAGCGGCTCGTTTTTGGCGCGCTTGGCGGCGTCGCGCTGTTTCCAGATGTCGGTGGTGATGGCCGGCAGGCAGTGTTTCTCGCGCGAGAACACGGTGCCGTTGACGCCCTCCACCACCGTGGCCGGATCGGTGGCCGCCTCGCCTTCGACCAGCCCGACCGGATCGACCAGGAAGGTGCGGATGATCGACGGGTACAGGCTCTTGTAGTCGAGCACCACCACCGAGTCGTACAGGCCAGGCTTGGAATCCATGACGAAGCCGCCCGGCGAGGCGCCGCCGCTGACGTCGCCCACATTCGGCGCCACATAGCCTTCGCGGTGCATGCGCGGCAGGTAGTGGTGCGAGAAGGCGGCGATGGAGCCGCCCAGGTGGTCGGCCTGCAGGCCGGTCACGGTGGCGCGCTCGATCATGAAGGCCAGCAGGTTGGCCTTGTCGAAGATGCGCGTGACCAGTTCGCAGTCCTTCAGGTTGTAGGTGGCCAGCGCCGGCTTGTCGTGGTGGAAGCGGCGTTCGATTTCGGCCATCTTGTCGTAGTCGGTGCCGATTTCCTTGCCTTCGCCGAGCATGGACTGGGCCACGTTTTCCAGGCTGAACGAGGGGAACATCCACGAGGCGGCCTTCAGCGCGTCGATGCCGTCGAGGATGATGCGGCCCGGCAGCGGCGCGAACAAATAGCCCTGCTTGCCCGGATGCTCGCGCCATTCGATGCCCTTGCCTTCGCGCCCCAGCGCCAGCGGCACCTTGTGCTTGTCGGCGTTCTTTTGCAGCACGTGCAGGTCGAACT
Organism: Duganella aquatilis; assembly: GCF_009674565.1. Lineage (GTDB taxonomy): Bacteria > Pseudomonadota > Gammaproteobacteria > Burkholderiales > Burkholderiaceae_D > Rugamonas > Rugamonas aquatilis. Next base: position 44,946 of record NZ_WKJL01000002.1, read on the forward strand.
GCACCACGTTCCAGCCGATCAGCACGTCGGGATCGTGGCGCGCCATCCAGGCGTTCAGGCGCTCGATCAGCTGGCGCGGCGTGGCGCAGTATTCGAGGTCGAAGTCGACGGCGGGCGCCTCGGCCGGCGCCTCGCCCAGCATGTAGACCTGGCGCTGGCCGCAGCCTTCCAGCGCGATCGAGTACAGGTCGCCGTAGGCGCTGGTTTCGATGTCGAGCGACACCATCTTCAGTGTGGGCCGGTAGTCGGGTGCCGGCTTGAGCTTGCAGTTGTGGATGACGTGGCCGCTGGCGTGGCCGCCCTCGGTGTGCACGGTGGCGGTGATGAAGCGCTCCATCAGGTAGCGTTCGGGCGGGCGGATGTCGGCCTCGAACAGCTTGATACCGTGGTCGCGCAGCGCCCGTTCCAGCGCCGTCAGCTGCTTGTAGCGCGAGGCGTAGATGCCGATCACCGGCTGCTGCTGGAAGGTCTTCAGTTGCAGCTCGCGCAATTCGATGCCGGCGTCGGGCGCGATCTGCGCCGCGATGGCCTCGCGCAGCGACGCCTCGGCGAAGGCCACCGAAGTCTGGGCGGTGAGGCGGACTTTCCTGGGGCCGGCGTCGGTCGCCAGCCAGAAATCGATCTCCGTGCCGCTGGGCGTGTCGCGCCAGTGGCGGGTCAGGATGAAGCCGGTTTGTGCGGTGTGCGTCATGCCAGAATTATACTGTATGCGCATACAGATCCGGGGTCAGGTCCCTCATTTCTACACGAGCTGTGCCGTAGCAATGCTACGGCACAGCTCGTGTAGAAATGAGGGACCTGACCCCGGATTAGCCGGCGATATAGGAGACGCGCAGCGCTGCCGGGCCGCGCGGTGCGGGGCGGTGTTCGGGCTGGCCCGGCGCGCCGGGGCGTTCGACGTCGAAGGCGACGCCGTCCAGGCTGATTTCGACGGTGGCACCCTGCTCGTCGCGGCCGGAGAACAGCAGCAAGGCGCCGGGACCGCGCACGGCGCCGCGCAAGGTGCTCAGGCCGGACCAGCGGTAGCTCATCAGCTCGCCCGCCAGGCGGCTGGCCGCCTGCACCAGCGGCAGCCGCTGCTCCTGCGACGGATCGCCGCTGCTGATCCAGTGCAGATGCACTTCGCACAGGCGCACGCTGTCGGCGTCGAACAGGTAGCGCAGCCGCGCCGGCCCGGGCGGACCGGGCCGCAGCGACGGCACCGTCAGCTCCAGCCACTGCTCGCCGCTGAGGCGGTCGATGTCGTGCTGCAGCGTGGCCTGCGCCACCGGATGTTCGGCGGCGATGGCGGCCATCACGTCGGCCAGCTCCATGCCCCAGCGCGCGCGGCCATAGCCGCTGCAGCGGTAGCGGTGCTCGCGCACCTGCCACGAGCGCGGCTGCCCGGTCAGGGAAAGTTCCAGTAGCGGGCGCCGCGGCGGCCGGGCGCCGGACGGCGGCAAATTGTCTTGGACATGCATGAATGTGCGGTGCTGATAAAACCAGCGTCATTGTAGGTTGCCCCCTTCGGCGTGTATGTAGCACGAAAGTGCTACAAGGGCCCCGCCAGCCCTTTCGGCCGCCGTCTTCCAGCGTAAAATGGCCGCATGAACCCAGCTGACCCACTCGATACCCGCCTGATCCACGTCGCCATCGTCGAGGACGATCCTGAATTCAGCAATGCGCTCAGCGTGGTGGTGCAGGATTGCGCCGACATGCAGCTGGTCGGCCGCGCCGCCACCCAGGCCGAGGGCCTGGCCTTGCTGTCCGGACCGCCGGCCGACGTGTTGCTGGTCGACCTCGGCCTGCCGGACGGCTCGGGCATCGCCGTGATCCGCGCGGCGGCGCTGCAATGGCCCAGTTGCAGCATCATGGTCAGCACCAATTTCGGCGACGAGACCCACGTGATGCGCTCGATCGAGGCCGGCGCCGCCGGCTACCTGCTGAAGGACAGCTCGCCGTCCAAGATGTGCGACGAGATCCGCAGCCTGGCCAACGGCGGCAGCCCGATCAGCCCGATCATCGCGCGCCAGGTGCTGGCGCGCTTCCGCAGCGCCCCCGCCGCGCCGGCCAGCGCCAGCCAGGCCGCCGACGAAACCTCGCTGCTGTCGCAGCGCGAGAAGGAAGTGCTGGACTACATCACCAAGGGCTTTACCGTGCACGAGATCGCCGGGCTGATGCAGCTGTCGCATTTCACCGTGCGCACCTTCGTGCGGCGCATTTACAGCAAGCTCAAGGTGTCTTCCAAGGCCGAGGCGATCTATGAGGCGCGCACCCAGGGATTGCTGTCCTGATGGCCCGGGCATCGCGCCTGCTGGCTCCGCTGCTGCTGTTGTTCTCGGTGGCGGTATTGATTGCGGCCGCCTCGCTCTACCTCGACAACGACGGCCACCACGGCCCGGCCGCCACGCTGCGCCTGACCCAGGCCAGCTGGCAGGAAACCGTCGCGCCCGGCTACACGCCGCCGCCGCCCACGATCGACAGCGCTGCCTTGCCGCCGGCATGGCAACTGGTGGCGCTGCCGTTCAGTCCATCGATCGCGCTGCTGCGCCAGGCCGCATCCGGCGCCAGCGGCACGCCGCCGCATGCGGTGCACGTCAGCTGGCTGAAGGTGGCGGTGGACGGCCTGCCGGTGACGTCGCGCCTGGCGCTGTACGGCGTGCGCGTCAAGACCGACGGCACCATCGCGGTCTACATTAACGGCAGGCTGGCGCACCAGGCCCAGCAGAACGGGCCGTCGTGGAACAGCACCCGCACGCCGCTGTGGTTCACGCTGGACAACCGCCGCGGCAGCCCGCCGGTGCGCGAGATCCTGCTGCGGCTGGAACACAGCCCGGCATCGCAGACGGCGCTGTCGTCGCTGCGGCTGGGACCGGCCGACGTGCTGCGGCCGTCATATCAGGTGCGGCTGTGGCTGCAGCAGCAGTTGCCGGCCATGTTGAGCGCGGCCTTCATGGCGGTTGGCGTGTTCGCCGTATTCGTCTGGCTGCGGCGCCCGCGTGAGATCGCCTATCTGCTGTTCTTCAACCTGGCGGCGACAGCTTTCCTGCGCGGCCTGCATTTCTATGTCGACCTGCCGGTCGCCAACGACTGGTTTGCCTGGCTGACGGTCAATTCGCTGTTCTGGCTGGTGCTGGCGGTGCATTTCTTCCTGTGCCAGCTGCACCAGCAGCCGCTGGTGTGGCTGACGCGCGGGCTGGTGGCCGTCACGCTGCTGATCGGCGTGCTGACCTGGCCGCCGCTGGCGGTGCTGCCGAGTATGCCGACCGTGACGCCGATCATCTACCTGGCGGCGCCGATAATGAGCCTGATCGCCTGCGTGGTCGACGGCTACTGCAGCTGGCGCCATTCGCAGGAGGGGCGGATGGTGGTGTACGGCCTGCTGGCCTGTACCTTGATGGGCATGTCGGACTGGCTGTTGCAGAATAACGTCATCAGCGCGGAGGGCTGGTATCTGGGCGCCTATGCGCCGGCGGTGTGCTTCATCACCTTCGGCGTGCTGATGTACCGCCGCTATGTCGATGCGATTGCCGAAGTGGAGCGGGTCAACGCCAGCCTGGCCGAGCGGCTGGAAAAGCGCGAGGCGGAGCTGGAGACCAGCCACCAGCGCCTGCGCGAAATCGAACTGCGCCAGACCATCAGCGACGAGCGCCAGCGGCTGATGCAGGACATGCACGACGGCCTCGGTTCCTCGCTGATCAGCGCGATCCGCTCGGTGGAGCGCGGCAATATCAGCGACGAGCGCGTGTCGCAGATCCTGAAAGATTGCCTGGATGACCTCAAGCTGACCATCGATTCGATGGAGCCGGTGGAAGCGGACCTGCTGCTGTTGCTGGCCACGCTGCGCTTCCGCCTGGAGCCGCGCCTGGAGGGCACCGGCGTCAAGCTGCTGTGGGAAGTGCGCGAGCTGCCTGCGCTGCCGTGGCTGAATCCGTCCAGCGCGCTGCACATTTTGCGCATTGTGCAGGAGAGCATTGCCAACATCCTGCGTCACACGCGGGCGACCGAGATCCGCGTCGGCACCACCGCCGGCGCCAATGGCGTCCAGGTGCACATCGCCGACAATGGCGGCGGCTTCGATGTTGCGCAGACCTTGTATCAGGCTGGCGGACGTGGGCTGCAGAACCAGCGCCGGCGGGCGGCGTCGGTGGAAGGGACGGTCAACTGGCAGTCCAATCCGGCCGGCACGCTGTTCACGCTGTGGCTGCCGCTGGAGCGCAAGGCATAAAAAAAACCGGACGCGAGGTCCGGTTTTTTTTCGGGCTGAAGCAGATTACGACGATTTGATCAGGCCGGAGATGTAGGTCAGCGAAGCGGTGATTTTCGGGCCCAGGATGGTCAGGCCGGCGGTGATCGCGGCGGCGATGGCGGCTGCCATCAGAGCGTATTCGATAGCGGTGATGCCGTCTTCGTTGCGGATGAAGTTGGTGATTGCGTTCATGATTGAATCCTCGTTAAAGTTGATTAGAAGGTAAAAACTGCGTCAACTAAAACGGGGTTCAGGTTTTAGGTACTGCGTTGCTGCTTGTTGCATGTGTTCTGCTGATGTAAGTCATTCTACGCACCTCGCCGCCGCCGCGCAGCAGACAAACGTCACTTTCTGCCGTGACATTTGTCACGCATGGACACAAGGAGCCTGCAGATAGGCGCCGATACCCTGCTCCGGCTAATTTCCCAGCTCAAACTGCGTGGCGGCACGCAACTCCCGGCGACAAGCAGTTCAAGCAAGCTGGCCGCTTGCGTCTGGAAGACGTCGCTTTTGATTAGGCAAAAAAAAGCCCGCTACGAGAGCGGGCTAAATCTATTTCCTTGGAGGAGAATAGAGGAGACAGGTGTAATCATGCCGGTCGGCGGCCTGTTTATCCAATTTATCTTTCTGATGCCAGAGATTCACCAGACGCATAATGCTTAGAATTTCACATCCAGCTTCACGCTGAAGTAGCGGAACACATCACGCGGCGGCACCCAGCTGCTGGCCGAAACCTGCGGCGACGTCGCGGTCGGACCGGCGCGGAACGACGACGGGCCACTGGCGTTCGCATTCGGAATATAGAAGCGATCGAACAGATTGTTGACGCGGAAGCTCACCTTGTACTTGTCCTGCGGGTCGCGCACGCCGAAGCCCAGGTCGGTAATGCTGTACGGATCGTTGACCGAGTTCGGATCGTTGTTGATGTTGGTGTTGTATTTGCTCTGGTAACGCACGTTCACGTTCACAAAGCCCTTCAGCGGCATCTTTGGAATACCGAACTCGTAGTTGGCGCCGATGTTCAGCCTGATCTTCGACGTGCCCGGGAAGACCGTGTTGTTCAGATTCTGCACACCGGTGGTCGAACCTGGCGAAATCGGGAAGCAGGCGGTGTTCTGGCCGGCGATCGAACCGTTGGCGGCCAGCTTGGTGCCGCCTACCGCGACGTTGGTCGAATCGGCGAAGCACGGACCGTTGGCCCACTTCTCGATGGTCGGCAGCGTGAAGGCCAGCGCCCCATTGATCGTCAGATCCTTGGCCGCCAGCGCGTTCACATCCAGTTCAAAGCCGTGGGTGGCGATGTTCGGAATCGAATTCAGCTGGCTGTAGATGGTCGGATCGTTCGGCAGCACGTAGGTCACGTTCTGCTGGTAATTGAAGAAGTCCGACTTGAAATACGTGGCCGCGACCGACAGGCGGCTGTTGAACAGGTTGGCCTTGGTGCCCAGCTCGAAGCTCTGGCTGGTTTCCGGACGCACCGGGAACGCCGCCGACGCCTTCAGGCCCGAGGTCACGTCATACGCCTCGCCCTTGTAGCCGGTCGACACCTGCGAATACACCATCCACTCCGGCGTGATCTGCTTCTGCAGGCTGATCTTGCCGGTGGTGGCGTGGTCGGTGTTGCCGGTGCTCTGGAACTGGTCGACGCCCACCGGACCCGGCGTGAACGAGGCCTCATCCAGCTGGTTGGTGAAGTAGTTGCGCTTGTAGTGGTAGCCCGAAATCTCTTCGTTGACGCGCAGGCCGCCGGTCAGCGTCCAGGTCGGCATGAATTCCCACGACGCCTGGCCGAACACCGCCTTGTTGGTGTTGTAGATGTCGGTGTAGTAGTTGGTCGGGCTGGACGGCGAGTTGGCGTTGCACACCGTCGGCGCCACGCAGTAGCCGCGGATGAAGTGACGGTAGATCTCGTTGTGCGCCAGCCACAGGCCCGCCACGTACTTGAAGTTGCCGGTGTCCGGCGACACGTAGCGGAATTCCTGCGTCTTCGAGCGGATGTCGTAGGTGCCGAACTGGTTGTTGCCCACGGTCGGGATGGTCGAGCCGGCGACGGCGATGGTCGGCACGTCGGTGAAGTCCTGGTCGCGGAAGTCGTTGGCCAGGTATTTGCTCCACGAAGTGATCGACATCAGCTGCGCGTCATTCGGCAGCGTCCACGACACTTTCAGGCCGACGCCGCGGTCGCTGGAGATCAGCCCGGTCGGGAAATCGCGGCGCACATTGCGGTTGTTCGGGTCGTTGGCGTTGATGCCGGCCAGCACCGAGGTGGCCGGCAGCAGCGGATTGCCGTTCAGGTACACGCCGTTCAGGCCGATCGGCGTCGACACCACATTGCCGGCCGCAGCCGAACCGGTGCGCAGGTTGAAGCCGTTGACGGCGGTGACGCCGCGCGAGTTTTCCTGGAAGTTATAGCGTGGCGTCAGGTCCACCTGCACCGTGTCGATCGGATTCCATTGCAGCTTGGCCATGAAGGTCTTGCCGCCCGAACCGTTGACGTCCTTGCCGTCGGTCAGGTTGTGGAAGGTGCCCGGCAGGCGGCTCTTGCCGGCGTACAGGCGCATGGCGAAGTGCTCGTCCAGCTGGCCGCCGGCCGAGGCGTTGACGCGCCATTCGTTGTCGTTGGTCAGGTAGGTGCTGGCGCGGTACACCATCGGGCCGGAAATCGGCTTGGTGACGATGTTGACGGCGCCGGCCACGGCGGACTTGCCGAACAGCGTGCTCTGCGGGCCTTTCAGCACCTCGATGCGCGACACGTCGGCCAGATCCTTGAAGGCCTGGAACTGGGTGGCGATCGGAATGTCGTCGATGATCACCGCCACGTCCGACTCGACGCCGATGCCGACCGAGACGGTGCCGATGCCGCGCATGAAGATGGCGTTGTTGGCGGCGGTGGTGCCCGAGTTCAGGGTCAGCGACGGCATCATCGCCACCACGTCCTCGATTTCGCGGATATTGGTGCGCTGGATTTCCTGCTCGCTCATCACCGAAATCGCCATTGGAACGCTTTCCAATTTTTCGACGCGTTTATTCGCGGTCACGACTACAGTTTCCAGCGTGCCAGGTTTGCTGCTTGATTCTTCTTGTTGCGCGTGGACGTTCATGGACAGCAAGGCCAGCGCCAGGGCCGACGCCATCGGCGTCAGAAGGATAGGTTTTTTCATCGTCGTCTCCAGCTTTTTGTTTTAGTTAATCGTTTAACTTGCGTGGTGACAAAGATTAAAGCAGGCTTCTCAAGATGTCAACGACAAGTCAACACGTGTGAGCCTGCTACGCAACAGTTCGACGGAAAACGATTACCTTGCTTTCACGATAACTATTTATAGCGCGCCAGTTCCATCTTGCCGATCTGCGAGCGGTGCACCTCGTCCGGACCGTCGGCCAGCCGCAGCGAGCGGGCGCTGGCGTAGGCATGGGCCAGGAAGGGGTCGGCCATGCCGCCGCCGCCCTGGATCTGGATTGCCCAGTCGATCACCTGGCAGGCCATGTTCGGCGCCGCCACCTTGATCATGGCGATTTCCTTGGCGGCCACCTTGTTGCCCACGGTGTCCATCATGTAGGCGGCGTTGAGCACCAGCAGGCGCGCCTGGTCGATCAGGATGCGCGACTCGGCGATGCGCTCCAGCGTCACGCCCTGCTCCGCCACCGGCTTGCCGAATGCAACGCGCGACAGGCTGCGCTGGCACATCTGTTCCAGCGCGCGTTCGGCCAGGCCGATCAGGCGCATGCAGTGGTGGATGCGGCCCGGTCCCAGCCGGCCCTGGGCAATTTCGAAACCGCGCCCCTCGCCCAGCAGCAGATTCCCGGCCGGCACGCGCACGTTGTCGAACACGATTTCGGCGTGGCCGTGCGGCGCGTCGTCGAAGCCGAACACCGGCAGGTGGCGCAGGATGTTGACGCCCGGCGTATCGCGCGGCACCAGGATCATCGACTGCTGCTTGTGGCGGCTGGCGTTGTCCGGATCGCTCTTGCCCATGAAGATGAACACCGCGCAGCGCGGATCGTTGGCGCCGGACGACCACCACTTGCGGCCGTTGATCACATACTCGTCGCCGTCGCGCACGATGGAGCTGGCGATGTTGGTCGCATCCGACGACGCCACCGCCGGCTCGGTCATGCCGAAGCACGAGCGGATGCGGCCATCGAGCAGCGGCGCCAGCCACTGCTTCTGCTGTTCCGGCGTGCCATAGCGCGCCAGCACTTCCATATTGCCGGTGTCCGGCGCCGAGCAGTTGAACACTTCCGGCGCCCAGTGCACGCGGCCCATGATTTCGCACAGCGGCGCGTATTCCAGGTTGGTCAGACCGGCGCCCTGGTCCGAGTCGGGCAGGAACAGGTTCCACAGCCCGGCGGCGCGCGCCTTCAGCTTCAGCTGCTCCATGATCTGCGTCGGCACCCAGGCGTTGCCGGCGGCGCGGTTGGCGTCGATCTCGGCGTGGAAGGCCGCTTCGTTCGGGTAGATGTGCTCGTCCATGAAGGCTGTCAGCCTGGCCTGGAGCTGCTTTACTTTCGGGCTGTAATCGAAATCCATGTTGTCTCCCTTTATCGGTAGGTGATGGCGCCCGGCTGGCCGAGCCATTCCAGGTGCGCGTAGTTATTCAGGTAGCTCAAGGTGAACTGGCCGGGCCGCTGCAGCAGCTTGGTGACGGCGCCGTTGGCCAGCGTCCAGTTCAGCTCCATCACCTGGAAATCCTGCAGGCCCAGCAGGTGCTGCATCAGCGCCGAGATTACGCCGCCGGAGGTGAACACGATGGTGGTCTGCTTGCTGCTGTCGGTATCCAGCCGTTCCAGCGCGCGCACGCAGCGGCGGCGGAAGTCCGGCCAGGTTTCGCTGTAGTCGCCGTCGTGCCAGCCGCTCATCCAGCGCTGCATGGCGGCGCGGAACAGCTGCTCCAGCGCGCGCGGCGGATCGACATGGCTGGCCAGCAGCGCCTTGAACGCCATCGCGTCGGCCACCTCCGGGCAATGGCGCAGCAGCACCTCGTGGTGATTGAACTCGGCGAAATCCTCGTCGGTGAGCCACTCGGCTTCGAGCAACTGCTTTTTCGGCAGCTCCGCCAGGCAGGTGTCGGCCGTCTGCCGGTGGCGCGCCATGCCGCCGGTGATCACCTTGTTGAAGGACTGATGGGTGTTGGCGTACCACTGCCCCAGCAGGCGCGCCTGCTCGTAGCCCAGCTCGGACAGCTGGTCGTAATTGGCCTTGCCGAACGATGCCTGCCCATGCCGCACCAGAAAAATTTGTCCCATATCGCCTCCTTCGAGACCTGTAGCTTACCGGGCGGCCTATAATTCATCAAATGAATAGAATTAATTGAATCGAATTAATCTCATGCATATATCCAAAGTCGACCTGAACCTGTTCATCGTGCTCGAAGCCATCTATACGGAAGGCAGCATCACGCGCGCCAGCCTGAAGATGAACCTGACGCAGCCGGCCATCAGCCACGCGCTGAACCGCCTGCGCCAGCTGTTCGACGACCCGCTGTTCGAACGCCAGGGCCACGTGATGACGCCAACGCCGCTGGCGCGCTCCATCATCGACCCGGTGCGGCGCGCGCTGCGTAGTTTTGAAGTGACGCTGACCGGCGCCGCGCGCTTCGACGCCGCCAGCAGCGAGCGCAGTTTTTCGCTGGCCGTGCGCGACGTGCTGGAGGCCAGCGTGCTGCCGCCGCTGATGGCCGGCATCGCGCAGCAGGCGCCATCGGCCACGCTGAACACCCTGCAGGTCAGCCGGCGCGAACTGGAAAGCGAACTGGCGGCCGGCACGCTGGACGCCGCCATCGACGTGCTGCTGCCGCTGCCGAACGACATCCGCCGCGCGCAGCTGGCCGGCGACCAGACCGTGGTGCTGGTGCGGCGCGGCCATCCGCTGGTGAAGAAAAAGGCGCTGAGCCTGGAGACCTACCTGGCGCTGGAACACATCCAGACCAGTTCGCGCCGGCGCGGCCCCGGCCTGGAAGATGTGGAACTCAGCCGGCAAGGCCTGCAACGCCGCATCCGCCTGCGCTGCCAGCACTACTTTGCCGCCTGCCGCGTGGTCAGCCAGACCGACCTGGCGCTGACCATGCCGGACCGCCTGGCGCGCATCGTCAACCAGCAGTTCAACAACCAGATCCTGCCGCTGCCGCTGACCATGCCGTCGCTCGACGTCTACCTCTACTGGCACGCCAACGTCGACAACGATCCCGCCAACACCTGGCTGCGCGCGCAGATTACTGCGGCGATGCAGGCTGCCGGATAAGCGCCGCGGCCAGCGCCGCCAGCAGCGCGATGGCGGCGGACACATAGCCGATCGTGCCCGCACCCCAGGCCGAGATGCTGACGCCGCCGATCACCGCGCCCAGCGCGATGCCGCCGTTGGCGGCCGAGACGTTGATGGTGCCGGCCAGCGCCTGCGCCTGCGATGCCGCCTTCATCACGCGGATCTGGCACACCGGATACAGCGCCGTATTCGCCACGCCCCACACCGCCAGCGCAATCACGAACGCCAGCGACGCGCCGGCAAACGCCATGCTTGCCGCCATGCCCAGCGCCAGCATCACGCTGAACGCCGCCGTGGTGGCCAGCGGCTTGCGGTCGCCCCAGCGTCCGCCGAGCCAGTTGCCGACCAGGCCCACCGCGCCAAAGCCCATCAGCCACCAGCCCACCAGCGCCGGGGCGATGTGCGCCGACTTTTCCAGCATCTCCGCCAGATACGTGTAGCCGGTGAACATGGCGGTAAACACCAGCACCGACAGGGCGACGTTCGCCAGGAAGAACGGGCTTTTGAGTATCTTCAGCTGGTCCGCCATGCGCACCGGATGGCTGGCGCGCACCGTCGGCATGCGCGTCCAGATCAGCACCGCGATCAGCAGCGACAGCGCCGCCAGCAGCGCAAAGGCGCCGCGCCAGCCGACAGCATCCGACGCCAGCGTGCCAAGCGGAATACCGAACAACATCGCGCCCGAAATCCCGAGATACACGCGCGATACCGCGCGGCCGCCCTGCCCCGGTCCGGCAATCTGCGCGGCCGTTTCGCTGGCCGTGCCCCAGAACACCGGCAACGCCAGCGCCGGCAGCAAGCGCGCCACCGCCAGCACCCAGATATTCGACGCCACCGCCGCCAGCGCATTCGCCGCCGCGAACAGCAGCAGGATCGCGATGAACAAGCGTTTGCGCTCCACATTGGCCAGCCACGCCGTCAGGAACGGTCCGCACACCATCACCACCACCGCGAACAGCGTCACCAGTTGCCCCGCCGTGGCGACCGCAATGCCCAGGTCACGCGCCAGCGCCGGCAGCAGGCCGACAATCAAAAACTCGGTCGTCACGATCACAAACGCGGCGACGGCCAACAAAACAGAAGTAAACATGCAGCTTGACCCGGTAAAAAACAGCCCGCATGATAGTCAGGACTTAAATTCCCGTGTTGGATATAAATTCCACCTCTTTATAGAATTAAATTCCATGAGTGCCAACGAACGCCTGAAAGGCCTGGAAACCTTCGTCGCCGTCGCCGACGCCGGCAGCTTCACCGCCGCCGCCGCGCGGCTGAACCTGACCAACTCCGCCGTCGGCAAGGCCGTCGCGCGCCTGGAAGAACGCCTGCAAAAGCAGCTGTTCGAACGCAGCACGCGCAAGCTGGAAATGACCGACGCCGGCGCGGCGTTCTACCAGGTCTGCACGCGCATCCTCGACGAACTGGAAGTGGCGGAACGCGCGCTGTCCGCCGAAGAGGCCACGCCCTCCGGCCGCCTGCGCATCGATCTGCCGGCCACCTTCGGCCGCATGAAGGTGCTGGCGCCGCTGCTGGCCTTCGCCGCGCAGCATCCGCAGGTGACACCGCACATCTCCTATACCGACAGGTTTGTCGACGTGGTCGAAGACGGCATGGACGTGGTGGTGCGCATCGGCGGCGACGAAGCCTGGCCGGCCGCCGTGGGCTATCGCCACCTGGGGAATGAGGAACTGATTTTTTGCGCGGCGCCGGCCTTCATCGCGGCGCACGGTGCGCCGCAACGCGCATCCGACCTGCCGGCCTACGACGCCATCCTGTACGGCCGCGCCGACGGCAGCACGCAACCGTGGCGCATCCAGGACGGCGCGGCGCCGCTGGCGCGCCAGCACATCAACGGCCGCATGGTGTTCGGCCAGGCCGAATCGCAGGTGGCCGCCGTGGAGGCGGGACTGGGCCTGGCGCAGTTCCCCACCTGGCTGGTGGACCAGAAAATCCGCGAGGGAAAACTCATCAACATCCTGCCGCAGCTGACGACACAGGGACTGCCGCTGCACCTGCTATGGCAGCGCAGCCGCCAGCACGCGCCGAAAGTTCAGGCGCTGCTGGCGCACTTTGAGACGACGCTGTGCATCAATCCCTAGCAGGTCGGCGTGCCGCCGGCAGCCAGCGCGCGCACCGCCTTTGACATGTCGGCGCCTACGCGCGCCACCGCGCGGCGATGGCCAGCCACCAGCTCGTCGTAGCCGGCGCCCACGGTTTCCTGCGCCACGCTGCGGCAGGTCAGCACCTGCGTGCTGCCGACCAGCCGCACGCTCCACACCGCGTCGATCAGCGCATACTTGCCCGGCGCCGATTCAAAGCGCTGCACGCTGGTGCTGATGCGGTACACCGGCGCCTTCTCCGGCACCGGCGTGCGAAACGCGTCGATGGTTCCCAGCTCGCCGGAAATCGCCAGCGACAGGGCCTGCCCGATCTCCGCCGCCGGCAGCGACGACCAGCGCTCCAGCTCCAGCAGATCCATGCGGCCCTCGCCGGTGGTCACCAGCATCTGCGCGCGCGTCAGCTGCTGCGGCACCGTCACCGCCGGCAGCTCGATGTAGTAGGCGGCGCGCACCGCCGGTGCGGCCGGCACGCCCATACCGTTACTCAGACTGTAGAAGTGCTCGGGCGGCGGCGTGGCGCAGCCGGCCAGCACCAGCACCGGCAACACCATCGCCATGGCAAATGCACGCATCATTTCGGATCTCCTTTTTTGTCCACCTTACCGCGTATCAGCGACTCCGGATGCCGCTCCAGATAATCCGTCAGCGCATTCAGCGATTGCAGCGTCTGCGTTACCTGCTGCAAGGCCTCGCGCAGGTCGGACTGCACCGGCGAATCCTTCTGCAGCAGCTGGTCCGCTTCGGCAAAGGTCTTGCGCGCCGCCGCCAGCGTGTCCTTCATCTCCGGCACCACCTGGCCGTCCAGACGCTTCATCAGCACATCGGCGCTCTTCAGCGTATCGCGCAGGTTCTTGCCAATGTCCTCGAACGGCACCTTGTCCAGCTTGCGCGCGATGCTGGAAATCTGCGTCTGCAGTTCATCCAGGCTGTTAGGCACGGTCGGCACTTCCACCAGTTCCTGCGTGGTGTCGATTTTGGCCGCCGGCGCATTCGGGAAGAAGTCCAGCGCCACATACAGCTGGCCGGTCAGCAGATTCCCCGTGCGCAGCTGGCCGCGCAGGCCGCGCGCCACCAGGCGCTCCAGCACCTGCGTGCCGGCGTTGCGCTGCTGATCCTCGGCCACCGTCCTGGCAAAGTTGCGGCCCAGGCGCGCCGGATACATATCCACCGTCACGGGCATGCGGAAGGTCTTCTTCACCGGATCGAACTCCACGCCCACCGAACGCACCTCGCCCATGACAATGCCGCGGAAGTCCACCGGCGCACCGGCCGACAGGCCGCGCAGCGACTGGTCGAAGTACAGCACCGTGGTCACCGCCACGCCATCCGGTTCGCGCAGCGCGCTGGCCTGATCCGCCGCCAGCGCAAAGTCGCTGCCGGCCGGCGCCGCCGCCGATGGTTTCTGCCCGCTGACCGATTCAAATGCGATGCCGCCCACCAGCAGCGCCGCCAGCGACTGCGTGTTGACCTTGAAGCCGGACGAATCGAGCCGCACGTCGACGCCGCTGGCATGCCACCAGCGCGAATTCTTGCCGACATACTGATCGTAAGGCGCGCTGATAAACACCGACATCTTCACGCCGCGCCCCTTCTCTTCCAGATCGAAGCCGGTCACCTGCCCCACCTGGATGCGGCGGTAGAAAATCGGCGAACCGACATCAATGGAGCCCAGCGACTCGCCATGCAGCATGTAGGACGTGCCCTTCTCGTCGCGCGTCACCTGCGGCGGCTTCTCCAGCCCGACGAATTCGTGCGTGGTCTCCTCCGACTTGCCGGCGTCGACGCCGATGTAGGAACCGGACAGCAAGGTGTTCAGGCCCGTCACGCCGCTGGCGCCGATGCGCGGCCGCACCACCCAGAAGCGCGTGTCATTCGCCGTGAAGCGCTTGGCCTCCTTGGTCATGTCGATGGTCACCAGCACCTTGGACAGATCGCTGCCCAGCGTGATCGTCTTCACCAGGCCGATGTCCACATCCTTGTATTTGACCTTGGTCTTGCCCGGCTCCAGACCGTCGGCGCTGCGGAAGCTCACCGTCACCGTCGGCCCCTGGTCCAGCACCATCTTGACCACCAGCGTCAGGCCGATCAGCGCCGCCAGCAAGGGGATCAGCCACACCAGCGACGGCATGCGGCTGGGCTTCTCCACTTCCGGTTCTGGCAACGGCGGATTGCCGTTCTCGTTCTCAGACATGCTTCTCTCCGTGTGTATCGATAGGATCCCAGATCAGGCGGGGATCGAACTGCATGGACGCGATCATGGTCAGCACCACCACCGCGCAAAACGCCAGCGCGCCGGGACCGGCCGTAATCACCGCCAGCGTCTGGAAGCGCACCAGCGCCACCGTCAGCGTAATGACAAAAATATCGAGCATCGACCAGCGGCCGACAAACTCCACGATGCGGTACAACTTCGTGCGCTGCAAGGGCTGCCAGCGCGAGCGCCGCTGCGCGGTCCACGCCAGCAGCGTCAGCGCCACCAGCTTCAGCACCGGCACCACGATGCTGGCAATGAAAATGATCACCGCCAGCGCCGGCGAGCCGCTGGTCCAGAAATACACCACGCCGCTGATGATGGTGTCGTCCTCCTGGCCGAACAGCGAATGCGTGTACATCACCGGCAGCAGGTTGGCGGGGATGTACAGGATGGCCGCCGCCAGCAGGAAGGCCCAGGTGCGGCCCACGCTGTCCGGATGCCGCCGGTACAGCCGCGCGCCGCAACGCGCGCAGTACTGGTGCCGCAACGTGTACTTCACCGACTCCACCAGACCGCAGCTGTGGCACGCCAGCAGCGGCGCCTTGGCCAGCGCCGTGTACGAAAACGTCTTCTGCGCCACCCGGCGCGGCCCCGGCAGGTGCTCGCCGATATTCCATAAAATCTTCGGATCGAACGACACCACGATGGCCAGCATCATGGTCAGCACGCCGAACGCGAACACGCCCGGCTGCACGATCACCTCGGCCAGGCTGGTCATCTTGACGATGGTGATCAGGATGCCGATCATCAGCACCTCCGTCATGCCCCAGCGCCGCGCCAGGCCCACCGCGCGCAGCAGGTGGTCGAAGCCCGAAGGCCTGCGTCCGGCACGCAGCGACAGCGTCACATACAACAGGGAACCCAGTTCCACCGCCGGCAGCAGGATCGTGAACAGGAACACCACCACCGCCACCGCCTGCATCTGCTCCGTCCACAGCACGCGGATGGCGCCCAGCAGCGTGGCGCTGGTGCTGTAGCCGCCGACATCCAGCTGCACGATCGGGAAGAACTGCGCGATCAGAAAAGTGAACACCGCGCCCAGCGTGATCGCCGCCATGCGGTTGGCGTTGGAATGGATGCCGCGATACAGGACCGAGTGGCAACGCACGCAGCGCGCCTTCTCGCGCGGGCGTACCGGGCGGCGCTGGTGCAGCACGCCGCAGTCGTGGCAACTGATTAAATCGTATCGATGCACAGGGTGGCCGTTCGGTCAATAATGACCATATCATACGACAAAGCAGTATCAGCTATCATAGCGTACCAATCCAATAACAATACCGAGAAACAGTCCATGTCCCGCTGTTGGTCCGTGCTGCTGGCAGCCGCCTTTTCCCTCTCCGCATCCGCGCCCGCCGCGGCGCAAGGCCCGGACACGCTTATCTTCGGCACCACCCACGAACCCGACTCCATCGTCTACCAGTACGCGCGCGACTACCTGCAACGCCTGTGCGGCGAGATCCGCCAGCGCTGCCAGCTGCAAAGCCTGCCGGGCAGGCGCAGCGAAGCGATGCTGGCCGACGGCAGCCTCGCTGGTGAAATAGGTCGGGTCAAGGAATATGGCCGCAAGCATCCACAGTACCTGCGGCTGGACGAGCCGTTTGTGCAGACACGCACATATATCTTCACGCCGGCCGGGCAGCCGGTGATCGATAGCTGGGAGGCGCTGGCCGCCGGTGCGCGCACTGTCAGCTACAAGCGCGGCATCCTGACCTACCAGCTCAAGCTCGATGCGCTCAAGCCGCGCGTGCAGCCGCACGACGTGCAGAACGTGCCGGCCTGCCTGAACATGGTGATTAACCGGCGCGATCACGCCTGCGTCTACGACGACGGCAGCCTGAGCGCCGTCTCCACGGCCATGCTGTCGCAGGGCCGCATCGGCAAGCCGGTGGAGGAACTGAATCTCTACATCTACCTGGGCCGGGACCACAGTGCGCTGGCCGGCGCCCTCAACCCCGCCGCCAGGCGCCTGCAAACGCAGGGCCTGAACGCGGAACTGCACCGCAAATACTTCGGCGTCAAATAAGCTTATTTGTCCTTGATGCTGGACGCCAGGTCCTGATAGTCGTCGGTCTTGACCAGCGCCTGCCAGGTCGCCATCAAGTCCGGCGGCGGTGCGATCAGCTTGCGCGCCGACAGATCCAGCCAGCCGCCGGTGCTGTTGACGCGCGCCGCCAGCTTGCCGTCCGGGCGGATGATGTCCGAGCGCAGTATCCAGCGGCTGCCGTCTTCGGCCAGGCCCGCCAGTTCCAGCGTCACGGTGATCTCTTCCAGCAGCAGCACTTCCTTGAAGTACGCGATTTCATCCTTCATCACCACCGGGCCGATCTTCAGCCGCATGAACTCGCGCATCGGGAAGCCATGCTCCGACAGGAACAGCATGCGCACATCGCCGGACTTGTCGAGGAAAGCCGTGTTGCGCATATGGCTGTTGAAGTCCATATCGCCCCAGCCGGCCATCAGTTTTTTCGAAAACATCTTACGCTCCAAGGAAATCGAATAAGGTGGATGCTACCACCTTGGTCGCCTTGCGCAGGTCTTCGAGGTTGAGGCGTTCATCGGCCTTCTTGGCGTTCGATTCCGGCACCGTGCGCGGGCCGGCGCCGTACAGCACCGCCGGGATGCCATGTTCGCCGTACAGGCGCGCATCGGCGTACAACGGCGTGCCTTGCGCCGGGATCTTCTCGCCGATGAAGGTTTCGGCGTTCTGCTGGATGCTGGCCACCAGCTTCTCCGTGCCCGGCCGCTCGCGCAGCGCGTGCGACAGCAGCAGGCGCTTGATCTCCAGCGTGATGCCGGGCACGCCCTGCACCGCCGCTTCGATCAGCGCGCGCACGTGCGCCTCCACCGCCACCGGATCTTCTTCCGGGATCATGCGGCGGTCCATCTTCAGCGTCACCTTGCCCGGCACCACGTTGGTGTTGGTGCCGCCGTCGATGCGGCCCACCAGCATGGTCGGCGAATCGATGCCGGCGATCTTCGACTTGATCTTCTTCAGTTCCGGCAGCTCGCCGTAGATGGCATTCAGGATGCGCGTGGCCGCCTGCAAGGCGTCGTGGCCCGTCTCAGGCATCGCGCCGTGGCCGGACTTGCCGTGCACCGTCACCTCCAGTTGCAGGCAGGCGTTGTGCGCGGTGACGATGTTGTAGCTGAAGCCCGCCGCGATCACGTAATCCGGCTTGGTCAGCTTCTGCTCCAGCAGCCAGCCTGGCCCCAGCAGACCGCCGAACTCCTCGTCATAGGTGAAGTGCAGTTCCAGCCCACCCTTCAGCGGCACGCCCAGCGCCTCCAGCGCGCGCGTGGCAAAGATGTAGGTGGCGAAGTCGCACTTGGACACCGCCGCCGCGCGGCCATAGATATAGCCCTTGTCGACCACACCGCCATACGGTGGATAGGTCCAGTTGTCACCTGGCGGCACCACGTCGCCATGCGCATTCAGCGCAATGGTCGGGCCGCCGTCCGCATACGGGCGGCGCACGATCAGGTTGGTGATGCTCTCCATGCCGTAGTCGCGCACTTCCTGCTGCGGCACGGCGTGCTTTTCGGCGGTCCAGCCGTAAGCCTTGACCAGATCGGCCACCATGTCCGCGTGCGGCGCGTTATTGCCCGGCGGCGTATCGGTCGGCACGCGCAGCAGCTGTTGCAGCACGCCGACCTCCTCGTCGAAGTGTGCGTCGATCCATTCGGCCAGTTTTTGCTTGGTCATTACTCATTCCTTCATTGTGCGCCGGACTCGTACCAGGCCGCGATCTGCGCCCGTTCCGCGTCGGTCATATTGGTCAGGTTAGCCAGCGGCATCGCCTTGGTCTGCACTACCTGTTTGTAGATTTTTTCCGCGTTCTGGTGGATCTGGTCCGCGCTGTCGAACGTCACGCCCAGCGGCGCCGCCGCGAAGCCGGCCTGCGTCGGATGCGCCGAGTGGCACGACACGCAGCGCTGCGCGATCACGCCCTGAACCTTGGCGAATGCCGCCGCCGGATCGGCCGCCGGCGCCGACGCCACAGGCTTGGGCGGCGCGATCGCCACCGCCACGCCGGCCAGCAGCGCCACGCCGATGGCCGGATAGCGCCACTCCACGCGGCCTTTGTGGCGCAGGTTGAAGAAGTGGCGAATGAACACGCCGGCCGCCATGATAAACGCCAGCACCAGCCACGCGCGGTCGTTCCGGTACGTCATCGCATAGTGGTTGCTGATCATGATGAACAGCACCGGCAACGTGAAGTAGTTATTGTGGACGCTGCGCTGCTTGGCCTTCTGTCCATGGACAGGATCGGGCAGGCGGCCCTGCGACATCGCATCGACCATCTTGCGCTGGCCCGGAATAATCAGCATCAGCACATTGCCGACCATGATGGTGCCGATCAGCGCACCGACGTGGATGTAGGCCGCGCGGCCGCTCAGCACATGCGTCAGCCCATACGCCGCGCCGACGATCAGCGCAAACACCACCACGCCGAACCACAGGTCATGCTTGCCCAGCGGCGAACGGCACAGCAGGTCGTACACCGTCCAGCCAATCACCAGCGTGCCGATGCCGATGCCGACCGCCTGCAGGCTGCTGATGTCCGCCACCGACTTATCGATCATCATCGCCTGCGCGTTGAAGTAGTAGGCGATGGTCAGCAGCGCGATGCCGGACAGCCAGGTGGAATACGCTTCCCATTTAAACCAGTGCAGGTCCTTCGGCAGCTCGGCCGGCGCCACCAGGTATTTTTGCGGATTGTAGAAGCCACCGCCGTGCACCGCCCACAGCTCGCCCGACACGCCCTTCTTCGCCAGGTCCGATCCCGGCGCCGGCGGACGAATCGAATTGTCCAGCCACACAAAATAGAAGGAAGCGCCAATCCAGGCGATGCCCGTAATGATGTGCAGCCAGCGAACAATGAGATTGAGCCACTCAAGGCCGTACGGGATCAGATATTCCATGTATGTGGTCAGGTTATAGATGTGGCTAATTTACAGAAGATAAACGGATTTGATTCCTGCTACATGAACATTAGAGTATATTAGACATATCCAATCCCGTATAAACCGCTTCATAAACACCCTGCCCATGTCCGCTTTGCCGCAACACCTGGACCTTCACCTGATCCGCATCCTGTACCTGCTGCTGGTCGAGAAGAACGTCTCCCGCGTCGCCCTGAAACTGAATCAGCCGCAGCCCTCCATCTCCGCCTCGCTGCGCAAGCTGCGCGAGCTGACCGGCGATCCGCTTTTGGTGCGCGGCGCGCGCGGCATGGTGCCGACCCAGCACGGCGAGAGCCTGCTTGCACCAGCAAAGCGCATTCTGGACGAAACCGAGAACCTGTTCCTGAAGAAGGCACCTTTCGTGCCACAGGAAGAAGCGCGCACCTTCCACGTCGCCGCGCCGGACTATCTGGACAGCCAGTTCCTGCCCAACCTGGTGGCGCTGCTGCGCCGTGGCTCGCCCAACAGCCGCATCAAGATCCACAGCCTGGGTGCGGGCGTCGACTACGTGCGCCTGCTGTCGGATGGCGACATGGACCTGGTCATCGCCAACTGGGACGAGCCGCCCGAGCATCTGCACATGTCCAAGCTGTTCGAAGACCCGATTATCTGCGTCATGCGCGCCGACTGCCCGTATGCGCTGCGCACCGACAGCGACAAGATGACGATGGACGACTACCTCACGCTGCCGCACGTGGCGCCGACGCAGATCCTGCCCGGCTACATGGGCGTCATCGACGACTACCTGGAGCGCCAGGGCCTGCAGCGCAACGTGGTGGTGGAATCGGCCTACTTCGGCCTGATCCCCAGCATGCTGGCGCAGACCGACCTGGTGCTGACCACCGGCAGCCAGTTCGTGCACTACTACGAAAAGCAGATGTCGCTGAAGCGCTACACGGTGCCGGTCAAGTTCCCGCCGATGCGCTTCTACCAGCTGTGGCACGAGCGCGTGCACCAGGCGCCGGAACACAAATGGCTGCGCGAGCAGGTGTCGGCGGCGGCCAAGGCGCTGACGCAGAAGTAAGCGCAGCCATATAAACCGTACCGCATACCGCATATATCGCAGCGGTGCTGAGGCGTTATGATGGAGCCATGATGACCACACTCCCTGAACTGAACAGCTGCGACAGCGCCACCTTCGTCGATCGCCTGCGCGGCATCTACGAGCACTCGCCATGGATACCGGAACGCGCCGCCGCCCAGCGCCCGTTCGCCAGCGTCACCGCGCTGAAGCTGGCCTTGCAGGCCGTGGTCAGCACCGCCACGCTGGATGAACAACTGGGCCTGATCCGCGCCCACCCGGAACTGGCCGGCAAGGCCGCCGTGGCCGGCCAGCTGACGGCGGAATCGACCAGCGAACAGGCCAAGTCCGGACTACACCTGTGCAGCGCCGAGGAATTCGCCACGCTGCACCAGCTGAATGCCGATTACAACGCCAAATTCGGCTTCCCCTTCATCCTCGCCGTCAAAGGCCCGACCGGCCAGGGGCTGACGCGCCAGGCCGTCATCGCCGCCTTCTCGCGCCGTCTGAAAAACCAGCGCGCCGACGAAATCGCCGAATGCCTCCGCCAGATCAAGCGTATCGCCGAAATCCGCCTCAACGACCTGCTGGCCGTACAGCTGGAATTCGGCCCCGCCATCATGCAATGGTCCGAAACACTGGCCGCATGGAGCGACGACCAGGACGGCTTGACCTGCGCCTACATGACGCCCGCCCACCGCCAGACCGCCGCCCAGCTGCTGGACTGGATGCGCGAAGCCGGCATGGACGCGCACATTGACGCCGTCGGCAACGTGGTCGGCGTCTACCGCTCCGCCACGCCGGACGCCAGGACGCTGATGACCGGCTCGCACTACGACACCGTCCGCAATGGCGGCAAGTACGACGGCCGCCTCGGCATCCTGCTGCCGATCGCCATCGTGCGCCATCTGCACCAGCGCGGCGAGCAGCTGCCGTTCAACCTGGAGGTTATCGGCTTTGCGGAAGAAGAAGGCGTGCGCTTCAAGAGCACCTTCCTGGGCAGCACCGCCATCACCGGCCACTTCGACCTGTCGCTGCTGGACCAGACCGACGCCGATGGCGTCAGCATGCGCGATGCGTTGCTGGCCGCAGGCCATGACGTTGCCCGCATTCCCGCCATCGCCCGCAATCCTGCCGACCTGCTGGGTTTTGTGGAAGTCCATATCGAACAAGGGCCGGTGCTGCTGGAACGCGACCTGCCGCTGGGCGTGGTCACCGCGATTGCCGGCAGTTCGCGCTACCTGGTCGACCTTGCCGGCCTGGCCAGCCACGCCGGCACTACGCCCATGACCATGCGCAAGGACGCCGCCGCAGCAGCCGCCGAAATCGTGCTGCTGGTCGAACAGCGCTGCGCGCAGGCGCCATCGCTGGTCGGCACCGTCGGCCAGCTGCAAGTGCCGGGCGGCTCGGTCAACGTGATTCCCGGCGCCTGCAAGCTGTCGCTGGACATCCGCGCCGCCGATGACGCCGTGCGCAAGGCCGCCGTCAAGGATATAGTGGACGGCATCGCCGCCATCTGCGCACGCCGACAGATCGAATGCAGTCTTCAGCAGATCGTCGACGCCTCCGCCGCGCCATGTGCGCCGCGCCTGATGCAGCAGTTCGGCGACACCATCGAACGCGCTAACGTCCCGCGCTTCGACCTGCTGTCAGGCGCCGGCCACGACGCCATGGCGATGGCCGCCGTCACCGACGTCGCCATGCTGTTCACGCGCTGCGGCAACGGCGGCATCAGCCACAATCCGCTGGAGACCATGACGGCCGACGACGCCGACATCGCCGCCCGTGTGCTGCTGGACTTCCTGCGCGCCTTCAAGGCCTGATCGCAACGTCCGCCAGCGCCGCCGCCACCTCGGCGATCACCGGCGTCCAGCCGCCGCCTCGCGGCTGGCGGAACAGGCGCATGGACGGATACCACGGCGTGTCGCCACGCTCCGCCATCCAGCGCCAGTCGCAGCGATAGTCCGGCAGCAGCAGCCAGCAGGGCTTGCCCAGCGCGCCGGCCAGATGCGCCACCGCGGTGTCCACGCTGATCACCAGATCGAGATTGGCGATGACGGCGGCGGTATCGGCAAAATCGCCCAGCCGCGCCGCAATCGGATGCACGAACATTCCCGCCGGCGGCGTCAACGCTTCAGCTTCGCCAGCGCCCTTCTGCAAACTGACGAAATGCGCATCAGCGACGGCGGCGAGCGGCGCCAATGACATCAGCGACGGCAGCGAGCGGTCCGCATCGTTCTCGAAATTCGCATTGCCGCGCCACGCCAGGCCAACGCGCAGCCCTTGCTGCGGCAGCTCGCCGCGCCATTGCTGCACCAGCGCCGGGTCGGCGCGCAGATACGGCACATCCGCCGGAATGGTCGCCATCTCTGTGCCGAACAATCCCGGCAAGTGCATCGGCCGCGTCCAGTAATCCCAACCTCCCGGCAGCGCCTCGCCCAGCGCATGAACATGGTCCACGCCAGGCAGTGTGGCGAACAAGCGCCGCAACGCCGGATGGCACACTACCGCCACCCGCTGGGCGCCGCGCGCCTTGAGCATCGGTGCATAGCGGCAGAAGTGAATCATGTCGCCATGCCCTGCTTCCAGTCCAAGCACGATGGACTTGCCGTTCAGCGGCTCGCCCTCCCAGAACGGACAATCGAAGGACAGCGGAAAATGATCGAACTGCCAGCGCGCATCCAGCATGTACCAGCCTTCTTCAAAGCGCGCCTGCCGCAGCAGCAGATAACTGAGATTGAACTGCGCCCGCGCGTGCCCGGGCTCCAAGGCCAGCGCCTGCCGGTAGCAAGCCTCGCCCTCCGGCTCGCGATGCGTGCATACCAGCAGCGCGCCAAGCTGGCTCCACGCGGTCGGCGAATCCGGCGCCAGCTCCGCCGCCGCCCGCATCGCCGCTTCCGACTCCGCCAGACGCTTTTCCTTGAACAGCAACGCGCCAAGGTTTTGATGCAACTGCGGGTGATCCGGCATCAGCGCAATCGCCTGCCGATAGTGGAACTCCGCCTCCGCCACGGCGCCCTGCTGCTCCTTCAGATAACCGAGATTCGCCCGCGCCGCGACATGCAAGGGCTGCAAGGCCAGCGCTTGCAGATAGCATTCCTCGGCGCCGGCATAATCGCCGGCGGCCAGGAGGTGATTAGCATCGAGATAGGCTTGTTGAGGGTCGGTGTGCATGCGCAGAAGTATGCACGCCGACCGGGTGCCGGTCAAACCACGCGTGCGCGCTCCAGCATGGCGTGCAACAGGACGTTGCAGCCGGCTTCCAGGTGTTCGGCCTTGGCGTCTTCGATTTCGTTGTGGCTGATGCCGTCCTTGCAAGGCACGAAGATCATGCCGGCCGGCGCCAGGCGCGCGGCGTAGATGGCGTCGTGGCCGGCGCCGGAGACCACGTCCATCGTCGAGTAGCCCAACTTGGCGGTGGCGCTGCGCACCGCATCCACGCACTCCGGATGGAACGGGCATGGCGGGTAGTAGGACACGCGCTCGATCGAAATCTTCAAGCCGCTCTCGCTGCGCGTCTTGTCGATAAAGGCCAGCATCTCCTCGTGCATGGTGTTCAGCAGTTCGTCGTTCACGTTGCGCAGGTCGATGCTGAATTTGACTTCGCCGGGAATCACGTTGCGGCTGTTCGGGAACACCTGCACCATGCCGACCGTGCCACGACCGTACGGCGGATAGCGGTTGGCGATGGCGACGACTTCCTGCATGATCCTGGTGGAGACTTGCAGCGCGTCCTTGCGCAGTCCCATCGGCGTTGGCCCGGCGTGGGCCTCCATGCCTGTGACCACGCAGTCGTACCACGACAGGCCCATCACAGCCGGCACCACGCCGATCACCTTGTCGGCGTCTTCCAGCACCGGGCCTTGCTCGATATGCGTTTCGAAGTAGGCGCCGATAGGATGGTCGCCCGGCACTTGCGGGCCCTTGTAGCCGATGCGTTCCAGCTCATCGCCGACGGTTTTGCCATCGACGTCCTTCGCCGCATACGCCGTCTCCAGCGAGAACGCGCCGCAGAATACGCCGGAGCCCATCATCACCGGCACGAAGCGCGAGCCTTCCTCATTGGTCCAGAAGGCGACTTCGATCGGCGCCTCGGTCTTGATCTTCAAGTCGTTCAGCGTGCGTACGACTTCCAGGCCGGCCAGCACGCCGTAGTTGCCATCGAACTTGCCGCCGGTGGGCTGCGTGTCGATATGGCTGCCGGTCATCACCGGCGGCAGCGCATTGTTGGTGCCGTCGCGGCGCATGAAGACGTTGCCGATCTGGTCGATGGTGATCGACATGCCGGCTTCCTTGCCCCAGCCGACCACCAGGTCGCGGCCCTGCTTATCGAGATCGGTCAGCGCCAGGCGCTTAACGCCGCCTTTTTCCGTCGCGCCGATCTTTGCCAGTTCCATCAGCGATGCCCACAGGCGGTCACCATTAATCTTCATTTGCTGCTCCTTAACGCGCCGACGTCGCTTTGAACGCCGGACGATTGATATAGCGGCCAGCGCCTTCCACGGCCATCAGCACGCCGCGATGGAACACGATGTTACCGGCGGACAGCGTGGTGCTTGGAATACCCCGCACGGTGCGGCCTTCGAATACATTGAAACCGCCCTTGGCGAACTGCGTCAAAGCGGAGATGGTGCGCGTGCCTTCCGGATCCCACACCACCACGTCCGCATCCGCGCCCGGCGCGATCACACCCTTGCGCGGATAGATATTGAAAATCTGCGCCGTGTTGGTCGAGGTGACTTTGACGAATTCGGATGGCGTCAGCAAACCGGTATTCACGCCGGCATCCCAGATCACCGACATACGGTCTTCGACACCGCCGCAGCCGTTGGGAATGCGCGTGAAGTCGTCCTTGCCCATCGCCTTCTGCTCGGCGCAGAAGGTGCAGTGATCGGTGGCCGTGGTGTGCAGATTCCCGCCACGCAGGCCTTGCCACAACGCGGCCTGGTGATGCTTGCTGCGGAACGGAGGACTCATCACATGGCCCGCCGCGTACTCCAGGTCGTCGCTCTGATAGACGCTGTCGTCAATCACCAGATGGCCGGCCAGCGCTTCGCCATACACGCGCTGCCCATGCGCCCGGGCGCGGGTGATGGCCTCCAGCGATTCGGCGCACGACACGTGCACGATGTACACCGGCGTATTGAGCACATTGGCGATCGCAATCGCGCGGTTGGCCGCTTCCGCCTCCACTTCCGGAGGACGCGACAGCGGATGCGAACTTGGCCCGGTCAGGCCGCGCTTCAACAGATCCTGCTGCAACTGGTAAACCAGTTCGCCATTCTCCGCATGCACGGTCGGCATCGCGCCCAGTTCCAGGCAGCGACGGAAGCTTTTCACCAGCGTTTCGTCGTCGGCCATGATGGCGTTCTTGTACGCCATGAAGTGTTTGAAGCTGTTGACGCCATGGTCCTTCACCAGCGTGCCCATGTCGCGGTGCACCGTCTCGTCCCACCACGTGATGGCAACGTGGAAGGTGTAGTCTCCGGCCGATTTCTTTGCCCAGTCGCGCCACTGGTTGTAGGCTTCGATCAGGTTCTGCTTCGGCGCCGGAATCACGAAGTCGATGATGGTGGTGGTGCCGCCTGCCAGACCTGCCGCAGTGCCGGTGTAGAAATCATCCTGCGTCACCGTCCCCATAAACGGCAGGTTCATATGCGTATGCGGATCGATCCCGCCCGGCATCACATATTGGCCGCCGGCGTCGATCACCTTGGCGCCGGCAGGGGCTTCAAGGTTATCGCCGACAGCGACGATCTTGTCGCCATCGCACAGCACATCGGCGCGGAAAGCGCGGTCGGCGTTGACGACAGTGCCGCCACGGATGATAGTCTTCATAAGGTCTCCTTACGGGTGAGCCGTCGCCCTCACAGCGGGGACGGTCTTCCCTTTCATCATAACCCCATACACCACGGCCGAGATGGCGATGCCAACAAACCATGCGTAGGTATAAATTGTCTTGAATCCCTCCGACACGCCAGGGAAGGACGTTGGGAATGCGGCATTCAGGAAGCCGGGAATATTCGGCAGCACGCCGATCACGAACGCCACCAGCGCCGCCATGTTCCAGCCCTTTCCATACGAGTACTGGCCATCTTCGCGATACAGTTCGCTCACATTCAGCTCCGTCTTGCGCACCATGTAGTAGTCGACGATCAGGATGCCGGCGATGGGGCCCAGCAGTGCCGAATAGCCGATCAGCCAGGTGAAGATATAGCCCTGCGTCGATTCCAGTATCTTCCACGGCATCATCAGGATGGCGATGGCGGCGGTGATGTAGCCGCCGGTTTTATACGAAATCTGCTGCGGCGCCAGCGACGAGAAATCATACGCCGGTCCGACCAGGTTGGCCGCGAGATTGACCGACACCGTGTCGATCAGCAGGATCACCAGCGCCACCAGCACCGCCGCGCCGGTCATGCGGCTCGACAGATCGACCGGATCCCAGATCGCCTTGCCGTACAGGACCACCGTGGCCGACGTGACGATCACCGCCATCGCTGCCAGCAGGCCCATAGGCACCGGCAGACCGACGGTCTGGCCGATCACCTGGTCGCGCTGCGTTTTGGCGAAGCGGGTAAAGTCGGGAATATTCAGCGCCAGCGTGGCCCAGAAGCCGACCATCGCCGTCAGCGAAGGCCAGAACACGGACCAGAACTGGCCGGCCTTCTTGCCGCCGTCAACGAATTGCGACGGCGCGGACAGCAGATCGCCGAAGCCGCCGGCCTTGCTGTGCACCCAGCCGAGCAGCACGAAGCAGATGAGGATCTTCAGCGGCGCGGTGTAGGTCTCCAGCTTGCGGATCGACTCCATGCCATGCACGATGTAGTAGAACTGGATGGCCCAGAAGGCGAGGAAGCAAAGCAGCTGGCCGCCGTTGATGCCCAGGCCAGCGATCTTGTCGCCGCCGACATCGCCGCCCATCATCACGCCAAGCAGCGTGTAGATCATCGAACCGCCGAACCAGGTTTGGATGCCATACCAGCCGCAAGCGACGATGGCGCGCATCAGCGCCGGCAAGCGCGCGCCGGAGGTGCCGAACGAAGCACGCGCCAGCACAGCATAAGGAATACCGTACTTGGTGCCGGCGTGGCCGATCAGCAGCATCGGCAGCAGCACGATGGCATTGGCGAGGAATACCGTCAGCACCGCCTGGTAACCCGACATGCCGCCTTCGATCAAGCTGGCGGACAGCGTGTACGCCGGGATGCACATCACCATCCCAACCCACAGCGCGGAGAAGTGATACCAGCGCCACGTACGCTGCGCCGCCGTTGTCGGCGCGAGGTCTTCGTTCCAGAGTTGCGTGCTGCCAGAAGATTCAATGCTCACGAGGCGTTCTCCAAAGGGTTGATGTATCCATCCACCACTGCAAGTTTCGTACCTTGACGGATGCTTTCACCCCGCACTTCGCTGAGCCGGGGTCTGACCCCATGCGGGGTCAGACCCCTTACGGACCTGGGGATACGCATGCGCCGCCGTCAGGCCGCTTCCACTGCTTTTTCGGCACGCGGATTGCGCGGATCCTGCGTCCAGTTCATATACGGCTTACCCGTATCCTGCGGCACCATCGTGATGCACCCCTGCACCGGACAGGTGATCTCGCACAGATTACACCCAACACACTCCTCCTTGATCACCTCGTACGTGCGCGCGCCGGACACTTCATCGATGAGCTGCGCAATCGACTGGTGCGACGTATCTTCGCACGCCACATAACAGCGGCCGCACTTGATACAGTCATCCTGATTGATCTGCGCAATCACCTGGTAGTTCATGTTCAGGTATTTCCAGTCGGTGGTATTCGGCACCGCCTTGCCGGAAAACTCGCTGATGCTCTGGTAGCCCTTCTGATCCATCCAGCGCGACAAACCATCCTTCATCTCTTCAACGATGCGGAAACCATGCAGCATCGCCGCCGTACACACCTGCACGCAGCCCGAGCCCAGCGCAATAAACTCCGCCGCATCGCGCCAGTTGCCGATGCCGCCGATGCCCGAAATCGGCAAGCCCGCCGTCTGCGGATCGCGCGCAATCTCCGCCACCATGTTCAGCGCAATCGGCTTCACCGCCGAACCGCAATACCCACCGTGCGTGCTGGCGCCGCCCACGATCGGGAACGCCACCATCTGATCCAGGTCCAGATGCGTAATCGAGTTGATGGTGTTGATCAGCGAGACCGCATCCGCACCGCCAGCCTTGGCCGCCCGCGCAGGCGCGCGCACGTCGGTGATGTTCGGCGTCAGCTTGACGATCACCGGCAGCTTGGTGTTCTGCTTGCACCAGCGCGTGACCATCTCGACATACTCCGGCACCTGCCCCACCGCCGCCCCCATGCCACGCTCCGGCATGCCATGCGGACAGCCGAAATTCAGCTCGATGCCGTCAGCGCCGGTCGCTTCCACCAGCGGCAGAATATCGGCCCACAGGCGCTCCTCGCAAGGCAGCATCAGCGACACGATAATCACGCGATCCGGCCAGTCCTTCTTCACCTGCGTGATCTCTTGCAGATTGATGGCCAGCGAACGGTCCGTAATCAGCTCGATGTTGTTGAAGCCGAGGACTTCGCGATTCTTGCCGTAGTGCGCCGAGTAGCGCGACGACACGTTGACGGCCGCCGGATCTTCACCCAGCGTCTTCCACACCACGCCGCCCCATCCTGCTTCAAATGCGCGCACCACGTTGTAGGCCTTGTCCGTCGGCGGCGCGGAGGCCAGCCAGAACGGATTGATGGATTTGATGCCGCAGAATTCAATGCTCAGGTCAGCCATTATGCAGCCTCCTTCAGTCCGGTGATATCTTGATGAATGGCGTGCGCCGCCAGCTTGCCGTGTTGGACCGCCTGCACGGTCAGATCCTGCCCAGGCGCCACACAGTCGCCGCCGGCGTAGATGCGCGGCAGGACTGTGCGGAACTGATCGTCGACGTGGATTTTGTCACCGTCGCGTTTCAGTGTTGTCGCCAGCGGATCGCTGATACTCGTTTCATCCATGCTCTGGCCGATGGCCTTGAAGATGGCGTCGGCCGCGATCTCGAAGGTTTCACCGGTGCCGGACAGGCGGTCGTTGACCAGCGACGTCTTCTCGAAGCGCATGCCGCGCACGCGGCCGGCGTCGTCGAGCAGCACCTGCTGCGGCTGCGCCCAGGTGCGCATGCGGACTTGATTCTCTTTGGCGATATGCTGTTCGTGCCCGGTGGCGCTCATCGCTTCAAAGCCCCGACGATAGACCAGCGTGACCTCATCCGCGCCAAGGCGCTGGATCTGCACCGCCATGTCGATCGCCGTATTGCCGGCGCCGATGACGATGGCGCGCGACGGCACCGGCAGCTTGCTCAAATCATCCGACTGGCGCAGCTCGGCGATGTAGTCGACGGCAGCCAGCAGGCCTGGCGCATCCTCGCCGGTCAGGCCCATCTGCTTGCTGGCGCCCAGGCCCAGGCCGAGGAACACGGCGTCGTAATTCGTATGCAGATCCTTCAGCTGCACATTTCCGCCCAGCGTCTGGCCATGCTTGATGGTGATGCCGCCGATTTGCAGCAGGAAGTCCACTTCCTTCTGCGCGAAGTTATCGGTCAGCTTGTACCTGGCGATGCCGTATTCATTCAGGCCGCCGGATTTCTCCCTGGCTTCGTAGATCACCACTTCGTTGCCCAGCATCGCCAGGCGATGCGCGCAGGACAGGCCCGCCGGACCTGCGCCCACCACGGCGATCTTCTTGCCGGTGGAGGCAGCGCGTTTGAACGGATGCTCTTCCAGCTTCATGTTGTCGATGGCGTAGCGCTGCAACAGGCCGATTTTCACCGGCTGGCCTTCCGCATCGTGATTGCGCACGCAGGCATCCTCGCACAGGATTTCGGTCGGACACACACGCGAGCAGCTGCCGCCGAAGATGTTCTGCTTGAGGATGCCGACGGCGGCGCCGTTGATATTCTCGTCGTGGATATTGCGGATAAAACTGGCGACGTCGATGTCCGATGGACAGATGCGCGTGCATGGCGCGTCGTAGCAATACAGGCAGCGCGAACTTTCGATGGCAGCCTGGCGCGCGGTCAGCGCTGGCGCCAGGTCGGTGAAGTGTTTCGCCAATGATTCATTGGCTTCTTTCGATGTCGGCAGGTAGCTAATCGATTCGAGAATCATGTTCGTTCCTGGTTGATTATTTCATCTGAGGGAATGCAAATTCCGCGCCAGCGCTTGCGGTATTTGGCCAGCGCTGCATCACCGCTTTATGGCGCGTGTAGAAGCGCACGCCTTCCGGTCCATAAGCATGATGATCGCCAAACAGGCTGCGCTTCCAGCCGCCGAAACTGTTGAACGCCATCGGCACCGGCAGCGGCACATTCACGCCCACCATGCCGACCTGGATCTGCCGCACGAACTCGCGCGCCACGCCGCCATCGCGCGTGTAGATCGCCACGCCGTTGCCGTACTCATTGCGGTTGATCAGTTCCACCGCCGTCCCGACGTCCGGCGCGCGCAGCATGCACAGCACCGGCCCGAAAATCTCTTCCTTGTAGATCGTCATATCCGGCGTCACGTGATCGAACAAGGTGCCACCGATGAAGAAGCCGTTCTCGCGGCCGACCACCTGGTGATTGCGTCCATCGACCACCAGTTTCGCGCCCTGCTCGACGCCCTCACCAATCAAGCGCTCTATACGCTGCTTGGCCGTGCTGGTGACGACCGGCCCCATTTCGGCGTCGGACGCCATACCATCGCGCACTTTCAGTGCGGCGGTGCGCTGTGCCAGTGCATCGACAATCTTGTCGCCCGCATCGCCCACCGCGACAACCACGGAGATCGCCATGCAGCGCTCGCCGGCGGAGCCGAAGGCAGCGCCCATCAGCGCATCCACCGTCATCTCCATGTCCGCATCCGGCATCACCACCATGTGATTCTTGGCGCCGCCCAAGGCTTGCACGCGCTTGCCCGCAGCGCAGCCGCGCGAGTAGATGTACTCCGCAATCGGCGTCGAGCCGACAAAGCTGATCGCCTGCACCACCGGATGATCGAGCAGCGCATCGACCGTGACCTTATCGCCCTGCACCACATTGAAGACGCCATCAGGCAAGCCGGCTTCCTTCAGCAGGCGCGCATGCAGCAGCGACGCCGACGGATCGCGCTCGGAAGGCTTGAGCACAAAGGTGTTACCGCACGCCAGCGCGACCGGAAACATCCACATCGGCACCATCACCGGGAAGTTAAATGGCGTAATGCCTGCCACCACGCCCAGCGCCTGGCGCATCGACCATGCATCGATGCCGCGCGAGATCTGGTCGGTGAATTCGCCTTTCAGCATTTGCGGAATACCGACCGCGAATTCCACCATCTCGATGCCGCGCGCCACTTCGCCTTGCGCATCGGCGAAGGTCTTGCCATGTTCGCGCGTGATCATCGCCGCGAATTCATCCACATGCTGCTGGCACAGTTGCAGGTACTTGAACAGCACCCTTGCGCGCGTCAGCGGCGGCGTGGCGGACCACGATGGAAACGCCTTCTCCGCCGCGCGGACGGCGGCGTCGACTTCCTCCGCCGTGCCCAGCGCAACCTTGGCTACCGGTTCGCCCAGTGCGGGATTGAACACGTCTGCATGGCGGCCGCTTTGCGTTTCGACGGTAACGCCGTTGATGAAATGGGTGATGGTATCCATGATGCTCTTTCAGTTAAAGCGCGGCTTGGCCCAGCAGGCTGTCCGCGTCTACATAGGTATAGCCAAGGGCGTGCGCCACCGCTTCGTAGGTGACCTTGCCCTGGCAGACATTCAAACCATTCTTCAAATGCGGATTGGCTTTCAGCGCTTTCTGCCAACCCTTGTCGGCCAGCGCCACCGCATGGCCTATCGTTGCGTTGTTCAGTGCGAAGGTCGAGGTCCGCGCCACCGCGCCCGGCATGTTCGCCACGCAGTAGTGCACCACGCCGTCGACCACATACGTCGGCTTTTCGTGCGTGGTGGCGTGCGAGGTTTCAAAGCATCCACCCTGGTCGATCGCCACGTCCACCACCACCGCGCCCTGCTTCATGCGGGCGATCATCGCCTTGGTCACCAGCTTGGGCGCCGCCGCGCCGGGCACCAGCACGCCGCCGATCACCAGGTCCGCATCGATCACCGCTTCCTCGATCGAATGCGCGTTGGAATACATGGTGGCGATGCGGTTGCCGTACACCAGGTCCAGCTGGCGCAGGCGGTCGATATTCTTGTCCAATATCGTCACGCGCGCGCCGATGCCCACCGCCATCTGCAAGGCATTGGTGCCGACCACGCCGGCGCCGATGATGGCGATATGTCCCGGTGCCACGCCCGGCACGCCGCCCAGCAGCAGGCCCATGCCGCCCTTGGATTTCTCCAGGTGCGCGGCGCCGGCCTGGATCGACATGCGCCCCGCCACTTCGCTCATCGGCGCCAGCAGCGGCAAGCCGCCGTTTGCGCCGGTGATGGTTTCGTAGGCGATGCATACGGCGCCTGACGCCACCAGCGCCTTGGTCTGCTCCGGGTCCGGCGCCAGGTGCAGATAGGTGTACAGGATCTGCCCCGGACGCAGCATCGCGCATTCCTGCGGCTGCGGTTCCTTCACCTTCACGATCATCTCGGCGCGGGCGAAGATCTCGGCCGCGTCTTCGATAATGGTGGCGCCGGATGCTTCATACATCGCATCCGTCAGGCCGATGGCCGCGCCGGCGTTTTGTTGTACCAGTACTTGATGACCACGCAAAATGAGTTCCTTGACGCTGGCCGGGGTAAGGCCGACGCGGGACTCCTGGTTTTTGATCTCTTTTGGGACGCCTACCAGCATGGTGAGTTCTCCTCGTTAGTCCAGGTTTTTCAGTACTTCCCTCAGCTTTCCAAACAGTTCATCGATGTGTTTTTTCTCCAGCACCAGCGGCGGCGACAAGGCGATGATGTCGCCCGTGGTGCGTATCAGCACGCCGTCTTCAAAGGCCTTCTTGAACGCGGTGAAGGCGCGCGCGCCCGGCTTGCCGGCAATCGGCGCCAGCTCGATGCCGGCGATCAGGCCGATGGTGCGGATGTCGATCACGTGCGGCAGGCCTTTCAGCGAATGCACGGCGTCGGCCCAGTACTCGGCCATGCCGGCCGCGTGTTCGAGGATCTTCTGTTCCTTGAACACTTCCAGCGTCGCCAGCGAAGCGGCGCAGGCCACCGGATGGCCCGAGTAGGTATAGCCGTGGAACAGCTCAATGCCGGCCGGCGCGTCCATGAAGGCGTCGTGGATGTGCTTCTTGCTGAACACCGCGCCCATCGGAATGGTGCCGTTGGTGAGACCCTTGGCGGTGGTCATCATGTCCGGCTCGACGTCGAAGTAGTCACCGGCGAACGGCGTGGTCAGGCGGCCGAAGCCCGTGATCACTTCATCGAAGATCAGCAGGATGCCGTGCTTGGTGCACAGCTCGCGCAGGCGCTTCAGATAGCCCTTCGGCGGTATCAGCACGCCGGTGGAACCGGCCACCGGCTCGACGATCACCGCCGCGATGGTCGAGGCGTCGTGCAGCGCGACGATGCGTTCCAGTTCATCGGCCAGGTTGGCGCCGTGTTCCGGCTCGCCGCGGGTGTAGGCGTTCTTCTCCAGGTTGTGCGTGTGCGGCAGGTGATCGACGCCCGGCAGCATCACGCCATACGGCTTGCGGTTACCGGCGATGCCGCCCACCGAAATGCCGCCGAAGCCGACGCCGTGGTAGCCGCGTTCGCGGCCGATCAATCGGGTGCGGCTGGCTTCACCGCGCGCCTTGTGGTACGCCAGCGCGATCTTCAGCGCGGTGTCCACCGCTTCGGAACCGGAGTTGGTGTAGAACACGTGGCCGTAGCGATGGTTGGTGTATTCCATCAGCTTTTCAGCGAGGTCGAAAGCGGCCGGATGGCCCATCTGGAAGGTCGGCGCGAAGTCCAGCTGGCCGACCATCTCGCGCACGGCGGCGACGATCTTCGGTTGCGCGTGGCCGCATGGCACGCACCACAGGCCGGCGGTGCCGTCCAGGATGCTGCGGCCGTCGACGTCCTTGTAGTACATGCCTTCCGCCGACACCAGCAGGCGCGGGTGCGCCTTGAAGTCGCGGTTGTTCGTGAATGGCATCCAGAAGGATGCCATCGATTCTGGTCGAGACTCGTTCATCACATCTCCTATGAAACAACTGCTTTCGGATTTTTTTGACAGACCGTAAAAAAATTTACCAGTTGGCAAAATGATGATGCAATAATAGACAGCGCAACAACTATGGCACAGATACACAATTCATCAAAACTGTCCAACCGTACAGGCAACAAAAACACTACAGTTTCACTTTCGCTGCGTGGAGTCAAGGATGGAAGAAACAAGTCCTGCGATCGATCAAGCCGGCGGGCCGGGAGGCTGGCCCTGCGTGGCGATCGAGCGCAGACAAAAGGGCAGCCTGGTCGAGCAGATCGTGGCCGCCATCAGCGCCATGGTGGGTCGCCGGGAGTTGCGTGTAGGAACTAAGATGCCTTCCGTGCGGCAATTCGCCAAGTGTAATGGCATCTCCACCTTTACAGTTGTGGAGGCCTACGACCGGCTGGTGACGCTGGGATTATTGTCCTCGCGGCGCGGCTCCGGCTACTTCGTGGCGCGCCAGGATCTGCCGGCCGTGCTGCTGCCGGCCACGCTGCAAGCCACGCCCAACGCCATCGACGCTCTGACCGCCGACCTGTATTCCGGCACCTCGGAAGCGCTGCCGGTGGGCGCCGGCTGGCTGCCGCCGGAATGGTATGGCGAAGACACCATCCTCGACGCCGTGCGCCAGGCCATGCGCATTCCGGCCGCCCGTCTGCGCGGCTACGGCCATCCGCTCGGCTTCCCTACCCTGCGCCAGCAGATGGCCGCCTCGCTCAGCGACGAACTGTTCCCCGTGGAGGCTGAGCAAATCCTGCTGACCCACGGCGCCACCCACGCCTTCGACCTCGTATTGCGCACGCTGACCAAGCCGGGCGACACGGTGTTCGTCGAAGATCCCGGCTACAGCAACCTGCTGTCGCTGATACGCCACCATGGCTGCATCGCGGTCGGCATCCCGCGCGGCGAGCATGGCCTGGATCTGGACGCGCTGGCGCAGCAGGCGGCGCAGATGCAGCCCAAGCTCATGTTCGTCAACACGGTGCTGCAAAACCCGCTGGGCACCTCCTTGAGCGCGGCGCAGGCGCACCGCCTGCTGGCATTGGCCGAGCAGTTCGATTTCTGGCTGGTGGAGGACGATATCTACCGCGAACTGGCGCCGCGCGGCGAAGCCTCGCTGGCGGCGATGGACGGCCTGCGGCGCGTGATCCGCGTCGGCAGCTTTTCCAAGACGCTGTCGCCGGTGCTGCGCGTCGGCTCGATCAGCGCCTCGGCCTCGCTGATTCCCGAACTGCTGCGGGTGAAGATGCTGGCCGGCCTCACCACTTCCGAGATCAACGAGCGCGCCGTCTACCACGCCATCACCGCGCGCCCCTACAAGCGCATGGTGGACAAGCTGGTGACGCAGCTGGACGCCGGCCGCGAACGCGCCATGGCCAGCCTGCGCGAGGTCGGCATGACGCTGCTGGCGCGCCCGCGCGGCGGCATGTTCGTCAGCGCCGGCTGGCACGACGCCCCCACGCCCGACTGGAACGGCAAGACCATCGCCGACCAGGCGCTCAAGCACGGCATCCTGCTGTCGCCGTGCGACTTCTTCATGCTGCGCGCGCCGGAAGCGATCTGGTTCCGCTTCAACGTGGCGTACGCCGACCATCCGCAACTCCTCAACTTCCTGAGACGCATATGCCGACAGTAAAAATCAATCGTCGCCTGCTCAACCGCGACAAGCTGGAAGCCGAGATCACCGCCGAAGCGGTGCGCGTGTTCGCCGAATGCGGCTACGAAGGCACCTCGATCGCCACGGTGGCGGAAAACGCCGGCCTGTCGAAGCAGAACCTGATGTACTACTTCCCCACCAAGCAGTCGCTCTACCAGCGCGTGCTGGACGAAGTGCTGGACGACTGGCTGGCGCGCATGGAAAGCCTGGCGGCGGCGCACGAGGATCCGCGCGAAGTGCTGCGCACCTATGTGCAGGCCAAGCTGAAATTCTCGCGCGAGAATCCGTGGGCCTCGCGCGTGTATGCGATGGAAGTGATCAGCGGCGCGCCGCTGTACGGCGGCCAGATACAGAATCGCGTCGTGCCCCTGGTGCGCAAGGACATCGAGGTGTTCGAACAGTGGATCAGCGAGGGGAAGATGGCGCCGGTGAACGCGACGCACCTGCTGTTTGCGATCTGGGCGATGACCCAGTCCTACGCGGACTTTTCCGCCCAGATGGCACTGGTGCTGAACCGCAAACAGCTGACGAAGAAGGATTTCGACGATGCCGAGAAGGTCATCGTCGACATGGTGCTGGCGGCGATCAGCGTGCCGCAGCCGCTTTCTGGCGGCGACGGCCGATGAAGCCGACGATGCCCAGGCCGGCCAGCAGCATCGCATAGGTTTCCGGTTCCGGCACGGCCGCCGGAATCGCGCCGCTGAAGGCCTGGATGTGGATCTGGCCGTACTCGTTGACGTTCTTGGCATACACGCCGCCTTCGACGTTGGCGCCGTTGATGTTGCTGAAGGTGCCGTCGGCCACCAGCACCTGGCCGCCGAAGGTGCGGCCCACGGTCACGCTCTGCGCGCCGGCGAAGTTCCAGATGAACTTGCTGCCATTGCTTTCCGCGTTCTGGAAGTTGGCGTTCAGGGTCAGGTTCTTGTCATCGGTGTTGAAGATGACGGTGGTGGCGCCGGTCAGGTTGAAATAGAAGTCGGTGATATTCGACGAGAAGATGTTGCCGTCGGTCGCACCGGTCAGGTCGAACACCAGCAGACCGGAGGAATTGGCGGTGCCGGTGAAGGTGACTTTGCTGTGCGTTGCATCGTCGATCGACACGCTGGCGTCTTTCGTGCCTTTCAAGGCCGACAACTGCGTCGACAGGCCGGTCATCACCTGGCCGAAATTGGTCGAGGTGGCAGCCGCCTTGTTGGTCAGCATGGTGCTGGTTTCCGCCGCCAGCGGATTGTTGATGTTGCGGTTGCTGGAGCTGGCGTGGAAGGCGCCATTCTGATTCACGTCGGTAGCCGTGCCATTGACCCAGGTATTGTCGCTGAAGCCGCCACCGGTCGCCGAGCCGCCAATATAGGCGTCGCCTTTGTTGACGATCACCTTGTTGGTGCTGCCGCCAACATACAGGCCGAGCGCATCGACGTGGGCGTCGTTGTTGTTGCCGCTCATGTTGCCCAGCACGGTCACGCCGGCATAATTGGAAGCGGCTACCTGTGCCGGCTTCTGCACGAAGTCCTGCGCAACCGCGTCGCCGCCGACAAAGGTACGGCCCTGCACGTGCGAGGTCGAGGTCAGATCCTTGCTGACCACGAGATTAAACTGTTGCAGCATTTGGGTCGCGGTCAGCGGCGCGGGGGTCGCAGCTTGTACATTAGTAACATACAGGGCGGCCAAGGCCAGGGCGGTCATCGGGAATACGCGTGCCATCACAGAGTTTCCTTAAAAGTAATAACCGGCGGCCGCCGGGGGAAATTGCCAAAATTCAAAAATAATTGTGAATAGTATATCATGCTTCAAAGCCAAGGCTTAAAAATAAATTCGAAGAGACAACTTTAATTATGGAAATGTTCACACCTTTCACGCTGCATACCACACGCCTGACCTTGCGCTTTGTCGAACCCGGCGACGCCGCGGCGCTGTTCCGCATCATGTCGGTCGAAGCCGCCATGCGCTACTTCAGCAGCACGCCGTGGCGGGAGCTGTCGCAGGCGGTCGACAACATCGAGCAAACGCTCAAAGGCTACCGGGACCGCACCGCGCTGCGCCTGGCCATGGTGCCGCGCGACGGCGAACACGTGGGCCAAGTGATCGGCACTGTCACCCTGTACGCCTTCGACCTGCGCAACAAGCGTTGCGAAATCGGCTACATCCTCGGCCAGCCGCATTGGGGCCGGCGCTACACCCAGGAAGCCCTGCGCGCGGTGATCGACTATGCCTTCGAAACCCTGCAACTGCGGCGCCTGGAAGCGGATATCCATCCGGACAATATTGCCTCCGAGCGACTGTTGCAAAGCCTGCACTTCCAGCGCGAAGGCCATCTGCGCCAGCGCTGGTACGTCGGCGACGAAGTTTCCGACAGCATCATCTACGGCCTGCTACAGCAGGACTGGCAAGCCGCCATTCATCCGGCGCAATAGCCGGCCATGCCCGCGAAAGCGCAGTTGATCGGAATCCGCGACATGGCGGCGCCAGGCTTTGTTACAGTGCTCTCATCGCACCACCTTTCAGGAGACACACGATGAACCAAGCCGCCGCCCTCATAGATGAAATTTTCCAGGCCCTGACGCAGATGCTGCGCTACGCCGTGCGCCTGATCGGCCGCATGTCGCCGCCGGCGCTGCTGGGCGCGGCGCTGGTGCTGGCCTTCATCTGTTCCATCCTGCCGCTGGCCATCGTGCTGTTCGCATTCTTCATGCTGATCAAGATCGCGGTCGGCGCCTGCGTCATCGGCCGCCGCCGCGCCAACCGTCCGCAGGAGCACGTGGAATGAAGAAGCACCGGCTGGCCCAGGCCAGCTATAAAAATGCCAAGAGCCTGCTGGACATCGTCCGCGAAATCGGCGAAACCGCCGTCAGCGTGTGGTGGCATTTCTTCGACTGGCTGGCGCAGGTGGAATGGCGCAAGCTGGTGATCATCTGGCTGCTGTTGCTGATCCTGTCGGCCTCGCTGTTCCATGTGAACGAGCAGGCCTGGGGCTTCATCCTGATCTCGTTCGGCCTGAAGGTGCTGGCCGGCGGCAAGCGCAAGGCCGAGCTGGAAGCGCGCAACGCCGAAACCCACGCCGACGAGGAAAGCATCGAACGGCGCGTGGTCGAGGCGCGCATGGCCGCCCTGCAGGCCCAGGTCGAGCCGCACTTTTTATTCAACACCCTGGCGCTGATCGGCCAGCTGATCGAGACCGATCCGCCGCAGGCCGCGCGCATCCACCAGAACCTGATCGACTACCTGCGCGCCACGCTGCCGCAGATGCGCGCCAAGGGTTCCGGCACGCTGGGCCGGCAGATCGACATGTCGCGCGCCTACCTGGCCATCATGCAGGCGCGCATGCGCGCGCGGCTGGCGGTGTCGATCGACGTGCCGGACGAGATGCTGAGCGCCACCTTCCCGGTGATGATGCTGCAGATCCTGATCGAGAACTCCATCAAGCACGGGCTGGAACCGAAGATCGAAGGCGGCCGCATCGACATCCGCGCCACGGTCGACGGCCAGATGCTGCAAGTGGACGTGTGCGACGACGGCGTCGGCTTCAACGCCTTCGCCGGCGACGGCCTCGGCCTGGCCAATGTGCGCGAACGCCTGCGCATCCAGTACGGCAACCGCGCCCAGCTGGTGATCGAAGCGCCGCTGACCGGCGGCACGCGCGCCAGCATCCGCGTTCCCTACGCTCCCGATATTTTTGCCGCGAGTTCCAAATGAATGCTCCCACCGCCCTGATCGCCGACGATGAAGAAGGCATGCGCCAGCAGCTGCGCAGCCGCCTGCAGGAAGCCTGGCCGGCGCTGAACATCGTTGCCGAAGCCGAGAACGGCATCGAGGCCGTGGCGCTGGCCGGCAAGCACCAGCCGGACATCGTCTTCCTCGACATCCGCATGCCGGGCCTGTCGGGCATCGAGGCGGCGCGCATGCTGTTCAACCGCTGCCACCTGGTGTTCGTCACCGCCTACGATCAATATGCGATCGAGGCGTTCGAACAGGGCGCGCTGGATTACCTGCTGAAGCCGGTCGGCGGCGAGCGCCTGAAGACCACCTGCGCGCGGCTGCAATCGCTGATCGGCCAGCAGCCGTCCAATATCGAACGCCAGCTCAGCCAGTTGCTGTCGAACCACAGCAAGCCGGCCGCCAAGCCGGATTACCTGCGCTGGATACAGGCCGTGGTCGGCGCCAACCTGCGCATGATCTCCACCCGCGAGGTGTTGTTTTTCCAGGCCGATGAAAAATACACGCGGGTGCAGACCGAGCAGTCGGAAGTCCTGATCCGCAAGACGCTGAAGGAGCTGGCGGATGAGCTGGACCCGGACGAGTTCTGGCGCATCCACCGCTCGACGCTGGTGCGCGTGGACGCCATCGAGGAAGTCACGCGCGACCTGCGCGGCCGGCAGATGGTGCGCATCCGCAACCATCCAACGCTGTTGGAAGTGAGCCGCGGCCACACTCATTTATTCCAGCAAATGTAACGGCGTGCCGCGGGCATCGGCGTATACTGGCTTCCTTCACTCAAGGGAGGGAACGATGTCCAGCATACCCAAGCAAACCCTGTGCGGCGTCATACCATGCCTGCGCTACCGCGACGCCCCGGCCGCCATCGCATGGCTGCGCGACACCCTCGGCTTTGAGGTCCAGTTCACGGTGCCCAATGAAGACGGCAGCATCGCCCACGCCCAGCTCACCTTCGGCAACAGCATGATCATGCTGGGGTCGGCGGTGGACAGCGAATACGGCCGGCTGCTCAGGCAGCCATCGGAAACCGGCGGCCACGTCACGCAGGCGGCCTACCTGGTCGTCAACAATGCCGACCTGGTGTACGGCCGCGTGCTGGAAGCCGGCGGCAAGATCCTGCTCGACATCAAGGACGAAGACTACGGCGGGCGCGGCTTCACCTGCAGCGACCTGGAAGGCCACGTCTGGAGCATCGGCACCTACGATCCCTACAAGCCGGCGAACCAGTTGTAGCCTTGCAGGTCTTCCCAATAGCCGCTGCTGAACTGGTTGGACACGCGCATGCCGGTCAGGTGCTTGGGATTCTTGAAGCCCAGTTTGGTCGGTATGCGCAGCCGCAGCGGAAAGCCGAATTCGTCGGGCAGATCGTTCGCGCCGTTGAAGCCGAACGCCAGCATGGTCTGCGGATGCAGCGCGCTGGCCATGTCGATGCTGGTGTAGTAACCGTCGGCGCAGGTGAAGGCGACGTATTTCGCGCCGGTGTCGGCGCCGATCAGGTGCAGGAAATGATGGAGCGGTACGCCGGTCCACTCGCCGATGGCGCTCCAGCCTT
Source organism: Duganella aquatilis (assembly GCF_009674565.1). Classification (GTDB taxonomy): domain Bacteria; phylum Pseudomonadota; class Gammaproteobacteria; order Burkholderiales; family Burkholderiaceae_D; genus Rugamonas; species Rugamonas aquatilis. Next base: position 86,849 of record NZ_WKJL01000002.1, read on the forward strand.
CGATGCAGGCCAGCCGCGTGATTTCGGTCAGCGGCGGCAGCGCCTGCAGCTGTTTCAGTGTCCACTCACCCGGCGTGCGCACCAGTCCCTCGACCTTGAAGCGCCAGCGGTCGGCGTCGATCTCCGGCACCGACGCTTCCGAATAAAAGGCGTTGAAGCGGAACGGCAAGGTCAGCTCGCTGCGCTTGAACAGCGGCGCCAGCGTCTGCGGACGGAACAGCGCGGCCTGCGCCGCATCGTTCAAGCGCGACACGCGCTTGAGCGCGGTTTGCACGGTATCGTCGGCGCTCGGTTCGCAGCCCGACAGCAGCGCTGCCGCCGCGCCGCCCAGCGACAGCAGCAGCCGGCGCCGGCCGGTATCGATCGCGGGCGTTGGTGGAGTCCAGATTTTCCTGCTCATGATGCGCTCCGGTTCACGCCCAGCATGCCCAGCAGCAGACGCGGCGACAAAAGGGCCAGACAGATGTGGCCGCAGGCGAACAGCGCCAGCAAGCTCATACAAAGAAAATGCGCCTGACGCGCCATCTGGTAACCGCCGAAAGCGCTGGTCAGCCACTGCAACTGCACCGGCTTCCAGATCGACAGGCCGGACAGTATCACCAAGGTCAGCAAGGCCAGCACGCCGAGATAGGCAAGCTTCTGCACGCGGCTGCGTTCGCCGCCATCGTGTGTCCGTCCGAGCGACAGGTACAGGCGACGCCCGCGGCCCGTCGCCACCAGCAGCGCCAGCGCCACCAGCCCATTGGCCGCGAGCAGCCACATGCCGGCAAAATGCCACATCAGCGCGCCGGGCAGATTGCCGCCCAGGGTCAGGTAGCGGGCAAAGCCCGGTATCCAGAACGGATCGGCGTTATAGATCTGCCAGCCGCTGGTCAGCATCACCGCAAACATGGTCGCGTTGGTCCAGTGGCACAGGCGCACCCAGCGCGGCGGCAGGGCATGGATGGTCGACATGGCGGCCGTGCGTCAGATCGGTGGAATAAAACCGTCGCGGCCGACCAGCACCACGTTGGCGGTGGTGGCGCCATCGTCAGCCTTGCCGCCGATGACCAGCACCTTGGCGCCAACCACGATCAGTTCGCGGCTGCCCGGCATAAACTGGCCATACACGGTCGCACCGTCCAGCACCACCTGCTGGGTCTTGCTGCCGAAGCGCATTTCCAGCTCGGTCGCGCTGGCCTTTTTGCTGAGCTTGGCGACGGTGGCATTGGTCATGGTTTCGCCCTCGTTGCGGTCCCATGGGAAGTGGCCTTCATTCAGGCCGCGCGCGGCCTCCGGGAAAATCATCACGCCCAGCGCGCGCACCTTGCCCTGCGGCGCCGGCGCGGCGGCAATGCCCAGGTAGCTGTTTTCCTGCACTGCCGCGATGCTGCTGCGCGAGACGTCCATCACCTGCAACGCCGGCGGCAGCTTGACGGTGGTCTTCACGCCCTTGCGGTCGACGACGGTCACTTCGGTGGGGCTGACAGCGGTCACTTCGCCGCGCAGGTGGACCTGGCGGTCGGCGGCAAAACTGGCGGTGGCGGCAAACAATGCAGCGGTGGCGACCAGTAACTTCACGATTTTCATGGTTTTCCTTGAATGGAATGGAACGGAAGCCGCACTATGCCGGGCCGTCCCGTTCTCCGCCATCGGTCGAATAACCGATGCCGGCGCCAGCGCGGATGTCGCTATAATCGGCCCATGCATCCCGACACCACCACTCCCATCACCGACGCCGTGCGCACCCTGGCTTACGTTGGCGATCTGAGCATGGGCCAGCCCACCGAGCACTCGCTGCGCACCGCCTGGCTGGCGGCGCGCATCGCCGAAGCGGTGGGCGGCGCCGGCGCCGATACATCCGCCGTCCAGCATGCGGCCCTGCTGCGCTGGTCGGGCTGCACCGCCAATGCGCCGGAATTCAGCGCGCTGGTGGGCGACGATGTCGGCATGCGTGCCGGGCTGCTGGCGCACCGGCTGGACGATCCGGCCGTGGTGCATGCGGCCGGCCAGTTGCATCGCGACCGGCGGCCGCTGTCGCAAATCCACTGCGAGGTCTCGGGCGAAATCGCCTGCATGCTGCGCTTGTCGCCGGACGTGGAGAATGCGCTGCGCGCCATCTTCGCCACCTACGACGGCAGCGGCCCCAATCATTCGCGGCTGCGCACCGTGCCGGACAGCGTGTACATGGTGGCGTTGGCCAGCGACGTGGAAATACTGAGCCGCGACGGCCTGCCGCGCGCGCTGGAGATCATCGCCCACCAAAGCGGCAAAACCTATCCGGCGGAACTGGCCGCGCTGGTCAGCCGCCACGCCGCCGGCTGGCTCGAAGCGCTCGATGGCGACGACGATTGGCAGGCCGCGCTGGACCTGGGCGCCTCGGTCGCCGGCGGCAGCGTGCCGCTGGAACTGCTGGCCGACGTCATCGACCTGAAGCTGCCATGGATGACCGGTTACTCGCGGCGCGTGGCGCTGGCGGCGCGCGATGGCGCCGCGTCGATGGGCCTGGACATGGCGGCGCAACAATCCTGCTACCGCGCGGCGCTGCTGCACGGTATAGGCCGCGCCGCCGTGCCGAACAGCGTGTGGAACACGAGCGGCAAGCTATCGTTGGCGGCGCGCGAAAAGCTGCGGCTGGCGCCTTACTGGACCAGCCGCGCCGCTGCCTGCATCGGCTCCCTGGCGCGCGACGCCGAAATCGGCTCGTATGCGGGCGAACGGCTGGACGGCAGCGGCGCCTTCCGCGCGTGCGCCGGCGCGGCGATGCCGGTCGAAGGAAAAATCGTGGCGGCGGCAAGCGCATGGATCGCGCTGCAATCGCAGCGGCCATGGCGCGCGGCGCTGGCGGCCGGCGACGCCAGCGCACTGCTGGCGGAGGAAGCCGCTGCCGGCCGTTTCGACGCCGACGCCGTGCGCGCCGTCAGCGGCGCCATGCAAGCGGCGCCGCCGTCGGAGAAAATCCTGCTGACCGAGCGCGAGACCGCCATATTCCGTCGCATCAGCCTCGGGCTGACCAACAAGGAAGTGGCGCGCGATCTGGACATCAGCCCAAGCACGGTGCGCACCCATGTGGAAAATGTGTTCCGCAAACTCGGCTGCAGTACCCGCGCGGCTGCCACGCTCAAGGCGGCCACGCTGCGGCTTTTATGACGACGCCAACGCGGCGACCAGCGCGTTGTCGGCCACCTGCGTCGGCCGGATGCGGATGATGTTGCGGTACAGCGGCGGCATGGCGGCGCAGATGGCGGCCAGTTCGGCTTCCGGCAGCGCCGGCAGCACGTATTGGAACTGGGTGGGATTCTTCATCGGCAGCGGACCTTCCATGGTCGAGCCATAGGCGCCGAGGTTCATGAAGCTGACGGCGCTGGCGTCCGGTCCCTTCGCAAACACGAAAGTGCCGTCCTTCGGGTGGCCGAGGTAGTGGCGGATGTCGTCCTGCTGTGCGCGCGTGGCGCCGTGCAGCAGCTTGTAGCGCAGCTGCGCGTAGGCGCGCGTGGTTTCCATGAAGGCGCTGCGGATGCCCGACTGCGTCATCCGGCCCGGCATGCACAGCAGCAGGTTGCCGAAGGAATCCAGCAAGGCCACCGCGTCCCCTGCCCCGCCGTGCTCCCGGTCGCGCGCCATGGCTTGCAGCAGGAACGGCGCCAGGCCGGCATCCGGCTGGTGCGGCGCGCAGCGGTAGGCCAGCGCATCCGGATACTGCTGCTTCAGCGCCCGCACGATGGCGTGATCGGCCGGCAGCGTGGCCGGGTCTTTCAGCGATTCCTGCGGCAGATCGCTGTTCACCATCTCCATCACATCGGCCGACGTGGCCTCGAACACCAGCGAGCATAAGGCCTGCGTCGGTTCGGCGATGGTTTTGCCGATGAAGAAGGACTTCGGCGTGGCGCCCGATGCGGCGCGCGCATACGACGAGGCGCCGAGGATGGCCGGGTAGCCGAAGCTGTCGCCGGCCTGCGCGCGCAGCGCTGCCGGCAGCGCGTGGAAGCCTGCGCTGTTGTCGTAGTTGATGCCGGCGTTCCGGTCCGGCGCGGCCACCACCACGTTGAAGCCGCCGGCCAGGATCGCGCCGCTGCACATGCAGCAGGGATCGAGCGAGGTGACGATGGTGACGTCCTGCGGCGCCGGCAGTTCGCGGCCCTTGGCGCGTTCGGCGTAGTACCAGTCGATCAACTGGCGCTCGCCGTGCGCGGTCGGGTCGAAAATCAGGCCGTCCTTGACGACGTTGTTGTGCAGCGATTGCAGCACGTTGCCGTGCTGGTCCAGCATCACGCCGCCGACGCCGAAAGTGCCTTGCGTCTTGGCGGCGATGGCTTCGGCCGCCGCGATGGCGACAGCCGCTTGCACATCAATCGTCTTCTTGAAGGCCATTACTTCTTCTTGAGGTCCGCGCCGCCAAAGGCGTTCGGCAGCTGTGCGGCGGCGGTGGTTTCGAAGATGTCGCCTTTCAGGTTGGTCAGCAGGACCGGCAGGTCGTTGCCGCCCAACTCCAGGATCACCTGGCGGCAGGCGCCGCAAGGCGCGATCGGGCCGTCGGTTTCGCCGATGACCACCAGCTGGTCGAAATCGCCCTGCTTGTAGCCATGGGCGAAGGCGCTGAAGAAGGCGGTGCGCTCGGCGCAGTTGCACAGACCATAGGCGGCGTTTTCCACGTTACAGCCGTGGAACACCTTGCCGTCATTGGTCCGCAGAGCGGCGCCGACCTTGAAGTTGGAGTATGGCGCGTATGCCTTCAGACGCGCGGCGGCGGCTTCGGCGATCAGTTCTTGTTTGTTCATGGTTTGATCGTGCGGTAGATGACGGGATTGGCGGCAGGCGCGGCGTCGGTGATCTGGTACGCCGCCTGGATTTCGCGGATGGCCTGTTCGGCCGCTTCCTGGGTGCGGGCGTGCACCATGGCCAGCGGCTGGCCGGCTTCGATCTTGTCGCCCAGGCCCGCCAGGCCGGTCAGGCCGACGGCGAAGTCGATCGGATCGGCGGCGCGACGGCGGCCGCCTCCCAGCGACACCACCGCCAGACCGATGTCGCGGCAGTTGGCCGCTGCGGCGTAGCCGGAGCTCAGCGCGGGCGCCGGCACGATGACCGGCGAACGTTCCAGGTACTTGTCCGGATTGTCCATCAGGTCCGCAGGACCGCCCAGCGCCACCACCATGCGCGCAAAGCGTTCGGCCGCTTCGCCGCTGTCCAGCGACGCTTGCAGCTTGGCGCGCGCTTCTTCCGCGGTCGCCGCCAGCTTGCCCAGCACCAGCATCTCGGCGCACAGCGCCATCGTCACTTCGTGCAGACGCGCGGGACGCGACTTGCCGCTCAGGTAGTCGATCGCGCCGCGCACTTCGACGGCGTTGCCGGCGTAGGGCGCCAGCGATTCGTTCATGTCGGTCAGGATGGCGGAAGTCATCATGCCGGCGCCGTTGCCGACCTTGACGATGCTCTCGGCCAGTTCCACCGATTTGTCGTAGGTCGGCATGAAGGCGCCGCTGCCGACTTTCACGTCCATCACTAGCGCATCCAGGCCGGCCGACAGTTTCTTCGACAGGATGGAGCCGGTGATCATGGCCACCGATTCCACCGTCGCGGTGACGTCGCGCACGCCGTAGAAGATCTTGTCCGACGGCGCCAGCGACGACGTCTGGCCGATGATGGCGACGCCGACTTCCTTCACCACCTTGCGGAACAAGGCGTTGTCCGGCACCGTGGTGTAGCCGGGGATGGAATCGAACTTGTCCAGCGTGCCGCCGGTGTGGCCCAGGCCACGGCCGGAGATCATCGGCACATAGCCGCCGCAGGCTGCGACCATGGGGCCGAGCAGCAGCGAGACCACGTCGCCGACGCCGCCGGTGGAGTGCTTGTCGACCACGGGACCGTTCAGGTCCAGCGAGCGCCAGTCCAGCACTTCGCCGGAGTCGCGCATGGCCAGCGTGAAGGCGACGCGTTCGTCCATGTTCATGCCGTTGAAATAGACAGCCATTGCCAGCGCGGCGATCTGGCTTTCGGTCACGCGGCCGGAGGTGATGCCGCCAACGAAGAACTGGATCTCTTCGGCCGACAATACGCCGCCGTCACGCTTCTTGCGGATGATCTCTTGAGGTAAAAACATGTAATGCTCCGATCAGACGCCGTAAGGGATCCAGATGTTTTTGACTTGCGATGCGTGCGCGAGGACTGCGCGGCCGCCGGCTTGCGCCGTGCTGTACCAGTCGCGGCCCTTCGCCCCGCCAACCCAGGTGCGCTTCAGCGACGCAGCCGACAGGCGCTCGACTTCGGCGCAGCCTTCGGCCGAGCCGTCGTGACGCCACACCGCATCGATGTCCGAGTGCGTCGCCAGCGTACGCGCCAGCTCGTCGGCCGAACCGGTGACGATGTTGACCACGCCGCCCGGCAGGTCCGACGTATCGAACACCTGGTACAGATCGGTGGCCGACAGTGGATGCGCTTCCGACGGCACCACCACCACGCGGTTGCCCAGCGCGATCGCCGGCGCCACCAGCGAAATGAAGCCCAGCAGCGGCGACTCGTTCGGGCACACAATGCCGATCACGCCCAGCGGCTCGTTCAGCGCCACGGTGATGCCATGCATCGGCGGCTGATGCGCCAGGCCGTCGTACTTGTCGGCCCAGGCGGCGTAGTAGAACAGACGCTCGATCGACGCCTGCACTTCCTTCTCGGCGTTTTTCGTGCCGGTCATGGCGGCGATGCGGGCGGCGAATTCCTCGCCGCGCGCGGCCAGGTTTTCAGCGATGTAGTACAGCACTTGCGCGCGGTTGTGCGACGTCGCCTTGGTCCAGCCGCCAGCCTTGTGTGCGGCTTCCACGGCGTTGCGGATGTCCTTGCGGCTGCCCTCGCCCACTTCGGCGATGAAGGAACCGTCGGCGCCGTGAATCGCGCGGCTGTAGGCGCCGTCAGGGCGCGCCTGCTTGCCGCCGATGTACATCTTGGCGGTGCGGTCGATGCCGAACGGGCTGCCGGCCGGCACGGCGGCTTTCGCCTTGGCCTTGGCTTCCACAACAGGAGCGGCAGGACGCGCGTCTTCCGACAGCGCGGTCAGGTACTCGTACATGCCTTCGCGGCCGCCTTCACGGCCAAAGCCGGATTCGCGGTAGCCGCCGAAGCCGCAAGCGGCGTCGAACTGGTTGGCGGTGTTAATCCACACCACACCGGCCTTGATCTGCGGCGCGACGTCCAGCGCCAGCGAGATGTTCTCGGTCCACACGCAGGCGGCCAGGCCGTACACGGTGTTGTTCGCCAGCTGCACCACTTCAGGCGGTGTTCGGAAGCTCATCGCCACCAGCACCGGTCCGAAGATCTCGGCCTGCGCCACGGCGGCCGACGTCGAAGCGCCGGTGATCAGCGTTGGCGGGAACCACGAGCCGTCGGTTGGCAGTTCGCAGGCCGGCTGGTACACGGTGCAGCCTTCGTCGCGCGCCGATTGCACCAGGCCTTCGATGCGCTGCTTCTGCACCGGATCGACCAGCGCGCCGATGTCCATCGACTTGTCCAGCGGCGAACCGAGGGTCAGCTTGTCCATGCGGGCACGCAGCTTGGCCAGGAACTTGTCCTGCACCGATTCCTGCACCAGCAGGCGCGAACCGGCGCAGCATACCTGGCCCTGATTGAACCAGATCGAATCGACCAGGCCTTCGACGGCGGCGTCCAGGTCCGCATCTTCAAACACGATGAACGGCGACTTGCCGCCCAGTTCCAGCGACAGCTTTTTGCCGCTGCCTGCGGTGGCCTGGCGAATCAGGCGGCCCACTTCGGTCGAACCGGTGAAGGCCAGCTTGTCGATGCCTTCGTGCTTGACGATGGCTTCGCCCACGCTGCCGTCGCCGGTGACGATGTTGACGACGCCGGCCGGCACGCCGGCCTGCACGCAGATTTCAGCGAACAGCAGCGCGGTCAGCGAAGTGAATTCGGCCGGCTTGAAGACCACGGTATTACCGGCGGCCAGCGCCGGTGCGATTTTCCACGACAGCATCAGCAGCGGGAAATTCCACGGCACGATCTGGCCCACCACGCCCACGGCGCGGTAGTCGGCGAATTCTTCGGCCTGCAGTTGCGCCCAGCCGGCGTGGTAGTAGAAGTGGCGCGCGGCCAGCGGCAGGTCGACGTCGCGGGTTTCGCGGATGGTCTTGCCGTTGTCCAGCGTTTCCAGCACGGCGAACAGGCGGGAATGCTTTTGCAGCAGGCGCGCCAGCGCGTACATCACTTTGGCGCGGCCATGGCCGCCCAGCGCCTGCCAGCCCGGCTGCGCGGCGCGCGCCGCGGCGACAGCGCGGTCAACGTCGGCGCTGGTGGCCTGCGTCAGGTCGGCCAGCTTGGCGGCATCGGCAGGATTGATGGAGGCGAACGTTTCGCCCGGCGCGGTCCACGCGTTGTCGATGAACAGGCCGAATTGGCGGCCGTGCTGCTCCAGCCACGCTTGCGCTTCTTTGGTGCTCTCCGGTGCTGGGCCGTATTCCATGGTGTTCAGGATCTCTTTGATGGTTGGCATGACAGTGTCCGTGTTCTTTATGGTTGCGCGTGGCGATGAGCGGCCGAGTAATGTCCGGTCACGTAGTGTTCCAGCTGGCGTTCGATGTCGGTCAGCAGGCTCGATGCGCCGATGCGGAACAGGTGCGGCTCCAGCCACTCGTTGCCCAGTTCTTCCTTCATCAGCGTCAGGTACTGCAGCGCGGCCTTGGCCGTGCCGACGCCGCCCGCAGGCTTGTAGCCGATCTTGAAGCCGGTCTGCTCGTGGTATTCGCGGATCGCGCGCACCATCGTCAGCGACACGGGGATCGTGGCGTTGACGGGTTCTTTACCGGTCGAGGTCTTGATGAAGTCCGCGCCGGCCATCATGCACACCCACGATGCCTTGGCCACGTTTTCCAGCGTGACCAGTTCACCGGTGGCCAGAATCGCCTTCACGTGCGCTTCGCCGCAAGCCTTGCGGTAAGCCAGCATCTCGTCGTACAGCGCCTGCCAGTTGCCGGTCAAAACGTGCTGGCGGGTGATGACGATATCGATCTCGGAGGCGCCGGCGGCGACCGACAGTTCGATCTCGCGCACCTTGGTTTCCATGCTGGTCAGGCCGGCCGGGAAGCCGGTCGACACGGCGGCGATCGGCAAGCGGCCTTGCAGCACGTCGACCGCAGGCTTGATCATCTCGTGGTACACGCAGACGGCGCCGGTGGCCAGGTTATAGTCCTGCAGGCCCAGGGCCTCCACCAGGTCGGCGCGCAGCGGACGCAGCGCCTTGCGGCACAGGCGTTCGACGCGGCCCGGCGTATCGTCGCCCGACAGCGTGGTCAGGTCGATCAGGCCGATGGCCTTGACCAGCCAGGCGGCCTGGTATTCCTTCTTCACCGTGCGGCGGTTGGCCAGGCTGGCGGCGCGGCGGTCGGCGGCGCTCTTGTTCACGTGGATGTGATTGATCCAGCCCAGGTCCAGCGGGACTGCTTCGTTGCGCTTGAAGTCACTAATGATGCTCATAGCAGATTGCTTCCGTTTGCGAGTGGTTTGACGCCGAGGTGATGGGCCAGGGTCTGACCGATGTCGGAGAAGGATTCGGAAATGCCCAGCGACTGCGCTTTCACTTTCGGACCGAAGAAGATCATCGGGATGTGTTCGCGCGTGTGGTCGGAGCCCGGCCAGGTTGGATCGCAGCCGTGGTCGGCGGTGATCACCACCAGGTCGTCCGCTTGCAGCTTGGCGATGAACTCCGGCAGGCGCGCGTCCATCTCGTGTAGCGCGTTCGAGTAGCCCTTGACGTCGCGGCGATGGCCGAAGGCCTGGTCGAAGTCGACGAAGTTCACGAAGGTCAGCGATTTGTCGCCCGCTTCGTCGGCCACTTTCAGCAGCGCGTCGAACAGCGCCATATTGTCCTTGCCCTTGACCACGCGCGACACGCCTTGGGTGGCGAAGATGTCGCTGATCTTGCCCAGCGCGATGACTTCGCCGCCGTCGTTCTTCACGTGGTCCAGCAGCGTCGGCGCCGGCGGTGCGACAGCGTAGTCGTGGCGGTTGGTGGTACGGGTGTAGTTGCCGTTCGCGCCCAGGAATGGACGGGCGATCACGCGGCCGATGTTGTACGGCTCGACCAGCTTGAAGGCGATCTCGCATACTTCATACAGGCGCTCCAGGCCGAACGATTCCTCGTGCGCGGCGATCTGCAGCACCGAGTCGGCCGAGGTGTAGATGATCGGTTTGCCGGTGGCGACATGCTCGTCGCCGTGCTTGTTGATGATTTCCGTGCCGGAAGCGTGGCAGTCGCCGAGGAAGCCGGGGACGCCGGTCAGCTCCTGCAGCCTGGCGGTCAGCTCGGCCGGGAACGACGGCACGGTTTTCGGGAAGTAGCCCCAGTCGAATTCCACCGGCACGCCGGCGATTTCCCAGTGGCCGGACTGGGTGTCCTTGCCGGTCGAACGCTCGCGCGCCGCGCCGTAGGCCGCGGTGAAGCCGTCGCGTTGATTGAAGCCGGTGGCCCACTCGCCGCTGGCCAGGTGCGCGGCGGCGGTCAGGCCCAGGTTTTCCATGGTCGGCAGCGACATCGGCGTGCCGCTCTTGGCGACTTGTTCGGCGATGTGGCCGAAGGTGTTGGCGCCGGCGTCGTTGTACTTCGCCGCGTCGGGCGTGGCGCCCAGACCAAACGAATCGAGCAGCAGGATAAATGCGCGTTTCATAATGAACTCCTAAAAAGCAAAAGGGCGGACTAGCCGCCCCTGTTTGGTTCCTTAAGCTTGCGGCGTTTTCGCCACCGTTTTTGCCACATTCGCCAGGAAGCCCAGGATCACTTCAATCAGCGAAGTCGCTGCGATCGCTGCGTATTTCAAGGTCTGGTCATGCGACAGCGGGAACGGCGACAGGCCTTCCGCCAGGTTGGTGATGGCCGACACGCCGACCACCTTCAGGCCGCAGTGACGGGCCGACACCACTTCCGGCACCACCGACATGCCGACGACATCGGCGCCCAGCGTCTTGAACGCGCGGATTTCCGCAGGCGTTTCAAAGTTAGGACCGGCGTAAGCGATGTACACGCCTTCATGCAGCGTGATGTTCTTTTCCTTGGCCGAGGTTTGCAGCAGCGCGCGCAGTTCCGCATCGTAGGCGTTGGCCATGCTGAAGAAGCGCGGACCGAAACGCTCGTCGTTCGGGCCCATCATCGGGGTGCCCGGCAGGAAGTTGATATGGTCGGTCAGCGCCACCAGCGCGCCCGCATCGACTTCGGTGCGCAGCGAACCGGCCGCATTGGTCACGAACAGCATTTCGCAGCCCAGCAGCTTCATGGTGCGCACGGCGCTGGTCATCACGCCCAGGCCGTAGCCTTCGTAGACGTGGCCGCGGCCTTTCATGCACACCACCTGCACGCCCGACAGCGTACCGATCACCAGTTCGCCGGCGTGGCCGTGCACGGTGGAGATCGGGAAGCCTGGCAGCTCGTCGTAGCCGATGGTGATCGCATCGCTCATCTGTTCCGCCAGCACGCCCAGGCCGGAACCAAGGATCATCGCCACGCGCGGTTTAAAACCTTGTGGAAGACGGGCGCGAATGATGTCGGCTGCCTGGAATGGGAAATTATTAGACATGGAAATCCTCTGATTTTTTGATATGGCTGGGGAAGCTGTCATGATGCATCATCGTGCATATGTATGGCAAATACCATTTTTCTTAGCTATTTATATAAAAGTGATATAAATCGGCGGTATTATAAACCAAGGCAAACTTAGCCGCAGACGTGCGATTGACTCGATTCAAACAAATGTTTACCATTGAAGACAATTGTTTAAAAGGGCCACTACCGTGACCGACTCTTCCAAAAAGGAACAGCTCTACCAGCTGATCCGCGCCAACCCCTTCATCTCCCAGCAGGATCTGGCGGTCGAGCTGCGCCTGTCGCGCTCCGCCGTGGCCGGCCACATCGCCGGCCTGATCCGTGAACGCCGCCTGCTGGGCCGCGCCTACGTGCTGCCGGACAAGCGTCCGGTGATGTGCATCGGCGCCGCCAACCTGGACCGCAAGCTGCGCACCATCGAGGCCATGCAGCTGGGCACCTCCAATCCCGCCACCGCCGAGGAAGTCTACGGCGGCGTGGCGCGCAACATCGCCGAAAACCTGGCCCGCCTGAACCTGCCGGTGGCGCTGCTGACCGCGCTCGGCGACGACGGCGCCGGCCGCAACCTGCAGGACCACGCCGACGCCGCCGGCATCGACACACGCGGCAGCTTGAAACTGCCGGACAACGCCACCGGCACCTACACCGCCATCCTCGACGACAAGGGCGAGCTGGTGGTGGCGCTGGCCGACATGGCGCTGTATGACCGCATCACGCCGGAGTTCCTGGCCAGCCGCCAGCCGCAGCGCTCCGCCGCCGCCATGACCGTGGCCGACCTGAATCTGCCCGCCGACAGCATCACCGCGCTCCTGGCAAGTGCGCGCAGCGACAATGTGCCGCTGGTGATCGTCGCCGTGTCGCAGCCTAAGATGGCGCGCCTGCCGGCCAGCCTGCAGGGCCTGCGCCTGCTGATCCTGAATCGCGGCGAACTGGAAACCCGCGCCGGCCGCGCCCTGCCGACCGAAGCCGACGTGCGCGCCGCCTGCAACGAAGTGCGCCTGCACGGCGCGCAGGACGTCATCGTCACCTGCGGCAGCCAGGGCGTGTACCACACGCGCGGCGCCGAACTGGTATGGCTGGCCGCGCACCAGGTGGAAGTCATCGACGTCACCGGCGCCGGCGACGCCTTCTCGGCCGCCGTCTGCTGGTCCCTGTACCAGGGCAGCGACGACCTGACGCTGGCCTGCCGCCGCGGCCTGAAGGTCGCGGCGATGACGCTGGAAAGCCAGGAGACCGTCTCGCCGGTCCTGGCCGCCGACGTCCTCGACGAAATTCACGATTTTGATATGAGCGCTCCGCTCTTCCCAACCAAAGGATAAAACCATGCACCAATACCTGCTGTTCTCGCCGGAAGTGGCCGCCGCCCGCGCCGCCGGCAAAGCGATCGTCGCGCTGGAATCGACCATCATCTCGCACGGCATGCCGTATCCGCAAAACGTGCAGATGGCGCGTGAAGTCGAACAGATCATCCGCGACGGCGGCGCCGTGCCGGCCACCATCGCCATCATCGGCGGCAAGATCTGCGTCGGCCTGTCGGAACAGCAGCTGGAGCTTCTGGGCACCTCGCCGGACGCGATGAAGGTCAGCCGCCGCGACCTGCCTTACGTGCTGTCGCAGGCGAAGCTGGGCGCGACCACCGTGGCGGCCACCATGATCTGCGCCGAGCTGGCCGGCATCCAGGTGTTCGTCACCGGCGGCATCGGCGGCGTGCACCGCGGCGCCGAGACCAGTTTCGACATCTCGGCCGACCTGCAGGAACTGGCGCAGACCTCGGTGGCGGTGGTGTGCGCCGGCGTCAAGTCCATCCTCGACATCGGCCTGACGCTGGAATACCTGGAGACCTTCGGCGTGCCGGTGATCAGCGTCGGCCAGCGCGGCTTCCCGGCCTTCTTCACCACCGAGAGCGGCTTCAATGCCGACTTCCAGCTCGACACGCCGGCCGAACAGGCCACCTTCATCCAGTCCAAATGGTCGCTGGGCCTGAAGGGCGGCGTGGTGGTCAGCAATCCGGTGCCGGCCGCCGAGGCCATGCCGAAGGATGAAATCGACCGCATCACCGCGCAGGCCTTGCAGGAAGCCGACGACCAGGGCATCACCGGCAAGAACGTCACGCCGTTCCTGCTCAGCCGCATCAAGCAGCTGACCGAGGGCCGCAGCCTGGCGACCAACATCGCGCTGGTGAAGAACAATGCCCGTTGCGGCGCCGCGCTGGCGGTGGCCATGCAATCCACACAATCGCCGCACTAACCGACATCGAGCCGCCGCCATGTCCATCGATCTGAAACAACTGAAGTACTTCCTCGCCGTGGCTGAAGAAAAAAGTTTCAGCCGTGCCGCCGAGCGCCTGCACATTTCGCAGCCGCCGCTGAGCCAGCAGATCATGAAACTGGAAAGTGAACTGGGCGTCAAGCTGTTCGCCCGCACCACCCGCACTTTCGAGCTGACCGTGGCGGGCAAGGCGCTGATGAGCGAAGCATCGGAAATGCTGGCCAAGATGCGCATGACCATCGACACCATCCGCCAGATCGACCGCGGCGAAGTGGGACGGCTGCGGGTGGGCATCGTCGGCTCGGCGATGTGGGGGCCGATTCCCAGCCTGCTGGAGGAATTCCAGACCAAGTTCCCGCGCGTGACCTGGACCTTGCACGAACTGGGGCCGACGCTGCAATACGACGCCCTGCGCGCCAAGCAGATCGACGTCGGCTTCTGGCGCGAGCCGAAGCTCGACGAAGACTATCTGAAAGCCGACAACCTGCGCCAGGAACTGTGCTTCCGCGAGGACGTGTGCGTGGCCATCAACGAACACCATCCGCTGGCCAAGCAGGATGCGCTGGAACTGATGGACATCGCCGACGAGCCGATGCTGACGCTGGCGCTCGACAAGTCGTCGTTCCCGCGTTACCTGATGCAGTGCTGCGTGAAGGCCGGCTTCCAGCCGACGATTTTCCAGGAAGCGTCCGAACCGCAAACGCTGCTGGCGATGGTGGGAGCGGGGCTTGGCGTGGCGCTGATGCCGGAGACCACCAGCCGCATCGGCTGGCCGGGCGTGGTGTTTGTGCCGATCCGCAGCAATCCGCCATCGGCCAATCTGTACATCACCTACACCACGACCGACGATGCGCCGGTGGTGCGGGCCTTCCTGAATATCTTGAATCCGCCGGCACGGGAGAATTGACCATGACCGTTCTCGCCACCGCGCGCCTGCAGTTGCAGCCCTTCGACGATCGACATTACGATGGCTTACGCGCGCTGAACAGCGATCCTGAGGTGATGCGCTACATCACCGGCAGGCCGGAGACGGCGGAAGAAACCACCGCGCTGATCGCCAGGGTCAAAGCGGCATGGGCCACGCTGGGCTATTCGTGGTGGGCGTTCATCGACAGCGACTCCGGGCGGCTGATTGGTTCCGGGTGCATCCAGAATATCGAACGCAATCCTGACAATCCGCTGGAAATCGGCTGGCGCCTGCTCCCCGACGCGCAGGGCAAGGGATACGCGAAAGAGGCCGCACTGGCGATGGCCAATTTCGCTTTCGAGGTCCTGCAGAGCCAGCAACTGGTGGCGGTCTGCCACCAGCAGAATACCGGTTCAGAAAAAATGATGCAGCGCCTGGGCATGCGCTATCGCGGCGTCGAGCGCTGGTACAACACCGATACCACGGTCTACGTGGTGACCAGGGATGCGTGGCGTAAATCAGCGCATTAGTGCGTCAGACCGCCGGCCTCGCGCACATCGACGGTGTGGGCGAGCGTGGTGCGGACCGCGATGCGCAGGCCTTCGACCACATCTTCCAGTTTCATGCTGGCCGTGCCGGGATGGCGCGCCGCCTGCTGCGGCAGGTAGGGAATGTGAATGAAGCCGGCGCGCATGGTGGTGCCCCACTCGTGCGCCTGGTGCATCAGGCCATAGAACACATGGTTGCAGACAAAGGTGCCGGCCGACTGCGACACCGACGCCGGCAGCCCCGCTTCGCGCAGCTCGTGCACGATGGCCTTGATCGGCAAGGTGGAGAAATAAGCCGCCGGGCCGCCGTTGACGATGGGCTGGTCGACCGGCTGCCGCTGCTGGTTGTCCGCGTACGGCGCGTCGTCGACGTTGATCGCCACCCGCTCCACCGACAGATCGACGCGGCCGCCGGCCTGGCCGACCGAAATCACGATGCTCGGCTGCAGTTCCTCGACCGCGCGATGAATGGTTTTCAAGGCCTTGCCGAAAACGCACGGCAGCTGCCGCGCATGGACCACGAACTCGCCCTCATGCCAGCCATCCAGCTGCTGCACGGCTTCCCACGAAGGGTTGATGGTCTCCTTGTTGAAGGGCTCGAAGCCCGTTAATAATATTATCTTTTTCACCTTGACTACTCCTGCGCTTTGATGCATTAACGCGGAAGAGTCTCACAGATTCATCAAAAAATAAAGCAGCGCAATATTTGCTAACAATAATGGCAACGCTGTCGGCACCTGCATTTTGACCACCGCATTTTTGTCCGGCAGTTCCAATAATGCAGCAGGAACAATATTGAAATTGGCCGCCATCGGCGTCATCAAGGTGCCGCAGTAAGCGCTGAACATGCCGATGGCTGCCATCACCGCGGGGTTGGCGTGGTACACGCCGACCAGCACCGGAATGCCGACGCCGCCGGCCATCACCGGGAAGGCGGCGAAGCCATTGCCCATGATGATGGTGAACAGCGCCATGCCGATGCAGTACACCGCCACCGCCACCAGCCGCGCGTCCATATTGATGTAGGAGGTGACCACGTGCGCCACCGCCTTGCCCATGCCGGCTTCGGTGAACAGCAGCCCGAGTACCGCCAGCATGTGCGGCAGCACCACCGCCCAGCCCAGGTGATCGATCAGGCGGCGCGACTCGCGCATCGCCTGCAGCGGCGTGGAGCGCGTCAGCCAGCAGGCAGTGACGACGGCGAACAGCGAGCCGCACCCCAGGCTGACCAGGGTCAGGTTTTTCGGATCGAGCAGCAACAGGCCATCGAGCTTGACGTCCTTGAACAGCGTGGAGCCGATCACGGTGGTGATGGGGATCAGCAGCGCCGGGATCAGCAGCTTGTGGCCGAGACGCTGCGCGCTGCCGCGGCGCGCTTGCGCCGTGGGTTCGCCGTAACGCCCGAGCGTGACGCCGCCGAAGCCGGCGATCAGCGCCATCGCCACCATCACCAGGCCGGCGGCCACCGGCGGCAGCTGTTCGCCGGCCAGATAGATCAGCGCGTACAGGGCCCAGAACATGGCGCTGCTGTAGCGCCTGGGATTGTGGCGGTCGCGCAGCGCCATCCACGCCACCATCAACAGCATCGCGCCCAGCACGTAGAAGAAGTCGTCCAGCGTCAGGATCATGCCGCGCTCCGCGCCAGGTGCCGGTCGAGACGGAACAGCCGCCACGAGTGGATGACGAAGGCGCAGATGGCGGTCGGGATGCCCCACAGCGCCATGTGCAGCGGATCGACTTCCAGCCCTTCGCCGCGCAGAATGGTTTGCATCAGCACGATGGCGCCAAAGGCGACAAAGATATCCTCGCCGAAGAACAGGCCGACGTTGTCGGTGGCGGCCGCCATGGCGCGGATGCGGTAGCGCATCTCCATCGTCACGTTGGGATAGCGCACTTCGGCCGCCCCCTCCGCCATCGGCGCGACCAGCGGCCGCACCATGTTCGGGTGGCCGCCGATGCTGGTCAGGCCGAAGGCGGCCGTCAGTTCGCGGATGGCCAGGTAGACGATCAGCAGCCGGCCGGTGGTGGCCGACCTGATACGCGCGATCGACGCCTGCGCATGCTCCTTCAGGCCGTGCCGCTCCAGCAGGCCGATGGCGGCCAGCGGCAGCAGCAGTATCATCGGCAGGTTGCGGGTCTTGATGAAGGCCGCGCCCAGCGTCGCAAGCAGCTGCCCTGCCGGCATGGCGGCGGCGACGCCGGTGACGATGCAGGCGGCGATCACCACCAGCACCGGATGGGCGCGCAGCGCGAAGCCGGCGATGATGACCGCCACGCCCAGCAGCGGCCAAAGATTAACGACTGTGTGATCCAAATCCGGCTCCCCAAAGAAAAATCCCCGCGTGGCTCATCGCACACGCGGGGATTTTAGCTTGTTACCTTAGAAGTTGACCTTGAAGGTCGCGCCCCAGGTACGTGGCTCGTTCAGCATGCCGGTCAGGTTGTCGAAGTCGATGGCGCCGAGGATCACGCGCTTGTCGGTGATGTTGCGGCCGAAGGCTGCCACTTCATACTTGCCGTCGCCCCATTTGTAGCCGGCGCGCAGACCGCCTTCGGTCAGCGGCTTGGCCTTGTATTCAGGCGCTTCGTACAGGAAGAAGTTGTAGCTGCTGCGGTAGGTCCAGTCGGTGTACGCATAGAACTCGCCGTTGCCGATCTCGGTGCTGTACTTCAGCGTGAAGTTCAGCTGGTTCTTCGGCGCGCGCGGCAGCGGATTGCCGTTGATCAGGGACGTGCCGGCAAACGGACCAGCCGCATTGGTCGGGGTGCAACCGCTAAGGTGGGTCGGGTTGTTGCCGTAGTTGCCGCAGTACTGCACGAACAGGCTCGGGTCCTTGATCTCGGTATCGTTGTAGCTGTAGCCCACGGTGCTGCTGAAGCCGTAGCCCAGGTTGGCCTGCAGATCCAGCTCGACGCCCTGGCCGGTGACCTTCTCGGCATTGATCAGCTGATTCATGTTGACCGAACCGCTGCCGGCGGTCAGCTGCTTGTCCTTGACGCGGTACTGGAACACCGAGGCGCTCAGGCGCGCGCGCTTGTCGAACAGGTCCTGCTTGATACCGGCTTCATACGACAGCGCTTTCTCGGCGCCGGCCTTGGATGGCTTGTCGGTCAGCGCGCTCAAACGGCCCTGCATCGATGGGGCGCGGTAGCCGGTCGCCACGCGGGCGAACAGGTTGGTGTCCTTGGTCAGCTCGTAGGTGCCGCTCAGGTCCCAGCTCAGGTTGTGCGAGGTGTCGTGCAGGTCGGTGGTGGCGGTGGTCAGCGAGGTCGAACCGGCCGGGTAGTCGATGCGCGACGCCGAGAAGTCCTTCTTGTCGTTGGTGTAGCGCAGGCCGCCGCGGACCTTGAACTGGTCGTTGACGGTGTAGTTCAGCGTGCCGAACGCCGCCCACGACTTGGCTTTCTGGTACTGCACCGAGTACGGCGCCACCTGCGGATTGCCAGGCGAGAAGGTGTCGAAGGCGATCGAATCGATCTGGATGTTCTCGTCGAAGAAGAACAGGCCACCGATCCACTGCAGCGGACCTTTGTAGTTCGACTCGGCGCGGAACTCCTGGGTGAACTGCTTGTGGTTCGGCAGCAAATCGGCCGTTTCAACCGCGAACGGGATGTAGCCAGGACCGTACGGCGGCGCGTAGACGGCGCCGTAGCCGCCATCGACGTCGGCGCGGCTGTTGAACTTCAGCGTTTCGTAGCCGGTGATCGAGTGCAGCGTGATGTCGTCCATGTTGTACTTCAGACGGATGCTGCCGCCCTTGGTCGTCAGCTTCTGGTAGTTGATGCCGTCGGACGCATAGGAACCGTAGTCGAAGCCGTCGACCAGGTCGTTCGTGCCCTTCTTGATGATGTTGGCGCGGAACAGGGTGGCGGTGCCGTGGTAGTCGCGCTCATGGTAGTTGAACAGCGCGCTGAAGTCCTTGGTCGGCTGCACCAGGGCTTGCAGGCGGAAGGCGTTGTCGCCGTAGCCTTCGAAGTCCTGGGTGCCCTTGTTGGCGGTCGGATTGGTGTTGTGCACGCGGTCGTCGCGGTGCTGGCTGGTGCCGGAGAAGCGCAGCGCCACGGTGTCGCTGACCGGGATGTTGAACATGCCTTCGGCGGTCTTGGCCGAGTAGTTGCCCACGCCCAGGGTCAGGTAGCCTTCGGTCTTGAACACCGGCTTGGCCGAGTCGAACTTGATCACGCCGGCCGGCGAGTTACGGCCGAACAGCGTGCCCTGCGGGCCGCGCAGCACTTCGACCTGGTCGACGTCGAACACCGGGAAGCCTTTCAGCATGGCGTTTTCCTGCACCACGTCGTCGACCACCAGGCCGACCGGCTGCGATGCGTTGAGGTCGAAGTCGGTATTGCCCAGGCCGCGAATGTAGAAGCGCGGGAAGGTGCGGCCGTAGTCCGACTCAACGCTGACCGACGGCGAGCGGCTGGACAGGAAACGGATGTCGGCGGCGCCGGAGGTCAGCACGTCCAGCTTGTCGCCCTTGATGGAGGCGATCGACATCGGCACGTCCTTGATGTTTTCCGCGCGGCGCTGCGCGGTCACGATCACCGTTTCCAGCTGATCGCCCTTGATGACCGGCGTTGCGGCAACGGCCTGACCGGCCTGTTCCTCAGCGGCTGCCGGCTGGGCGGCTACGGCCTCAACTTCGGTGGCCATGGCCGATTGCAGCGGAAAAGCGCTGGCGACGGCCAGGGCGATCAGCGATCGCACTGCGAAACCTTGCTTGCTCATAAGTCCTGCTCCCTTTGATTAGATGGTTTTTAGTTATATCGATATACAGATTAATAATCATGCTAGCACGGAAAAAAATTCAAGAAACCGAACTTTTGTGGCATTTGATTCATATCTATTTTGAATAAATAGCTAAGTAAAAACGAATTTGTCCTACTTATTCGGGCTGGTGCATAGTAGAGAGCTACCCTCAAACATGGGCAGATGGCCGCTTTCTCTATGAAAGAAGGGCGGCGGCAGCGGATCGCAGGCGCGCACTGATTTTTCCAAACGGACAAAAAAGCAACGATATAAAAAAATTTAATTCGGCGGCCGCTGTTGTTGCAGTGCGACATACATTCTTGGACGATAGATGAATAACATGCTTGAACACAGTGCCAGCCGCGTCCGCGCGGTGGCCGACCTGGGACAACAAATCTGGCTCGACGACCTGAGCCGCGAACTGCTGGTGTCCGGCCAGCTGGCCGAGTTGATTGCCCACGACGGCGTCCAGGGCCTGACCTCCAACCCGGCCATCTTCCACCACGCCATCCAGCACGACCCGGCCTACCAGGCCGCCCTGCCGCTGCTGCGCACCGCGCACGCGGCGCCGGAAGCCCGTTTTGAGGCGCTGGTGATCCCCGACGTGCAACGCGCCTGCGACCTGTTCGCACCGCTGTACCGCGACGCCGACGGCAAGGCCGGCTTTGTCAGCTTTGAAGTGTCGCCGCGCCTGGCGCACGACGCCGCCGCCACCGTGGCCGACGCCAAACGCCTGTGGGCGCTGATCGCCCGTCCCAACGCCATGATCAAGATCCCGGCCACGCCGACCGGCATCGCCGCGCTGGAAGAAGTGATTTACGCCGGCATCAATGTCAACATGACGCTGATTTTCAGCGCCAGCCAGATCCAGGCCGTGCGCGCCGCCCACCGCCGCAGCCTGGCACGCCGCTTGCAAGACAAATTATCGGTGCAGCGCATTGCCAGCGTGGCAAGTGTTTTCATCAGCCGCATCGACGTCGCGGTCGACGCCCTGCTGCCGGCCGCCGACCCGCTGCGCGGCCAGGCGGCCATGGCGGCGGCCCGCATCGCCTACGCCGACTGGAAAAAGGACAACGGTTTCGCCGTGTTTGCCGCCTTCGGCGCCACGCCGCAGTGGCTGCTGTGGGCCAGCACCGCGACCAAGACCGCCGCCGAGCGCGACGTGCGCTATGTCGAAGGGCTGATCGGCGCCGACACCATCAACACGGTGCCGGACGCCACCTTGGCCGCATTCCGCGACCACGGCGTCGCGGCGGCTGCGCTGGGAACCGAGGTGCAGGCCGAGCGCGCCGTGCTGGCGCAACTGGCCCATCAAGGTATCGATTTGGAAACAATCGGCCAGCAATTGCTGGCCGCCGGCCTGCTGCAATTCGAGCAAGCTTTTAGCAAGTTGCTAGCGCTTACCGAGTGAAATCAGGGATTTAGAAGGATTTTACGGCCGTGGTTTACATGTTTCGGCCAATAAAAATATACAATACCGTTCTTCCAGGAGCCTATACATGAAACTTTCACAACTTAGTTTGACGGTTGCAGCACTCTTTATCGCTGCCAGCGCGTCCGCGGCTGACCCTAAGCTGGGCATCGTGTATGACGCAGGCGGCAAGTTCGACAAGTCGTTCAACCAGTCCGCTTTTGAAGGCGCCACCCGCTTCAAAAAAGAAACCAACATCAATTTCATCGAGGTGCAAGCCTCCAGCGACACCCAGGCTGAACAGGTGCTGCGCGGCCTCGCCCGCAAAAACCTGGACCTGATCGCTTCGATCGGCTTCGCCCAGCAGGCGGCCGTGCAGAAGGTCGCCAAGGAATTCCCGAAAGTGCATTTCGTGCTGATCGACGGTGTGGCGCCGGGCGCCAACGTCAACTCCATCACGTTCAAGGAAGAAGAAGGTTCCTACCTGGTGGGCGTGGCTGCGGCCATGGCCTCGAAATCCAAGAAGCTGGGCTTCATCGGCGGCGTCGACATCCCGCTGATCCGCACCTTCGCCTGCGGCTACACGCAGGGCGCCAAGGCCGTGAACCCGAAAGTGGACGTGACCTCGAACATGGTCGGCACCAGCTCGGACTCGTGGAACAACCCGGCCAAGGGCGGTGAACTGGCCCGCTCGCAATTCGACCGCGGCGTCGACGTGGTGTTTGCCGTGGCCGGCGGTTCGGGCCTGGGCACGCTGCAAACCGCCAAGGAAAAAGGCAAGCTGGCGATCGGCGTCGATTCCAACCAGAACAGCCTGTATCCTGGCTCGATTCTGACCTCGATGGTCAAGCGCGTCGACAACGCCGTGTACGACTCCTTCATGCAGATGAAGAATGGCACCTGGAAGGCCGGCGTCACCGCCAAGGGCATCAAGGAAGGCGGCGTCGACTGGGCGCTGGACGACAACAACCGCAAGCTGATCACGCCGGAAATCGAGAAGCGCGTGCTGGGCGCGCGCAAGGACATCATCGATGGCAAGGTCAAGGTCATCGACATCCGTTCGGGCGCGGCCTGCCCGGTTTAAAATCTGTTTGAACATTGAGCGCGCCGCCGGGGAATGCCCCGCGCGGCGCGTTTTACTTAAATAAAAAACGATCCTATGCAGCCAGCAGTAGAATTTCGCGGCATCTCCAAGCATTTCGGAGCCGTCAAAGCGAACACGGACGTCAGCTTCGCCATCGCCAAGGGTTCCATCCATGGCCTGGTGGGCGAGAACGGCGCCGGCAAATCGACCCTGATGAGCATCCTGTACGGATACTACCGCGCCGACGGCGGGGAGATCCTGCTCGATGGCCAGGCGCGTCGCATCCATAACAGCCAGGAGGCGATTGCCCTCGGCATCGGCATGGTGCACCAGCACTTCATGCTGGTCGAGAACATGACCGTGCTGGATAACGTGATGCTGGGCAGCGAAGGCGGCATCCGCCTCAAGGCCAAGCGCGCCAGCGTGGAAGCGGAGCTGCGCGAGATCTGCACCCGCTACCGCCTGGACGTCGATCCGCTGGCCACCATCCACGACCTGTCGGTGGGGGCGCAGCAGCGCGTCGAGATCCTCAAGCAGATCTACCGCAGCGCCAACATCCTGATCCTGGACGAGCCGACCGCCGTGCTGACCGCGCAGGAGACCGAGTCGCTGTTCGAGATCCTGCGCCTGTTCAAGGAACAGGGCAAGACCATCATCCTGATCACCCACAAGCTGCAGGAAATCCTCGACATCACCGACACCGTAACCGTGATGCGCGGCGGCCGCGTGATCGGCGCCGTGCCGACCGCCGGCACCACCAAGGAAGACCTGGCCAACATGATGGTCGGCCGCCCGATCGAGAACAACCTGCCGCGCGCGCCCTACAATCCTGGCGCGCCGGTGCTGCACGTCGACGGCCTGCAACTGCTGGACGACCAGGGCGTCAAGCTGCTGGCCGACATCGGCTTCACGCTGCGCGCCGGCGAGATCGTCGCCGTGGCCGGCGTGTCCGGCAATGGCCAGAGCGAGTTGATGGAGATCCTGTCGGGCATGCGCCTGCCGACCTCCGGCAAGCTGGAATTCCTCGGCAAGAACCTGCCGTTCACCGGCCGCACCGATCCGGACGGCCTGCCGCGCACCTTCCGCGAACTGGGCATCGCCCACGTACCGGAAGACCGCCTGCGCGACGGCGTGGTGAAGGCCTTCTCGGTCATGCACAACACCATCCTCGGCTACCAGGACAAGTTGAAAAACAAGTGGGGCCTGCTGAACTTCAAGGCCATCGCGGCGCGCTGCGACGCGCTGATGAAGAGCTTCGACGTCCGTCCGAACAACCACGAACTGCGTATCGGCCTGCTCTCCGGCGGCAACCAGCAGAAGGTGGTGATCGCGCGCGAAGTGCTGGCGCAGCCGAAGCTGATGCTGGTCGGCCAGCCGACGCGCGGCGTCGACATCGGCACCATCGAAAGCATCCACGCGCAGCTGCTCAAGCTGCGCGACGAAGGCGTGGCGATCCTGCTGGTCTCCGTGGAGCTGGAAGAAGTGCGCGCGCTGGCGGACCGTATCCTGGTCATGTGCGGCGGCCGCATCACCGGCGAACTGAAAATTGAAGAATTCGACACAACCCGTATCGGCTTGCTGATGGGCGGGATGCACAAATCATGAATAAAGACCTGCCACGCTGGGCAACCGCGTTTGTCCTGCCCCTCCTGAACCTGCTGTCGGCGCTGCTGGTGACCGCGCTGGTGATCCACCTGCTGGGCGAAAGCCCGACCGAATCGCTGGCGATCCTGGTCAACAGCGCCGTGGTCAATCCGGAAGGCCTGAGCTACACGCTGTTCTACGCCTCGACCTTCATCTTCACCGGCCTGGCGGTATCGATCGCCATGGAAGCGGGCCTGTTCAACATCGGCGCCGAAGGCCAGATGTACTTCGCCGGCCTGGGCCTGACCCTGGCCATGCTGACCTTCGACAGCTCGCTGCCGGCCATCCTGCTGATCCCGGTCGGCATGCTCGGCGCGGCCCTGTTCGGCGCGCTGTGGGCCTTCGTGCCCGGCTACCTGCAGGCGAAGCGCGGCAGCCACGTGGTGGTCACCACCATCATGTTCAACTACATCGCCGGCGCCTTGATGAACACCGTGATCGTCAAGCTGGTGCCGCCGGGCGAACAGAATCCGGCCAGCCGCGCGTTTGCCGCCGCCGCCGAGATGCCGCGCCTGAACCAGTGGTTCCCTATCCTCGGCGAGACGCCGCTCAACATCAGCTTCTTCCTGGCGATTATCGCGCTGGTGATTTACGGCGTGGTGGTGTCGCGCTCGTCGTGGGGCTTCAAGCTGCGCGCCACGGGCCTGAACAAGCACGCCGCGCACTACGCCGGCATCCGCATCAGCAAGATGATCATCATCGTCATGCTGATCTCGGGCGCGCTGGCCGGCCTTGGTTCGGTCAACTCCATCATGGGCTCGACCCACTACCTGTCGCTGAACTTTGTCGGCGGCGCGGGCTTCATCGGTATCGCGATCGCGCTGATGGGCCGCCAGCATCCGGTGGGCATCTTCCTGTCGGCGGTGCTGTTCGGCGCACTGACCCAGGGCGGTTTCGACCTGTCGCTGGAAAAGCAGAACATCCCGCCCGAGATGGTGATCCTGGTCCAGGGCCTGATCATCCTGTTCTGCGGCGCGATGGAAAACCTGTACGCGCCGGCCATCGCCAAAATACTCAAACTGAAGAAGTGAGGACACTATGACTTTTGACGACCTCCATATCGGCAGCATCCTGGTTTCGACCGTGCGCAACGCGCCGGTGCTGATTTTCGCCGGCATGGCCGGCCTGTTCGCCGAGCGTTCGGGCGTGATCGACATCGGCCTGGAAGGCAAGATTCTGGCGTCGGCCTTCGTCTCGGCCGCCGTCGCCTTCACCACGCAGAATCCATGGTACGGCGTAATGGCCGGCATCGTGGTGTCGATGCTGCTGGCCAGCCTGCAGGCCTACATCGCCATCACCCAGAAGGGCAACCAGCTGGTGGCCGGCATCGCCATCAACATCGCCATGAGCGGGCTGACCTTCGTGGTGGCGCAGTACTTCTTCCAGCAGGGCGGCCGCACGCCGGACCTGGGTTCGGCGCGCCTGTTCGACGTGGTGCTGCCCGGCTCCGCCGCGGTGGAGCATATTCCCTTTATTGGCTGGGTCTATGCGCACCTGATCGGCGGCCATTCGGTGCTGGTGTACCTGGCGTTTGCGCTGGTGCCGCTGGTGCACTGGATCGTCTATCACAGCCGCTTCGGCCTGCGCCTGCGCGCCTGCGGCGAGAATCCGCATGCGGCCGACGCGGCCGGCGTCAGCGTCGAACGCCAGCGCTACATGGCGATGCTGATCGCCGGTTTCCTGTGCTCGTTCTCGGGCGCCTACCTGTCGATCGTGCAGAGCGGCTTCTTCCTGCGCGACATGTCGGCCGGCGCCGGCTACCTGGCGCTGACCGCCATGGTGTTCGGTAACTGGCGTCCGCTGTACACCTTCCTGGGTTGCCTGATGTTCGGCTTCTTCGGTGCGGTGCAGATCCAGATCGAAGGCGTGGAGCTGCCGGTCATCGGCCGCCTGCCGGGCGCCATGATCCAGATGGTACCGTACGTGCTGACCGTGATCGTGCTGGCCGGCCTGATGGCCAAGTCGGTGGCGCCGAAAGCGCTGGGTTCACCGTTCGTGAAATCGCGCTAAGACGCCAGCAAATGTAAGGCTGCGTATTGCAGCAGCATGATGGTTTTGCCGTCGGCGATCCGGCCGTCGGCAACCATCGCCAGGGCTTCGGCCATCGGCAGTTCCAGCACTTCGATATCCTCCCCCTCCTCCACAATGCCGCCGCCCTCCCCGGCGCGCGACGCCGCATCATATTCCCCGACGAAGAAGTACAGCCGCTCGGTCACCGAGCCGGGACTCATGAAGGCCTCGAACACCTTGCGCACCTCGCTGACGCGGTAGCCGGTTTCCTCCTCCACCTCCGTCTTGATGCGCTCCTCGGGACTGGCCTGGTCCAGCAGGCCGGCCGCCGTCTCGATCAGGAAACCGTCGTGGCCATTGCCGTAGGTGGGAAAGCGGAACTGGCGCACCAGCAGCACGGTGCGCTGCGCGCGGTTATAAAGCAGGATGGTGGCGCCGTTGCCGCGGTCATAGGTCTCGCGCGTCTGGCGCTGCCAGCTGCCGTCACGGCGACGGTAATCGAAGGTGGTCTTCTTCAGCAGGAACCAGTCGTCGGACAGAGTTTCTACCTGATGAATGCGGATACGGTCTTCGGGCATGGCGATCTCCTGGTTGCGTATTTTTACGATATCATGCAATATCGTGCAATATCAAGAAAATTCATGCATATGCTGACACGCCACCGCAAAGAACTGCTGCTTGCCCGCCTGCGCCAGGATGGGCAGATCGTCGCCAGATCGCTGAGCGAGGAACTGGGCCTCTCGGAAGATACCATTCGCCGCGACTTGCGCGACCTGGCCAGCGAGGGCCTGCTGCAACGCGTTCACGGCGGCGCCCTGCCCGCCTCGCCGGCAATGGGCAACTTCGCCGAACGCCAGCAGATTTCCAGCGACGCCAAGCCGGCTATCGCGCGCGCTGCCGCCGCCATGATCGCGCCGGGCCAGGTGGTGTTCATCGATGGCGGCACCACCGCCGTGCAGCTGGCGCGCGCGCTGCCGCCGGATCTGCACTGCACGGTGGTAACGCACAGTCCGTCGGTGGCGGTGGAGCTGGCCGGGCATGCGTTGATTGAGGTGATCCTGATCGGCGGCCGGCTGTTCAAGCATTCCATCGTGGCGATGGGACCGTCGGCGCTGGAGGCGATTGCGCAGATCCGCACCGACATCTACTTCATGGGTGTGTGCAGCCTGCATCCAGACAGCGGCATCAGCACCGGCGATTTCGACGAGGCGGGCGTCAAGCGCGCCATCAGCGGCATGGCGCAGCGCACCGTGGTGCTGGCGTCGCCGGAAAAGCTGGACACCGCCTCGCCCTACCAGATTGCGCCGCTGTCGCAGGTCGGCGCCATCGTCGTTACGCGCGATGCGCCGGAAGCGCTGCTGGCGCGCTATCGCGCCATGGGCATCGACGTCGTCAAGGCTTAGAAGTAGAACGAGCGCGTGACGCCGTTGGCGTCCTCGATCTCCAGCGTGCGCGTGATGCCGATCAGCGTGATCTTCGGCGCCGGTTCCTTGTACCAGTTGATCCAGTTGCTCACGCTGGCATGTACACGCGCCCAGTCCAGCGTCGTCATATCCTGCTTCAGCAGTTCTTCGCCGGAGCGCGACATCACGATGAGCTGATACTGGTTCAGATACTTGATGTTCGACAGGCCGACGATGTACTGCGAATCCGGCGAGATCCACAAATACGTCAGCGCCGGCACAGCCTTGTCAAACAGCTCCTTGCCCGACAAGCGCTCCCGCACGTGCAACGACGACGGATGCAGCGGATTTTTCCAGTCATGATGATGCACGGCGACGAAGGCTTCGGACTCCACTTTCAAGTCCACCACGCCCCGGTAAGCGGAACGGTCGGCAAAGGCTGGCGCGGAAATCAGCAGCAGCGCGCCGGCCAGCAGGGCAATCAGATTTTTCATCGTCTAAAACGTCTTCAGATAAGAGAGCAGATCGGCGACCTGCTGTTCGTCCTTGATGCCCCAGAAGCGCATGCTGGTCCCAGGCACCACGTCGTGCGGCGCGCGCAGGTAGGCGGTCAGCGTTTTCTCGTCCCACACCAGCCCGGACTTCTTCATCGCCTCCGAATACTTGTAATCCCTGGTCGACGCCGCGCGCCGGCCCACGATGCCATTCAGCTGCGGCCCATAGCCGCCGCTCGCGAACGGCCCCACCGCATGGCAGGACGCGCAGCGCTGGAACAGCAGCGCGCCATTCTTCGGATTGCCCACCGGTGCGGCGCCGGCAACTGGCAGCGCAAATAACAATGCAATAAAAATAAATCGGCTCATGCCATTATTATGCACCGCGGCGGCAGCTCTTGCCGGTAATGCCCCGCGATGGCACACTGAGGGAATGAACCAGCTTCCACGTCACAAAAAATACAACGCATGGCGCTTGTGGCTGGCGGCCTTGTGGCTGGCGGCTGGCGCGTGCGGTGCGGCGACGGAGGTGGTGTATCCGCTGACCAGCCTTGACGACGCGGACAGCCGCTACGAATACGATTGGGCGGTGCTGCGCGTAGCGCTGCAAAAGACCGTGCCGCGTTACGGGCCGTTTGAACTGAAGCAGTCGACGCAATCGATGTCGCCGCAGCGCGTGGCGCAGGAGCTGCTGGCGCCGCGCGGCCGCATCAACGTCCTGGCGCGCGCGACGTCGCCGGAACTGGAGCGGCAATACATACCGGTGCGCCTGCCCATCGACAAGGGCTTGCTGGGCTATCGCATCTTCCTGGTGCGCTACGCCGATCTGCCGCGCTTCGCGGCCGTGCGCACGCTGGACGATCTGCGCAAGCTGCGCGTGGGACAAGGCAAGGACTGGGTGGACGTGCCGCTGTTGCGCGACGCTGGATTCAATGTGGTGGAAGGCACCAGCTATCGCGGCCTGTTCGCCATGCTGTCGGCGGGCCGCTTCGACTGGTTCTCGCGCGGCATCGACGAGGCGCAACGCGAATACGCGGAACGCCATCCAACCCATCCGAACATGGCGATCGAGCCGACCTTGCTGCTGCAGTATCCGCTGCCGCTGTACTTCTTCACGCGACGCGACGCCGAAGGCAAGCTGCTGGCGCAGCGCATCACCGACGGCATGGAGATGATGATCAAGGATGGATCGCTCAATGCCCTGTTCCAGCAATACAAGGGCGAGAGCATCAAGTCAGGCCGATTGCAGAAGCGGCGTGTCCTGCACCTCAACAATACACATTTGACGCCGGAGACGCCGCTGGGGCGCAGTGAACTCTGGTTTAACCCCAACACCGGAAAGTAGCAGGGTAATGCACGCCACGCCCCCCCCACCACTGGGGTTAGGGCCAGATGGCCTTCAGCACCGCAGCCAGGTGGTAGCCGCCCTGAATCAGCTGGCCCTTGGCCGCAGCCGACGATGGCACCGGATAGTTGTCCGGAATCGCCAGCGGCCACACGTTGTACACGTCGCCGTTCTTGGCGGTCTGCTGCGCCATCGGGCCCGGCACCACATCCGCATAGGCCAGCTTGGCCACCACCAGCGTCTGATCGGCCCACTCATACGGCCAGCTCACAGGATCGCCGCTGTTCGGCGACACCACCGGATTACCGGCAATGACCATGTCCGCAAACTGCTCGGGCGTGCGCGCGCCGATGCGGCGGAACGCGTAGTTCACCACCGTGCTGTCCCAGTACGAGTGGAATGCGCGCGTGGTCTGCGGCGGACGCGCAGGCGTCGCCGGCGCAGGCTTGTCGTCCGCCGGCGCGGCAGGAATCAGCTCCGAGCTTTTCGCCGTCAGCTTGATGTCGTCCAGCTGCAGATTGTTGCCGCCCTGCGTGGCAAAGGCTTCCTTGTCGTCCAGCTGCTTCCGGGTCGGCACCACGAAGCCGCCGTTCTTGCCGACATAGCCTTCGCCCACGTGCAGCGGCTGCGCGATGTCGCCGGTCAAATGGGTCAGCATCAGCAGCGCCTGGCGCGGCGTGAAGTTGTGCGGATTGGTGGTGGCGTTGCCCTTCCCTTGCAGCACCGCGATGCACTGCTTCAGCGTCTGCACGATATCGTGGTCGGTGGTGCCGACGCCGTGATCTTCGTAGTGCGACAACTGGAACGGCACGTCGGTGTAGTGGTACTCGCTGTGTTTCGGATTGGCGCTGGTGTAGGCCACCATCTCCTCGGTTTGCGGACCGCAGTAGGTGCCCTTCACGCAGTCCGCCCACGAGGCGATCTTGGCCAGGCTCTCGCCCGGCAGCAGCAAGGCCTGCACCTGCTTCTCGGCGTTGCTTCCCTTGATCAGGCGGTCGGCAATCGCGCCGACCGCGCGGTGGCCGTCATTGCCCCACGCGTGGGCGTTGAAGGAGACGAAGGCGCTGCTCAGCGCCACGATGCATGCAAGCTTTTTCATTCAGGGCTGCCTTTCGCTGGCTTGGGATATTGTTTGTTGAAGTCGAGGACTTGCGCGTACGACGAAGACCAGGTCTGCTCGTGCAGGGAAGCCAGGCGCTGCGCCATTTTCTCATTGCGCATCACCACTTCCAGATTGCGCGACAGGTCCATATAGCCGCCGCTCCAGTTGCTGGTGCCGACCCAGGCGACCTGGTTATCGATCACCATGGTCTTGCTGTGGATGACGCGCGCGAACGGAATGAAACCGGTCGACGCCACCGGCAGCGTCACCACGCGGATCTCCACGTTCGGCAGCACCGCCAGGCTTTTCAGGTACGCCTGCGCCGGATTTTCCAGGTTCCAGTTGGAGACCATCAGCTTGATCTTGACGCCGCGGCCGGCGGCCGCGCGCACCGCATTGTCGATCACCGCGTAGTAAGGACGCGTGCCTTTCGGACCGTAGCTCAACGGCGCGTAGTCCAGCAGCTGGATGCGCACTTCGCTCTTCGCTTCCGCCAGCAGCGCCGGCAGGCCGGTCTCGGAATCGCCGACGCCGGCCGGGTTGTACTGGTTGGGACTGGCCAGCAGGAAGGTGCCCTGGTGGATGTCCGCCATCGCCGTCTTCACGTTCAGCACCGGCGCGATCTGGCCTTGCGACGTCAGTTCCTGCGCCTTCCAGTCCTGGTTGAAGATGGCCTGCACCTGGCCGACGATCTTCGGATCGGTGATGCGCAAGCCGGTTTCGTGGATGTGTTCAAACGAGCGCCAGTCGAAATTCTGGCTGCCGATGTAGGCCGTCCTGGCATCCACCACCAGGTACTTGGCGTGGATGATGCCGTTGCCGGTCAGCTTGTTGAAATCGAGGACGCGGAACTCCAGGTTAGGAATCGCCTTCAGGCGTTCGATGGTCGGTTTCTCCGACAGGCCCACGCCTTTTTGATCCAGCAGGAAGCGGATCTTCACGCCGCGCTTGCCGGCGGCCTCCAGATGCTCCACCACTTTTTCAAACACGCTGCCCGGCTTGATCACCGCGTAGAACTGGCCGATGACGATTTCGCTTTTGGCGTTGTCAAACAGCTCGCTCCACACCTGCGCGGGGTTGCGCAGGTCGTCGCTGTGCAGCGGCGTTTCCACCGGCGCGGTCTGCACCAGTTCAAAGCCGGGAATGGAAAACTCCGCGCGCGCCGGCGCTGCAAAGACGGCGGCCGAGATCAGGGCGGAAAGTAAAATTCGACGCATCATTGTTCCTTTTGTACGTAACGCTTGAGCGGCGCGGCGGCGCCGGCCGGTTTGCCATCCTGTTCGCGCTTGGCCAGGTACTGGGTCAGCGCATCGATGTCACGGATGCTGGTCGGCGCGCGGTTGGCGCCTTTCTTGAAGGTCGGGAAACCGTCGCCGCCTTCGGCCAGAAAGTTGTTGGTCACCACGCGGTACGATGTATCCATCTCCAGGCGCACGCCGTTCAGCTTCACGCTGCCCGGCACGATCTTGCCGCCTTCCGGCTTGCTGGCGTCCCACTCGTAAGTAAAGCCGTCCGACAGCTGCAGCAGGCCGCGCTTGCTGTCGCGGTCTTCCAGCCACTGCTCTTCCAGCAGCTCGACGATCTGCGCACCGCGCAGGTTCATCGCCACCAGCGTGTTCCCGAACGGCAGAACCGCCATCGCCTGGCCCAGCGTGACGCGGTTGCCGGCGGTGGTTTCCAGATCCTGGCGGATGCCGCCCGGATTTTGCAGCGCGATCTGCGCGCCGTATGGACGGCCGGCGGCCAGCATCGAATCGGCGATCAGGTCGCCCAGTGCCGATTCGCTGGTGTGTTCTTTTTCACGCTTCACGCTCGGCACGGCGATCGCCGCCACCGGACGCGCCAGCGCCGCGGCGCTTTGCGCGCGCGCCTTGACCAGATAGGCGCTCAGCGCCGGATCGGCCGGCCACGTGCCCGGCACCATGACTTCCTGCGTGGCGCTGACGTCGCGCACGGTGTTGGTATTGGTGTCGACAGTCAGCTTGATGCGGCCCAGCACATGGCCGCCCATGTCGGACTGCGTCACCAGCCGGCCATCGACCTTGCACAGATAGCCCTGGTGCGAGTGGCCGCTGATCACCAGACGGATCGACGGATCGAGGCGCTTGACCACGTCCACGATCGGCCCTTGCAGATTGCTGCAATCCTGCTGGTCGAATTTGTCGGTGGTGCGGCCGCCCTGGTGGATCAGCACCACGAACACGCCCACGCCCTGCTTGCGCAATTCCGGCAGCTGGCGGTTGATGGCGTCCGCCTCGTCGACGAACTCCAGGCCGGCGATGCCGGAGGCCAGCGCCGATTCGGCGGTCTCGCGCAGCACGGTGCCGATGAAGGCGATCTTCACGCCATGCGCGGTCTCGATCTTGTACGCCGGCAGGATAGGCTTGCGGGTACGCATGTCGATCACGTTGGCGGCCAGGTACTGGAACTGCGCGCCCTTGTACGGGCCGTCGAACTTGCAGGCCTTGTCGGCGCGCGGCGAGGTGCAGCCGCCGTTCTGCTGGCGCAGCAGCTCGATGCGGCCCTGGTCGAATTCGTGGTTGCCGACCGAGGTCGCGCGCAGGCCGAGCAGGTTCATGGCGCCGATGGTCGGTTCGTCCGCCCACATCGACGAGATGGCGGGACTGGCGCCGATCAAATCGCCGGCGCCGACCAGCAGCAGTTCCGGATCCTGCTTGCGCCACGCCTGCAGCGCCGCGCCCAGCGTGTCGACGCCGCCGGCCTGGATGGTGCGCTCGCCGCCGCCGGAGGCGCTGTCCCACACGTACTTGCTGGCTTCGAGATTGCCATGGAAATCGTTCAGCGCCACCAGGTGAATGTCGGCGGTGCCGGGCTGCGTTTGCCACGCCGCGCAGCCTGCCAGCGAAGCAGCCAGCAGGGCGCCGGCCACGGGGCTCAGATATTTTTTCATTGCGTGCTAGTTCAGTCGGAATCAAATATTGTACAGCGCAACCCCACCATCAAAATAGTCGCGCAAACTACGTTACAAATAAAAAAACGGCCGGTGTTGCCACCAGCCGTTCTCTGTCATGCGAAGGTCAGACGGTTCTGATGAAGCTTAGAACTCGTACTTGACGGTCGCCTGGATTGCCCACTGCGATTCGCCTTTAACCTGACGGATGTCGACGGTTTCCACGTCACGCACGCGGTAGATGTAACGACCGCTCGAATCCAGACCTTGGTAGTCGACGAAGCTACGTGCCAGGCCGCCGTTGGTCTGGAAGCCCACTTCATTGATACGGCCCCACTTCTTGTTCAGCAGATTGCCGACGTTGAAGATGTCGAACGACAGGGTGCCCTTGTTACCGTTGAAGAAGCCAGGAACTTCCTGAGCGATACGCAGGTCGAAGCTGTTGGTCCATGGTGCGAAGTCGTTGTTACGGCTGATTACACCACCGGCCGATTTACGCAGCGCCGGGTTGGCGTTGACGATGCTCCAGAACTTGTCTTCGTTGGCGTGGCTGGTGGCGGTATCACCGTAGAACACCACTTGACCCGAACCTGGCGCCGAAGGGATGTACATCAGGTCATTACCGGCCAGGCCGTCACCATTCAAGTCGTTGTTGACGGTCCAGCTGTATGGCTTGCCTGCACGACCTTCGTAGAACACGCCGAAGGTGGTGTTGTAGGCGCCGAACAGACGCTTACGGAAGTTTACCAGCGCGCTGATACGGTCTTTCACCAGGTAGTTCGAGTTGGCGTTGACTTCTTCGTTAGGATTGAAGATCGAACGGCTGGCGTAGTTCGACGACGAGGTCGACGAGGTCAGCGGCGATACTTCTTTCGCATCGGTGTAGGTGTACGCCAGCGACCAGCTCCAGCCGTTGATCATCGGACGCGACAGCGACACGGTAGCGACGTTGCTGCCGCCCTTGTCGGTCTTGGTGGCGACCAGCACGTTGTTGAATGCCGAGTTGCTCAGTGCCTTGGCGGTGAAGCCCGTGCAAGAACCGTTGGTGATCGAACCACCGGTAGCCGACCAGCAAGCCGGGTTGTAACCCTGGGCGTTGTAGTACAGCGGACGGCCGTCGGTACCGGTCTTGGTGGCGACGCCCAAGTTGGCGTTCTGGTAGTAGATCGCGTCCTTGGCCTTGGTGTTCAGGTATTCCAGACCCAGCACCAGGTTGTACCATGGCAGTTCCGCATCCAGCGCCAGGTTCGATTTCCAGACCGACGGTTGACGCAGGCCAGGAGCCAGGATGTCGACGTTAGCTGCCGGCACCGAGCCGGTGAAGCTGGTGACCTGCTTGGTGATGTCGGCGCTGAACAGGCCATCGGTGGTTGGGCAGGCTGCATAGCCCGAGATGCCGCAACCGACGGTCTTGGTTTGTACACCGGTGTTCGAGAACGGATTCGACAGCCACACGCTCAGAGCCGAACCCTGGAACAGGCCGGCGCCGCCGCGGACTTGCAGCTGACGCGGGGTATCGAAGGTGTAGTTGAAGCCAACGCGCGGCTGAATCAGATCCTGGCCGTCGAAGGTGTTGGTGTTGTCCAGGCCGAAACCGCCGGTGGCGCGGGCGCCGGTGGCTGGGTTGCCTTGCACTGCGGCCAGGGCCACGGTGTTGTTCTTCAGCGGACGCTCGCTCACGGCGGTGCTGTCCATGCGCAGGCCGGCGCTGACGGTCAGGCGCGAGTTGATGGTCCAGGTATCCTGCACGAAGGCACCGTAGTTCTTCATGCTGAACTGCGATACGGCGTCATCCAGCGTCAGGCCGGCGTTTGGCACCTGCACGCTGTAGCTGGTTGGGCGGCCGCGGCGGAAGTTCTCCAGCACGGCTGCTTCCACCTGCGCGTTGGTCGCGGTGGCGCAGTTGAAGGTGCTGCTGCCCAGGAACTGGTAGTTGATGTTGTTGATACAGCCGAAGGTGTAGTTACCCCAGACGTTTTGCAGGAACGCGTTGTAGATCTTGTTCTTGCTGTAGTCGCCGCCGAATTTGACTTCGTGGTCGCCCAGCGACCAGTTGGCGCCGACGTAGGCGTCGGTGGTCTTGGTGCCCAGCACGTTACGTTGACGGCTGTTGTCGGTACCGAAGTTCAGGAAGCGGTTGGCCGACGACACGGTCGATGGCGTGCCGGCTGGCAGCGCGCCGGAGAATTGCAGGCCGACCAGCGGCAGCGTCGCGTTCAGCTTCGGCAGCGAATCGTAGTCACGGGTCGAGAACTTGATCTCGGTCGAGAAGTTAGGCGTCCAGTCCGACAGGATCTGGCCGACTTTGGTCTCGATGGTCTTGTTCTGCTGGTACCACTCGGAGTTCAGCGAAATGCCGGTTGCCGACAGGCCCGAGAATTGCGGCTCGCTCTGGTCGGTTTTCGAGTAGCGGAACATGGCGCGGTGGTTCTCGTTGATGTTCCAGTCGAACTTGACCAGTTTGTCGGTCACGTTCAGCGCGGTGCCGGCCGAAACGTCCGAGGTGCCGATGTCGACACCGTAGGTGTTCTTGGCGATGGCTTGCGCCGAGGCGATGGCCGACGGCGTCACGCCGACGTTGGTCACCGAGCTGCCCAGCGGGCCGAAGGCCGGCGCGGTACGGGTCGATTCCAGTTTTTCCCAGGCGGCGAACAGGAACAGTTTGTCCTTGATCAGCGGCATGCCGATGGTGCCGCCCTTGGTGGTTTCCTTGAACGGCGCTGGTGCGGCGTAGGTGTCGGTCGATGCGTTGTAGCGGTCGCCGGCCATGCTGTCGTTACGGAAAACGTAGTAAACGCTGCCCTTGACGGTGTTGGTGCCGGACTTGGTCACGGCGTTGATGTTGCCGCCGGTGTAGCCCTTCTGGGTCACGTCATAGTTGGCGACGTTGACCTGCACCGACTGGATCGCGTCGATCGAGATCGGCTGCTTGGCGGTTGGGGAGCCGGATGCTTCCAGGCCGAAGGTGTCGTTGACCGACACGCCGTCGATGGTCAGCGAGTTGTAGCGCGAGTTCTGACCGGCGACGGACATTTCGCCGCGCTCTTTGTCGGTCTGCGAGACGCGTGGGTCGGCACGGGCGTAGTCTTGCAGGTTACGGTTGATCGAACCTTGTACGGCCAGCTCGGTGGCGCTGATGCTGGTGCCAGCACCCATCGCGGTTTTCGAGAACTTGTCCGAACGGCCGCCGGCGCCGGCAACGGTCACGGTCTGCATCTGCGCGCCCAGGGTGGCGTCCACGTTGGCGGTTTCCGCCAGCTGGATGTACACGCCTTCGCGTTTTTCGCTGACGCCATCCTTGGTGATGGTGATGGTGTACGGACCGCCGGTACGCAGACCGCGCTGGACATAACGGCCCTCGGCATCGGTCACGACATTGGTTACCGAACCCGATTCGGTGTGCACGATGGAAACCACTGCGCCGGCAGCTGGCTTGCCGTCGCCGGTAACGATGTGGCCGCCGATCGCCGACGTGGTGTTCTGTGCCAAGGCCGGTACCGTCGCTAGCGCGAGAGACAGGCTGAACGCCATCTGCGTCAGCTTGAGCCGTTTATGATTGATCATTGTATAACCCCAAAAAAGACTAATAGTTATATGGAACCCTTACGGATAGCAGGTGTTCCTCTTTACGTTTGCTGCAACTGGTCTTGCCGTCCCAACCCCGGCGTGCCAGTGGGCAGCGGGTGAGTGTAACGGCCAAATATGTCAGGCCGATGACGCATTTATGACAAGCTTGTGACATAAATAAGCTGCGTCACCGGCCCGGTGTACTACGAATTCTGGACTGTGGAGTAAGCAATAAACTTGCTTTTTTGGATCATTTCCCTTGAACTATGCATTACTCAAAATTGCATGACAAATACGATTTAGCTTAGAAATTCAGACGATAAATATATAAATACGTCATATTTTCGTCACAAAAAGCTCATGCTCTTGCCGCCTGTAAACAAACCGCGAAATTATATGTCAGCTCTGGCAGCATGAATTCTTTTCATTGCCTAAAAAACAAAAAGCGGTGAAATACAGAGGGATTTGTGTCGCAAGCTGACCACACAGTTATCAGAAGAATATTTTCCAATGATAGCGATAGTGGTTTGTGACAACGTGAGAATCGTCGTCAGGAGGGATTGAGTTTGTAACAAATCCGGCGTTTGTGGGTTACCCGCCACAAACGCCGGTCGGGGCCGCCAGTTTAGCGGCCAGCCTTTGGTTGCGATGCAGCAATTTCCGCTTCGAATTTGGCGAACTTCCCGTCCAATGCCTTCAAAAGACGTTGTTTGTCCGCGTCATTCAGGAAGGAATAACGGATGCTGTCGTATGACAGTTTTTTGACTTCGGCGTAGTCCGGCTGGTAGCGGGCCGCGTACTGCACGTACTCGCCCGACAAATTATTACGCGAAACGCCGGCATCGTCGGTCGACAGCACGAATGGCACGCCGTATTTGCGGTACAGCGTGACGGGATGCGCCTGGCCCTTGATGCCGAGGATGAAGTCGTTGCTGCTCAGGTTGACCTCGACCGCGATCTTCTGATCATGCATCTTTTTCATGATGGCCAGCGGATTGCTCTCGTGGGCGATGTCCATGCCGTGGCCGATGCGGCTGGCGCCGGCGACGTCGATCGCATCCTTGATGTGGAAGGTCAGGCCTTCCGGCTCCACCATGCCCAGCGACAGCTCGCCGGCATGCAGCGCCAGTTTCACGCCTGGGTATTGGGATTTCAGGAATTTGAACATCTGCATGTGCAGCTCGTAGTCGCGCATGGCGACGTGCACGCTTTCCTGTCCGACAATGTTGACGCCGACGATCTTCGGATTCGAGGTCGCCAGCTTGAAGCTGGAAACGATTTGCGAAAACACCTGCGACGGCGACAGGAAGCGCAGCGCGAACGGCTGGTAGCGCAGCGTGAAGTTGGCGTCGTCGATGCCGGCGCTGACCGTGTCGACGTTTTTCAGGTAGGCGCCGATCCAGCCCTGGAAGGCCTGGTCCTTGTCCAGCTTGGCGATCAGGGCGGCGAAGTCGGCGTCGGTCAGGCTGCCGGCTTGCGCCTTCCTGTCGAAGTCCGCATCCTGGGCGATCGGCGCGATCTCGTAAATGGTTTCGATGTAGCTCAGGTTTTCCTGCACGGCGCGCTGTTTCAGGCGCTGCAGGCCGTCCACCGCGTTGGTCGACGCCACCGGATTGAAATAGGCGAAGGTGTCGAAGAACTGGCGGTCCGGCGGCGACTGGATCGCGCTGTGGTTGTAGAAGTCCTTGTCCGACCAGCGTTGCAGCAGGTTGGCCAGCACGATGTTATCGAGCATCACGTCCTGGCCCGACAGGCAGCCGGCGGAAGGCTTGGCCTTCTCGATGGTGTAGCTGGTCTTGTTGACGCAGAAGCCTTCCTTGTCCACCCACTCCAGGTACTGCTCGGCGTAGATCGCGCCCGAGTAGTGGTGGTGCAGGTCGCCGCCCTTCGGCATCATGGTGAAGAACATCGTCAGCTCGGCCAGTTTCGGCTCCTTGCCCGGCGCGATCAGCGCGGCGAAGTGGCGCTTGGTGGCCTCCTCGTTGGCGTTGGCCGCCTGCGCATGCGGCATGGCGCAGAACACGGCGGCGGCAAGCGCCAGGGCTTTGAGGTTGTTCTTCATGTGTATCCTTAATTAAGTCGTTTCACGGACATGCACCTGGCGGCCCGCCGAATAGGTCGCGGCGATCGCGCGGTCGTCGCCCAGCAGCGCCAACGCGAACAGCAGCTCTTCCAGGCTCTCCCTGCGCGCGGTGCGGCGTTGCAGCAGCGGCGTGGCTTGCGGATCGACGACAATGAAGTCCGCCTCCGCACCGGCGGCGAAATTGCCGATCGTGCCTTCCAGCTGCATGCTGCGCGCCGCGCCCAGCGTGGCCAGGTAAAACATCCGCAAGGCCGGCAGGTAACTGCCCTTCAAGCGCGCTACTTTATAGGCTTCATTCATCGTTTGCAACATGGAGAACGACGTGCCGCCGCCGACGTCGGTGGCCAGCGAGAGTAGCACGCCGGCGTCGTCGGCGCGTTCGAAGTCGAACAGGCCGCTGCCGAGGAACAGGTTGGAGGTCGGGCAGATGGCGGCGGCGGACTGCGTTTCGGCCATGCGCTGGCGGTCGCGCTCATTCAGCCAGATACAGTGGCCGTACATGGCGCGCGGGCGCATCATGCCGTAGCTGTCGTAGACGTCGATGTAGCTGCGCGAGTTGGGGAACAGCTCGCGCACCCACGCGCATTCGGCTTCGTTTTCCGACACGTGGGTCTGGATGAAGGTGTCCGGATACGCGGCCGCCAGCTCGCCGGCCAGCTGCAGCTGGCGTTCGGTGGACGTCGGCGCGAAGCGCGGCGTGATGGCGTACAGCGCGCGGCCGCGCTTGTGCCAGCGCTGGATCAGCGCTTCGGTGTCGCGCGCGCCGGATTCGGCGGTGTCGCGCAGGAAGTCGGGACAGTTCCGGTCCATCATCACCTTGCCGGCCACCATGCGCAGGCCGCGCTGCTCGCTAACGGTGAAGAAGGCGTCCACCGATTGCGGGTGTACGGTGCAGTAGACCATGGCGGTGGTGGTGCCGCAGCGCAGCAGCTCGTCGAGGAAGAAGTCGGCCACGTCGGCGGCGTGCGCGCTGTCTTCAAACTGGCGCTCGGTCGGGAAGGTGTAGGTCTCCAGCCATGGCAGCAGGCCTTCCGACGGCGAGGCGATCATGTCGCTCTGCGGATAATGGATATGGGTATCGATAAAGCCCGGCATCAGCAGCTTGCCGCTGTAGTCGTGCACCACGGTCCCCGGCGGCAGCGTGGCGTGCAAGGTGGCGTAGTCGCCCGCCGCCTGGACCTTGCCGTCGGCGACGATCAGCAGGCCGTCTTCGTGCCACGCGTGCGAATGTTCGCTGAAGGCCGGATCGGCGAGAAAGTGCAGCAAGCTGCCACGGTAGGCTTGCAGGTTGGTGTTCATGGTGATCTTTCTTGAATCTGAATGCGTAGTTTAGCTTGCGACGGCCAGCCGCGCCGGCGCGTTGAGGGCGGCGATTTGCTGCGCCTCCCACACCATCAGCAACTGCGCGCACACGGAGGCGGCGATGGTGGCCGGCAGCTTGCTGGTGATGCCCGGCAGGCCGATGGGGCAGACCATATTGTCGATGCGGTCTTGCGGCAGGCCGCGCGCGGCCATGCGGCGCTCGAACTGCACGCGCTTGGTGTTGGAACCTATCAAGCCGAACCAGCCCACGTCTTCGCGGGCCAGGATGGTTTCGCACAGGCGCTGGTCCAGTGCGTGGCTGTGGGTCATGACGAGGTAGCTTGCGCCATCCGGCGCACCGGCCACTGCGGCTTCCGGCGTATCGCTGGCTTCCACGGTGACGTTGGGCGGCACGCTGGCGGGGAACATGTCCTCGCGCTCGTCCACCCAGGTGACGGTGCACGGCAGTTCGCCCAGCATGCGGACGATGGCCGCGCCGACGTGGCCGGCGCCGAACAGCACCAGGTGCGCACGCGGCGCGAAGCATGGATCGGCAAGCCAGCGGCGGCCGGCCGTGTCGCGCAGCACATGCGTGCCGCGTTCGCGGTCCACCGTCGGGAAGGCGGGGCCGAAGGCGCCCGCCTCTCCTGCCTTGCCCCGGCCTGCACCGGCGACGACGGCGCCGTCCGCGCCAAGCAGCAGCGCGACCGGTGCACCGTCGATGGCGCTGAGTCGCCAGTTGTCTTCGCGCCGGCGCGCGCGCAAGCCGGCCAGCACGGCCGCCAGCGATGCCTCGACCGGCTCAAACGCCAGATGCACCACGCCGCCGCAGCACTGGCCCAGCGTCGGACCGAGGGCGTAACGTTCGATGCGCGCGCCCACGCCGGTCGCTGTCGCATCGCTCGTCACCTCGTGTCGGCTGGCCGCGTCCTTCAGCATCGCGCGCGCCAGTTCCACCGCGCACATCTCCAGATGTCCGCCGCCGATGGTGTCGTGCTGGCCGCGCGCCGTCACCAGCATCTTGGCGCCGGGTTCGCGCGGGCCGGAGCCCTCCACGATCGCCACGGTCACCAGCACTGCCGGCTCCGACACCTGCGCTGTCAGCCACTCGTTCATATCAGGCCGCCATTTCCACCGCGAACACGGCCCGCAGAATCTCTTCGCTGGTCGCCGGCGCGTTCAACGGCGGATTCACGCGATGCCCGCCCACAGCGGAAATCGCATCGCGAATCGCAAAGAACACCGAGAACGGCAGCAGCAGCGGGGGCTCGCCCACCGCTTTCGAACGGTGAATGCTGTCCTCCACATTGCCGTTATCGAACAGCTTCACGCGGAAATCCTCCGGGCAATCGGAGATGCCAGGAATCTTGTAGGTGGACGGCGCATGCGTCATCAGCTTGCCCGCCGCGTTCCACCACAGCTGCTCGGTGGTCAGCCAGCCCATGCCCTGAATGAAAGCCCCTTCGACCTGGCCGATATCGATGGCCGGATTCAGCGAGCGGCCCGCATCGTACAGGGCGTCCGCGCGCAGCAGCTTCCACTCGCCGGTCAGCGTATCCACCACCACCTCCGACACCGCAGCGCCGTAAGCGTAGTAGGAGAACGGATGACCGTTCATCGTCTTTGGATTCCAGTGCAGGTTCGGCGTCGCATAGAAACCGTCGGACCACAGCTGCACGCGCGCCAGGTAGGCCTTCTGCACCAGCTCCGCGAACAGCACCTTGTGGCCGTTGACGTGCACATGGTTGTCGAAGAAGCGCACCGGCTGGCCGTCCTCGTCGCCATACAGCTTGACCGCATAAGCAGCCAGACGTTCGCGGATCTGCCGCGCCGCATCCTGCGCCGCCTTGCCGTTCAGGTCCGCGCCGGTGGACGCCGCCGTGGCCGAGGTATTCGCCACCTTGCTGGTATCGGTCGCCGTGATGCGCACGTGCGACAGGTCCAGGCCCAGTTCATGCGCCACCACCTGCAACACCTTGGTGTTGATGCCCTGCCCCATCTCCGTGCCGCCGTGATTCACCAGCACCGAACCATCCACGTACACATGCACCAGCGCGCCGGCCTGGTTCAGGTGCGTGACATTGAAGGCGATGCCGAACTTCAGCGGCGTCAGCGCCAGCCCTTTCTTCAGCACCGGACTGGAAGCGTTGTAAGCCTCGATCGCCTTGCGGCGCGCGCGGTACTCGCTGGTCTGCTCCAGCTCCGCCGTCAGCGCCTCGATCACGTTGTCGACGATTTCCTGCCCATACGGCGTGACATTGCGTTCCGTCGTGCCGTAGAAATTCAGGCGGCGGATATCCAGCGCATCGCGTCCCAGGTTGCGCGCAATTTCATCGACGATGTATTCGATCGCAATCGCGCCTTGCGGGCCGCCGAAACCGCGGAACGCCGTATTCGACTGCGTGTTGGTCTTGCCGCAGCCGGCACGGATATCCACGTCCGACAAATAATAGGTGTTGTCGAAGTGGCAGACCGCCCGCGTCGCCACGGGCCCCGACAGATCGGCCGAGAAGCCGGCGCGCAAGGTCATATCCACCTTGGCCGCCAGGATCTTGCCGTTGTCGTCGTAACCGACTTCGTACTCATAGAAGAAGCAGTGACGCTTGCCGGTCACCAGCATGTCGTCATCGCGGTCCGCGCGCAGCTTGACCGGGCGGCGCAGCTTCGAAGCGGCGATGCCGGCCGACGCCGCCCACAAGGCCGACTGCGACTCCTTGCCGCCAAAGCCACCGCCCATGCGGCGGCACTCTACCTGCACCTTGTGCGAATGCACGCCGATGGCATGCGCCACCACGTGCTGCATCTCGCTCGGGTGCTGCGTCGAGCATTGCACCAGCAGGCCGTTGTCTTCCTTCGGAATCGCGTAGGCGATCTGGCCTTCGAGATAGAACTGTTCCTGGCCGCCGACGAACAGCTGCCCCTTCACCACGCGCGGCGCCATGTCGAAGGCGGTCTGGTAGTCGCCGCGCGTCAGCTGCATCGGCGGCAGCACGTACGAGTTGGCGGCCTTGGCTTCCTGCGGCGTGAAAATCGCCGGCAGTTCGTCATAGGCGATCACCGCGCGGCGGGCGGCGCCGCGGGCATTGTCATGCGTATCCGCCACCACGATGAAGATCGGCTGGCCGACATACAGCACCTCGCCGGCCGACAGGATCGGATCGTCATGGATGATCGGCCCGCAATCGTTGGTGCCGACGATATCCTCGGCGGTGTACACCGCCACCACGCCCGGTGCACTGCGCACCGGCGCCAGATCCATCGCCGTGATGCGCGCATGCGCCTTGGACGACAGGCCCAGCGCCGCATGCAGCGTGCCTTGCAGTTCGGGGATGTCGTCGGTGTAGGTGGCCTGGCCCAGCACATGCAGCTCGGCCGATTCGTGCGGACGCGAGACGCCCACGGCCTTCCATGCGGATTCCGCAATCGCGGCGGGAGCAACGGGTTGGTTCATGATGGCTCCTTTCAGGCGCGGCAAGCGAAAGCGTTGACGGCATCGGCCGCAAGCGGTGCATCGGTGCGCGTCTCCAGCCAGAAGCGGCGCAGCAGATTCTGCGCCGTCTGCATGCGATAGGTGCTCGACGCGCGCATGTCCGACAGCGGTGCGAAGTCCTGTGCCAGCTGGTCCATCGCCACGCGCAGATTGGTCTCGCTCCAGGACAGCCCGGTCAGCGCTGCTTCGGCACGTGGCGCGCGGCGCGGCGTGGCCGCCATGCCGCCGAACGCGATGCGCGCGTCAATCACCTTGTCGCCATCCAGCGTAAAGGCAAACGCCGCGCACACGGCGGAGATATCCTGGTCGAAGCGCTTGGCCAGTTTATAGGTACGGAACTGCACGCCGGCGCGCGGCAGCGGCACGCGCACGGCGGCGACGAATTCGTCGGCCTGCAAATCCTTTTTCTGATAATCGAGATAGAAGGCTTCCAGCGCCAGCACGCGGCGGCCGGACGGGCC
This sequence comes from Duganella aquatilis, assembly GCF_009674565.1. Classification (GTDB taxonomy): domain Bacteria; phylum Pseudomonadota; class Gammaproteobacteria; order Burkholderiales; family Burkholderiaceae_D; genus Rugamonas; species Rugamonas aquatilis. Next base: position 131,198 of record NZ_WKJL01000002.1, read on the forward strand.
TTGCAGCACCACCTCGCTGCCCAGCGCGATCAGCCACGGCATCGAGTCGCCGATCGGCGAGCCGTTGGCGACATTGCCGCCCAGGGTGCCGGCGTTACGGATCGGCAGCGAGGCAAAGCGCTGCCACAACTCGCCCAGCTGCGCCGGATACAGTTTGCACAGCGCCTCGTAGGCGGCGTTCAGCGACACGCCGGCGCCGATTTCCAGCATGCCGTCCTGCTGCTGCACGCTTTGCAGCGCGGTGACGTGGCCGAGGTAGATGATGTCGCCCAGCTCGCGCATTTGCTTGGTGACCCACAGGCCGATATCGGTGGAGCCGGCCAGCAGCGTCGCTTTCGGATGCGCGGCGCGCAGCGCCACCAGTTCTTCCAGCGTACGCGGCGCGTGGAACGACTGGCCGCGCGCGGTGTAGGTGGAACCGGCTTCACGCTGCAAGGCTTGCAGCTGCTGCGTCAATGCCGCGCGGTCGAACGCCACCTTCGGCAGCTCGGTCATGCGGTGCGCCGCGTCGATGATCGGGCGATAGCCGGTGCAGCGGCACAGGTTACCGGACAGGCAGTCGTCGATCTGCTTGCGCTGCGCCGGCTTGCCATACTTGTCCAGGTACATGCCCCACAGCGACATGACAAAGCCCGGCGTACAGAAACCGCATTGCGAGCCGTGACATTCCACCATCGCCTGCTGCACCGGATGCAGCGCGCCGTCCGGCTGCTGCATGTCCTCCACCGTGAACAATGCCTTGCCGTCCAGCGTCGGTGCGAACTGGATGCAGGAGTTCACCGCCTTCATCTCCAGCTGGCCGGCCGCATTCAGGCTGCCCACCACCACCGTGCAGGCGCCGCAATCGCCTTCGGCGCAACCTTCCTTGGTGCCGGTGCAATGCAGATCCTCGCGCAGGTGCTGCAGCACGGTGCGGGTCGGTGCGGCGTCATGGATTTCCTGGACAGCGCCACGGAAGTAAAAGCGTATGGGTTCGGACATCACGATCTCAATCTACAAATGGGTGAACCTTGCGCCAGTGTTCGGCGATATCGATACGGCGCGTGATCCAGACCTTGTCGTGCTTCTGCACGTAGTCGAGGAAACGCGCCAGCGCAGCCGCGCGCGCCGGACGGCCGACGATGCGGCAGTGCAGGCCGATGGACAGCATCTTCGGCTGATTCAGGCCGTTCGGATCGCCCTCGGCGTACAGCACGTCGAAGGCATCCTTCAGGTAATCGAAGAACTGCGTGCCGGAGTTGAAGCCCTGCGCGGCGGCGAAGCGCATGTCGTTGGTGTCCAGCGTGTATGGCACGATCAGCTGCGGCGCGCTGACGGCCTGGCCCTGCGCGTCGGTGTAGCCGACCTGCTGCCAGAACGGCAGGTCGTCGCCATAGTGGTCGGCGTCGTAGCGGAAGCCGCCGTGCTCCATCACCAGCTTGCGCGTCTGCGGCGAATCGCGGCCGGTGTACCAGCCTTGCGGCGCGCTGCCGGTCAGCTCGCGGATGATGTCCACGGCTTCCTTCATGTGCGCGCGCTCGGTGGCTTCGTCCATGTTCTGATAGGTGATCCAGCGCAGGCCGTGGCAGGCGATTTCGTGTCCCAGCTGCTGGAAGGCCGCCACCGCCTCCGGATTGCGCTTCAGCGCCATCGACACGCCAAACACCGTCAGCGGCAGCTTGCGTTCCTCGAACATGCGCAGCAAGCGCCACAAGCCGGCGCGCGAACCATACTCGTACAGCGACTCCATGCTCATGTGGCGGTTGCTGAACGAGGCCGCGCCGATGATCTCGGACAGGAAGGTCTCGGAACCGGCGTCGCCGTGCAGCACGCTGTTTTCGCCGCCCTCTTCGTAGTTCAGCACGAATTGCAGGGCCACGCGGGCCTGGTCGGGCCACTGGGCGTGCGGCGGTTTCGGGCCGTAGCCGATCATGTCGCGCGGATAGTTGTCGTAAGTGGTCATGGCGCAGGCAAGTCTATGGGGAATATAACTCTAATCATATATGCCTGCGCGCATGGCGGTATATGATTTGTACAATAGATACTCATAACCTACGGATATAGGACCGAACATGGGCAAACTCAGCACGCACGTTCTCGACATCACCCAGGGCAAGCCGGGCGCCGGCGTCCAGCTGGCCTTGTACGCGGTGGGATCGCAGGGGCGGGAGCTGCTGAAAACCGACGTCACCAACGCCGACGGCCGCTGCGCCGCTCCGCTGCTGGAAGGCGACGCACTGAAACAGGGCAAATATGAACTGGTGTTCAGCGCTGGTGCGTATTTCGACGCCCAGGGCGTGACGCTGCCGGAACCGAAATTCATCGACGAGGTGACGCTGGCCTTCGGTGTCGCCGACGCCAGCCAGAACTACCACGTGCCGCTGGTGGTGTCGCCGTGGGCGTACTCCACCTATCGCGGCAGCTGATCAGCGCGGCTTGCCGAGGTACTTGGCAAAGAAGGTTTCCAGGCGGCGGTACACCTCCACCTGGTTTTCGGTGTCATAGAAACCGTGGCCTTCGTAATCCACGTAATACCACTCGGGCGGATGGCCGGCCTTCTCCAGCGCGGCTTTCATCAGGAAGGCATGCTCCTTCGGCGCCCGCTTGTCCTTGCCGCCGTGGATCAGCAGTACGCCAGCCTTGATGGTGTCGGCATGCAGATTGGGCGAATATCGCGCCCATTCGGCCTTGTCTTCGCTGAAGACACGCTTATTCCAGGCGATCCGCCGGCTGTTGCCGGCAACGCCTTCCTCCGTCTGCAACAGACCGACGTCGTACACCCCGGCGTAGCCTACCGCGCACTTGAACAAGTCCGGTTCACGCGAGGCCAGCATCAGCGCCGAGTAACCGCCGAAGCTGACGCCATATACGCACATCTTCGAGCCGTCCACTTCGCCCTGGGCCACCGCCCATTTCACGCCATCCACCAGATCGTCCATGATCTTGCCGCCCCACTGACGGTAGCCCTGACGTTCAAAGCCCTCACCACGGCCGCCCGATGCGCGGAAATTCACTTGCAGCACCGCGTAGCCGCGGTTGGCCAGGAACTGTGCATCGCTGTCGAAATACCAGCTGTCGCGATAGCCGTAGGGGCCGCCATGCGGGATCAGGATCAACGGCGGCTTGTGCGCCGTCTTGAACGCCGGCAGCGTCAGATAGCCATCGATCTCCTGGCCGTCACGCGCCTTGAACAGGACCGGGCGGCGCACCGCCATATGTTCCGGGTCGATCTCGTCCATCGAGGCGAACAGCATGTCGGCCTTGTTGGTCTTGCGGTTGTACAGGTAATAGGCTCCGGGATCGCGGTCGCTGATCACCCAGAACAGCACCTGGCTCTGGTCGGCCGACTCGCTGACCAGCCGGACCACGTGGTCGGGGAACTGGCGCGCCATGTCCTTCAGCAGCGGGGTGTCCGGATTGGCAGGGTCCAGGTAAGTGACTTTCGGGCGGCCGAGGGCGGAATAAACCACCAGCGGGGTTTCCTCCGGTCCACCAAATTCCAGCGAACCCACGCTGCCCAGCGTATCTTCGGCCAACAATTTGCGGTTACCGCCTGCCACGTCTTCGCTGATCACCTTGACGCGCCCTTCCGCCTCCGCCTGCCAGGCATAGAAGGTGCGATTGTCGGGCGAGAAACCGAACGGCGTCAGCCGCGTGTCGTTCTGTTGCAGCTGGAATTTTTCCCAGGCCGAGGTGGCGTCATTCAGCCGCCACACCAGATCGTAGCCTTCCTCATCGGTCCCGGTGGCGAAGCGCGGCTTGCCGGCGTTGTCGACCACAAACGACGCTCTCGGCGACTTCACCGTCGCGACCAGCTTGCGCAGGCCGTTACGGCTGTCAAAGTCATACAAGGAGCTCTGGTCCAGATCCCATTGGTAGGTGCCGACCAGCAGATGGTCATTCATCTGCCTGTAGACATAAACCGGATAGGCATAGCCCTCGTCGGGGCTGTAGCGGTTGCGGCCATACATGCTCACGTCCCAGCCATACAGATATTGCTGATGCTTGCCATCGAAGTCCATGGCCAGCAGCTCGCCGGTGATCTGCGGCCGTTCGCGCGACCCCACCTCGATCGCTTTCTGCACCACCACCCGCGTGTTGCCAACCCAGGTATAGCTGGCCGGCACTTCGAACGCCGGCATGCGCACCGTCCCTTCCAGCTTCAGATCGGGCAGGCTGTAGAAGCTGACCATCGGCACCGTACGCGCGTCCACCGGGACGCGCACTGTGATGGCAAGGTGCTTGCCATCGGGCGACATCACCGGATTGTAGTACTGGTCCATCTTGGCGAAGCTGGTCACCGGCACCAGCGGCGGCATCGCCTGTCCCAGGGCCACCAGGGGGAAGGTGGCGGCAAGCATAAACAGAGGTAAGCGCATGGCGGATACATGAAGTTAGCATTATTCAAATGCTAACACGATAGAAAATATTGTCAAATTGAAACAATTGGAGAGAATTCACGCATCGGCTAAGATGCGGGCTATGACTGAATCCCTGCTTGCCTCCCTCCTCCAACAAGCCGTCGAACTGCACCAGCAGGGCCGGCTCGAACCAGCGCAAGCCTTGTACCGACAGGTGCTGGAGCTCGACCCGCGCCGCTTCGACGCATTGCACCTGCTGGGCGTGATCGCACGCCAGCAGGGCGATGCGGCGGGCGCCATCGATCTGATCTCGCAGGCCATCGCCGTCGATGGCGCACAGGCCAACGCACACTGCAATCTCGGCGTGGCGCTGCTGGACGCCGGCCGCGCCGACCAGGCGCTGGCCAGCCACGAGCGCGCGCTGGTGCTGCAACCGTCGTACGCCATGGCATGGAGCAACCGCGGCAACGCGCTGCGCCGGCTCGGTCGGCTGGACGAAGCGCTGGACAGCTATCAGCGCGCCTTGCAGATCCAGCCGAATTACGCGGAAGCGCACTGCAACCGCGCCATCATCCTGCAGGATCAGGGCCGTTATCTCGATGCGCTGGGCGCGGCCGAGAATGCGCTCAACATCAAGGACCGCTACGCCGATGCATGGCTGGCACGCGGCAATGCCCTGCACTGTCTGCGCATTCTGCCGGAGGCGGTGGAAAGCTTCGACCGCGCCATCCACCTGCGTCCCGATTGGGCGGAAGCCTACAGCGCGCAAGGCGCGTCCTTGCAACGGCTGGGCGAATTCGCCGCCGCGCTGGACAGCTACGACCAGGCGCTGAAAAACAGGCCGGACTACGCGCTGGCCCACTACTATCGCGGCAACACGCTGCGCGCGATGGGACGGCGCGAGGAAGCCATCGCCGCCTACCAGGCCGCACTGGCGCATGGCGACAATCCCGAAACCATCGCCTTTGCACTGGCGTCGGTGGGCGCTGGCGCAACGCCGGCCGCGCTGCCGAACGATTACGTGCGTTCGCTGTTCGACCAGTACGCCAACCACTTCGACCAGCATCTGACCGAGGTGCTGGGCTACCAGACGCCGGCCGTGCTGGATGCGCTGCTGCGCCACGTGGCGCCGGCTTCGGAGCTGGCCACCGTGGACCTGGGCTGCGGCACCGGTTTGTGCGGCCCTTACCTGCGCGCTTATTCGCGCCGGCTGGACGGCGTCGACCTGTCGCAGCAGATGCTCGACAAGGCGGCCGAACGCGGCCTGTACGACGAACTGGCATGCACCGACCTGCTGACTTATCTGGACGGCCGCCAGGCCACATGGGATCTGGCCGTCGCGGCCGACGTCTTCGTCTACATCGGCGATCTGGCGCCGGTGTTCAAGGCCGTCCATGCGGCGCTGCGTCCCGGCGGCCGCTTCTGCTTCTCGGTCGAGGCGGGCGATGATGCCGACTATGTGCTGCGTCCTTCCAACCGCTACGCGCACACGCCGGACTACCTGCGCCGCCTGGCGGCGGAAACCGGCTTCACGGTGCTGGCCACGCAGGCGCTGGAAGCGCGCCAGGAAAACGGCGCGCCGATCGCCGCTCATGCCTTCCTGTTATGCAGATAGACCACCTGTTCATCCGCGTGGCGTCGGGCGGCGCGGAAGCCGAAGCGCTGCGCGCGTTCGGCCTGAGCGAAGGCTCCGGCAACGTTCATCCGGGCCAGGGTACGGCCAACCGCCGCTTCTGCTTCGCCAACGCCTTCATCGAGTTGCTGTGGATGGCCGATGAAACGGAAATCGCCAACCAGACCACGCGGCCCACCATGCTGCGCGAACGCCTGTCCGGCGCCGACGCCTCGCCGTTCGGCGTCTGCTTCCGTCCCGCCGTGCCGTTCGCAACCTGGAACTACGCGCCGGCCTACCTGCCGCCCGGCATGCAGATCGGCATCGCCACCGACGCGCCGCTGACGGAGCCGATGTGGTTCTGCACCTCCGCCGGCAAGGCGTCCGAATTTTTCGAAGATGAGCGCCGGCAGCCGCTGCGCCACGCCGCCGGCCTCGGCGCCATCACCGGCCTGCGCTGCACGCTGCCGTCGGCGTCGACGCTCTCGCCCGCCGCCCAAGCCAGCGGCATCACCTTCGCCGAAGGCCCGCAACTGCTGGAAATCAGCTTCGACCACGAAGCACGCGGCCTGCACCACGACTTCCGCCCGGCGCTGCCGCTCATCTTCAAATACTGAGGCGACACATGGCGCGCAACCAGACAATGCCGCACACCATCCGACGCTTCATCGGTGACGCCGTCCTGCAGCGTGACCGGATCGGCGAATCGCCATGCCGGGTGCACAGCTTCGAGCGCGGCAACGAACTTTATTTTCTGAAGACTTCGCCATCGGTCTACGCCAACACCACCTACAGCGTGCAACGCGAAGCCAGCGTCATGCAATGGCTGTCCGGCAAGCTGAACGTGCCGGAAGTCGTTCTGACCGCGCAGGAGGACGGCCACGAGCACATGATCACCCGCGCCATCCCCGGCGTCCCGCTGTCGTCATTGATCGAGGCTGGGCGGCCCGTAACAACGCTGTTCCACGAAGCGCTACGCCAGTTGCAATCCATCTCCATCGCCAGCTGCCCGTTCGACGCCAGCGCCGCCATCCGTCTGCGCGAGCTGGCCTACCTGGTCGGCAACGAGCTGATCGACGAGGACTACGATTTCTGCGCATGGCCCGGCCTGGCCACGCCACAAGACCTGCTGGCCCGGCTGAAGGCCACGATGCCGGACGAAGACCTGGTCTTTTCCCACGGCGACCTCGGCGACAGCAATATCTTCGTCACCAACAACGACGAACTGTATTTCATCGACCTCGGCCGGGGCGGCAAGGCCGACCGTTGGCTCGACATCGCCTTTGTCCACCGCAACCTGCGCGAGGATGTGTCCGACAACGCAGCAGCGCAATTCCTGGCCGCGCTCGGTGTCCAGGACGCCACGACAAAACGCCTATTTTTCGAACAGCTTGACGAGTTGTTCTAACCTCCCTCCAAAGTACAACAACATCATCAAACTTGCACGCAACTCATCATTGCCTTAGAATCTAAAACTGTTGCTTTGCGCTGGCGCCTGATCGGTTGCCCACTTTCCCCATGCAAGATTCTTTACGGTGACCCTTGGATACCGTGCCACTTTGGGTGCAATTTCTTGCACTCTTCTTCCTGATATTGTGTTCGGCCTTCTTCGCGATGGCGGAAACCGCCCTGATGGCGGCCAATCGCTATCGCCTGCGCCATGAAGCCAAACGCGGCAGCCGCCGCGCCATCACCACGCTGTGGCTGCTGGACCGCACCGACAAGCTGCTGTCGCTGGTGCTGATCGCCAACACGCTGTTCAACGCCGCCGCCACCGCGCTGGTCACCTCGCTGGCGATCCAGACCTTCGGCCACGACGACAACGTCATCACCATCTCCACCGGCGTGGTGGCCTTCCTGCTGATCGTGTTTGCCGAGATTTCGCCGAAAGTCATCGGCGCCACCTTCCCGGAAAAAATCGCCCTGCCGACCAGCATGGTGCTGAAGCCGCTGATGGCGGTGTCCAAGCCGATGATCTGGTTCGTCAACCTGTTCGTGTCGCAGCTGCTGAAAGTGTTCGGCATCAAGGCCGGCTCGCACGCCCACGATCCACGCCTGTCGCCGGAAGAGCTGCGCTCGATCGTGCTGGAAGGCGGCAACTTCATCCCGCAAAAGCACAAGAGCATCCTGCTCAACCTGTTCGACCTGGAAACCATCTCGGTCGAAGACATCATGACGCCGCGCGCCCAGGTCGAGGCGCTGAACCTGGAACTGCCGGTCGAGGAAATCAAGCGCGAACTGACCACCTGCTACCACAACAAGCTGCCCGTCTACGAAGGCGAGATCAACCGCATCGTCGGCATCCTGCACGTGCGCAAGGCGGTGGCGCTGCTGAACCAGGAAGAGGAACTGACCACCGAGCATTTCCGCGAACTGCTGACGCCGCCCTACTTCATCCCGCAGGACACGCGGCTGTTCACCCAGCTGCAGTACTTCCAGGAGAACAAGGAACGCCTCGGCATCATCGTCGACGAGTACGGCGAGGTGCAGGGCCTGGTCACGCTGGACGACATCATCGAAGAGATGATCGGCGAGTTCACCACCTCCACGCCAGGCGCCGCCAAGGCCGAAACCTTCGGCTGGGACGCCAACGGCGAATGCCTGCTGGACGGCGCCACGCCGCTGCGCGACGTCAACAAGCGCCTCGGCCTGGCCTTCCCGCTCGACGGTCCGAAAACGCTGAACGGCATGCTGCTGGAACTGTTGCAAGAAATTCCAGACGCGCCCATCAGCCTGAAGGTCGACCAGTGCATCGTCGAGGTGGTGCAGGTGCACGACCAGGCCATCAAAGTCGTCAAATTGCGACGCCCGCAGGCCCGCTAGCCAGGGTAAAACCACGCAAACGCGTGGGCGGGCGCAACAGAGCGGAGTAAAATCGAAGCGCACGCTTTACAAAAATAGTGCCTAGGAGCATTATTCTGAGGTTCACTTACCTCAATCCGCCCTCTCAACCTGACAGACGCTTCTATGGCTGCAGTCCTACCGAACGCAGTGCCAGGCGCCCCGATGCCGGGGCTGGCGAGGGCATTGATGCAAGCCGGGCGCCTGTCCGCCACGCAGGCCGAGACCCTGCAAAAAAAATCCATCGCCGAGAAACTGGCCTTCATCGACGTGCTGCTGTCGAGCGGCGCGATTGAATCGAAGGCGCTGGCCGCCTTCTGCGCCGAAACCTTCGCCTATCCGCTGATGGACGTCAACGCGCTGAACCTCGACGCGCTGCCGGCCAAGATCATCGACAACAAGCTGATGCAGACGCAGCGCGTGATCGCGCTGGCCAAGCGCGGCAACAAGATGTCGGTGGCGATTTCCGATCCGACCAACATCCAGGCGCTGGACCAGATCAAGTTCCAGACCGAGTCCACGGTCGAACCGGTGATCGTGCCGCACGACGCGCTGCTGCAACTGCTGGCGCGCATCAACAAGAGCAGCGAGCAGAGCATCAACGACCTGGCCGGCGACGACGCCGACATCCAGTTCGCCGAAGAAGAGCAGCCGTCCGCCGCCAGCGCCGCCGCGGCGGCCGACGCCGCCAACGAGGTGGAGGATGCGCCGGTGGTGCGCTTCCTCAACAAGATGCTGATGGACGCCGTCAACCTCGGCGCCTCCGACCTGCACTTCGAGCCGTTCGAAAAATTCTACCGGGTGCGTTTCCGCGTCGACGGCGTGCTGCTGGAACACGCGCAGCCGCCGATTTCGATCAAGGAAAAACTGGTCTCGCGCATCAAGGTGCTGGCCAAGCTCGACATCTCGGAAAAGCGCGTGCCGCAGGACGGCCGCATGCGCCTGATCGTCTCGCCGACCAAGACCATCGACCTGCGGATCTCGACGCTGCCGACGCTGTTCGGCGAAAAGACCGTGATGCGTATCCTGGACGCGACCCAGGCGCAGATGGGCATCGACAGCCTCGGCTACGACCCGGACCAGAAGGAACTGCTGCTGGACGCCATCCAGCGGCCCTACGGCATGGTGCTGGTCACCGGCCCGACCGGTTCCGGCAAGACGGTGTCGCTGTACACCTGCCTGAACATCCTGAACAAGCCCGGCATCAACATCTCCACCGCCGAGGATCCGGCCGAGATCAACCTGCCCGGCGTCAACCAGGTCAACGTCAACGACAAGGCCGGCCTGACCTTCCCGGTGGCGCTGAAGTCCTTCCTGCGCCAGGACCCGGACATCATCATGGTCGGCGAGATCCGCGACCTGGAAACCGCCGACATCGCCATCAAGGCGGCACAGACGGGCCACATGGTGTTCTCCACGCTGCACACCAACGACGCGCCGTCGACGCTAACGCGGCTGATGAACATGGGCGTGGCGCCGTTCAACATCGCTTCGTCGGTGATCCTGATTACCGCCCAGCGCCTGGCGCGCCGCCTGTGCAGCTGCAAGCAGCCGGTCGACATCGCGCCGGAACTGCTGATCAAGGCCGGCTTCAAGCCCGAGGAACTGGACGGCAGCTGGAAGCCCTACGGCCCGGTCGGCTGCGAGCGCTGCAACGGCGGCGGCTACAAGGGCCGCGTCGGCATCTACCAGATCATGCCGATCACGCCGGCGATCGAATCGCTGATCCTGGCCAGCGGCAACGCCATGCAGATCGCCGCCCAGTCCGAAGCGGAAGGCGTCAAGTCGCTGCGCCAGTCCGGCCTGGTCAAGGTCAAGGGAGGCTTGACCAGCCTCGAAGAAGTGCTCGGCTGCACCAACGAATAACGGGAAACGATCATGGCAACATCGGGCAACCAGGTCAAGGAATCCGTCTTCGCCTGGGAAGGCAAGGACAAAACCGGCAAGACCGTGCGTGGCGAACTGCGCGCCGGCGGCGAGGCGGTGGTCAACGTCACGCTGCGCCGCCAGGGCATCATGGTCACCAAGGTCAAGAAAAAGGCCTACCGCTCCGGCAAGAAAGTCACCGACAAGGACATCACGCTGTTCACGCGCCAGCTGGCCACCATGATGAAGGCCGGCGTGCCGCTGCTGCAGTCGTTCGACATCGTCGGCAAGGGCCACGCCAATCCCTCCGTCTCCAAGCTGGTGATGGACCTGCGCGCCGACATCGAGACCGGCACCAGCCTGAACCAGGCGTTCCGCAAGTTCCCGCTGTACTTCGATCCGCTGTTCTGCAACCTGGTGGGCGCCGGCGAACAGGCCGGTATCCTGGAAGACCTGCTGACGCGGCTGGCGATCTACAAGGAAAAGACCCAGGCCATCAAGAGCAAGATCAAGTCGGCGCTGACCTACCCAGTGTCGATCCTGGCGGTGGCCTTCCTGGTCACGGCGGTGATCATGATCTGGGTGGTGCCGGCCTTCAAGGAAGTGTTCGCCAGCTTCGGCGCCAACCTGCCGGCGCCGACGCTGTTCGTGATGGCGCTGTCGGAATTCTTCGTCAGCTGGTGGTACATCATCTTCGGCGGCCTGTTCGCCACCCTCTACTTCTTCTTCCGCGCCTGGCAGCGCTCGCTGAAGATGCAGCGCTTCATGGACAAGCTGCTGCTGCGCCTGCCCGTATTCGGCGAAGTGATCCGCAAGGCCACCATCGCCCGCTGGACCCGCACACTGTCGACCATGTTTGCCGCCGGCGTGCCGCTGGTCGAGTCGCTGGACTCGGTGGGCGGCGCCGCCGGCAACGCCGTCTACCTGGACGCCACGCGCCGCATCCAGACCGAGGTGAGCACCGGCACCAGCCTGACGGTGGCGATGCAGAACGCCGACGTATTCCCCAACATGGTCACGCAGATGGTCTCCATCGGCGAGGAATCCGGCTCGCTGGACGCCATGCTGGGCAAGGTGGCCGACTTCTACGAGGACGAGGTCGACGAGGCCGTGGCCTCGCTGTCGGCGCTGATGGAGCCGGCCATCATGGTCATCCTGGGCGTGCTGATCGGCGGCCTGGTGGTGGCGATGTACCTACCGATCTTCAAGCTCGGTGCGGTGGTCTAATCAATGATGTAGCTGATGCAGCCACGCCGTCAGGCGGCGCCAGCCGAGCTGGCGCGGCGTCTGGTAGCACACCTCGCCGGGCACCTTCAGCGCCAGCTCGCTGCCCTGCTCCGGCAAGGTCAGCACATCCACCGTGCCGCCCATGCGCGCGGCGCGGTCGCGCATCGCCGCCAGGCCGCGCAGCGGTCCCGCCGTCTCCCTGCCGTTGTCGCGCACATACAGCGTGAAGAACTCGCAGCCATACACCAGCTCCAGCTCGACGCTGCTGGCCTGCGTGTGCTGGTAGGCGTGGTACAGCGCCTCGCGCACGATGGCGTAGATGTCCTCGCTGCGGTCGCCGTTCAGCGGCGACGGCCGGCCGCTGACCAGCATGCGGAACGGGATATTGAAATTGTCCTGCAGCGACTGGCCGATGGCGGCCAGCGCCTGGTTCAGCTTGTCGCCGTAGACCACCGGCATGCGCAGCGCCAGGATCTGGTGGCGGCCCTCGGCCAGCACCTCGTCGGCCTGGTCCAGGATGTGGTCGATGGTGGCGCGCTCCGGGCTGTCGTTCGCCAGCCGGTGGCCCACGCCCTGGAAGCGCAGGATCATGCCCTGCATGCTTTGCACCAGCGTGTCGTGCAGGCTGGCCGCCACCCGCTCGCGTTCGGCCAGCAGGCGCAGGCGGGCCTCGTACACGCGCTGCGTCTGGCGCCGGCCCAGCAGCCATGCGGCGCCGGTGGCCAGACACAGCAACACCAGCCCGAGCAGCAATAACAGGAATGTCTGGTAATACGACGACAAGGTGCGCTCCGGGCGGATAAACTGAGCTGCCACATTGCCATTGTCTCAATGTTTTTACTATCTCCCGGACGGGGGAGTGTATTCCGAAAAAGCGTTCGCAACGCTGCGGCAATGCTTTAATATGGGCGCGTGATCATTACCGCTCTTTGACGCCCATGCTGCAATCGACCCTGCTGTTCGCTCCTGCTGGCGACCTCGCCATCAGTCTCATCGCCGGTTTGTTCGGCCTGCTGTTCGGCAGCTTCCTGAATGTCGTCATCCACCGCCTGCCTATCATGATGCAGCGCGAGTCGGACAACTATGTGGCTGAAGAAAGCAACAAGCCGCTGCCCCACACCACCCGCTACAACCTGATGACGCCGCGCTCGGCGTGTCCGCACTGCCAGCACCAGATCACCGCCATGGAGAATATCCCGGTGATCAGCTGGCTGGCCCTGCGCGGCAAGTGCAGCAACTGCAAGGCGCCGATCTCGCCGCGCTATCCGCTGGTGGAACTGCTGACCGGCGCGCTGTCGGCGCTGGTGATCTGGCGCCTCGGCAGCGGCTGGACCGGCCTGGCGTCGCTGTTTTTCCTGTACTCGCTGATCGCCATGACCTTCATCGACTTCGACACGCAGCTGCTGCCGGACGACCTGACCTACCCGCTGCTGTGGGCCGGCCTGCTGATGAACGTCAACGGCGCCTTCGTGCCGCTGCAGGACGCGGTGATCGGCGCGGCGGCCGGCTACCTGGCGCTGTGGTCGGTGTACTGGCTGTTCAAGCTGGTCACCGGCAAGGAAGGCATGGGCTACGGCGACTTCAAGCTGCTGGCGGCGCTGGGCGCGTGGATGGGCTGGACCATGCTGCCGGCCATCATCCTGCTGTCGTCGATCGTCGGCGCGGTGGTCGGCATCTGCCTGATCGTGTTCGCCAGGCGCGGCCGCAATAACCCGATTCCGTTCGGCCCCTACCTGGCGGCGGCCGGCCTGATCGCGCTGCTGTACGGCGCGCCGCTGACCGCCTTCACGCTGGGCGTCGTCCATCCATGAGCAGCGCGCCTTTCGCTGTCGGCCTGACCGGCGGCATCGGCAGCGGCAAGAGCACGGTGGCCGACATGTTCGCGGCGCGCGGCGCCAGCATCGTCGACACCGACGTCATCGCCCATGGCATGACCGCGCCCGATGGTCCCGCCATGCCGGCCATCGCCACCGAATTCGGCAAGGAGTTCGTTGACGCCAGCGGCGCCATGGACCGCGCAAGCATGCGCGAACTGGTGTTCAGCGACGCCGGCGCCAAGGCGCGACTGGAAGCGATTTTGCATCCGCGCATCCGCGACGCCGCGCTGGCCGCCGCGGCTTCGGCGACCGGCAAGTACGTCATCTACGCGGTGCCGCTGCTGATCGAATCCGGCACGTGGCGTGCGCGGGTCAGCCGCGTGCTGGCGGTAGACTGTGACGAACAAGTGCAAATTGCCCGCGTGATGGCGCGTAACAATTTGCCGGAGGCGCAAGTCCGCGCCATCATGGCGGCGCAAGTGAGCCGGGCGCAAAGGTTGGCGGCGGCGGACGATGTGATTGTCAATAATGCAGGAATCGGGGATCTGGAAGCCCAAGTCGACCGTTTGCACGCCTTTTATCAGCAACTTCGCCGCAAATTCGCTGGTAATTTCGCAGAATAGGGCAATAATGCCTTCGCAACGTTTGTAATTTTGCTTGGCTTGCTTCAAAATCACGAGAATTCTTTGCAAGTCCATCTATAGAGGGATGTTATTTTGATCGTCTACGAATATCCTTTCAACGAGCGCATCCGCACGTTGCTGCGCCTGGAGGATTTGTACGAGAAATTCAAGTTCTTTGTGCATCAAGAACATCCGATGCAGCACCACGTTGCGCTGGCCACCATCTTCGACATGCTGGAAGTGGCCGGCCGCGCCGATCTGAAATCCGACCTGCTGCAAGAACTGGAGCGCCAGCGTCAAACGCTGCTGGGCTACCGCATGAATCCCAATGTGCAGGCTGAAACGCTGGACGCGATCCTGGCCGAAGTCGACGGCGTCAGCAGCGCGCTGGTCGCCGCGCAGGGCAAGACCGGGCAGAACGTGCGTGACAACGAGTGGCTGATGAGCATACGCGGCCGCACCATCATTCCGGGCGGCGCCTGCGAGTTTGATTTGCCGTCCTACTACGCGTGGCAGAAGCGACCGGCGGAGCAGCGTTTTAACGACATCGCCAACTGGTTTGCGCCGCTGGCGCCGCTGTTCGATGCGCTGGGCCTGGTGCTGCGCCTGCTGCGCGATTCGGGCGGCCCGGTAAAGATGATAGCCGTCGCCGGCAGCTATCAGCAGATGTTGCAGGGCAAGGTGTATCAGATGCTGCGCCTGACGCTGGACGAGGCGCAGGGCGCGATTCCGGAGATTTCGGCCAACAAGTACATGCTGTGGGTGCGCTTTACCTCGCAGGGCGGCGACCTGAAACCCAAGCCGCTGGAAGATGATGTACCATTCGAGCTCACCCTTTGTAACTTCTGACGAACCTCATGACCACTGTAGTTGAATGCCCGACCTGCTCCGCCAAGGTGGAGTGGAAACCGGAGAATAAATACCGCCCCTTCTGCTCGGAGCGCTGCAAGAAGATCGATCTCGGCGCCTGGGCCGAGGAAAAGTACGCCATCCCCGCCGCGCCACCGAAAGACCCGCTCGAAGAAGAGTAATCCTAGCTGTACCGAACCTGCTCCAGCCACTCCAGCAATGGAATCGTAGCTGGCAGCAGCGGTTCCACGCCCACCGTTCCCTGCCACGCGAATGCCTGACCTTCCAGGCTTTGCGGTTCGCCGGACCAGTCGCGGCTGATGTAGAAATGCAGCCGCACGTGCGCGTGCGGGTAGATGTACTCCACACCGCACCACTCTTCGGCGCTGTGGATCTGCAAACCCAGCTCCTCGACAAACTCGCGTTTTAACGCTTCCAGTATCGTCTCGCCCGGATCGACCTTACCGCCCGGGAATTCCCAGTAACCGTCATACGGCTTGCCGGCCGGACGCTGGCCCAGCAGCACGTCGCCATTCGGCTTCACCAGAATACCTACCGCCACATCGACCGGCTTCATGCGAGCTTCCCCGCGTAGTCCTTGGCGAACTGCCACGCCACGCGGCCCGAGCGCGAGCCGCGCTGCAAGGCCCAGCGCAAGGCGTCGGCGCGCGCGCCTTCGATCTGCGCTTCAGTACAGCCCAAGGTCGACAGCCAGTGGCCGACGATGGTCAGGTAATCATCCTGCTTGAACGGATAGAAGGTCAGCCACAGGCCAAAGCGCTCGGACAGCGAAATTTTTTCCTCCACC
This sequence comes from Duganella aquatilis, assembly GCF_009674565.1. Classification (GTDB taxonomy): domain Bacteria; phylum Pseudomonadota; class Gammaproteobacteria; order Burkholderiales; family Burkholderiaceae_D; genus Rugamonas; species Rugamonas aquatilis. Next base: position 147,181 of record NZ_WKJL01000002.1, read on the forward strand.
GTTTCGCCCGGATGCAGGTCGCCGTTTTCGTCGTGCTTGTAGCTCATATTGTCGGACATGCGCTCCGGCAGCAGGTGGCGGCGGTTCGAGGTCGCGTAGATCAGCACATTATCCGACTGCGCCGAGATGCTGCCGTCCAGCGCCACCTTCAGCGCCTTGTAGCCGCTCTCGCCTTCTTCAAACGACAGGTCATCGCAGAAGATGATGAAACGCTCCGGCCGCCCGGCGACCAGGTCGACAATGTCCGGCAGTTCGGCCAGGTCGGCCTTGTCCACCTCGATCAGGCGCAGGCCGTCCTTGCCGAACTGGTTCAGGCAGGCCTTGATCAGCGACGACTTGCCGGTGCCGCGCGCGCCGGTCAGCAGCACGTTGTTGGCCGGCTTGCCGTTGACGAACTGGCGGGTGTTCTGCTCGATCTGCTCCTTCTGCGGACCGATGTGCTGCAAGTCGTCCAGCGCGATGTCCGACACGTGCGCCACCGCCTGCAGATAGCTCGGGCTGTTGGCGCGCTTGCGCCAGCGGAAGGCGTAACCCAGCCGCCAGTCCGGCTCGCGCGGCGCCTGCGGCAGCACCGCCTCCACGCGCGCCAGCAAGGCCTCGGCGCGCACCAGGAATTGTTCGAGGGCCGTCGACATCTTACGAGCGGTAGTCGGCGTTGATCGACACGTAATCGTGCGACAGGTCGCAGGTGTAGACGGTGGCTGCGGCCGTACCGCGCGCCAGCTTCACGCGCACGGTGATCTCGGCCTGCTGCATCACGCGCTGGCCGTCTTCTTCCTTGTAATCCGGATTGCGGCCGCCGTTCTTGGCCACCCACACATCGTCCAGGTACAGGTTCAGCTTGCTGACGTCGAGGTCGTCCACGCCGGCGTAGCCGATCGCGGCCAGGATGCGGCCCAGGTTGGGGTCGGAGGCGAAGAAGGCGGTTTTCACCAGCGGCGAGTGGCCGATCGAGTAGGCGATCTTGCGGCACTCTTCGACGCTGGCGCCCTCTTCCACGACGATGCTCATGAACTTGGTCGCGCCTTCGCCGTCGCGCACGATGGCTTGCGCCAGGAACAGCGACAGTTCGGTGACGGCGTCGCGCAGGGCGGCGTATTCCGGCGCGTCCACCGAGTTCACTTCCAGCGAGCCGGCGCCGGTGGCGATCAGCATGAAGGAATCGTTGGTCGAGGTGTCGCCGTCGATGGTGATGCAGTTGAACGAATGGTTGGCCGCATGCTTGACCAGCTGTTCCAGCACCGGCTGCGCCACCTTGGCGTCCAGCGCCAGGTAGCCCAGCATGGTCGCCATGTTCGGCTTGATCATGCCGGCGCCTTTGGAAATGCCGGTCATGGTCACGCTGTGGCCGCCGATGGTGACGGTGCGCGAGCCGGCTTTCGGCTGCGTGTCGGTGGTCATGATGGCTTCGGCCGCGTTGTACCAGTTGTCGGCCTTCAGGCCGGCGATGGCTTGCGGCAGGCCGGCGATGACCTTGGCGGCCGGCAGCGGCTCCAGGATCACGCCGGTGGAGAACGGCAGGATCTGCGCCGCGTCCACGCCCAGCTGCGCGGCCAGCGCGGCGCAGGTTTCGTTGGCCAGCGACAGGCCCAGCTCGCCGGTGCCGGCGTTGGCGTTGCCGGTGTTGACCAGCAGCGCGGCGATCGGCTTGCCGCTGTCCTTGGCCGCGGCCAGGTGGGCCTTGGCGATCTGCACCGGCGCCGCGCAGAAGCGGTTCAGCGTGAACACGCCGGCCACGGTGGCGGTCGGCGCCAGCTTCATCACCAGCACGTCCTTGCGGTTCGGTTTCTTGATGCCGGCTTCGGCAAAGCCGATTTCAACACCCGCGACGGGCTTCAGTTCGGAGGCGATGGGCAGGGGGGAATTGACGGCCATATTCTTGATCTCGTGGGTGGAAAGAGGAAGCCGCTATTGTAATACCTGATCCGCCAGCCGCGTGGTCTGTAACCACGAGTGACCGATAACAGAACATCACATTTGCTGAAAAATCACTGGAGCGAGATCGTACAAGCTGCTGTTTTTACAGCGCTTTTAGCACAAAAACCACAGAAAATTAGTACGATCGTTCAGTTTATCGTTTTCCTCTTTCATGCTCCCAGGAAATTGGTCTAAGGTAATACCTGAATGCCCCATCCCCGCATTGCTCCATAAATACAAGACGGCACAACCGTCACACCGACAACAACCCCCTAGGATTGAACTCATGAAAAAGCAACTTTTAGTAGCTGCCGTTTTGGCCGCCACTGCCGCAATGCAGGCGCACGCCGGCGCCCTGGATGACGGCAACCTGAGCATCAGTGGTTTCGGCACGCTGGCTGCCGCCAAGAGCAATACCGACGACGTCAAGTACGCGCGCTACAACCAGGCCGACGGCGTCGGCGACAGCGCCCGCCTCGGCCTCGACACCAACCTGGGCCTGCAAGCCACCTACAAGATCAACGACTGGCTGTCCGGCACCGCGCAGGTGCTGACCCGCAAGGCCACCGAACACAATTTCACCACCGACCTGACCTGGGCCTTCCTCAAAGCCCGCATCAACGACGAAGTGTCGGTGCGCGTCGGCCGCGTGGTGGTGCCGACCTTCCTGATTTCCGACTACCAGAACGTCGGCTACGCCAACACCATGATGCGTCCGCCGATCGAAATGTACAGCCAGGCGCCGATTGAAAACTCGGACGGCGCCGACATCAACTACCAGCACGCCTTCGGCGACCTCAACTTCACGGCGCAGGCCTTCGCCGGCGTCAGCCGCGGCAAGCTGTTCGTGGCCTCCGGCGCCGGTTCCACCGCGACCTACCGCGCACCGGCGGCCGGCTTCAGCGTGGCCGGCGAATACGGTCCCTTCCTGCTGCGCTTTGCCCACGCCCGCGCCGACATGAAGATCAACGACCTGCAACCGGTCAACGGCCTGACCACCACGCTGAACGCCGTCGGCCTGAGCCAGCTGGCGTCGGACATCACCTTCAGCACCGGCAAGAAGATCGCCTTCACCTCGGTGGGCGGCACCATGGACTGGAACAACATCGTGGCCCAGGCCGAGTACGCACAGCGCCGCGCCAAGGAAGCGGTCTACCTGCCGGACACCAACGCCTGGTACGCCATGGTCGGCTACCGCGTCGGCAAGGTGCTGCCGTACTACGCGCACGCCTCGTCGAAAGGCGCCGGCAGCTCGGTCACCACGCCGGCCGCGCTGGCGCGCATTCCGGCGCTGAACACCGCCGTCACCGGCCTGCTGACTTCGGCCGAGCAAACCTCCGACATCATCGGCGTGCGCTGGGACTTCGCCAAGCAGCTGGCCCTGAAAGTGCAAGTGGACCGCGTCAAGCCGGGCGCCAAGTCGGGCCTGCTGATCAACGTGCCGGCCGCCGGCTATAGCAAAGACGTCACCGTGGTCGCCGCCGGCCTGGACTTCGTATTCTGATCGGGAACACCATAATGAAAAAGCTCATCAGCACTCTCATGCTGTCCGCACTTGCGGCGGCAGCCCTGCCGGCTTCGGCCGAAATCGTCGTCATCGTCAGCAAGCAGAATCCGGCCACGCGCATGTTCTCGGAACAGGCGTCGCAATTCTTCCTGGGGAAATCCAACCTGTTCACGCCGGTCGACCAGGCCGACGGCTCGGCCATCCGCAACGAGTTCTACAAGAAGGTGGCGGACAAGGACGCGGCCCAGGTCAAGGCCCTGTGGTCCAAGCTGGTGTTCACCGGCAAAGCCACGCCGCCGAAGGAATATCCGAACAGCGCCGACGTGAAAAAAGCAGTTGCTGCCGATCCGAAAGCAATCGGGTATATTGACAAGTCGGCAGTTGACGATACCGTCAAAGTGATTCTGACCCTGCCTTAATCCAGGCGTCCTGCCAGCCTGCCGCGCCATCCGCGCGGCAGGCGCGTGTGCTCCTGGCGCCTTCCAACAAGGAGTGACCGTTTTGAGTGTATCGCTACGCGCGAAGTTTCTGATGCTCAGTGCCGTGGTGCAGGCGCTGGTGGTGGGCCTGCTGATCTGGAACAGCCTGCGCCTGATGAACCACGCGGTCAGCACCAACGCCGAACGCGTCGCCCAGGAATATGCGGTCACGCTCAACCTCTCGCTCAGCCCCTACGCCATGCGCGGACAGCTGCCCGAGCTGAATACCTACCTGGCCGAAATGCTGTCCGATCCGGACGACAGCTTCCTGCGCTACCTCACCATCCTGGACGAGAACGAAAGCCCGATCATTGCCGTCGGCAAGCGCGACATGCCGCTGCCGGCCTTGCTGCGGCAAGGCGGCGGCACCAGTTTCAAGGGCGTGCGCACCTTGATCAGCGACGCCACGCTGCACGCGCGCGCGCCGTTGCTGCTGAGCGACAACCGCATCGGCAGCATCAACTTCGGCCTCAGCACCCGGGATCTGAAGCAGGCGCGCGACGAGGTGCTGGTGCAGAGCGGCGTCATCGCGCTGTTCGGCTTTGCGCTGGGCGTGCTGATGGTCTACATCTTCACCCACGGCATCGGCCGCCGCTTGCAGGCGCTGACCGGCGACTCGGAACAGATGGCGTCCGGCGACTACAGCAAGGCGCTGGCGGTGCACGGCGCCGATGAAATCGCGGTCTTCACGCGCGCCCTCAACACCATGAGCGCGGCGCTGCGCGAACGCATCGCCCAGCTGGAGCAATCGCAGCGGCGGCTGTCGGAATCGGAGGCGCGCTTCAAGACCCTGTTCGATATGGCGCCCCTGCCGCTGACCGTGTCGGACCGCGAAGGCCGCATCATCGCCGCCAACCGCGCGCTGCTGCACACCTTCGGCAAGGCCGCCATCAACCTGATCGGCAAGCGCAGCGACGAAGTGCCGTTCTGGGCCAGCAGCATCGAGCGCGAGCGGATCTGGAAGATGTACCGCGAAGACGGTGCCGTGCACGGCGCCATCGCCGGCGTGCTGCTGCCGAACGGCAGCGTCGGCAGCGTGGCGATCTGGTCGTCCTCGCTGACGCAGGACGGCAACGACATCATCATCTGGGCGCTGCTGGACCTGACCGAGGAACTCAACGCCAAGCGCGAACTGAAGGATCTGAACGTGTCGCTGGAAAGCCGCGTCAGCGAACGCTCGGCCGCGCTGGAACGCGCCAACGCCGAACTGAGCACGGCGCTGCAAACGCTGCGGCATACCCAGCACGAGCTGCTGGCGTCGGAGAAGATGGCGTCGCTGGGTTCGCTGGTGGCCGGCATCGCCCATGAACTGAACACGCCGATCGGCAACAGCCTGCTGGCCTCGACCGCGCTGCGCGACCGCGTGCAGGAATTCGAACGCCAGGTGGAAGCCGGCACGCTGCGGCGCTCGCAGCTGACCTCGCACCTGGAGGAGGTGCGCATGGCCAGCGAACTGATTTCCGGTTCGCTGCACAAGGCGGCCGAGCTGATCTCGTCGTTCAAGCAGATCGCCGTCGACCAGACCAACGACCAGCGCCGCGCCTTCGACCTGCTGGCGGCGGTGCAGGACACCATCGCCACCTACATGCCGCGCCTGCGCCGCGTGCCGTGCGAGGTCGACCTGCAGATCCCGGCGGGACTGATGCTGGACGCCTATCCAGGCGGCCTGTATCAGATCCTGAACAACCTGATCAACAACGCCCTCGCCCACGCCTTCGAACAGCGCCGCAACGGCCTCATCGTCGTGCGTGCGGCGATGGTGGACGACGACGTGCTGTCGCTGGAATTCAGCGACAACGGCTGCGGCATGACCGAGGACGTGCTCAAGCGCGTGTTCGATCCCTTCTTCACCACCCGCATGGGCCAGGGCGGCACCGGGCTGGGCATGAACATCGTCTACAACATCGTCACCGGCGTGCTGGGCGGCCGCATCAGCATCGACTCGGCGCCGGACGCCGGCACCACCGTGCGCATGCTGCTGCCGCGCGTGGCGCCGCAGCGCGAGGCGAAATCCTGATCCGACACACATGGCAGGCGGTTTAAGCCACGGATTCTGCAGTCCATCGCAAATTCCGGACTGGCGCGAAGGGATGGCTTAGCATAGGCTCAACTCACTTTTCCTGGAGATTTCCCTATGAAATTGCTGTCTTCTATTGCCCTGGCGGCGTCGCTGCTGGTGTGCTCTTCCTCGTTTGCCCAGGGCGCCAAGGATGTCGCGGACGCGCGGGCGGCGTCGGAAAGCTGGATGAAGCTGATGGATGCGGAAGACTATTCGGCCGCCTGGAACAAGGGCGCCGAAGGCGTGCGCAAGGATATGTCGAAACTGGCGTGGAACATGCTCGCCAGCGCCATCCATATTCCGCTGGGAACGTTCAAGTCGCGCAGCTACCAGTCGGCCAGCATCAAGCCGGCGTCGATCACCTTCGAATACATTTCGGACTACCAAAGAAGCCACGCCGTGCGCGAAACCGTCACCACCGTGAAAGAGACGGATGGCGTGTGGCGCGTATCCGGCTACGGCATCCACAGCGATGACAAGGAATAGGACGGAGGACCGAATACGCCACATCGGTCGGCCTGCGCCTCAATCGTGACGACTCCATAGCCGTGATCGCGCCGCACGGCCTGGACGACCTGTTCAACTGCATCGTGCGCCGCAATCCGGCGCGGGTCAGCATCGACACCTATCGGCAGCGCACCGCGCAGAAGAACTACGCGGCACGCTGGCCGCGCGTCACCGTGATCAGCGCGTAAGCACGCGGCGTTCGACAAACTCGGCGGTGCGGCTGCGGTAGGTGAAGGTGGTGGCCGTATCGCTGGACGCCACTTCCAGCACGCCGCCGTGCGAGACGGCGATTTCCGAGGCGATGAACAGCCCCAGTCCCAGTCCGCCGGAGCCGCCGCCGGAACTCGACTGCCAGAACGGCTTGAACAGCTGCGCCTGAATCTCGGCCGGAATCGGCGCCCCGCTATTGGTCACCGACATTTCAAACATGCCGTTCGACTGCCTGACCCTGACGTACACCGGCGCCGCCCCGCTGCCATGCACGATGGCGTTCTTCAGCAGGTTGGACAGCAGCTGCACCAGCCGCGCCGCGTCGCACAGCAGCGCCACGCCGCCCGGCAATTCTTCAATGATTTCCCGCTCCGGATAAACGCTGCGCAACTCGGCAATCGCCTGCTGCAGCGGCTTCTCCAGCTGGCTTTCGTGGCGCAGGTTCAGCGAGATGCCGCCGCCCATGCGGCCGCGCGTGAAGTCGGTGACGTCGTCGATCAGCGCGCCGATGCGCTGGCTGCTGCGCTGCATGATGTCCAGCAACGGCCGCAGCGACGGCGGCGCCTGCAGCCGCAGGATCTCGGTGCCGTTCATGATGGTGCTCAGCGGCGTGCGGATATCGTGCCCCAGCATGGCGATGAACTGCTCGCGCATCTTGGCGGTTTTCACCTCGTCGCTGAGCGCGGCCTGCGCCTCGCCCAGCACCACTTCGCTTTCCAGCTGACGGCTGATCAGTTCGGCAAACAGCATCAGCGTATTGCGCGTGGTCTTGTTGGTCAGCTCGGCCTTTTGCGGATCGAGACCGCACAGCGTGCCGAAGTATTCGCCGCTCGGGCGGTACAGCGGAATCGAAAAATAGCTCTGGAAACCGTAGATGCGCGGCGTGTGATGGTTGCAATAGCGCTCGCTGTCGCGCACCGAATCGATGATGATGGCGGCATTGTTGTCGCGCACCTCTTCGCACAGCGTGGTGGTGACATCCAGTTCGCCGCCGATTTGCAGGCCGAAGTTCAGCTTGTCCAGCACCGAGCAGCAATGCCAGGAATCGGCCGTCACGCGCGCGATGGCGACAAAGCCCAGCCCGGTCAATTCGGAAACAGCCTCCAGTATCGTCGGCACGGCGCCGATCCTGGCAATCGCCGCGATATCCTCGTCCAAGCTCTGTGTCATCCTGCGCCTCCGCTTCAACCATAAAAAAACCCGCAAGGCTTGCGCCTTACGGGTTCATTGTGCTGCCGCTGTGCTGCTTACGCAAGCTTGCCGTGGCAGGCCTTGTATTTCTTGCCACTGCCGCATGGGCATGGATCGTTGCGGCCGACCTTCAGGCCCAGTTCCATCAACTGCTCGCCGCTCAGGTTTTGCAGCTCAGGCGGCAGGCCGGTGAATTGCGGCGGCGCCAGCAGTTCTTCCGGCGCGGCGCTCGGGTCGAAATCGGCGTGCTGGTAGCTGACGTTTTCCACGTGCGACTGTTGCATTGCCGCCTCGGCCGCATCGATCTCTTCACGCGACTGGATGCGCACGGTCATGATCAGTTTGACGACTTCGTTCTTGATCATGTCCAGCATCTGGCCGAACAGCTCGAACGCTTCGCGCTTGTATTCCTGCTTCGGATTCTTCTGCGCATAGCCGCGCAGGTGGATACCCTGGCGCAGGTGGTCCAGCGCCGCCAGGTGCTCGCGCCAGTGCGAGTCCACCGACTGCAGCATGACGTTGCGCTCGAAGCCGCCGAACGATTCCTTGCCGACGATATCGATCTTCGACTGGTACAGCGCATCGGCCGCGCCGATCACGCGCTCGACGATCTCGTCGTCGGTCAGGTTCGGCTCGGCGGCGACCATGGCGGTCAGCGGCAGGTCGATCTGCCACTCGGCGGCCAGCGCCGCTTCCAGGCCTTTCAGGTTCCACTGTTCTTCCACCGATTCTTCCGGCACGTATTCGCGCACCAGGTCGGTGAAGGCGCCGTGGCGCAGCGACATGATCAGTTCCGAAATATCGGCCGCTTCCAGCAGCTCGTTACGTTGCTGGTAGATCACTTTACGCTGGTCGTTGGCGACGTCGTCGTATTCCAGCAGCTGCTTGCGGATATCGAAGTTGCGGGCCTCCACCTTGCGCTGGGCCGACTCGATCGAGCGGCTGACGATGCCCGCTTCAATCGGTTCGCCTTCCGGCATTTTCAGGCGGTCCATGACAGCGCGCACGCGGTCGCCGGCGAAGATGCGCAGCAGCGGATCGTCCAGCGACAGGAAGAAGCGCGACATGCCCGGATCGCCCTGGCGCGCGGCACGGCCACGCAGCTGGTTGTCGACGCGGCGCGATTCGTGGCGCTCGGTGCCGACGATGTGCAGGCCGCCCGCGGCCACCACTTGTTCGTGCAGCGCCTGCCAGCCGTCGCGCAGCGCCTTGGCCTGGGCGGCCTTGTCGGCGTCGCTCAGTTCGGCATTGGCTTCGATGAACTGGATTTGTTTTTCAACGTTACCACCCAGCACGATGTCGGTACCACGACCGGCCATGTTGGTGGCGATGGTGATGGCTTTCGGCGAACCGGCCTGGGCGATGATTTCCGCTTCGCGGGCGTGCTGTTTCGCGTTCAGCACGTTGTGCGGCAGGCCGCCCTTGGTCAGGATGCCCGACAGCAGTTCCGAGTTCTCGATCGAGGTGGTGCCCACCAGCACCGGTTGGCCGCGCTCGTAGCACTCGCGGATTTCCAGCATCATGGCGTTGTATTTTTCCTGCGACGATTTGTACACCTGGTCCTGGCGGTCTTTACGCTGCGAAGGACGGTTCGGTGGAATCACCACAGTTTCCAGGCCGTAGATTTCCTGGAATTCGTAGGCTTCGGTATCGGCCGTACCGGTCATGCCGGCCAGCTTCGAGTACATGCGGAAGTAGTTCTGGAAGGTGATCGAGGCCAGCGTCTGGTTCTCGTTCTGGATCTTCACGCCCTCTTTCGCCTCGACCGCCTGGTGCAGGCCGTCGGACCAGCGGCGGCCGGTCATCAGGCGGCCGGTGAATTCATCGACGATCACCACTTCATTGTTCTGCACCACGTAGTGCTGATCCTTGAAGTACAGCGCGTGCGCGCGCAGCGCAGCATACAGGTGGTGCACCAGCGTGATGTTGGCGGAATCGTACAGCGAGGCGCCTTCCGGCAGCAGGCCCATCTGGGTCAGGATGCCTTCGGCCTTTTCGTGGCCGGCTTCGGTCAGCAGCACCTGGTGGGCTTTTTCGTCCTTGGTGTAATCGCCAGGGACTTCGACCTTGCCTTTGCCGTCGGCGGTTTCTTCGCCGATCTGCAGGGTCAGCAGGCGCGGCAGCTCGTTGATCTTGTAGTACAGGTCGGTGTGGTTCTCGGCCTGGCCGGAGATGATCAGCGGGGTACGGGCTTCGTCGATCAGGATCGAGTCGACTTCATCGACGATGCCGAAGTTCAGCACGCGCTGCACGCGGTCCTTGGCGTCGAACACCATGTTGTCGCGCAGGTAGTCGAAGCCGAATTCGTTGTTGGTGCCGTAGGTGATGTCCGAACCGTAGGCCGCCTGCTTGGTGGCGTGCTCCATCTGCGACAGGTTGATGCCGGTGGTCAGGCCCAGCCAGCTGTACAGCTTGGCCATGGTGTCGGCGTCGCGCTGTGCCAGGTAATCATTGACGGTCACGATGTGCACGCCCTTGCCGGACAGTGCGTTCAGGTAGGCCGGCAGGGTCGCGGTCAGGGTCTTGCCCTCGCCAGTGCCCATTTCGGCGATTTTGCCGTAGTGCAGAACCATGCCGCCGATCATCTGCACGTCGAAATGGCGCATCTTCATCACGCGCTTGGACGCCTCGCGGCAGACGGCGAATGCTTCCGGCAACAGCGCGTCCAGCGTCTCGCCGTTGGCGATGCGCTCCTTGAAAGCGGGCGTCTTGGCTTGCAGCTCGGCGTCCGACAGTTTTTCCATCGCCGGTTCGAGCGCATTGATCTCGCGTACCGTTTTTTGGTATTGCTTGAGCAGGCGCTGGTTGCGGCTGCCGAAAATCTTGGTCAGAAAAGACATGCTTGAATTCTTGAAAAAACGCCGTTAAAAAAAGCTCTGCGCCTTGACGCACGGAGTTGGACTATGGCAAAAGACGGTGATTTTATCACGCGCTCGGGTCTACATTGGGTTATTGGCCTATATAACAATAGCGCAAGCGTGAACAATGTCACAAAATCAATCGATTTTAACCGCTGGTGACGATTTTGGGGCGGCGCAATATCTGTGATATGTTTCGCCGCATGCGATTCAACTCCTCCAACATCTCGCTCAAGCGCCGCACGGCGGTGGAAGCCACCGACTTCCTGCGCCGCAACGACAAGATGGCGGCCCTGCTGCCGGCCATCGAGCGCATGGCGCGCCTGCAAAAGGACTGCGCCGAATGCCTGCCGGCCATGTTCGTGCACTGCGAGATCCTGGCGTTCGAGGACGGCCAGCTGCTGCTGTCGCTGCCGACCACGGCGCTGGCGGCCAAGCTCAAGCAGCAATTGCCGAAGTTGCAAGACACCTTGGCGCGGCGCGGCTGGCAGGTGCACGGCGTCAAGCTGAAGGTGCAGATGACCAAGCAGGCCGAAATCAAGGAAAAGATGCGGGCGCTGGAACTGCCCTGCGCCGCGGTGGAAGCCTTCGACCAGCTCAGCGGCAGCCTGGAGCAGACGCCGCAGAACGCGGCGCTGATCGAGGCGGTCAAGGCGATGGTGGCGCGCCGGCGCGCCGGCGGCGGCTGATTAAGTTAGCGCCCACTCACGCGCCATCTGGCGCACATAGGACTGCGGCGCGACGTCATTGCTGTCGAACGTGACGATTTCATAGGCATCCGGATGCTTGAGCAGTTCCAGCAGCAGCTGGTTGTTCAGCGCGTGGCCGGACTTGTGCGCCTCATACGACGCCAGCAACGGATGGCCGACCAGGTACAGGTCGCCGATGGCGTCCAGGATCTTGTGGCGCACGAACTCGTCTTCATAGCGCAGGCCGTCCGAGTTCAGGATGCGGTACTCGTCCATGACGATGGCGTTTTCCAGCGAACCGCCGCGCGCCAGGCCGATGCCGCGCAACATCTCGACATCCTGCATGAAACCGAAAGTCCGCGCGCGCGCCACGTCGTGCACATAGGAGACGTCGCCGAAATCCACGTGCGCGCGCTGCTGCGTGCCGTCCACCGCCGGGTGGTTGAACTCGATGAAGAAGTCCAGCTTGAAGCCGTCGTGCGGCAGCAGGCGCGCCCATTTTTCCTTGTCGCCCGTGCCTTCGCGGATTTCCACCGGCTTCAGCACGCGGATGAACTTCTTGGCGGCCGGCTGCTCCAGCACGCCCGCCTGTTGCAATAAGAATACGAATGACGAGGCCGAACCGTCCATGATCGGGATTTCCTCGGCGCTGACCTCGATGTACAGGTTGTCGATGCCGAGGCCGGCGCAGGCCGACATCAGGTGCTCGACCGTGGAGACGCGGGCGCCGTCCTTGACCAGTACCGAGGCCATGCGGGTATCCCCCACCGCCATCGCGCTGGACGGGAATTCCACCATGGGCTCCAGGTCGACGCGGCGGAACACGATGCCGGTATCCGGCGCGGCCGGGCGCAAGGTCAGCTCGACCTTGGTGCCGGAGTGCAGGCCGACACCCGTGGTGCGGACCAGTTCTTTGATAGTGCGTTGTTTTAGCATCGGAAGATTATAACGAACTGTGGTCAAGGATGCTCGGCTTCAACATGGACCGCCTCGCGCCGCACCAGGTAGACGCCGCTGGCGATGATGATGCCGGCGCCGAGCAGCGTGTAGCCGTCCGGCAGCGCCTGCCACAGCAGCCAGTCGATCGCCACGCCCCAGGCCAGCGCCGTGTACTCGAACGGCGCCACGATCGAGGCCTTGCCGGTGCTGAAGGCCTTGGTGATGGCCAGCTGGCCGAAGAAGCCGGACAGCGCCAGCGCCAGCAGGATCCAGCCATGCTCGGCGCGCACCGGCACCCAGTGGCGGTAGGACAGCGCGACGGCGCCGATGGCCATCAAGGTCAGCAGCCAGAACATCATGGCCTCGGTGCTGTCGGTGCGCGCCAGCACGCGCGCGCTGATGGCCGACACCGCGTAGCAGGCCGCCGCCGCCAGGATCGCCACGCCGCCCAGCGACAGAAAGCCCGTGCCTTCGGGACGCAGCACCACCAGCACGCCCAGCAGCCCGACCGCGATGGCCACCCACTGGCCGGCGCCGACCTGCTCCTTCAGCACCCACACCGACAGCGCGGTGATCAGCGCCGGCGCGATGAAGAAAATCGAATACGCCTCGGCCAGCGACAGCGACTGCAAGCCGAAGGCAAAGGTGGTCAGCATGGCGATGCCGAGCACGGCGCGGAACACGTGCATCGGCCAGCGCACGCGCAAGATGCTGTTGAACGCGCCGCGATACAGCATATAGCCGCACAGCAGCGGCAGCGAACTGAGCGAGCGCAACGCCGTCACCTGCGTGGCGGGATAATGGGCGGACAGCAGCTTCATGCTGGTGTCCATGAACGAGAACATGGCAACCGCAGTCAGCATCGCGTAGATGCTGTGCAGATTTTCTTGACGGGAGGACAGAAGAAGCTCCTTGACGACCGGTCCGGGGCGGACCACTGGGAACGTCATTATGGCGACGTCCGGAGCCAGGATGACGCGCGGCGCCATCGTCGTTATTATAGCAAGCCGCTGTGCGCGTCAGGCGGCGCGCAGTTCGTCGAGGCCGGCGCTGGCGCTCATCACCGGCGCATAATGCAGCTCCGTGCGCGCCTTGCTGATATCCAGCGTCACCTCGACCGCCATGGTGGCGTATTCCTGGCGCGAGATCGGCGGCTTGATGCGGCCCCGGCTCAGCGTTGCCAGCACATCGCCGACGGCGGCGATCCGGCGCAGCAGCGCGCGCGGCACATGTTTGGTCGGCGCCGCCAGCCCTTGCGTGGCCAGCAGCTGCGAGATGAAATCGCGGAACACCACCGGCTCGCCATCGGTGATGAAATACACTTGGCCGTTGCGGCCGTGCTGCAAGGCCTTGTCCACGCCCTCGCACAGGTTGGCGATGTGGGTGGTGGACGTGCGGTAGCCGCCGCCATCGATCCACGCCAGCTTGCCGTCGCGCGCGGCGGCCGCCAGTTGCGGCAGCGCGGTGGTGTCGTCGCGTCCCCAGACGAAACGCGGACGCAGCACCACCACCGACATCGCCTCGTTGGCGAAGGACAGCGCGATGCGCTCTGCCTCGGCCTTGGTGCGCGAGTAGCCGCCAGCCGGCTTGGGCGGAAATTCATGGTTCTCGGTGGCGTTGACCAGCGGCTCGCCGTTGAGCAGCACGGACTCGGTGCTGAGATGAATCGCGCGCTGAATGCCGGCGTGGCGGGCCGAAGCGAATACGTGGCGCGTGCCGTCCAGGTTGGTCTGCTGCTGCGCCGGCGTGCACCAGCCGTGATTGGTATCGGCGGCAGCATGGATCAGGATATCGCAGCCTTGCATGGCGGTGTTCAAGTCGTGTTGCAGCAGGTCGCCGTGGTGGGGTGTGGCGCCCAGGGCGCTGACCGTGGCGGCGGCGGGCGCGCTGCGGGCCAGTGCGATGACGCTGTCGCCACGCGCGATAAAGTGGCGGATCAGGTTGCGGCCCACATAACCACTGCCGCCGGTGAGAAAGATGCGGCTCATTTGGCGTCCACCAGCCAGGCGATATCCGCCAGAACCTGGCTGCGCTGCGCGGTGGGCAAATGGTAAAGATCCATCGCTTCCAGCAGCTTCAAGCCTTCCAGCGCCAGATAGGCCAGCAGCGCGCCGCGCGGATGGGCGGCATCCGCCACAATCTTGCCGGCAATGGCCGCCTGATTGTTCTGCACCGTGGCGCGCAATTCACGGTCCTGCGCCAGCGCCGCGCACAGGTTGAGCGCGGTGGCGCGGAACGCCTCCGGCAGTGGCTGCGCGGCGGCGGCGATGCGGCCGCGAATGGCGGCGCTTGGCAGCTCGCCCAGGCTGGCGGTGACGCCGTCGTTAAATGCGTTGTCGTTGCGCACCGCGCGTTCGACCACGGCGGCAATCAGCGCCTGCTTGGATTTGAAGTCGTACAACACGCTGGCCTTGCTGATACCGGCCACTTCGGCCACGGATTCCAGCGTCAGCCGCGCCGCGCCATCCCGTGCCACGACCTTCTCGGCCGCGTCCAGGATCTGCTCCTGATCGATTACCCGCTTACGTCCCATGACATCCTCGATTATTTATATCCAACCGGTCGGATATTAATTATCGCGTGTCCGTTTGTCAAGCCGGCAACAGCATCACCAGCTTGAGGTCGTGGCGCTTGGCCGGGTGCAGAGTGATCTGGTTGAAGCTGAGTTCGCCCATGCCGGGATGGTGGAAGCGGCGCAGGCCGCCTTCGCGGCTGACCACGTCCTGCAGCGGCCACAGCGCGTGGAATTCGGGACTCTCCTGCGACAGCTCGGCGATCAGCGCCGCCAGCGCTGGCTGGCCGGCATGCTTGCCGATGTCGGCGCGGAATTCGGCGACCAGGCGGCGCGCGCGCTCTTCCCAATCGACGATCAGGCCGCGCGCGGCCGCAGCGCGGAACATGAAGCGCAGCAGGTTGGGCCGCAGCGACGACGCCCCATCCAGCCAGCCGCCGAACAGCGCCGCCGCGTGCGCGTTCCACGCCACCGCATCCCATTGCCGGTCCAGCATGTAGGCTGGCGCGTCGATGGCGGCAACGATGTCGGCCAGCGATTCGCCATCATCCACGGCGTCCGCATCGTGCTGCGGGTCCAGCCGCTCAGCCAGGCTGAACAGATAGCTGCGCTCGGCCGCGCTCAGGTGCAGCACTTCGGCCATGCGCGCCAGCAGCTTGCCGGACGCCGACACTTGCCTGCCCTGCTCCAGCCACGTCAGCCAGGTCGGGCTGACATCGCACAGTTGCGCCAACTCCTCGCGCCGCAGGCCCGGCGTGCGGCGGCGCCCGCCGGCGGGCAGGCCGACGCTGGCCGGCGTGGTGCGCTCGCGATGCGCGCGGATGAAATCGCCAAGCTTGTCCTGCATGGTAGTCCCTTATACCAGGATAAATCCTTGTCTTGTTACAGGATAAAAACCCGCCTATTCTGCCCTGAACTATCTTTTTTTGGAGAAAACATCATGCAACAGCAAGCCGTTGTCGCCCAGCAGTTCGGCAATACCGCCAGCGCCTACCTGACCAGCACGGTCCACTCGCAAGGCGCGGACCTGGCGCAGCTGCGCGAGATCGCCGCCGCCCTGCCGAAGCGTCCGCTGGTGCTGGACCTGGGCTGCGGCGCAGGCCATGCCAGCTTTGCGGTGGCGCCGGTGGCGGAATCAGTGACGGCGTTCGACCTGTCGCCGGAAATGCTGACGGTGGTGGCCAACGCGGCGCGCGATCGCGGCCTCGGCAACATCGGCACGCAGCAAGGCAACGTGGCCAGCCTGCCGTTTGCCGACGCCTCGTTCTGCCTGGTGGTCACACGTTTTTCGGCGCACCACTGGCTGGACGTGCCGGCCGCGCTGCGCGAAGTCAAGCGCGTGCTGAAGCCGCGCGGCGTGTTCGTCATCATCGACATCACCGCGCCGGAAACGCCGCTGCACGACACCACGCTGCAGGCGGTGGAACTGCTGCGCGACGGCTCGCACGTGCGCGACTACCGTCCTGCGGAGTGGACGCGGATGCTGGACGACGCCGGCTTCACGAGCGAGCGCGTCAACGACTGGAAGCTGGACATGCGGTTCGACGACTGGACCGCGCGCATGCGCACGCCGGCCGAGCGCGTCGCCGCCATCCGCAGCCTGTTCCGCACCGCGCCGGAAGAAACGCGCAACTATTTCGCCGTGCAGGCCGATGATTCCTTCAGCATCGACTCGACGCTGTTCAAGGCCGCGCAGCGGCAGCCATGACGGCGTCCGCGTAGCGTGCCGGCCGGCGCCGCCGGCGCGCCCAACACCGCCGTCCCGCCAGTCATTTCCACCCAATTTGTGCCGTCATGGCATGATTAAAACGAATCCCAGCTACATTGTCAAACCCATGGCATCAACCTAATCTTGTTCCTGTCAGCGCCAGGCGCGCTAAATTTTCAGGAGCAAACAAAATGAACAACCTCTTCAATGAACTGCAAGGCAAAACCGTCCTGATCGTGGGCGGCACTTCCGGCATCGGCCTGTCGGCCGCCATCCAGGCCAAGGCGGCCGGCGCCGCCGTGATCGTCACCGGCTTCGACGCCGGGCGCGCCGCCGCTGTCGCGGCCGAACATGGCTTCGCCGGCTACCGCGTATTCGACGTCACGCAGGTGGAAACGGTGACGCCGGCGCTGGCCGACGTGCCAGGCATCGACCACCTGGTACTGCTGGCCGGCAGCTTCGTCGCCGGCAAGGTGCTGGAAGCCGAAGTGCCTTACCTGCAACGCGCCTTCGATGAGCGGGTCTGGGCCGCCGTACACATCCTGCGCGCGCTGGGCGACCGCCTGGCCGCCGACGCCTCGGTCACCTTCATCTCCGGCGTGCTGGCCGACCGGCCGAACGCCTATGGCACCGCCATCCTGGCCGCCGCCAGCGCGGCGATGGAAGCCTTCGCCCGCGGCCTGGCGCTGGAACTGGCGCCGCGCCGCGTCAACACGCTGTCGCCGGGCCCGATCGACACCCCGCTGCTGGGCAAGGCCCTGGGCGCCGGCCGCGACGCCTACGTCGCCCACCTGGAATCGACGCTGCCGCTGCGCCGTCTCGGCAGCGCCGACGAAGCCGGCGCCGCCGTGGTGTTCCTGATGGCCAACCGCTACATGAACGGCGCCACGCTGCACATCGACGGCGGCGCCGGCCTGGTCTGAGGAGAACCATCATGAGCCTGTTACTCGAACCGCTGCAACTGGGCGCCATCCGCGCGCCCAACCGCATCCTGATGGCGCCCATGACGCGGGCGCGCGGCACCCGCCAACACCTGCCGACGCCGATGATGGCCGACTACTACGCGCAGCGCGCCTCCGCCGGCCTGATCATCAGCGAAGCGATCGGCATCAGCCAGCAAGGACTGGGCTGGGCCTACGCCACCGGCCTCTGGTCCGGCGCGCAGGTGGCCGGCTGGCGTGCCGTGACCGACAAGGTGCATGAGGCTGGCGGCCGCATCATCGCCCAGCTGTGGCACATGGGCCGCACCGTGCATCCGGACTTCCTGGGCGGCCAGCCGCCGGTGTCGTCGTCCGCCACCACCGCGCCCGGCCTGGCCCACACCTATGCCGGCACCCAGCCCTACGCGGCGGCCCGGCCGCTGCGACTGGATGAAATCCCCGGCATCCTGCACGACTTTGCCACCGCCGCGCGCAACGCCATGCTGGCCGGCTTCGACGGCGTGCAGCTGCACGCGTCGAACGGCTACCTGGTCGACCAGTTCCTGCGCGACAGCGGCAACTTCCGCGACGACCAGTACGGCGGCAGCATCGCCAACCGCATCCGCCTGCTGAAGGAAGTGACGCAGGCGCTGTCCGATGCGATCGGCGCCGACCGCGTCGGCGTGCGGCTGTCGCCGAACGGCGAAACCCAGGGCGTGCGCGACAGCGCGCCGCTGCCGCTGTTCACCGCCGCGCTGGAAACCCTGTCGTCGCTGGGCATCGCCCACCTGGAGCTGCGCGAACCGCCGCCAAACGGCAGCTTCGGCGTTGGCGAAACCATGCCGCTGGCGCCGCTGCTGCGTTCCGCGTTCAAGGGACCGGTGCTGCTCAATTCCGACTTTGACGCGGCGCGCGCCGAGCGTGACCTGCGCGCCGGCATCGGCGACGCCATCGCCTTCGGCCGGCCGTTCATCGCCAACCCCGACCTGCCGCGACGCATCGCGCAAGGCCTGCCGCTGGCGGCGGACGACCGCGACACCTGGTTCACCCAGGATGCACTGGGCTACACCGACTACCCGGCAGCGGCGTGAGTTGACATGGCATACAATGGCCCCAGCACTCACAACAGGAGACAGGCATGCAAGAAAATCGTCGTAATTTTCTCAAGCTGGGCGCCACCAGTGCAGCGGTAGGCGTGTTGGGTCAGGCAGCGGCGGCGGCGGCGGACACACCGCAGGTCGGCGCCATCGCGCCGCTGGCGGCGAAGCTGGGCCTGCGCCTGGCCAGCTTTGCGCCGGGGCCGCAGGACAAGCCGCGCGTCGGCGTGGTGTTCGATGACGGCCAGGTGCTCGACGTCGGCGCCGAAGCGAAGCGGCAAAAAGTGACGCTGGCGTTCGATCCCGGTTCCATGCTGTCCCTGATCGACAGCGGCGACCAGGGCCTGGCCCAGGTGCATGCGCTGGCCGAGCGCGCGGCGCTGCTGCGCATCATGCGGCCCACCGTCAACCAGGTACGCCTGCTGTCGCCGATTCCGCGGCCGCGCGCCAACATCTACGCGGTGGGCTGGAATTACCTCGACCATTTTGAGGAAGGCAAGGCGGCGCGCGTCGACCGCGTGGTGACCGAGTACCCGGCCAATCCGGTGTTCTTCACCAAGGGCGTCAACACCATGAACGGCCCGTTCGACACCATCCCCTTCGACGCCAGCAACTCGACGCAGGTGGACTGGGAAGCGGAACTGGCGGTGGTCATCGGCCGCGGCGGACGCAACATCACGGAAGAGCAGGCGATGCACCACGTGTTCGGCTACGCGGTCTACAACGACACCACCGCCCGCGACGTGCAGCAGAAGCGCCATGGTGGCCAGTGGTTCAAGGGCAAGAGCCTGGACGGCTACGGCCCGATGGGACCGTGGATCGTCACCGCGGCCGGCCTGAACCTGGACAATGCACGCGTCATCAGCCGCGTCAACGGCGTGGAAAAGCAGAACGCCAGCTACAAGCAGATGTACTTCAAGATCCCGCGCGTGATCGCCGAACTGTCGCGCGGCATGACGCTGGAAGCGGGCGACATCATCACCACCGGCACCCCGTCCGGTGTCGGCTTCAGCCGCAAGCCGCCGGAGTTCATGAAGCCGGGCGACGTGATGGAAACCGAAGTCACCGGCATCGGCATCATCCGCAACGTCATCAAGGCGGAAGGCTAGTTTTACAGTAGAGGCTCTTGCGGATGCCAGCGATCAAGGCGTCGACCTTGGTCGCCAGTCTGAGAACTTCTCCTTGAATGAAACTTCGCCGGTGTGAAAGAAAATCGATATCGTATAGCGCAGATCAAGGCTGGCGGGAACGCTTCTGCCTTGATCATCCAGCAGATACCGCAAAAGAAAGCCCGCAGTTTTTACGCCGGGCAGTCCGACCTCCAACATGGTGCCTTCCACCTTGCATATTGCAGCAGACCGCCGATCTATCCAGAGGTTTGCCTTGACAGGTTTGGTGCCGTTGACGAACCTGGAATAAATCTCATAAACGCCGCATACTTGGCCATCCATCACTTGATCGCCTAAAAACTGGATGGAAGACGGCTTCTTTCTGAAATACTGTCCACACAGAGGAATACTCCTGCGGAAAGGCAGCGCTCATCATTGTCATGAAGCTCATCATCACAAGACATCTAATGGTCCGTAGATTCAACATTTTTTCTCATCAAGACACGAAACGTTCCGGCGATCAGGGACGTTTCCAGCATTAGATTAACGACTCAAGAACTCGGCTATCGCGAGCATTGGTAACAGGCGTGTCAGCTTAAGCCGGTACTGATACGGAAGATTAATACAATGATCATCTTTTGAGGTGTGTCAAATACTTCAGGCGGCCAGAATGAGCACCATTTTTCGGGTGTAAATTCATCGCACTGTTGAGGAGGGTGTGAAATGTGCCCAAGCAGACATTCACGGACAACGCCGATGGCTATCGAGGTCGTCGCGGTCTCGTGAAAGGAGATGACATCATACGTTTAGGGGCGACACGTCAATGAGGACGCATGCCGCGACATGCAAAGACGGCGCCATCGGCGCCGTCTTTCTGATTACAGCTGACCCAGCAGCGTCTCGGCGTTCGAGACTTCGAACTTGCCGCCCTGCTCGATGTTGAGCTGGGTGACCACGCCGTCTTCCGCCAGCAGCGAGTAGCGCTGCGAACGGGTGCCCATGCCGAACTTGCTGAAGTCGGCGTCCAGGCCCAGTGCTTTCGAGTACGAGGCATTGCCGTCGGCCATGAAGCGCACGATGCCGGTGGCTTTCTGGTCGCGGCCCCAGGCGCCCATCACGAACGCGTCGTTGACCGAGATGCACCAGATTTCATCGACGCCCTTGGCCTTCAGTTCTTCCGCGTGCTTGACGTAGCCTGGCACGTGCTGCGCCGAGCAGGTCGGGGTGTAGGCGCCCGGCAGGCCGAAGATGGCGATCTTTTTGCCCTTGACCAGATCCTGCACGTTGAAAGTGTTCGGGCCCAGCGAGCAGCCTTCGGTTTCGGTTTCGATGAATTCGGCCAGAGTGCCTTCTGGCAATTTGTCGCCAATCTTGATGGTCATGGATGACTCCTTTTGTCGCTTTGAATGTAAAAAAGCCGCACCGAGGTGCGGCTTTTCCCGGAATAGAACCGGCAGTATGCCTTAATCGGCCTGTTTGCGCAGGAACGCTGGAATGTCGTAGGTTTCCATGCCGTTCTTCTCCATCGCGCGCACCTGCTCCGAGGCCGATTCGCGACGCCATACCGCTGGCGCCTTCATGCCGTCGAAGGCTGGCGATGCGCCGCCGCCCATGCCGCCGGCCGCGCCCATCGACAGGCCTTGCGCCGCCGCCGCGCCGCCCATGGCAGCCGATGGCATCATCGGGCTGTTGTGGGTGCCGGTGCGCAGCATCTGCTGAGGCACCAGTTGCACGTGCTTCTTGGCTTTGCCCAGGCCGGTGGCCACCACGGTCACGCGGATGTTGTCGCCCATGTCGTCGTCATAGGCGATACCCTGCGCGATCGACGCGTCCGGCGCCGCGAACGCGCGCACCGCCGCCATGACTTCCTTGATCTCCTTGCCTTTCAGGCCGCGCGATGCGGTGACGTTCACCAGCACGCCGCGCGCGCCCGACAGGTCGACGCCGTCCAGCAGCGGCGAGGCCACGGCTTGTTCGGCGGCGATGCGTGCGCGGTCGACGCCGGAGGCGGTGGCGGTGCCCATCATGGCCTTGCCCTGCTCGCCCATGATGGTTTTCACGTCGTTGAAGTCGACGTTGATGTGGCCCGGCACGTTGATGATCTCGGCGATACCGGCGACGGCGTTGTTCAGCACATCGTCGGCGTGCTGCAGCCATTCGATCAGCGATTCGTCTTCGTAGATCTCTTCCAGCTTCTCATTCAGGATCACGATCAGCGAGTCGACGTTGGCCGACAGCTGTTCCAGGCCTTCGTCGGCGATGTCCATGCACTTCTGGCCTTCGTGCGAGAACGGCTTCGACACCACGGCGACGGTCAGCGCGCCCAGCGACTTGGCCACTTCGGCCACGATCGGTGCGGCGCCGGTGCCGGTGCCGCCGCCCATGCCGGCGGCGATGAAGACCATGTGCGCGCCGCGCAGCGAGTCTTCAATGCGCTGGCGCGATTCTTCCGCCAGCTTGCGGCCGACGTCCGGCTTCATGCCCGCACCCAGGCCGGTCTCGCCGATCTGGATGACGTTGTCGGCTTTGGAAGTCGACAGTGCTTGCGCGTCGGTGTTGGCGGCGATGAACTCGACGCCCGACATGCCCTTGTTGATCATGTGCTGCACCGCGTTGCCACCCGCACCGCCGACACCGACGACCTTGATGACGGTACCCAAAGCTGCGTTATCGACCATATCGAACTCCATGATGTGACTCCCTATCAGAATGCGGTTTTCAAGCGCCAGTCCTCATAATTGTAGGAGAACTGGAGATTGAAAACTGCGGTTTAATATAAAAAAATTTGTACCTACCCTGCCTCAGAAATTCCCGAGGAACCATTCCTTCATGCGCTGCCACACTGCCTTCACCGAACCATCCTGCCGCGTGACGATGTGGCCACGCAGGTACTGCTTTTTCGCTTCCTGTAACAGGCCAAGCACGGTCGCGTAGCGCGGGCTGCGCACCACGTCGGCCAGCTGGCCACGGTAGTCCGGCGTGCCCAAACGCGCCGGCTTCAGGAAAATGTCTTCCGCCATCTCGACCATGCCCGGCATGATCGCGGTGCCGCCGGTCAGCACGATGCCCGACGACAGCACGCCTTCGTAACCCGATTCGCGCACCACCTGGTGCACCATCGCGAACAGCTCCTCCACGCGCGGCTCGATGACGGCGGCCAGCGCCTGGCGCGACAGGTTGCGCGGACCGCGGTCGCCGAGGCCCGGCACTTCCAGCGATTCGCCCGGATCGGCCAGCACCTGCTTGGCCACGCCGTAGCGGATCTTGATCTCTTCCGCTTCGGTGGTCGGCGTGCGCAGCGCCATGGCGATGTCGTTGGTGATCTGGTCGCCGGCGATCGGAATCACGGCGGTGTGGCGGATCGCGCCGTCGGAGAACACCGCCACGTCGGTGGTGCCGCCGCCGATGTCGATCAGCACCACGCCCAGTTCCTTCTCGTCGCCGGTCAGCACCGCGTCGGCCGAGGCCATTGGCTGCAGGATCAGGTCCGACACTTCCAGGCCGCAGCGGCGCACGCACTTGACGATGTTCTGCACCGCCGACACCGCGCCGGTGACGATGTGCACTTTCACTTCCAGGCGGATGCCGCTCATGCCGATCGGTTCGCGCACATCTTCCTGGCTGTCGACGATGAACTCCTGCGGCACCGTATGCAGCAATTGCTGGTCGGTCGGAATGTTAACCGCCTTTGCCGTTTCAATGACGCGCGCTACGTCGGTCGCCGTCACTTCCTTGTCCTTGATGGCCACCATGCCGCTCGAATTGAAGCTGCGGATATGGCTGCCCGCGATGCCCGCGTAGACATTGCGGATCTTGCAGTCGGCCATCAGCTCCGCTTCTTCCAGCGCGCGCTGGATCGATTCCACGGTCGCTTCGATGTTGACCACCACGCCCTTCTTCAGGCCTCGCGATTCGTGCTGGCCCAGGCCAATCACTTCGTGGCGTCCATCGCCCATCACCTCGGCCACCACGGCAACCACCTTGGAGGTGCCGATATCGAGGCCGACGATCAGGTTTTTCGCGTCTTTAGTCATTTCTTCTCTGCCTGCTAGTTATGCTTAGGTATGCTTGGGTGCCGGTTTTTTTACTATTGGTTTGGGTTTCGCGCCTTCCGCCGGAATCTTCAATCCCTGTGCGCTCAACGCCAAACCGTTCTGATACCGCATGTCGATCGTGTCTATATTGGGCAGATGCTCCACCAGCTGCGGATAAATCCCCACCAGCCGGTCCACCCTTTCCTTCAACGTGGTGCTGGTCTGTTCCCGTCCCAGCGCCACGCTCATTCCGTTATCCAGCCTCACCGTCCACGCATAGCGGCTCGACAGCGACAGCGCCTGCGGCAACAGCTTGAGCGGCGCAAACCACGCACGCAGCTCGTCGTACCGCGACAGCACTTCCTTCTCGCTGCCGTCCGGTCCTTCAAACTCCGGCAGCGCGTGGTCCTCCTCCGCTTCGGCCAGGTTGGCGGTGAACGACTCGCCCTTGGTCGACAGCAGCCTGCCATCCTCGCCCCAGGTGCCCAGCACCTCATGCTCTTCCAGCGCCACGATCAACTGGTCCGGCCATTCGCGGCGTACCGTTGCGCGGCGTACCCAGGGCACCGTCTCGAACGCCTGGCGCACCGCATCCAGGTTGGTGGTGAAGAAGTTGCCCTTGATCTTGCCCAGCGCATTGTTACGCAGCGTCAGGTGATTCACATGCCTTAAATCGTCACTGCCTATACTCTCGATACGGATGGTGCGCAGATTGAACATCGGTCGCTGCGACACCCACCACACGCCGGCCGCGATGCATGCCAACAGCGTCAGCGCAAAGATGCCGCTGGCGGTTGCATTCAAAGCCTTCGCGTCTTGCCACATCTACTGCTTATCCCTTCATCTTCAAACGCGCGGTGCGCAGGATTTCCACGCACAGGTCTTCATAGCTGATGCCTTCCGCGCGCGCCGCCATCGGCACCAGCGAATGGGTGGTCATGCCCGGCGAGGTGTTCACCTCCAGCAGGAAGGGCTTCTGGTCGCGTTCGCGCAGCAGCACGTCGACGCGTCCCCAGCCCTCGCAGCCCAGCGCGCGATAGGCTTCCACGGCGATACGGCGCATTTCCTCGCTCAGCGCTTCCGGCAGCGCGGCAGGGCAGAAATACTTGGTGTCGTCGGTGAAGTACTTGTTCTGATAGTCGTAATTGCCTTCCGGCGCCACGATCTCCACCACCGGCAGCGCACGCGCCGTGGCACCGCCGCCCAGGATGGCGACCGTGAATTCGCGGCCGGTGACAAATTCCTCCGCCAGCACCGAGTCATCCAGCGCCGCGGCAGTGTCGTAGGCGGCCTTGAAGGCGCCGGCCTCGTTCACCTTGGTGATGCCGATGGTCGAACCTTCATGCGGCGGCTTGACGATCAGCGGCAGGCCCAGATCGGCGGCGGTGGCCGCCAGGTCCGATTGGGCGTTCAGCACCGCGTAACGCGGCGTCGGCAGGCCCTTGTGCAGCCAGACGATCTTGGTGGTGATCTTGTCCATGCCGACCGAGCTGGCCATCACACCGCTGCCGGTGTAAGGAATGCCCAGCAGTTCCAGCGCGCCCTGCAGGCTGCCGTCTTCGCCGTAGCGGCCGTGCAGCGCGATGAACACGCGGTCGAATTTTTCCGCCGCCAGTTCGGCCAGCGAGCGTTGGCCCGGATCGAACGGATGGGCGTCGATGCCCTTGCTTTGCAGCGCGGCCAGCACGCCGCTGCCGGACATATTGGATACTTCACGTTCCGCAGAACGGCCGCCAAACAGCACGCCGACCTTGCCGAATGCTTTTGCGTCTTGTGGATTCAGGGTACTCACGATTCAGACCTTTGGATAATTAGTCAGTTTGGCCGGGACGCCGCTGATCGAGCCTGCGCCCATGGTCATCACGACGTCGCCGTCGCGCACCACGCCCATGATGGTTTCCGGCATATCGCCGATCGCCTCAACAAAAATCGGTTCCGTCTTGCCGCGTGCGCGCAGCGCGTGCGACAGCGCGCGGCCGTCGGCCGCCACGATCGGCGCTTCGCCGGCGGCGTACACCTCGCCCAGCACCAGCACGTCCGGCGTGCCCAGCACCTTGACGAAGTCTTCGAACAGGTCGCGCGTGCGGCTGAAACGGTGCGGCTGGAACGCCAGCACCAGGCGGCGGCCCGGATAGGCGGCGCGCGCGGCGGCCATGGTCACTTCCATTTCCAGCGGGTGGTGGCCGAAGTCGTCGACCAGCGTGAACGTTCCGCCGCCAGGAATCGCAACGTCGCCGTACTTGGTGAAGCGGCGTCCGACGCCGGCAAAACCGGCCAGGCCGGCCTGCGTGGCGCTGTCCGGGATATTGATCTCGCGCGCGATGGCGATGGCCGAGCAGGCATTCTGCACATTGTGCAGGCCTGGCTGGTTCAGCACCACGTCCAGGTCCGGATAGCCTTCCTGCTTGACGGTGAAGTGCATTTCCACGCCGACGGCGCGCGCGTTCACTGCGCGCACTTCGGCGTCTTCGGCGAAGCCGTAGGTGGTCACCGGTTTGGTCACGTGCGGCAGGATCGAGCGCACATGCGGATCGTCGATGCACAGCATGGCGCGGCCGTAGAACGGCAGGCGGTGCGTGAAGTGCACGAAAGCCTGCTTGAGCTTCTCGAAATCGTGCTCGTAGGTTTCCATGTGGTCGGCGTCGATGTTCGTGATGACTTCGATCATCGGCGTCAGGTTCAGGAACGATGCATCCGACTCGTCGGCTTCCGCCACCAGGTATTCGCCGGTGCCCAGCTTGGCGTTGGCGCCGGCACTGGTCAGGCGGCCGCCGATGACGAAGGTCGGATCGAGGCCGCCCTGCGCCAGCACCGACGCGACCAGGCTGGTGGTGGTGGTCTTGCCGTGCGTGCCGGCGATGGCGATGCCGCGCTTCAGGCGCATCAACTCGCCCAGCATCACCGCGCGCGGGACGATAGGCACCTTGCGGCCGCGCGCCGCCACCACTTCAGGATTGTCCTGCTGTACAGCGGTCGAGGTCACGACGGCATCGGCCTTGCCGATGTTTTCCGCCGCATGGCCCAGATACACGGTCGCGCCCATGTCGGCCAGGCGCTGGGTGACAGCGTTGCTGCCCAGGTCCGAGCCGGACACGTTGTAGCCCAGCGTGAGCAGCACTTCCGCGATGCCGCTCATGCCGCTGCCGCCGATGCCGACGAAGTGTATGTTCTGTACTTTATGTTTCACAGCTTATCCAATGCTAATTCTTCCAATACCTGTGCGATTGCTTCATTCGAATCGCGCTTGCCGACATCGCGCGCCGCCGTGGCCATGGCCAGGCAGGATGCGCGGGTCAGCGTTTCCAGCAGCGTCGCAACGGATTGCGCGCTCAACTCCGTTTGCGGCATGTGTATCGCCGCCTTCTGTTTCGCCATCCACTGCGCGTTGTCGCGCTGGTGGCTGGTGGTCGACGCCATGAACGGCACAAGCACGCTGGCCACGCCCGCCGCCGTCAGTTCGGACACGGTGATGGCGCCGGCGCGGCAGATCACCACGTCGGCAACGCTGTAGGCGGCCGCCATGTCGTCGATGAAATCGACCACATTGGCCGTCACGCCGGCCTGCTGATACGCCGCACGCAGCGCATCGATATTCTTCTTGCCCGACTGGTGGGTCACCAGCGGACGCTGTGCTTCCGGAATCAGCGCCAGCGCGGCCGGCAGCGCGTCGTTCAGCGCCTTGGCGCCAAGGCTGCCGCCCACCACCAGGATGCGCAGCGGACCTTCGCGGCCGGCGAAACGTTCGGCCGGCGACGCCATGTCCAGAATCTCCTTGCGCACCGGATTGCCGGTGACGACCGCCTTGCTGGCCGCCGCGCCGAAATTGGCCGGGAAGCCGAAGCACACGCGGTCCGCGAACGGCACCAGCGTCTTGTTCGACAACAGCAGCGCCGCATCGGCATTCACCAGCACCAGCGGCGTGCCGCGCATGCGCGACATCAGGCCGCCCGGCACGGTGACGTAACCACCCATGCCCATCACCACGTCCGGCTTGCGGCTGCCGATGAAACCGAAGCAGTCGGCAAACGCCTTCACCATCTTCAACGCGCCGCCCAGCGAGTGCTTGATGCCCTTGCCGCGCATGCCGGTGAAATGGATGCTGTCCATCGCGATGCCGTGCTTCGGCACCAGATCCTGCTCCATGCCGGTCGAGGTGCCGAGCCAGCTCACTTCCCAGCCGCGCGCGCGCATGGTCTGCGCGATCGCCAGGCCCGGGAAAATATGACCGCCCGTACCGGCCGCCATAATCATTAATCGTTTCATAGTCTGCCACCGCGCATCAGGACCCGGTTCTCGTAGTCGATCCGGAGCAGGATCGCGAGTCCGATGCAGTTAATTACAACGCCCGTGCCGCCATAGCTCATCAGCGGCAGGGTCAAACCCTTGGTTGGCAGCAAGCCCAGATTCACGCCCATGTTGATAAACGTCTGCACGCCGATCCAGATGCCGATGCCCTTGGCCGTCAGGCCGGCAAAGGTCTGGTCGATGGCGATGGCCTGGCGGCCGATGTCGAAGGCGCGCTTGATGATCCAGTAGAACAGCGCGATCACCACCAGCACGCCGGCCAGGCCCAGTTCCTCGCCGATGACCGCCAGCAGGAAGTCGGTATGCGCTTCCGGCAGGTAGTGCAGCTTTTCGACGCTGCCGCCCAGGCCAACGCCAAAAATCTCGCCGCGCCCGAAGGCGATCAGCGAGTGGGTCAGCTGGTAGGACTTGTTCATCGCGTTGTCTTCTTCCCACGGATTCAGGTAGGCGAAGTAGCGCTCGCGGCGGAATTTCGACAGCGCGATGATGGAGCCGAAGATCACCACCAGCACGGCGCCGATGCCGCCGAACCAGATGGCGTTGATCCCGCCCAGGAACAGGATGCCCATGGCGATGCAGACGATGACGCCGAAGGCGCCCAGGTCCGGCTCCAGCAGCAGCAACAGGCCGACGAAGCCGACCGC
Organism: Duganella aquatilis; assembly: GCF_009674565.1. Classification (GTDB taxonomy): domain Bacteria; phylum Pseudomonadota; class Gammaproteobacteria; order Burkholderiales; family Burkholderiaceae_D; genus Rugamonas; species Rugamonas aquatilis. The sequence continues at coordinate 175,866 of NZ_WKJL01000002.1, forward strand.
CGCCGCCATCGGCATGAAGCCCTTGGTCAACTTGTGCATGTACTGCTGCTTGCGCACCGTGTAGTCGGCGGCGTACAGCACCGCGACCACCTTCATCAATTCGGACGGCTGCACGTTGAATACCTTCAGCGACAGCCAGCGGCGGCCGCCGTTGACCACCACGCCCAGGCCAGGGATCAGCACCGCCACCAGCAGCACCAGCGTGCAGATGAACAGGTAGGGCGCGGCCTTCTGCAGATCCGCGATGCGGACGCGGAACACGAACAGGCCGGCGATCAGCGAGACGGCGATGAACATCGCCTGCCGTTGCAGGAAGTAGGTGTTCTGCCAGCGGACGTAGTTGGCGAACTTCGGCGAATCCGGCAGCGAGATCGACGCCGAGTACACCATCACCATCCCGAGCAGCATCAGCAACAGCGTGACCCAGACCAGCGGCTGGTCGTACTCCATCATCTTCGACTGCCGCGCGCGGCTATCCATCGGCGTGGACGCCGACGAAGAGCCAAAGCGGAATGGCAGCTGGAAGGCCATCAGATCTCCTGTCCTGCGTCGAGGGCGATTTCGCGCACGGTGTCGATGAACACCTGGGCGCGATGCGCGTAGTTCTTGAACATGTCCATGCTGGCGCAGGCCGGCGACAGCAGCACGGCGTCGCCGGCTTGCGCCAGTTCGCTCGCGCGCCTGACGGCTTGCGGCAGGTCGGTGCCGCAGTCTTCCAGCTCGACACCGGTGTTTTGCAGCGCGGCGCGGATCAGCGGCGCATCGCGGCCGATCAGCAGCACGGCGCGGGCGTAGTGCGAGGTTGGTTCGGCCAATGGCGCGAAATCCTGACCCTTGCCGTCGCCGCCCATGATCACCACCAGGCGCTGGTTGGCGCCGGTGAAGGCTTTGCCCAGGCCATTCAATGCGGCCACGGTGGCGCCGACGTTGGTGCCTTTACTGTCGTCGTAGTATTCGACGTCGTTGATGGCGCTGACCAGTTCCACGCGGTGCGGCTGGCCGCGATATTCGCGCAGGCCGTGCAGCAGTGGCGCCAGCGGCAGGTCGATGGCGCGGCACAGGGCCAGCGCCGCCAGCGCGTTGGCGGCGTTGTGCACGCCGCGGATTTGCAGCGCGTCGGCCGGCATCAGGTTCTTGACGATGCATTCCACCGGCGGTGGCGGCGGATCGTTCTTTTTGCGTTTCTTCGGTTCGTCCTCTTCCTCGACCGGGACGGCGGTGGCCAGCCACAGCACGCCGCGTTCGTTGTTCAGGCCCAGGTCGTCGCGCACGGTTGGCGCGTCGGTGCCGAAGGTGACGTTGTGGCCGGTGGCGCTGGCCATGCGCATGGTGGTGGCGTCGTCGCGGTTCAACACGCGCACGGTGTTGGCGGCGAAGATGCGGTGCTTGGCGGCGGCGTAGGATGGCATGTCGCCGTGCCAGTCCAGGTGATCTTGCGTCACGTTCAATACGGTGGCGGCGTCGGCTTCCAGCGTGAAGGTGGTCTGCAGCTGGAAGCTCGACAGCTCCAGTACCCAGACTTCCGGCAGCTGCGGCGCGGCGGCATCAGCGGCGGGCGCTGGCGAGGCGTCGAGCACCTCGCGCAGCACGTCCAGCGCGGCCGGGCTGATATTGCCGGCCACGCGCACGGTCTTGCCGGCGCGCTCGCACAGTTGGCCGACCAGCGTGGTCACCGTGGTCTTGCCATTGGTGCCAGTGATGGCGATGATCTTCGGCTGATAGCCGCGTTCCGTCTTCAGCGCTTCCAGCGCCTGCGCGAACAGCTCGATCTCGCCCCACACCTCGATGCCGGCGGCAGCGGCGGCCGGCGCAATCTCGGCCAGCTCGCGGTGCGGCGCCAGGCCAGGACTGACGGTGACGAAGTCCACGCCTTCCAGCAGCGACGCGCCAAACGGACCGGCGACGAATTCCGCATCCGGCACGGCGGCGCGCAACGCAGGCAGGCGCTCCGGCGACTCACGCGTATCGGCAACGCGCACGCGCGCGCCGCTGCGGGCGAGCCACAGCGCCATCGCCAGACCGGATTCACCCAGTCCTAATACCAGTGCGTTTTTGCCTTCGTAAATCATCAGCGCAGTTTCAACGTCGAGAGTCCAACCAGTACCAGAATCATCGTGATAATCCAGAAGCGCACGACAACCTGGGTCTCTTTCCAGCCTTTCTGTTCAAAGTGGTGGTGCAGCGGCGCCATCAAAAATACGCGACGGCCGGTGCCATAGCGCTTCTTGGTGTACTTGAACCAGCTCACCTGAATCATCACCGACACCGTCTCCGCAACGAAGATGCCGCCCATGATGAACAACACGATTTCCTGACGCACGATCACGGCGATGGTGCCCAGCGCGCCGCCCAGCGCCAGTGCGCCAACGTCGCCCATGAACACCTGTGCCGGATGGGTGTTAAACCACAGGAAAGCCAGGCCGGCGCCGGCCAGCGCACCGCAGAAGATAATCAGCTCGCCCGCGCCAGGAATGTGCGGAATGAACAGATACTTCGAATACGTCACGCTACCGGTCAGGTAAGCAAACAGGCCCAGGGCCGAACCCACCATAATCGTCGGCATGATGGCCAGGCCATCCAGGCCGTCGGTGAAGTTAACGGCGTTGGACGAGCCGACGATGACACAGTAGGTCAACGCGATGAAACCCCACACGCCCAGCGGATAGCTGATCGTCTTAAAGAACGGCACAATCAGGTCGGCCTTCGGCGGCAGATCCATCGAGAAGCCCGACTGCACCCATGCGAAGAACAGCTCGAACACCTTGCTGGTATTCGGCGCCGACACCGAGAACGCCAGGTACAGCGCGGCGGCGATGCCGACCAGCGACTGCCAGAAATACTTCTCGCGCGAACGCATGCCTTCCGGATCCTGGTACACCACCTTGCGGTAGTCATCCACCCAGCCCACCGCGCCGAAACCCAGCGTCACGATCAGCACCGGCCAGATCAAACGGTTCGACAGGTCGCACCACAGCAGCGTCGAAATCGCGATCGACAGCAGGATCAGCACACCGCCCATGGTCGGCGTGCCGTGTTTTTTCAGGTGGGTCTGCGGACCGTCGGTACGCACGGCCTGGCCGTACTTCATCGCGGTCAGCTTGCGGATCACGAACGGGCCGGCGGCCAGACCGATGAACAGCGCCGTCGCGGTGGCGAACACCGCGCGGAAGGTGATGAAGTTGAACACCCGGAGTATCCCGACGTCCTGCTGGAAAAATTGTGCGAGCCAGAGCAGCATGATTAGTGACTTTCCTTGTTAGCTTGTTGCGACCCAATCAAATGCTGCACGACCCGCTCCATTTTCATGAAACGGGAGCCCTTGATTAATACAGTTGCATCAGGCGATACCGCTGCTTCGACAGCAGACAGCAAATCGCCAAAGTTTTCAAAATGACGAATGGTCGCGCCTTGCATATGCGCGGCCAGTTCGCCGGTAACCAGCACCGTCTCGATGCCTTTGCTTTGCGCGTAAGCGCCTATCTCTTCGTGGAACTCGCGGCCCTGCGTGCCGACTTCGCCCATGTCGCCCAGCACCAGCACGCGCGGCGCGGCGGCTTTCGACAGCACGTCGATGGCGGCGCGCACCGAATCCGGATTGGCGTTGTAGCTGTCGTCGATGACGACGGCGCCGTTGAGCGCCTGCTTCTTCTGCAAACGGCCGCTGACCGGCTCGAAGGTGTCGAGCCCCAGCTTGATCTTTTCCAGCGCGATGCCGGCGGCGTAAGTGCAGGCCACGGCGGCCAGCGCATTGCGCACGTTGTGCTCACCCGCCGCTTGCAGGCGCACGAAGAACTGCTGCGTGTCCGCTTCGCTTTCGCAGATGGTGATGAACATCTCGCTTTCGAAATCGCTGGCGCGGAAGCTGCAGCTGACTTCCGCCTCCTTGCTCAAGCCGAAGCGCAGCATGCGGCGGCCGGCCGACAGTTCTTCCCATACCGGCGTGAACTCGTCGCCATGCGGGAACACGGCCACGCCGTCTTTCGGCAGCGCGGCCAGCACGGAGCCGTTCTCGCGCGCCACCGCTTCCACCGTGTGCATGAATTCCTGGTGTTCGCGCTGGGCGTTGTTGACCATGGCGATATTCGCGCCGGCGATCACGGCCAGGCGGCCGATCTCGCCCGGGTGGTTCATGCCCATCTCGATCACCGCCGACTGCTGGCCTTCCGCCATGCGGAACAGCGTCAATGGCACGCCGATTTCGTTATTCAGGTTACCGCGCGTGGCCAGGCGGCCTTCTTCGCCATGGGCCGCAGCCAGGATCGCGGAGATCATTTCCTTGACCGTGGTCTTGCCGTTGCTGCCGGTGACGCCGATGACCGGCATGGTGAACTGCTTGCGCCACCAGTTGGCGATCTGGCCCAATGCCACCAGCGTATCCGGCACAACGATGGCCGGCAATGGGAAGCCGTCCGGCAGTTTTTCAACGATGACGGCGGCGACACTCTTCTCCGCCACTTGCGGCAGGAATTTGTGGGCGTCGAACACTTCGCCGCGCAGGGCGACGAACAGCGCGCCGGCGGCAACGCTACGGCTGTCGGTGGAGACGCCGTTGAATACAAGCGCACCGTCACCCACCAAACGGGCGCCGGTCAGGGCAGGCAGAATTTGTGCGAATGCTGCGCGCATTAATTCGTCCTCATCATGGTCAGGCGGGCAGACAGCGCCAGTTGCGCGTGGTCGGCATCGGAGAATGGCAGCTTCTTGCCTTTGATTTCCTGGTACGGCTCATGGCCCTTACCGGCCAGCAGGATCACATCCGGCTTGGCTGCATGCTTGATCGCCGACAGGATGGCGCCGGCGCGGTCGTCCAGCGCCTGCACCGTCGATGCCGGATTGTTCTGGTCCATGCCGGCCAGGATCTGTTCGATGATCGCGTGCGGCTCTTCGCTGCGCGGATTGTCGCTGGTGACCAGCACATGATCGGCCGCCTGCGCGATCCTGCCCATCTGTGGACGCTTGCCCGGATCGCGGTCGCCGCCGCAGCCGAACACGCACCACAACTGGCCGCCACGGTCGGTGGCCACGGGACGCAGCGCGGCCAGGGTTTTCTCCAGCGCGTCGGGCGTGTGGGCGTAGTCGATGACGATCAGCGGTGCATCATGGCCGCCCACCTGCTGCATGCGGCCCGGCGCCGGCTCCAGTCCTTCGACCGCCTCGATGGCGGCGCGCAGGCCCAGGCCTCTGGCGATGACGGCGCCCATGACGCCCAGCGCATTGCTGATATTGAAGCCACCCACCAGATGCGTGCGCACTTGCGCCACGCCCAGCGGGCACTCCAGGTGGAATTCGGTACCGCCGCTGCGGCCGGCGCGCAGCTGGCTGGCGCGCAGGATCAACACGCCGTCAATGTCGGGACGCGCGGTGCTGTCGTGCAGCGTGTAGCCGATCAGCGGAATCTCGCCGGCCAGCGGCGCAGGCTTGGCTTTCAGATGATCGATCAGGCGCACGCCTGCCGGATCGTCCAGGTTGACGACGGCGGTTTTCAAACCTGGCCAGTCGAACAGCTTGACCTTGGCCGCCTCGTAGGCTTCCATGGTGCCGTGATAGTCCAGGTGGTCGCGGGTCAGGTTGGTGAACAGCGCGACGTCGAAATGCATGCCCGATACGCGGCCCTGTTCCAGGCCGATGGACGACACTTCGATCGCCAGCGACGCCGCGCCTTTGTCGCGCAGCTCGGCCAGCGAGCGCGCCAGCAGCACAGCGTCCGGCGTGGTATAGCCGGTGACGTCGTATTCCACTTCGCCGCGCGAGCGGAACACGCCGATGCCCAGCGTGCCGATGACGGCCGCCGGTTCGCCGGCGCGCGACAGTGCGTGGCCCAGCCACACGGCGCTGGAGGTCTTGCCGTTGGTGCCGGTGACGCCAACGGTGAACATGCCGGCATCCGGCTGTGCATAGAAGGCGTGCGCGATGGCGCCGGCGTTCTGCTTCAGTTGCTCAACCGTCAGATAAGGCACGGCCCACTTGTCGTTCCAGGTAAAGCCGGCCGGATCGAGCACGATCAATGCAGCGCCCTGCTCGATGGCGCCTTCGATAAAGCTGCGCCCATCGCCGGCGTCGCCGGGATAAGCAAAAAACACATCGCCCAGCTTGATGCGACGCGAATCCGAAGCCAGGTTCGCCGTTGGCGCCAGCTTGCGGATTGCGGCTGCAATCTCGATCGGGTCGAAAGTAGAAGTCGTCACATGTTCCCCTGTGCTGCTGATTCAGGAATGATGATATGGGTCAGGTCCGAGTCCGGCGCCACGTTCTTGGCGCGCAGCGCCTGGGCCGCCAGCGTCGAGAAGATCGGACCGGCGACGTCGCCGCCGACGTGCACCGGGCCACCCGGTTCGTCGATCATGACGGCGATGATGAAGCGTGGGTTCGACATCGGCGCCATGCCGATGAAGTTACCAATGTATTTGGATTGCGAGTAGCGGCCGTTTAGCACCTTCTGCGCGGTACCGGTCTTGCCGCCGACGCGGTAGCCCGGCACCTGCGCCTTGACGGCGGAGCCGCCCGGCTGCGTGACCATTTCCAGCATCTCGCGCATTTCGGCGGCGGTCTTCGGGCTGATCACCGGCGTGCCGTGCGGCGCCTCTGTCACTTTCTGGAACGACAGCGGAATGATGTCGCCGTCGCGGGCAAAGATCATGTAGGCGCGCGCCAGCTGGATCAGCGACACCGAGATACCCTGGCCGAAGCTCATATTGGCCTGCTCCACCGTACGCCACGATTTATACGGACGCACGCGGCCCGCCACTGCGCCGGGGAAGCCCCACTTCGGCTGCTGGCCGAAGCCGACCTTGGTGAACATCTCCCACATATCTTCGGCCGGCATGCCCAACGCAATCTTCGAGGTGCCGATGTTGGACGACTTCTGGATGATGGTCTGCACGTCGATCATGTAGTGCGGGTGCGTATCATGGATGATATGGCCGCCGATCAGCGCCGAACCGGCGCCGGTGTCGAACATGGTGTGCGGCGTGATGCGCTTTTCATCCAGCGCCAGGCCCACGGTGAACGGCTTGAGCGAGGAACCCGGCTCGAAACTGTCGGTCATCACGCGGTTGCGCAGCTGTTCGCCGGTCAGCTTGGAGCGGTCGTTCGGGTTGTAGGTAGGCCAGTTGGCCAGCGCCAGCACTTCGCCGGTGTGCACATCCAGCACCACGGCGGCGCCGGCCTTGGCGTGGAACTTCTCCACCGCGTCCTTCACCTGCGTGAAGGCGATGTACTGGATCTTGCTGTCGATCGACAGCGTCAGGTCCTTGCCGTCGTGCGGCTCGCGCACCGACTCGATGTCTTCGACGATGTGGCCCAGGCGGTCCTTGATCACGCGGCGGCTGCCCGGCACGCCCTGCAGCGTCTTCTGCTGCGCCAGTTCCATCGATTCCTGGCCCATGTCCTCCACGTTGGTGAAGCCGACCACGTGGGTCGTCACTTCGCCCTGCGGGTAGAAGCGCTTGTATTCCTTGCGGGTCTGGATGCCTTCGATACCCAGTTCGGTGACCTTGGTCGCCACGTCCTGCTCCACCTGGCGCTTCAGGTAAACGAAGCCGCGGTCGGAGTCGAGTTTCTTCTGCAGCTCGGCGTCGCTCATGTCGAGCAGCCTGGCCAGCTGTTTCAGCTTGGCCGGCGGCGCTTCCTGCACATCATCCGGGATCGCCCAGATGGCCTTGACCGGAATCGACGAGGCCAGCACCTGGCCATCGCGGTCGGTGATCTTGCCGCGCGTGGCCGGCAGGTCCAGCGTGCGCGCGTAGCGGATCTCGCCCTGCTTCTGCAGGAACTGCGTCGACACGCCCTGCAGCCACAAGGCGCGGCCGGCCAGTGCGGCGAAGGCGGCAAACAATACGAACAGCACCACGCGCGAACGCCATACCGGCAGACGCACCGCCAGCACAGGGCTCTTCGAGAAGGCCACGCCCTTGGAGGCGGCCACGCGCGAGTTGTTCACATTGCTGCCGCGGCTCATTTCGAGTTCTCCGGCGTCAGGTACTGCGTGCGCGCCGCGGTCAGCGGCGTCATGTTCAGGTCGCGGCGGGCGATTTCCTCGATCCGCGCGTGCTTGCCCAGCGTCGACTGGTCCAGCTGCAGCTGCGCCCATTCGATGTCCAGCTGGCGCGCCTGCGACTGCGTGCGTTCCAGCTCGATGAACAGATGGCGCGCCTGGTATTGCGCGTTAACCAGCGACAGGCCGCAAGCGACCAGCAGTACCGTCAACACCAGGTTGAGCTTACCGCTCATGCACCCTCCGGAATGGGAAGACGGCGGGCGACGCGCATCACCGCCGAGCGGGAACGCGGATTGTCATCGATCTCCTGGTCGGAAGGCTTCATCTTCGACAGCAGCTTGAGTTCCGGCTGCGGCAGGTCCACGGCGCGGATCGGCAGGCGGCGGTCCGGCTGCTCGACGTTGGCCTTGGACGCGAAGAAGCGCTTCACCATGCGGTCTTCCAGCGAGTGGAAGCTGATGATGGCGAGGATGCCGCCCGGCGCCAGGCAGTCGTAGGCGTGGTTCAAACCGACTTCAAGGTCTTCAAGCTCTTTATTGATGAAAATCCGGATAGCCTGAAATGTGCGGGTTGCCGGATCCTTGCCCTTTTCCCGAGTCTTGACCGCGCCTGCCACGATGCCGGCAAGCTGTCGTGTGGTTGAAATTGGCTCGACTGCCCTGCGAGCAACAATCGCCTTTGCAATCTGAAAAGCAAACCGTTCTTCCCCATATTCCTTGATCACCTTTTCCAGTGTCTGTTCGGTTTCAGTGGCGAGCCACTCCGCCGCCGACATGCCGCGCGTGGTATCCATGCGCATGTCGAGCGGGCCATCATTACGGAAACTGAAGCCGCGCGCGGCGTCGTCCACCTGCGGCGACGAGATGCCCAGGTCGAGCAAGATGCCGTCCACCTTGTCCACGCCGTTGGCCGCCAGCGATTCGCGCATGGTGGCAAAGCTGTCGTGGACGATGGTGAAGCGCGGGTCGTTGATTTGTTCGGCAGTGGCGATGGCCTGCGGATCCTTGTCGAAAGCGACCAAACGGGCCTTCGGACCCAGTTTGGAAAGGATCAAACGCGAATGGCCGCCGCGGCCGAAGGTGCCGTCGACGAAGACGCCGTCGGCGCGCGCGCCATCCAGCGCCAGCGCATCGACCGCTTCGTCTAGCAGCACCGTACGATGCTGGAATTCAGACACCGCTGTTGTCGTCATGGCGGGGCCTTAGAATGAGAAATTTGCGAGTACATCGGGGGTGCCGGCATCCATGGCCTGCTGCTCTTTTTCCGCCATCTTGGCGGCGTCCCAGATCTCGAAGTGGGAACCCATGCCCATCATCATCACCTCTTTGTCCAGGCCGACGGCGGCGCGGAGTTCGGGCGAAATGAGGATGCGGCCGGCGCTGTCCATTTCCACGTCGGTGGCGTAACCGAGGAAAATGCGTTGCCAGGCGCGCGCTTGCATGGGCCAGGCGGAGATCTGTTGACGGTGTTGTTCCCACACAGGACGGGGGAACAGCATGACGCAGCCGTCGGGATGGCGCGTCAGGGTGAGGCGGCCTTCACACTGGATCGACAGCGCGTCACGGTGCTTGGCAGGGATGGACATCCTGCCTTTGGCATCGAGATTGATTGCGGACGCGCCTTGAAACACGTGATTACCTTTTTACCTCAGTATGGTTAGCGGAGCATGAAAGCGCGACCCTTCGTTTTTCATCTTCCCTGTCCGCTAAGTCAGGCAAAATTTCCCACAAAAAGACACTTTTTCACACAGATGCCCACTTTAGAGGATGCAAGAATAGTGGTCAAGCGCTTTCAGCCAATCGAAACGGGGATTTTAGTAATGAAATTAAGGACTTAGCGCGATTCCTTGAAGCCAGCTAGAAACAAAATAGTTCAATAAATTAAGTACTTATGAAAGATTGTGAAGGTGTCACCTCATCTGTACCCATGTGTTTTGGCCAAAAATTATGCGAATAAAAATAGTGATCTAAATGCATAAAGTTGCAAACCGCCAACATTGCGGTATCAAATAAACAACTCACGGGAAATATGGGTAATCAGGAGGGAAAAGCCAGCATGGCGCAGCAGAAGCGCCCCTACGCGGATTGGGAACCTTCACAAAAACTCGGTAACTTTTACTTCAGGGCAACGAGCGCAGGCAAACTTGTATATACAACTTTTGCAGTGCAGCACGCGCCGAAAAACGCCATTATACGCCGCGCGGAGACCCCGCACGGGACTGAAAATCATCCCATCGCGGATCGCCGGCGAAGGCTGCGGCGACGTAATCAACAAAGCTGCGCACCTTGGACGGCAGGTAGCGCGCACTGGGATAAATCGCCTGCACCGTCAATTCTTCGGCCACGCAGTCGGGCAGCAGCTGCACCAGCCCGCCCTGCGCGATCGCCGGGCCGAAGGCGAACGTCGGACCGTAGGCGACGCCCAGTCCCGCCACCGCCATCGACAGCAGCAGCTGCATATTGTTGGCCTGCGCGCGCAGCGGCCCGGCGATGGTGTGCACGCGCTGGTCGGCGTCGGTGACGCTCCAGTCGCCGGCCGTCACGGCGCCACGGAAGGCCAGGCGCGGAGCGGCCCGCAGGTCGGCCGGCGTGCGCGGCGCGCCGTGCTGCCTAATATAGGAAGGCGCGGCGCAGAACACCATGCGGCACGGCGCCAGCCGCCGCGCCACCAGTTCGGAGTCCGCCAGGCGGCCGATGCGGATGGCGACGTCGATGCCGGCCGTGTGCAGGTCAGTGTAGTGGTCGTCGAGGAGGACTTCGGCCGTCACCTGCGGATGGTCGGCGAGGAAGCGCGCCACCACCTCGCCCATGTGCAGGGCGCCGAAGCTGACCGGGGCGGCGATGCGCAGCAGGCCGCGCAGGGTGGCGGCGCTTTCGCTGGCTTCCTGGTTGGCTTCCTCGAATTCTTCAAGGATGCGTTTGCAGCGTGCATAGTAGGCGCGTCCGGCGTCGGTGATGCTCAGGCTGCGCGTGCTGCGCTGGATCAGGCGCACGCCCAGTTCGGCCTCCAGGCTGCCCAGGTACTTTCCCGCCATCGATGCCGACAGGCTGAATTTCCGGCCGGCGGCCACCAGGCTGCCCTCCTCGACGGCGGCGACAAATACTGAAATACAGGCGAAACGGTCCATGGCGATCCAATTCGATCGTTTTATGATCGATTCATGATAACAATGAATGGATTATCACGCGGTTTGAGTGAATCTACAATTGGATCATTCATCAACAAGGAGTATCGCCATGCATATCACCGTGAACAACATCCGTCTCCACGTCAGCCAGCAGGAGGGCGACGGCCCGACGCTGGTCTTTCTGCATTACTGGGGCGGCTCGTCCCGCACCTGGGGCGCGGTGATCGACGCCCTGCCCGCCGGCTACCGCAGCGTGGCGCCGGACCTGCGCGGCTGGGGCGATTCCGACGCGCCGAGCAACAACGCCTACGCCCTGACCGATTTCGCCGCCGACGTGGAGCACCTGGTCGCCGCGCTGGACCTGAAGCAGTACGTGCTGGTCGGCCACTCGATGGGGGGCAAGATCGCGCAGTTGCTGGCGTCGCACCGGCCGCAAGGTTTGCAGGGACTGGTGCTGGTGGCGACCGCGCCGCCGACGCCGCTGGCGCTGCCGCCCGAAGCGCGCGCCGCGATGGAGAGCGCCTACAATTCGCCGGAATCGGTCGGCATGAGCATCGACCACATGCTGACCGCCAAGCCGCTGAGCGCGGCGCAGCGCGACCATGTCATCACCGACAGCCTGCGCGGCGCTCCGCAGGCGCGCGTCGCCTGGCCCAACTACACCAGCCGCAAGGACATCAGCGAGGAAGTGGCAAAGATCGCCGTGCCGACCATCGTCATCGCGGGAGAACTGGACAAGGTCGATCCGGTGGCGGTGCTGCAGGCGGAAGTGCTGTCCCGCATTCCGCAAGCGACGCTGCGCGTACTGCCCGGCACCGGCCACCTGTCGCCACTGGAATCCGCGCCGGAACTGGCCGAGGTGATCGCCAGCTTCGTCGACTCGCTGGCTTAGGCCAGCAGCGGCTGCCAGTTGCGGAACCACTCGCTGGCCTCTGACTCCCACGGGAAGACGCCAGCGGTATTGGGGAAGATGATCTGCCGGGCGCTGAAGTTCGGCCCTTTGTTCAGCCACAGCGCCCAGCCCATATATTCGTCGTAGTGCGCGGCCAAGACTTCGCCGATGATGCATTCAAAGCCGCCGCCCAGCAATCCGGCCACGCGCGCGCCGGCGGCGATAACTGCACCGGACTTCATCTGGCGATAGCATTCGTTGATGACCGTCTGGGCGACATCCGCTTTCAGGCCGATGACGATCAGCTCCGGCTGACCAAGCGATTGCTGAATGCCGATCGAATATGAAAACGGCGGCAAATCACCCTCTTCCGCCACATTGAGAATATGCAGGCCGTGCGCCTCGATGTTCGCCAGTGCCTGATCGTCGTCCGATTGGGCATCGCACTCTTTCTGCCAACGCTCCCACGGTGCGCCGACATGCTCGCGGAATGCGCCCCACCCGCGCGGCAGGTCGCTGATTTCCACCAGCGTCGGATCCGCTGCGTAGACGCAGCCCAGGCAATGCAGCACCGGTTCACCCAAATCTTCAACGGCGTCGAGGAATTGCCAATCGCCGTCGTCATCATGCGCAACCTGCAGCACCGGCAAGCGGCGCTGCGCGACGGCGTCGGTGCAATAGCTTGCCGCGTCTATCGGATCGGGAAACGGCCAGCTGGGAAAGGCGTGGCTGTGCGTCATGCTTCCCATGCCTTGGAACGCTCGACGGCGCGGGACCATTTGGCGAGCAGTTCGGCACGGCGGCCGTCCGCCATCGCTGGCTCGAAGCGGCGCTCGCAGGTCCACTGGGCGGCGATTTCTTCCTGCGTGTCCCAGAAGCCGACCGCCAGGCCGGCCAGGTAGGCGGCGCCGAGCGCCGTGGTCTCCGTCACCTTGGGTCGCACCACCGGCACGCCCAGCAGGTCGGCCTGGAATTGCATCAGCAGGTCGTTGCGGGCGGCGCCGCCGTCGGCGCGTACTTCGATCAGCGGCATCGCGGCGTCCTTCTGCATCGCCGTCATCAACTCGGCACTCTGGTAGGCGATGGCTTCCAGCGCGGCGCGGGCGATGTGGGCACGGGTGCTGCCCCGGCTCAGGCCAAACAGCGCGCCGCGCGCATACGAATCCCAGTGCGGCGCACCAAGGCCGACAAACGCCGGCACCATGAACACGCCATCGCTGTCCGGCACGCTGGCCGCCAGCGCCTCCACCTCCGCCGAAGACTGGATGATGCCGAGGCCATCGCGCAGCCATTGCACCGTGGCGCCGCCCATGAACACGCTGCCTTCCAGCAGATAATCCGTTTCGCCATCGACGCGCCAGCCCACCGTGGTCAGCAGGCGATTGTGCGAGGCCACCGGATGCCGGCCCAGATGCATCAGCATGAAGCAGCCGGTGCCGTAGGTATTCTTCACCATGCCCGGTTTGTGGCAGGCCTGGCCGAAAGTCGCCGCCTGCTGGTCGCCGGCGATGCCGGCCACCGGTATCGCCGCGCCAAACAGGCTGTGATGCGTAACGCCCACCTCTTCGCTGGACGAGACGATCTGCGGCAGCACCGTTTCCGGAATATCGAACAGGTGCAGCAGATCGACATCCCAGCGCATCAGGTGGATGTTGAACAGCATGGTGCGCGCCGCATTGCTGACGTCCGTCACATGCTGCCCGGTCAGCTTGTAGACCAGCCAGCTGTCGACGGTGCCGAACGCCAGCTCGCCCCGCACGGCCTTGTCGCGCGCGCCGGGCACATGATCGAGCAGCCATTTCAGCTTGGTGGCGGAAAAATAGGCGTCGAGTTCCAGCCCGGAGATGTCGGTGATTTTTTTGGCCTTGCCCTCGGCGCGCAAGGCGTCGCAGACGTCGGCCGTGCGGCGGTCCTGCCAGACGATGGCGGGCGCGATCGGCTCGCCGGTCTTGCGGTCCCACGCCACGCTGGTCTCGCGCTGGTTGGCGATGCCGATGGCCAGGATCTGATGGGCGTCGACGTGATGGTCGGCCAGGACCTTGCGGGCCACGGCCAGCTGGCTGTGCCAGATATCTTTCGGGTCGTGCTCGACCCAGCCGGGATGCGGGAAATGCTGAGGGAATTCCTGCGCCGCGCTGCCGCAGATCTGGCCTTGGTGATCGAACAGGATGGCGCGCGAACTTGTGGTGCCCTGATCCAGGGCCAGTATGTATTTTTTCATCGCGTCCGCAGCGAAAAAATGGTTGTTAGTTGAAGCAAGCCGATAGGCCGGATTTTGTTACGGCGCAGGCGAACCTGCGCTATGACAGCCATTCCTCTAGGCGCTGGATTACTCCAGCGCTCAAGCTTCCTACCCGCACGCTCCGCGAGCAGCATCATCGCGTGCCTATTTGGAATTGCACCAGGTGGAGGTTACCGCGTTTCACCGTAACTTAATACGCTCGTCTCTGTGGCCCTATTCCTCGCCTTATATCCCGAAGGACTTTCGGCGGACGGCCGTTAACCGTCACCCCGCTCTATGGAGTCCGGACCTTCCTCCCGCCAGGCATTACGCACTGGCCAGCGGCTGTCTGGCTTGCTTCAGGCGGTATTGTACCAGTCCGGCCCTGCAAATCTGAAATTTGGTGTCGCCATTCCAAAAGCCGCCCTTCCGGCGCCGCCGTAGAATGCTTGGATAATTCACCGACGAGGCTCACCACAATGACGCAACCATCCCGCACCGGCGGCCAGATCCTGGTCGACGCCCTGAAGATCCACGGCGTGGACACCGCTTTCGGCGTACCCGGCGAAAGCTACCTGGACGTGCTCGACGCCCTGCACGATTCCGACATCCGCTTCATCATCAACCGTCAGGAAGGCGGCGCCGCCTTCATGGCCGACGCCTACGGCAAGATGACCGGCAAGCCGGGCATCTGCTTCGTCACCCGCGGGCCGGGCGCCACCAATGCCTCGATCGGCGTGCACACCGCGTTCCAGGATTCGACGCCGATGATACTGTTCATCGGCCAGGTCGGCAGCGACTTCATCGACCGCGAAGCGTTCCAGGAAATCGACTACCGCCGCATGTACGGTCAGATGGCCAAGTGGGTGACGCAGATCGACCGCGCCGACCGCATGCCGGAATACATCGCGCGCGCCTTCCAGATCGCCAGCAGCGGCCGGCCCGGCCCGGTGGTGCTGGCGCTGCCGGAGGACATGCTGACCACCAAGGCCAGCGTGGCCGACACGCGCGGCTACCAGGCGGTGCAAGCCTCGCCGTCCGCCGCCCAGATCGACACCGTGCGCGCCATGCTGGCCGGCGCGAAGAAGCCGCTGGTCCTGCTGGGCGGCGGCGGCTGGAACGCGCAGGCCTGCGCCGACGTGCAGCGCTTCGCCGAAGCCAATCAGCTGCCGGTCAGCTGCGCCTTCCGCTTCCAGGATCTGCTGGACAACGAACATCCGCAATACATCGGCGACGTCGGCATCGGCATCAATCCCAAGCTGGCGGCGCGCGTGCGCGAGGCGGACGTGATCCTCGCCATCGGCCCGCGCCTAGGCGAGATGACCACCAGCGGCTACGCCCTGCTGCAATCGCCGGTGCCGGCGCAGCGCCTGATCCACGTCCACGCGGACGCCGAGGAACTGGGCAGCGTCTATCAGGCGGAAGTGATGATCAACAGCGGCATGCCGCAAGTGGCGGCGATGCTGGCGGCGATGGCACCGGTCGACGCCTCGGCGTGGGAGGCCAGCGTGGCCGAGGCGCGCGCCGACTACGCGGCATGGAAACAGCAGCCAGCCATCTTCAAGGACGGCAAGGCGCCGCTGGATCTGTGGCAGGTGGTGCAGCAGATCGACCAGCTGGCGCCGCACGACACCATCATTACCAACGGCGCCGGCAACTACGCGACCTGGGCGCACCGCTTCCACAGCTACGGCGGCATGCGCACGCAGCTGGCGCCCACCAGCGGCGCGATGGGCTACAGTGTGCCGGCCGGCGTCGCGGCCAAGATCATCGATCCGTCACGCACGGTGATCACTTTTGCCGGCGACGGCGAGTACATGATGAACGGTCAGGAGCTGGCGACGGCGGTGCAGTACCAGGCTGGCGTGATCATCATCGTGTTCAACAACGCGATGTTCGGCACCATCCGCATGCACCAGGAACGGGAGTATCCGGGCCGCGTGTCCGGCACCACGCTGCACAATCCGGATTTCGCCGCGCTGTCGGTGGCCTATGGCGGCAGCGGTGAAGTGGTCACCAGGACCGAGGAATTCGCGCCGGCGCTGGAGCGCGCCCTGGCGCACACGCGCGCCAACAACCTGCCGGCGCTGATCGAGCTGCGCTACGACGGCAACCTGATCACGCCAGGCGCCACGCTGGACACCATCCGCCTGACCGCGCAGGCGGCACAGGCCGCCAAATCATAAGCCGGCGGTGGTGGTGGAGCCGCTGTCGAGCAGCGGCTTCTCTTCTTCTGTTTCTTTTTTATGTTTCGGCACAGGGCAGGCGCGGCAGGCGCCGGCCTTGCGGCTGAAGTCCGTCACCAGCGGCAGCCGCATCGGCACCGCCTCGTCGCCGCAGTAGCCGCCATCGAGCACCAGCGTCCTGCCGCCGTCGGCCAGCTTGCCGCTGATGGTGCGCTCGTCCTCGTCGGGCGGCTGCACCGTGAAATACAGCTGCTGGCCGCGCGGATCGATATTCACGTCGCTGGCCACCACCGGCCAGCTCAAGCCGCCGGCCGTGTATTCATATAAAACCGTGTCCACTTCGGCAAAGCGCTGCAGCGTGATGCGCTGGCCGCCGAATTCGCCGCTGTCGGCGTGGATGCATAAGTCGGAAAACACCTGCATGCCGTAGCGCGGCAGGCCACCGTTTTTTTTGCTGCTCTTCGGCGCGGCCAGCACGGCGCAGGAAGCCAGCAGTATGGCGCCGGCAAACAGGGCACGTCGTGTCATCATGATCGCTTTCGGAAATGAACAACGGCTGCACCAGGCAGCCGTTGTTGAATCTAAACCTGAATAATCAGATTAGAACGAGTGTTTCAGACCCAGGTTGAAGGCCTTGTCACCGGTACCGGCTTCGGTGTTGTTACCAACGGTGTAGCCTGCGCCGTTTTTGTTTTTGATTTTAGCGTAAGCAACGTAGGTGCTGGTGCGCTTCGACAGAGCGTAGCTGTAGCCGATTGCCCATTGGTCAGCATCACGGTTAGCGACTTCTTTGTCGTTTTTGCGGATGTACGAAGCCATCACGGTGCCGGCGGTGTCGCCAACTGGTGCGGTCAGACCCAGCAGTGCGTCAGCGCTGTCAGCGGTTTGAGCGAAGGTGTAACCGAAGTTGTTGGTGGTTGCGGTTGCGCTCGCTGCGCCGTTGATCGGTGCGCTGCCGGTGCCTTTGTCTTTCGAGTAGGCGCCGAACACTTTCACTACTTTGAAGTCGTAGTTGGCAGCGATCAGACCGTTGTGGCCCATGCCAGCGGTTTTCACGGTTGCGGTGTCGTTGTTTTTGCTGTTGTAAGCAACTGCAACGTTCAGAGGACCGTTGTTGTAGCCCAGCGATGCGCCGATTTGACGCTGTGCGGTTGCGTCGCCAGCGGTTTCGCCCAGGCTGTACGAGATCGCGCCGGTGAAGCCGTTCAGGTTCGGGGTTTTGTAGACAACAGCGTTCGAGTTACGGGTCATGTACGACGCAACTGGGAACAGGTTTTTCGCGGTACCAGCGTAGCCCATTGCGAATGGATCGCCAACGTCGCGCAGGGTTTCGTAGTACGGGGTGTACTGACGGCCCAGGGTCAGGCTACCAGCGGTTTTCGACGACAGGCCAACATAGGCTTCACGATTGAAGATGGTGTTGGTCGCGTCCAGGGTGCCGTCGTCGATTTTCGCGCCGGTTTCCAGTTTGAAGATTGCGCTCAGACCGCCACCCAGATCTTCGGTGCCTTTGAAGCCGATACGCGATGCCGATGCGGCGCCGCTGGTGACTTTGCTGACGTTGCCAGCTGCGCCACCGCGTTCGGAGACGATGCCAGCATCCAGGATGCCGTAGATGGTCACGTTCGATTGAGCGAATGCTGCGGAGCTGGTTGCTGCCAGTACGGCGATAGCGATAAGGGATTTTTTCATTACGTGTTTCCTTCAGTTGTGTTGCTGTAAAAATAAGCCAGTAGTGCGGCGTGTTCGGTGCTGCTCGGCTTGTGCCGTTTTGTGCGTGAGGGCAAACTCCCCAGCTGCCACTGTGCATCCCGGAACGTGGGATGCGTTCACTAAATGCGGCCGAATGAATCTACGCCGGCTTTAATCGCGGCACCCGCTTGGGCGCCGGAGGCGGCACTATACTGATACCAAGAAACTTCAACAAGTGTAAAACCATTCATACTGAACGGCGAATATTCTTGTCTCTCTTTCAAAGCAGCGGCATTTTACCGCATCGCAATATTTCCTGCCGATCAAGCGAAACAGGCCGGGTTTCCCGCACGATGAACACGGTGATTTACCACCTCTTCGTCGGACCAAGTAAAAATAGCCACATTGCTATTTCTGACGCTATTTTATACTGAACACCGCCCACACTCGCCTCTACCAAATGGTAATAAGCTAACAACCCCGGACTTTCTTCGGTGATTTTCTCAAGCAAAATAAGCCACAAACCAACTTTGCTCCTAGTATTACAGCTTTATTTGTGTAGTAAATTTTGTGAAAAGCGAACCGCGTTGCATTACGTTACCGAATTGTAAGAAATTGCTACCTGTTGTATTCAGGAGACAAATCGGTGCATTTTTTTGCACCACCGCACTCATTTGGTGCATGAAATTGATTCAATAACGCACTGAATGCCTACGCCTTAAGCAGCGTGAACTGCATAACATCGGTATTTCCGGCCCGGAAAGCGGCTTCGCAATACGCCAGGTAGAACTCCCACGTCAACATGAAGCGGTGATCGAAACCTTGCGCCGCCACCGCGCCGCTTTGCAGCAGGAAGCGCTGGCGCCATTGCAGCAAGGTGTCCGCGTAGTCGAGCCCGAAGCGGAATTCGTCCACCACGCGCAGGCCGTGCTGCGCCGCCATGCGGCGAAATGCCGACGGCGCCGGCAGCATCCCGCCGGGAAAGATGTACTGCTGGATAAAGTCCGTGCCCTGGCGGTAGCGCGCGAACAGCGCCTCGTCGATCGTGATGGTCTGGATGCAGGCGCGGCCGCCCGGCTTCAGGTTACGCGCCAGGCAGGCGAAATAGTCCGGCCAATAGCGCTCGCCCACCGCCTCGAACATTTCGATGGAAACGATGGCGTCGAACTGGCCGGCGCAATCGCGGTAGTCGCACAGGCGCAGGTCTGCGCGCTGCGCCAGGCCGGCGTCAGCCAGGCGCTGGCGCGCATAGCCGAGCTGCTCGGTCGACAAGGTCAGCCCCGTCACGTGCGCCTGCGCTTCGCGCGCCGCCGTCTCCGCAAAGCCGCCCCAGCCGCAGCCGATTTCCAGCACGCGCGCGCCCGGCTGCAATGCCAGCTGGCCGACAATGCGACGGTACTTGGCCATCTGCCCCGCCGCCAGGTCGGCGCCGTCGCTGAAGATGGCGCTGGAATAGGTCATCGTCGGATCGAGCCACAGCTGGTAGAAGGCGTTGCCGATGTCGTAGTGCGCATGGATATTCTTGCGGCTGCCCGCGCGCGAGTTGCGGTGCAGCAGATGCTTGAGCCGATACAGCAGGCTGCCCCACCAACTGCCATACACCATCTCTTCCATCTCGCCGCGATTGCGTATCAACAGCGCCAGCAGGCCGGCCAGGTTGTCGGTCTTCCACTCGCCGGCGATGAAGGATTCGGCAAAGCCGATATCGCCGCTGCGCAGGGCCGCGCTGCACGGCTTCCAGCTGACCAGCTCCAGCACGACCGGGAGCGAACCGTCGCCGAACAATTGATGCGAGCCGTCCGGCCGGCGCAGCAGCAAGGCGCCGTGCTTCAGCCTGCGCAAGGCCTTGATCATCACGCGCGCGACCGCCGGCAGTTTTTCATCGATGGGCAGCGACGTCGGCGCGCGCAGGGACTTGGTATTCATCGGGACACCTTCTGTTGGGGCGGTTCAGGTTTGCGGAAGAACGGCACGCGGCGCAGCCAGAGCCGGAGCGCCTGCCAGTGAATGCGGAACATCACGCCGAACGTCATCAGCGGATAAGCGCAGAAAGCGCGCGCCGTGCTGCGGTTGTCGAGCGCAACGGCGCGGCCGGACAGGCTGGTTTCCAGCAGCGGTCCCAGTTCGTCGTCGTAATCGATGCGCGCCATGCTGCGCTGGCTGCCGCAGTAAAAACGGAAGCGATAGCCGCCCTGCACGTCGCAGAACGGCGACACGTGAAAGATCTTGCGCGCCGCGAGTTCATCGGCCGCGCTGATCGCGCCGCCCGTCTCCAGCAGATAGCAATGGCGTTCGCCAAAGGTGTTGTGCACATCGGCGACGATGGCGCGCAGTGCGCCGTCCGCGCGGTGGCAGAACCAGAACGACACCGGATTGAAGGCATAGCCCAGCACGCGCGGCATGGTCTGCAGCCACACTTCGCCGTCGGCGTCGCGCACGCCCTCGGCCGCCAGCAGGCCGTCTATCCATTGCAGCAAAGGCTGGCGGCCGTCGCCGTAGTCGCTGTCGTAGAAGGACAGCAGGTTGCGGCGGTTGCGCGCAAACAGGCGGCAGCCGAAATCGCGCCCGCCCAGCGTCCGCAACGGCAGCCGCACAAAATAGGTCCGATAGCGAAAGCCATGGCGCACCGGACGCAGGCGCAGGTGCCGCACCTGGCCGAAGCACAGCTGCGGCGTGGCCTCAGGCTGCACGGGCCACCTGCGCCGCGCGCGAAATGATGGCCGCCGCCACCGCCAGGCCGGATTTCAGGCCGTCTTCATGGAAGCCGTAGCCGGTCCACGCGCCGGCAAACCAGATGCCGCCGCGTCCCTGCAGTGTATGCAGGCGGCGCTGCGCCGCCACCGCCGCCTCGTCGAACACCGGATGCGCATACGAGAACTCCTGCAGCACGCACTCCGCGCGCGGCGCGTCGATGGGATTGAGCGACACGATCAGCGGCTGCTCGAACGGCAGCGGTTGCAGCTTGTTGATCAGGTAGTGCACGCACACGCGCGGATCGGCGCCGCCGCTGCCCTGGTAATTCCACGCCGACCACGCCTTGCGCTGCGCCGGCAGGCAACTGGTGTCGGTATGCAGCAGCGCGCGATTCGGCTGATAACGCACCGCCGACAGCACGCTACGTTCGTCGTCGGTGGCGTCGCGCAGCAGCGCCAGCGACTGGTCGCTGTGGCAGGCCAGCACCACCTGGTCGTAGCGCGCGCCGCCCTGCGCGCTGACCAGCGTCAAGCCCAGCGCATCGCGCGCCACCGACTGCACCGGCGTGTTCAAATACTGCCGGGGCATGGCCGCCAGCAGGCGCCGCACGTATTCGCGCGAACCGCCGCGCACCGTGTGCCACTGCGGGCGCTGGTTCACTTGCAGCAAGCCGTGGTTATGACAGAACTGTACAAAGCTAGCCAGTGGAAATGCCAGCATCTGCTGCGCCGGACAGGACCAGATGCACGCCGCCATCGGTAATAAATACCACTGGCGAAACTGTGTGCTGTATCCTTGCGCATCAAGGTAAGATCCCAAGCTGATCTGTGGTGCGCCGTGATGGACCAGGGCGGTGGCGGCCCGGTTGAAACGCAAAATATCGCGCAGCATGCGCAGGAAAGCGGGCCGCAGCAGATTGCCGCGCTGGCAGAACACCTGGTCCAGATCGCCGCCGGCCCATTCCAGCATGCGCCCGCCCGCCGGCACTTTGACGGAGAAGCCCATTTCGCTGGGCGCCGTGCTGACGCCAAGCTCGTCAAACAGCGCCGTCAGCAGCGGATAGGTGCGGTGGTTGAACACCAGGAAACCGGTGTCGACGCCATGGGTGACGCCATCCATCGTCACATCCACCGTATGACTATGGCCGCCGAAATGGCTGCCCGCCTCATATAAATGGACGTCATTGCCCGCACGAATCAAGCGATAAGCACAGGAAAGACCGGAAATTCCGCTGCCTACAACAGCTATCTTCATTATTTTTCACCTAAACAAAATATTTTTGTCCTGGACAAATGCAGAGCAAAAACGATATTCAGTTAAATAGTTCTAGATGTCAACTGTGTGTCGTGGACAAGCAGTTTCGCCATAACTTATACGCATCAAACGCTGTTTTGGATGCGTTACTTTCGCGTCAAAATCGGCTGTAAAATGACGGGCGCTACCTGTGCACCCGAACCCTGTGCCCAACCCTCGTGACTGCCCCAAACCCGCAGCCGCCTATTGCCTGATGACTAATACAGTTTCCTCACAACCAGTTCCTAGCACCATCAGCGACGTCGAACGCGACACCGGCGTGGCCAAGGAAACCCTGCGCGTGTGGGAGCGCCGTTACGACTTTCCGCAGCCGCTGCGCGATCCCAATGGCGAACGGGTCTACCCGATCGAGCAGGTCCACAAGCTGCGCCTGGTGAAACGCCTGATCGACCTCGGTTTCCGTCCCGGCAAGGTGATCCAGTTCAGCACCGCCGAATTGCAGGCCCTGACCGGCAAGGCCAGCGGCCGCACCGGGCCGGCAGCGCCGGCGCCCGAGCTGCAAACCTATCTCGACTTGTGCAAAAGCCACCAGATGGAAGCCATGCGCCGCAAGCTGTCGCAGGCGCTGCTGATGATGGGCTTGAAGAGCTTCGTGATCGAGCTGGTGGCACCGCTGACCGCGCTGATCGGCGAAGCCTGGGCCAGCGGCCAGCTGGCCACGTTCGAGGAACACTTGTATACCGAGTCGCTGACGGTGGTGATGCGCAGCGCCATCTTCGCCATGCCGCAGGCCAACGCCAACAATGTCGGCGCGCCGCGCATCCTGCTGACCACGCTGCCGCAGGAACGCCACGGCCTGGGCCTGCTGATGGCCGAGGCCATGTGCGTGGCCGAAGGCGCGCACTGCATTTCGCTGGGCGTGCAGACGCCGCTGCTGGATATCGTGGAAGCGGCGCGCGTGCAGCGGGTCGACATCATTGCGCTGTCGTTCTCGGTGGCGATGAATCCGCGCCAGGTGCTGGATGGCCTGGCCGAGCTGCATACCCGCCTGGCCGGTTGTGCCGATCTGTGGGCGGGCGGTAATAATGCGGCGCTGAAGCGGCGCAAGCCGGCGTATGTGCGGGTGTTCGAGCTGGCTGATCTGGCCAAGGCGATCGGCGAGTGGCGGGCGCGTCACGCGGGTCTGCCGGCCGCGTAAGCACCCCGCACGACGGTCCGCTGCGGGGTCTGACCCCGTACGGGGTCAGACCCCTCTATGGTAGTGCGGGTTGACGCTCTGGTAGAATGGGCAAACTTTGTGCTGGCCAGCACCCCTACTCAATATCCATGTTCAGCTTCTTCAAGAAAAAACCTGTCGCTCCCGAAGCGCCTGCGGCGCCTGTCGTCGCCCCTGCTCCCGTAGCCGCCCCCGCGCCCGACCTCCCCGACCTGCTGCCGATCGAAGAACCGGCGGAGAAAAAACAATCGTGGATGGCGCGCCTGAAGGCCGGCCTGTCGAAAACCTCCAACAACCTGTCGGTGCTGTTCGTCGGCGCCAAGATCGACGACGACCTGTACGACGAACTGGAAGCCGCGCTGCTGATGGCCGACGCCGGCGTCGACGCCACCACCTATCTGCTGGACGCCCTCAAGCGCAAGGTCAAGGAAGACAAGCTGCTCGACGCCGCCGCCGTCAAGGCCGCGCTGAAACAGCTGCTGATCGAACTGCTGACGCCGCTGCAGCGTCCCTTCGAACTGGGCCGCCACACGCCAACCGTGATGATGATCTCCGGCGTCAACGGCGCCGGCAAGACCACCACCATCGGCAAGCTGGCCAAGCACATGCAGACCCACGGCCAGTCGGTGCTGCTGGCCGCCGGCGACACCTTCCGCGCCGCCGCCCGCGAGCAACTGATGGTCTGGGGCCAGCGCAACAACATCACCGTGATCTCGCAAGCCTCGGGCGACCCGGCCGCCGTGTCGTTCGACGCCGTGCAGTCCGGCAAGGCCAAGGGCATGGACGTGGTCATGATCGACACCGCCGGCCGCCTGCCGACCCAGCTGCACCTGATGGAAGAGCTGAAAAAAGTCCAGCGCGTGCTCGGCAAGGGCATGGACGGCGCACCGCACGAAACTCTGCTGGTGATCGACGGCAATACCGGGCAAAATGCGCTGGCGCAAGTGAAAGCCTTCGACGACGCCCTCAAGCTGACCGGCCTGGTGATCACCAAGCTGGACGGCACCGCCAAGGGCGGCGTGCTGGCGGCCATCGCGCGCGTGCGGCCGGTGCCGGTGTACTTCATCGGCGTGGGCGAGAAGATTGAAGACCTGCAGCCCTTCGTGGCTGCCGAATTTGTAGAAGCACTGCTTGGCTAACCAACATCACCAGACCTCTATGATCGAATTCCGGAACGTCTCGAAACAATACTCTTCCGAAGTGATGGCGCTGCGCGACATCTCGCTGACGGTCGAAAAAGGCGAACTGGTCTTTCTGGCGGGTCCATCCGGCGCCGGCAAATCCACCCTGATGAAAATGATTGCCGCCATGGAACGCCCGAGTTCCGGGCAGGTGATCGTCAACGGCCAGGACATCGCCCGCATCAAGCCGTCCGCCGTGCCCTTCCTGCGCCGCAACCTGGGCCTGATCTTCCAGCAACAGCGGCTGCTGACCGACCGCACCGTGCTGGCCAACGTCATGCTGCCGCTGCTGGTCACCGGCGCCTCGAAGACGCAGGCCGAGCAGCGCGCCCGCGCCGCCCTCGACAAGGTCGGCCTGGGCGACCGCGCCAATGCCCAGCCGCTGGCCTTGTCCGGCGGCGAGCAGCAGCGCGTGTCGATCGCGCGCGCCATCGTCAACCGTCCGCAGGTGATCCTGGCCGACGAACCGACCGCCAACCTGGACCGCGCCAGCGCCAACAAGGTGCTGGACGCGCTGAAGGCCTTCAACTCGGTCGGCGTCACCTGCCTGATCTCCAGCCATGACGAGGTGATGCTGGACGCCGCCGCGCGCGTCATCCATCTCAACCAGGGCCAGGTGGAGGTGCCGGCATGACGTACTGGTTCCGCCAACACCGCTACGCCCTGTCCGCCGCGCTGGTGCACCTGCGCCGCTCGCCGGGCGGTTTCCTGTTCAATATATTAGTGGTCGCCATCGCGCTGGCCCTGCCCTTCATGGGCGTGACGCTGCTCGACAATGTGCGGCCGATGTCGGAATCGCTGTCGGTCGATCCGGAAATCAGCATCTTCCTGAAGCAGGACACGCCGCGCGACCAGGCCGAGGCGCTGGCCGTGCAGCTGCGCCAGACCGTGCGCGACAAGCAGGCCAAGATCGTCTTCACGCCGCGTGAAAAAGCGCTGGAAAACCTGAAGGACAAGAACGGCCTGGCCGACGTGCTGGCCACCCTGGGCGACAACCCGCTGCCGGACAGCTATGTGCTGAAGCTGGACGCCTTCCGCAACGCCCAGGCCGGCGGCGACGTCGACCAGCTGGCCGAGCAGATCCGCGCCTTGCCGGGCGTCGACACGGTGCAGGTCGATTCGGCCTGGGTCAAGCGCCTGGCCGCGCTGATCAATATCCTGCGGCTGGCGCTGCTGCTGCTGGCGGCCACGCTGGGCACGGTGGTGGTGGCGGTGATTTTCAACACCATCCGCCTGCAGGTGATGACCCAGCGCGAGGAAATCCTGGTGTCCAAGCTGATCGGCGCGACCGACAGCTTCATCCACCGCCCCTTTTATTACACCGGCGCCCTGCTGGGCCTGTGCGCCGGCGCGCTGGCGCTGGGCGCGGTGACCCTGGCGCTGCGTCCGCTGAACACAGCGATTGCCGAATTTGCAAGGCTGTACGCCTCGGAATTCCAGCTGGCGCCGCTGCCGCCGGTGGCCATCGCCGCGCTGCTGGCGCTGTCCGCCGGCCTCGGCCTGATCGCCGCGCGCCTGTCCGTCACCCGCCATACCGCCCGCCTCAACTGAGTCCGCCAGACCGTTCCGTGCGTCCGCGCACGGAACCGGCCCTCCCTTCGGCCTAGCATGCTTTCATTGTTAAGCCCTCCCTAAGATCCATCGCGCATTCTTAATACAACGGAAGTCCCGATAGTATTTTTACTATCGGACCCATTTATTTTGGATGATTGGCACTCAACGACAGAGAGTGCTAATATATGTCCGACAGAGTACATAAGTGCTCATAAGCAATCACAAGCGAAGGAAACGAAAATGACTATGATGTCCGTGGTACCTGCGAAAAACAGTGCTCTGGGACTCGGGTTTAGTGGCAACCTGGGTAACCTGGATGCCTACATTTCGGCCGTCAATCGCCTGCCGATGCTGACGCACGACGAAGAAATTTCCCTGGGCAAACGCCTGAAGGACCAGAACGACCTGGGCGCCGCCGAACGGCTGGTGATGTCCCACCTGCGTCTGGTGGTCTCGATCGCCCGTGGCTATCTGGGCTATGGCCTGCCGCACGGCGACCTGATCCAGGAAGGCAATATCGGCCTGATGAAGGCAGTCAAGCGCTTCGACCCTGACCAGGGCGTGCGTCTGGTGTCCTACGCCATGCACTGGATCAAGGCCGAGATGCATGAATACATCCTGAAGAACTGGCGTCTGGTCAAAGTGGCAACGACCAAGGCCCAGCGCAAGCTGTTCTTCAACCTGCGCAGCCACAAGACCGGCCTGGACGCGATGACGCCTGCCCAGATCGATCAACTGGCCAAGACGCTGGACGTCAAGCGCGAGGAAGTGATCGAGATGGAAACGCGCCTGAGCGGCCGCGACATCGCGCTGGAATCGCCTACCGATGATGAAGATGACAAGTTCGCGCCGATCGCTTACCTGTCGTCCGAAGCCTCGGAGCCGACCCGCGTGCTGGAAGCCGAACAGGTGACCCGCCTGCAATCGGAAGGCCTGGAAGAAGCGTTGAGCAAGCTCGACGCCCGTTCGCGCCGCATCATCGAAGCGCGCTGGCTGGCCAACGACGACGGTTCCGGCGCGACGCTGCACACGCTGGCGGAAGAGTTCGGCGTATCGGCCGAGCGCATCCGCCAGATCGAGGCTGCTGCTTTGAAGAAAATGAAAGGCGCGCTGGCCGCTTACGTCTAAGCCCCGCGCTGCTGTTCCCCGATTGCCGCTGGCGTTCGCGCCGGCGGCAATTTTTTTTGGGCCATCGTTGAGCTAACGCTGAGGTCGTGCCGTTCGTGCGCCACGCCCATGGTCTTTTTGTTAAGCTTGCCTTCAATTGAGGCAAGAGGTCTGAGATGAAAACAACAATATTACGGCAGCTGATCGTGCTGCCCTTGCTGGTGGCCTTGATGGCCACCCTGTACGCCTGCGGTTCCGCCAACGGCCGCGCCGCCGCGCCGGCGCATTTCACCACCACCTACACGCTGCGCCAGGGCGCCAGCGTCGACATCACGCCGGCGGCGGTGGCCGGCAGCAACGCCAGCATCGGCGCCGCCGCGCCCGTGCTGCGGCTGGACCGCGTCAACGACAGCCGCTGCCGCGCCGGCGCGGTGTGCGTGTGGGCCGGCTATATCAGCTTCAGCTTCGCGCTGTCGCATCCGGACGGCACGTCCAGCAACTTTGTGCTGTCGGAAAGCATGCCCAACGGCACCGCCACGGTGACACAGCATGGCCTGACCTTCACGCTGGCCGGCTTCGAACCGCAACAGGTGCCGGCGAAAAATGAGGCGCCGCCGGATTATCGGGTAAGCTTAAAGGTGAGCAACATAAACTCTCCTTGAACACGGCCCACATGACCCCGATCTCCCGTCCCGCCCGCACCGTTCTCGTTTCCTCCATTTTCCTTTCCCTGGCCCTGCCCGGCCTCAGCTTCGCCAAGACGCCGGTTGCCACCGGCACCGGCGGCGCTGTCGCCACCATCAGCGAACCCGCCTCGCAAGCCGCCATCGCCATCCTGAACAAGGGCGGCAACGCGGTGGATGCGGCTGTGGCGGCGGCCGCCACGCTGGGCGTGACCGATCCGTTCAGCTGCGGCATCGGCGGCGGCGGCCTGATGGTCATCTACCTGGCCAAGGACAAGCGCGTGATCACCATCGACCACCGCGAAACGGCGCCGGCCAGCTTCACGCCGACCGTGTTCCAGAAGGATGGCAAGGAGCTGGACTTTGAAACGGTGGTGGCCAGCGGCATGTCGGTCGGCGTGCCGGGCACGGTGCGCGGCTGGCACGAGGCGCTGGACCGCTACGGTTCGATGTCGTTCAAGCAGGTGCTGGCGCCGGCCATCGACGTCGCCACCAAGGGCTTCAAGGTCAGCGACAACTTCTCGCACCTGGTGCAGGGCAATGAAGCCAAGTTCGCCATGTTCCCCGCCACCGCCGCGCTGTACCTGAAGAACGGCAAGGCCATCCCGGCCGGCAGCACGCTGCGCAATCCGGACCTGGCCAGGGCTTACCGCGAACTGGGCGCCGGCGGCGTGAAAGCTTTCTACAGCGGCAAGATGGCGCGCGCCGTCGTCGACGCGGTCAACGCGCCGGCCACCGCGCCGGGCGTGCAGGTCAACCCCGGCAAGATGACGCTGGCCGATCTGGCCAACTACGAAGCGCGCCTGCGCCAGCCGGTGCACAGCACGTATCGCGGCTACGATTTATACGGCATGCCGCTGCCGAGCAGCGGCGGCATCGCCGTGGCCGAAGCGCTGAATATCCTGGAAGGCTACGACCTCAAGTCCATGCCGCGCGCCAAGGCCGAACACCTGTACCTGGAGGCGAGCCGCCTGGCCTTCGCCGACCGCAACGCCTACCTGGCCGATCCTGAATTCATCGACGCGCCGGTGGCCGGCCTGCTGAACAAGGACTATGCCGCGCGCCGCCGCGAACTGATCAATCCGGAACAGGCCAGCGCCCAGGCGCCGGCCGGCGATCCCTATCCGTTCCAGAACGACGTCAGCGTGCCGCTGCGTCCCAACGCCAACAAGCTGATCGCCGAAGGCGCGCACACCACCCACCTGACCGTGTCGGACAAGGACGGCAACATCGTCTCCTACACCTACACCATCGAGTCGTGGGGCGGCAGCGGCATCGTGGTGCCGGGCTACGGCTTCCTGCTGAATAACGAGATGACTGACTTCGACTTCTCCGGCCCGGCGCCCAACGTGCCGGAAGCCGGCAAGCGCCCGCGCAGCAGCATGTCGCCGACGCTGGCGTTCAGGAACGGCAAGCCGGCGTTCTCGATCGGCAGCCCTGGCGGCGCCACCATCATCACCACCGTGCTGCAGACCATCTTCAACTACGTCGACCTCGGCATGTCGATGCCGGACGCGGTGAACGCGCCGCGCCTGTCCGAGCGCAACGGCCTGGCCACCGATGTGGAGCCGGGCTTCGCCGCCAGCGCGCAGGCGCAGGCGCTGGAGAAAACCGGCCAGCACTGGAACAAGGATGCGGAAGAAATCGGCGCCGCCAACGCGCTGGTGTTCAACCCGGACGGCACAGTGACGGCGGTCAGCGAAGGCCACCGCCACGGGATAGGCAGTGCGCTGGTGCAGAAGAGCGCTCACTAAGCAGTTCACGCATGACCCCCGCCGCCATCGCGCACGCCTGTGCGTGATGCGGCCCCGCGTCGGCGCCGAAGCCGAGGCAGCGGCTGACCGTGCGCACCAGCACCTCCATGTCCTCCGGACCGCTGCGCGCGTCTTCCGGTTCGCTCATCAGCGCCAGCACCGTATTGCCGATCAGGGTGGACGCCAACGATACATTGGCCAATGGCAGATCGTGGGGTTTCATGAAGCCTCCGCGGCTAAGCCGTGATTAAGAATCTGCTCACAATATTAATACCGGCCACACGCCAACAACATCACTCACTTGGGGGAAGACATGAACAAATGGTTGCGCGCCAATAAAGGCTTTTTACTGTTCCTGGCGCTGTTCGGGATCTTCCGCACCGCCGTCGCCGACTGGAATCCGATTCCCTCGGGCTCCATGCATCCCAACCTGCTGGAGGGCGACGTGGTGTTCGTCAATCGCCTGGCTTACAACGTCAAGGTGCCGCTGACCGACATCGTCATCAGTCCGACCGGCGAGCCGCGGCGCGGCGACATCGTCACCTTCTCGTCGCCGCTCAACGGCACGCGCCTGATCAAGCGCGTGGTCGCCCTGCCCGGCGACCGCGTCGAAATGCGCAACGAAGAGTTGATCATCAACGGCCAGACCGCCGGCTACACCGCGCAGGGCCACGGCATCGAAACCATCCACGGCATCGGCGACCTGGCCGCCGTGCGCGTCGACGAAGCGGTCGGCGAGAGCCGCCACACCATCCAGTTCCTGCCGCAGATCCAGGCGCGCCGCAATTTCGCCGCGCTGGTGGTGCCGCCCGGCCAGTACATGATGCTGGGCGATAACCGCGACAACAGCGAAGATTCGCGCTACATCGGCCTGGTGCCGCGTGCGCTGCTGATCGGCCGCGCCGAACGCGTGCTGGCCTCGGCCGACATCACCGGCAACTGGATGCCGCGCACCGAGCGCTTCGGCATGAGCCTCTATCCAAAGCAATAAAATCGGCGCCGGCGGTGTTATGATGATGTAGTAAATTCATAACATTTTCGGTGCAAACATGATCGAGTTCCAGGGCCTGTCCAAAATCTACGGCAGCTTCAATGCCGTCAAACCGCTGACGCTGACCGTGCGGCGCGGCGAAGTGTTCGGCTTCCTCGGTCCCAACGGCGCCGGCAAGACCACCACCATCCGCATGATGATGGGCATCCTGGTGCCCAGCGGCGGCCAGGTGCTGATCGACGGCCTCGATTGCCATGCCGAGCCGGCCGAAGTGAAGCGCCGCGTCGGCTACCTGCCCGACACGCCGATCTTCTACGACTACCTGCGCGGCCGCGAGATCCTGCAATTCGTCGCCGAGATGCACGGCTTTGCACGCGCCGACGCGGCCGCGCGCAGCACCCGGCTGCTGGCGGAATTCGGCCTGACCGAAGCCGGCGAAGACTACGCCGTCAACTACTCGCTGGGCATGAAGAAGCGCCTCGGCCTGGCGTGCGCGCTGATCCACGACCCGGCGGTGCTGATCCTCGACGAACCGATCAACGGCCTCGATCCGCGCGCCTCGCGCGAGGTGCAGGAGCGCCTGCTGGCGGCTGCCGCGCGCGGCGTCACCATCTTCGTCTCCACCCACCTGCTGGACATGGCCGAGAAGCTGTGCGACCGCGTCGGCATCATCCACCACGGCCAGTTGGTGGCCACCGGCACGCTGGATGAAATCCGCGCCGAATCCTCCGCCAGCGGCTCGCTGGAAGACGTGTTCCTGAAGATCACCGACGAAGCCGCCGAAGAGACGGCGCAATGACCGCGCTGCACACCATCTGGCTGATGACGCGCATGCGCCTGGCGCGCCAGCGCAATATGCTGTTCAACAACCTGTTCCGCTTCAAAAAGAAAAAGCCATGCGACACCAGCGGCGGCAAGCGCAGCAGCCTGTGGGTCCTGACGCTGGCGATGGTGACGATAATGTCGTTCTCCTTCGTCGTCATGTCGCACAACGTGGTGCTCAACATGCAATGCCAGCTGGACCAGGCCAGCGAATGCCGCTATGTCGACAAACAGGGCGAGCGCCACACCGAGCTGCACATCGCGGAAGAAGAACTGGCCACCGCGCCGTTTTCTCCGGCGCTGATGCGCGGCCTGACGATGGAAGTGACGATACTGCTGCTGGTCGCCGTGCTGCTCCCGCTGGGGAACAAGGAACTGGCGCAGCCGGACTGGGATCTGGAATGGCTGGTGACGATGCCGGTGTCGCGCGGCACGCTGCTATGGGGCCGCGTGCTGGAACGCAGCGCCAGCAACATCGCCGGCTGGTTCGCGCTGCTGCCGGCCTACGGCGTGATCGCCTGGTATTCCGGCTACGCGTGGAGCACGATTCCGATCGCGCTGCTGGCGGCCGCCGCGCTACTGCCGCTGGCGGCCATGCTGCACACGCTGGCCGATACGGGCCTGCGCATGTGGCTGCCCGCCGCGCAGCTGCGCAACCTGCAGGCGGTGACCGGCTTGCTGAATCTGCCGTTGATCTACTTCGTCATGGCGCTCGGCATGCCACAGGCGAACGGCTTCGCGATGAACTGGGCGCGCGCCGCGCCCGCCTGGGCCGGCTGG
Source organism: Duganella aquatilis (assembly GCF_009674565.1). Taxonomy (GTDB): domain Bacteria; phylum Pseudomonadota; class Gammaproteobacteria; order Burkholderiales; family Burkholderiaceae_D; genus Rugamonas; species Rugamonas aquatilis. The sequence goes on from NZ_WKJL01000002.1 coordinate 208,016, forward strand.
CTGCCGCCCGGCCTGGTGCTGCAGGCGATTCAGGCCCAGGACATCGGCCAGGTGGCGTCGCACGTGGCGCTGCTGCTGGCGGAAATCGCCGTGACGATGTGGGCCGGCATGGCGCTGCTGCGCCATCAGCTGCGCCACGGCGTGGTCAATTCCGGCGCGCGCGAAAGCGTGCGCCGCGTGGCGCCGGCCGGTGTGGCGCAGCCGCGCTGGCTGGACGCGCTGCTGTCGCCGCTCAAGCGCCGCGAGCTGCGCCTGCTGAGCCGCGACCGCAACTTCCTGTTCCAGACCTTGCTGCTGCCGGTGATCATCGTCGGCAGCCAGGTGGTCTTCAACGGCAAGCTCGATAGCATGGCAGAGCTGGGCGACCACCATCTGGTGGCTGCCTCCATCGCCTTCGGCATCGGCGTCTATGTGCTGATGCTGTCGGCCTTTCAGACGCTGAACAACGAAGGCCATGTCCTGTGGCTGCTGTACACCGTGCCGCGCTCCATCGAAAGCATGTTGAAGGAAAAGGCGCAGCTGTGGGGCACGCTGGCGCTGGCCTATCCGGCCATCGTGATCGGCATGAGCGCGTGGTACACCGCGTCGTTCGAATGGGAGCAGCTGGTGCTGGTGCTGATCGTCTTCGCCGGCATTCCGATCTACTCGATGATCGCCGTGTCGCTCGGCGTGTTTGCCTGCGATCCGCTGGCGGTGGAAGCGCGCGCCCGCGTGCGGCCCACCTACGTCTATCTCTACATGCTGCTGGCCAGCTTCTACACCTGGTCGATCTACAGCAATGTGTGGTCGCAAAAGCTGGTGGTGATGGTGCTGGTCGGCTCGATGGCGCTGGCGCTGTGGCAGAAAGCGCGCGACGCCCTGCCCTACCTGCTCGACCCGGCCGCCGCGCCGCCGTCGCGCGTCTCCACCGCCGACGGCCTGATCGCCGCCACCGCGTTCTTCATCCTGCAGGGCGTGCTCCTGCTCATCATCGGCAAGTCCGACCTGAAGGCCATGACCATCGCCTTCAGCATCTCCGGACTGACCATCTATGTGCTGATGCGCTACGTCTACTGGCGCAGCAAGGCGGCCGGCGTACCGGTGATCCTGCGCGGCATCGACATCGGGGTATCGCTGCGCAGCGCCGCCATCGCCGCCGCTGTCGCCGGCGCGGTGGGACTCGGCTACCTGGCCGCGATCCAGCATACGGCGCTGTGGAACGAGATGCTGAAGTCGGCGCCCGCATCGGTGCTGGCCGGCAGCCGCGCCTGGATACTGGCGCTGGCCGTGGTGGCGGCGCCGCTGTGCGAGGAATTCATCTTCCGTGGTCTGATCTACGGCGGCCTGCGACGCTCGATGAAAGCGCCGCAGGCGATGGTGATGAGCGCGGCGGTGTTCGCGGTAGTCCATCCTCCGCTGTCGATGCTGCCGGTCTTCGTGCTGGGTCTATGCACGGCCTGGACCTACGAGCGCAGCAAAACCCTGCTGGCGCCGATGCTGGTCCACGCCACCTACAACGCGGCCATTCTCAGCTCGCAGTTTTGGCAATCACCTTGATCTCGAAATCGAAACCATACAGCCAGGTGACGCCGACAGCGGTCACGTTCGGATAAGGCGCCTCACCCCAGAACTCGGGAACGACGGACCAGATGCGTTCGAACCGCGATGCGGGATCGACGATGAAGACGGTGACGTCGACCACATCGTCAAAGCTGCTGCCGGCCGCCGCCAGGATCGCGTTCAGGTTCTGGAACGCCAGGCGTACCTGCGCCTCCAGTTCAGGCTCCGGCGAGCCGTCGGGCAGGCTGCCGACCTGCCCTGACACAAACAGAAAACCGTTGGAACGGACGGCCGGCGAATAACGGTTGCGCTCATACAGCTCCTGGCGGCCCGGGGGAAATACAACGTCGCGTGCGGACATGAACAACTCCTTGGTGAGGTGATGGAATGCCGCCACTGTAGAAGCCTGACGCCCGGCGATAAACAGGCAAGACGTACAATGACTGTTTGGCGATCCCAAACAATCAATCCATGGACAGATTCGACACCCTGCTGGCCTTTGTGCGCGTGGTGGAGGCGGGCAGCTTCACCAAGGCGGCGCAGACGCTCCACATGAGCAAGACGACGGTATCGCAGCTGGTGCAGCAGCTGGAAACGCGCCTGCGCGTCAAGCTGCTGAACCGCACCACGCGGCAGGTCAAGGTGACGCCGGAAGGCGCCGCCTACTACGAGCGCGTGGTGCGCGTGCTCGGCGACCTGGAAGATGCGGACGATGTCCTCGCCGGCGATCTGGCGACGCCGCGCGGACGGCTGCGCGTGGATGTTCCCAGCCCTTTCGCGAGGATGGTGCTGATGCCGGCGCTACCCGATTTCCATCGGCGCTATCCGGAGATTCAGATCATCATGGGCGTCAGCGACCGTAATGTCGACGTCATCGGCGACAACGTCGACTGCGTGCTGCGCGGCGGAGAGATCACCGTACCATCGCTGGTCGCACGGCGCGTCACCGACCTGCAGCTGGGCGCCTACGCGGCGCCGGACTATCTGCTTGACGCGGGAACGCCCGCGCATCCGGCCGCGCTGGATGAAGCGCCGCATCGCATCGTCGGCTACCTGCGCTCCAGTAGCGGCACGATCGCGGCGATGCAACTGCGGCGCGGAGAAGAATCAGTGGAATTGAAAGGCCGCTACGTCGTCGCGGCGGACGACGGCAATGCCTATCTTGCGGCCGGACTGGCCGGCATGGGCGTGCTCTGGCTGCCGCATTACATGGCCAAGCCGCACGTGACCAGCGGCGAGCTGGCGCCGCTGTTCCAGGACTGGCGCATCGACCCGATGCCCTTATACCTCGCCTATCCGCAGAATCGCCACCTCAGCGCCAAGCTGCGGGTGTTCATCGCGTGGATAGACGAGTTGATGGCGACGTTTTAGTCCTTGTAGCGGATCTCGGCCAGCGCGAAAGCGCCGCCGTGGTAAGTCACCGACGCATTGGTATCGGGATACTGCCCGCTGTCCGGGAAGCTGGCGTCGAACTGCGACGAGCTGTCCTTCGGCTTGTAGCCCAGGTGCGAGGCCTTGCTGTTGTCCCACCACGCCACATCGTTGTTCGACATGCCGAACAACACGGTGAAGCCGACGCGCGTGGCGAACAGCGAGCGATGCAGCGCCTCCACCAGATCGTCGTAGCTCAGCCACGTCACCATCATGCGGCGGTCCTTCGGCTCCGGGAACGAGGAGCCGATGCGCAGGCTGACAGTCTCCAGGCCGACACGGTCCCAGTAATAGCTGGCCAGCTGCTCGCCGAAGCACTTGCTGACGCCATAGAACGAATCCGGACGGGTCGGCGCGGTGGCGTCGATGTAGTCGGTGTTGCGGTAGAAGCCCACCGTGTGGTTCGAGCTGGCGAAGATGATGCGCTTGACGCCATGCTTGTGCGCCGCCTCGTAGATATTGGCAGTGCCCAGGATATTGGCCTGCATGATGTTCTCGAAGGTGTTCTCGGTCGAGATGCCGCCGAAGTGCAGCACCGCCTCCACGCCCTCCATCATCCGCATGACGGCTGCCTTGTCGGCCAGGTCGCACTGGACGATTTCCTCGCCCTCGCGCGCCTCGCCCATGTCGGCGATATCGGACAGCACCACCACATCGGCCCAAGGCTTGATGCGGTCGCGCAGAATCTGGCCGAGGCCGCCGGCGGCGCCGGTCAGCAGCAGTCGTTTGAATGGTTTTGCCATGCTTGTCTCCGTTGTTTTATTTTTTACGTCACTGGGGCCGGGTTGAACAGCACCAGTGCGTTATGCAGCTTCCATTTTTCGGCCCACGTCTCTTTGCCGCTGGCGACGTCCAGCAGCATCTGGAACATCTCCCAGCCGACATCGGCGATGGTGGCTTCGCCGCTGGCGATGCGGCCGGCGTTGATGTCCATCAGATCGTGCCAGCGGTTGGCCAGATCGTTGCGGGTGGCGACTTTAATCACCGGCACTTCGGCCAGGCCGTACGGCGTACCGCGGCCGGTGGTGAAGATGTGGACGTTCATGCCGGCCGCCAGCTGCAGCGTGCCGCAAATGAAATCGCTGGCCGGCGTGGCGGCGTAGATCAGGCCTTTTTGCGTCAGCTTTTCGCCCGGCGACAGCACGCCCGAAATCGGCGCACTGCCCGACTTGACGATCGAACCCATGGCCTTCTCGACGATGTTCGACAGGCCGCCCTTCTTGTTGCCCGGCGTGGTGTTGGCGCTGCGGTCAACGCCGCCGCGCGTCAGGTATTCGTCGTACCAGGCCATCTCGCGGATCATGGCGTCGGCCACTTCCGGCGACGAGGCGCGCGAGGTCAGCTGGTCGATGCCGTCGCGCACTTCGGTCACTTCCGAGAACATCACGGTGGCGCCGGCGCGCACCAGCAGGTCGGTGGCGAAGCCCACCGCCGGATTGGCGGTGACGCCGGAGAAGGCGTCGCTGCCGCCACATTGCACGCCCACCACCAGCTCCGAGGCCGGCACGGTTTCGCGCTGGCGCTTGTTCAGCTCCGCCAGGTTTTTCTCGGCCTGCTTCATGATCGAATCGATCATCGACATGAAGCCGACGTGCTGCGCATCCTGCAGGCAGACCAGGCCGGGATCGGCGCCGCCGGCGTTCTGGATCGGGATCGAGCCTTTCGGGAACAAGCGCGTCGGCTGCAGCTTTTCGCACCCGAGGCTGACGACCATGGCCTGGCCGCCGAAGTTAGGGTTCAGCGCGATGTTGCGGATGGTGCGGATCGGGATCGGCGCGCCCGGCGCTTCGATCGCCACGCCGCAGCCGTAGGTGTGTTCCAGGCCCACCACGTCGTCGACGTTCGGGTACTTCGGCAGCAGTTCTCTCTTGATACGCTCGACCGCGAATTCCACCACGCCCGACACGCACTGCACGGTGGTGGTAATGGCCAGGATGTTACGCGTGCCGACGCTGCCGTCCGGATTGCGGAAGCCCTGGAAAGTGTAGCCCTCCAGCGGTTCCAGCGGACCTGGCAGGCGGGTCGAGACCGGCAGGCCGGTCAGCTCGCGCGCCGGCGGCATCTCGACATTGTGCTCGGCCAGCCAGCTGCCGGCCGGCAGGTCTTTCGACGCGTAGCCGATGGTGACGTTGTAGCGGATCACGTGGTCGCCCTGTTTCAGGTCGCGTAGCGCCACCTTGTGGCCTTGCGGGACCGCTTCCAGCAGCGTCAAGCCGCTGGGGAACACGGCGCCGGCGGGCAAGCCGCCGTCGTTGACGACAATCGCGACGTTATCGTTGTCGTGCATGAGGATATAGCGCGGCGTGTTATTGGCGCTCGTCGGTGTCGTCATCTGGCATTCCTACGTTGTTTTTTGGTCTCGTAAAGTGGTCTGACCACTTCTGTTATTGGCCGGCCAGCTCTGGGATTGTGGCCTGAGCGCCACAGTCTGGAGACCGCATGTTTCCTGGGGAATTTACCATGTAAACATGGGGCGCAGATGGCCGCTCGATGAATTCAGTATGCCAGTTTAAAATTAATTTGGCTAGTCCACATTGCGTATTTGGTCTGACCACCTTAGAATGGCCTGACCAGATGGCAAATAAATAAGCCACAGATAACGACGAGACAAGCAATGCTGAAAAAGACCGTTCTTCCTGCCGAGAACTCGGCCCACGAGCCGCGGCTCTACCGCGTGGTGGCCGACCGCATCCAGGAACTCATCCGCAACGAACACATCGCCGCCGGCGAACGCCTGCCGTCGGAACGCGACCTCGCGACCAAACTCAGCGTCAGCCGCGCCTCGCTGCGCGAAGCGCTGATCGCCCTGGAACTGGGCGGCGTGATCGAAGTGCGCGGCGGCTCCGGCGTCTATGTCAGCGAAATTCCCGAACCCGCCGATACCGACCTGCCGGAAGCCGGTCCGGGACCGTTTGAAGTGCTGTCCGCGCGCCGCCTGATCGAATCCGAGATCGCCGCCATCGCCGCCCGCGTCGCCACCGACAGCGCCGTCGACGCCATTCTGCAGGCGGTGGTCGAGATGGAAAAAAACCACGACAACTATTCAAGCAATGAGCAGGCCGACCGCAACTTCCACCTGGCCATCGCGCGCGCCACCGGCAACAGCGCGCTGGTCGGATCGCTGACCTACCTGTGGGACCAGCGCGGCCGCCTGTGGCACAAGCTGAAGGAACACTTCCAGACCGAGGAACTGCGCCAGGAAACGCTGAAGGACCACCGCCGCATCCTGGAGGCGATCGCCGCCCACGATCCGGCGGCGGCGCGCAAAGCCATGCGCGCCCACCTGGAACGCGTGACCCGCACCTTCTCGCGCGGATAGCAGAACCACACCCGTAGTAACGCAGGACCGGCCTTGAAGCCGGCCGCGAATATAAAGCAATCAAGTTATCGACCGGCTTGACCTCGGCCCACCCTGCGCCCCCTGCACAGCGGCCCTCGTCACAGCGGCACGGAGTACGCGAGGTGCTCCACTCACGCAGGCGCTGTTCAGCGCTGCGTATAACTTTATTCAAGAGACGAAGGAGACAACACCATGAAGTCCGAGAACCCGGTCCAGAACCGTTCCGCCCAACCGCGCCTGCTGCTCACCGCAATCAGTCTGGCCGTCCTCACCCTGACCAACACCGCCTACGCCCAGGACAGCGGCGAAGGCGCCATGACCCGCGTCGAAGTGACCGGTTCGAGCATCAAGCGCGTGGCCAATGAAGCCTCGCTGCCGGTCAGCACCATCAAGGCCGAAGACCTGGTCAAGCAAGGCATGACCACGCTGGCCGACGTCATGATGGCGCTGCCGCAATCGGCATCGCTGGCGCCGTCGAACGCCGGCTCCGGCACCAACATCAACCTGCGCGGCCTGGGCGTGAACCGCACCCTGGTGCTGCTGAACGGCCGCCGCCTGGCCAACGAAGCGATCTCCGACGGCTACGCCAATCTGGACGTGATCCCGATGAGCGCCCTGGCCCGCGTCGAGATCCTGCGCGACGGCGCCTCGTCGATCTACGGCTCCGACGCCATCGGCGGCGTGGTCAACTTCATCACCAAGACCCAGTTCGAAGGCCTGCAGCTGACCGGCCAGGCCGTGCAGCCGGAGCACAAGGGCGGCGGCGACGAGCAGCGCGCCACCATCACCTGGGGCAAGGGCAATCTGCAAACCGACGGCTGGAGCTTCTACGCCACGCTGGACGCGCACCAGCGTACCCGCCTCGGTTCCGAAGACCGCGCTTACCTGAGCACGGCCGACATGCTGACCGCGCTGGGCCGCGCACCATCGCTGGGCACCGGCGGCAACGCCACCCCGGCCAACTTCACCACGCCAACCAACAAGACCGCGCAGAACCCGTACGCGGCCAGCGGTTGCCTGGCGCCGTACTCGATCGTCGGCCAGAAAGGCACCTGCGTACTGAATAACAACGAGTACGGCACCGCGCTGTACGCCAACCAGCAGGTCACCTTCTACGCCCGCGCCGCCAAGAAGCTGAGCGAAGACCATATCGTCACCGTCGACTACTCGCGCGGCGAAGAATTCATCCTCGGCACCAAGAACCCGACCAATGCGCTGGCAGTCAACGGCGTCTCGGCCATCCTGCCGTCGACCAGCAAATGGTATCCGGGCGGTAGCGGCGGCGTGCCTGCCGTGGCGGGCCTGAACAACGCGCCGCTGACCGTGACCTGGGCGGTTGCCGACGGCGGCCTGGCCACCACCAAGGACGTACAGCTGAATCAACGCCTGGCCGTGATGGACGAAGGCACGCTGGCGGGCTGGGACTACAAGGCCGGCCTGGTGATCGGTATCTCCGAGCGCAGCAACTACTACTACTCCGGCTACTACAAAGGCCAGGGCCTGCTGGATGGCCTGAAAAACGGCAAGCTGAATCCATTCGGCCTGCAGGACGCCGACGGCAAGGCTTACCTCGACACGATCAGCGTCGACGGCGCCAAAAACCGCTACTCGAAATCGACCTTCACCGGCGTTGACGCCACCGCCAGCCGCGCGCTGATGGAACTGCCGGGCGGCTCGCTGGCACTGGCTGTCGGTGTCGACCTGCACCGCGACACCACCGAAGACACCAAGCTGCCGATCGGCGCCGAAGTCACCTACGCCAACGCCACGCCATCGCACGGCGAAGGCCAGCGCAACGTCGCCGCGCTGTTCGCCGAGATCAACATGCCGGTCACCAAAACGCTGGAACTGAACGCCGCCGTGCGTGACGACCATTTCAGCGACTTCGGTAACACCATCAATCCGAAAATCAGCTTCCGCTGGGAGCCTTCGAAGCAGCTGATGTTCCGCGGCTCGGCCAACACCGGCTTCCGCGCACCGACCCTGTTCGACGCCTACGGCTACCGCCTGCCTGGCGCCACCGGCCTGACCGCCGCCAAGTGGGACGATCCGGTCCTGTGCCCAGGCGGCACCCCAGGCGTGGCCGGCACCGGCACCGCGCTGCCAGGCCTGGTCGCATCGACCGTCTGCAACACCACGCTGCCTAAACAGACCGGCTCCAACGCCGGCCTGAAACCAGAAAAGTCCAAGGGCTTCACGCTGGGCGTGGTGATGGAACCGGTGAAGAACGCGATGGTTTCGTTCGACTACTGGAACATCAAGATGACCGACATGCTGGCCAACTTGCCAGAGCAGGTCTACTTCCTGGACCCGGTCAAATACGCATCGTACTTCGTGCGTAACGCCGACGGCACCATCAACTACATCGTCAACACCACGATGAACCTGGGTGGCCAGAAGGCGGCGGGCGTGGACGTTTCGGGTTCGTACAACTTCCCGAAAACCGCCTACGGCGATTTCAAGGTGGCGATCGACGGCACCTACCTGACCCAGTTCGACAACCAGCTGTATAACGGCAGCCCTTACGTGTCGAACATCGGCCAGTTCGGCCTGGCCAGCAACGGCACCACGTCGAGCTTCCCGATCATCACCTACCGCTGGAAGCACACGTTGAAACTGAACTGGGCCGCCGGTAACTGGAACAGCCAGCTGACCCAGAACTACAACTCGAAATACACCGACCAGAATCTGGTGGCCAAGCAGTACTGGCGCAACATCAATTCCTACAAGCTGTGGAACGCAACCACCACGTACAGCGGCTTCAAGAATATCCAGGTTACCGCCGGCATCACCAATCTGTTCAATGTGCCGCCGCCAGCAACCAACAGCAGCCTGTACACCTTTGGTTACCTGAGCAGCGCAGGCAGCGCCATCGGCCGTGCGTACAACGTGCGCATGACCTACACCTTCTGATGAAAGCGTGGCTGCATAAGTTGAATCACTCCGCCTGAGCATGTGAATGGGCGCCGGACCGGATCACGGCCGGCGCCCTTTTTTTCGGATCGCACCATGAAATTCCTGACCTCTTCCGCCGCCATGTTGCTGCTGGCCGGCGCAGCATACGCCGCCGACGCTCCCGCACCAGCGCCGGCCAAACCAATCCGCATCATCCTGGTTGGCGACTCGACCATGGCCAACACCAGCGGCTACGGCGACGCCTTCTGCGCGCGCATCAACCGCGCCAATACCTGCCTCAATCTCGCCAAGGGCGGCCGCAGCTCTGGCAGCTTCCGCGCCGAAGGCCGCTGGGACGAAGTCGAAGGCCTGCTGCGCGGCGCTGCCGCCTATCGCGCTACCTATGTGCTGATCCAGTTCGGCCACAACGACCAGCCGGGCAAGCCTGGCCGCTCCACCGACATCAAAACCGAATTCCCCGCCAACATGGCGCGCTACGCGCAGGAAGTCAAAGCGCTGGGCGGCGTGCCGGTACTGGTCACGCCGCTGACCCGCCGCACCTTCAAGGACGGCGTCCTGGAAAACAACTTCGGCCCATGGAACGATGTGATCCGCGCCACCGCCGCCGCGCAGAAGGCGCCGCTGCTGGACCTGAACGCCGACAGCTACGCCGCCGTGCAGGCCATGGGCCAGGACGAAGCCGACACGCTGGCCATGGTGCCGCGTCCCGCCGACTACGGCGTGGCGCCGGCCGCCGGCAAGGTGGAAGTGGCGGGCGCCGCCAAGTCGGCCTTCGACCGCACCCACGTCGGCGCCAAGGGCGCCGCCTACTTCTCGCGCATGGTGATGGAGGAAGTCAAACGCACGCTGCCTGAAATCGCAGGCCAGTTCAAGCCGGAGAGCGAGCAGTGACGAAACATCGCCTTTCCGCCGCGCTGGCTGTGCTGCTTGCCGCCGGCACGGCACACGCGCAAGACACCCGCAAGGTCACCGAGCCGGCGCCGCCGCCATCGTGCACCGTGCTGACCGCTGCCTTAGTCGACGCAACGACCAACGATACCGCCCGCATCCAGGCCGCCATCGACCACTGTCCCGCCGGCCGCGCCGTACGCCTGTCCGGCAACAACGAGAAGCAGCGCTTCGTCTCCGGTCCTTTGAATCTGCGCAGCGGCGTCAGCCTGCTGGTGGATGCCGGCGCCACGCTGCAGGCCAGCGGCAATCCCAAGCTGTATGACCGCGGCGCCGGCACCTGCGGCACCGTCGACAAGCTGGGACGCGGCTGCAAGCCCTTCATCACCATCGACGGCGCCAAGGGCAGCGGCATCTACGGCGAAGGCGCCATCGACGGCCAAGGCGGCCGCGTGGTCGACGGCGGCGCCGAATCTTGGTGGCAGCTGGCGCGCCGCGCGCAAAAGGAAGACGCGCGCCAGAACGTGCCGCGCCTGATCGAGATCACCAACGCCAGCGACATCACGCTGCACAAGATCACGCTGCGCAATTCGCCCAACTTCCACGTGACCCTGAACAGGGTGGACGGCTTCACCGCCTGGGGCGTGCGCATCGACACGCCGGCCACGGCGCGCAATACCGACGGCATCGATCCCATCTCGTCGCGCAACATCACCATCGCCTACAGCCATATCCGCACCGGCGACGACAATGTGGCCGTCAAGGCCGGCAACAACGGCCCGACGGAAAATGTCTCCATCGTGCATAACCGCTTCTACAGCGGCCATGGCATGTCCATCGGCAGCGAGACCAATGGCGGCGTGCGCCGCGTGCTGGTCGATGACCTGAGCATGGACGGCACCACCTCCGGCCTGCGCATCAAGAGCGACGTGTCGCGCGGCGGCGTGGTGGACCAGGTCAGCTATCGCAATGTCTGCCTGCGCGACGTCAAGACGCCGATCGACATCAGCACCCGCTACACCAAGGATGCGGAAGGCACGCAGGTGCCGGTGTTCACCAACATTGCCTTCGACGACGTGCACAGCGTGTCGCCAGGCCGCGTGGTGGTGCAAGGCTACGACGAGCAGCGCCCGGTGCAGGCGACGCTGCACGACGTCAGCATCAGCGGCAAGGCGGAACGCAAGATCGAATTTGCCCGGCTGTCCGGCGAAGCGATCGGCGCCAGCGACAGCAGCAACTGCGCCACGCGCTTCGCGCCGTTCCCGGAATCGGCGGCAGCCAGCACGCGCCCGCAGCTGACGCTGGACCAGGCCAGGCAGTTCTCATATGGCGAAGTGCTGAAGTACGTCGGCGTGGCCGGCAAGGAGACGATTGATCCATGGGATCCGCTCAACGATCCGCTGGCCAAGGGCGCCGCCTTCACGCCGGACTACATTGTCGACAAGGCCGCCAAGGCTGATGGCGCGCGCACCTTCAACACGGTGCAGGAAGCCGTCAGCCGCGCGGTGGCCGACAGCAAGACCCGACGCGTCTACATCCTGCTGAAGCCTGGCGTGTACCCCGAACTGGTCTACATCCCCGCCTCCGCCGCGCCGATCACCATGTACGGCGAAGGCAAGGATGCGGCAGCAACGCGCATCACCGCCAAACTGGAAGCGTCGATGACCGGCGCAGCCTACGACGCCCTGTACGGCCCGCAGTTCGCCAAGGCCGCGCCGGCGGTGCAAGCCATGTACGCCACCATCAAGGACCGCGCACAGATCGGCACCTTCGGCACGCAAACAGTCTGGACGCAGAACAACGGCTTCCAGGCGCGCAACCTGACCTTTGAAAACGGCTACAACAAGGACACCGGCAACGCCCGCGCCGAGGAACTCCCCAACATCAACAACGTCCACCACCAGGCGCTGGCGCTGAGCGTGGACAGCGCCGACAAGGCGCAGTTCGAGAACATCCGCCTGATCGGCTTTCAGGACACGCTGTATCTGAAGTCGCCGCAGATCGGCAGCACCGTGCGCAGCTTCTTCAACAAGTCGTATATCGAAGGCGACGTCGATTTCATCTTCGGCGACAGCACTGCCTACTTCTACCAGAGCGAGATCCGCACGCTGGGCGATCGCGGCGTGTCCTACACCGCCGCACCGAACACCTACCTGAAAACCAAGTACGGCTTCGTCTTCGACAACTGCCGCTTCACGCACGAAGGCAAGAAGAACGGCGACTTCTACCTGCTGCGCCAATGGTTCGCCAGCTCGCGCTGCACACCGTATGCGCCGCTGGCACTGGACGGCTACAGCTGCACCTACGGTCCCACCAACGGCTACAAGGCGCCGACCGGCACCGTGGCGCGCGTCTCGCTGGAAGCGGTTGGCAAAATGGTGGTGCTGAATTCGCGCATCGGCGCGCACATCAACCGCCAGCATCCGTGGGCCGACTGGAACAAGCCGGGCGCGATCTCCTTCCGTCCGGCGCAGTACAACTCGGACGATCACTGGAACAACCTGATTAAAGCCGGCATCGATCCCGTCAAGGATCTCGGCTATACCAAACAACCATCGCCGGCAGATGTCTTCCTCGGTGAGTTCAACAATTCAGATGAATAAGGAATACAGCATGACCATCAACAACCAGCGCCGCAGCCTGATGAAAGCCCTGCCAGCGGCAGGCATGTCGCTCGGTCTCCCGGCCGTTGCCGCCACCGCGCCCGATCCTTGGCTGCAGGCGCAGGCCATCGTCGATCACGTCTCCCGTCCGCGCAACTTCCGCAAGCAGGACTTCAACATCACCGCCTACGGCGCCAAGCCGTGCAAGCTGGCCAAGGTGAAGGCATGGGTGTCGCATGAGGACCAGGAAGAACTCGGCACGCCGGCTGCCGGCGCGACCGACTGCTACGCCGCCATCAAGGCCGCCATCAAGGCCTGCAACGCGGCCGGCGGCGGACGCGTACTGATTCCGGCCGGCGACTGGTACTGCGCCGGCCCGATGGTGCTGCTGTCGAACGTGAACGTGCACCTGGCCAAAGGCGCGCATCTCTACTTCAGCCACAATCCGGAACATTACGCCAAATACGGCGACATCGATTGCGGCAAGAACGGCAAGCTGACCATCTCGCGCTGGCAGAGCAACGACTGCCTGAACTACTCGCCGATGATCTACGCCCACGGCCAGGACAACATCGCCCTCACCGGCGAGGACTGGAGTTCGATTCTCGACGGCCAGGGCGGCGTGCCGTTCAACGATGCCGGCGATTCGTGGTGGACCTGGAAGGGCAAGCAGAAAACCATCAACTCCATCGGCCAGGGTACGACGCCCAACTTCAAGGCCGGCAAGATGTCGGAGAATACCGAGAATCCGCTGAACGCCGAATCGCTGTCCATGGTCGCGCCGGCGCTGACCGAGGAGGAACGCCGGCTGATTCAAGGCGAAGGCGGCAAGTGGCGCGCGGATGCGCAGTATCTGCCGGCGCTGTCGGAGGCCGGCGTGCCGCTGTCCAAGCGCATCTTCGGCGTCGGCCACTACCTGCGCGCGCCGATGATCCAGATTATCGGCTGCACCAACGTGCTGCTGCAGGGGTACAAGGTGCAGAACACGCCGTTCTGGCAGCACCATCCGGTCCACTGCCGCAACCTGGTGATCCGCAACGTCTACATGCATAGCCACGGTCCGAACAGCGACGGCTTCGATCCGGAAGCCTGTGACCACGTGCTGGTGGAAGGCTGCACCTTCGATACCGGCGACGACTGCATCGCCATCAAGGCCGGCAAGGATCAGGATACGCAGTATGGTCCGTCGCAGAACATCGTGGTCCAGAACTGCATCATGCACAGCGGCCATGGCGGCATTACGCTGGGCAGCGAGATGGCCGGCGGCATCCAGAACGTGTTCGCGCAAAAGCTGGTGTTCGAGAACGCCAACTGGAAAACCAATCCGCTCAACACGGCGATCCGCATGAAGACCAATATGAATCGCGGCGGCTACCTGCGCAATTTCTACGTGCGCGATTGCACGGTGCCGAATGGCGTGCAGATTTCGCCGTCCTTCTATGCCTCCCTGCCAGGTTCGCCGATCCAGTCGAAGACGGTCGCCACGGCGGCTGGCGCCATCGTCACCTTCGATTGCGACTACACGCCGATCAGCGACAACGTGCGTATTCGTCCGCCGATTGTGGATAACATCCAGATTTCCAACATCAAGGCCAGCAACATCAGCAAGGATGGCAAGACCGCGTCGTGCTTCCAGGCCATCGTGATTCTCGGCCCGGTGGCGTCGGACTACAACGGTCCGCAGCCGATGCCGCCGGTGTTCCCGGTGACGAACGTGTCGATCAGCGATTGCGATTTCGGCACGCCGGTGAATGCGGCGTCGCCCTGGTTCCTCTACAACGTCAAGAATATGACGCTGAAGAATGTGACCATCGGCGACAAGGTGCACAACACCACGCTGTCGGCCTGAGAGGTGCGATGATGATTCCGCGCCTGCTCTGCACCCTGGTTTTGATCGCCGCTGCTGCACCGGCTGTCGCGGCCACCGTTCTGCTGCCTGCCAACGACGCGCGGCAGGTCAATCCGGATACGCATCTGGTGCTGCGCTTCGACCAGCCGCCGGTGCTGGGCAATTCTGGCCTGATCCGCATCTACGACGCCGCCAGCGGGCGGCTGGTGGATACGCTGGACCTCAGCATTCCGGCAGGCCCGACCGAGCGCACCAAGCTGCCGGCGCCGCCGTATCTGTCCACGCCCTACGCTTACGCCGATGGCCAGCGCGCGACCAACGCCAACACCAGGGCCGGCACTCCATCCGCCGGTGCGGAGCCCGGCGGCGACAAGTACCAGCTCACCATCATCGGCGGCTTTACGGACGGCTTCCATTTCCATCCGGTGATCGTGCATGACAAGACGGCGACGATCTACCCGCACAACAACCTGCTCGAATACGGCAAGCGCTATCGCGTGCAGATTGACGATGCGGTGTTCGGCCGCACCGTCAAGCCATGGCAGTTCAGCACCAGGCCGCGCGGTCCTGCGGCGTCGGCCGAACGGGTAATCGTCAGTGCGGATGGCAAGGCGGATTTCAGCACCGTGCAAGGCGCGCTGGATTATGTGCCGGATCATCCCGCCAAGCGCGTGACCATCTTCGTGCGCAATGGCGATTACGAGGAGATCGTTTACTTCCGCAACAAGTCCAACATCACGGTGCAGGGCGAGACGCGCGACAAGGTGCGCATTCACTACGCGAACAATGAGGTGTTCAATCCGCACCCGGCGAACATCAGCACCAACGAGCAGCCGGGCACCTTCCCGTCGCGCCGCGCGGCGTTCGCGGCGGATAACGTCAAAGCCGTCCACCTGCGCAGCCTGACGCTGGAGACCACGCTGCAAGGCCAGGCCGAAGGCTTGCTGATCAGCGGTTCCGAAAACATCGTCGCCAACACGACGATCATCGGCTCGGGCGACGCGTTGCAGGTCAACGGCAGCACCTATCTGCCTGACGTGAAAGTGGTCGGCCATGGCGACACCATCCTCGGCCGCGGGCCGGCGTTCTTCGAGCGTTGCGACATCCAGTCGCGCAACGCGTTCATGTGGATACGCAATCCGTCCACCAATCACGGCAACGTCTTCGTCGACTGCCGCTTCACCGCCATCGCAGGACAAACCGAGCTGGCGCGCCTGCCGGCCAACAAGGGCAAGAATTATCCCTATGCCGAAGCGGTGCTGATCAACGCCACCCTGAGCGGCATCAGTCCCGCCGGCTGGGGACAGATCGACGGCGACGCAAGCAATGTGCACTTCTGGGAATTCAACAGCCGCAACGCGGACGGCACGCCGGCGGACACCAGCCAACGCAACCCAGCCGCGCGCCAGCTGACCATGGAGAAGGACGCCGAGGCTATCCGCAACTACAGCAATCCGGCGTGGGTGTTGGGCGACTGGATGAAGCAGTAATCATTTTTTCATGCCGCTGGTGAAGTAAAAGGAAATCACCAGCGTCGCCATGAGCAAGGCGCCGATCTTAATGATTTCAATGAGAGCAACCAACGCTTTATTATCCGGATAACAGGCATTGCAACGCCGGTATGGCGCTGGAATATGTCTTCGAGAAAGTCGACTGGTTTTTGCGGAGTAGCCATCATGCACCGGTTACCAGCCCCACCGCTTCAAGGGAGTCGTCTGGCAGGCGTCGAACCAAGCCTATCGACGAGCCATCCCCTTTTCGCTTCTCATCATAAGCAATCTTTAAAAGCGCAAAAGCACCCTTCATTGCTTCGGCCTTGCTAATGCCGCGTTCGTAAGCAAACGTAGTGAGAAAATCGTCAATTTCGCTGGACAAACTTAAGGTCATGGTTCGCATGGTGCACCTCCGCATGTGAGGAAAAAATTATACTGCGATGGTGCGAGGCCGCCGTTTGATCCAAGGCAAACGGATCAGGGAGAAGATACGGAAGTGGTCAATGCCGACTTCTGCATCGGCGCCGGCAGCAAAATAGTGGTCATGATTTTATTAGGCGGTGTGCTGCCGGCGTTGTAGCCGCCGCCGGTGAATACTGCCACCAGATCGGAGTCCGGCACGATGAAGATTTTCTGGCCGCCGTTGCCATGTGCCGCGCTCACCTGCACCACGCGCTTGCCTTGCGGTGTGTCGACGGTGAAGCGTTGCAGCCACCAGAAATAACCTTAGTCGGTGCCATCGATCTGGCTTTGCCGCGTCAGCGATTCATGCACCCATGCCGATGACACGATCTGCTTGACGCGTCGCGGGCGAAATCCGGCAATGCCATCTTGACCGCACTCTCCGTCGCGCGCCCGACAACGACGACGCCGCCGGAACAATAGTGGGCAACACCGCCCGGATTGACGCGCCACGTTTCGTCCAGAATACAGCGTACGATTTTTTCACCAACCGCCACGCCGATATCCGAATCAGCCAGCGTGCCGACAGCAATGCCGTTGTTCAGATCCGGCGGCGCACGATAGTGATAGTCAGACGAGACGCGCGGCCGCATCAGCGCGCGCGTTTGCTCCGTGATGTCGTCACGGCCAACACACGCAACGGCAGGAGCAGCACCAGCGTCGTCAGGATGCGCGAGGCAGCCATCAGGGCGTGACGTGGAAATAGTCGATGTCGGCGTGGCCGGTGGGGCCGGCGCTGAAGAGGCCCATTTGGGCGCCGACCCAGCGGCCCATTTTGGCGGTGAATTGGGCGCCGATCGGCGTGTACGTCTTGCCGTCGACACTGTAGGAGAAGTTGGTGACGCCGCCGGCGATGACGCGCATGCGCAGCCACACTTGCGACGACGGCAGCGCCACACCGGCTTCCTGCTGCTCGTGACAGGCCGCGTCGGCCTTGTAGCAGCTCACCAGCGCCAGCTGCGTTCTGCCGTCGAGCCGGCGCGTGCCGAGCCAGGCGTAATCGGAACCGTACATGACCAGGCCGGCGACGCCGCCTTCCGCCAGGCCTGCGGCATCCAGCCTGGTCTCGACGGTGAAGGTTTCAGCCGGCAGCTTTTGCAGCAGCAGCGACGGCACGTCCCACAGATTGCCGGTGCGCGGCTGGGCGAACAATCGCAGGCGCCCGTCGCCCAGCGCGTACCACGACGGCTGCCAGTTCGCGTTCCACTGCCATTGCAGGCCGAGCGTCGATCCGTTGAATTCATCGCTGCTTGGCGGCGCGGCCGCCGCTTGCCCCGTCACCGGCAGGCGATAGCGCGCCACCGGCTGGCCGGCCGCGGCGCCGATATCCTCGCCGATCAGCGGCCAGCCGTCGCGCCACGTCATCGGCTGCAGATGCACCACGCGGCCATAGGCGCGCTTGTCCTGGAAGTGGATGAACCAGTCCTCGCCCTGCGGCGTCTGCACCCACGCGCCCTGGTGCGGGCCGTTCACCGGCGAGCCGCCCTGCGCCATGACGATGCGGTCCTCGTACGGCCCGTCGATACTACGCGAGCGGAACACCGACTGCCAGCCGGTTTCCACGCCGCCCGCAGGGGCGAACACATAGTAGTAGCCATCACGCTTGTAGAACTTGGGGCCTTCCAGCGTGGTGTACCTGGACAGCTTGTCGCCGTTGATGATGATCTTGCCCGCGTCGTCGAGCAGGCGGCTGCCGTCCGGCGCCATGCGGCGCAGGGTCAGCACATTGGCGAAACCGGCGCGGCTCCTGGCCCACGCATGCAGCAGGTAGGCCTGACCATCGTCGTCCCACAGCGGCGTCGGGTCGATCAGGCCTTTGCCAGCGGCCAGCAGATGCGGCGCGCTCCACGGCCCGGCGAACGAGGTCGCCGTCATCACGTAAATGCCGAAATCGGGATCGGGATAGAAGATCCAGAACTTGCCGTCGTGGTAGCGCAGGCATGGCGCCCACACGCCCTTGCCATGCTGCGGCTTGGCGAAGACCTCCAACGGCACCAGCTGCGGCAAGGCGTGACCCACCAGCGTCCAGTTGACCATGTCCGGCGACTGCAGCAGCGGCAGCCCAGGCGCGTTATTGAAACTGGAGGAGACCAGGTAATACATGTCGCCGACGCGGATCGCATCCGGATCGGAATAGTCGGCGTGAATAATCGGGTTCTGATATTGCGCCACGGGCGCGGTCGTGCACGCGGCCAGCAGGGCCGCAAATAAAAAGGGCAGACACCGTATCAGCATCCGCCCCATCATCACGCTCCAAACGGCGTTTCAGCCACGCCCTTGACGCCTGGCCGCAGCAGCGCAACCGCCCCGCCCCACTCCGCATCTTCCGGCTTGCCGGAGACGATGGAGGTGACCATCAGCGTATCCAGATCCCGTCCGCCGAAGGCGCACATGGATGGCTTCAGCATCGGCACGTCGATGCGGCGATCCAGCTTGCCGTCCGGCGTGAAGCGCAGCACGCAGCCGCCGTCGTTACCGCAGATCCAGTAGCAGCCGTCGGCATCCACCGCCGCGCCGTCGGGACGGCCGGCATAGGTCGTCATGTCGGCGAACACGCGGCGGTTGCTTGGCACGCCGTCGTCGATGTCGTAGTCGAACGACCACACCATGCGTCGCTGCGGATGCGAATCCGACAGGTACATGGTGCGGCCATCGGGCGAAAACGCCGTGCCGTTCTGCGTCAGCAGCTCGGACACGAACGGCGCCGAAATGCCGCGCGCCGCATCGTAGCGATACAGCTGGCCGACCGCCTTGGCGGCGCCCATGTCCATGAACATGGTGCCGGCCCAGAAGCGACCCTGGCGGTCGCATCGGCCGTCGTTGAAGCGCATGCCTTCACCGAGGCCGGACACCGGCGTCGCCAGCTTCAGCGCCGCCGCGTTCTGGCCCGCGCCCAGCTCCAGGCTGAAGATGCCGGTTTCCATGCCCGCGATCAGGCCGCCGCCAGCCTTGGCCGCCACGCAGGCGACCATCTCGGCATTGTCCCAATAGCGGGTGGCGCCGCTGGCGGCGTCCATGCGCCACACACGCTTGGCCGGGATATCCACCCAGTACCAGGCGTTTTCCGCCGCGCTCCACGTTGGGCTTTCGCCCACCGTGCAACTCACGCCATTTACGCGTTCCATACCAGATCGCCGTTCACAACACGCGGGATCTTCTGCGGATTGGCGTCAGCCAGCGATTCCGGCAGCAGGTACGCTGGCACGTCCTGGTACGACACCGGACGCAGGAAGCGGTCGATCGCCGACGCGCCTACCGAGGTCGAACGGCTGTCCGAGGTCGATGGGAACGGGCCGCCGTGAACCATGGCGTGCGCCACTTCCACGCCGGTGCCGAAGCCGTTGAACAGGATGCGGCCCACTTTGCGCTCCAGGATAGGCAGCAGCTTGGTGGCCAGCGCCTTGTCGTCGGCGGTGGCGTGCACGGCGCCGGTCAGCTGGCCTTCCAGGTGTTCGGCGACAGCCAGCAGTTCTTCTTCGTTCTCGGCCACCACCAGCAGCGAGGTTGGGCCAAAGATTTCGCCTTCCAGCGCGGCATCGGTCAGGAAGCGCTTGGCGTCGACCTGGTACAGGAATGCCTGGGCTGCGCATGGCGCATCGGTGGTCTGGCCGACAGCGACCTGCTTGACGCCGTCCACGCCAGCCAGGCCTTTGACGCCGCTGACGTAGGCTTTGTGGATGCCCGGGGTCAGCATGGTGGCCGCGCCCTTGGCGCCGATGGTGCCGGCGGCAGCGTCGACGAACGCTTGCAGCTTGTCGGATTTCAGCGCGATCAGCAGGCCTGGGTTGGTGCAGAACTGGCCGGCGCCCAGGGTCAGCGAATCGGCGAAGGCTTGCGGCAGCTTAGGATTGTCCAGCGCGCCTGGCAGCAGGAACACCGGATTGATCGAGCTCATTTCCGCATACACCGGGATCGGCTCTTTACGGGCTGCCGCGGTTTGCATCAGGGCGATGCCGCCGGCGCGCGAGCCGGTGAAGCCAACCGCCTTGATGAACGGATGCGCCACCAGGTTCTGGCCGATGGTCTGGCCCGAGCCGATCAGCATCGAGAACACGCCTTCCGGCATATTGCATTCTTCAGCGGCCTTGGCCACTGCCTTGCCGACCAGTTCCGAGGTCCCCAGGTGAGCCGAGTGGGCTTTGACGATGACCGGGCAGCCGGCTGCCAGTGCCGAGGCGGTATCGCCACCGGCCACCGAGAACGCCAGCGGGAAATTCGATGCGCCGAACACGGCAACCGGGCCCAGGCCGATTTTGCGCAGGCGCAGGTCAGGACGTGGCGCAGGAACGCGGTCCGGCAGCGCGCTGTCCAGCGTCGCGGTCTGGAAGCGGCCGTCGCGCACCACTTTGGCGAACAGGCGCAGCTGGCCGACGGTACGACCGCGCTCGCCTTCCAGGCGGGCTTGCGGCAGGCCGGTTTCCTGCATGGCGCGCTCGATCAGGGTCGGGCCCAGATCCATGATGCGGTCAGCGATGGTTTCCAGGAATTTGGCGCGCACTTCCAGGCTGGTGGCGCGGTACACGTCGAAGGCCGCGTTGGCCAGTTCGGCCGCGCGTTGCAGGTCGGCGGCGCCGGCCAGGCCGAACGCTGGCTCGATTTCGGCGTTACGGGATGGATCGATGGCCTTGATGGTGCCTTCTTTGCCGAGGACCGCGCTGCGGCCAATGATCATTTCGCCTGCTACTTGCATGTTGACTCCTAATGGTTGAAAAGCGCGGTCGGAGCCGCGCTTTGATTTTGCTTATGGGTATAGCTTAGCTGATTACTGCGCGCCTTGCTTGAGCATCAGTTTGTGCAGCATGTCGATTTCTTCCGCGTTCAGGTCGGTCAGCGGTGCACGCACCGGACCGGCATCGTAGCCCGCCAGTTTGGCGCCGGCCTTGACGATCGACACGGCGTAACCGGCTTTGCGGTTGCGGATGTCCAGGTATGGCAGGAAGAACTCGTCGATCATGCGGTTCTGTTCGGCGTGGTTGTCCGACGCGACAGCGTGGTAGAAGTCCATCGCCAGTTTCGGCATGAAGTTGAACACGGCCGACGAGTACACCGGGGTGCCCAGCGCCTTGTAGGCGGCAGCGTACACTTCCGCGGTTGGCAGGCCGCCCAGGTAGCTGAAGCGGTCGCCCATTTTGCGCCAGATCGAGACCATCAGTTCGATGTCGCCGATGCCGTCCTTGAAGCCGATCAGGTTAGGGCAACGGTCGGCCAGGATCGCCAGCGAGTTCGGGCTCAGGCGGCAGTTGGCGCGGTTGTACACCACGACGCCCAGGTTGGTGGCTTTGCAGACTTCTGCCACGTGTTCGATCAGGCCGTCCTGCGACGCTTCGGTCAGGTAGTGCGGCAGCAGCAGCAGGCCTTGCGCGCCGGCTTTCTCGGCTTCCTTGGCGTAGGCGGCAGCCACGCGGGTCGGACCACCGACGCCAGCCAGGATCGGCACCTGGCCTTTGCAGGTATCGACGGCGGTCTTGATGATTTCCGGATATTCCTGTGGGGTCAGCGAGAAGAACTCGCCGGTGCCGCCGGCGGCGAACAGCGCACTGGCGCCGTAAGGGGCCAGCCATTCCAGACGTTTGATATAGGTCGACTTGTTGAAGTTGCCTTCAGCGTCAAAGTCGGTAACCGGGAACGACAGCAGGCCGGAGGAAAGGATTTTTTTCAGGTCATTCGGTTGCATTACAGTCTCCAAATATTAACGTCTGGGTGAAATGGGTGAGGACGCTCTTGCGCCGTGTTGTATGACATCGTACAACTAGATCCGGTTGGAAGCAAGCGATTTAACGTCAAGCGTCAAATCGCCTGCCCTGTCGTTGTTTAAACGCTCACCTCTTGCTGGGCGCGGCGCAGGCGCTCGCGGCTGTTGCTGAGGTGGGTGCGCATGGCCGCGCGCGCCGCTTCCGCGTCCTTGCGCAGGATGGCGTTGTAGATATCGTCGTGCTCGCGGTTGACGCGCTCCTGGTAGGCCACCGGATCGTCATGCGCCAGCTGCGCCGAATCGAGGCGCGCGCGCGGGATGATGGTGTTGCCCAGGTCGCTGAGGATGTCGACGAAATAGCGGTTGCCGGTGGCCTGCGCGATCAGCAGGTGGAAGGCCTTGTCCGACTCCACCGCGCCGGGGCGGTTCTGCGACGACACGATGCGCTTGAGCGCCGCGTCCATCGCCTGCACCTGCTCTTCGCTGCGGCGGCTGGCGGCCAGCCAGGCAGCTTCCGTTTCCAGGCTGATGCGCAGCTCCAGGATGGACAGCACGTCGCCGATGGTGCGGATGGTGTCGGCGGCAAAGATATTGGTCGGCTGCGGCTCCAGCACGAAGGTGCCGATGCCGTGGCGGGTCTGCACCAGGCCGGCGGCCTGCAGGTGCGAGATGGCCTCGCGCACCACGGTGCGGCTGACACCGTGCATTTCCATGATGACGGACTCGGTCGGCAGCTTTTCACCCGGTTTCAGCGTGCCGGCCTGGATGCTGCTGGTGAAGCTCTCCACCACGCCTTGGGCGAGGTTGCGGTGCTTCTTCTTCGGCACGAGGGCGGGCGCTGCGGCGGCAGCGGGGACAGTTGCGGTCTGATTCATGGCGGTTTGCTGTTGTATGACGACTATAAGGATACACGTATTGGTGCAGGGATTATATCTACAACATCATTTTTGCCACAAATTGTGTGCTTACACCAGCAGCGCCGCGCTCATCGAGGCGGCCTCGTCGGCCGATTCGCGCAGAATCTGGTCGAGCAAGGCGTTGTCGTCGACAAAGCCGGACAGCGACGGGCTGTCCTCGGCGGCGGCCAGCGGCGAGCGCACCGGCGCCAGGCGCTTGGCGATCAGCAGCGTATCGCGCAGGCCCAGCGGCGGCGGCGTCAGCGTGGCGCCGCGCAGCGAGACGATGGCCTGGCTGACCGGTTCAGGAATATTCATTTTCTTCATCATCTCGCGCGAGATGATTTCCTGCGCCGCGCCCATCCACTCCACCGAGTCGTCCAGCAGGCCGGGAATCTCGTCGGCGCGCGACAGCAGGTAAAAGCCGCCCGCCTCGTGGACGATGCCGGCGAACAGCGCGGTATCCGGATCGGACGAGGTCAGCTTGCGGCCGATGACATGGGCCAGCGCCGCCACGTGCGCCGTGTGGCGCCACAGCTGGTCGGCCTGCGCGCGCAGTTGCACATCGCGGATGCGGGCGCCGAACTGGCGCACCACCATTGCCGCCGCCATGGTGTACAGGTTGCGGTAGCCGACGCGCTGCACCGCCGCCCGCACGCTGGTGACCGGCGTGCCGCTGCGGTTGAACACCGCCGCATTGGCCAGCGCCACGGTGCGCGCGGCCAGCATCGGCTCGCCCAGCACCTTGCGGATCACGTCGTCCATCTCGCAATCCGGATCGGCGAGCGCCAGCTGCAGGCGCAGCGCCGCGTTCACGCTGGTCGGAAAAACCAGTTCGCCGCGCGCCGCCTGCGCGAGAATCTGCGAGAAGTCTTTAAGTTTTACCATGGAAACATTATAGCCCTTAACGCGCCGAGCCCCTTGCAACTTGCTCGCCAGCGTTGCTGCCCAACCGCAGCGCATCGGCCAGGCCCAGCAGGCTGACCAGCGCCACCAGCAGGAAGGCCAGCCGGTAATCGATGGCGGCCCAGCCGCCGATGCCCAGCTGCTGCGCGCTCCAGTGTCCCAGCCGCACGCCGCTGGCGCCCAGCGCCACGCCGAGGCCGAGCGCGACCTGGAAGGCGGTGCTGAACAAGGTGTTGGCGGCCGCCATGCGCTGCTGCGGCACATCGGCGAAGGCGATGGTGTTGAGCGCGCTGAACTGCATCGAGCGCGTCAGGCCGCCGACGAACAGCACGGCGGCGATCAGCCACACCGGCGTCGCCGGCGTCAGCAAGGCGCAGGCGGCCAGCGAGGCAACGTTGGCCAGGCCGTTGACCAGGATCACCGGCTTGAAGCCGAAGCGGCGCAGGATCGGCGTGGTGGCCGGCTTCATCATCAGGTTGCCGGCGAACACCGCGATTACCAGCAGACCGGAGTGGAAGGCGTCCAGTCCGAAGCCCAGCTGGAACATCAGCGGCAGCAGGAACGGTACGGCGCCGATCGCCATGCGGAACAGCGAGCCGCCGAGGATGGTGATGGAAAACGTCGGTATCGCCAGCGACGACAGATCGATCAGCGGGTGCGCGGCACGCTTCAGGTGCCAGCCCAGCGCCGCCAGCAGCAGCGCGCCAATCAGCAGGCAGGCGCCCGCCTCGCTCCAGTCCGGGTTCTGGCCGCCGATCACTTCCGCGCCCCAGGTCAGCAGCAGCAAGGCGCTGCCGCTGAGCAGGAAGCCGGGCCAGTCGAACGGCCTCGGCGCGGCCGCGCGCTTGCCGGGAATCAGCCACCACGCCAGCGCCAGCGCGATCACGCCCAGCGGCAGGTTCAGGTAAAAAATCCAGCGCCACGACGCATAGCTGGTGATGAAGCCGCCCACCGGCGGTCCCAGCACCGGCGCCACCAGCGCCGGCCAGGTCAGTGTGGCGATCACCGCGATCAGCCTGTCCTTCGGCGTGTTGTTCAGCACCACCAGGCGGCCGACCGGCACCATCATCGCGCCGCCCGCGCCTTGCAGCACGCGCAGCCAGACGAATTCGCCGAGGCTGTCGGCCATGCCGCACAACACCGACGCCAGCGTGAAGATCGCCAAGGCCATCGCAAACACGCGGCGCGCGCCATAGCGCTCGGCCACCCAGCCGCTGATCGGAATAAATACGCCCAGGGTCAGCAGGTAGGCGCTGACGCCGATGTTGAGCGCCAGCGGCGCCACGCCGAACGAGCGCGCGATGTCCGGCACCGCCGTGGTGATCACGGTGCCGTCCAAATTCTCCATGAAGAACGCGCCGGCCACCAGCAAGGCGATCCACTTGCTGTTCACCGCCGTGCCCACTGTCCCGCTTTGCATACGCCGTCCCTGCCGTCATTGGTTCAACGCGACATTCTGCCGCATCGCCGTCATTCCCGCACGCATGCTTGCAAAACGCTAGCTTTGGTTCATTCATGCAAGTGTGTTGGAAGCGCCACGAATTTTGCGAACACTCGTGCCATTTCCTCAAGACTGCTATAGAGTCGAACTACCGAGCACAACCAAAAACATCGGAGACAAACCACATGAAGAGAACTACCGCATCCGCAGCGTGCATGACCGCGCTCGCCCTGTTCGCCGGCCACGCCGCCGCCCAATCCTCAGTCACCATGTACGGCACCATCGATGTCGGCATCGACCGTATCGACAAAAGCCAGGGCAATGTACAGGGAACGGTATTTGGCGTCAGCGGCGCCACGCCCGTCCCCAACAGCATCGCCGCGCCGTCGAGCGTGACGACGCGCCTCAGCCCGTCGCACACGCGCCAGAGCAATATCGGTTTCAAGGGGGTGGAAGACCTGGGCGGCGGCTACCGCGGCCTGTTCGTGCTGGAGGGCGGCATCACCGCCGACAACGGCGGCCTCGCCAACGACAACCGCCTGTTCGGCCGCCAGGCCTATGTGGGCCTGACCACGCCGGTCGGCGAAGTCAAGCTGGGCCGCCAGGCCAGCCCGATGCTGATCGCCTACTACCTGGTGACGCCGGAAGCGCTGGGCAGCACCGACTTCTTCGGCGCCGGCCTGGTGGTCAACACCGTGCAGACCTGGCAGGACAACCAGATCAGCTACGCCATCAAGAAAGGCCCCATCACGGCCATCCTGTCGTACGCCACCAATGCCGGCATCGGCAGCGGCATCAGCGCGGCGCGCTCGACCGCCACCGCCTCGACGCCGGTGGCCACCGGCACCACCGGCCAGATCGTCGGCGGCCTGACGGCCGGCGCGGAAACCGCCAGCGGCCGCGGCAAGGCTGCCGGCGCCATGCTGGCCTACCGCACCGACGACCTGGTGGCGCTGGCGTCCTACCACCGCAACAACTTCGACAACGTGCCGATCGGTGTGGTGTCGGGCACCACGCTGGTGCCGCTGTTCATCGGCGAGAAGTTCACCTCCTACATGGGCGCGGTGAAATACACCTTCCCCGGCATCGGCACCTCGCTCGCCATCGGCGGCCACGAAGCCAAGTTCGACCTGCGCGGCGCCACCGATCCGAAAGTGCGCACCTGGACCGCGACGCTCAAGCATCCGGTCGGCGCTTTCGACCTCAGCGTGATCCTGCTCGATACGCGCTTCACCAACTACACAGAGGGCAAGGACCGCGGCCTGATGTTCGGCGCCGACTACAACTTCTCCAAGCGCACCGCGATTTACTCGCGCTTCGGCGGCATCAAGGATACGCGCGGCAAGACCGTGGTCAGCAGCGCCACGCCGCTGCCGCTGGCTGGCGGCCCGGGCGCGATCCTGATCCCGCTGGGCACGCAGGAAGTGCCGCTGTTCTCCGGCGCCGGCCAGAACATCGACGCCCGCACCACCATGGTCAGCCTCGGCATCCGCCACTCGTTCTAAAACAAACCGGGGTCAGTGCCGACATTCGGACATTTCGCTTGCGAAATGTCCGAATGTCGGCACTGACCCCGGTTTTAGAAATTACAGGTGGGTGGCGATCTGCGGCAGCAGGTCGTCGAACGTGCGGCCGTTGCCGTTTTCGCCGATGGCGTGCATCTTCCATTCGCCGTTGTGGCGATACAGCTTGGCCATGATCTGCGCCGAGTGCGGTCCCTGCACCGACAAATTGAACCGCGCCACTTCCTTGCCGCCGGCCGCGTCGACCAGGCGGCAATAGGCGTTCTCCACCTGCGAGAAAGTTTGACCGGTGAAGCTGTTCACCGTGAACACCAGGCTCTTGATGTGCGGCGGTACGGCGTTCAGGTCGACATTGATCTGTTCATCGTCGCCATCGCCGGCGCCGGTGCGGTTGTCGCCGGTGTGGACGATGCTGCCGTCCTTGCTCTTCAGCTGGCGGAAGAAGATCACGTCCACCGGACGGTGGCCTTCGTCGAACATCACGCACGATGCGTCGAGGTCCACCGCTTCGGTCTTGGAACCGAAGCCGAGGAAGCCCTTGCTCTTGATGGCGTCCCAGCCCAGGCCCATGGTCACGCGGCCCAATGCGCCGCCGGCTTCCTTCTCCAGAGAGATCTTCTGGCCCTTGCTCAAATTGACTGACATAGTTACTCCTTGAATTTTACGAGGCCGACTGACGCGTCAGCCAGGCTTGCAGCGATCCGCTGTTGCGCGAGCAGATCAAAATCTTGCCCTTGCCCGAGAAGCGCAGCACCAGGCCTTCCCCGCTGGTCTGGCTGTTCACCAGATTGCTGAGGAAGCCGCTGTTACCGCCCGTGGTCACCGAGATTTCGTAGCGCAGCGCGCTGTCCCATGCCACCACGTGCGCATTGTCGATGATGACGTCGCGCCCCGGCTCCACCTCCAGCTGCGAGATCGAACCGAAGCCCGACACCACGGCCTGGCCGACGCCGCTGGTTTCGGTGATGAAGAAACCGCCGCTGCCGGCGAACAGCGCGTTGCCCAGGCTTTGCGTGCGCACCTTCAGTTCCACGCCGGAAGTGGCGGCGACAAACGCGCCGTCGCTCAGCATGTACTGCTGGTTGCCGAGATCCAGCGTCTGCATCGCGCCGGGCAAGGTTGGCGACAGCAGGCAATCGCCGTCGCCGCGCACCGCCTCGATGTGCTGCTGGAAGAAGGACTCGCCGTTGGCGAAGCGCCGCATCAGTGCCGCGCCGATGCCGCCGGTGATCTTGCCCTTCAGGTCAAGCGCCGCTTCCATCATCACCATGGCGCCCGATTCGCAGTAGATTTTTTCTCCCTGGCGCAGCGATACATGCAGAAATGGATCGACGTCACCGGTGATCGTAAATACAGGCATGATTGCGAGTCCTTTCAGATAAAGTTAAACGCCTACGCCGAACGAGCCGGCCAGCGGACCGAGGCCGCCTTTGAAGCCCTGGCCGACGGCCTTGAACTTCCAGTCGGCGCCGTTGCGATACACCTCGCCGAAGATCATGGCCGACTCGGTCGAGCCGTCTTCCGACAGGTCGTAGCGGGCGATTTCGGCATTGCTGCCGGCGTTCACCGTGCGGATGAAAGCCTTCTGCACCTGGCCGAAGTTCTGGCGGCGGGCGTCGCCTTCATGGATCGTGACGCAGATGGCGATGCGCTCGACATCGGACGGCACCTTGGTCAGGTCGATGGTGACGGTTTCGTCGTCGCCATCGCCGGCGCCGGTGCGGTTGTCGCCCGAGTGCAGCACCGACTGGTCGGTCGACTTCAGGTTGTTGTAGAAGATGAAGTCGCTGTCGTTGCGCACCTTGCCGTCGGCTTTCAACAGGAAGGCCGAGCCGTCCAGGTCGAACTGATTGCCGTCGGTGGAACGCACGTCCCAGCCCAGGCCGACCGTGATCTTGGTCAGGCCGGGCGCTTCTTTGCTCAGGTTGACGTTGCCGCCTTTTTGCAGACTGATTGCCATTTGTGATACTCCTTAATGAGAACCGGACTTGGGGTACTGCAAGGCGGCGGGCCGTGTCCGTAATAAACGGCCCGCCGTATTCTTTACGCCGTGACGGCGAGTGTCTTGGCCTGCTGGCGACGGTGGCGTACCGAGGACCATACCGAGGCGCCGATGAAGGCCACGCCTATCAGGCCGGTGAAGATTTCAGGCACATGGAACTTCATGCTGGCCAACATGATCGCGGCCAGGATGCCGATCGCATAATGGGCGCCGTGCTCCAGGTACACGAACTGGTCGAGCGTGCCTTTCTTCACCAGGTAAATCGTCATCGAGCGGACAAACATCGCGCCGATCGCCAGGCCCAGCATGATGATCACGACGTCGGTGGTGATGGCGAACGCGCCGATCACGCCGTCGAAGCTGAACGATGCATCCAGCACTTCCAGGTACAGGAAGCCGCCGATACCGCCCTTCTTGACCATGTCGCCGACGTTGCCGCCTTCTTCTTCCTTCTCCAGCAGGCTGCTGATGCCGTCGACAAAGACGTAGATCAGGATGCCCCACAGGCCGGACATCAGCACCACCATCTTCTGCGCTTCAGCCACCAGGCCCATGCAGGCCATCAGCACGCCGATGGAAATCATCACCGAGATGGATGAGACCTTGCCCAGCGTGCCGAGTTTCTTCTCGAAGTTGCCCAGCCAGTGCGTTTCCTTTTCCGAATCGAGCAGGAAGTTCAGGAACACCAGCAGCAGGAACATGCCGCCGAACGCCGCCACTTCAGCGTGGTGATTGGTCAGGTGCATCGAGTAGGTCTGCGGGTCGTTCAGCGCCAGCGTCCACACATCCATGATGCCGATGTCGGCCGCCACCGCGACGATCACCAGCGGGAACAACAGCCGCATACCGAACACGGCGACGATGATGCCGACGCCGAGGAACAGCTTCTGCCAGTACTCGTTCCAGTTCTTCAGCACCGAGGCGTTGACCACGGCGTTATCGAAGGACAGCGACACTTCCATCGCCGCCAGGATCAGCGCGATACCGAAGGCGGACAGCGCGCCGCTCCACCCTGCCAGGGAGTAGCCCCACCAGCCTGCCACCGCAAGGCAGACAAAGCTGACGAGGAAGGAAATTCTGAAGTGCTTCATCGTTTTCTCTCGTGGTTATTTAATCGATGGACGCAGTGTAAAGAAAACC
Source organism: Duganella aquatilis (assembly GCF_009674565.1). Classification (GTDB taxonomy): domain Bacteria; phylum Pseudomonadota; class Gammaproteobacteria; order Burkholderiales; family Burkholderiaceae_D; genus Rugamonas; species Rugamonas aquatilis. The sequence continues at coordinate 238,137 of NZ_WKJL01000002.1, forward strand.
GACGGTTTGAAAAATAGAAGATAATTGAAGTATTACTTCGTAAAAACCGAACCATGAAAAATAGCGGATTGAATTTCAGACACTTGTATTTCTTCTGGATGGTGGCCAAGGAAGGCGGCGTCACGCGCGCCGCCGAGCGCCTGGGACTGGCGGTGCAGACCATCAGCATGCAGCTGGCGTCGCTGGAACAATCGATCGGCAAGCAGTTGCTGGAGCCGCAGGGACGGCGCCTGGTGCCGACCGAGGCGGGCAAGCTGGCCCTCAGTTATTGCGAGCAGATCTTCCTGCTGGGCGACCAGTTGCAGGACGCGCTGGAGGAAGCGGAAAACGACAAGATGCGCCTGACGGTCGGCATCTCCGACTCGCTGCCCAAGCTGATCGCCTTCCGCCTGCTGCAGGCCACGCAGCAGATGGACACGCGCGTGCACCTGGTGTGCATGGAGGATGAATTCGAAAACCTGCTGGCCGACCTGGCGCTGGGCAAGCTGGACGTGGTGCTGACCGACCGCACCGTGCGCGCCGGCGGCAGCCTGAAAGTGTTCAGCCACCTGCTGGGCGAAAGCGACATGAAACTGTTCGGCGTGCCCAGACTGGCGCGCAAGTACCGCCGCGACTTCCCGGCCAGCCTGCACGGCGCGCCGCTGCTGGTTCCCACGCGCAACAACGCGCTGCGCGGCCGCATCGACGCCTGGCTGGTCGAGCACAAGGTGCGGCCGCAGATTGTTGCGGAGTTCGAGGACAACGCCATGCTCAACACCTTTGGCCGCAACGGCCTGGGCCTGTTCTTCGCGCCGTCGGCCCTGGCGCAGGACATCGAAGACCAGTTCGGCGCCGTGCTGGTCGGCGACGCGCCGGAACTGCGCGAACACTTCTACGCCATCTCCAACGCCCGCAAGATCACGCACCCGGCAATCGAAGCCATCCTCGGCGCCGTCCATCGCGGCCTGTTCGCTTAATCCGGGGTCAGTTCTGCCAATCGCACACGAGCCCTGCCGTAAGCGGCTGCTACGGCAGGGCTCGTGTGCGATTGGCAGAACTGACCCCGGAGGTTTCAATTAGGAAATAACGGAATTTGCGCTGTGCAAACGCGCAGTCGTTTAAGATGGAGGTTTCAACAACGTAAATTGCCGCTCGGCCCCTATGCAAAACTTCCTGCTTGTCGTTCTCGCCATCTTCCTGGTTGCTTTGAACGGTTTCTTCGTCGCTGCCGAATTCGGCATCGTCACTCTGCGAAAAACGCGCGTTCGCGCGATCGCCAAGACCAAGGGAATACAGGGGCGCATCCTCGGCAAGGTTCACGGCGAGCTGGACGCTTATCTGTCCGCCTGCCAGCTCGGCATCACGCTGGCCTCGCTGGGCCTGGGCTGGGTCGGCGAGCCCGCCTTCGCCGGCCTGCTGGAGCCGTTGCTGACCTTCATCGGCATCACCTCGCCCGAACTGGTGCACGGCATCGCCTTCGTGTTCGCGTTCGGCGTGATCTCCTTCCTGCACATCGTGGTCGGCGAACTGGCGCCGAAATCGCTGGCGATCCGCATGCCGGAAGTGGTCGGCCTGTGGAGCGCGATTCCGCTGTACGGCTTCTACTGGGCCATGTACCCGTTCATCTGGGTGCTGAACGCCAGCGCCAACATGGTGCTGGGCCTGGCCGGCCTGTCCGGCAAGGGCGGCCACGACAGCCACTATTCGGTCGATGAACTGAAGCTGATCCTGCGCACCAGCCAGCCGGGCGAAAAATTCAACCAGGACGAGCGCAACATCCTGGCGCACTCGCTGGACTTCAGCGACCTGGCCGTGTCCGACCTGATGCGTCCGATCAACGAGGTGATCAGCCTGCACGCCACCCGCTCGCTGAAGGACAACCTGGACACCATGCTGCGCAACCGCTTCAGCCGCTATCCCTACTACGACAAGGACGGCGACACCGTGCTCGGCGTGGTGCACCTGAAAGACCTGTTCTTCGCCATGCAGTCCGGCCGCCAGGTCACCGACCTGGTGCCCTTCCTGCGTCCGGTGGAGACGATTTCCGCCCGTACCGCGGCGCTGGAACAGTTCCGCCGCTTCCGCGACGGCGCGCCGCACTTCGCCCTGATCGGCGAAAAGGGCAAGCGCCCGGTCGGCTTCATCACGCTGGACAATCTGCTGGGTGCGATGGTCGGCGAGATCCACGACGAATTCCGCCTCAACGAGAACGACTGGCTCAAGCAGCCGGACGGCACGCTGATCGGCAAGGCCAGCCTGCCGATCTTCTCGCTGGAGCGCACGCTGGGCATCGACATCGAAAATGAGGAACTGGGCCTGGAAGAGGTAGAATCCGTGGGCGGCCTGCTGATGCTGAAGCTGGGCGATATCCCGAAACAGGGACAGCGCATCAGTTTCCGCCATTTCGACATCGTCGCCAAGAAAATGAACGGCCCGCGTATCCTGCTGGTGAAAGTCATTCCCAAGGATGACACCGAGGACAACGCCGACCAGGACTGATAAAGGCGCCCCCAAGTGGCGCCAGGGGGAGACCATGCTAGCCAGGCTTATCCTGTGTGCCGCGCTGCTGTGCCTGACGGGCACGGCCAGCGCGTACGGCGACTGCGGCCACCTGCGCAGCGCCTTCTACGAATATGGCGCGCTCTACTACAAGGCAGCCGACGGCAGCTGGACCGGCATCGACAAGGATGTGGTCGACGAAGTGGCGCGCCGCATGGGCTGCACTATCGAACCAAGCACCGACTCCCGCGTGCGCATCTGGGCCGGCATGAACGGCGGCAACATCGACATGTCGGTGTCGACCGTCGCCACGCCGGAGCGCGAAAAGTTCGGCCGCGTGATTCCCTATCTGTCCGAACGCAACTACGTGCTGCTGCACCAGAACGTGCCCGCCGAGGTGCGCAGCATCGACGACTTCACGGCCGACCACGGCCTGCGCATCGGCGTCATCAAATCCTTCCGTCACGGTAAATTCTACGATGCCTGGCTGACGCAGCTGCGCGCGCAGGGCCGCGTCTACGAGGCAGCCGACTACCCTGCCCTGCTGCGCCTGTTCAAGGTGGGACGGGTGCAGGCGATGATGTCGATCAGCTCCGGCTGGTATCCGCTGAAACAGGAAAAACCGCCGACGCCGCTGCGGGTAATGGACTGGGCGCCGCCCAAGGACGGCGTGATCGGCGGCCTGATCCTGTCGCGCCAGCACGTCGACGAGGCGACGGCGGAACGCTTCAGCCAGACCATCCGCGCCATGCGCGAGGACGGCACGCTGAAGCGCATCTTCGAGCGCCACCTGAACGCCGAGCTGGCGGCCCGGCTGCTGAATTACTGAGGCTGGCTTTCCAGCTGGTGGCCGGTCCAGTTGCGCAGCAGGCCCAGGCCCACCGCCAGCAAGGTCGGGCCGATGAACAGGCCGACGAAGCCGAACGCCAGCACGCCGCCCATCACGCCCAGCAGCACCAGGATGAACGGCAGGCTGCTGCCGCGCGAGATCAGCACCGGCTTGACCACGTTGTCGACGCCGCTGATGACGAACATGCCCCAGATGAACATGAAGATGGCCCAGCCGGTGTCGCCCTGGTTGAACAGCCAGATGGTGGCGCCGCCCCAGATCAGCGGCGGCCCGACCGGTATCAGCGAGAACAGGAAGGTCGCGACCGACATCAGCGCCACCGCCGGCACGCCGGCGATCAAAAAGCCGATGGCGGCCACCACCGCCTGCGCCAGCGCGGTGCCGAGGATGCCGTACATCACGCCACGCACGGTGCGGCTGACGGTATCGGCCACGGTGATGCTTTGTTCGCCGATCAGCTTGTCCATGCCGGTGGCCAGCGCCTGCACGATGGCCTGGCCGTCGCGGTACAGGAAGAAGCTGACGAACACCGCCAGGCTGACCTGCGCCACGCCCGAGCCCAGCACCATGCCGCCGCCGAGCAGCAGGCGGCGGCCGGGTTCCAGCAGGTTCTTGGCGACGTTCAGCAGTTCTTCGCGACTGTGCAGCAGCTTGCGCAGATAGCTGTCGACCATTTCGCCGACCAGCGGGACGTCCTTCAACCACAACGGCGGGTCCAGCGTGCCGCTGTCGAGGTTGGCCTTGATCTGGTCGTAGTAGGAGGAGGCGTTATCGGCGATGTTCCAGGTCACCAGCGTCAGCGGCACGATGATCAGCAGCGTCAGGCCGATGCTCATCACCAGCGCGGCGATGGTGCGGCGCTGCTTCAGGCGCGCCAGCAGGCGCAGGTACAGCGGCCAGCTGGAGATGCTGATGGCGGCGGCAAACAATATCGCCGCCAGGAAGGGCCGCAGCACGGCCAGGCAGCCGATCACCAGCAGGATGACGGCGGCCAGGCGGGTGAAGGGCTGGAAGCGTTGTTGCATACGCTCTCCGGGGATCAGGACAACAGCAGTTTCAGGTCATGCACGGTGAAGCTGGCAGGCTGGCCCGGACGCAGCAGCAGGCGGATCTTGCCCTGCTTGTCGAACACGTAGCTGGCGGCGGTGTGGTCCATCGAGTAGCTGCCTGGCGTGGTGCCTGGCACCTTGTTGTACATCACCTTGAATTCCTTGCCGACGGCGGCGGTCTGCTCCGGCGTGCCATACAGGCCGAGGAAGCGCTTGTCGAAGGCCGGCACGTATTCGGACAGCAGCTTCTGCGTATCGCGCTCAGGATCGATGGTGACGAACAGCACCTGCACCTGGTCGGCCTGCGGACCGAGCTGCTTCATCACCTCGGACATTTCAGCCATGGTGGTCGGGCACACGTCCGGGCACTGGGTGTAGCCGAAGAACATGATCACCGCCTTGCCCTTGAAGTCCGCCATGGTGCGCGGCTTGCCGTTGTGGTCGGTCAGCGCGAAGTCCCTGGCGAACGAAGCGCCGGTCAGATCGGTACTCTGAAACGCCACCTTCGGCGCCTCCGCCTTCTTCTCGCCGCAACCGGCCAGCAGGGAAACAGCGATCAAAGCAAAGGCGAGAACTTTTTTCATCGAGATAGGTCTTTCAGTTGAACTGGGTCTGCTGAGGCAGGTCTAACAGCATGATACCGCGCATGGAGGCCATCATGAATGAAAGCGACGCTAAAGAAAAGATTCGTACCGCAATCAATGATTCCGAATACCTGTGGCATGGCCGCCAAGGAAGCAGTCTCCACGGAGCCCCCTCAAAAAGAGCCTTGAAGGAGCTGCGTTGCGTTAGATTTTGATGTAGTGATCGACCAGCAGGGCCAGGAACAGCAGGCCGAGGTAGATGATGGACCAGGTGAAGGCTTTGCGGGCGATCAGGTCGGTGTAGTGGCGGTAGATTTTCCACGAGTGACGCAGGAACATGGCGTTCAGGATGATGGCGCTGAGCAGGTAGATCAGGCCGCTCATCTGCACCGCGTACGGCAGCAGCGTCGTCGCCGCCAGCGCGATCGAGTACAGCCAGACGTGGAATTGGGTGAATTTCATGCCGTGCGTGACCGGCAGCATCGGCAGCCCGGAACGCGCGTAGTCGTCGCGGCGGTACAGCGCCAGCGCCCAGAAATGCGGCGGCGTCCAGACAAAGATGATCATCACCAGCAGCCACGCCTCCATCGGCACGTCGTTTGCCACCGCCGCCCAGCCCAGCGCCGGCGGCATCGCGCCCGACAGGCCGCCGATGACGATGTTCTGCGGCGTCGCCGGCTTCAGAATCATGGTGTAGATGATGGCGTAACCAAGGAAGGTGACGAAGGTCAGCCACATGGTCAGCGGATTGACCAGGGTATTCAGCACCCACATGCCGGCGCCGCCGATCACCAGCGCAAAGATCACCGTCTGCGTGACGCTGATGTCGCCCAGCGCCATCGGCCGGCGCGCGGTGCGTGCCATGCGCGCGTCGATCTCGCGCTCGGCCAGGCAGTTGACCGCAAACGCCGCCCCCGTCAGCAGCCAGATGCCGACCGTTGCGTACAGCACCAGATGCCAATCCGGCAAACCTTCCGAGGTGCCAAGGAACATGCCGATGACGGCACAGAACACCGCCATCATGGTGACGCGCGGTTTGGTCAGCGCCCAGAATTGCGAGGCGCGGCTCTGATGTTTGATGGTTACGGTTTGCGTGGTCATGAGTGCAACTTTTTCAATGCCGTACCGTCGACGAGGGAGGATGCGCGGCGCCCGAGGCTGCCTTTTTAGCAATGTCGTACTGGTACTTAGCCTTGTAGTTTAACATGGTCAGCAACAGGACGAGCAGCGCCGCCCCGGCGTTGTGCAGAACCGCGATGGTCAGCGGGAAGCTCAGGTAGATGGTGGCCACGCCGGTAACGATCTGCGCCGCCAGCGCCAGGGCGATGTTGCGGGCGGTTTTATGCAGTACGTCATGGCCCCAGGCGCGCCATGCGGCATAGCCTGCCACCAGTGCGACGATGATGCCGAAGTTGCGATGCACCCAGTGGATCGCCGTCAGCGCCGAAAACGGCAGGTAGTGGCCGGCGGCCGTCTTGCCCAGCTCGCGCCACAGCGTGAAGCCGTGTTCGAAGTCCATGTCAGGAATCACCTTGCCGCCGCACAGCGGGAAGTCGGTACAGGCCAGCGTGGCGTAGTTGGTGCTGGTCCAGCCGCCCAGCGCCAGCTGCACCAGCAGCAGCGCGGCGGCCACGCCGGCCAGGATGCGGATGTTGCGCATGGCCGGCGGCGAGGCGCTGACCACCGTGCGCGGCGCATGCAGATGGTTCTGGCGGCCGCCGTACCACACCAGCATCGACAGCAGGCCCAGGCCCAGCAACAGGTGGATGGTAACGATCACCGGCTGCAGCTTCAACGTCACGGTCCAGGCGCCGAACGCGCCCTGCAGGCAGACGAAGAAGAACAGCGCGGTCGGCATCCACGGCGCGTATTCGGCGCGCCTGGTCTTGCGCCACTGATACCAGGACTGCGCCATCATCGCCACGATCAGCACGCCGATGGTCATCGCCAGGTAGCGGTGGATCATCTCGATCCAGGCCTTGACCACGGTCACCGGCCCGGTCGGCATCAGCGCCTCGGCGGCGACGATCTGCGCATGCGCCAGGAAGGGATTGGCGGCGCCGTAGCAGCCCGGCCAGTCCGGGCAGCCGAGGCCGGAGTCGGTCAGGCGCGTAAAGGCGCCGAACACGATCAGGTCGAACGTCAGGAACACACTGACCCACACCAGCTTGCGGTACTTGTTGGCGTCCGACGAGGTCCAGACGATGGTGGCCGGCAGCAGCGCGATCATCAGCGCCGTAATCGCCATTTGTGCAAGAGTGAGATGCATACGTTTAACCTATGGCCGAAGCCTTCAACAATTTCGCGATGTCCTTGTGGACCCGCTTGACCTTCTCCACATCGCTCGACACCGCGCCTTTCGGGAAGCGCATCATCAGATTGCCCAGCGGGTCGATCAGGTACACATGCTCGGACGCCTGGTCCGCCACGCCCGCCTCCAGCGGCAGCCACTTCTCCACCACGCCGGCCGGCGCGCGCAGCATGCGGGTGCCGTCGTTCACGCGCAGCAGCATGGTTTCCAGCGGCTGCGCGTCGGTGATCAGCCACACGCGCTCGATGCGCTCCATCTCCTTGCCCTGCATGGTGCGCAGCTGGCGCATGGCGAACAGCTGGTCCTGGCACGTCTGCTGGCAGTCGGACGGACCGACTTTCAACATGATCCACTTGCCCTTGTAATCCTCCAGGCTGGCCGGCTTGCCGTCCAGCGTGGTGCTGGCCATGGCTGGAATCGGATACGCGCGCGGATCGATCAGCGCGCCGTAATTGGTTTCCCCGCCCTTCGGCTTGATCACGTAGTACGTGAAGTATGACGCAATCAGCGGCGCCGCGCACACCGCCAGCACCAGCAACAGCTTCCAGCGGCCGCGATTATTTGGTTTTTCCACGTCTGAATCCATTCACTGCAAAAAAGATAACCGCCATCGCCGACAGTGCGTACCACTGGAAGGCATAGCCCTGATGTTTTTCCACGCCCAGCGACGGCGCCGGCCAGTCGCGCACCATCTGCGCGTCGTCGCCAGACGGCTGCGCCGGCGCGGCCTGCTCCAGCACGAACGGCTGCATGGTCAGGCCGCTGTCCCTGGCCAGCTGCAAGGGATCGGCGTTCTGCACGATGGCGCTGGGCGCCAGCGGCTGCGCGCTGCCCAGCTCCATCACATGGCCGGCGTTCAGCCGCGCCACGCCCTGCAGCGTGACCGTGCCGGCCGGCGTGGCGTAGACCGGCAGCTTGTCGCGCACAGCCGGATCGCGCGGCAGCCAGCCACGCGCCACCAGCACGTGCATGTTCGATCCCGCTATTTTAAACGGCATCAGCAAATAGAATCCGGCCCGGCCCTGGTATGGGCGGTTGTCCAGGTAGACCGGCCAGTTGCGCACGAATTCGCCGGTGACGGTGATGCGGCGCCAGGCCACCGCGTCGGCGGCTTGCGGCGCGCCGTCCAGCACCAGCGGCGCGGCGGCGGCGCCGTCGGCCAGCCGGCCTTGCAGGGCGATTTTTTCGGCGGCGCGGCGCTCCTGCCAGTTGCCGAGCTGTAGGCCCAACGCCACGACCAGCACGGTGGCAACGAAAGGAATCAATTTAAAGCGGAACACCATTACAATGGAACCTCGATCAAATCGCCACCCACAAATGAGATGAAAATTGCTGTCGCCATCGCCTTCATCCTGATCCTCGGCAGCCTGGGTTCAGCGCTGTTCTTTCTGATGCGCGACAAGGGCCGCAGCAACAACACTGTGCGCGCGCTGGCGGTGCGGGTGGCGCTGTCGATCACGCTGTTCCTGCTGATCCTGCTGGCCTACAAGCTGGGCTATATCCAGCCCAAGGGCATCCGCATGGGATAAAAAAAAGCCGCACCGGAGTGCGGCTTGTCGGCTTGCGCCATTATAGCCAATACACGACCACGTAAAGTCCCAGCCAGACCACGTCGACAAAGTGCCAGTACCAGGCCGCGCCTTCGAAGGCGAAGTGGTTGTCCGGCGTGAAATGTCCCTTCAGCACGCGGTACAGCACCACCGACAGCATGATCGCCCCCATGGTCACGTGGAAGCCGTGGAAGCCGGTCAGCATGAAGAAGGTCGAGCCGTAGATGCCCGAGGTCAGCTTCAGGTTCAGCTCGGTGTACGCGTGGTGGTACTCGTAGGCCTGGAAGCCCATGAACACCGCGCCCAGCACAATCGTGGCAAACAGCCAGAGCGCCGTCTGCGCGCGATGGCCGGCGCGCAGCGCATGGTGGGCGATGGTCAGCGTCACGCCCGAGGTCAGCAGCAAGGCGGTGTTGATGGTCGGGATAGGGAACGGGCCCATGGTGCGGAATTCTTCCACCGTGCCGGCCGGCGTGGCGCCGCCCCAGTGCGGCGCGTAGTCCGGCCAGATGAACTTGTGGTCCAGGTCGCCCAGCCACGGCATCGAGATGGTGCGCGCATAGAACAGCGCGCCGAAGAAGGCGCCGAAGAACATCACCTCGGAGAAGATGAACCAGCTCATCGACCAGCGGTAGGAATGGTCGATGCGCTGGCTGTACAAGCCGCCCTCGGATTCCTTGATGGCGTCGCCAAACCAGAAGTACAGCACGGTGATGGTGCCGAGGATGCCGATCAGGTTGGCGGCCGGCCCCCACGACGCGTCATTGACCCACGCCGACGCGCCGATCATGGTCACCAGCATGCTCAGGCCCGCCAGCAGCGGCCAACGGGACGGTCCCGGCACGAAATAATACGGCGCGGCCCCACCGTGTGAACTTGTTGAACTCATCTTCATCTCCCCCTCACTTATTTAGCTACTACGAATTTGACGATTGTTATCAGTACGCCGATGAACACCGCCACCGCCAGCAGCGCCGCGATGATGATGTGGACCGGATTCAAGCCCTGCTGGTCCTCGTCGAAGTCGCGCTTGCGGCGCAGCCCCACGAACGACCACAGCACGGCCTTCAGCGAATACAGGAAGCCGGGCTGCTTGTCCATCAGTTGGCCGCCGTCTTGACCAGACCGCCGCCCACCTCGAAGAAGGTGTACGACAGCGTGATGGTCTTCACCTCCCTTGGCAGCTTGGGATCGATGTAGAACACCACCGGCATCTGGCGCGCCTCGTTCGGCTTCAGCGTCTGCTGCTTGAAGCAGAAGCACTCCACTTTCATGAAAAACGGCGTCGCGTTCTGCGGCGCGTAACTCGGGATCGCCTGCGCGTTCATCTCGCGCGGCTGGGTGTTGACCACTTCATACAGCACCGTGTTCAGCTCGCCCGGATGCACGCTCATGCTGGCCTGCGTCGGCCGGAAGCGCCACGGTCCCTGGGCATTGCCGTCGAACTCGATGGTGACGTTGCGCGTCTTGTCCACCTGCGTGTTCTGGTCGTAGGCCGCCGTGCCGTCTTTCTGCGTCAGCACATTGATGCCCAGCGCTTCGCAGATCTGGCGGTAGAACGGATTGAGCGCATAGGCAAAGCCGAACATCACCGCGGCGATGACGATCAGCTTGCCCAGCAGCTTTTTGTTCTCGGTCATCTCAGCTCAGCCAGATGCGCTTGACGAACACCGAGGCGAAGAAGAACGCCGCCAGGCCGAACAGGATCAAGGCGGTGCGCAGATTGTTCGGTTTCTTTTGGCCGTTCATGGTTATTTGAACTCTGGCGGCGTTTCGAAGGTGTGGAACGGCGCCGGCGACGGCACGGTCCACTCCAGGCCTTCCGCGCCTTCCCATGGCTTGGCTTCCGCCTTCTTGCCGCCGCGAATGGTCGGCAGGATCACGAAGAACAGGAAGAACACCTGCGACAGGCCGAAGCCGAAGGCGCCGATGGTGGCCACCATGTTGAAGTCGGTGAACTGCGCCGAGTAGTCGGCGTAGCGGCGCGGCATGCCGGCCAGGCCCAGGAAGTGCATCGGGAAGAAGGTGACGTTGAAGGTGATCAGCGACAGCCAGAAGTGGGTCTTGCCCATGGTCTCGTTGTACATGTGGCCGGTCCATTTCGGCGACCAGTAGTAGAAGCCGGCGAACAGCGCGAACAGCGAGCCGGCCACCAGCACGTAGTGGAAGTGCGCCACCACGTAGTAGGTGTCCTGCAGCTGGATGTCGATCGGCGTTACCGCCAGGATCAGGCCGGTGAAGCCGCCGATGGTGAACACGAAGATGAAGCCGACCGCGAACAGCATCGGCGTCTCGAACGTCATCGAGCCGCGCCACATGGTGGCGATCCAGTTGAATACCTTCACGCCGGTCGGCACCGCGATCAGCATGGTGGCGTACATGAAGAACAGCTGCGAGGTCACCGGCATGCCGGTGGTGAACATGTGGTGGGCCCAGACGATGAACGACAGGATCGCGATCGACGCCGTGGCGTACACCATCGAGGCGTAGCCGAACAGCTGCTTGCGGGCAAACGCCGGCAGGATCTGCGAGACGATGCCGAACGCCGGCAGAATCATGATGTACACCTCGGGGTGGCCGAAGAACCAGAAGATGTGCTGGTACATGACCGGGTCGCCGCCGGCGGCCGCGTTGAAGAACGAGGTGCCGAAGTGGCGGTCGGTCAGCGTCATGGTGATGGCGCCTGCCAGCACCGGCATCACGGCGATCAGCAGGTAGGCGGTGATCAGCCAGGTCCAGCAGAACATCGGCATCTTCATCAGCGTCATGCCGGGCGCGCGCATGTTGAGGATGGTGACGATGATGTTGATCGAACCCATGATCGACGAGGCGCCCATCAGGTGCATCGCGAAGATGGCCATGTCCATGCCGGGACCCATCTGGGTCGACAGCGGCGCATACAGCGTCCAGCCGGCGGCGGTGGCGCCGCCTGGCGCCAGGAACGAGGTGGCCAGCAGGATGGCAGCCGGCGGCAGCAGCCAGAACGAGAAGTTGTTCATGCGCGCGAACGCCATGTCCGACGCGCCGATCTGCAGCGGGATCATCCAGTTGGCGAAGCCGACGAAGGCCGGCATGATGGCGCCGAACACCATCACCAGGCCGTGCATGGTGGTCAGCTGGTTGAAGAATTCAGGCTGGAAGAATTGCAGGCCGGGCTTGAACAGCTCGGTACGTATCATCAGCGCCAGCACGCCGCCGGACAGCAGCATGATGAACGAGAACCACAGGTACAGCGTACCGATATCCTTGTGGTTGGTCGCGAACAGCCAGCGCGCCGGACCATGTGGATGGTCGTGCGCGTGATCGTGGGCGTGATCATGATCGTGGCCGTGATCCAAAGTAGTTGTGCTCATCTGTAACGCTCCTGATTACTTACGTGCAGCCACAACTTCGGCTGGTTGAACGATGTTTTCCTCAGCCTTGTTCGTCCAGCTATTGCGGGTGTAAGTAATGACAGCCGCGATATCCGTATCCGACAATTGCTTCCAAGAAGGCATTTCGACGGGATATTTCCCGCTCTTCTTACCGTGCAGCAGCACGTTGATTTGTTCGGCTTTCGGGCCGGTGACCACCGGCGAACCGTCCAGCGCCGGGTAGGTGGCCGGCATGCCGCGGCCGTTGGCCTGGTGGCAGGCCACGCAGTTGGTGCTGTAGACTTTTTCGCCCTTGGTTTTCAGCTCGTCGATGGTCCAGGTCTTGGTTGGATCGTCGGCCAGCGCGGCCATTTCCTTCTTCTTGCCGTCGACCCAGACTTTATAGTCGGCGTCCGACACCACGCGCACCACGATTGGCATGAAAGCGTGCTCCTTGCCGCACAGTTCCGAGCAGTAGCCGCGGAAGATGCCGGTGTGCTCGGCCTTGAACCAGGTGTCGCGCACGAAGCCGGGAATCGCATCCTGCTTGACGGCGAAGGCCGGGATCGACCACGAGTGGATGACGTCGTTGGCGGTGGTGATCAGGCGGATCTTGCGGTGCACCGGCACCACCACTTCGTTATCGACTTCCATCAGGTAGTTGTCGCCGCGTTTCTCGGTCGGCTCGAAGCCCGGCGCCCCCACTTGCGCGCGCGGCGTCGACAGGTTGGACAGGAAGGAAATGCCCTCGCCCTCGCCTTTCAGGTAGTCGTAGCCCCACTTCCACTGCATGCCGGTGACCTTGATGGTGATGTCGGCGTTGGAGGTGTCCTTCATGCCGACCACGGTGCGGGTGGCGGGCAACGCCATGCCGATCACGATCAGGAACGGCACGATGGTCCAGGCCACTTCGACCGCGGTCGATTCGTGGAAGGTTGCCGGCTTGTGGCCCAGCGATTTGCGGTGCTTGAAGATCGAATAGAACATCACGCCGAACACAGCGATGAAGATGACCAGGCAGACGCCCATCATCCAGTTGTGCAGGCTGTAGACTTCGGTGGCGATTTGGGTGGCGGGAGGCTGCAGTGTCAATTCGCCGGCGACGGGGCCGCCGGTGCCGCCCGTCGCGGCGTTGTAGGTACCTGTTGCGGTGTCAGCTGCCCACGCTGGCACACCGGCTGCCAGCATGGCCAGCCCGAGCATCAACGCTTGAAGTCGCTTCGCATATGTCATGTTTTCCCCAACTGCCCAAGAAATTAAAATATTTTTTTAACGTCTTTCCGGCTGATCGGTAAACTGAACCGGCGACGCTCCTTAAACAACCGCGCATCGTGGGATGCGCACTTCTGCTTAATGCAACTGCTCGTTCGTGCTCGATGTAACCTGTGTTTGCCATGGTGGCAAAGTTAGTGATTGATTATATAGAACAAAAACGTAGCACATCAAGCAATAAACTATCTCGCGGCCTTATTGTTGCCAAGCAGCTTTACGCCGCATGGCAACATACAATCCGCCTCAGCCCGGCTTACGCGGCGGCTCGAAACGAATAATCGCTTCGCCTTTGGAAGTCACCTTGGGCGCCGGGCGGAAGGCGTGACCGTAGATAACTTCGAAGGTCAGGCCCAGTTTGCCGTCGGCGCGGCGACCGCGCTCCAGGGTGTCCAGCATGCGTTGCCAGGCCTGCTTGCCCATCATGCTGCGACGCAATGTGGTGAGCGGATTGCCGCCCAGCGCGCGCACGTCAGCCAACAACGCTTGTGGCGTATCGTAGGTCACGGTGATAGTTTCCATGTCCAGCACCGGGGTCGAAAACCCCACTTCGACCAGTTGATCGCCGAAATCGTGCATGTCGACGAAGGGCAGCACGTGCGGCGCCAGGTCGGCTTCGGCAAAAGCGGTGCGCAGCTCACGCAGCGAATCCGGGCCGAAGCAGGAAAACATCAACAGACTGTTCACGCGCAGCACGCGGCGCCACTCGGCAAACACGCGGTCCGGCTGCGGATGCCAGTGCAGCGCCAGGTTGGACCAGACCAGGTCCAGCGAATTCGGTCCCAGCGGCAACTCGGAAAAATCGCCGCATACCAGGTCGAGGCCGCTCTTCGACGGCAGCAGCTTGCTCAGCAGCTGGTTCAGCGAGGATTGCCGGGCGGCCGGGCCTTGCGCGGCGCGCAGCATCGCTTCGGAAGCGTCCAGCCCGAGAATCTGGGCGGCGGGATACGATTTTTGCAACAAAGGCAGATCGGCGCCGGTGCCGGTGCCGGCGTCCAAAACGCGCGAAGGCGCTATTTTAATCAATTCCAGCCGATCAAACATGCGCGAAGATACTTCTCGGCGCAGAAAATCGGCCGGCGCGATACGTTCCGGGCGGGAAAACAGGCGGCGCACGCGTTCCAGGTCGATCGGCGCGCTGAGTTTGGGGGGATTGGCGGGGACTTGCATGATGATAGGTCGTTGTAATGCGATAATGTCGGCAGTGTACATGGTTGGACGCTATCGCGACGACGCCCGGTCAGGTTTTCGACGGCGGAGCGTGGCATGAATGACAAGAAACGGGCGGCGCGACAGCGCGATGGCGACGGACGGGTGCGCAGCTACCACGCGCCGCTCAGCGCCCTGCTGCGGCGCTGGGGCGGCATGTTGCTGCATCGTCTGCTGCCCGGCGCCTGCGCCCTGTGCGGCGGCGACAGCTACCACGCCCTGTGCGCCGGCTGCGCCGCGCAATTCTTCGGCCCCGCCGCCGCCATCGCCCGCTGCCACGTCTGCGCCAATCCGCTGGACGGCCACGCGCTCCCGGCCCGCGATGCCGCGCGGCAAGGCACCGCACTGCTGTGCGGCGTCTGCCAGGCGCACCCACCGGCCTTCGACCGCACGCTGGTCGCGGCCGATTACGCCATGCCGGTCGACCAGCTGGTGCTGCAACTGAAATTCGGCCACCGTCTGGCGCTGGCCCCGTTGTGCGCCCGGCTGCTGCGCGACAGCGTGCTGTCCCAGCCGGACTTCACGCTGCCCGCCCTGCTCTGCCCGGTGCCGCTGGGACCGCGCAGGCTGGCCGAACGCGGCTACAATCAGGCCCTGGAAATTGCCCGGCCGCTGGCAAGCAGCCTGGGCATCGCCCTGCACGCGCAACTGGCGGTCCGCCTGCGCGAGACGGCCGCCCAGAGCAGCATCGCGCCCGATCGCCGCCAGCAGAACATCGCCGGCGCCTTCGCCGTGCCGGACGCCGCCCTGGTGGCAGGCCGCCACATCGGCGTCGTCGACGACGTCATGACCAGCGGCCGCACGCTGAACGAACTGGCGGCCACATTGAAACGCCACGGCGCCGCGCGCGTGAGCAACCTGGTGTTTGCCCGCACGCCGCCGCATTGAAGATTGAAGAAGAAAGAGGAAAGCATGTTCCACGTCGTCCTGGTCCACCCAGAAATTCCGCCGAACACCGGCAACGTCATCCGCCTGTGCGCCAACACCGGCGCCCAGCTGCACCTGATCGAGCCGCTGGGCTTCCCGCTGGAAGACTCCAAGCTCAAGCGCGCCGGCCTGGACTACCACGAGTACGCCCGCATGAAAGTGCACAAGGACTGGGCCGCCTTCCTGGCCGAGGTGCAGCCGGACGCCAGCCGCATGTTCGCCATGACCACCCACGGCAGCGCGCCGTTCGGGCAAGCCAGCTTCCAGCCCGGCGACGTGTTCGTGTTCGGCTCGGAGACGGCCGGCCTGCCGGTGGAACTGCGCGAAAGCTTCCCCACAGCCCAGCGCATCCGCCTGCCGATGCGTCCGGACAACCGCAGCATGAACCTGTCCAACACCGTCGCCGTGGTGGTGTTCGAAGCCTGGCGCCAGAACGGCTACGCCGGCGGCGCCTGAAATCCGGGGTCAGTTCTGCCAATCGCACACAAGCCCAGCCGTAGCGGCCGCTACGGCTGGGCTTGTGTGCGATTGGCAGAACTGACCCCGGATGCATGCAGCCACACTGAACCGGCCACGCCGGCGATCAGCAGCACGATCGCCGCCAGCTCCAGCGGACGCGGCGCCTGGTGCTGGTACAGAAAACCGTACAGCAGGCCGAACAGGGTTTCAAACAGCAGCAGTTGGCCCGACAAGGTCACCGGCACGCGCTGGCTGGCGAGATTCCACAACTGGTTGCCGATCACCGAAGCACCCAAGGCGACGATGGTCACCACGCTCCAGAAACGCAGCCAGTCGCGCGGCACGCCGCCACCGGCCCAGCCGCAGCCATAGGCCGCCACGCCCAGCGCCAGCGCCACCACGCCGGTGCTGATGCCGTACAGGCCGGCCCACTCGGCGCCGCTGAAGCGCGGATTACTTTTCAGGAAGCGCGCATTGTCGACCGCGAACCAGGTCCAGCACAGCAGCGCGCCGAACGCGCACAGCATGCCCAGCGCCACCATCGGCCACGGCTGCGCCGCCCGCTGCGCATGCGTGAACACATCCACGTTGATGCAGGCGATGCCGGCCACCACCAGCGCCAGCGGCCATGCCAGCTGACGCAGCGGCAAGGCGCCATGATCGCGCCGCCCCAGCAAGGTCACGCTCAACGGCAGCAGGCCGATCACCAGCGAGGCCGCCGCCACGCCCGCCAGCTGCACGCCGGTTGACAGCAGCAGGTAATAGACAATATTCCCCGCCAGCGCATGCCGCAGCAGTACCACGCAATCCGCGCGCGTAACCCGGCGCAGCAGCCCGTTCAGGCGCGGCAGCAACAGCAGCAGGGTGATCAGCCCGTAGGCCAGGTAGCGCCCCAGCGCCAGCTCCATCGGCGAGAATTCCGCCAGCCAGCGCGGCATCACAAAAATCATGCCCCAGAAGGCTCCGGCCGCCAGGCCGCACGCAACGCCATACCACATACGCAATCTCCTTTTCGAGACGCATTGTGGCGGCGCGCGGCCGGCAGGGATTGTCTGAGGCTAGCGGATTTTTGTCTGGTTCTGCTTACGGTAGGCCAGCGGCGTGATGTCCATGTCGCGGCGCATGGCGTGCGTCAGCGCGCTCTGGTCGGCGTAACCGGCCAGCGTGGCCAGCTGCGCGATCGGCAGCGACGATTCCACCAGCTGGCGGCAGACGAAGCGCAGGCGCATCGCGTTCAGCCAGGCTTGCGGCGTGGTGTCCAGTTCTTCGCGGAACACGCGGTGCAGGTTGCTCACGCTCATGCAGGCCAACCTGGCCATGCTGTCGGTGGTCCAGGGCTGGCCGGGCGCCGCCTCGAAGCGCGTCAACACTGCTTGCAGGCGCGAGGCCGGGCGTGGCGGCTGGCAGGTCAATGCTTCCAGCAGCAAGGGTGTCCAGTTGGCCAGCACGCCGGCGCTGGCCGCGCCTTGCGCATGCATCACGCCCATGAAATCGATCAGCTTGCCGGCGGCGGCGCCGATCGGCGCATACGTCCGCTCGGCCAGACGGCCCGCCGTTTCCTGCGGCACGCCGGCCAGGTCGAAATCCAGGATCAGCGACTGGTTCGGCTCGCGCGAAAACTGCGTGTGCACCAGCCCCGGCGCGATGAAGGCGGCGCGCAACGGATGGACCACGTCGCCAGCGCCGTTGATGTCCAGCGTCAGCTTGCCCTTGAGCGGCAACACCATCTGGGCGAAGTCGTGCGCGTCCGAGAACGGAGCGGCGTAACTGCGCACATCGATTTCAGTGAGGGTCAGGGCTGGCATGCCATCAGTGTAATACAGTTCCCACGCGATGTTAGCGCCTGCGCCAAAGACGGATAGCCACCCTGTCTCACTTTGATTGAAATACAACCTTATCCGGAAAAAATCTTTTCCTGCATTGACGCAACAATGTCATCTACCTAATCTGCCGGGGTAATCAACGGAGAGCAGCATGACCACACCCTATATTGGCCAGATTATCATGACCGGTTTCGGCTTCACGCCGAGGGACTTCGCTCCCTGCAACGGCCAGTTTCTGTCCATCCAAAAATATCCGGAACTGTTCGATGTCATCGGCACACGCTATGGCGGCGACGGCGTGCACGACTTCGCCCTGCCCAACCTGCAAGGCGCGACGCCGGTCGGCGCCGGCGCCTCGGCTGATCCGGCCTGGACGCCCTCGCCCTACGCTTTCAACGACAGCGGCGGCGCCGAGGTCGTGATGCTGCAACCCGGCCTGACGCGGGTCGTGCAGGCAGCGGCGTCGAACGACGCCATCGCGGTCGCCACCTTCGGCGGCAATGGCGGCCGCCAGAACATGCAGCCGTTCCGCGTGGTCAATTTCTGCATCGCGCTGCGCGGCGTCAGTCCCGCGCCGATGATAGGCGAAATCCGCATGCTGGCGTTCGCGCGCGCGCCGCAAGGCTGGCTGCCGTGCGACGGCGGCATCTACCGGATCGCGGATCACGACGAGCTGTTCATGGCCATCGGCGCCACCTATGGCGGCGACGGCGCCGCCACCTTTGGCGTGCCGGACCTGCGCGGCCAGGTGCCGGTGCACCAGGGACTGGGGCGCAGCACCGGCGCCAGGCGCCGCCTGGTTGGCGAAGGCGGCGGCAAGGAAACGGTGGCGCTGGAAGTGCGCCATCTGCCGGCGGCCATGCCTGCGCGGGGCCGCACCCTCGCCGCCGTGCACGACAATATGATGCCGACGCTGACCGCCTCGTATTGCATCGCCACGCATGGCGCCGCCCCTACTCGCTCGCTGTGCTAGGAGCGTATTGTGAACAGTCCATTTATCGGTGAAATCCAGATTTTCGGTTTTGGTTCCGCTCCGCCCGGCTGGGCCTTGTGCGACGGCAGCCTGGTGGCAGTCAAGGAACATCCCGGCCTGTTTTCCCTGATCGGCGCCACCTACGGCGGCGACGGCGACCGCACATTCCGCCTGCCCAACCTGGCCGGCCGCGCCGTCTGCGGCCACGGCGCCGGCAACGGCCTGACGCCGCGCCACATCGGCGACAGCTTCGGCGCCAACAGCGCCTCCCTGCGCGCGGCGCCGGTCCACGCCGCTGGCGAGGCGTCCCTGCCAGTGGTCCAGATTGGCGACCAGCCGCCCGAAAACCGCCAGCCCTTCGTGGCGCTCAACTTCTACATCGCGCTGCGCGGCGACATGCCGCTGTTCTAGATGGTGGCGCCGAACTGGCCGAGATCGCGCAGCAGCGACTGCATGCGAAAATCCTGCGGCGTCATGCCGTAGAAACGGCGGAAAGCGCGGATGAAATCGGATGCGCTGCTGAAGCACAGCCCATACGCAATCTGCGTCACCGCCACCTTGGGCGAGCGCACCAGCTCGTTGGCCGCCTCGCGCAGCCGGCAATGGCGGATATAGGCGCCCAGTCCGCCCTCTGCTTCAAACATGCGGTACAGCGTCGGGCGCGGGATGGAGAATTGCTGCAGGACGGTTTCCGGCGTCAGCGTTTCCTCGCCAAGATTGACCTGAATATAGCGCTGCACCTGGCCGCGCAACGCCGCATTGGCCGCCGCCCGCGCGCCTGCCGAAAGCCGCGCCTGCTTGCCGAAGGCGGCGATGATCAGCTGCACACAGGTGCGGATCGCCGTCGCCGCCTCGGCATCGGACAGCCGCGGCAGCTGATGGCACAGGGCCGCCACCTGCGCCAGGATCAGGCGTCCCAACGGCGTGGTATAGCTCACCACGCGGCCATGGATGGCCGGCGCGTCGACAATCTCCGCCTCCACCATCGCGCGCGGCACGAAGAACGCCAGCACGCGCGCGCGGCTGGGACGCATCATCTGCATCGGCTGGCCCATGTCCAGCGCCAGGACGCCGGGCGTGAACTGATCGGCCTTGCGCAGCTGCGAACCGGCCACGGTTTCGATCATGCCCTCCACCGCCACATGGAATACATAGTCGCGCACGGCGTCGCGCGAGATGCGCGCATTGGTGCGGCGCTGGCACACCGGATCGGTGCGGCTGTCGAGAAACACCAGATCCTTGAACACATAGGTATCCAGCTCGCCAAAGAAGCCGCTGGCCATCTGGCCGCGCGTCACCGGCACTTCCAGGATGCGGCCGACGTAGTCGCTCCAGGCCGGCGCTTGCAGCGAGCGCACCTCGCCCGCCACGGTGAAATGCTGGCGCAGCATCTGCGGCGCCGCATTGGTCGCCACGCCGCCATCGTCCGGCAGGACATAGCGCTGATCGCGCGCGGCGATGCGCTGTGAAACAGTATCGGTATAACCGACGCTCATGCCCGCCAGCGCCGCACGCAGTGCGCCAGGAACAACAGGAAGGCGCCGCACACGCCGACGCACAGCGTGATGCCGGCCAGTATCGCGGCCGGCTGGCGATAGCCGAAGGCGTCGGCGCCAAACGCCAGCGCCACCGTCGCCAGCAGCTGCGCCGGATACAGGTAGCGCAACCAGCCGAAGGCGCGCGCGTCGCCGCGCCGCCAGTAGCGCAGCGCCAGCGCAAAGGCCGGGCCCCACAGCACGCCGAGGAACACCAGTGTCGCGAAGGCGATCAGCAGCAGTCTCATGACTGGTGGGCGCGCACTTTGGTCAGCAGCTTGGTGGTCGAGCGGTCATGCTCGAAGTCGATGGCGATCGCCTGGCCGCCGTAGGCCAGCACCGCCTGGCCTTCCGGGATCGCGTCCATCTGGTAATCGCCGCCCTTGGCGTAGATTTCCGGGCGCGCCTGCTGCACCACTTCCAGCGCCGTATCCTCGTCGAAGTCCACCACCAGGCTGACCGACTCCAGCGCCGCCAGCACCGCCATGCGGTCGCCGCAGTTGTTCAGCGGCCGGTCGTCACCTTTGCCGAGCCGTTTGACGGACGCGTCGGTATTGGCCGCCACCACCAGCGAGGCGCCCAGCGCGCGCGCCTGCGCCAGGTAGGTCACGTGGCCGCGGTGCAGGATGTCGAATACGCCGTTGGTCAGTACCACCGGCTTGGGCAGTGCGGCGACGCGGGCGGCCAGTTCGGCGCGGGTACAAATCTTGTCTTCAAATTGAGGCATAGTCAGGTCTTAGGTTCTTCGTCGTCAGGTTTTTCTTCTTCGATGCTCAGCGCGCCGAACGCGCCGCCCCCTTCTCCGGGCTCGGCGCGGCCGCCGTGCAGCTTGATCTGCAGGCGCAGGCCGTTGGCCGAATCGGCATTGCGCAGCGCCTCTTCGTAGGCGATGTAACCCTTATTATAAAGTTCATACAGCGCCTGGTCGAAGGTGCACATGCCCAGCTCGCGCGACTTGTGCATGATTTCCTTGATCGCCTGGAAATTGCCCTTGAAAATCATCTCGGCGATGGTCGGCGTATTCAGCAGGATTTCGATGGCGGCCTTGCGGCCCTTGCCGTCCTCCGTGCGGATCAGCCGCTGCGAGACGATGGCGCGCAGATTGGACGACAGATCCATCAGCAGCTGGTTGCGGCGCTCCTCGGGGAAGAAGTTGATGATGCGGTCCATGGTCTGGTTGGCGTTGTTCGCGTGCAGCGTGCCCAGGCACAGGTGGCCGGTCTCGGCAAACGCGATCGCGTGCTCCATGGTTTCGGTGTCGCGGATCTCGCCGATCAGGATCACGTCCGGCGCCTGGCGCAGCGTGTTCTTCAGCGCGTTGTGCCACGACAGCGTATCGACGCCGACCTCGCGGTGCGTCACCAGGCAGCCCTTGTTCTTGTGCACATACTCGACCGGGTCTTCCACCGTGATGATGTGGCCGGCCGAGTTGGTGTTGCGGTAATCGATCATCGCCGCCAGCGTGGTCGACTTGCCGGAACCGGTGCCGCCCACCACCAGCACCAGCCCGCGCTTGGTCATGATGATGTCCTTCAGCACCTCCGGCAGTTCCAGCTTTTCCAGCGACGGAATCTCGGAAGCGATGGTGCGGATCACCATGCCGACGTTCTGCTGCTGCACGAAGACGTTGACGCGGAAGCGGCACACCTCGGGCAGCGAGATGGCAAAGTTGCATTCCAGTTCAGCCTCGAACTCGCGCTGCTGCTTGTCGTTCATGATCGACAGGGCCAGTGCGCGCGTGACACTACCGCTGAGCTTCTGCTGGCTCATGGCTTTCATCGCGCCCTGCGCCTTCATGCTTGGCGGGAAATCGGCGGCGATGAACAAGTCCGAACCGCCGGTATGGTGCATCACCTTCAGCAGCTTGTGCAGATAGGCTTGCGCTTCTTCGGGACCAAATGTGGAGGACATACACCGCCTTTCAAAATTACGCTGCATTATATCGACAGCATTCCGCTACAATAGCTCAACTTGGCGTTCATTTATTGCATCCCAGCATCGCCTGTGTTCAAATAACTTCATGACACTGACCGAACTGAAATACATTGTCGCTGTTGCAAGAGCGAAGCACTTCGGACATGCGGCCGAGGCCTGTTACGTCGCCCAGCCGACGTTGTCGGTCGCCATCAAAAAGCTCGAAGACGAATTGGGCGTGGTCCTGTTTGAACGGGGCGGCGCCGAAATCTCCGTCACGCCGCTGGGCGCGCAGATCGTCGCCCAGGCCGAGCGCGTGCTCGAACAAACCGCCGCCATCAAGGAACTCGCCAAGCAGAACAAGGACCCGCTGGCCGGGCCTTTGCGCCTGGGCGTGATCTACACCATCGGCCCCTACCTGCTGCCACCGCTGGTCAAAGGCATGATCGACAAGGTGCCGCAGATGCCCTTGATCCTGCAGGAAAACTTCACCGTCAAGCTGCTGGAAATGCTGCGCCAGGGCGAACTGGACGCCGCCATCATGGCGCTGCCGCTGCCGGAGCATGGTATGGCCATGCAAGTCTTGTACGACGAACCCTTCGTGGTCGCCATGCCGACGCTGCACCCGTGGACCAAGCGCAAGAGTATTCCCGCCGACGACCTGAAAACCGAGAACATGCTGCTGCTTGGTAACGGACACTGCTTCCGCGACCAGGTACTGGAAGTATGTCCCGAGATGGCGCGCTTCTCCGCGCCGGGCAACGGCATGCAGCGCACCTTCGAGGGCTCGTCGCTGGAAACCATCCGTCACATGGTGGCCAGCGGCATCGGCCTGACCGTGCTGCCGCGCGCCTCGGTGCCGGACATGGACGCCAAGGACGGCATGCTGCAGTTCCGCCCGTTCGACGAGCCGGCGCCGTCGCGCCGCGTGGTCATCGTGTGGCGCAAAAGCTTCACCCGCAAGGCCGCCATCGACGCCGTGTGCGACGTGGTCGCGTCCTGCAACCTGCCCGGCATCACCACCCTCTGCGCCGACGAATGACAGCGGGTCGCAGGATTTGCGATAATGACCGCTTTCCTGTTACCCGAAGTCGCATATGACCAAGCTGGCGCTCTACCTTCGTCTGATCCGGATGGACAAACCCATCGGCACCCTGCTGCTGCTGTGGCCGACGCTGTATGCGATGTGGATGGCGTCCGGCGGTGTGCCGGACTGGAAACTGTTGGTTATCTTTACGCTCGGCACCTTCCTGATGCGCTCGGCCGGCTGCGCCATCAACGACTACGCCGACCAGGACATCGACAAATTCGTCAAGCGCACCGCCCAGCGCCCGATCACCAGCGGCCGCGTCAGCGGCAAGGAAGCGGTGGCGATCGCCGTGGTGCTGACGCTGATCGCCTTCTGCCTGATCCTGCCGCTGAACGCGCTGACCAGGCAGATGTCGGTGGCGGCGGTGATTCTGGCCGGCAGCTATCCCTACACCAAGCGCTTCTTCGCCATTCCGCAGGCCTACCTGGGCATCGCCTTCGGCTTCGGCATTCCGATGGCGTTCGCGGCGATCCAGAACCAGGTGCCGCCGGTGGCCTGGCTGCTGCTGGTCGGCAACGTCTTCTGGACCCTGGCCTACGACACCGAATACGCCATGGTCGACCGCGACGATGACCTGAAGATCGGCATCAAGACCTCGGCGATTACCTTTGGCCGCTACGACGTCGCCATCATCATGTTCTGCTACGCCATGCACCTGGCGATCCTGCTGGTCTGCGGCTGGCAGCTGGGCCTGCGCCTGTGGTTCGTCGCCGGGCTGGCGGCGGCGGCCGGCATGGCCTGCTACCACTACACCTTGATCCGCAACCGCGAACGCGATCCCTGCCTGTACGCCTTCCGCCACAACAACTGGCTGGGCGGCGTGGTGTTTGCCGGCGTGGCGCTGGACTACGCGCTGCGCTAAGTCCAATTGAGCGGGCGCAAAGTGGTGACATCGCCGATACTTACACTGGTCATCCCTTCCCACCAGTGAACACAGACGAGGTCAACACCATGGATCAAACCCAACCGAACAGCGATATCGCCGACAGCCAGAGCGCCAGCAGCACCGCCCGCGAGCGCCTGATGGGCGAACTGAACCACACCATCGACGAAGCGGAAAAATGGCTGGCCGACAGCGCCGGCGAAGTCAGCGCGGCCGCCTCCGAAGCGCGCACCCGCTTCGACGACACCCTGCGCACCGCCAAGAGCGACCTGCGCAAGCTGGAAGACAGCATCATCGCCCACAGCCGCGAAGCGGCCGACACCGTCAACGTCTACGTCCAGGACAACCCATGGCGCGCCGTCGGCATCGGCGCCGCCATCGGCCTGGTGATCGGCACGCTCATTTCGCGCCGATAGTTTTTGCCTCGACGCTGTTGGCGAACGCCACCAGCGCCGCATTCACCAGCGCTGGCTGTTCCTGCTGTATCCAGTGGCCGCAATCGGCGACCAGTTCGCTGCGTACCAGGCCAGGCGCCAGTTGGATCATCGCGTCGATGATGTCGCTCATGCCCGGCATCTGCAGGCCAGGATCGCGTTCGCCAGCCATGAACAGCGCCGGTACGGCTAGCTGCATGCCGCTCAACGCTGCCTGCAATTCCCAGTTGCGATCCAGATTGCGGTAGTAGTTCAGCGCTCCACCGAAACCACTGCGCGCATAGGCATCCACATAGACTTGCAAGTCCGCCTCGCTGAGCCAGGCCGGCAGCGCGGCGGACGGCAGCGGCGCCAACATGCCGGACAGGCGCGCGACCATGCTGAACGGATTCACTGCGCCCTCGCCCGATGCGGACAGCAACAGCTTGCCGAGCGTCTCGCGCACATCGCGCTCCAGTTCGGCCTGCGGCCCGTCCTGCTGCTGCAGATACAAGGTATAAAACAGCGCCTGCTCATTTTGCGGAAACAGCTGCGACGGCGGCATCGGCGCACGGCCCATCAACGGCACGCCAAACGCCGCCACCGCGTGGAAACGATCCGGCCGCAACAGCGCCGCCTGCCATGCCACCGTCGCGCCCCAGTCGTTGCCCACGATGATGGCACGCTCGATGTCCAGCGCATCCAACAAGCCGACCATGTCGCCGACCAGATGCCACACCGAATATTGATCGGCGCCGGCAGGCCGGTCCGTTTGGCCATAGCCGCGCATGTCAGGAGCGATCGCGCGAAAGCCGGCGCCAGCCAACGCCGGCAACTGGTGACGCCACGCATACCAGGTTTCAAGAAAACCATGGCAGAACAGGACTGCCGGGCCGCCGCCCTGCTCGGCGACATGCATCTGGATGCCGTTTGCCGCGATCAAACGATGTTGTAGGGCACTCATATCGATCCTCATGCGTAACAATGAGTGTTACGATACACGCTTGAGCGCACTTGCGCAACATATAGAGTTACACGATAAAAATGAAGAAAGACAGCAAACTAGGCCGCATGCTGCATGTGCTGATCCACATGTCGCTGCGCGGCGGCCGCGCCACCTCCGACACGATCGCGCAGATGCTGGACACCAATCCGGTGGTGGTGAGGCGCACGATGGCGGGCCTGAAGGCACGCGGCTATGTGGCGTCGGAAGGCGGGCACGGCGGCGGCTGGCAGATACTGCGGCCACTGGCCGACCTGACCGTGCTCGATATTTACAGCGCGCTGGATGAACCGGAATTATTTGCCATCGCCTGCGCGCAGGATCATCCGGGCTGCCC
Source organism: Duganella aquatilis (assembly GCF_009674565.1). Taxonomy (GTDB): domain Bacteria; phylum Pseudomonadota; class Gammaproteobacteria; order Burkholderiales; family Burkholderiaceae_D; genus Rugamonas; species Rugamonas aquatilis. The sequence continues at coordinate 264,147 of NZ_WKJL01000002.1, forward strand.
TGTCGAGCAGGCCAGCAACACCGCGTTGCGCGGCGTGATGGAAGAAGCGGAAGCGACGATGCGAACGCGCATGGCGTCGATCACGCTGGCGGACATCGCCAGCGAAGTCGTAACGGAATAACCGCGGCGCCTTAGCCGGCGGCACCCAGCTCGTCGCCGAGTTCCTTGCCGCGTGCGGCGGCGGCTTTCATGGCGGTGACGATGGCGGCCTTGACGTCGCTGCTTTGCATGCTGGTCAGCGCGGCGTAGGTGGTGCCGCCTTTCGAGGTGACGCGTTCGCGCAGCAGCGCTACCGGTTCGCTCGACTGTTGCGCCAGCTGGGCCGCGCCGGTGAAGGTGGCCAGGGCCAGCTGCTTGCCCTGCTCCGCGCTCAGGCCCATTTCTTCGGCAGCCTGCTGCATCGCTTCGATGAAGTAGAACACATAGGCCGGGCCGCTGCCGGAGACCGCCGTCACCGCGTCGATCTTGCTTTCGTCATCCAGCCACACGGTCGGGCCGACGGCGCGCAGGATGTCGTCGGCGGCCTTGGTCTGTTCGGCGCTGACGCCGGCCATCGCCACCATGCCGGTGATGCCCATGCCGATCAGCGCCGGCGTGTTCGGCATGCAGCGCACGATGGCGCCGTAGCCGCCCAGCCAGCGCGACAGGTCGGCGCCGCGGATGCCGGCCGCGATCGAGACGATCAGCGGCTGTTTCGCCTTGTCGAGGAACGGCAGCACCTGCGCCGCCACCTCGCGCATGCTTTGCGGCTTGACCGCCAGCACGATGACGTCCGCCGCGCCAAGCGCCGCATCGGCCGCCGCCGAGGTGGTCACGCCGTACTGCTTGTGCAGCCGCGCCAGCGCCTCCGCGTTCGGGTCGGCCACGTGGATGTTGGCGCCGTCGGTCAGTTTGTTGGCCAGTCCCGCGATCAGGGCCGCCGCCATATTGCCGCCGCCGATAAATGCTATCTTCATGTCTCAAGCCTTGTCATAGTTGCGCGCGCCGAAAATGGCGCTGCCGACGCGCACGATGGTGGCGCCCTCGACGATTGCCGCCCGCATGTCGGCCGACATGCCCATCGACAGCGTATCGAGCGCCAGCCCGTCCGCGCGCAGTTGTTCATATAAAGTCCGCAGCTGCGCGAAGGCCGCGCGCTGCTGGTCGAAATCGTCGGCCGGCTCGGGGATCGCCATCAGGCCGCGCAGGGTCAGGTTGGGCAGCGCGGCGACCTTGTGGGCCAGCGCCGCCAGTTCCTCCGGGGCGACGCCGCTCTTGCTGGCTTCGCCGCTGATGTTCACTTGCAGGCAGATCTGCAACGGCGCCATCCCGGACGGCCGCTGTTCGGACAGCCGCTGCGCGATCTTTTCGCGCTCGACCGTGTGCACCCAGGCGAAGTGCTCGGCGATGGGGCGCGTCTTGTTGCTCTGGATCGGGCCGATGAAATGCCATTCCAGCGCCGGCGCCCCGGCCTCCTGCACGGCGCGGATCTTGTCCAGGCCCTCCTGCAGATAGTTCTCGCCAAACGCGCGCTGGCCGGCCGCCACCGCCTCCAGCACCGCCTCCGGACCGAAGGTCTTGGACACGGCCAGCAGCTGCACCGCCGTCGCCGGCCTGCCTGATTCTTGAGCAGCGGCAACAATTGTGGTGGTGATGGCTTGCAAGTTCTGGCGGATCGGGGACATAATCATCGAGTAAAAAGCGTTAAATTGGCCACATCAACGTCTGGGCACAGGGATTATAAATGGACATCTCCGAACTTCTCGCATTCTCCGTCAAGAACAAGGCGTCGGATTTGCACCTGTCGGCCGGGCTGCCACCGATGATACGGGTGCACGGCGACGTGCGCCGCATCAACCTGCCGCCGCTGGAGCACAAGGATGTGCACGGCATGATTTATGACATCATGAACGACGGCCAGCGCAAGGCGTATGAAGAGATGCTGGAAGTCGACTTCTCGTTCGCGATTCCCGGCCTGGCGCGCTTCCGCGTCAACGCCTACAACCAGGAGCGCGGCGCCTCGGCGGTGCTGCGGACGATTCCGTCCAAGATCCTGAGCCTGGAAGAACTGAACGCGCCGAAGATTTTCGCCGAGTTCGCGCTGAAGCCGCGCGGCCTGGTGCTGGTGACCGGCCCGACCGGCTCCGGCAAGTCGACCACGCTGGCGGCCATGGTCAACCACCTCAACGAAAACGAGTACGGCCACATCCTGACGATCGAAGACCCGATCGAGTTCGTCCACGAATCGAAAAAATGCCTGATCAACCAGCGCGAAGTGGGGCCGCACACGCTGTCGTTCAACAACGCGCTGCGCTCGGCCCTGCGCGAAGATCCGGACTGCATCCTGGTCGGCGAGCTGCGCGACCTGGAAACCATCCGCCTGGCCCTGTCGGCGGCGGAGACCGGCCACCTGGTGTTCGGCACGCTGCACACCTCGTCGGCGGCCAAGACCATCGACCGTATCGTCGACGTGTTCCCGGCCGATGAAAAGGAAATGGTGCGCGCCATGCTGTCGGAGTCGCTGCAGGCGGTGATTTCGCAGACGCTGCTGAAAACCAAGGACGGCGCCGGCCGCGTGGCCGCGCACGAAATCATGGTGGCGACGCCGGCCATCCGCAACCTGATCCGCGAGGCCAAAGTGGCGCAGATGTATTCGGCGATCCAGACCGGCAGCGGCGTCGGCATGCAGACGCTGGACCAGAACCTCACCGACCTGGTCCGCCGCAACATCATCAGCGCCGCCGCCGCCCGCAACGCCGCCAAGTCGCCCGACAATTTCCCCGGTTAAACTCCGGGGTCAGGCCCTTCATTTCTACACGGTCTCTGCTGTAGCCGTGGCTACAGCAGAGACCGTGTAGAAATGAAGGACCTGACCCCGTCTTGAAAGAAGATTATGGAACGCGATCAGGCCTCAAAATTCATGTTCGACTTGCTGCGCCTGATGCTGGCCAAGAAAGGCTCGGACCTGTTCATCACCGCCGGCTTTCCGCCGGCCGTCAAGATCGACGGCAAGATGACGCCGGTGTCGGCGCAGGCGCTGACCGCCGCCCACACGCTTGATCTGGCCCGTTCCATCATGAACGACAAGCAGGCCGCCGGCTTCGAGCTGACCAAGGAAGCCAACTTCGCCATCAGCCCCGGCGACATCGGCCGCTTCCGCGTCTCCGCCTTCGTGCAGATGGGCGCGGTCGGCATGGTGCTGCGGACCATCAACTCCGACATCCCCAAGCTGGAAGAACTCGGCCTGCCGGAGGTGCTGAAGGACGTGGTAATGTCCAAGCGCGGCCTGGTGATCATGGTCGGCGCCACCGGCTCCGGCAAGTCGACCACGCTGGCCGCCATGGTCGGCTACCGCAACGAGAACAGCTACGGCCACATCATCACCATCGAAGACCCGGTCGAATTCGTCCACCCGCACAAGAACTGCATCGTCACCCAGCGCGAAGTCGGCGTCGACACCGACGACTGGGCGGTGGCGCTGAAGAACACGCTGCGCCAGGCGCCGGACGTGATCCAGATCGGCGAGATCCGCGACCGCGAGACCATGGACCACGCCATCGCCTTCGCCGAAACCGGCCACCTGTGCCTGGCCACCCTGCACGCCAACAGCGCCAACCAGGCGCTCGACCGCATCATCAACTTCTTCCCCGAGGAACGCCGCCAGCAGCTGCTGATGGACCTGTCGCTGAACCTGAAGGGCATGATTTCGCAGCGCCTGATTCCACGCAAGGAATCCAAGGGCCGCGCGGTGGCCATCGAGATCATGCTGAACTCGCCGCTGATCTCGGACCTTATCTTCAAGGGCCAGGTGCACGAGATCAAGGAGTTGATGAAGAAGTCGCGCGAGCTGGGCATGCAAACCTTCGACCAGTCGCTGTTCGACCTGCACGAGGCCGACCTGATCACCTACGAGGACGCGCTGCGCAACGCCGACTCCGTCAACGACCTGCGCCTGACCATCAAGCTGGAAGGCAAGGCCGCGAAAAACCGCGACCTGTCGGCCGGCACCGAACATTTGGGAATCATCTAATGAGCACGATCTTCGACATCAGCGCCGACAGCCTGTCCGGCCAGCCGGTCAACCTCGGCCAGTACAAGGGCAAGGTGCTCCTGATCGTCAACACCGCCAGCAAGTGCGGCTTCACGCCGCAGTACAAGGGACTGGAAGCGGTGTACCAGCAGTTCAAGGACAAGGGCGTGGAAGTGCTGGGCTTCCCATGCAACCAGTTCGGCGCCCAGGAGCCGGGCCAGGCCGAGGAAATCGGCGCCTTCTGCGAAAAGAACTACGGCGTCACCTTCCCGCTGTTCGCCAAGATCGACGTCAACGGCGACCATGCCCACCCGCTGTTCCAGAAGCTGAAGAAGGACGCGCCGGGCATCCTCGGCACCCAGGCCATCAAGTGGAACTTCACGAAATTTCTGATCCGCAAGGACGGCACCGTCTACAACCGCTACGCCCCCGCCACCAAGCCGGAAGAATTGATTGCCGACATCGAAAAACTGCTGGCTGAGTGATTCCGACAACACAATGACGAAAACGATTTCCAAAACAAGCGCAAGGCTTAACTTTTTGGTAATATTGAATTTCGTTTCCTGCCGAATCAGTCGCCTATGTCCTTAATGGGAAAAATTCTGTCTTACTGGCTGCGGATGGGGATGTACTCCAGGCTGTTCGTCCCCATCCTGCTGATTATCGCGATGGTGGTGGGCTTGCGCTATCACCTGATGCTGGAGTCCGAAACCGCCAACGCCAACGCCCGCTATCAACGCGAGGCTGGCGAAGTGACTGCGCATTTACGCAAGACGCTGCAGCCGGCGCTGGCCATCTCGGACCGCGCCGCCCTGGATAACACGCTGTCCGGCGCCCTGCTGCTCAATGGCGACCTGAGCGCCGCGCGGCTGGACTACGCCGGCGGCCACCTGGAAGCGCTGCGCAGTCCGCAGGCGCAGCCGCAATATCCGCGCTGGTTTGTGCAATTCAGTCCGCTGGCCCGCGCCAGCCGCACGGTCATCCTTGACGGCGCCACGCTGGTGCTGGACTTTGAGCCGGTGCGCGCCATCAACGACGTGTGGCGCAGCATCTACCAGCAGGCGGTGATCTCGGCGATCAACGTCTTCGTCATCTACACGCTGCTGGGCATCATCATCCTCGCCAACAAGCGCATGCTGGCGCGCCTGGCCGACGCCACCAACCGCTTCCAGGGCGGCGACCACGATGTACGCCTGCCGGTGCAAGGCACGCTGGAAGCGCGCATGCTGGCCTCCACCTTCAACAACATGGCGCAGCGCGTGCAGGCGCTGGTGCACAAGCTGCAGCAAAGCCAGAACAACCTGAGCGCGCAGCTGACGCGCACCCTGCTGGCGCAGAAACAGCTGCAGGTCGAGAAGGACCGCATCGAAGTAACGCTGGCCTCCATCGGCGACGCCGTCATCACCACCGACTTGCACGGCAAGATAGACACCATCAACGAAGTGGCGCAGCAGCTGACCGGCTGGCCGGAATCGCGCGCGCGCGGCATGGAGCTGCACCAGGTGTTCGTGCTGTCGAATAACTTCGGCCAGCACTCGCTGCTGAAGGCGATGAAGGCGATTTACGCCGGCGGTGAAGTGGTCAAGGTGGGCAACCAGAACCTGCGCAACCGCATGGGCCAGACCTGCACCGTGGAGTACACCGCCAACGCCATCCGCACGCCGCAGGGCGAGGTGCAGGGCTCGGTGCTGGTGTTCCGCGACGTCACCGAACGCCGCCAGCTGATGCAGCAGATTTCGTGGCAGAGCAATCACGACATCCTCACCGGCCTGCCCAACCGCACGGCGCTGGCCTTGCGCTTCGAGCAGGAGGTGGAGCGCGCGCGCGAGCATAACTACCTGCTGGCGGTATGCCTGTTCGACCTGGATCACTTCCAGCACGTGAACCAGACCATGGGTCAGGCCGTCGGCGACGAAATCCTCAAGCAGGCCGCCAGCCGCCTGCACGACTTTGCCGGCCAGCGTCACTACGTGGCGCGCCTCGGTGGCGATGAATTCGTGCTGCTGCTGCCGGAACTGAGCGACCGCGCCGCCATCGAGTACGCGATGAGCAAGCTGATGGCCGCGCTGGCGCGCGACTATGTCTGCGGCGGCAAGGCGGTCAGCATGTCGGCAAGCGTCGGCATCGCGGTCTACACCGGCAATGACCTCAGCGCGGACAGCCTGCTGCGGCACGCGGACCAGGCACTGTACCAGGCCAAGATCACGGGCCGCAACCGCCACCACTTCTTCGACGCCGATCTCGACGAACAGGTGCGCACCCACCACAACCGCCGCACCGAAGTGCGCGCGGCGGTGCGCGCCAATGAGCTGGTGCTGTACTACCAGCCGAAGCTGGACATGCGCAAGGGCCGCATCGTCGGCATGGAAGCGCTGCTGCGCTGGAACCATCCGCTGCGCGGCATCGTCGGGCCGATGGACTTCCTGCCGATCGTCGAACATACCGACGTCATCGTCGATATCGGCGAGTGGGTGCTGCGCGAGGCGCTGCGCCAGCTGCAATCGTGGCGCGCGTTCGATACGGACTGGGTGATCAGCGTGAACATCGCGGCGCGCCACTTCCAGCGCCACGATTTCGTCGAGCGATTGAAGACGATCCTGGCGGAGTTCCCGGAAGTGCCGCCGCACATGCTGGAACTGGAGATCCTGGAATCGTCGGCGCTGAGCGACATCAGCCACGTGCGCAGCATCATGCTGGACTGCCAGGCGCTGGGCATCAGCTTCGCGCTGGATGATTTCGGCACCGGCTACTCGTCGATGTCCTACCTGAAGCGGCTGCCGGCCGACATCCTGAAGATCGACCAGAGCTTCGTGCGCAACATGCTGGTGGACCGCGACGACCTGCACCTGGTCAGCGCGGTGATCGGGCTGGCGCGTTCATTCGGCCTGGGTGTGATTGCCGAAGGTGTCGAAACCATCGAGCATGGAGCGATGCTGATGCGCCTCGGCTGCGATCTGGTGCAGGGCTACGGCGTGGCGCGGCCGATGCCGGCCGACGACGTGCTGTCGTGGGTGGCCAGCTTCGATACCGCCAAGGTGTGGCAGGCCGCCGCCAGCCTGCCGCCCATCATCAGCCTGCACGGCAACCCGGCCGGCGGCACCTCGCAGCTGGCGTTAATTTAAGGCGCGGTCCAGCAGTTCTATCCAGTGCATCACCGGCGTTTCGGTGCCGGATTGCAGGTGTGCGCTGCAGCCGACGTTGGCGGACACGATGGTCCGTGCGCCGGTGTTTTCCAGGTTGACCAGCTTGCGGTCGCGCAGTTGCAGCGACAGTTCCGGCTGCAGCAGCGAATAGCTGCCGGCCGAGCCGCAGCACAGGTGGCTGTCGGCGCACAGCACCACGTCGATGCCGGCGGCGCGCAGCACGCCTTCCACCTTGCCGCGTATCTGCTGCCCGTGCTGCAGCGTGCAAGGAGGGTGATACGCCACGCGCCCTGCTCCGCCGGCCTTGACGCGCTGCGCCAGCGCGTTTTCAAATTCAGGCAGGATCTCGCTCAGGTCGCGCGTCAGCATCGCAATGCGCGCCGCCTTGGTGGCATACGCAGGATCGTGCGCCAGCAAATGGCCATACTCCTTGACCGTCACGCCGCAGCCGGACGCCGTCATGACGATGGCCTCCACCGCTGCGCCGTCCTGCACGTACGGCCACCATGCATCGATATTGCGCCGCATATCGTCCAGCGCCGCCTCCTGGTCGTTCATATGATGCCGCAGCGCGCCGCAGCATCCGGCCCTAGCCGCGACGATCAATTGCACGCCCAGCGCATCCAGCACGCGCGCCGTGGCGGCATTGATGTTCGGCGCCATGCCCGGTTGCGCGCAGCCCTCCAGCACCAGCATCTTGCGCGCATGCTCGCGCGCCGGCCACACACCGGCATCCTGGCGCTGCGGCACCTTGTCCTGCATCGCCGGCGACAGCAGCGGACGGAATATCTGCCCCGCCTGCAACGCCGTCTTGAAGACCGCCTTGCGCGACAAGCCTTCCACCAGTACCTTGCGCTTGACGCGCTCCGCCAACGGACGCTGCACGCGTTCCTCCACCACCTTGCGTCCGATATCGATCAGGCGCCCATACTTCACGCCGGAGGGACAGGTCGTCTCGCAGTTGCGGCAGGTAAGGCAGCGGTCCAGATGCAGCTGCGTCTTGGCCGTCACCGCCTCGCCCTCCAGCACCTGCTTGATCAGATAGATGCGCCCACGCGGCCCGTCCAGCTCATCGCCCAGCAGCTGATACGTGGGACAGGTGGCAGTACAAAAGCCGCAATGCACGCAGGCGCGCAGGATCGCTTCGGCCTCGTCGCCTTCGCGCGTGTTCTTGATGAAGTCAGCCAGATTGGTTTGCATAGTTCAGTACATGCGCCCAGGGTTGAAGATGCCGGCAGGATCAAAGGACTGCTTCAGGCGCTCATGGATTTTCGCCACCGCCGGCGCCAGCGGATGGAACACGCCAACGCTCTTGTCCGCGCCACGGAACAGCGTCGCATGTCCGCCCGACGCGGCGACGGTGCGGCGTATGCTGTCCGCATCGGCCGCACCATCGACCTTGAGCCAGCGTTGCGCACCACCCCACTCGATCAGCTGTTCTCCACGCAGGATGATCGCGCTGGCGTGCGACGGCACCGACATGCGCCACAACGTGCCGCCGCTGAAGTAAGCGTGCGTTTGATCGCGCAGCGCGGCCCAGTAAGCGTCGGCGCCATCCAGCGCCTGCCCGCCCAGCTTGCGCTGCGCCGCCTCCACCGCCGCATCCGCGCCGGACAGGCGCAGCGTCAGCACATCCTGATGCCAGCAGCTGGCCGATATCGGCAAGGGCTGCCCGGCCCATTCGTTCAGGCGCGAGAGCACATCGATCTCGTTCACCTCGAAGCTCAGGCTGGCCTCGCGCAGCGGCACCGGCAGCACCTTCAGCGACACTTCCAGTATCAGACCCAATGTGCCCAGCGAACCGGCCAGCAGGCGCGAGACGTCGTAGCCGGCGACGTTCTTCATCACCTGTCCGCCGAAGCGCAGCACCTCGCCGCGACCATCCATCAGCACCACGCCCAGCACGAAATCGCGCGCCGCGCCGGCGCTGGCCCGGCGCGGCCCTGACAAGGCGCTGGCCACCACGCCGCCGATGGTCGATTCGGGGCCGAAGCGCGGCGGCTCGAACGCCAGCATCTGATTGTGTTGCGCCAGCAGCGCTTCAATCTCCGCCAGCGGCGTGCCGCAACGGGCGGTAATCACCAGTTCCGTCGGTTCATAGGAAATAATGCCGCTGTTGACGCGCGTATCCAGCACCTCGCCCGTCAGCGCCTGGCCGTACCAGTCCTTGGTGCCGCCGCCACGCAGGCGCAGTGGCGCTTGCGCGTTGCGGATGCGGGCGGCGAAATCGTCATAGACAGTCATGGTTAGAATCGCGGAAGGTGGGCAAACGGCAGCACGCCGCCGCTGACGCGCATCTTGCCGAATTCGGCGCAGCGGTGCAGCGTGGGGATCGCCTTGTCGGGATTGAGCAGGCCATGCGGATCGAAGCTGCGCTTGACCGAGAAGAACGCCTCCAGCTCCGCCTGCGCAAACTGCACGCACATGGAATCGATCTTCTCGATGCCCACGCCATGCTCGCCGGTGATGGTGCCGCCGACTTCCACGCACAACGCCAGGATCTCGGCGCCGAAGGCTTCCGCGCGCTGGAACTCGTCCGGGATATTCGCGTTAAACAGGATCAGCGGATGCAGATTGCCGTCGCCCGCGTGGAACACGTTCGCGCAACGCAGGCCATATGTGAGTTCCATCGCTGCGATGCCGGCGAGCACCTCGCCCAGGCGCTTGCGCGGAATGGTGCCGTCCATGCAGTAGTAATCCGGCGAGATGCGGCCGGCGGCGGGGAAGGCGTTCTTGCGGCCGGACCAGAACTTCAGCCGCTCCGCCTCCGACTGCGACACCGCGATCGCACTGGCGCCGGCCTGGTTCAGCACCGCCGACATGCGCGCGATTTCCTCTTCCACTTCCTCGATGGTGCCGTCGGCCTCGCACAACAGGATGGCGGCGGCGTCGGTGTCATAGCCAGCCTTGACGAACGGCTCCACCATGCGCGAGGAAGTCTGATCCATCATCTCCAGGCCGGCGGGAATGATGCCCGCCGCGATCAGCGCCGCCACCGCGTGACAGCCCTTCACCACCTCGTCGAACGACGCCATGATCACGCGCGCAGTGGCCGGCTTGGGCACCAGCTTGACCGTCACTTCGGTGACGATGCCCAGCATGCCCTCGGAGCCGATAAACACCGACAGCAGATCCAGTCCCGGCGCATCGAGCGCCTCGCTGCCCAGTTCCACCACGTCGCCGTCGATGGTCACCACGCGCACACGCAGCACGTTGTGCACCGTCAGGCCGTACTTCAGGCAATGCACGCCGCCGGAGTTTTCCGCCACGTTGCCGCCGATGGTGCAGGCGATCTGCGACGATGGATCGGGCGCGTAGTACAGGCCATGCTGCGCCGCCGCTTCCGAAATCGCCAGGTTGCGCACACCCGGCTGCACCACCGCCGTCCGCGAATAGGCGTCCATGCGCACGATACGGTTCAACCGAGCGGTAGACAACACCACGCCGTCGGCAATTGGCATCGCGCCGCCGGACAGGCCGGTGCCCGCGCCGCGCGGCACGATGGGCACGTTCAGGTCGCGGCATACCTTGAGCACCGCAACAATCTGCGCCTCGGTATCGGGCAGCACGACGATCATCGGCAGCTGCCGATACGCCGCCAGACCATCGCATTCATAAGGACGCGTATCCTCGGGCGCCGACAGCACAGCGCGCTGCGGCAGCACATGCTGCAACGCCGCAGCAAGCTGCGCACGCCGGGAGACAAGGTCAGAAACAGTGTTCATGGGTCATGCACCTGAAAACACAGATGGAGCCACGATTGTAAGCCCATTTGTTGTATTCTTCGGTGCATCGCCATCAAGGACTGAATATTATGGGCAACCGACTCTCTAAAATTGCTACGCGTACCGGTGACGGCGGCACGACCGGTCTGGGCGACGGCAGCCGCACGGACAAGGACAGCGTCCGCATCACCGCCATCGGCGAGGTGGATGAATTGAATTCGCATCTGGGCCTGCTGCTGTGCGAGGAGATGCCGGCCGATCTGCGCGACGAACTGGTCACCATCCAGCACGATCTGTTCGACCTGGGCGGCGAGTTATGCATTCCGGGCTATCAGATGATCAAGGAAGCGCATGTCGAGCGGCTGGATGATCTGCTGGCGAAGTACAACGCCACGCTGCCGCCGCTGACGGAATTCATTCTGCCGGCCGGCTCGCGCGCCGCCTCGCAGGCGCATGTGTGCCGCACGGTGTGCCGCCGCGCCGAGCGCGCCATCGTCACGCTGGGCAAGGCGGAGACCATCCACGAACATCCGCGCCAGTATGTGAACCGCCTGTCGGACCTGCTGTTTGTGCTGTCGCGTGTGTTGAACCGCTACGCCGGCGGCAGCGACGTGCTGTGGCAGCACGAGCGCAAACGCGGCTAATCGCCAAACAGCCGCGCCATGCCCTGCGCCATGCTGAGGCGCGAGGTGTTGGCGGGATAGGCGCCGGACAGCAGCGCCGTCTGCTCGCCATCGGCCAGCTTGCGGTAGAAGCTGACCATGTCGCCCGCCGCCCAGCCGGCGCGGTGGGCCAGCACCATGCCGAGATGATCGGCCTCGGATTCCTGCAGGCTGGATAGCTTCGACAGGCGGATCTGCAGCGACAGGTCGCTGTCCAACCGCGCCATCACCACTTCCAGCGGCACGGCCGGGAAACGGTTCAGCAGCATCGCCTCGGAGAAGGTTTCGCGGTGGTGCTCGGCCACCGCGTGCGCGACTTCATGCGCCAGCAGCGTCGCCAGCTCGCCATCGGTCAACGCCAGCCGGTGCACGAAGGCGCTGCCGACCAGGATCTTGCCGCCAGCCAGACACAGGGCGTCCACATCGTCATCGCTGGTGGTATGGACTTCCCACTGCCACTGCGCGGCCTCCGGTTTCAATTCGATAGCCACGCGGATCAATTCGGCGCTGATGTAACGCAGGCGCACCAGCAGCGCGCGGTCTTCATCGAGCTTGCCGTCGGCTGCCAGGTCCACCGTGCGGTCGATGTAGCGCTGTTCCATGCTTTCATCCACTTCGGCGGCGCTGAAGATCAGTTCCTGCACGCGGCCGGATTCCGGCACCTGCGCGGCAGCCGGCAATGTCATCGCCAACAACATCAAGCCTGCGGTAATCAGCTTCATGCCAGCCCCTGATATAAACTGTTTATATCAATATAGGACAGCCTGCGCCTTAGGCAAGAAAATTTCAGGAAGCGTTGTATCCCGGCAGCAGTGCAATCTGCACCGCCAGATAATCCAGCAGCAGGCGCGCGCGCAACGGCTGGTAGCGGCGCGATGGCGACAGCAGGTGCAGCGGCTGCGGTTGCCCATGCCATGCGGGCAGCACGCGCACCAATGCGCCGCTATCGAGCAAGTCCTGCACCAACCATAGAGGACACAGGCCGACACCGCCGCCTGCCGCCAGACTCTCCCGGATCGCCAGCGCATTGTTGACGCGATAGCGGCCGCGCGTCTGGACGGTTTCGCTGCGGTCGCCATCATGCAATGTGAGCAGATCGGCATCGGCCAGCCAGGCGAAGCGGATGTAGTCGTGCCGCGCCAGGTCCTGCGGCTGCTTCGGCTTGCCGCGCGCTTTCAGGTAGGACGGCGCGGCCACCAGCTGGCGCGGCGAGGTGGCGGCCAATCTGGCGATGGCGTCCGGCGGCAGCTCGCGTCCCTGGCGGACGGCGATGTCCACGCCTTCCTTGACCAGATCGACCATGCGGTCGTCGAGTATCAGTTCGATGTCCACCTGCGGATATTGCGCCAGGAACGGCGCCAGCAAACCGTTCAGGCGGAACTGGCCGAAGGCGGCCGGCGCGTTCAGGCGTATCAGGCCGGCCGGCGTTTCGGTCTGGCCGCGCGCCTCGGCCACGGCATCCTGGTATTCGGCCAGCACGCCCAGCGCGCGCTGGTAGAAGCGGCGTCCCTGCGGCGTCGGCTGCAAGCTGGTGGTGCTGCGCTCCAGCAGGCGCACACCCAGTTCGCACTCCAGGCTCGCCATCAGTTTGCTGACGGTAGGCTGGGTGGTGCCCTCCTCGCGCGCGACGGCGGACAAGCTGCCCAGTTCCACGGCGCGGACAAAACAGCGTAGCGATCGGATAGTGTCCATGCAGTCTCATTCCATATTTGAATGAAGTATAGTCAGTTTATCCTCCTTCTGCTCACCCGTGGAATGACCTATCGTGCGCTTTTCGACAGGAGAGCAGTCATGAAAAGATTTATCGCTGGCGCGCTATGCGCCGTCATTACCGGGCCGCTGCTTGCGGCGGATAACTGGATCGCGACCTGGCAGGCCAGCCCGCATGCGACGTGGGGCGAACAGGAATTCGCGTTGCCGACGGGCGTTCCCGCTGTACTGGAGCGGCAGACCGTGCGCGAAACGGCCCGCATCAGCATGGGCGGGCGGCGTGTGTGCGTGGTGCTGTCGAACCGCTATGGCACGCAACCGCTGGCGATCGGCGAGGCACGGCTGGCACGCGACGGCGAGGCCGGAACCGTGCTGACTTTTGGCGGACAGCGCGATGTCGTCATTCCGCCCGGTGCGCCCGTAGTCAGCGACGCTTTGGCGATGCCGGTGGCGGCGCTGGAAAAGCTGACCGTCAGCGTATATCTGCCGGAGCGTACGGCGCTGGCGACTTTTCACTGGGGCGCGCAGCAGACCGGCGCCATTGTGGAGGGCAACCAGGCCGGCGCGGTGACGTGGCGGGCGGCGCAGGCGCTGCATGGGCGGGCGCTGTTGAGCGGCATCTGGGTGGATGCGGCGGCGCCGACGCACGCGGTGGCGGCGTTTGGCGATTCGATCACGGACGGTAATGGCTCGACGCCGGATCGCGACCGGCGCTGGCCGGACTATCTGGCCGCGCGTCTCAGCGCCGGCGATGGTGGCGTCGCCGTCATCAACGCCGGCATTTCGGGCGCGAGGCTGCTGGGCGACCGCATGGGTGTCAACGCCGCCGCGCGCTTCGAACAGGACGTGCTGGCGCAGCCCGGCGTGCAAACGGCAGTGGTGCTGATGGGGATTAACGATATCGGCTGGCCGCAAAGCGTGTTCGCGCCGCAGGAAGCGCCGATGACGGCGGCGCGCATGATCGCCGTCTACCGCCAGCTGATCGCCCAGGCGCAGGCGCGCAAGGTGCGCATCATCGGCGCCACGCTGCCGCCGTTCGAAGGCACGGCCATCGCAGGCTATTACACGCCCGCCAAGGACGCGCTGCGCCGGCAGGTGAATCAATGGATCAGGGAGAGCAAGGAGTTCGACGCGGTGGCCGATATGGACGCGCTGCTGCGCGACCCGGGCCACCCGTCGCGCATGCTGCCGCGCTACGACAGCGGCGACCACCTGCATCCCGGCGACGCCGGATACGAAGCGATGGCCGCCGCCGTGGCGGAGATGATCAGCCGTTATTGACGACCAGGCGCGGCTCGTCGCTCAGGTAGCGCTGTTTGATCGAAGCGGTGATGCCGGCGGCATCCAGGCCGACGCTGGCCAGCAGCTTGGCCGGGTCGCCGTGGTCGATGAACTTGTCCGGCAGGCCAAGCATCAGCATCGGCTTGACGAGGCCTGCGGCGGCCAGCGCTTCCGCCACGGCGGCGCCGGCGCCGCCCATGATGCAGCCCTCTTCCACCGTCACGAAGTAATCATGGTCGGCGGCCAGCTGCTTCACCAGCTCCACGTCCAGCGGCTTGACGAAGCGCATATTGGCCACGGTGGCGTTCAGCGTTTCGCCGGCGGCCACCGACGGCGCCACCATCGAGCCGAAGGCCAGGATGGCGATCTTCTGGCCGCCGCGCTTGATCTCGCCCTTGCCGATGGCAATCGACGTCAGCTCCGGCTTGATCGCCGCGCCGATGCCGGCGCCACGCGGATAGCGGATCGCGGCAGGACCGTTGTAGTGGTAGCCGGTGGTCAGCATCTGGCGGCATTCGTTTTCGTCCGATGCCGCCATCACCACCATGTTCGGGATGCAGCGCAGGTAGGCCAGGTCGTAGTTGCCGGCGTGGGTGGCGCCGTCGGCGCCCACCAGGCCTGCGCGGTCCAGCGCAAAGGTCACGTCCAGGTTTTGCAGCGCCACGTCGTGGATCAGCTGATCGTAGCCGCGTTGCAGGAAGGTGGAGTAGATCGCCACCACCGGCTTCAGGCCTTCGCAGGCCAGGCCGGCGCCGAAGGTCACCGAATGCTGCTCGGCGATGCCGACGTCGAAGTAACGGTCAGGATATTCCTGGTCGAAGCGCACCATGCCCGAACCTTCGCGCATGGCCGGCGTGATGCCGACCAGCTTCTTGTCGGCGGCGGCCATGTCGCACAGCCAGTCGCCGAAGACTTCGGTGTAGGTTTTCTTCGACGGCGCGGCGGCCGGCTTGATGCCTTCGGCCGGATTGAACTTGCCGGTGCCGTGGTACAGGATAGGCTCGGCCTCGGCCAGCTTGTAGCCCTGGCCCTTCTTGGTCACCACGTGCAGGAACTGCGGGCCTTTCAGCTGCTTGATGTTCTGCAGCGTCGGGATCAGCGACTCCAGGTCGTGGCCGTCGATCGGGCCGATGTAGTTGAAGCCGAATTCCTCGAACATCGTGGCCGGCACCACCATGCCCTTCGCATGTTCTTCCAGTTTCTTGGCCAGTTCCAGCACCGGCGCCGGCAGCACCGATTTGCCGACGTTCTTGGCGGCGGCGTAGAACTGCCCGGACATCAGGCGCGCCAGGTAGCGGTTCAAGGCGCCGACCGGCGGCGAGATCGACATGTCGTTGTCGTTCAGGATCACCAGCAGATTGACGTCGTCCTGCACGCCGGCGTTGTTCAGCGCTTCGAACGCCATGCCGGCGGTCATGGAGCCGTCGCCGATGACGGCGATGGCGTGCCGATGCTCGCCCTTGATCTTGGCCGCCTGCGCCATGCCCAGCGCCGCCGAAATCGAGGTCGACGAGTGCGCGGTGCCGAAGGTGTCGTATTCGCTTTCGTCGCGTTTCGGGAAGCCCGAAATGCCGTTCAGCTGGCGCAGCGTGTGCATGCGCTCGCGGCGGCCGGTCAGGATCTTGTGCGAGTAGGTCTGGTGGCCCACGTCCCAGACGATGCGGTCGTGCGGCGTGTTGAACACGTAGTGCAGCGCCACCGTCAGTTCCACCGTGCCGAGATTGGACGACAGGTGGCCGCCGGTCTTGGACACGGAATCGAGCAGGTAGGCGCGCAGTTCATGCGCCAGCGGCGTCAGTTGGCTGTACGAGAGTTTGCGTACATCGGCCGGGGATTCTATTTTTTCGAGCAAGTTCATTTATGCCTTCCGCTGCACGATCAGGTCCGCGAGTTCGCGTAATCGCAAAGCTTTTTCTCCAAACGGCGCGAGCGCAGCATGCGCGTCGAGCCGCAATTTTTCCGCCAGTGCGCGCGACGGTGCCAGACCTAATATGGATACATAGGTCGGCTTGTTGTCGGCCGCATCCTTGCCGGCGGTTTTGCCCAGCGTGGCCGAATCGGCCGTCGCGTCGAGCACATCGTCCACCACCTGGAACGCCAGGCCGATGGCGCGCGCGTAAACTTCCAGCGCGTTCAGTTCCGTATCGTCCAGTTCCTTGCCGGCCAGGGCGCCCAGCACCACGGACACGCGCAGCAAGGCGCCGGTTTTCAGCTGGTGCATGCGCTCCAGCTGTTCCAGCGTCAGGCTGAGGCCGACGCTGTCGAGATCGATGGCCTGGCCGCCGCACATGCCGGCCGAACCGGAGGCCTGGGCCAGCAGCCGCAGCATCGCCGCCACGCGTGCCGGCGGCACGCTGGTGGTCTCGGCCAGCACCAGGAAGGCCTGCGATTGCAGCGCGTCGCCGACCAGCAGCGCGGTCGCTTCGTCGTAGGCCACGTGCACCGTCGGCTTGCCGCGGCGCAGCGCGTCGTCGTCCATGCACGGCATGTCGTCGTGCACCAGCGAGTAGGCGTGGATCATTTCCACCGCCGCCGCCGCGCGGCTCAGCGTGGCAGGGGCGGCGCCGAACAGGGCGCCGGCCGCGTACACCAGCAGCGGCCGCACGCGCTTGCCGCCGCCCAGCAGCGCATAGCGCATCGCTGCGTGCAGCCTGGTGGGCACGGTGTCGGCCGACGGCAGGAAACCGGATAAATCGTTTTCCGATCCGGCCTGCACGGTTTTCATCCAGTCGTCGAAGGCGGCGCTCATTGTTCGCCCTCGCCAACCGCCACGAAAGGCTTCAGCATGTCGCCTTCCAGCACCTTGACCTGGGATTCCACTTTTTCCAGCTGGGCCGCGCAGAATTTCACCAGCTCCGAGCCGCGCGCATAGGCGGCCACCGAGGCTTCCAGCGGCAGTTGACCCGCCTCCATCTGTGCGACCAGTTGCGCCAGTTCCGCCATCGCTTCTTCAAACGAAGCGGGAGCGAGGGCGGCGGCGGTCGCGTCGGCAGTTAGTTTCTTAGACATAGTTATCAGTTATCTTGGGCACAGCCAGGCCAGCGCAGTGTAGCCCGATATTTTAGAACAAACCACCTTATCCCGTGGAACATTAGCGCCCGGGCATGCTGCGGACTCTGGATTTTAGCGCAATCGTCCTCATTTTCCCTGATGAGCATGCAGTTATTGCAATGTTCTGCACAATAAGCGAGCAAGCTGGACTGTTGGTACCGCGCAAAACACGGTATAATCGCCGGTTCTGTCCTAAATACCACCTCAACGCATTTGAATGCGGGTTGTCTTTACGGATTCTGTCTCTTCTTGGTTTGATGTATATATTAAGGGGGGGTTTGGATGTCCGATCTGGGTACCCACGCCAAGCTAGCGCGGCCAACCGCGCAACTTCCGGTCAACGTCTATTTTGACGAAACGCTACTGCAGCGTGAAATGCAGCAATTATTCAAAGCCGGTCCGCGCTATGTCGGCCACGAGCTGATGGTGCCAAATGTTGGCGATTTCGCCACACTGGCCGCCGAAAACGAAGGCCGCATGCTGGTGCGCAACGCCAATGGCATCGAATTGCTGTCCAACGTCTGCCGCCACCGCCAGGCGCTGATGTTCAATGGCCGCGGCAACGCCAACAACATTGTCTGCCCGCTGCACCGCTGGACCTACGACCTCAAGGGTGAATTGATCGGCGCGCCGCACTTCCCCGAAACGCCCTGCCTGAACCTGCCGAAGACCCAGCTGCAAAGCTGGAACGGCCTGCTGTTCGAGCAAAACGGCTACAACGTCATGGAAGAGCTGAACCAGCTGTCGGTGACCAAGGACCTGGATTTCAGCGGCTACATGCTGGACCACGTGGAAGTCCACCACTGCGACTACAACTGGAAGACCTTCATCGAGGTCTACCTGGAGGACTACCACGTCGAGCCCTTCCATCCCGGCCTGGGCAGCTTCGTCACCTGTGACGACCTGCGCTGGGAGTTCGGCCGCGAGTACAGCGTGCAGACGGTGGGCGTGCACAAGGGCCTGCAAAAGTCCGGTTCGGAAATCTACAAGCGCTGGCAGGAGCAGGTGCTGAAGTTCCGCGGCGGCGAACCGCCGCCGTATGGCGCCATCTGGCTGACTCTGTACCCGAACATCATGGTCGAGTGGTATCCGCACGTGCTGATCGTCTCGACCCTGTGGCCGGAAGGTCCGAACCGCACCAGGAACGTGGTGGAGTTCTACTATCCAGAGGAAATCGTGCTGTTCGAGCGCGAATTCATCGAGGCCGAACGCGCCGCCTACATGGAAACCTGTATCGAGGACGACGAGATTGGCCAACGCATGGACGCCGGCCGCAAAGTCCTGATGGACCGCGGCGAAACGGACGGCGGGCCGTATCAATCACCGATGGAAGACGGCATGCAACACTTCCACGAGTGGTACCAACGTAAAATGGATTTATAAGGTTTCACGATGCAGTCACTCTGGATGTTGTTTGCGAGTTTCATGTTTGCCGTCATGGGCGTCTGCGTCAAGCTGGCTTCTGCAGAATTCTCAACATCCGAGCTGGTCATGTACCGGGGCGTGGTCGGCGTGATCACCCTCGGCACCCTGGTCACCTTGCGCGGCGAAACCTTCCGCACCTCCATGCCGGGCGCCCACGTCTGGCGCGGCCTGATCGGCGTCACCTCGCTGTGGCTGTGGTACTACTCGATCGGCCAGCTGCCGCTGGCCACCGCCATGACCCTCAATTACATGTCGCCGATCTGGATCGCCGTGTGGCTGTTTGCCATGGGCTGGTGGCACGCCAAGGGCGACATCAAATGGCCGCTGATGGTGGCGGTGGGGCTGAGCTTTGTCGGCGTCACCCTGCTGCTGCGCCCTGCTTTCAATGCCAATCAACTGACGCCGGCGCTGATTGCGCTGGGTTCCAGCGTGATTACCGCCACCGCCTACATGCAGGTCCGCAAAATGGGCCTGGCCGGGGAGCCGGAGAACCGTGTGGTGTTCTACTTCACCGTCATGAACCTGGCCGCCGGCGTCGTCGGCGTGTTCCTGACCGGCGGCAGCGACGGTCCGGTATGGCATCCGATCTCCAGCGTGCGCAGCGGCTTGCTGTTGCTGGCCATCGGCGTGTGCGCCACCAGCGCGCAGATCGCCATGACGCGCGCCTACCGCCTCGGCAACACGCTGGTGGTGGCGAATCTGCAATACACCGGCATCGTGTTCTCCAGCGTCTGGGGCGTGTTTATCTTCGGCGACGTGTTCGACTGGCATAGCTGGGCGGGCATCGGCATCATTCTCGCGTCAGGGATGGCGGCAACGTTCTACAATACGCGCAGCACGCCACGCGGCAAGGCCATTGCCGATACCGATCCCATCGCCAGCGAAGTATAAGGAACCAGCCCATGCACACGACCCTGATCGACGCCGCCACCCTGTCCCAGCACCTGGACGATCCGAATTGGGTCATCCTGGATTGCCGCCACGACCTGATGCATCCGAACGCGGGCTTCGACAGCTTTGCCATCGGCCATATCGCCGGCGCGCAGTTTGCCAATGTGGACACGGATTTGTCGGGCGCGAAGATCGGGGCGGATGGCAAGTTCCTCGGCCGTCATCCGCTGCCGGGCAAGGCGGCGTTCATCGAAACCCTGCGCGGCTGGGGCATCGACGACGACACGCAGGTGGTGGCTTACGATGCGCATGGCGGCATGTTCGCGGCGCGCTTGTGGTGGCTGCTGCGCTGGGTTGGCCATGCTGCCGTCGCGGTGCTGGATGGCGGCCTGGTGGCCTGGCAGGCCGAAGCCCTGCCGCTGGTCACGCATGCCGAGCGCCGCACGCCGGGCGCGCTCAGCGAGCGTTCGTCGCTGGTGAGCACCGTGTCGGCGGATGAGGTGCTGGCCAATATCGACATGCAGGGCCGCACCGTGGTCGACGCGCGCGCGGCCGACCGTTATCGCGGCGAGAATGAAACCATCGATCCGGTGGGCGGCCACATCCCGGGCGCCAAAAACCGCTTCTTCAAGGACAACCTGACGGCCGACGGCCGCTTCAAGAACGCCGAGCAGCTGAAGGCCGACTTCGCGCCGCTGTTTGCCGATCCCTCGAAAGCCATCATGCAGTGCGGCTCCGGCGTCACCGCCTGCCACAACCTGCTGGCCCTGGAAGTCGCCGGCCTCCCCGGCGCCGCGCTGTATCCAGGCTCTTGGAGCGAATGGGTAGGCGACCCAGCACGACCAGTCGCCACCGGCCCCAACTAAGATTTACGGGTGTGCCGCGCCCAGCGCGTAATGCGGATTTCTGTTTTGCTCACACGATAATCGATCAAGTGACCGGTTTGCGGAATCGACTGGCAAACTATCCCGTTTTGCGTTTTTGTTTGCCATACGCAGCGATCAAAGCACGCGCTTTCGCCATCACCTCGGCATTATCAATACCCGGATGAGTCTTGAAGTATGCATCAGCATCCAGATCTGCTTGAATACTTTCCTCAACGTCGTCGAAACCATATTGCCAGACTTCAGGCCAGATTTCGTCAGCAGTAAGCAAAGTGAGCTGGCGCAGGCTCAAGGTGAAGGCTGAGCAGGCGAATTCGCTTTCAAGGTTCGCCGTTGCGGCAAAAGATATGGAAAGCAGGCCTTTCACTCAGGCGACCGTAGTACGCGGCAATTGCAGGATACTGTGGCCGTTCCATCGGCGTGGATAACCAGCGGTGTACGGACAGGCCGAGCACCACATCGGCCAGGGAAAAACGATCGCCAGCCGCATAGCTGCCAGTGGCAGCGAGATGATGATCAAGGATGCCGATATGCCGGTTCCAGTTCGCGACGCCAGCCTCGATCTGGGCCGGATCGCGATGAGCGGGACTGTTGCGCACCAGCGCCATGAACGCATAGCGCCATGCGTTATTCAATTCGGTAGCCTGCCAATCCATCCACTGCTCGACCCGCGCCCGCGCCTGCGCTGCGACCGGCAGCAGCCGCCCATCGTTCGTCTTGTTGCAGAGGTAGCGACAGATCGTATTCGATTCCCACAACACGAAATCGCCATCGACGATAACAGGCACCATCGCGTTCGGATTGAGCGCACGAAAACTGTCCTGCGCCGTGGATTGAAATCCCGCGCCCCAGTCCTCCCGCTCGAACTCAATACCAAGCTCGGCGCACGTCCACAAGACCTTGCGCACGTTGATGGAAGAAGCTTTCCCAAGGATTTTTAACATGACTCGTGCGGTGACGATGGGTCAGGCTTAGTGGTGGCCGCCAACCAGGAAGACGACGATGGCGACGCCGGCGGCGATCAGCAGCACTTGCGGCACGGTCTCGCGCATGGTGGCGCGGCGCTGCATTTGCGGCATCAGGTCGCTGACGGCGATGTAGATGAAGCCCGACGACGCAAACACCAGCACATAGGGAATCAGGCTGCTGGCGCGGTCCAGCGTGTAGTAGCCCAGCAGGCCGCCGGCGATCGCCAGCAGGCTGCACAGCAGGTTGTACACGTAGGCGCGGGTGCGCGAGAAGCCGGCGTTCAGCAGCACGATGAAATCGCCTATCTCCTGCGGAATCTCGTGGGCGATGATGGCCAGGCCGGTCACCAGGCCCAGTTCCGGATTCGCCAGGAAGGCCGCGGCGATCAAAATGCCGTCGGTGAAGTTGTGCATGCCGTCGCCGACCAGGATCATCCAGCCGGCCTTGCCCGCCTCATGCTTGTCGTGACCATGATGGTGGTGGTGGCCGTCATGCTCGTGGTGGTGCGAATGGCGCAGGATCGCCAGCTTTTCCAGCAGGAAGAACGCCAGCAGCCCGCCCAGCAAGGTGGCGAACAGGCTGCGCGCGCTGGCGGTCGATTCAAACGCCTCCGGCAAGGCATGCAGCAGCGACGTCGACAGCATGATGCCGACCGACAGGCTGACCATGCGCTCGACCACCTTGGACAGCAAGGTAAACGAGAACACGGCCGCCGCAGTGATGCTCACTACGCCAGCCAGTGTGGTTGCCAATAAGATGGAGATGAGTACGGGATCGATGTTATAGCCTCTGGTGCTGAAGCCGCGCGCGCTACCGCGCAGGCCGGGGCGTTATTTTACTCCCCGGCATGCTTTTTTGCTGATTTTGCTTAAAAACCGCTCACATGACGCCGTTTTGCTTGAACCAGGCCAGCGTCCGGCCCCAGCCGTCCTTGGCGTCGGCCTCGACGTAGCTCGGGCGGTAGTCGGCGTGGAAAGCGTGGCCGGAGTTCGGATAAATCACGAAAGTGGACTTGTTCGGTCCCTTGGCCAGCGCCGCTTTCATGACCGTGATCGACTCCTGCGAGATGCCGGTGTCCTTGGCGCCGTACAGGCCCAGCACGGGTACTGTCAGAGTGCCAGCAACATCGATCGGGTGCCTGGGAAAGTTGGCGTTGGTCTCCCCCATCAGACGGCCATACCAGGCCACGCCGGCCTTGATCGACGGATTGTGCGCCGCGTACAGCCAGGTGATGCGGCCGCCCCAGCAGAAACCGGTGATGGCGATCTTGTCGCCATTGCCGCCGTTGGCCTTGGCCCAGGCGACCACGGCGTCGAGGTCGGTCAGCACCTGCTCGTCCGGCGTCTTGGCGATGATGTCGCGTTGCAGTTCGGCGATCGATGCGATCCTGGTCGGATCGCCCTGGCGCACGAACAGGTCCGGCGCCAGCGCCAGGTAGCCTTGCTTGGCGAAGCGGCGGGCGACGTCGGCGATGTGTTCGTGAACGCCGAAGATTTCGGAGATCACCAGGATCACCGGCAGGTTGGTCTTGCCTTCCGGCTGGGCGCGATAGACCGGGACGTTCTGGCCGTTGACGTTGAGCGTGATGGTGCCGGCGGTCAGGCCGGCGGTATCGGTCTTGATGACGTTTTGCGCCATCACCGGCAGCGTGGCGGCGGCGAAGCCGGTGCCCAGCGCCACCTTCAGGAAATCGCGGCGGTCGACGCCGTCCGACAAATTCGTTTTAGCCAGCAAACTCTCTGCATCCCGCGTCAAATCGTCCATCCTGTAAACTCCTTAGTGTGCTTGATCCCAATTAGAACCGACGCCGACTTCGGCGATCAGCGGCACTTTCAATTGCGCCACGCCAGCCATCAGCTCCGGCAGTTTTTGCTTGACCAGCTCCAGTTCCGCATCCGGCACTTCCAGCACCAGTTCATCGTGGACCTGCATGATCATCTTGGTCTGTAGCTTATCCGTTTCCAGCCAGTTCTGCACCGCCACCATGGCCAGCTTGATCAGATCGGCCGCCGTGCCCTGCATCGGCGCGTTGATCGCCGCGCGCTCGGCGCCCTGGCGGCGCGGACCATTCGGCGAATTGATCTCCGGCAGCCACAGGCGGCGGCCGAACACCGTCTCCACGTAGCCGCGCGCCTTGGCCTGCAAGCGCGTGTCGTCCATGTACTGCTTCACGCCCGAGAAGCGCGCGAAGTAGCGCTCGATATAGCTCTGCGCCGCGCCGCGCTCGATGCCCAGGTTGCTCGCCAGGCCGAACGCGCTCATGCCGTAGATCAGGCCGAAGTTGATCACCTTGGCATAACGGCGCTGCTCGCTCTCGACCGACTCCGGCGCCACGCCGAAGATCTCGGCGGCGGTGGCGCGGTGAATGTCCACGCCTTCGGCAAACGCGCGCAGCATGTTCTCGTCTTCCGAAATGTGCGCCATGATGCGCAGCTCGATCTGCGAATAGTCGGCCGACACGATGTGCGAACCGGCCGGCGCCACGAAGGCTTCGCGGATGCGGCGGCCCTCCTTGGTGCGGATCGGAATGTTCTGCAGGTTCGGATCGTTGGACGCCAGGCGTCCCGTCACCGCCACCGCCTGCGCGTAGTTGGTGTGCACGCGGCCGGTATCCTTGTTGATGCCCTTCGGCAGCTTGTCGGTGTAGGTCGACTTCAGCTTGGACAGGCTGCGGTATTCCAGCAGCACTTTCGGCAGCGGATAGTCCTCGGCCAGCTTTTGCAGCACTTCCTCGTCGGTGGACGGCGCGCCGCTCGGCGTCTTTTTCACCACCGGCAGTTTCAGCTTCTCGAAGAAGATCTCGCCGATCTGTTTCGGCGAACCGAGATTGAACGGCTGCTCGGCCAGCTCATGCGCCTTGGCTTCCAGCTCCAGGATGCGCGCGCCCAGCTCGGACGACTGCTGCTCCAGCAAGGCGGCGTCGATCTGCACGCCATTGCGTTCGATCTTTTGCAGCACCACGGCGGTCGGCAGCTCGATATTGCGGTAGATGAAATTCAGCTTCGCGTCCGGCTCCACTTCACCGATCATCTTCTGATGCAGGCGCAGCGTGATATCGGCGTCTTCCGCCGCGTACTCGGTGGCGCGGCCGATTTCCACCTGGTCGAAGGTGATCATGCTGGCGCCCTTGCCGCACACGTCCACGAACGGAATCGTGGTGTGGTTCAGGTGGCGCAGCGCCAGGCTGTCCATGTCGTGCGTGCGGTGCGATTCAAAGACATACGATTCCAGCAGCGTGTCGTGATGGATGCCTTGCAGCGACACGCCATGGTTGGCGAAGATGTGGCTGTCGTACTTGAGGTTCTGGCCGACCTTCAGCCTGGTGGCGTCCTCCAGCCAAGGCTTCAGCCTGGCCAGCACATGCCCGCGCTCCAGCTGCTGCGGCACGCCCTGGTAGCTATGCGCGACCGGGATGTAGCAGGCCTCGCCCGCCTTCACCGACAGCGAGATGCCGACCAGTTGCGCCGTCATCGGCTCCAGCGAGGTGGTTTCGGTATCGACCGCGGTCAGCTCGGCGGCGTTGATGCGTTCGATCCACTTGTCCAGCTGCTCGTCGGTGTACACCGTTTCATAGGTGGCGATGACCGGTTCGGCGAACAGGTCGCCGTTGAGCGAGGCGGCGCCGCCCACCGGCGCATCCAGCGACACCTTGACCGTCGACGCCGGCGTGCTGGCCGCCGTGCCCAGTTCGCGCAGCAGCGTCTTGAAACCGTATTTGCTGAAGAAGGCCAGCAGCCCTTCCTTGTCTTCCTCGCGCGCGACCAGCGATTCGCCGATCGACACCATGTGGCCGCTCAGGTCGCAGTCCAGCTTGACGGTGATCAGTTCGCGGCCTTTCGGCAGCCATTCCAGCGCATCGCGCAGGTTCTGGCCGACGGCGCCGGTGATCTTGTCGGCGTTGCTCATCACGCCGTCCAGCGAGTCGTACTGGGTCAGCCATTTCAGCGCCGTCTTCGGGCCGCACTTGGACACGCCCGGCACGTTGTCGACGGTGTCGCCGATCAGGGTCAGGTAATCGATGATGCGGTTCGGCGGCACGCCGAACTTGGCCAGCACGCCGGCCTCGTCCATCTTCTCGTTGGTCATGGTGTTGATCAGCATGACCTTGTCGTTGACCAGCTGCGCCAGATCCTTGTCGCCGGTGGACACCACCACGTTCATGCCGGCCTTGTAGGCTTCGACGGACAGGGTGCCGATCACGTCGTCGGCCTCCACGCCCTCCACCATCAGGATCGGCCAGCCCATGGCCTTGACCGCTTCGTGGATCGGCTCGATCTGCAGGCGCAGGTCGTCCGGCATCGAGGCGCGCGTGGCCTTGTATTCCGGATACATGTCATCACGGAAAGTTTTCCCTTTAGCATCGAATACGCAGGCAATATAGGCCGCCGGGTAGTCGGCACGCAGGCGGCGCAGCATGTTGACCATGCCGTGCATGGCGCCGGTCGGATGGCCGTCGGCGCTGCGCAGGTCGGGCAGCGCGTGGAAAGCGCGGTAAAGATAGCTGGAGCCGTCTACTAACAACAGGGTATTTTGCATAGGTACGAGATGAGGGTGCTGAGCGTGAAGACAACATTATCGCAGGTTTTGACCGGGGTCCGGCAGCCTCCCTCCAAGGGAAAGCACAGCGATGGGTGTCTGTTTGTTACAATGGATCATACATACAAATTCTGCGGCTATTTCTCTGCTAAAGGCGATCCATCATGACGCGCACTTCCCTCCTCTGGCCTGCCCTCCTCCTGACGCTCGGCGCCCACACGGCGTTTGCCCAGTCGACCCCGAGCCAGGCCCCGCCAAAACTGGAAAAACTGGAAGAAGTAACCGATGACGGCGTCACCATTACCGCCAAGCCGGCCGAAAACAAAATCACGGAAAAACGCGACAACAGCGGCAACGTGACCGAAGCCACCGTCAAAAGCGGTCCCAGCACCTACACCCTGCGTCCCAACCACCCGGCCGGCACCGCCATGCCGGGTGACGCCATGAGCGGCAACCTGCGCGGCGCACAATGGACGGTGATGGAATTCGACCTCGGCAAGAAGAAAAAGAAATCTGTCGAAGAGGAAGCCGAGCAGGAGTTCAACACGCCGCCGCAATCTCCGCCAGCCAAATAAGCCACATCACCTACACGGAACCTTAGAATTCGCACATGGCAGTCTTTACCCCGGTATCGCTGGAGGATGTCACCCAGTGGATCACCCAATTTCCGCTCGGGCAAGCGCTTGAGCTCAAAGGCATCAGTTCCGGCATCGAGAACAGCAATTTCTTCCTGACTACCGAGCGCGATGGTGAACAACATCAGTATGTGCTCACCATCTTCGAGAACCTGTCATTCGAACAACTGCCGTTTTACCTCAACCTGATGCGCCACCTGGCCGAGCGCGGCGTGGCGGTGCCGGCCCCGATCGCCAACGACAAGGGCGAGCTGATCGTCGCCCTGCACGGCAAGCCGGCCGCCATCGTCACCAAGCTGGAAGGCCAGTCGCAGATGTCGCCGCAGCCGGTGCATTGCGCCGCCGTCGGCGCCATGCTGGCGAAGATGCATCTGGCCGGCCAGGATTACGCGCTGAAGCAGCCGAACCTGCGCGGTCTGGCCTGGTGGCATGAAACCACGCCCGAAGTGCTGCCGTTCATTCCGGAAGACAAGGCGCACCTGCTGAAGGCCGAAGTGCACTTCCAGGACGCCTTTGCCGCCTGCGACGTCCACAAGCAGCTGCAGGTGGGCCCGGTGCACGCCGACCTGTTCCGCAACAACGTGATGTTCGACGGCGAGCGCCTGACCGGCTTCTTCGACTTCTACTTTGCCGGCTGCGACACCTGGCTGTTCGACGTCGCGGTCACCGTCAACGACTGGTGCATCGACCTCGACACCGGCGTGCTGGACGTCGCCCGCGTGCGTGCGCTGGTGGATGCCTACCATGCCGTGCGGCCGTTCACCGCCGCTGAAAAAACCGCCTGGCAGCCGATGCTGCGCGCCGGCGCGCTGCGCTTCTGGCTGTCGCGCCTGTACGACTTCTACCGCCCGCGCGAGGCCGAGATGCTGACGCCGCACGATCCGGGCCACTTCGAGCGCATCCTGCGCGAACGCATCGCCACGCCGGCGCCGGAGCTGTTCTGATGGAAAAGCTACCCGCACGAGTCGGCCTGCACTGGGTCAAGCAAGGCTGGGCGGTATTCCGCAAGCAGCCGGGCGCGATGATGGCGCTGCTGTTCGTCTGCATGTTCGCCTCGCTGTTCATCCTGCTGTTGCCGGTGCTGGGACAGATCCTGTGGTGCGTGCTGATGCCGCTGTTCAGCGTCGCCCTGCTGCAGGGCTGCGCGGAGGTCGACCAGGGCCGGCGCGCGCTGCCGAATCTGCTGCTGTCCGGTTTTCAGTCGCCGATGCGCAAGCATCTGCTGGCCTTGGGCGGCCTGAATTTCCTGCTGATGGTGCTGGCGATGGTGGCGCTGTACAGCATGTCCGGCGACGCGCTAAACGCCCTGAAGGAGGCGCAAGCCAGGGGCGTCATCAAGCCGGAGGATGTCGACGGCCTGCTGGGCGGCCTGCTGACGTCGTCGGCCATTTTCCTGATCGGCTGGACGCTGACGTCGATGACGGCGCCGCTGATCTTCTGGCAGAAGATGGCCCTGAACAAGGCGCTGTTCTTCAGCGTGGTGTCGGTGCTGCGCGCGGCCAAGGCGTTCTTCACCGCCGTGGTGGTGCTGCACCTGCTGTACTTCGTCGGCGTTCAGATCGTGATGATGGTGTTCGGCACGTCGCAGATAGGCATCGTCGGCATTCTGACGCTGTTCCTGTTCTCGCTGGTGATGGTGCATTGCACGCTGTACGCGGCCTACGTTCAACTGTTCGGCCCGCCGCAGACGCCAGCGCCTGCGGCGGTCAACCTCGACAAGCCTTAAATCTTGTCGAGCTTGGCGATGCTCAGGTCCAGCACCTTCATGCCGGCGCTGCCGAAGTTGATCTGAGCGCGGGCATTATTGCCGCTGCCTTCGATATTCACAATCACGCCCTCGCCGAACTTGGCGTGGGCCACCGATTGGCCCAGGCGCCAGCCTGAACTGGCCTCGGCCGCCTTGCTGGCCATCTTCTGCGCCAGCGCCTTGTCCGACCCCACCAGCGGCGCCTCGTCCCAGGCCGACTTGCGCGCCGCGAACCAGCCCGGCTGCACCTTCGGCGTCAGCCACTTCAGCGCCTCTTCCGGCAACTCGTCAAAGAAGCGCGACTTCATGTTGTAGCGGGTCTGGCCGTGCAGCATGCGCGTCTGCGCAAAGCTCAGGTACAGGCGCTGGCGCGCACGCGTGATCGCCACGTACATCAGGCGGCGTTCCTCTTCCACGCCGTCATGCTCGCGCGAACTGCTCTCGTGCGGGAACAGGCCCTCTTCCAGACCGGTGATGAAGACGTTGTTGAACTCCAGGCCCTTGGCCGAGTGCACCGTCATCATCTGCACCGCTTCCTGGCCGACGGTGGCCTGGTTGTCGCCCGCCTCCAGCGACGCGTGCGACAGGAAGGCCGACAGCGGCGACATCACGGTCGCCAGCGGCGCGTCGGCATCCAGGATCTCGAAGCCGTCCTCGTTCACCACCGGCAAGCCGGACTGCGGCAGCGACTGTGGTCCCAGATGCGCCGGCGCGCCCTGGCCGAAGCCCTCTTCCGACACGAACTGCGTGGCGGCGCTGACCATCTGCTCCAAGTTTTCGATGCGGTCGGCGCCTTCTTTTTCGGTGGCGTAGTGGGTCAGCAGCGTCGACTGTTCCAGCACCACGCGCACCAGTTCCGGCAAGGCCATCTGCTGCGTTTCAAAGCGCGCGCCTTCGATCAGCTTGACGAAGCCGGCCAGCGAGGTGCCGGCCTTGCCGGTCACATAGGGCACGGCCGCGTACAGCGACACGCGGTACTGGTCGGCCGCCGCCTGCAAGGTCTCGATCGAGCGCACGCCGATGCCGCGCGCCGGGAAGTTGACCACGCGCAGGAAGGCGGAATCGTTGTGCGGATTGTCCATCAGCTGCAGGTAGGCGATGGCGTGCTTGACCTCGGCGCGCTGGAAGTAGCGCAGGCCGCCGTACACATGGTACGGAATGCCGGCCGAGAACAGCGCATGCTCGATCACGCGCGACTGCGCATTCGAGCGGTACAGCACGGCGATTTCGCTGCGCGAAGCGCCGTCGTGGATCAGGTTCTTGGTTTCCTCGATGATCCACGATGCTTCGGACAGGTCCGAATTGGCTTCGTAGACGCGCACCTGCTCGCCGTGGCCGGCGTCGGTGCGCAGGTTCTTGCCCAGGCGCTTGCTGTTATTGGCGATCAGCACGTTGGCGGCGTCCAGGATGTGACCGTGCGAGCGGTAGTTCTGCTCCAGCTTGATCAGGTTCTTGACGTGGAACTCGCGCTCGAAAGCGCTCATATTGCCGACGTTGGCGCCGCGGAAGGCGTAAATCGACTGGTCATCGTCGCCGACCGCGAACAGCGCGCTGCTGCTTTGCGTGCCGTGGCCGGACATCAGCTTCAGCCATTTGTATTGCAGGTCATTGGTATCCTGGAACTCGTCGACCAGGATGTGCTGGAAGCGCTGCTGGTAGTGTTCGCGCAACGGCTGGTTGCGGCTCAACAGCTCGTAGGTGCGCAGCAGCAGTTCGGCGAAGTCGACAACGCCTTCGCGCTGGCACTGGTCGTCGTACAGCTGGTACAGCTCGACCTTCTTGCGCTCGTCGGCGTTGTACGGATCGATCTTGTCGGCGCGCAGGCCCTGGTCTTTCGCGCCGTTGATGAAGTACATGATGTCCTTCGGCGGAAACTTCTCGTCATCGACATTGTTCGCCTTCAGCAGGCGCTTGATGGCCGACAGCTGATCCTGCGTGTCGAGAATCTGGAAGGTCTGCGGCAGCGCGGCGTCGCGGTGGTGGGTGCGCAGCAGGCGGTTGCACAGGCCGTGGAAGGTGCCGATCCACATGCCGCGCGTGTTAATCGGCAGCATGGCGGACAGACGGGTCAGCATCTCCTTGGCGGCCTTGTTGGTAAAGGTCACCGCCAGGATGCCGGAAGGCGACACCTGGCCGGTTTGAATCAGCCAGGCGATGCGGGTGGTCAGAACGCGGGTTTTACCAGAACCGGCTCCCGCCAGAATCAGTGCGCTCTGCGCGGGCAAGGTAACAGCGGCAAGCTGTTCGTCGTTGAGGTTGTGGAGAAGATTATGCATCCCGTGATTATACCGGGATGCCTCTTCATCATGCGGATGGTGCGGAAACGGCCTTACCGTTTTGCAAGCTTTCCTCCATCAGCGCGCGGATGGCGCGTTCGGCTTCGCGGACGGCATCGGCGTGCTTCAGGCTGAGTTGTGCCATCTGTCCGCTGAGCTCGCCCATCGGACGGCTGGCGGCGGCCATTTTCTTGTTCAGTTCGCGCAGCGGTGCATCGAGTTCATGCACTTTTTCCATCTTGGCCGAGAGTTCCTTTTGCTGTTCCGCCATCTGGCGTTGCAGCGGCTCCATTTCCTTTTGCAGGGCGGCCTGCTTTTCCTGGAAGGCGCGGATTTTTTCCTGGCTGCTGTCCGGGCCCAGCTCGCGTGCCGCTGCCTCGATGCGGCGGCCGATGCGTTCCTGGGCACGCGCCAGTTTTTCCATCGCGCGCTGGTTCACTTCAGCGTTCTGGGCGGATTTCTTGCCTAACTCGCCGGCGGCAATGCCGATCTCGGTGCCGACGTCGCTCATGATCTTGCCTTGGGCATTCATTTTCTTGCCCTGCTCGTCCATTTGCGCGCCGATGCGCTCGACCGGCGTCCAGGCCTGGTCGATGCGGGCCAGCACGGCAGGATCGCGCACCACATAGGTTTTGTCGCCGTCGCGGAACCAGAGGAAATCGCCCTTCATGCTGTCGCGCAGCCTGGCGACCTGCTTGATTTCCTGCGTGGTGGCGGAAACCGTGATGTTGTCGCGGCCGGCGTGCACGATGGCGTAGCTGTTGCGGGAGGATGGCGCCGGCGCGGCCGCCGGCGCAGGCGCTGCTGCCGGTGCAGGTGCGGCGGCGGATGCTGGGGCGGCAGGGGCCGCCGGGGCTGCGGGTGCTGCGGGTGCTGCAGGCGCCGCTTGCGCGACCAGCAGCGAGACTGGCCCGACTGGTCCGACTGGTCCGACTGGTCCAACTGGCGCAACCGGTGCGACTGGCGCGGGTTCGGCTGGCGGTGCAGGTTCGGCTGGCGGCGCTGGTTCCACCGTCATGGCCGGCGCCTCCGGCGCGGCAGGCGCTTCGGGCGCTTCAAAGGCTGGCGGCTCCATCATGGCGACGGCAGGCGCGGCCGGCAGCATGGGCGGCGGTGGCGGCGAGGCGTGGGCATAGAACACCGCGCCGGCGGCAAACAGGCCGGCCAGCGGCACAGCCATCTTCCAGCTGACCGGTTCAACATCGGGACGCAGCAGGCGTTTAATACGAGACATGAGATTTCCTCCGTGAGCCGCGTGGGCTAGTTGTGTAGTGTCGAACTGAAATCGATCCAGTTGCGACAGGGCTTGCGCCAGCTTTTGCGGCTGGCCGAGCATACCCACGGCCAGGTCGTCGGCGATTTGTTCCCGCTCGATCCGTATCCTGCGCGATATAGCCCAAACACTAGGGTGATAGAACAGCACGATCTCGATCGCGCTTTGTATGAGGTTGACGAGGTAATCGTGGCGCTTGATGTGCGCCAGCTCGTGCGCCAGCAGCGCTTCCAGCAGGTCGACCGGCATGCCGGTGATCAGCGCGCCTGGCACCAGCACGACGGGCTTCCAGCAGCCGGCGGTGACCGGGCTGTCGATGCGCTCGGACACGCCCAGCTGAACGAACTGTTCGATGTCGAAACGGCGCGCCAGCTCGGACAGGCGGCGCTGCCAGTAAGGATTGGTGGTGTATTGATCGGCGCGGGTATGGTCGGCCACCCACTTCAGGCCCAGCGCCAGGCGCAGCGACATCAGCGCCGCGCCCGCCAGCCACAGGCCGACGATCCACGGCAGCTGGCGGCGCAGCACGGACTTGACGTCATCCAGCGTGCTGTCGTCGATCAGCGAAACGGTGGCGCCGGCATCCGAGGCGGCCACGGTCTGCACCGC
Organism: Duganella aquatilis; assembly: GCF_009674565.1. Taxonomy (GTDB): domain Bacteria; phylum Pseudomonadota; class Gammaproteobacteria; order Burkholderiales; family Burkholderiaceae_D; genus Rugamonas; species Rugamonas aquatilis. The sequence goes on from NZ_WKJL01000002.1 coordinate 296,973, forward strand.
ATTGCCGAAACCGGCGGCAGCCTGCACGTCGGCCAGTTGCAGGATGATGCTCGACAGCGGCAGCGCCGCGCACAGCAGCATGGCGGCGCACGCCACGGCGTAGCGCGTTTGCGGACGCGCCTTGCGCAGCAGCTGCATGGCCAACGCCACGCCCCAGCCGATCAACAGGCCTTGCCAGACGAAATGCAGCAGCGCCCAGCCGGTGGCAGGCACCAATGCTTGTAACAGGGAAGTGAGTTGAGGATTCATGCCGCGCTCCGGGTTGATGGATGTAGAATAAATTATCTAGATTGCGAAGTCTAGAACTTTTTTTCTACATCCAGCCCGGCGGGCTTTTTTAGTACAGCACGACGGAGCGGATCGACTCGCCGCTCTTCATCAGGTCGAAGCCCTGGTTGATGTCTTCCAGCTTCAGGCGGTGGGTGATCAGGTCGTCGATGTTCAGCTTGCCTTCCATGTACCAGTCGACGATCTTCGGCACGTCGGTACGGCCGCGTGCGCCGCCGAAGGCCGAACCCTTCCACTCGCGGCCCGTCACCAGCTGGAACGGACGGGTGGAGATTTCCTGCCCTGCCGCCGCCACGCCGATGATGATCGACTTGCCCCAGCCCTTGTGGCAGCACTCCAGCGCCTGGCGCATCAGCGTGGTGTTGCCGACGCACTCGAAGCTGTAGTCGGCGCCGCCGTCGGTCAGCTGGATGATGTGGTCAACCACGTTTTCCACTTCATTCGGGTTGATGAAGTGCGTCATGCCGAACTTGCGCGCCATTTCCTGGCGGGCCGGATTGATGTCGACGCCGATGATCTTGTCCGCGCCAACCATCTTGGCGGCCTGGATCACGTTCAGGCCGATACCGCCCAGACCGAACACGACCACGTTCGCGCCGGCTTCCACCTTGGCGGTGAACAGCACCGCGCCGACGCCGGTGGTGACGCCGCAACCGATGTAGCAAACCTTGTCGAACGGCGCATCTTCACGGATCTTGGCCAGCGCGATTTCCGGCACCACGATGTAGTTCGAGAAGGTCGACGTGCCCATGTAGTGATAGATCGGCTTGCCGTCGATGGAGAAGCGGCTGGTCGCATCCGGCATCAGGCCGCGGCCCTGCGTGGAGCGGATCGACTGGCACAGATTGGTCTTCTGCGACAGGCAGAATTTGCACTGGCGGCATTCCGGCGTGTACAGCGGAATGACGTGGTCGTCTTTTTTGAGCGATTTGACGCCGGGACCGACGTCCACCACGATGCCCGCGCCTTCATGGCCCAGGATCGCCGGAAAAATCCCTTCCGGATCAGCGCCGGACAGGGTGTAGTAATCGGTGTGGCAAATGCCGGTGGCCTTGATCTCGACCAGCACTTCGCCCTCGCGCGGGCCGCCCAGTTCGACTTCTTCAATCGTCAGGGGCTTGCCCGCCTGCCAGGCAACGGCTGCTTTGGTTTTCATGATGTTCCTTTCGCGTTGGAACATCATGATAACAAATCAGTCGTGGAATGCCTCTACCACTTTACGCTGACCCAGCATGAACGCGTCGGCCACGTGGCGCAGCGGCGCCACATCGACGTCCGACTTGCCGGCGCGGATGATGGCGGCGAAACGCTGGTACAGCGACGGATATTCGGCTTCCTTCTCCAGCGCCTGCTCGGCGCCGTCGATCCACAGGCGCGAGCCGCCGTCGGCCAGCCGCACCTCGCCCTTGGCGGTGGTGACGATGATGTCCCAGCTTTGCTTGCCGGTCTGGCGCCAGTCGAATTCGGCGTGCACCTCAACGCCGTCGGCGTCCTGGAAATGCAGGTCGGCGGCGATCGGCGCGTCGCGGTTTTCCGGGAATTCCAGCGCGGCCCTGGTCAGGAACACGGCCGACGGCAGGATCTCGGTGACGATCGACAGCGCATTGATGCCCGGATCGAACACGCCCAGGCCGCCGGCTTGCCAGATCCAGTCCTGGTTCGGGTGCCACTGGCGCACGTCTTCTTTCCAGACCACGTGCATGGCGGTCGGCTTTTCGACGGCCAGGTGGGCCTTGGCCGGCTGCACGCCCGGCGCATAGCGCGAGTGCCAGCTGGCGAACAGGCTCACGCCCTGTTCGGCGGCGTAGGCTTCCAGGTCGGCCACTTCCGACAGCGTGGCGCCCGGCGGTTTTTCCAGGAACACGTGCTTGCCGGCGGCCAGCGCCTTGCGCGCGGCGGCGTAGCGGTACTGCGGCGGCATGCACAGCGAGACGGCTTCGATGGACGGATCGGCCGCCAGCATCGCTTCAATGGTCGGGAAGCTGGGAACGTTGTCGATGGTGTTGTTGCGGCTGGCCGTCGCGACCAGCGCGTAGTCGGCATTCGCGGTGATGGCTGGCAGATGCTGGTCGTAAACGATCTTGCCCACGCCGACGATGGCGAGTTTGATTGGTGACGTCATCAATGTTTCCTGGTTGAGTTGATCCGGCAGACTATCATCTCAGCCAGCCGCGCAACAAGCGCGGAAGGACGTCACCTTGTATTTATTATCAATAAGCCGATTATTGGGGTTCAACCGGCATCGCAGGACCGATCCCCAGCAGGTCGGACACGGTGCGCCACAGCTGGCGCGGCGAGGTCCACGGCTTGGGCAGGAAGGCGCTGCCGGCGTTGTGATGCTCCGGATGGCGCGCCGAATACATCAGCACGCGCGCGTCGCCCTGGTAGGCGCGCAGCTCGGCCAGCAGGTCGATGCCGTCGCCGTCCGGCAGGTCCGGGTCCAGCACCACCAGCGCGAACTTTTCCTTGTGCAGCAGTTCCTGCGCGGCGGCCAGGGTCGGCACGTGGGTAACCTGGGTTTCCGGCACCAGCAGCGCGGCCAGCACCAGCGCCGCGTCGTGGTCGCTATCGATGTGCAGCACGCGGGGCGCCGAGGCAAAAATGGAAAAACCGATGGCGCCGCCGCTCTCTTCGGTCAACGGGCGATAGGTGCTGCTTGGATGATCGTTGGTCATGACTGTCTCCGCTGGATAAGCTAGGTGCAAGCTCGGCGGAGTTGGGCCGAAGGAATCGGGGGTGGCGCAGGGTACAGGCGGCCATTGAGGCGACAGGCGCAGATCAGGCATGTCGCTGCTGAGGCTGACGGATAGGTTTTATCCGCCGCTCAGACAGTAGTGTATCTCAAAAATGCTTCAGAGCAAGGAAAATTGCCCTGATCGTTTACTTTTTCAGACGGTTGTTGAACGCGGCGTGCAGGCTGTTCAAGGTTTCCTCGGCCGCCAGCAGCTGGTCCGCCACCTCGTTCACCTTGCGGCGATTGGAGCGGGCGTGGTCGCGCAGCACCTCGAATGCGGTGTTGCGGTCGGTCTGGAATTTGCACATCAGCAAGCCCACGGCCAGGCTGGTTTCGCGGCCGGCAGCCAGGGCGGCGTTCAGATTCAGCTCGGTACGGCGCAGCTGGCGGATCTCGTCGGCGCGCGCCAGGCCGGCGGCAAAGGCCGGCATCAGCTGCTTCTCGTCGACCGGCTTGACCAGGAAGCCGACCGCGCCGTAGGAGGCGGCCTGCTTGCCAGCGTCGGCATCGCCGCGTCCGGACAGGAACATGAATGGCACCGAACTGGTGGCGTGCAGCTGCTTGGCCAGTTCCAGGCCGTTCATGCCGGGCATGTGGATGTCCAGCAGGGCCAGGTCCGGCTCGCGCTGGGCAATGGCTTGCAGGGCTTGTTCCGCGGAAGGCGCTTTGGCTACGTCGTAGCCGGCATGGCTCAGGACTTCGCCAAGGAAGTCGAGCAGCAGTGGATCGTCGTCGACAATGAGAATGAGACGCTTGGGGCTGACGGAAGATAAAGGCATAGGGGCGGCTACCTCGGGCTATTGCTAACGAGTCCATTATAAAGCCGAAAACCGTCTGCACTCCAAGCGTTTTATTGCTGCGTAAATAGCAACTGGAATTGGCCTACCGCATCCGCCACACTTTCAGCTTGATAGATGCTGCTGATGGCGGCCACCATATCGGCGCCGCGGGCGACCAGCGGGGCGGCGTTTTCGGGGGTCATGCCGCCGATGACGACGGTCGGCACGTGGATCAGTTCGCGGGCCAGGTCGAGGATGGAGGGCGGCGTCGTGACCGCGTATTGCTTCACGCGCGAGGGGTAAAAGCCGCCGAAGGCGACGTAGCTGGCGCCGGCCTGCTGGGCGTTCAGCGCGCGCGGCAGGTCGCCGTAACAGGAGGCGCCGATGATTTTTTGTGTGCCCAGCCGGGCGCGGATGTCGGCCACTTCGGCGTCGGTGCCGCCGAGGTGGACGCCATCGGCGTCCAGTTGCTCGCACAGGTCGACGAAGTCATTGACGATGAACGGCACGCGGTGACGGCGGCACAACGCCAGCAGCGCGGCGGCCTGTTCGGCGCGCTGGTCCGGTCCGGCTTCCTTGTGGCGGTATTGCAGCAGCGCGATGTGGCCGGCCTTCAGCGCCTGTTCGCTGACGTGCAGCAGGCGGTCGGTGTTGTCCCAGTTGGGCGTGACGAGGTAGAGTCCTTGCATGATTTCTCCTGATGGTTAGCGCAGCGGGATGCGCTGGCCGGCGGCGATGGCGTAGGCGTCGCGCAGCGCGTGGTAGACGTAGTGCTGGGCGTGCTCCAGCGCCACGGCGGTCGGCAGGCCCAGCGCCAGCTGGCCGGCAATGGCCGACGCCAGCGTGCAGCCGCTGCCATGAAAAGCGCCATCGTGGCGCGGCCAGCGCCATTCGCGCGGGCGCGGCGCCGGCCCGCTGCCATCCACCGCGACAGTCAGGGCCGCCGCCGTTGCGCGGGTCGACGCAGCGCCGGCGAGCGGGGCGCCGGGGCCATACCAGCGGTTGACGACGTCATCGCCTTCGCCGTGGCCGCCGGTGATGAGGACGTGGCGGCAGCCGCGCGCGCGCAAGGCGGCGGCCTGCGCATCCGGCTGCACCACCGGCGGCACCACGCCGCTGAGCGCTTGCGCCTCCGGCCCGTTGGGCGTCAGCACGGTGGTCAGCGGCAGCAGCGGCGACAGGGCTTGCGCCGCATCGTCGCGCGACAGCAGATCGCCATGGCCGCTGGCCAGCACCGGGTCCAGCACCACCGGCAGCTCCGGACGCGGCATCGCATCGCCGCGCGCGCGCAGCCACACGATGAACTCCGCAATCGCCCGCGCATTGGCGGCGCTGCCGGTAATTCCGATCTTCACCGCGCTGATCGCCATCTTGCCGGCCACGGCCTGCGCCTGCCGCAGCACCAGTTCCGCGTCCACCGGCTGCACGCCGTACACCCGGTCGTTGTCCTGCACCGTGAGCGCCGTGCAGACCGTGAGCGCGTGCGCGCCCTGCCCCGCGATCGCCTGCGTGTCCGCCGTCAGCCCGGCGCCGCCGGACGGATCGAGTCCGGCGAACACCAGCACACAGGGACGCGCATCGGCGCCGCTCATGCCAGCCGGCCCGCCATCGGCGACGACGGCGACGCTGCGAACTTGCGTGGAATACGGCCCGCCAGATAAGCCTCGCGGCCGGCCTGCACGCCCAGCTTCATGGCGCGCGCCATGCGCACCGGATCCTGCGCGCCGGCGATGGCGGTGTTCATCAGCACACCGTCACAGCCCAGCTCCATCGCGATGGCCGCGTCGGACGCGGTGCCGACGCCGGCATCGACCAGCACCGGCACCCTGGCCTGCTCGATGATCAGCGACAGGTTCCACGGATTCAGGATGCCCATGCCGGAACCGATCAGCGACGCCAGCGGCATCACCGCCACGCAGCCGATATCCTCCAGCATGCGCGCCTGGATCGGATCGTCGCTGCAGTAGACCATCACATCAAAGCCGTCCTTCACCAGCGCCTCGGCGGCGACCAGCGTTTCCGGCATATTGGGAAACAGCGTCTGCTCGTCGCCCAGCACTTCCAGCTTCACCAGCTTGTGGCCGTTGAGCAGTTCGCGCGCCATCTGCAGGGTATAGACGGCGTCCCTGGCGTTGTAGCAGCCGGCCGTATTCGGCAGGATGGTGTACTGCGATGGCGGCAGCACATCCAGCAGGCTTGGCGCCTTCGGGTCCTGGCCGATATTCACGCGGCGGATCGCCACCGTGATGATTTCCGCTTCGGCGGCATCGGTCGCCTCGCGCGTCTGTTGCAGATCCTTGTACTTGCCGCTGCCAACCAGCAGCCGCGATTGATACGCCTTGCCGGCGATCGTCAATACGTCATTTACATCATTCATCTCGTTCTCCAGTTAGCCGCCGCCGATGGCGCGCACGATATCCACTTTGTCCCGCGCCCGCAGCACGCGCTCGGGCCACTGCTGGCGCGGCACCACGCTGCGGTTGACCGCCAGCGCCAGCGCCTGGCCGGTCAACGCCAGCGCATCCACCAGCTGGTGCAGCGTATGCTCCGGCGGCACCAGGTGCGGCGCCCCATTCAGTTCAATCTCGATCATGGTCAGGCCTTGCTATACAACTCGGCGCCGTTCCTGATGAACTCCACCGCCTTGACCTGCATGCCGTTCTCCGCATACGCGCGCACCTCCTGCGTGATCTTCATCGAACAGAAATGCGGCCCGCACATCGAGCAGAAATGCGCCACCTTGGCCGAATCCTTGGGCAAGGTCTCGTCATGGAATTCGCGCGCCTTGTCCGGATCCAGTCCCAGATTGAACTGGTCATCCCAGCGGAATTCAAAGCGCGCCTTGGACAGCGCGTTGTCGCGAATCTGCGCCCCCGGATGTCCCTTGGCCAGATCCGCCGCATGCGCCGCGATCTTGTACGTGATGATGCCGTCCTTGACGTCGTTCTTGTCCGGCAGGCCCAGGTGCTCCTTCGGCGTCACATAGCACAGCATGGCCGTGCCATACCAGCCGATCTGCGCCGCGCCGATGCCGGAGGTGATGTGGTCATAGCCCGGCGCGATATCGGTGGTCAAAGGCCCCAGCGTGTAGAACGGCGCCTCGTGGCACTGCTCCAGCTGCAAATCCATGTTCTCTTTAATCAGCTGCATCGGCACGTGGCCCGGACCTTCGATCATCACCTGCACGTCGTGCTTCCAGGCGATCTGCGTCAGCTCGCCCAGCGTTTTCAGCTCGCCCAGCTGCGCCTCGTCGTTGGCGTCGTAGATCGATCCCGGACGCAGGCCGTCGCCCAGCGAGAACGACACGTCATACGCCTTCATGATTGCGCAGATGTCTTCAAAATGCGTGTACAGGAACGATTCCTTGTGATGCGCCAGGCACCACTTGGCCATGATCGAACCGCCGCGCGAGACGATGCCCGTCATGCGCTTGGCCGTCAGCGGCACATAGCGCAGCAGCACGCCGGCGTGGATGGTGAAGTAGTCGACGCCCTGCTCCGCCTGCTCGATCAGCGTGTCGCGGAAGATTTCCCAGGTCAGGTCTTCGGCCTTGCCGTTGACCTTTTCCAGCGCCTGGTAAATCGGCACCGTGCCGATAGGTACAGGCGAATTACGGATGATCCACTCGCGCGTTTCGTGGATGTGCTTGCCGGTCGACAGGTCCATCACGGTATCACCACCCCAGCGGATCGACCAGGTCATCTTCTCGACCTCCTCGCCGATCGACGACGTCACCGCCGAGTTGCCGATGTTGGCGTTGATCTTGACCAGGAAATTGCGGCCGATGATCATCGGCTCCACTTCCGGATGGTTGATGTTGGCCGGGATGATGGCGCGGCCACGGGCGATTTCCGAGCGCACGAATTCCGCCGTGATCTCATCGGGAATGCTGGCGCCGTAGTTCTGTCCCGGATGCTGGCGGCCCATCAGGTCGGCCAGCCGCTGGCCCATCGGGCCGGACGCCTTCAGGCTCTCGATGTACTCCTTGCGGCGCAGGTTTTCGCGGATGGCGACGAACTCCATCTCCGGCGTGATGATGCCCTGGCGGGCGTAATGCATCTGCGTGACGTTTTTGCCTTCGCGCGCACGGCGCGGCCGGCGGTGCAGGTTGAAGCGCAGCTCTGCCAGCGCCGGATCGGCCAGGCGCGCCTTGCCGTAGACGGAGGTCGGGCCGTCCAGTTCCTCGGTGTCGTCGCGCTCCAGTATCCACGGCAGGCGCGGCGTGTCGGCCAGGCCGGAGCGGATGTCGATCCGCGCGTCCGGATCGGTGTACGGGCCGGAGGTGTCGTAGACGTAGACTGGCGGATTGGCCTCGAAGCCGAACGACGCCGGCGTGTCGGCCTGCGACACCTGGCGCATCGGCACGCGGATATCGGCGCGGCTGCCTTGCACGTAGATCTTGCGGGAATTGGGTAGTGGCTGAATCGCTGCCTCGTCCACCGTTGCGGTGGCGGACACGAATTTCGGGTTGGCGTTCATTTGGCTCCTTTGTTGGGCTACAGGAGCCAGCAAAGGAGGGAGGACGACAGTCCGCACCCATGCGTGGTGCGGCGGCATCCTGAGCTTCCCTTCGCTGGCATTATCCAGATCAGGTTCGGAGGGTATTTCTCACCCGCGTCGCGCATATCCAAGATGCGCGACGCAGGACCCCTAGCGTGTGCTACCTTGCGGCAGCGCGCCGATTATACGCCCGCCGTTCGAAAAGTGGCAAAAATCCTACATTCTCGGCGCGGACACTCAGGTATAGTTGTCTGATGCCATATAGCAATTGTCACCGACCCAACATCCTGCCGCGCATTTTCGCCTTGCTGAGCCTCCTGCTCTGCCTGCTGATGCAGGGGGTGCCGGTGCGCGCCGCGCCCGGCGAACGCTGGGCCGGCATGACCCACACCGCCTTCAAGCGCTATGCGCACAACGACATCAGCAGCGGCCTGTGTTTCGCCCAGGACGCCCAGGGCTTTCTGTGGATCGGCACCCAGTCCGGCCTGACGCGCTGGGACGGCAACCGCCACGTCAAGTACGTGGCCGACGCCCGCGACGACGCCCTGCCCGACAGCTACATCATCAGCGTCCACGTGGACAGCCGGGGCCGCCTCTGGGTCGGCATGAATTCCGGCGGCCTGGCGCGCTACGATCCGGAACACGACAACTTCGTGCGCTACCGCGCCTCCCCCACCGGCCTGCGCGACCCGCGCGTGGCCGCCATGACCGACGACGGCGAAGGCGGCCTGTGGATCGCCACCGGCAGCGGCCTCGACCATCTGGCCGCCGACGGCCGCTTCAGCCGCCGCGGCGACAGCTGGGGCGCCGCCGCCCTGCCCGAAGGCGGCATCGACGCCCTGGCGCGCGACGCCGACGGCACGCTGTGGGCCGGCACCCGGCGCGGCCTGTTCCAATTGCAGCAAGACCAGCCGGCGCGGCCGGTGCCGCTGGCCGGCAAGTCCGGCATCGCCATCGGCGTGCTGCGCAAGGACAGCGCCGGCCGCCTGTGGATCGGCAGCCGCACCAGCGGCGCCTTCCTGCTCGCGCCCGGCGCGGCGGTGGCGGCGCCGGTGCTGGAAAGCGGGCCGCAATCCTCGCTACAGAATGAACGCATCTCGGCCATTATCGAAGCGGCGCCAGGCGAAATCTGGGTCGGCACCGACGGCGCCAACGGCGGCATCGTGGTGCTCGACGTCGAGCACCATACCTCGCGCCGCATCCGCCACCGCACCGACACGCCGGACAGCCTGGCCGACAACGACGTGATGGCCATGTTCATGGAACGCAGCGGCATCATCTACGCCTCCGACATGGCCGGCATCAGCCAGCACGCGCCGCAGCCGCGCGCCGTGACCACCATCCGCCATGTGAACGCCGCCCGCAGCGGCGTCGCCAGCGTGCCCGGCGTGATGGTCGCGCCCGACGGCCGGCTGTGGCTCGGCATGATCAGCGGCGGCATCGACATCATCGATCCCTACCAGGGCTACAGCGGCAGCCTGGCCGCCGGCACCGGCCTGCCGCAGGGCCGCGTGCTGACGCTGGTGACCGGTCCCGACGGCGACGTCTACCTCGGCACCCAGCATGGCCTGTTCCGCGCCAGCGCCGATGGCCGCAGCGTGCAGCGGGTGCTGCTGCCGCAGCGGCGGCCCGAGGAGGAAATCTATGCGCTGGCGGTGGCCGGCAACACGCTGTGGCTGGGCGGCCTGGACGGCCTGTGGGGCTTCGACCTGACGCCCGGCGCGGCGCCGCGCCTGCTGCGGCACGAAGAAAAAAACCTCGGCGATGCGCGCGTGACCGCCATCCTGCCGGCCGGCGACAACATCTGGGTCGGCACCCGCACCGGCCTGGCGCGCGTCAGCGCCGACGCGGTCGAGGCCATCCCCACCGACCTGACGACGCCGGACCGGCTGCCGCCCGGCTATGTGTCGTCGTTGATGCTGGATCAGCAGGGCCGCCTGTGGCTGTCGAATTTCGGCACCGGCGTCGTGATCCTGGAACGCACCGACGCCGACGGCCGGCGCCGCTTCCGCCGCATCGGCATGCAACAGGGCCTGCCCGACAGCGGCGCCAACAAGCTGCTGCAGGACGCCCAGGGCATGGTCTGGGCCAGCACCGACGCCGGCCTGGCGCGCATCGATCCCCGTTCGCTGGCGGTGCGGGCGCTTGGTCCCGGCGAAGGCGTGGACGTGCCGACCTACTGGACCAATGCCGGCGCCGTCACCCCGGCGGGCGAACTGGTGTTCGGCGGCCTGTCCGGCCTGACCGTGGTGCGGCCGAAGGCGCTGGTCGACTGGCACTACACGCCGCCGGTGGTGGTCACGCGCATCCAGCTGAACGACAAGGAAATCCCGATCGGCCCGTATAACGCGGGCCTGGCCGGCAAGGCCGCGCCGATCACCGTGACCACCGCCGCGCGCGAACGCGGCTTTTCGGTGGAGTTTGCCGCGCTCGACTACTCGGCGCCGGAGCGCAACCGCTACGCCTACCAGCTGAAAGGCTTCGACCGCCACTGGGTCGACAGCGAGGCCACCTCGCGCCGCGCCAGCTACAACAACCTGCCGCCGGGCGACTATGTGCTGCAACTGCGCGGCTCCAACCGCAACGGCGAGTGGGCCGCGCCGCTGGAGGTGCCGGTGCGGGTGCTGCCGGCCTGGCACCAGGAGCCGGTGGCGCGGCTGGCGATGATCGCGCTGGTGCTGGTGCTGGGCGCCGGCCTGGTGCAGGCGCGCACCGCCTTCCTGCGCCGCCGCCAGCGCGAACTGGAAGCGATGGTCGAGGCGCGCACCGCCGAACTGCGCGCCACCCAGGCGCAGCTGGAAACGCTGGCTTACGGCGATCCGCTCACCGGCCTGGCCAACCGCCGCCTGTTCAACGACGAATTGCGCCATCTGGTGGCGCAGGCCGAGCGCGGCGGCCCGGCGTTCACGCTGCTGCTGATCGACCTGGACCGCTTCAAGCCGGTCAACGACACCTATGGCCACGACGCCGGCGACGCGCTGCTGGCCGCCACCGCCGACCATCTGCGCGCGGCGGTGCGCGAGGCCGACCGGCCTTTCCGCCTGGGCGGCGACGAATTCGCCGTGCTGCTGAGCCATACCAACAACAGCGAGACGCTGGAACCGGTGTGCACGCGCATCCTGGCCAACCTGGCGTCACCGCTGCCGCATGGCGATGCCATGATCGCCATCAGCGCCAGCATCGGCGCCGCCGTCTACCGCGAGGGCGACAGCCACGAGCAGCTGTACAAGCGCGCCGACGTCGCCCTGTACGAAGCCAAGGCGACCGGCCGCGACAGCTGGCGCCTGGCCGACTAGCCGGCTAGTCCTTGAACTGCGGCGTGGTCTTGCTCATGCCGGCCATCATCGCCGCCTGCAGGTCGGCCGACATCAGCATGGCGGCGTTCCAGGTGGCGACGTAGTTGAGGCCGTCGGCGACGCTGTGGTCGCGGGCGTAGTTGATCATCTCCTTGACGCCGCGCACCGACAGCGGCGACTTGGCGGCGATGCCGGCGGCGATCTCGCGCACGCCGGCGCGCAACGCCTCCGGCGATTCGAACACGCGGTTCACCAGGCGCATGTCCTTGGCCTCGGCGGCGTCGAACTTGCGCGCGGTGTAGGCCAGCTCGCGCGCCATGCCGTCGCCGATCAGCCGCGGCAGGCGTTGCAGCGTGCCGACATCGGCCACCATGCCGATATCGATTTCCTTGACGGTGAACCAGGCGTCGACCGAGCAGTAGCGCATGTCGGCGCAGCAGATCAGATCGATGCCGCCGCCGACGCAGGCGCCGTGCACGGCGGCCAGCACCGGCTTGCGGCAGCGTTCCAGACTGGTCAGCGTATCCTGCAGATCGAGGATCACGCGGCGCAGGTTCTCGCGCGTGCGGCCGTCGCAATCGTCGCGCACCTGCGCGCCGACGCCCATCATCATCTGCAGATCGATGCCGGCGGTGAAGGCCTTGCCCTCGCCTTCCAGGATCGCCACGCGGATCTCCGGCGTCTCATCGATGTAACGGAAGGCGCTGCGGATATCGTTCCACATCGCCGCATTCATCGCATTCAGCTTGTCCGGCCGGTTCAGCCGCACCGTCGCGATCTTGTCTTCCACACTCAGCGTCAATGTTTCAAAGTCAGGCATGCCAGGTCTCCTCGTTGTAATGATGATATTTTGCCACTGCCACAATAATGCGCAGCAGGGGCTGCGTCATCTATAATGGCTGTCTCCGCAAACGCATTTACTAAAATATATCAGCCATATCATGGAATTAGCCAAGTCTTTCGAGCCTGCCGACATTGAACAGTTCTGGCGTACCGAGTGGGAATCGCGCGGTTATTACACCGCCACCCTCGACGCCGGCAAGCCTTCTTTCAGCATCCAGCTGCCGCCGCCGAACGTCACCGGCACCCTGCACATGGGCCATGCCTTCAACCAGACCATCATGGATGGCCTGACCCGCTACCACCGCATGCTGGGCCATAACACCGCCTGGATCCCCGGCACCGACCACGCCGGCATCGCCACGCAAATCGTCGTGGAGCGCCAGCTCGACGCGCAGAAAATCTCGCGCCACGACCTCGGCCGCGAAGAGTTCATCAAGAAGGTGTGGGAGTGGAAAGAAAAATCCGGCTCCACCATCACCGGCCAGATGCGCCGCCTGGGCGCCTCGCCGGACTGGCAGCGCGAATACTTCACCATGGACGAGACGCGCTCGAAAGTGGTGACCGACGTCTTCGTCCGTCTGCACGAGCAAGGCCTGATCTACCGCGGCAAGCGCCTGGTCAACTGGGACCCGGTGCTGGGCACCGCCGTCTCCGACCTGGAAGTGGTGTCGGAAGAAGAAGACGGCTCGATGTGGTACATCAAGTACCCGCTGGCCGATGGCAGCGGCTCGCTGACCGTCGCCACCACCCGTCCTGAAACCATGCTGGGCGACGTCGCCGTGGCGGTCGATCCAACCGACGAACGCTACCAGGCGCTGGTCGGCAAGATGCTGACGCTGCCGCTGGTCGGCCGCGAAATCCCGATCATCGCCGACGAATACGTCGACAAGGCCTTCGGCACCGGCTGCGTGAAGATCACGCCGGCGCACGACTTCAACGACTACGCCGTCGGCCAGCGCCACAAGCTGGCGATGCCGTCGATCCTGACGCTGGAAGCCAAGATCACCGACGACGCGCCGGAAGCCTATCGCGGCATGGACCGCTTCGCCGCCCGCAAGCAGATCGTCGCCGACCTGGAAGCGCAGGGCCTGCTGGTCGAAGTCAAGCCGCACAAGCTGATGGTGCCGCGCGGCGACCGTACCGGCGTCGTCATCGAGCCGATGCTGACCGACCAGTGGTTCGTCGCCATGAGCAAGCCGGCGCCGGAAGGCACTTTCTTCCCGGGCAAATCGATCGCCGAAACGGCGCTGGAAAAAGTCGCCAGCGGCGACATCAAGTTCGTCCCTGAAAACTGGAGCAACACCTACAACCAGTGGCTGAACAACATCCAGGACTGGTGCATCTCGCGTCAGCTGTGGTGGGGCCACCAGATTCCGGCCTGGTACGACGACAACGGCAACATCTACGTCGCCAAGACCGAAGCGGAAGCGGTCGCCAAGGCCGCCGCGCAAGGCGTCACCACGCCGCTGCGCCGCGACAACGACGTGCTGGACACCTGGTTCTCGTCCGCGCTGGTGCCGTTCTCGACCCTGGGCTGGCCGGAAGAAACCCCGGACCTGAAGGCCTTCCTGCCATCGTCGGTGCTGGTGACCGGCTTCGACATCATCTTCTTCTGGGTGGCGCGCATGGTGATGTTCACCCTGCACTTCACCGGCAAGGTGCCGTTCGAGACCGTGTACGTGCACGGCCTGGTGCGCGACTCGCAGGGCCAGAAGATGTCCAAGTCCAAGGGCAACACGCTGGACCCGATCGACCTGATCGACGGCATCGGCGTCGAAGCGCTGGTGGAGAAACGCACCACCGGCCTGATGAACCCGAAAGCGGCCGAGAAGATCGCCAAGGCCACCCGCAAGGAATTCCCGGAAGGTATCGCCGCCTATGGCACCGATGCGGTGCGCTTCACGATGGCCTCGTACGCCTCGCTGGGCCGCAACATCAACTTCGACCTGGGCCGCGCCGAAGGCTACCGCAACTTCTGCAACAAGCTGTGGAACGCCACCCGCTTCGTGCTGATGAATACCGAAGGCAAGGACTGCTCGGCTTCCGAGGCCGACCTGTCGAACGCCGACAAGTGGATCATCTCGCTGCTGCAAAAGGCCGAGCTGGATGTGGCCAAGGGCTTCGAAGACTACCGCTTCGACAACATCGCCTCGACCATCTACAAGTTCGTGTGGGACGAGTACTGCGACTGGTATCTGGAAGTGGCCAAGGTGCAGGTACAGAACGGTACTGAAGGTCAGCAACGCGCGACCCGCCACACGCTGCTGCGCGTGCTGGAAGTGGTGCTGCGCCTGGCGCATCCGGTGATCCCGTTTGTGACCGAAGCGCTGTGGCAGGCGGTTGCGCCGCTGGCCGGCAAGACCGGCGATTCGATCATGCTGCAACCGTATCCGATCGCGAATACCGCCAACATCGATGAGTCGGCCGAGGCGTGGATGCAGCAGCTGAAGGCGCTGATCGATGCGACCCGTAATCTGCGCGGTGAAATGCAACTGGCGCCGTCGCTGCGCGTGCCGCTGATCGTCGAGCCGGGCAATGCGGCCGACAAGGAAGCGCTGGCGCTGTGCGCACAGTACATCCAGGCGCTGGGCAAGCTGGCCGAGGTGCAGATTGTCGATGCGCTGCCGGATTCGCCTGCGGCGGTGGCGGTGGTCGGTACGACCAAGCTGATGCTGAAGGTGGAGATCGACGTCAAGGCCGAGCGTGAGCGTCTGAGCAAGGAGATCGCGCGTCTGGAAGGCGAGATCAACAAGGCTAACGGCAAGCTGTCGAATGAGAGCTTTGTGGCGCGTGCGCCGGCGGAAGTGGTGGCGCAGGAGAAGGAACGCGTGGCCAACTTCTCGGCGACGCTGGACAAGATGCGCGAGCAGATTGCCAAGTTGCCACCCGCCTAAACCCACACGGCCAGGTGGGGTCTGACCCCGTACGGGGTCAGACCCCTAAGCGGTACGGCATGCGTATCGCTTGGCTTGCGGGTCTCAGGCCAGTAGTTCGGCGTAGCGGGCAATGTCCACATTGCCCCCGCTGATGATGATGCCGATGCGCTTGCCTTGCAGTTGGGTTTTTATGGCGCGTGCGGCGGCCAGCCCCAGGCCGCCGGTCGGTTCAATCACCATTTTCATGCGTGCGGCGATGAAGCGCATTTCAGCGCGCAGCTGTTCGTCGCTCACCGTCAGGATGTCGTCCACGTCGCGCTGGATGATCGGGAACGTCAAATTGCCCAGGTGCTGGGTTTGCGCGCCGTCGGCAATCGTCTTCGGCGTTTCGATGTGCACGATGCTGCCGCTGCGGAACGATTGCTGGCCGTCGTTGCCGGCTTCCGGCTCCACGCCGTAGATCTTTGCCGCCGGCGACAATGCGCGCGTTGCCAGCGCTGTCCCGCTCAGCAGACCGCCGCCGCCCAAGGGCGCGAATACATAGTCCAGGCGTCCCACCTCTTCCAATAATTCCTTTGCCGCCGTGCCCTGCCCGGCGATCACGTCCGCATGGTCGTACGGCGGGATCAGCGTCAGGCCGTGCTTGGCGGCCAGGTCGCGGCCGATCTGTTCGCGGTCTTCCGTGTAGCGGTCGTAGATCACCACTTGCGCGCCGTAGCCGCGTGTCGCGGCGATCTTGGCGGCCGGGGCGTCGTGCGGCATGACGATGGTCGCCGGAATGCCCAGCAGCTTGGCCGACAAAGCCACCGCCTGCGCGTGATTGCCCGACGAGAAAGCCACCACGCCCGCCTTGCGCTGCTCCGGCGTGAACTTGGCCAGCGAATTGTAGCCGCCGCGGAATTTGAACGCGCCCATGCGCTGGAAGTTTTCACACTTGAAGAAGATTTCCGCGCCCAGCTCGGTATTCGCCGTGGTCGAGGTCAGCACCGGCGTGCGGTGGGCCACGCCGGCAATCCGCTCGGATGCGGCAACCACGTCTTCAAAAGTAGGCAGTTTCAGTTCACTCATGATTTTTCCTGTAGTGGATTAGCGCGCATCGTTGTAGACGGTGGCGCGGGAGACGTTGAGATAGGCGGCGACGATGTCCATCGCGCGGCGCACTTCGCTCAGGCCGGATTCCTTCAGCTCGCGCATCAACGCCTTGCGCTCGTCGGACTTCAGCGCGCGCGGCGTGGTGCCAAGGCGTGCGGCGAACTGGTCGATGCGCTGGCGGATGGCGTCGGCGCCGCTCGGCGCCATGGTTTCCGTGACGGCGGCGGCCGTGTCCACGCTGCCGAATTGCGTCAGCATGGTGTTCAGGCTGCGGAACACGGTCAGGTCCACATTCAGGCACAGCGCGGCGATGTAATGGCCCTGGCTGTCCTTGATGCCGATCGAGGTGCTCTTGGCCAGGCGGCCGTCGGGGAAGGTGTTGGGATAGTTGGCGATGACCTGCTCGAACGCCGGATCGGCAGCGCGTGCGAGGCCCAGCTCGGTCGCCGGCGCGCCGACGTCGCGGCCCGACAGGTTGTTGTGGATCGCCAGGATGGCGTGCTCCGGCTCGGTCAGGTCGTGCAGCACGACTTCGCAGAAAGGCGCGAGCGTTTTGCCCAGCCCTTCCGCGACTTGCTGCATCTGCGCGAGCAGATTCTGATGTTCAGCTGTTTTTTTCATCTGCACATATTATCTTATTTTAGATAATATGTGCAGTTTTAGATCAAAACGGTCAGAACGTGTAGTTCACGCCCACGTTGACGAAGCGACCAATCGCACCGGCCGAGTGCAGCGACAGATTGTATGGCCGGCCGCTGCCGTAGGTGCTGACGTCCACCGGCGGCGCCTGGTTGAACAGGTTGGTCACCGAAGCGTGGAAGGTCCACTGCTTGTCCAGCTTGTAATGCGCCGACAGGTCGGTTTCCAGGAAGGAGTGCACCTTGCAGAACTGCTCAGGCGTATTCCCCTCCGGGAAAATGCCGTTCATGGTGCCGCCGTCCGCGCAGGTCAGCTGGCCGCTGGTCGGGTCGGTCAGGTTGTAGCTGGAAATCCAGTGGAAGGTGGTGGCGACATCCCACTTGCCCTTCTCCCAGGTCAGCTCCAGCTGCGCGCGGTCCTTCGGATTGGCGGTGTCGGCGCCAATGCCTGCCGGACCGTGGCCGCCGGCCAGCTCATACGCCACGCCGCCGATGTTCATCACGTAGCTGAACGCGTGGGCGAACTGGAACTCGGTTTTCAAGCGGCCGTAGTCGCCCAGGTTGAAGCGGTAGCGGGTGTCGAATTCCATGCCGCGCGTGCGGGTGCTGTTGGCGTTGATCGGCGTCGCTGGGTAATACGCGATGCGGCCCACGCTTGGCGTGCAGGTGTAGGTGCCGCCGTTGCCGTCGGCGCAATCGCTAGGCTCCGGCGAGTTGCGTACCGGCGTGCCGGACAGCGGGCCGCCGACGATCTGGTCCTTGACGGTGATCTGGTACAGGTCGATCGCCGTGCTCCAGCCCTTGACCGGTTCCAGGATCAGGCCCAGCGTGGCGGACACCGATTTCTCCGGCTTCAGGTCGGGATTGGTGGTGGTCAGGCCGATCAGCGATTCGTTACACGAAGCGATCACGGTGCCGCGCGGATACTGGCCATTGGCCTGGTAGCCGGAGGCGCACAAGATCGGATCGGCGTTGCTGCCGACGCCGCCGCTGCTGGCGGAGTTGCCGTTCTCGGCCGGCCCCGGCGCGCGGAAGCCTTTCGACAGCGTGCCGCGCAAGGCGATGGCGTCGGTCGGCATGTACTTGAACGCCAGCTTAGGCGTGGTCGAATTGCCGGCCAGGCTGTAGTGGTCGAAACGCACGGCGCCGTCGATTTCCAGGTTCTTCAGCACCGGCGCCACGAATTCCATGTAGGCCGAGCTGGCGGTCTCGGAACCGAAGGCATAGGCGCCGTTGGTGTTGCCGTCGGCGTTAGGCATGGCCGGCGCCGACAGCTTGGTCTTGAAGGTTTCGGCGCCGATACTGACCATCAGGTCGCCCCCTGGCAGCGTGGCCACCGAACGCGAGCCGTGCAGCTCGGCGAAGTCCAGTTCCGAAGTATCGTACGAGGACACGTTGCGGAAGATGGCGGCCATGTCTTCCGGCGTGTTCTGGCCGTACACCAGGTAAGGATTGGTCGCACGGTTCAGCGCCGCGTTCAGCGCCGGCACGTTCAGGTTGCCCGTGCTGTTGCGGTCCAGGTTGTTGCGCGTGTAGCCGATCGAGGCGTCGATATCCCACGACGCCCAGTTGCCGGTCACGTCCGCCACCAGGCGGTAGGCCTTGGAGTCGGTGGTGATGTTGCGGTCCGGTGCGCCGGGAATCGGGCCGCGCAGGATGGCGGCGACGCCGAACGGATTGCCCGGATAATTGGCCGGCACGCGTATCGTCGGAATCGCGGTGCCAGCCAGGTAGTGCGGCGGCACGCCGGACATCATTTCCAGCTGCTGGCCGTATGCCGACGGGAAGTTGGTGAAGCCCTGCGGCAGGCGCACCTTGCTCTCGAACATGGAGGCCTTGAAGTCCGCCTGCCAGCCGTTGCCGAGGTTCTTGGTCAGGCTGGCGATCAGGTTGATGTTCTCGGTCTTCGGCTGGATTTCCTTGTACGGATCGTCATAGGCGCAGCCGCCCGACGCCAGTTGCGCGTAGCTGCTGCAGGCCGAGCCGGGGAAGAAGCCGAAGGCGGCGCTGTTGTTGGCGCCCGGTACGCGCGTCACATTCGGATTCAGGAAGTATGGCGACAAGGTCAGCGGCGCGGTGTTCTGCGGCGTGATGACGCCGGTGGCCTTGTTGCTGCCGCCGTAAGCCGACATGTCCAACGCCTGCCAGGTGCCGCCGTCGGCGCGCTGGTTGTAGCGGATCGAATCCTGGTGGCGGTACTCGGCGCTGAAGTAGGCGTTGTAGCCGTCCTTGTCGAGATCGCCCAGGCCGTGCGTGATGGTGGCGTGGCTGGTCTGGCCGCCGCCCTGGGTCGCCCGGCCGCCCTCGGCCGAGAGGAATGTGCCGGTCAGGTTTTTCTTCAGGATGACGTTGACCACGCCGGCCATCGCGTCCGAACCGTAGACGGCCGAAGCGCCGTCCTTCAGGATCTCGATGCGCTCGACCGAATCGAACGGAATATTGGAAATGTCGACGAACGAGCGCGAGCCGTCATCCGCCAGCGGATACGGCGCCATGCGGTGGCCGTCGATCAGCACCAGCGTGGCGTTGTCGTTCAGGCCGCGCAGCGAGATGCCGGCGCCGCCGGCCGCGAAGCCGCCCGAGAAGGTCTGGCTCAGCGTGCCGGCGCCATTGGCGGTGATGTGTTGCAGCACATCGGCCACCGAGGTGTAGCCCGAGTTTTTCAGATCGGCGGCCGTCAGCACCTGCACCGGGCTGGGCGTTTCCGCGTCGGCGCGGCGAATGAAACTGCCGGTGATTTCAACCTTGGTGATCGGCGACTCGGCCTGCGCGTCCGCCTGCGCCATCGCCGGTGAAATGAAGGCAGCCGAAAACGCGCCGGCAGTGATCAGTTGCGTGATCGCCAGCGGAATAGCTTTCAAATTTCTGGACATCAAAACTCCCTTTTTAGATTATTAAATACCTTTCAGATGGATACGCGCAGCGTCCTGCAGCGTGCTAAACGGTTTAGATCGAATAAAATATAGGTATGCGAAATTCGCATGTCAAATGCAACATGCAAGCATCGTTGTGTTTAGTGAATCTGCACGCATCAAACACAAACTCTGCAACAACGGTTGACGATGGCGATATTTCCGGCATAGATTTAGTCGGATTTACTTCACGCGCCTTCAGGAGATGTCTTCGTTATGCACAGTTTGCTTTTGCCCCGTACCCTGCTTGCCAGCGCCGCCGCGCTGCTGTTGAATGCTGCATCGGCCGCGCCCGCGCCGCAGCAAGCCCCGTTCTCGTTCGACCAGGCGCCCGGGCATTTGCCGAAGAACGTCATCCCCGTCAACTACGACGTCAGCATCGTGCCCGACGTGGACAAGCGCACGCTGCGCGGCAAGGAAACCGTCGAGCTGCTGTTCCGCGAAGCCAGCGCCACCATCCAGTTCAACGCCATCGACATGCGCTTCCAGCAGGTGCGCTTTGACGGCAAGCCGGTCAAGAGCACGGTGATCGACGCCAAGCGCCAGATCGTCTCCGTCACCCTGCCCAAGCCGGCCGCGCCCGGCAACCACACGCTGACGCTGGCCTACACCGCCAAGATCGAGACCGGCCCGCGCGGCCTGTTCGCCCAGCCGTTCGTCAAACCGGACGGCAGCAAGGACATCCTGCTGTCGACCCAGTTCGAAGCCACCGATGCGCGCCGCATGTTCCCGTGCTGGGACGAGCCGGCGTTCCGTTCGACCTTCCAGCTGACCACCACCACGCCGGCCAAGTGGGTGTCGATCTCCAACATGCCGGTGACCAAACGCACGGTGAGCGGCAACACCGCCACCACCAGCTTCGCGCGCTCGCCGAAGATGCCGTCCTACCTGATCGAGCTCACCAGCGGCGACATGGCCAGCATCAGCACCAAGGCCGGCAACACCGACATCAACGTGTGGGCGGTGCGCGGCCAGGAACAGAACGGCGCCGTGGCGCTGAGCAATGCGCGCCAGATCCTGCTCGATTACAACGAGTATTTCGACCACCCGTTCCCGCTGCCCAAGCTGGACGCCATCGCCGTGCCGGGCGGCTTCCAGGGCGCGATGGAAAACTGGGGCGCGATCACCTACAACGACCAGACTTTATTACTGACGCCGGCCTCCACCATCGACAACCGCCAGCTGGTGTTCAGCATCGAGGCGCACGAGATGGCGCACCAGTGGTTCGGCGACCTGGTGACCATGGGCTGGTGGGATGACATCTGGCTCAACGAAAGCTTTGCCTCCTGGCTCACCGCCAAGGAAACCGAGATGCGCAATCCGACCTGGCATGTGCGCGAGCAGGAAGACGGCGGCAAGGAAGCAGCGATGCGCGTCGACGCCCGCATCGATTCGAAGCCGGTGCACAACCCGGTCATCGACGAACTGGCGCCGGAGAACGGCGCCGACGGCCTGATCATCTACAACAAGGGCCAGGCGGTGTTGCGCATGCTGGAAGCGTACATCGGCCCGGACACCTTCCGCACCGGCATCCGCGCCTACATGAAGGACCGCGCCTATTCCAACGCCACCAGCGTCGACCTGTGGAACGCCTTGAGCAAGGCCAGCGGCAGCGATATCGGCGCGCTGGCGCACCTGTGGATCAACCAGCCAGGCTTCCCGATCGTTTCGGTGGCCGCCACCTGCGACGTCGCCGGCGCGCGCACCATCCAGCTGACGCAACAGCGCTTCCTGCTGCAAGGCAGCGACACCGCACACCAGCACTGGAACGTGCCGCTGCGCATGCGCATCGGCGCCGACGCCCAGCCGCAATCGCTGCTGTTTACCGAACCAGGCCAACGCGTGGCGGCCGGCCGCTGCGACCAGGCGCTGAGCATCAACGCCGGCGCCGACGGCTTCTTCCGCACCGCCTACGACGACGCCACGCTGCGCACCAACGCCCAGCAATTCCGCAGCATGCCGGCCGGCGACCGCATCGCGCTGCTGGACGACCAGTGGGCGCAGGTGGAGCAAGGCACGCAGCCGCTGGCTTCCTACCTGTCGCTGGTGGCCGCCATGGGCGACGATCCCAACGAGCGGGCCTGGAACCAGATCATTGAAGCGCTGTCGACGGTGGAACAGGCCGAGCGCGGCACGCCCGGCCATGCCGCCTACCTGGCCTACGCCAGCAAGCTGCTGAAACCGGTGGCGACGCGGCTGGGCTGGCAGCCTGCGGCCGACGAGACCGCCGGCGTGCAGCGCCTGCGCCGCAGCATCATCGGCCGGCTCGGCGCCTGGGGCGACCAGGAAATCGTGGCGCAGGCGCGGCAACGCTTTGCCGCCTTCCTGAAGGACCGCAAGAGCATCACGCCGGACGAGCAGAGCATGATCCTGACCATCGTCGCGCAGAACGCCGACGCCGCCACCTTCGAGCAACTGCACGCGGTGGCCAAGGGCGCCGCCAATGAAACCGAAGTGCGCCGCTACTATCCGATCCTGATGCGCGTGCGCGATCCGCAACTGGCGGCGCAGGCGGCGGCCATCGCGCTGTCGCCGGAGATTCCGGCGCAGGCCGAGGTGCTGCGGCTGGGACTGGTGTTCGGACTGAACGACGCCAATCCGCAATTGTCGTGGCAGACCTTCACCACCAATGTCGACCGGCTGACCGCAGCGAATCCGGGCAACCGTCCCAACGTGCTGGCCAAGAGCGCGCCGGGCGTCTACTGGAGCAGCGTGCCGCTGGATCAGATGTCGGAATGGATCAAGGCGCATCTGGACGCGGGCATGACCTCGACGCTGGAAGACAACCTGGCCTATGCGCGCTTCCGTCTCGATGAAAAAGCCCGCCTGGTGCAGGCCGCCAACCAGATCACTGGAGGTTGAGAAACCGACGAAGCCCTCTAATCGGAGGGCTCCTGTGTGTGCCATCATTGGCACACAACAACCATAGGAGACCTCCATGAAATTCATCGCCTTCATCGCCACAGCCGTACTGTCGATCTCGCCGGCCTTTGCCGACAGCAGCTCGCCAGTCGGCCTGTGGAAAAACATCGACGACGTCAGCGGCAAGCCGAAGGCGCTGATCCGCATCACCGAAAACAACGGTGTTCTGCAAGGCAAGATCGAACAACTGTTCCGCGAGCCGAACGAAGACCCGTCGCCGAAATGCGAAAAATGCGACGACGCGCGCAAGGACCAGCCCATCCTCGGCATGACCATCCTGTCCGGCCTGAAGAAAGACGGCGATGAATACGCCGGCGGCGAAATCCTCGACCCGAACAACGGCAAGGTCTACA
The DNA here is from genome assembly GCF_009674565.1 of Duganella aquatilis. Classification (GTDB taxonomy): domain Bacteria; phylum Pseudomonadota; class Gammaproteobacteria; order Burkholderiales; family Burkholderiaceae_D; genus Rugamonas; species Rugamonas aquatilis. The sequence goes on from NZ_WKJL01000002.1 coordinate 320,206, forward strand.
AGAGCAAGATGCACCTGACCGACGGCGGCAAGAAACTCAGCGTGCGCGGCTACATCGGCGTACCGATGCTGGGCCGCTCGCAGACCTGGGTGCGCCAGGAGTAATTACGGCTTGACGCCCTTGCCGGTGGCAGTCCACCAGATGCCACCCATCAGATGCGCCAGGTATTGCGGATCCTTGTACATATTGCCGTCATGCCCCAGCGCGGTGACGAACACGCGGCTCTTGTCCACGTAGTGATACCAGCTCACCGGATGGTCCTTGCCCATGCCGTGCGACACCTGCCCCGGCCAGATCTTGGTCGGGTCGTAGCTGCTCTCGTCGACGTTCAGCACCGGATTGATACTGATCTTGTACGGATCGTCGAACACATACCATTCATCGCTCCAGATCCAGTGGTCCGGCAGGCCGAAGGCGGCCGGGAATTTTTTATCGACCACATCGGCCACGCCGGTTTGCAGCATCGGATGCGTGCCGACGTGGCGGCCGATCAGCTTTTCAAACCACGGCCAGGTGTTCGGCGGAATGATCAGCGAACGGTGCACCAGCATGGCGTTGCCGCCGGCTTTCATGTAGTCCTCGAACTTCTTGCGGCGCGCCTCGTTGAGCTCTTCCGGCGGCGTGTTCAGGAACATTACGGCGGCGTACTGGCTCAGGTCGCCATCGAAGACTTCCGGCTTGTTGGTATAGGTCATGTCGAACGCATGCAGCTTGCCGAGCTTTTCAAAACTGTCGCGCGCCACCGGGATGTATTCGTAGTGGTATTTGCTCGGCATGGCCAGCACCAGGATCTTGTACTGCGTGTCGGCCCAGGCACTGGACATCATCACGACACCGGCCAGGACGGCCAGCAGGATTTTCTTCATCGTCTCCTCCATTGAAGTTAGCGCTATCATTTTGTCACAGTCTAACCCAAGGTGATACGATTTGGCCAAATGAAAATAATTCTCAACACGATAGGCGTGCTGGCGGTGATACTGGGCGTGCTCGGCATCTTTCTGCCGCTGCTGCCGACCACGCCCTTCCTGCTATTGGCCTCCGCCTGCTTCGCGCGCGCCTCGCCGCGACTGCACAACTGGCTGCAAACCAACCGCGTCTTCGGCAAGTATCTGCGCGATTACGAAAACGGCCGCGGCATACCGCTGCGCGGCAAGATCTGGGTGCTGATCTTCATGTGGGGATCGATGAGCTATTCGATCTGGCGCACCGACCACCTGTGGGTGCGCCTCCTGGTCGTGCTGATCGGCGCCTGCGTGACGCTCTACCTGACCCGCTTCGTCCCCACCATGCGCATCGATAAGAAGTGACTACGTCGCCTGTTTGGTCGGCATGACGACGACCTGTTGCAGGTTCACGTGCTTAGGCTGCGCCGCCAGGAAGGCGACGACTTCGGCCACGTCCTGCGGCTGCAGCAACTCCATGCTCTGCGCCGCGCCGGCAAACCAGTCCTTGGCGCCCTGGAAAGTCCAGTGGCCTTGCAGTTCGGTCTCGGTGATGCCCGGCTCGATCAGCGACACGCGGATGTCCTTCGGCCCCAGTTCCGCGCGCAGGTGGCGGCTCAGGTGGCTGACGTAGGCCTTGGTGCCGCTGTAGACCGCGAAGTACGGATAGATGTTCTGGGCGGCGATGGACGAGGTGTTGATCAGGTCCACCGTGGCGCCCTGCTCCGCGCTCCTGACCAGCTGCGGCACGAAGGCCGAGATCACACGCATCACGCCGGTCACGTTGAGGTCGATCTGGTGTTCCCAGGCATCGGTTTCACACGCCTCGATGGCGCCCGGCAGCATCACGCCGGCATTGTTGAAGACCAGGTTGGCCGGACCGTAAGCGCTCTCCACTGCGGCCGCAGCGGCCTCGACCGAAGCCTGGTCGGTGACATCGACCGCCAGCGCCAGCGCTTCGCCGCCGGCGGCGCGGATCTCATTGACAGCGTAGTCCAGCACTTCCTTGCGGCGCGCCAGCAAGGCGACTTTGGCGCCGCGTGCGGCCAGCAGTTTGGCGGTGGAAAGGCCGATGCCGCTCGAAGCACCGGTAATGACAGCAACGCGATTGTTCATGGTAGTTCTCCTGTTGGGTTGAAAGACAGGTGAACTATAGGCGTGCCAGCACAACCAAAGTAGTGGCTATCAGCCGTTACAGCATCAACTTAAAGTTGATATAAAATTCCTGGCTGTTGAGCAAGCGCTCGACGATGAAGTCGACGAAGCGCCGCACGCGGCCCGGCATGTCCGCGCGCTGCGGGAAGTACAGGTAAAAGCCCATGCGCGCGCTGACGTAGTCGGTCAGCAGCGGTGTCAGCAGCCCGGCGCGGATGGCGGCGGCGGCGTTGATGCTGTCGATCTGGCCGATGCCGATACCGGCCAGCACGGCGTGCATCTCGGTGTCCGGATCGTTGCTGAGCAGGACAGGCTGCACGTGGTGGAACACGGTGTCGCCGTCAATCTCGAATTCCCAGGCCATCGGCCGGCCGCTGCCGGGCTGGCGGTAGGCGGTGCAGCGGTGCGACTGCAAATCCGGCAGGCTGCGCGGCGTGCCGTGGCGCTTCAGGTAATCCGGCGAGGCGCAGACGATCTGCTGCACCGGGAACAGGCGGCGGCTGACGATCTGCGCGTCGGGCGCATTGCCGCCACGGAAGCCGACGTCGATGCGGTCGTTGACCAGGTCGCTGAAGCCGTCTTCCTGGATCAGGTCGATCTGGATGCCGGGATAGCTCAGCTGGAACTCGGCCAGCAAGGGCATCAGGATGCGCCGCCCCATCGAGCCGGAGGCGGCCACGCGTATCGTGCCTTCGTCCTCGCGCGCGGCGCTGCGGGCGCGGGCCAGCGCGCCGACCACGCCGTCCATGCTGGGCTTGATCGATTCCAGCAGGCGCTGGCCTTCCTCGGTCAGCGAACTGTTGCGCGTGGTGCGGTGGAACAGGCGCACGCCGAGATGCTGCTCGAACTGGCGGATGGTCTTGCTGACGGCCTGCGGCGTGGTGCCCTGCGCTTCGGCGACCTTGTTGAAGCTGCCCAGTTCGGCAGCCCGGATAAAGGTCGAGATGGCGCGCAGTTCATCCATTGCTGCGCTTGTGCTTGGCCAAGTGGCGGTCCAGGCTGTTGGCGAAACTCTGCCGGTCGGACTGGCTGAAGGCAGCCGGGCCGCCGGTGTCGACGCCGCTGCCGCGCAGCTCGTCCATGAAAGCGCGCATGGTCAGCATCTGCGCGATGTTGTCGTTGGTGTAGAACTCGCCGCGCGGGTTGAGCGCGTAGCCGCCCTTCTTCAGCACGTCCGACGCCAGCGGGATGTCGCCGGTGACGACCAGGTCGCCCGCTTCCAGCAAGCGCACGATTTCCTGGTCCGCCACATCGGTGCCGGACGGCACCTGCACCGAGCGGATGAAGCGCGACGGCGGCACGCGCAGCAGCTGGTTGGCCACCAGCGTGACCTGCATCTGCATGCGGTCGGCCACGCGGTAGAGAATTTCCTTGATGACGGCGGGACAGGCGTCGGCGTCGACCCAGATCTGCATTACAGATCGCTCCACAATTCGCCGTTGGGGCTGATGCGCGGCGGCGTCACGCCAAAGTGCTTGTAGGCGGCCGGCGTGGCGACGCGGCCGCGCGGCGTGCGTTGCAGGAAGCCTTGCTGGATCAAATAGGGTTCCAGCACGTCTTCGATGGTGTCGGCCGCCTCGCCGATGGCCGCCGCCAGGTTGCCGATGCCGACCGGGCCGCCACCGAATTTGTACAGCACCGCTTCCAGCAGCTTGCGGTCCATGACGTCGAAGCCGACCGTGTCGACGTCGAGCATGACCAGCGCGGCGTCGGCCACGGCCTTGGTGATTTCGCCGTTGCTCTTCACTTCGGCATAGTCGCGCACGCGGCGCAGCAGGCGGTTGGCGATACGCGGCGTGCCGCGCGCGCGGCGGGCGATTTCGTGCGCGCCTTCGGGATCGATGGCGGCTTTCAGCAGCGCGGCGCTGCGGGTGACGATCTGGGTCAGCTCGCTGGTGTTGTAGAACTCCAGGCGGGCGACGATGCCGAAGCGGTCGCGCAGCGGATTGGTCAGCATGCCGGCGCGGGTGGTGGCGCCGACCAGCGTGAACGGTTGCAGGTCGAGCTTGACCGAGCGCGCCGCCGGGCCTTCGCCGATCATGATGTCGATCTGGTAGTCTTCCAGCGCCGGGTACAGGATCTCTTCGACCACCGGCGACAGGCGGTGGATTTCGTCGATGAACAGGACGTCGTTGGCTTCCAGGTTGGTCAGGATGGCGGCCAGGTCGCCGGGCCGTTCCAGCACAGGGCCGGAAGTCTGGCGCAGGTTGACGCCCATCTCGCGCGCGATGATGTTGGCCAGCGTGGTTTTACCCAGGCCTGGCGGGCCGAACAGCAGCGTGTGGTCGAGCGCTTCCTGGCGCTTGCGGGCGGCGGAGATGAAGATTTCCAGCTGATCGCGGATCTTGGACTGCCCGACATATTCATCGAGATGCTTGGGGCGCAACGCGCGCTCGATCGCCTCTTCGTTGGGCGAGGACGGGGCGGCATCGATGATGCGCTGTTCGGTAAAGTTGTCGGTCTGGATGCTCATCCCACCATTTTACCCTGCCTCGGCGATCGGCTTAGTCGAGTTTGGGCGGGGTTTGCAGGATGAGGAGGAACTGATATCAAGACCAGCGGCTCCACCTTGCATTCAGCGAGCAATTCCTCCCAGGCTCTCACGGAGCCCCTCAATCGTTCGAGCGCGGCTGAGAAATCGGGACTCTGACGCGGTGAGGGATTCAAATCCGAATCCGAATCGCTGTCGCCACCAATATTTGATATGTCCATGCTGCCTCCGTAGCGCCGCCAGTTTGCCATCCGAAAGTGCCAACTCTGCCGAATAATCATTGCCGGCCAAAACCGTCGCGCCGAGCACGTAGCCTTTCTGCGCAAGGATATGACCACGCAAGTTGGCGAGAGTTCCGCCATGACTCACAAAATCATCCACCAAAAAGTAATTCAAACCGACCGTAACACGCCCAGAGAAAACTACCTGGAGGCGTGTATGTAGACCGGCGGGAAGTGGTTCCAGGGATAGCGCGTTGCTTGCGGCATGGTGGCGGCTCCGCTTGGCTCGTTGATCGAGCTTAGGGGGAGCCGCTGGTGATGCGTTTGAGGCGGATCAGCCTTTGGAGAGGGCTTTGAGGGCTTGCTTGATGCCGTCGGAGACGCCGCTGCCGGCAGGGACGGTTTTCAGCGCCAGCAGGGCTTCCTTGTCGGAGTAGCCCAGCGCCAGCAGCGCGTTCAAAATATCCGATTGCGAATCCGGCACGGCGTGCGCGCCGCCGGCGCCGATGTCCGCGCCCAGCTTGCCTTTCAACTCCAGCAGCAGGCGCTCGGCGGTCTTCTTGCCGATGCCGGGCACTTTGACCAGGCGGCCCGATTCCTGCAGCGTCACCGCCTGCGCCAGGTCGGCGATCGACATGCCGGACAGGATGGACAGCGCGGTACGCGCACCGACACCGGTGATCTTGATCAGCTGGCGGAACACCGCGCGCTCTTCGGCATTGCCAAAGCCGAACAGCAAATGCGCATCCTCGCGGATCGCCTGGTGCGTGAACAGCACCACTTTCTCGCCCACACCTGGCAGGTTGTAGAAGGTGCTCATCGGCACGTCGACTTCATAGCCGACACCGCCCACATCCACCAACAATTGCGGCGGATTTTTTTCAAGCAAAATACCGGAGAGACGACCGATCATCGTGTTTAACCTTTAAATTGGGGAAGAATTAACCGACCAGCCGGCCGCGACGCATGCGCAAGCCCGCCAGCGGGCCGCTGGCCGCACCGGAACCGGCGCCTGCACCAGCGATCAAGGTCAGCGTTTCGCGGCTGTGGGCGTGGCAGATGGCGACGCCCAACGCATCGGCGGCATCGGTGCCCGGCAAACCCGGCAGCGACAGCAGGCGCGCCACCATGTCCTGCACCTGCGCTTTCACGGCGCGTCCGGTGCCGACCACGGCCTGCTTGACCTGCGTCGGCGAATACTCGGCCACGCTCAGTTCGGCCGACACCAGCGCGCAGATCGCCGCGCCGCGCGCCTGGCCCAGCAGCAAAGTCGATTGCGGATTGACGTTGACGAACACCTGTTCGATGGCCGCGCACTCGGGCTGGTAGACGCGCGCCACTTCGGCCACGCCGTCCAGGATCACCTTGAGCCGCGTCGGCAGGTCGCCCTCGCCGCTCTTGATGGTGCCCGAGGCGATGTAGCGCAACTTGCCGCCCTGCTTGTGGATGACGCCAAAGCCGGTAGTCCGCAAGCCTGGGTCGATGCCGAGAATAATCATTGATGGATTGTATGCAGTAAAGAAAAAGCCCGCAAGCTTGCGGGCTTTTTAAACGGAGTCAGCCGTGAATTAATGACGGAAGTGGCGCGTGCCCGTGTACACCATGACGACGCCGCGCTCGTCGGCCGCATCGATCACTTCCTGGTCGCGCATCGAGCCGCCCGGATGGATGACGCAGGTCGCGCCTGCATCGACCACCACGTCCAGGCCATCGCGGAACGGGAAGAAGGCATCCGACGCCACCACCGAACCAGCCAGCGACAGGCCGGCGTTCTGCGCCTTGATCGACGCGATGCGGGCCGAGTCGATACGGCTCATCTGGCCAGCGCCGACGCCCAGCGTCATGTTATTGCCGCAGAAGACAATCGCGTTCGATTTCACGTACTTCGCCACGCGCCAGGCAAACATCATGTCCTGCAGTTCCTGCTGCGTAGGCTGCTTCTTGCTGACGACTTTGACATCGGCCAGCATCACGTTTTTCGCGTCGGCCGACTGCACCAGCAGGCCGCCGCCGACGCGCTTGAAGTCCATCGCGTTGACGCCATTGCCCAGCGGGATTTCCAGCAGGCGCACGTTCTGCTTGGCCGACAGGATCTGCTTGGCTTCGGCGGTGAACGACGGCGCAATCAGCACCTCGACGAACAGCTTGGCCAGCTCGGTCGCCGCCACGCCATCGACTTCCACGTTGAAGGCGATGATGCCGCCAAACGCCGACGTCGGGTCGGTTTGCAGCGCGCGCTTGTACGCATCGGCCGCGTTCGCGCCCAGCGCCACGCCGCACGGATTGGCGTGCTTGACGATGACGCAGGCCGCCGACTGGTCGAAGCCGCCCATGCTCTTCACGCATTCCCACGCCGCATCGGCGTCAGCGATGTTGTTGAACGACAGTTCCTTGCCTTGCAGCTGCTTGTAGTTGGCCAGCGCGCCTTCGGTCTTGGTCACGTCGCGGTAGAACGCGGCGGACTGGTGCGGGTTCTCGCCGTAGCGCATGTCCTGCACTTTTTCAAACGCCACGTTCAGCGTTTTCGGATAGGCGCTGCGGCTGCCGTGGGCGCGGGTCGCATCCAGGCTGGTCAGGTAGTTGGCGATGGCGCCGTCGTACTGCGCGGTGTGCGCGTAGACCTTGGTGGCCAGCGTGAAACGGGTATCGTAGCTGACATAGCCAGGCGCATTGTCGGTGGTCTTCATTTCCGCCAGCACCACGCCGTAGTCGGATGGATCGCAGATCACCACCACGTCCTTGTGGTTCTTGGCAGCCGAACGCAGCATGGCCGGACCGCCGATGTCGATGTTCTCGATGGCGTCGTCCAGCGTGCAGGTGTCCTTGGCCACAGTGGCCTGGAACGGATACAGGTTGACCACCACCATGTCGATGGTGGGAATGTTGTGCTCTTCCAGCTTGGCCACGTGCTCAGGGAAATCGCGGCGGGCCAGGATGCCGCCGTGGACTTTCGGATGCAGCGTTTTCACGCGGCCGTCCAGCATCTCCGGGAAACCGGTGTAGTCGGCAACTTCGGTCACGGCGACGCCGTTATCGGCCAGCAGTTTGGCGGTGCCGCCGGTCGACAGGATGTTGACGCCCATGGCGGACAGCGCGCGCGCGAAGTCCAGCACACCGGTTTTGTCGGAGACGGAGATGAGAGCTTGTTTAATCATGGCGATGAAAGACGAGGTGGTTAAATATTCGGTCAGCAACAGCGGCTGTCCCCAGCCACTTCATGCCGGATAGAACGGGCGCTTTTACAGCAGGCCGTGTTCCTGTAATTTCTTGCGCAAGGTATTGCGGTTGATGCCCAGCATCTGCGCGGCGTGCGACTGATTGCCGTCGGCACGGGTCATAACCACTTCCAGTATCGGTTTTTCAACGGTCAGCACAACCATGTCGTAGATGTTCGATGCCTGTTGCTCGCCCAGGTCGGCGAAGTATTCTTCGAGACTCTTCTGGACTACTTCCTGGATACTTTCTTTGCTCATTTTCTTGTCGTTCGGCTAATTAATCTGTTGACGCTGGTAAATCGCTCCGGCTTGTGGCTGGAAACGTTTACCCTTCTGATGATGTGACTTTTTTTATACTCTCGGAGCCGTTCAGGCTGCCTGCAAATCTTCAGCGAGGCGGTATTGTAACCGTTCGCCGTAGGTCCACTGGGATTCGAAGAATTGGTCTACGGCAAGCAACTGTTCTTCGACGGATTCCAGCAGGTTCATTTTCTGCCGGAACGCCTCGCCGCCCTGGAGGTCGCGCACATACCAGCCGATGTGCTTGCGCGCCGTGCGCACACCGAGATAGTCGCCGTAGAAGGCGTAGTGGCCGCGCAGGTGTTCATCCATCAGCGCGCGCACCTCGTCGACATACGGCGCCGGCAGGTGCTTGCCGGTGCGCAGGTAATGGTCGATCTCGCGGAAAATCCACGGACGGCCCTGCGCGGCGCGGCCCACCATGACGGCGTCGGCGCCGGTGTAGTCCAGCACGAATCTGGCTTTTTCCGGCGACGTGATGTCGCCGTTGGCCACGACTGGAATTGAAACCGATTTCTTGACGGCGGCAATGGTGTCGTACTCGGCGTCACCCTTGTAGCCGTCGGCGCGGGTGCGGCCATGCAGGGTCAGCATGGCGATACCGGCGTCCTCGGCGATGCGCGCGATGTTCAGCGCGTTCTTGTTCTCGCGGTCCCAGCCGGTGCGGAACTTCAGCGTGACCGGCACATCGACCGCGCCCACCACCGCATCGACGATGCGCTTGACCAGCTCTTCGTCCTGCAGCAGGGCCGAGCCGCACCAGGCGTTGCACACCTTCTTGACCGGGCAGCCCATATTGATATCGATGATCTGCGCGCCGCGCTCGACGTTGAAGCGGGCGCAATCGGCCAGGTCCTGCGGGTCGGCGCCGGCGATCTGCACCGCCTTCGGCTCCATCTCGCCGGTGTGGTCGGTGCGGCGCGAACTCTTTTCCGTGGCCCACAGGCGCGGATTGGAGGCCGCCATTTCAGACACCGCATAGCCCGCGCCCAGCTCTTTGCACAGCTGGCGGAAAGGACGATCCGTCACCCCCGCCATGGGAGCGACAAAAACGTTGTTACGCAGTAAATGAGGGCCGATTTGCACTGACGATACCTGAATGTCGGGAGAAGGAACCTTCTATTTTAACCGAAGCCCTGCTCAAATAATAAGCACTATTTTTTATGAATTCGGCAAATGTGCAGTCTTGACTTTATAAGCGCCGCTTCAGATCACGTCGTCCATGGCGGCCGGCGCAAGGTGGCCCACCTCGCCCCAGCTAGTGAGCACCAACTTGCCGTCCTCGACGATGAAGCGGTTGACGCTGGCGTTCTTGACCTGGAAATCGCGCGGACTGTCGAGCTGGATGCCGCGCGCCTCGCGGTAGGCGCATTCCAGCACGCCGCCGTGGGCCACCACGGCCACCGTCCGGCCCGGATGACGCGCCGCCACCTTGCGCAGCGCGCCGATGACGCGCTCGTAGAACTGGCGGAAGCTTTCCGCCATGCGCTCGCCGTGCGGCATCACGGCGTCGATATCGCGCGCCTGCCACAGGGTGAAGTCGGCCGGGTATTCGTCCTGGATGTCCTGGTACAGCATGCCTTCGAACACGCCGTAGGCGCGCTCGCGCAGCTGGGCGTCGGTTTGCAGCGCGATGCCGGCGTGCTGCGCGGCCACCGCCTGCGCGGTCTGCACGGCGCGCTGCAGGTCGCTGGAGACCACGGCGTCGATCTTTTCGGCGGACAGCGCGCGCGCCAGCGCCGCGGCCTGGCGTTCGCCCTCTTCGTTCAAGGGAATATCGATGTGGCCCTGCAGGCGGCGCACGGCGTTCCAGGCCGTCTCGCCGTGGCGGATCAGCAGAATGGTGGTGTCAGTCATATGTGTGTATAAGTGCCGATCAGCTGTGCTTCGTCGACGATATGGCCATACATGGCGGTCAATACATCGGCACAGCTGAAGCGCGCCGGCAGTGCCAGCCGCGCCACGTCGAGCGCGTAGATGCGAAAAATATAATGGTGCGTTTCATTCCGCACCGGCAAGGGGCCATGATACCCGACCGTGCCGAAGTCGTTCAGGCCCTGGCGCAATGCCTCGCTGGCGCCTTCGGCAACCGACGCCTGCGACGGCGGAATATCCACCGCGCCCCAGTGAAACACATCGCCGTCCGGCGCATCGCCCAGCATGCACAGCACCACCAGCGAGGCGACGCCGGCCGGCACCTCGCTCCAGCGCAGTTGCGGACTGCGGTTGCCGCCCGCCACAAAGGCGCACGCCGCCGGCATGGCGGCGCGGTTGCGGAAGGTATCGCTGGTCAGCTTCATTTACCTGGCGTTGGTTTGCAGCCAGAAGGTGACCGGACCATCGTTGGTCAGCGACACTTTCATGTCGGCGCCGAACTGGCCCGTTTCCACCCTGGCGTGCTTGAGGCGCGCCTGTTCGACAAAATAACTGAACAGGCGCAGGCCGTCGGCCGGCGCGGCGGCCGGCGTGAACGACGGCCGGGTGCCGGACTTGGTGTCCGCCGCCAGCGTGAACTGCGGCACCAGCAGCAGGCCGCCCTGGGTGTCGGTGACGCTGCGGTTCATCTTGCCGGCATCGTCGGCGAACACGCGGTAACCGAGCAGCTTTGTCAGCAGCGTGTCCGCATCCTTTTCCGTATCGTTGCGCTCGGCGCAGACCAGCACCATCAGGCCGGCGTCGATGGCGCCGATGGTGGCGCCCTCCACCACCACGCTGGCGCTGCTCACGCGTTGCAGCAGGGCGATCATGCGCTCAGGGTCACGCGGGCAAACTTGCGTTTGCCGACTTGCAGCACGAAAGTGCCGGCCTCGATCTTCAGCGCCTTGTCGCTCAGCACGGTGCCGTCCAGGCGCACGCCGCCCTGGTCGATCATGCGCATCGCTTCCGAGGTCGACGGGCACAGGCCGGCCGCCTTCAGCAGTTGCGGGATGCCCAGCGGCGCGCCGCCCAGCGCCACTTCCGGCACGTCGTCCGGGATGCCGCCTTTCGAGCGGTTGACGAAGTCGGCCAGCGCATCTTCGGCCGCCTGCTGCGAATGGAAGCGCGCCACGATTTCCTGGGCGATCGCCACCTTGGCGTCGCGCGGGTTCTTGCCGCCTTCCACTTCCGCCTTCAAGGCCGCCACATCGGCGATCGAGCGGAACGACAGCAGATTGAAGTATTTCCACATCATGTCGTCGGAAATACTCATGATCTTGGCGAACATGGTGTTGCCCGGCTCGGTGATGCCGATGTAGTTGTTCTTCGATTTGGACATTTTTTCAACGCCGTCCAAACCTTCCAGCAGAGGCATGGTCAAAATACACTGAGGTTCCTGGCCGTAGTCCTTTTGCAGTTCGCGGCCCACCAGCAAATTGAATTTCTGGTCGGTGCCGCCCAGTTCCAGGTCGGACTTCAGCGCCACCGAGTCGTAGCCCTGCATCAGCGGGTACAGGAATTCGTGCACGGCGATCGGCGTGCCATTTTTAAAGCGTTTGGTGAAATCGTCGCGCTCCATCATGCGCGCCACGGTGTAGCGCGAGGCCAGCTGGATCATGCCGCGCGCGCCCAGCGGGTCGCACCATTCGGAGTTGTAGCGGATTTCGGTCTTGGCCGGGTCCAGCACCAGCGAGGCTTGCTTGAAGTAAGTCATCGCGTTTTGCTCGACCTGCTCCTTGGTCAGCGGCGGACGGGTGGCGTTGCGGCCGGACGGGTCGCCGATCATCGAGGTGAAGTCGCCGATCAGGAAGATCACCTGGTGGCCGAGGTCCTGCAGCTGGCGCATCTTGTTCAGCACCACGGTGTGGCCCAGGTGCAGGTCCGGCGCGGTGGGGTCCAGGCCCAGCTTGATGCGCAGCGGGACGCCGCTTTGTTCGGAGCGCGCCAGCTTTTGGGCGAACTCGCTTTCAATCAGCAACTCGTCGACACCGCGTTTGGTGATGGCGAGGGCCTCTTGCACGTTGTCGGACAATGGCAACGCTTTAGAGGGAGCCGGCGGTATCGAAGAAGGAGTAGTCATAATTTTTTTAGCGTATTTTTCAGAAAAAGGTAGTCAGCTTCAGGAGTTTGTTATAATCCTCGATCCATCAATCTTGCCGCACGAAAACTAACAAAACACATAATTAGAAGAAATAAAACGTTCCTGAATAGTTCAAGCGGCAAATTTTAACTGATTGCATGAACCAAATACATAAATTCACAAGCTCACGCTTGTTCAGTCTGCTAGGTTCTACGCGCAAGGCGCGCATCATCAGCGCGTCTGCATTGTCACTTGCAGTTGTTGCATTTGGTGCCGCCGGCGTGGCTCCGCTCGCGCCTGACGCGTCCGATCTGCCGGTGAAAACTGTACAGGAAGCCGTGGTTGCACCAGACCTGAGCACGCAAATCAACACGCTGGAACAACAATCTTCCAATGCCCACTTCGTCCACGAGGAAAAAATCCGCGCTGGCGATACGCTGGCAACGTTGTTGACCCGTCTGGGCGTGGATGACGACAAGGCCGAGAACTTTATCAAAAAAGATAAAGTGGCGAAAGGCGTCATGCAGCTGAAGACCGGCAAGCGCGTGCAGGCGCAGACCGACGACGAAGGCAACCTGCAGTGGCTGCGCGCCACCGTGGTCGACGGCAAGGACGATCCGGTCACCAACATCAAGATTACCCGCCAGGGCGAAGGCTTTGTCGCCACCGCCGAACCAGCCAAGCTGGAACGCCGTGTGGAAATGCATGCCCGTAACATCACCTCGACCTTGTACGCTGCGACCGACTCCAGCGAAGACGGCGCCAAGCTGCCGGACAACATCGTCAAGCAGATCATCGAAATGTTCTCGACCAACGTCGACTTCCGCGGCGACCTGAAGCGCGGCGACAGCTTCAACGTGGTCTATGAAACCTTCTGGCAGGATGGGGAATTTGTGCGCGCGGGCCGTGTGCTGGCAGGCGAACTGACCAACAAGGGCACGACTTATCAATCGGTATGGTTTGAAGATCCGCAGAGCAAGCAAGGCGGCGGCTACTACAGCTTCGACGGCAAATCGCTGAAGAAGGCCTTCCTGAAATCGCCGGTGGAATTCTCGCGTATTTCGTCCGGTTTCTCGATGCGCGTGCATCCGATTTCCGGCCAGTGGAAACAGCACAAAGGTATCGACTTCCCGGCGCCGACCGGCACCCCGATCCGCGCCGCGGGCGACGGCACCATCGATTTCGCCGGCACCCAGAATGGCTACGGCAATTTCGTCGTCATCAAGCACTGGAACAACTACACCACCGCCTATGCCCACATGAGCCGCTTCGGTACGGGCATCAAAAAAGGCGCCAAGGTCAGCCAGGGCGATGTGATCGGCTACGTCGGCACCACCGGCTGGTCGACCGGCGCGCACTTGCACTACGAGTTCCGCGTGGCTGGCGAGGCCAAGGACCCAAGCAAGATGAACGTGCAGGCACAAGCGCCGCTGACCGCCGCCGAAATGGGCCGCTTCAAGGTCTACGCCAACGATATGACCCACCGCTTCGCTTTGCTGCGGCCGGCAGGAGCCGGCGGCAATACCCGCATGGCGTCAGTCGCGTCGAAATAAACTCTCTACAAAACAGGCCGCTTAGTCGGCCTGTTTTTTATTATGATGCGCTCTTGAGGTCGCTTTCTCTGTGCGACACCCCACACATCACGAGGGCACGTATGACTTTGTATATCGGCTTAATGTCCGGCACCAGCCTGGACGGCGTAGACGGCGCGCTGGCGCAGTTTGACGGCGACGCCACCACCACTCTCGGCGCGGCCTACATCAGCTTCCCGCCCGCCCTGCGCGCCGAACTGATGGCCTTGCAGGCCGCCGGCCACAACGAGATCGAACGCGAGGCGCTGGCGGCCAACCTGCTGGCGCAGCACTATGCGCAATGCGTGGCGGAGCTGCTGCGCACCACGGGCCGCATGCCGCAGGAGATCCGCGCTGTGGCCGTGCATGGCCAGACCATCCGCCACCGTCCCGAACTGGGCTTTACGCGCCAGACCAACAATCCCGCCCTGCTGGCCGAGCTGTGCTGCATCGACGTGATTGCGGATTTCCGCAGCCGCGACGTCGCCGCCGGCGGCCAGGGCGCACCGCTGGTGCCGGCCTTCCATCAGGCCCTGTTCAACCAGGCAGGACAGACGCGCGTGGTGGCGAATATCGGCGGCATCGCCAACATCAGCGTGTTGAGCGGCGATGGCCGCGTGGTCGGCTTCGACACCGGTCCCGGCAACGTGCTGATGGACGGCTGGATCCATCTCCACCGCCAGCAGGAATACGACGCCGACGGCGCCTGGGCCGCGACCGGCAAGGTCATCCCCGAGCTGCTGGCGGCACTGCTGAAGGAGCCGTATCTGGCCCAGCCCGCGCCGAAGAGCACCGGCCGCGACCTGTTCCACCTTGAGTGGCTGGACGCGCGCCTGGCCGCGCACACGTCGGCCGCGCCGGAAGACGTGCAGCGCACGCTGACGCAATACACCGCGGTCACGCTGGCGGACGCCATCAAGGCCTACGGCAGCGCTGCGGACGCGGTCTACATCTGCGGCGGCGGCGCCTACAACAGCGTGCTGATGGAAGCCCTGGGCAAGGAACTGGGCAATCAGGTGATGGTGGCGTCCACGCAGGCGCTGGGCGTTGCGCCCAACTGCGTGGAGCCGCTGGCCTTCGCCTGGCTCGGCTACCGCTTCACCGAACGCCTGGCGGGCAACCTGCCTGCCGTGACCGGCGCACAGGGCGAGCGCGTGCTGGGTGCGCTCTACCCGCGCTGAAGGCCGCGCAGGATAAGGTCGACGCCGGCCAGGAAGTCCATGCGGTCGTCATGCTCGCGTAGTTGCGCAGCGATGCTGCGGGTGAACGGATAGGCGTCCGCATCAAGCTGCGCCCAGGCGCCGGCAAGCTGCCCCAGGATGGCGCTGCGGTCGCCGCCCAACTGCTTGCCGGTCTGCGCATTGGCGGCGTTCTGCACGCTGACGCCGAGGATGTAGCCGAGCAGCGCGGAGACGGCGGCGAATTGTTCGGCCTGCGGAATGCCGAGGGCGCGGATCTGCTGGCCCAGGCGTTCGAGTATCCGCACCAATGGCGCCTGCCACGGCGCCCGCGTCAACGCCGGACCTATCCATGGATGGGCGTCGATCGCATCGAACAGCTCCAGCGCCACGGCGCGGATGATGTCCTGCGGCGACGCATCCACCGGCGGCGCGCCCAGTCTGCGAGCCACGATGGCGTCGCAGGCGGCTGCCAGCAGATCGTTCTTGTTGGCGATGTGCCAGTAAAGCGCGCCGGCGCCGGTGGCCAGCCGCTCGGCCAAGGCACGGAACGTCAGTCCGCCCTCCCCGCTGCTGTCCAGCAGCGCAATCGCTTCTTCAATGATGCGCTCGCGCGTCAGCGCATCCTCGCGGCGCAGTGTGTTTTTTACCATGGCCGCTATCTTGACATAACTGATAGGCTGCCGCAAAATTCTTATGGAACGTTGTTCCATTATTTTTTCAACCATGGAAATCATATGAATATTGCGATCATTGGCGCCGGACTCGGCGGGCTGACGCTGGCGCGCGTGCTGCACGTGCACGGCATTGCGGCCACCGTCTACGAGGCGGAAGCCTCTCCAGGCGCTCGCGCGCAGGGCGGCATGCTCGATATTCACGATCACAACGGGCAACTGGCGCTGAAGGCGGCCAATCTGTACGAGGAATTCGTGGCGCTGATCCATCCTGGCGGCCAGACCACGCGCGTGCTCGACCAGGACGGCAAGGTGCTGTTCGACGATCCCGACGACGGCAGCGGCGGCCGGCCCGAAGTGCAGCGCGGCGAGTTGCGGCGCATCCTGCTGGCGTCGCTGCCAGAGGGCGCGGTGCAATGGGGCCGCAAACTGGCGCAAGCCGTCCCGCTGGGCGACGGCCGCCACGAACTGACATTCACCGATGGCGCGACGGTGACCTGCGGCCTGCTGGTCGGTGCGGATGGAGCCTGGTCGAAAGTGCGCCCTCTCCTGTCCAACGCCAAGCCGGCGTATGCCGGCATTTCGCTGGTCGAGACCTGGCTGCATGACAGCGACCAGCACCATCCGGCCAGCGCGGCGGCCGTGGGCGGCGGCGCGTTGTTTGCTGTGGCGCCCGGCAAAGGCATCCTGGCGCACCGCGAACCGGCGGGCGTGCTGCATGCGTATGTGGCGCTGACCAAGCCGCAGGAATGGTTTGCCGAAGGCGATATCGCCGGGGAGTTCGAAGGCTGGGCGCCGGCGCTGACCGCACTGATCACCGCCAGCGACACGGCGCCGGTGGTGCGCATGATCCACGCGCTGCCGCCGGACCATCGCTGGCGGCGCATGCCGGGCGTTACGCTACTGGGCGACGCCGCGCATTTGATGGCGCCGTCCGGCGAAGGCGCCAACCTGGCCATGTTCGACGGCGCCGAGCTGGCCAGGGCCATCGTCGCCCATGCTGGCGACACCGAGGCGGCACTCGCCGCATACGAAGCGGAACTGTTCCCGCGCAGCGCGCAGGCGGCGGCCGAGGCGGAGGAGCTGCACGGCATCCTCTACGGCGAGCAGTCGCCGCACA
The DNA here is from genome assembly GCF_009674565.1 of Duganella aquatilis. GTDB lineage: Bacteria > Pseudomonadota > Gammaproteobacteria > Burkholderiales > Burkholderiaceae_D > Rugamonas > Rugamonas aquatilis. The sequence continues at coordinate 337,069 of NZ_WKJL01000002.1, forward strand.
GCCTGGTCGCGATGTTCACCAAATAAAAACGGCGGCACAAGGCCGCCGTCATGGGCAAAGCTGGAACAGCTTAGACCGAGAACGAGGAACCGCAGCCGCAAGTCGACGTTGCGCTTGGGTTCTTGATCACGAATTGGGCGCCTTCCAGGTCGTCCTTGTAGTCGATTTCCGCGCCGACCAGGTACTGGTAGCTCATCGAATCGATCAACAGCTGAACGCCGTTCTTGACCATGGTGGTGTCGTCTTCGTTGACGATTTCATCGAAGGTGAAGCCATACTGGAAGCCGGAGCAGCCGCCACCCTGCACGAATACGCGCAGTTTCAGGTCCGGATTGCCTTCTTCTTCGATCAGTTGGGCGACCTTATCAGCAGCGCTATCAGTGAAAATGATAGGGGCTGGCATTTCGGCAACAGCATTCATTTCTAACTCCTACGAGAAAACAATTAGGGTCCATTATAGACCCTCAACATAAGTTCTGCTGCGGACCCCGCAAAACAGCGGGTTTTATGGCAACAGGGCAATCTGCATCAAGCCGGTGGTCTCTTCCAGGCCAAACATCAGGTTCATGCACTGGACCGCCTGGCCGGATGCGCCCTTGACCAGGTTGTCCTGCACCACCAGCACGATGACGGTGTTGCCGTTGTCCGGACGGTGCAGCGCCAGGCGCAGCATGTTCGAGCCACGGGTCGAGCGGGTTTCAGGGTGCGAACCGAACGGCATCACATCGACGAAGGCGCTGTCCTTATATTGGTCCTCGAACAGCTTCTGCAAGTCTTCGTTGCTGATGTCCTTGGTCAGGCGCGCGTACAGCGTCGAGTGCATGCCGCGGATCATCGGCACCAGGTGCGGCGTGAAGATCAGGCTGACCTTGTCAGAAGTGAAACGTTGCAGCTGGGCCGAGGTTTCCGGCGTGTGGCGGTGGCCAGCCACGCCGTAGGCCTTGAAGTTGTCCGACGCTTCCGAGAACAGGGTGCCGATTTCCGCCTTGCGGCCGGCGCCCGACACGCCCGACTTGCAGTCGGCGATCAGCGAACCGGCATCGACCAGACCGTTCTTCAGCAACGGGTAGTAGCCCAGCTGCATGGTGGTCGGGTAGCAGCCCGGATTGGCGACCAGGTTGGCCTTCTTGATCTCTTCACGGTTCAGTTCGGCCAGGCCGTAGGCTGCGTGTGCCAGCAGGTCCGGGCAGGTGTGCTCGATCTTGTACCATTTTTCGAAGACGGCTTTTTCCTGGATGCGGAAGTCGGCCGCCAGGTCGATCACCTTGACGCCGGCTTTCAGCAGCGCGGGCGCCTGGGCCATGGCGACGCCGTGCGGGGTGGCGAAGAACACCACGTCGCACTTGGTCAGGTCGGCGTTTTCCGGCGACGAGAATTTCAGGTTCACGCGGCCGCGCAGTGATGGGAACATATCAGCGACTGGCAAGCCGTCCTCTTTGCGCGAGGTGATTGCCGTCAGTTCCACATCCGGGTGGACTGCCAACAAACGCAGCAGTTCTACCCCGGTGTATCCGGTGCCGCCGACGATGCCAACTTTGATCATTGTTCTTCCTTAATTGAGAGTGAGGTGCCATTTTATCAGGCAACGGCTACGTCTGTATGACAGTAGCCCAGATGGAAAAAAAGCCGCCCGACACAAGGCCGGCGGCTTTTTCGGTGATGCGCCGCAAGCAGCGCACCAGAGCGTAAAAATTAACGCTTCGAGAATTGTTTTGCGCGACGTGCTTTGCGCAGACCAACTTTTTTACGTTCAACTTCACGTGCATCGCGGGTTACGAAGCCAGCGCGTGCCAGGTCACCTTTCAGGCCCGAATCGTAGTCGATCAGAGCGCGGGTGATGCCGTGACGAACTGCACCTGCCTGGCCGGACTCGCCGCCGCCGTGCACGTTGACTTTGATGTCAAAGCGCTCAACGTTGCCGGTCAGTTCCAGTGGTTGACGAATAACCATCAGGCCGGTTTCGCGCGAGAAGTATTCCGACGCTGGCTTGCCGTTAACGATGATTTGGCCAGTGCCCGATTTGATGAACACACGAGCCACTGCACTCTTGCGACGGCCGGTGCCGTAGTTGTAGTTACCGATCATGTCAGTTCCTTAGATTTCGAGTGCTTTAGGTTGCTGGGCAGCGTGCGGGTGCGAACCTTCGGCGTACACTTTCAGCTTCTTGATCATTGCGTAGCCCAGTGGGCCTTTTGGCAGCATGCCCTTGACGGCTTTTTCCAGAGCGCGACCTGGGAAACGCTGTTGCATTTTCAGGAAGTTGGTCTCGTAGATGCCACCTGGGTAGCCCGAGTGACGGTAGTAGGTCTTCTCGGTTGCCTTGGTGCCGGTCACGCGCAGTTTGCCTGCGTTGATGATGACGATGAAATCGCCGGTATCGACGTGAGGGGTGAACTCAGGTTTGTGCTTGCCGCGCAGTCGGAGTGCCACTTCGCTGGCAACACGTCCGAGGACTTTGTCCGTCGCGTCAATCACGAACCAGTCGCGCTGGACTTCATGTCCTTTAGCGGAAAAAGTTTTCATGTGATGACTTTCAAATTAAGAAATACACGCTCATATGGTGGTTCCGCTATTGTTACAGCGGACTCGGCCTTTTTATTTACTTTCCTGAGCGAATGGAAAGCCGACAAGTATAAGCGGCAACGGCCCACCGCGTCAAGCATGGTTTGGCCTGCAGACCGCGAAAACACAGGGTTTGCGCGGTCCATTACAATATGGACAAAGTTTTTTACACGGAGAATGAGCGATGGAATGCAAAGTTAGCTGGAATGGCCCGTCGGGCATGAGTTTCCTGGCCCAGACCGGCTCCGGCCACCTGGTCACCATGGACGGCGCCCCCGACGGCGGCGGCCACAACCTGGCGCCACGCCCGATGGAAATGGTGCTGCTCGGCACCGGCGGCTGCACCGCCTATGACGTGGTGCTGATCCTGAAAAAAGGCCGCGCCGACATCCGCGGCTGCGAATGCGTGCTGAAAGCCGACCGCGCCGACACCGAGCCGAAGGTCTTCACCAAGATCAACTTCCACTTTGTCGTCACCGGCAAGGGCCTGAAGCCGGAAGCGGTGGAACGCGCCATCACCCTGTCGCACGACAAATACTGCTCGGCCTCCATCATGCTGGGCAAGACCGCCGAGATCACCCACTCGTTCGAGATCGTCGAAGTCGACTGATACGCGGCTAGACGACGGACAGAACCGCCGGATCGCCGGCGCACCAGATGTTATCGACGGTATTCCGGGTAATGAGCCAGACGTCGTCCGCCCGTTGCAGCTCGACGTCGTAGCGGTTCTTCATCATGTAGTGGCGCGCGGGATCGCTGCACGGGACGTGCTGGGCTTCCACCAGCGCATCCAGACGCGCCGTGTCGCCGTCGATGGCGACACGCGGATTGGACACCGAGTGCGAGGTATCCAGCGTCGCCAGCGACGCCGTCAGCGCGGCCACAATCATCGCCCTGCCCTCGATCACCGGATAGTCGAACCCGGCCTTGGCTGCGGCGGGACGAAAGTCCGATACGGCGTTTTCCGCCAGCGAAGACGCCAGCAGATCCTGGTCGCGCAGATCGATGCCGGCGGCAAAGCGATACAACGCATCGATGACCGCCAGTTGGTCTGCGGCCGCGTTGATGAGTGTGGATGACATAAGTGACTCCTTAAAAGTTGATGATGGTGGTATCGGCTATGGTTTCGGCGAAGCCGTTGCCGAACAGTGCTGCCGGAGTTTGGAAGCCTGGGCGCTGCTCGCCGGCCAGCACGCGCCGGCCCGCCTCGGCGGCAGCGGTGGCCGTGAAGGTGTAGCCGTTCACCGTATCGAGAACCGAGCGGATCACGGCGCCATCGGCGCTGGTGACCTCGACCACGGCCTGATACCGGTGGGCCAGGCGCTGCTGCTCGCTCGGCCCGTCCGGTAGCGCCGAGAGATCGCCTTGCGGAAAGCCGTCGCCCGTCACATGGACGAAAGTCTCAATCTCCGGAACGCCGGTCGATCGCCATATCGTGATGAGATCGGGCAGCGTCACCTGGAAGCAATCAACGGCGCCCTTGCCAAAGTCGAGTTTCCGAATCGCTCCGGCAGGCCGGGCCACCAGACTGCCGCCAGCGCACGCCAGCGTTTCAGCGGTGACGCTGCCCATCGCGCTGATGGCCGAGCCGCGCGACAGTCCGCCTGAAACATGCAAGGCCACGCGCATGCTGGCTGGATTGCTGGTTCGCGCCACGGTGTGTCCGGCCAGGCAACCAAGCATCGCGACGCTGCCGCCGCTGCCTGGCAGCAGCATCACACCTGCCGCCTTGGCCTCCGCATCGAGCACTTCGGCCAGGCGGTAGCCGTCCAGCTCGGCCGCGACGTCGAGATAATGCACGCCGTTGCGGATGGCGGCTTTCATCAGCACGCGGGCCGTGCCGGCGAAAGGACCGGCACAATTGAGGAGCACGCCGACGTCGGCCAGCGATTGATCGATCGCGGCACTGTCGTCAAGCGCAAAGACGCGATACTCGACGCCGAGGCTGGCGGCAAGCGCTGCCAGCGCCACTTCATCACGTCCTGCGACGATCAGCGGCGTGCCCGCTGTCGCGGCATGTTGCGCCGCCATGCGGCCGGTGTAGCCCGCCGCGCCGTAAATCATTAGTTTCTTCATGTCCGTACCGCCGTTCTTTGTAGAGGAGTCCGGATAATATGGCTGTGGCCGACGGCGCACCCACCGGATCCTCCTCAAAGCTTGCCTATTCCTGCTCGCGCATTGCACGCCCGCAGAGCCTCTGTTAGTGTCTGAAGATGGAACAGCAAATGCAGGAACTGAGGCGACTGGCCTCGCGGGCCGGAAACAACCGCACCGAAACCGGCATCCCGCGTGTCGCAATGGTCCAGGGCGAGATCCCTGAGCACCTGCTATCGGCCGTCTACGATCCGATGATCAACCTGATTTTGACGGGATCGAAGACGATGACGGTGGGCGACCGCACCTTTCACTACGACCCGGCGACCTACTTCGTCATGTCCGTGGATCTGCCGGCAGTGGGCGCGGTCCATCCGGCCGCGACGGGCGAGCCTTACCTTGCCGTCAGCCTGACGCTCGACGCCGCGATTATTGGCGCGCTGATCCGCGACCTGCCAGTCAACATCTGCAGCACATTGTTTGGTTCGGGATTTTCGGTGGCGCCGGTCAATGACGAACTGCTTGACGCCTGGATACGCATGCTGCGGTTGATTGACCGGCCGGACGAAGTGGCAGTGCTCGCACCCGCTTACGAGCGGGAGATATTGTTTCGAGTATTGCAGGGTCCGCTTGGCTGGATGTTACGCGACATCGCATCGCCAGATACGGCGCTGTCGCGCATCAGCGTCGCCATCAACTGGATACGCCGTAACTTCAACGAACAGATCAGGGTGGAGACGCTGGCCGAGATGGCGGCGTTAAGCGTGTCCGCCTTCCACCGCCACTTCAAAGCCGTGACGGCGTTGAGCCCGCTGCAGTACCAGAAGCGCATCCGCCTGCTGCACGCGCGCTCGCAACTGATCGGCGGCCAGGGCAGCGCGACCTCGGTGGCGTTCAGCGTCGGCTACGAAAGCCCGAGCCAGTTCAGCCGGGAATATGCGCGCCTGTTCGGCCTGCCACCATCAAAAGACCTGATGCAAGCCACGCAGGCGCTGAAGGGCACGTAACCGCGGATCAGACGTAGTAGGCGGTGCTGGTCATGACCTTGCCCATCACCGACATCACCGCCTGCACCGGCTTCGGCACGTCGGCGGCGCCGAGGCGCTGGGCGGCGGCGCCGTGTTCGATTTCATCGATGCGCATCTGGTCGACGATGGCGCGCGACTTGGCGTCCTGCGGCGGCAGTTTTTCCAGATGGCTTTCCAGGTGCGATTCCACCTGGCGCTCGGTCTCCACCACGAAGCCCAGGCTGCGCGCATCGCCCAGCACGGCGGCAACCGTGCCCAGCGCGTAGGCGCCGGCGTAGAACAGCGGATTCAGCACGCTGATGTGCGAATTCAGTTCGCCGAGGCGCTGCGCGGTCCACGCCAGGTGATCTTCTTCCTCGCGGCTGGAATGCTCGAACTGTTCGCGGATCGCTTCGGTGCGGGCAAAGCGCGCCTGGGCGTTGTACAGCGCCTGCGCGCACACTTCGCCGACGTGGTTCACACGCATCAGGCCGGCCGCATGGCGGCGCTCCGCTTCGCTCATCTCCGCATCGGCCGCGCGTGCCGCCGGCGTCGGCCGCGACGCCGAAGCGACGCCACTGATGACGCGCAACGCCTTGTCGGCGCCGGCAATGAATCGGTCCAGGGGAGTGTGGTGGTAAGCGGCCATAAACAAACTCGTGTTCTCGATGGAAAATCCCATTATAAGGGAGCACCCCGTTATTTGGCCTCGGCGTCCTCGCGCAGCTGGCGTTGCCGTTCGATGTAGTCGGCCACCGGGCCGCGCACGTCGATTTTGGAGATGTCCTTGGCCACGCCCAGGTTCAGCCCCAGCAGGAAGGGAATGTTCTGCAGCGGCACCTCGGTGCAACACTCGCCGAAGGCTTTCAGGAAGCGTTTCGATTCGACCACCGGCACCACCTTCTCGCCGCTCATGTATTGCAGGATGCTGGTGATGCTGTGGCCCTTGCCGATGGTCTGGTAGATGAAGCGGTTGAAGTCGCGGTCCAGCAGCTTGAAGTCGACCTTTTCCTCGGTCATCAGACCCGACAGGTAATACAGTCCCAGCGCCACGCGAAAGAAACCGGTGGACTCGTCGCGGTCGACGCCCTGCTGCATCACCGCCAGTATTTTTTCCTTCAGTTGAGGATTCATCTTTCTCTCCACGCCTGTGTGCGACTATAGCAAGAGTTTTAACGACCAACTAGCTTGCGCGTCAGAATTTTTGCATGCTACTCTTGAAACTTTTCCACCTGGGGCAAGCACGATGATCGAGGTACGGAGCCTGGCCAAACGCTTTCGCCTGCCCGCGCGCGGCAAAACTTCGACGGCGCTCGATCCGCGCGATCACGACGGCTGGTTCCACGCGGTGCGCGACGTCAGCTTCCGCTGTGCGCCCGGCGAAGTGCTGGGCCTGCTCGGCCCCAACGGCGCCGGCAAGACCACCACGCTGCGCCTGCTCTCGACCGCGCTCAAACCCGACAGCGGCAGCATCCACGCCAACGGCATCGACCTGCTGGCCAACCCGCTGGCGGCGCGCCAGCACATCGGTTTCCTGTCCGGCTCCACCGGCCTCTACGGCCGCCTGACGGCGCGCGAAAACATCGAATACTTCGGCCGCCTGCACGGCATGAGTCCGGCCCACCTGAAGCGCCGCTGCGACGAGCTGTTCGAGCTGCTGCAAATGCATGAGTTCGGCAACAAGCGGGCCGATGCGCTGTCCACCGGCATGAAGCAGAAATGCGCCATCGCCCGCGCCGTGGTGCACGAGCCGCATATCGTCATCCTCGACGAACCGACCACCGGCCTCGACGTCATGTCGGCCAAGATCCTGCTTGATTTTATCGCCAGCTACAAAGCCCTGCGCGTCCCGCTGATTTTCTCCACCCACCACCTGCACGAAGTGGAAAAACTGTGCGACCGCGTCTGCATCATCAACCACGGCAAGACCGCCTTCCACGGCAGCATCAACGAGCTGCGCCATCTCGGCGGCAGCGCCGACCTGTACGACGCCTTTGTCGGCGTCATCCACCAAGGAGGTTGAGCCATGTGGACCATCTACCTCAAGGAATTGCTGGAGCTGGCGCGCGACCGCCGCACCTTTTTCTTCACCGTGTTCATCCCGGTGTTTGCCATGCCGCTGATCTTTGCCGGCTTCGGCGTGCTGTCCACCACGCTGTTCAAGCACGCCAGCACGGCCGACATGGCCTACGCGATCTTCGGCAAGGAACACGCGCCGCAGCTGGCGCAGCGCTTCGCCAGCGAAAAAGGCTTCCATGAGGTGACGCTGCTCAATCCGGGCGAGATCAAGGCCGCCATCGCCAGCGACCGCATCAAGTTCGCGCTGGTCATTCCCGCCGGCCTGGGCCAGCAGATGGAAGCCCAGCAGCAAGGTGTGATCCAGCTGCACTACAACAGCGCCGCCACCGTCGACCTGACGCGCAAGCGGGTGCAGTCGGTGATCGGCAGCCAGAACCGCGAGCTGCGCGAACACGTCCTCTCCGCGCTCAGCCTCAGCAAGCAGCAGCTGGCCTTCGCGCTCGATCCGATCACGCTGGAAGACCATTCCACCGCCGACAAGCGCGAGCAGATGGGCGCGCTGGTGGGCGGCATGCTGCCCTACATCCTGCTGATGGTGTGCCTGATGGCGGCCATGTATCCGGCGATCGACACCGGCGCCGGCGAGAAGGAGCGCGGCACGCTGGAAACCCTGCTGCTGGCGCCGGTGTCGCGCACCGCCATCGTGCTGGCCAAGTTTTTAATGCTGTTCACCATCGGCCTGACTTCGGCACTGCTGATGATCGTCAGCGTGGCGGCGCTGATCCTGTTCTTCGGCGGCTTGATCGGCGGCGACATGGTGCAGATGATGCGCGCCATCGGCCCGCTGGACCTGGCCATGGTGGCGCTGATGCTGGTGCCGACCGCCGCCATCTTTGCCGCCATCCTGCTGTCGATCTCGGTCTACGCCAAGAGCTACAAGGAGGCGGCCGGCCTGATCTCGCCGCTGATCATCGTCACCATCCTGCCGACGCTGGTGGCGCTGCTGCCCGGCGTGGAACTGAACTGGAAATGGTCGATGGTGCCGCTGACCAACGTATCGCTGGCGATGAAGGAACTGGTCAAAGGCACCATGGACTACCGCATGTTCTCCGTGATATTACTGTCCACCACCCTCACCGCCGGACTGCTGCTGGCCCTGTGCCGCTGGTGGTTCAACCGCGAGCAGGTATTGTTCAGGAATTGACCAAGTTGTCTATTCAACCACCAACCAGCGGTTACCGCCTGTTCCGGCTATCCTGCACTCTGGCGCACCATTTTGCCGCCCATCGCAATGGCGCCCCTTCTATGGATCAAATTCAATACAATGCCATCATGTGAAAAGTCTGTGGTCGTGCAGAATCAGGAGTTAGCATGGAATTAAGCATCAGCAACTTGTCGAAAACCTATGCCAACGGCGTGGTGGCGCTCGACAATATCTCGCTCACCATCCCCACCGGGATGTTCGGCTTGCTCGGCCCCAACGGCGCCGGCAAGTCGACGCTGATGCGCACGCTGGCGACCCTGCAGGAATGCGATTCCGGCGCGGTGTTCTTCGGCGACCTCGACGTGCTGGATGAAAAGGACGAAATCCGCCGCCTGCTGGGCTACCTGCCGCAGGACTTCGGCGTCTATCCGAAGGTGACCGCCTACGAGATGCTGGACCACTTCGCCATGCTGAAAGGCCTGAGCAACCGCAACCGCCGGCGCGAGGTGGTCGACGGCCTGCTGCAGCAAACCAATCTGTTCGAGGTGCGCCACCAGCGCCTGGGCGGCTTCTCGGGCGGCATGCGGCAGCGCTTCGGCATCGCCCAGGCGCTGCTGGGCGATCCGAAGCTGATCATCGTCGACGAGCCGACCGCCGGCCTCGACCCGCAGGAGCGGGTGCGCTTCCACAACCTGCTGTCCGACATCGGCGAGGACAAGACCGTGATCCTGTCGACCCACATCGTGTCCGACGTGGCCGACCTGTGCGCCAACATGGCCATCATCAACAAGGGCCATTTGCTGCTGTGCGGACCGACGCAGGAACTGATCCACGAAGTCAGCGACAAGATCTGGGCCCGCTTCATCGACAAGCGCGACCTGCAGTCGTTCCAGCTGCGCCACCCGGTCATCTCGTCGCGGCTGCTGTCCGGCCGCACCCTGATCCACGTGTATAGCGATAACGATCCCGGCGATGGCTTCGAGGAAGCCATCGGCGATCTGGAGGATGTCTACTTCGCCACCATCGCCGGCCGCCACCGCGCCGCGAACACCTGCGATTAAGGGCCGATCATGTTTGCCATCGCCCTCTTTGAAGCGCGCCAGCGCCTCAAGCTGCTGTCGACCTGGGTGTACTTCCTCGGCTTCCTGGCGCTGTCGATGCTGTGGATGGCCGCCGCCGGCGGTTTCTTCAAAGGCGCCTCGATCACCTTCGGCAGCCAGCTGATCGATTCGCCGCGCTCGCTGATGTTCACCACCAGCTTCCTCGGCTCGCTGGGCGTGGTGGTGATCGCCGCCATGATGGGGCGCTCGGTGCAGCAGGACTTCGAGTACGACATGCAGCACTTCTTCTTCAGTGCGCCGATCAAAAAACATCAGTACATCTTCGGCCGCTTCCTCGGCGCCTACCTGACGCTGGCGGTGATCTTCACCAGCATCGTGCTTGGCGCCTGGCTGGGCAGCTTCATCCCCGGCATCGATCCCGAGCGGCTGGCCCATGCGGAAGCGATCGCCTACCTGGTGCCCTACCTGATCGTCATCCTGCCCAACATCTTCATCTTCGGCGCCGTGTTCTTCGTGCTGGCGGCACTGACGCGGCGCATGCTGCCGGTGTACATCTCCAGCGTGGTGATGCTGGTCGGCTACATGGTGGCGCCGGGCCTGGCGCGCGACCTCGACTACAAAACCTTCGCCGCGCTGATCGACCCGTTCGGCACCACCGCCGTCATGCGCCTGACCGAGTACTGGCCCATCATCGAACGCAACACCCGCATGTTCTGGCCGGAAGGCGTGTACCTGCTGAACCGCGTGATCTGGGCCTCGGCCGCGCTGATCGGCCTGCTGATCGGCTACTGGCGCTTTCACTTCATCGCCACCAGCGACAGCGGCCACGGCAAGCGCAGCAGCACAGGCGAAGGCGAAGTGCCGCAGCACCTGTCGCAGACCTCGGTCAGCACGCAGGAAACGCCGGACTTCCAGTCGCGCAGCCTGGGCTGGCTGCTGGTGCGCATGAGCTGGCTCAACCTGCGCGAAACCACCAAGAACATCTACTTCCTGGTGATCGTGCTGGCCGGCGTGCTGATGATGTTCGCCTCGTCGCTGGACCTCGGCTCGATGTACGGCACCAATACCTATCCGGTGACCTACCAGGTGCTGGACGTGGTCAGCGAAACCTTCGCGCTGTTCATGATGGTGATTACCACCTTCTACGCTGGCGAGCTGATCTGGCGCGAACGCGAAGCCAATATGGGCCTGATGCTCGACGCGCTGCCGATCCCGAGCTGGCTGCCGCTGCTGTCCAAGCTGTTCGCGCTGATCGGCCTGCAGGCGCTGCTGATGGTCGTGGTCATGCTGACCGGCATGGCGGTGCAGATCGTCCAGGGCTATTTCCTGCTGGAGCCGGGCCTGTACCTGCACCAGCTGTTCCTGCTGCAGATGCCGGCCTATGCGCTGACAGCGGTGCTTGCAATCGCGCTGCAGGTGATCATCAACCAGCGCTACATCGCCTACTTCGCGATGATCGTCTACTACATCATCAGCGTGACGGCCGGTTCGGTGGGGCTGGACAATCCGATGCTCATCTACGGCAATATTCCGCCCATCGTCTACTCGGCGATGAACGGCTACGGCCACTTCCTGGTGCGCGAGCGCTGGTATGAAGCGTACTGGGGCGGCGCGGCGCTGCTGCTGGTAGTGGCCTCGCTGCTGTTCTGGGCGCGCGGCGCCAACGACGGCTGGCGCCAGCGCCTGCAACTGGCGCGCCACGCGCTGACCATGCCGGTGCTGACCACCATCGCCGTGGGCGTGCTGATCTTCGCCGGCGCCGGCGGCGTGCTGTTCTACAACCAGCACGTGGCCAACTTCTACAAATCCGCGTACCACAAGGAGGCGGAAAAAGCCGACTACGAACGCCAGTACAAGCAGTATGCGCAGCTGCCGCAGCCGCGCATCAACGACGTCCAGCTGAACGTGGATATCTGGCCGGACCAGCGCACGCTGGCCATCAAGGGCCGCTACATCCTGCAGAACCGCGGCACGCAGCCGGTCACCGATATCATCGTTTCGCAGGACAACAACATCGCCCGCTACCAGGTGCGCTTCGACCAGACTGTGCGCAACGGCTTGCAGGACGCCGACCTCGGCTTCTACACCTACAAGCTGAGCAAGCCGCTGGCGCCTGGCGCGCAGCTGGCGATGGAGTTCGACATCCGCTACGCGCCGCAAGGCATCCTCGGCCTGGGCCGCGACACGCCGGTGATCGGCAACGGCACCTTCTTCAACAACGGCGTCATGCCGCACATCGGCTACCAGCAGGACTGGGAACTGAACGACGCCCGCGACCGCCGCAAGCACCAGCTGGCCGCGCGCGAACGCATGCTGCCGCGCGACGATCCGTCCGGCCTGGCCAACAACTTCGCCGGCAACGACGCCGACTGGATCAGGTTCGACGCCACCGTCAGCACCAGCGCCGACCAGACCGCGATCGCGCCGGGTGCGCTGGTCAAGGACTGGATGAGCAAGGGCCGCCGCTACTTCCACTACAAGATGGACCAGCCGATGCTGAACATGTACGCCTTCCAGTCGGCGCGCTACCTGGTCAAGCGCGACTGGTGGCAGGACGTCGGCATCGAGCTGTACTACCATCCGGGCCACGAGTACAACCTGGACCGCATGGACAAGGGCATCAAGGAATCGCTGGACTACTACACGCGCAACTTCGGACCGTACCAGCACAAGCTGGTGCGGATCGTCGAATTCCCGCGCTACGCGCAGTTTGCGCAATCGTATCCGAACACCATTCCGTATTCGGAATCGGTGGGCTTCATCGCCAAGGTCAACGACAAGAATCCGAAGGACATCGACTACCCGTTCTACATCACCGCGCATGAAGTGGCGCACCAGTGGTGGGGCCACCAGCTGGTGGGCGGCAACACGCGCGGCAGCACAGTGCTGAGCGAAACGCTGGCCGAATACTCAGCGCTGATGGTGATGAAGAAAAACTTCGGCGCCAGCAAGATGCGGCGCTTCCTGCACTATGACCTGGACCAGTACCTGCTGGGCCGCGCGCTGGAACGCAAGAAGGAACTGCCGCTGGCGGAGAATGAAAACCAGAACTACATCCAGTACCGCAAGGGCAGCCTGGCGATGTACCAGTTGCAGGACGTGCTGGGCGAAGCCAAGGTCAACAGCGCGCTGAAGGAGTTGCTGGTGCAGTACGGCGGCAAGCCGGGGCCGTATCCAAGCGTGAACGTACTGGTCGATGCGCTGCGCAAGGTCACACCGGCCGACCAGGCCTATCTGATCGACGACCTGTTCAACCACATCGTGCTGTATGAGAATCATGCAGTCTCGGCCACCGCGCGCAAGCTCAGCGATGGCAAGTACGAAGTCAGCTTCGCGGTCAACGCCGCCAAGGTGCGCGCCAGCGAACAGGGCGAGGAAAAGGACGTGCCGCTGAACGACTGGATCGACATCGGCGTCGACGACAAGGAAGGCAACAGCCTGCTGCGCGAGCGCAAGCAGATCAGCCAGAAAGAGAACCGCTACACCGTCATCGTCAACAGCCGCCCGGCCAAGGCTGGCATCGATCCCGACAACAAACTGATCGACCGCAAGCCCGACGACAACATGATCAACATCGAACTGCAAGCCCAATAAACTCCGGGGTCAGGTCCTTCATTTCTACACGAGCTCTGCCTTAAGCGGCGCTTACGGCAGAGCTCGTGTAGAAATGAAGGACCTGACCCCGGATTGTTAGTGCAGTTGCAGGCGCGTGCGTGCGGCGGGTGTTTCGTGCAGCTTGAAGACGGCGACGATGGCGGTCAGCGCATCGGCCTGGTCGTGCAGCGAGGCGGCGGCCGCCGCCGCTTCTTCCACCAGCGCGGCATTTTGCTGCGTTACCTGGTCCATCTGGCCGATCGCCATGTTGACCTGCTCGATGCCGCTGCTCTGCTCCTGCGTGGCCGAGGTGATTTCACCCATGATGTCGGTCACGCGCTGGATGCTCTCCACCACTTCGGTCATCGTCGTGCCGGCTTGCGACACCAGCATGCTGCCGGCGTCCACCTTGTCCAGCGAGTCGTCGATCAGACCCTTGATTTCCTTGGCGGCCGCGGCGCTGCGCTGCGCCAGGTTGCGCACTTCCGACGCCACCACCGCGAAACCACGGCCCTGCTCGCCCGCGCGCGCTGCTTCCACCGCCGCGTTCAAGGCCAGGATGTTGGTCTGGAAGGCGATGCCGTCGATCACGCTGATGATGTCGGCAATCTTGCGCGACGAACCGTTGATCGCTTCCATGGTGTTCACCACTTCCGACACCACGCCGCCGCCCCGCTGCGCCACTTCCGACGCCTTCACCGCCAGCTGATTGGCCTGGCGCGCATTGTCGGCATTCTGCTTGACGGTCGCGGTCAGTTCTTCCATCGACGAGGCCGTCTCTTCCAGGCTGGACGCCTGCTCTTCGGTGCGGCCCGACAAATCCAGGTTGCCGGCGGCGATCTGGTTCGACGCCGTGGCGATGTTTTCCGTGCCGTTGCGTACTTCGGTGACGATGCTGATCAGGCCATCATTCATTTTCTGCAGCGATTGCAGCAGGCGGCCGGTTTCGTCCATGCTGGTCACTTCGATATGCGAGGTCAGGTCGCGATGCGCCACCGCTTCGGCGATCTCCACCGCCTGGCCCAGCGGGCCGGTGATGCCGCGCGTCAGGCGCCATGCATAGGCCACGCCCAATACCAGCACCAGCAAACCCAGTACGATCATGAAGGTGCGGTTGCTGACATACAGGCTCTCGATCTGCAACGCCTGGCTGTCGATGCTTGTGCGCTGGTGGTCGAGCAGGCCGCCCAGCGAGCCGAGGTAGGCTTTGCCGGCCGGGATGAAGCGCTGGTTCAGTTCCTCCGCCGCCTCATCCAGCTTGCCGTCTTTTTTCAGCGCCACGATCTTGTCGCGCGACGCCACGTACAGCTTGCGGTTGGCCGTCATGTCCTTGTACATGGCCTTTTCGTCGTCACCTTCCAACAACGGTTCGACCTTCTGCTGCAGGCTGTTGATTTCAGCGGTGGACTGCTTGGTGTCTTCCGCAAAGAACGGACCCAGCGACGGGTCGGTGCTCTTCGAAATGGCCGTGGTGCGGCGCACGCTGGTGTGGATCAAACGATACCAGTCCGAAATCATGCGCTCCTTCGCCAGCGGCTGCTGCATCATGTCGCGCGTGGCGGTGGCCACCGTATGCATGTGGCGGATGCCGATCACCGTCATCAGGATCATCAACGCCAATACCAAACCAAAGCCCGCGGCCAGGCGCGTGCCAATTTTGAAGTTTTTCATGAGTACCGTGCTCTCAAAAGCAATGTTGAGAAAGAAACAAGCGTTGCTGCTATTGAAACGCTATCCGGGCGGAAGACCAACAATTGCCCAAAAGAATCAATAGTTTAGCACGGCAACAAGTTTACTGCTCGCGAATGACTAGGCAGTGACAGAAAGCGAGCTGACGATGCCCATCGTGAAGGAATTCGAGATGACGGTGCCGGCCAGATTCGGATTGGTTTTCAGCAGATCGGCCCAGTTGGCGGCGGCCTGTTCGGACATGGCGCCACCGACGCTGCCGGTGCCGGAATACACGCCGGAACCGGTGGCGCTGCTCGACAGCGTGGAGACGATGCCCTGGTCCTGCGCCAGCTGTGCGGCGTTGGTGGTGTCGGTATTGCTGCCCTCCACCGGCGTGGTCACCGGCTCTTCCACCGTGCCTGCCTGCGTCAGGCTGTTCATCAGGCCGCCCGGTGTGTACACCGTTGCCCCGGTCGAACCGCCCAGCGACGCCACCACCGCCGATTGCGCCGACAGGCTGACCGCCTGCGACGACAAGGCCGACGTCGCTGCCGTGGTCGATTGGCCGACGGTAGGCACATACGGCTGGAAGGCAGTATTGGAGGTGACGGTGTTGAGGGAGACGGTCATGATGGCTTCAATATAGTTGCTTGCAGCGCCTAACGCAAGCGCAAAAAAGCCGGGCGGCTTGGAGGCGCCCGGCTTTTATCGCGATGACAATCAGATTTTGTTGGCGTCGTGATCACGTTTGGCGGTGTCGACATGACGCTCGACTTTATCCTCCTGGCGCGCCACTTGCGTTGCGTGCTTGTCCACGCTGCGGTGGGCGATGACCTTCTGGTCATGCTTGATTTCCTGCTTCTGTTGCTGGACCGCCTGCTGCTCGTTGCGGCGCGCCTGGTCGAGCTGCGCGGCGCCGGCGATGTCGCCTTTCTTCAGTTCGACGTGCTCGGCGTGGGCCAAGGCCCTGGTTTCCTGCTTCTCGGCGTGCAGCTGCTGCTTGCCTGCGGCCACTTCGCCTTTCTTCACCGCGATCACGGCGTTGTCGTGTTTGATCTCGCGGGTGTCCTGATGAATTTGTTTGCTGTCCTGGCGGATCTGCGCATTGTCTTGCTGGACCTGGGCCACGGGATTTTGCGCGAAGGCGGCTACGCTCATCATGGACATCAGGCCGGCGGTAATCATCAGGGATTTGGTTTTCATGGCTGTGTTCCTTTGCTGTGGGTTGGCAGACCGCTGTGCATCAGCGTTCTTGAGCATTCAACGCGCCCACCGAACGCCAGGACGACCATACTTCCGTAAGAAAAGTTACCAGTTGTATCCTTGAGCGATCGCAGCTCCGATCTCGGCGGCAGATCGTCCGGCAACTTGAGATCCCAAGCCAGCCCGCAGCAGCGCATCATGCACAGCATCCACCAGCCGGGATCCCACTCCCCTGACTTCAGGCCCAGCCGTGCCGACCCGGGATAAGCATGGTGATTGTTGTGCCAGCACTCGCCCATGGTCAGCAACGAGGTCAGGCGGATATTGCGGCCCTGGACAGCAGCGCCGCGCACCTCATAGTGCATCGCGCCGTGGTTGTGCGCGAAGTAGCCGACCAGCCAGTGGCCGAACACGCCGGCAGTCACGCGCGCGCACGTGCCGAAGATGACGAAAGGCCAGCCGCCCAGACAAAACAGCAGCAGCGCAACGGGCACTTGCTGCAGCATCCAGGTGCGTTCCAGGAAGCGGTAGAACCTGTCTTCCGCGATGTGCGGCTCGATGCTGATCACCGGTTCGTTGGCGAGATGCAGATTGCAGTTCAGTTGCCACCAGGCGTCGAGCCACATCGAACGGCCATGGCGCAGGTAGTCGTGGCAGTCCGGCAAGCGCTGCGCGTAGTCGCGCAACTCGTGCTGGCGCAGCAGGCCCAGCGGACCGGCCAGGCCGACCTGTACGCCCAGATACACCAGCACATATTCCAGCCACTTCGGACATTGGAAACTATTGTGTATCAGCTTGCGGTGGCTGCCCAGCGAGTGCCCGAACAGCAGCACGGTGGCGGTCGCCAGCAGGAAGACGGCGAACGCGGTCCAGCTGAAGGTCAGCCAGCCGCCGATCAAGGCGGTGCCCGCCATGCCGAGAAACCACAACGACTTCAGCGGTGCATAGCGCACTTCGCCGACAACCACGTCCGAGGGCGCTGCGGCCCGAACACGATGCTGCTCCATATGAAGCCTCCTTGCGGTGTGTGCTGCTCAGGGTGTTTTCTTTTTCTTGCTCAGTACGCGCGACTCGCGTTTCAATGGACGGCCCACCGGACAAACTTCCAGCGCATAGCCGGTCAGTGTGTTGACCAGGCTGTCGCCGTTCAGCTTGTAGAGCACGAACTGTCCCTTGCGCTCGCTGCTGACCAGTCCGGCGTTTTCCAATATCGACAGATGGCGCGAAATCGCCGGTGCGCTCATTTCAAAGCGCGCCGCTAGGTCGGAAGTCGATAACTCCACCTCCAACAAATACGCCAGGATCTGCCGCCTTGGCTTGGATGCCAGCGCCTCGAATACCTTATCCAGTTCCATTGATTTACTTATTAACGAATAAGTTAATATTTAAATCCAAATCAAACGCCATGTCAATACAACGTAAAACGGGTAAGCTATTTCAAAACCAGGAGCCGACTTTATGCATCCAACAGAACTGCAACTGATCCAGCTGAGCAAGCAGATTATTGGTGTCGCGCAGCAGGCGGCGATGGCGTACGAGCAGGCGCAGGCGGCGTTGCGGCTGGACCAGCTGTTCACGCTCGAGAGCGTGGAGACGGTGGACGGCACGCGTCGCGCGCTGGAGACCGTGGCGCAGCTGGAAGCACTGCATCGGCAGCACAAGCAGATGTACGCCACTTTCGTGACGGCGGCCATGGAGCAGCTGACATCAGCGATTGCCGTGCTGCCGGCCGACAAGGCACGCGCGCAGGAACACGGACTGGCCGATTCGCTCAACAAGAACCTGGCCAGCCAGGCCGAGGGCTACCTCAACCGCGAACGCTGGATCGCCGCCGTGCGCGAGATGTTCACCATCGTCAACGACAACCGCGACCTGATCAGCTTTGCCAACGGCCAGATGGTCATGCACGACAACGACGTGGCGGACCGCTACGACGCCGCCCAGCAGGTCATCGATGACATCCACGAATACGAGGTCGCGCAGATGAAGGAGAAGCTCGCGCAAGCCACCATCGCCAAAGCCTATCTCGACGAAGTGGAGCGCGGCGGACGGCCATAAAAAAAGGACCCGAAGGTCCTTTTTCTTACTCCGCCGTGGCGGCAGCTTTTTTAGGCGCTGCTTTCTTGGCGGCCGGCTTCTTGGCTGCCGCCTTCTTCGCCGCCGGCTTCTTGACGGCGGCGGCCTTGGTGGCAGCCGCCTTTTTCACCGGCGCTTTTTTCTCTTCGTCCGCGCCATCGTCGGCTGCCGCGGCAGCCTTGCCTTTGGCGGGCGCTTTGGCCTTGCGCTCTTCGAACTCGAAGCTGATCTTGCCGTCCTTGCCCTTCACCAGGAAGGCCTTGAACGGACGACGCGTGCGCTGCGAAACAAAGCCCGGCAGCAGGTCGGTCTTGCCGTCGTTGAGCAACTTGGCCATCTGCTCAGGCAGGATTTCCTGTTGCAGGATGATGCGGCCGCTGCGGAAGTCGCACGTCTTCGGCTTGGCGACGCTGTTTTCGCAAACATATGCCAGGCCCATTTCGAACACGCCGCCGGCGCACTTGGGGCAAGGCCCCAGCGCCGTCTGGCCGGTGAAGTCGACCGGTTCCGAATCTTCCGAATCATCGTTCTGGCCGAAGTCGAACTCCAGCTTGAAGTTCTTGATGTCTTCGTCACGCACGATGCGCAGGATGGCCGCAAACGGACGGCCCATCTTCGAGCGGAAACCTTGCAGCGGGCCGATGGTGCGGTCGCGCAGCAACTGCTCCACCTCGGCGATTTCAAACTGGCGGCCGCCCGGCGTTTTGCTCATCGAGAATTCGCAATGGGTGCAGGCGAAGCGGCGGTAGTTCTCTTTCACCACATGGGCGCAATTCGGGCACGGCGCGGTCAGCGTCGCGTAGTCGCCCGGAATCGTGTCGTTGTCGTATTCCTTGGCGCGCTTGACGATCACCTGCGTCATCTGCGCAATCTCGCGCATGAATTCTTCGCGCGAGATCTTGCCCTTCTCCATCTGCGACAGCTTGTATTCCCACTCGCCGGTCAGTTCCGGTGCGGTCAGTTCGTTGACGCCCAGGCCGCGCAGCAGCGTCATCAGCTGGAACGCCTTGGCGGTCGGCATCAGCTCGCGGCCTTCGCGCAGCAGATACTTCTCGGTCAGCAGACCCTCGATGGTGGCGGCGCGCGTCGCTGGCGTGCCCAGGCCCTTGCCGGCCATCGCATCGCGCAGTTCGTCGTCTTCCACCAGCTTGCCGGCGCCTTCCATGGCGGACAGCAGCGTCGCCTCGGTGTAGCGCGCAGGCGGCTTGGTGACCAGGCCGTTCGGATTGACTTTGTCGGTCAGCACCTTCTCGCCCTTGGCGACCGGCACCAGGTTGCCGTTGGCATTGCCTTCCTTGTCGTCGTCGGTCGAGGCTTCCTTGCCGTAGATCGCCAGCCAGCCCGGATTGGTCATGACCTTGCCTTCCGTTTTGAACTGGTGGCCGGACACTTCGGTGTAGCGGGTGGTGACCTGGAATTCCGCCGGCGGGAAGAACACCGCCATGAAGCGGCGCGTCACCAGGTCGTACAGCTTCTGCTCCGGCTCGGACAAGTTCTTCGGTGCGATGGTGGTCGGAATGATCGCAAAGTGATCCGAGATCTTGGTGTTGTCGAAGATACGCTTGTTCGGCTTGACCCAGCCCTTGTCCAGGATCTGCTTGGCGAACTGGTGGTAGTTCGGATTTTCCTTGACCATTTCCAGCGACTGCATCACGGTCGGAATGTAATCTTCCGGCAGGTGGCGCGAATCGGTACGCGGGTAAGTCAGCACCTTGTGCTTTTCGTACAGCGCCTGCGCCAGGCCCAGCGTGTTCTTGGCGGAGAAGCCGAAGCGCGAGTTGGCCTCACGCTGCAAACTGGTCAGGTCGAACAGGCCCGGCGCCATCGAGGTGGTCGGCTTGGCTTCTTCGGTGACGTTGCCCTGCTTGCCGCGCACGGCCAGCGCGATGGAGTCGGCCGCAGCCTTGCTCCACAGGCGCTCGGCGCGTTTTTCAGGATCGGTTTCGTCCTTCTTGAACTTGGTGTCCAGCCAGCGGCCTTCGTAGACGCCGGCGGCGCACACGAACTCGGCGCGCACTTCCCAGAAGTCGCGCGACACGAATTTCTTGATCTTCTCTTCGCGCTCGACCACGATCGACAGGGTCGGCGTCTGCACGCGGCCCACGGTGGTCAGGTAGAAGCCGCCCTCTTTCGAGTTGAACGCGGTCATGGCGCGGGTGCCGTTGATGCCGATCAGCCAGTCCGCTTCCGAGCGGCAGCGCGCGGCGTCGGCCAGCGGCATCATTTCCTCGTCGCTGCGCAGGTGGGTGAAGCCGTCGCGGATCGCGGCCGGCGTCATCGACTGCAGCCACAGGCGCTGCACCGGCTGCTTGGCCTTGGCGTTCTGCGCGATCAGGCGGAAGATCAGTTCTCCTTCGCGGCCCGCGTCACATGCGTTAATCAGGCCGGTGACGTCCTTGCGCTTGATCAGCTTGTTCAGTACCTTGAGGCGCGCCTCGGTCTTGGCGATCGGGTTCAGCGCGAAATACGGCGGGATCATCGGCAGGTGCGCAAAGCTCCATTTGCCGCGCTTGACGTCGTGTTCTTCCGGGACGGCGATTTCCAGCAGGTGACCGACGGCGGAGGACAACACGTACTCGTCGGATTCAAAGTACTCATCGTGCTTGGTAAAGCCGCCAAGCGTCTTCGCGATGTCGTTCGCGACAGACGGCTTCTCGGCGATGATGAGGGTTTTGCTCATATTTTAGTATCTCGTTTTTAACACTTGGGAGGGACAGCATGCGCATCATACATGGATCGCACGGCAGTCTGCACGTTTGCGTCACAGTCTTGTCAAAGCGCAAATAATAAGCGGATTGCCCAGGACACCGCAAGCGCAGCCGCATCCTGACGCCGATTATGGCGTGATTTATTGCCTAAAGGGAAGTTTTTATAGCGACTTAATGCAACAGGCGCGGCGCCTGGTCTTCGTCCGAGCCGAACAGGTCGTCGAACATCAGCGCGTCCGGTTCCTTGCCCTGGCTCCACAGCAGCATCAGCACGATGACCTTCAGCTTGCCCAGGGAAACCGGCATCTCGTCCAGCGCCAGCGCGCGTTCGATGACGATTTCGCGTTGCAGTGGCGACAACACCTTGGCCGACTCCAGGAACTGGATGAAGCCGATCGCCGCCGCGCCCAGCGCATCCTGCTCTTCTTCCACGTAGAAACGGGTGCCGGTGGAGGACGCCGTCAGCGCCTGTTCCTCGCCTGCGATCGCCGTCAGGTCGGTCAACCACACCAAGGCCTCGGAAATCTCGACGTCGTCAAAACCGACAGCCGACAGTTTCTTGGCCAATGCAGCCGGTTCCGGGCAGGCATCGGGACGGTAATACGTTTCGTAGAGATAAACAAGGACGTCGAACATGGCTCTACTCTATCAGTTAACACGAATTGGATACAAGTGCTGTTCAAGCCCGCAGCCTTTGGAACATGCCGCCTGGCAAACGTTCCAACAGCCCGGCCAATTCCAGCGCCAGCAACTGCCCCTGCAACTCGCCCGCCGGCTGCCCCAGGTGCAGCGCCAGCACCTCGGCCTGCACCGGATCCTCGCCCATGGCATCCAGCACCCGGTCGACAAAACTGTCGTCCGGCGCGGCGCGGGCGCCGGCCTGGCCGTCGGCCAGCATTTGCATCGCGGACAACACATCGGCGGCGCTTTCCACCAGTTTGGCGCCTTCGCGTATCAGCTGGTGGCAGCCTTTGGACAGTGTCGCATGAATCGAGCCAGGGACGGCGTACACATCGCGTCCCTGTGACGCCGCCAGCCGGGCCGTGATCAGCGAGCCGGACTTGGCGGCCGCCTCCACCACCAGCACGCCGCGCGCCAGCCCGCTGATGATGCGGTTGCGGCGCGGGAAGTTGTCGCGCGACGGCGGCGTGCCGAGCGCATATTCGCTGACCAGGCAGCCCTCCTCGGCGATGCGGCGCGCCAGCGCGCCGTTGCGGGCGGGATAGATGCGGTCGATGCCGGTGCCGAGCACGGCGATGGTGCCGCCCGGCCCGTCCAGGCCGCCCGTGTGGGCGGCGGCGTCGATGCCCAGCGCCAGGCCGGACACAATGGTCACGCCGGCGTCCGACAGCGCCAGCGCCATGTGGCCGGCGTTCAGCACGCCCTGGCGGCTGGCGTTGCGCGAGCCGACCACCGCGACCGAACGCTGCGGCAGCAGGCCGGCGTTGCCTTTCACGTACAGAATCAGCGGCGCGCCGACGATGTGGCGCAGATCTTCAGGATAGGCGGGATGGTCCAGCGTCAGCAGAAGGTTGCCGGGCTGCTGCTGCCAGGCCAGCATGGCGTCCAGTTGACGTTCCAGGTCGGCCGGCACGGCCAGCACGGCGTCGGCCTGGCGCGGCGCGACCAGTTCCAGCAGGCCGCTCCGGCTGGCGGCAAAGATGGCGGCCGGCGTGGCGTACTGTTCCAGCAGCTTGTGCGCGGTCAGCAGGCCGACGCCGTCGGTCTGTTGCAGACGCAGCCAGCCTGCCAGCGCTGGCCTGGTCGATTCGGCAAGGGAGTCCGTGGCATGCACGGCGCGGCTTACTCCGGCGACTTGGCGACGTCGCCCACCTGTACCGGCGCTGTCACCTGCATGATCAAGCCATAGGAAATGTGCTTGAACGTGCGGAAGATAAACAAGCTGCCCACTTCCTCATCCGGCAGCTTGACCTGCTGCTCGCGCCCGAACCAGCTCTTCTTGGCCGTGGAATCGCTCACAGTTGCTCCCGAATGGTACAGCTGCAGCACGGCGCCGATATCGAGTCCGTCAAGCTTTCCGCGATTAATGCTGACAATCTGGTTCTGGCCGGCGTGGGTGACGCCGCCGTAAATCGCCACCACGCGCGCGTCGACCGGCTGCGCGGGCGGATGCGGCACATAGTTCTGGATCGGCGTCGGCGGCATGGCGCGCAACTGGTCGCCCTTGCCGATCTCCTGGGCAGCGCCGGTGACGATGAAGGTGTGCACATCGCTGCCGGAGCCAGGCTTGGCTTCGGCCTGGACTTTCAGCGTGCCTAAATAGAAGGCCTCGTAGCCGATGACCTGTTTGGTGACCGGATCTTTCAGCGGCGTGCCGGGGCGGAAGGCCTGGAACGACGTGTTGCCCTGCAAGTCGCCGCGCACATAGGCCTTGTCATCCTTGCCGAGGAATACCCTGCCCTCCTGCGTGGCGACGATGCGCGGCGCGCCGGTCAGGTCGCCTTCCTCGATGATCAGCGGCTGGGTCAGGAACGGTTCGATCACGCCCGGCGGAATCGACGGCACGGCGTCGGCGCCCAGGCCGTCGGTGCGCACGCGCGGCCCCAGGCGCTGCGCGGACGGATCGCCGGCGCCGTTGGCGTTGATGGGATTGCCCAGCCGCAGGCGGCCGGCGGCGCGGTCGAACCAGATGATCTGGCCCGGGTAAATCCAGTGCGGATTGGCGATTTCGTCGCGGTTCATGCCCCACACGGTGGGCCAGCACCACGGCTTCTGGAGGAAAGTACCGGAAATATCCCACAGGGTATCGCCCTTGACCACCACGTGCTGGTCCGGCGCGTCGGCGCGGAATTCACAGGTCAGCGGTGCTGCCGACGCCACGGAAGCCACGGCAAAAAGGGCAGCCGTAACAAGGCGGTTACCGACTGTGCTAAAATTTTTCATTAATAGATCCAGTAAGTGCGCCGCAAGCACACGGCAGCAAAGCAGTAAAGCTTGCCAAATTGAATCAAATTCTGCCCATAAAACCCTGAACTAGCAAGAGAAACCGCGCACCGGGAAACCGCGCGGCTGTTGTGTTTTCGGTAGGGAAAATCGCCGTGCATTAGCAAGGCAATCACATAGTTTTCACTTAGTTATCATGGCTATCTTAAATATTCTGCGTTACCCCGATCCACGCCTGCACAAAGTTGCGGTTCCTGTCACCGTGTTTGACGAGCGCCTGGAAAAACTGGTGGCCGACATGGCCGAGACCATGTACGACGCGCCGGGCATCGGCCTGGCCGCTTCGCAGGTGGACGTGCACGAGCAGGTGGTCGTCATCGACATCAGCGAAGAAAAGAACGCGCTGACCGCCTTCATCAATCCGGAAATCCTGTGGGCCAGCGACGACAAGGAAGTTTACGAAGAAGGCTGCCTGTCGGTGCCGGGCATCTACGACGGCGTCGAGCGTCCGACCAAGGTCAAGGTGCGCGCCTTCAACGTCAAGGGCGAAGCGTTCGAAGTGGACGCCGACGGCCTGCTGGCCGTATGCATCCAGCACGAGATGGATCACCTGAAGGGCAAGGTCTTCGTTGAATACCTGTCGCCGCTGAAGCGCAACCGCATCAAGGCCAAGCTGCAGAAGGAAGAGCGCGGCATGCAGCGCGAAGCCCAGCTGCGCGCCCAAGGCCGCCGTTATTAATCGATGACCCAGCCATGAAAGTCATCTTCGCCGGCACCCCCGAATTTGCCGCCACCGCCCTGCAATCGTTGCATGAGGCCGGCTTTGAAATTCCGCTGGTCCTGACCCAGCCTGACCGCCCTGCCGGCCGCGGCATGCAGTTGCAGCCGTCCGCCGTCAAGCAGTACGCGCTGTCACAAGGCATCGAAGTGCTGCAGCCGCTGTCGCTGCGCATGGACAGCAAGGACCCGCAGCGCGCCGCAGAAGCACTGGCCGCGCACCAGCGCCTGCTGTCGACGCCGTACGATGTGATGGTGGTGGCCGCCTACGGCCTGATCCTGCCGCGCAGCACGCTGGACATCAAGCCCTGCCTGAACATTCACGGTTCGCTGCTGCCGCGCTGGCGTGGCGCCGCGCCGATCCACCGTGCGATCGAAGCGGGCGACACCGAGACCGGCATCACCATCATGGAAATGGAAGAAGGCCTGGACACCGGCCCGATGCTGCTGATCGAGAAAATCGCCATCGAAGACAGCGACACCACCGGCAGCCTGCACGACAAGCTGGCGGCCCTGGGCGGCAGGATGATTGTGGAAGCGCTCAACAAGTACCAGCACCAGCAGCTGGAAGCCGTGGTGCAGCCGGAAGAAGGCGTCAACTACGCCGCCAAGATCAGCAAGGAAGAAGCGGCACTGGACTTCACGCAATCGGCCGTCGAGATCGGCCGCAAGATCCGCGCCTTCAATCCCTTCCCTGGCGCGCATGGCGCCGTCAACGGCGTGGTCGTCAAGCTGTGGGGCGCGGAAGTGGTGGATGGCAGCGGCCCGGCGGGCAAGGTGCTGTCGGCCGACGCGCATGGCATCGTGGTCGCCTGCGGCCAAGGCGCGCTGCGTCTGACCTCGCTGCAAAAACCGGGCGGCAAGCGCCTGCCTGCGGCCGAGTTCATCAAGGGCTTCCCGCTGGAAGGCCTGAGCTTCAGCTAGTCAGTTGACCGACACGCTGTCGCGGCACGGCTCATGGCCGGGATAGTCGAGCAGCGTGGCGCGCAGGATCAGCAGCGACTGCCGGCGCCGCTCCAGCGCCTCCTGCTGGGCTTCGATTTCACGCAGCAGAATGGCGGACTGCTGCATCGTCTTCTCGATCGAGCACTTGCCGTTCTCGTCGAGCATGTCGCGTATCACCTCCAACGAGAAACCTAATTTCTTCGCGCCCTGGATCAGCTTCAGCCGGTCCGGCGCATTGCTGGCGTATTCGCGGTAGCCGGACGCCGTGCGCGAGATGGGCGCCAGCAATCCCTGCTCTTCATAAAACCGTATGGCGGAGGCAGCAATGCCTGACTTTCGGGCTAATTCACCGATCTTCATTTTTCGCTTGACCCTCAAGTTGACTTGAAACTTATTATAAGATGGTCTGCTAGAGTCTGCTGAAGCAGCCCATCAAATAAAAGGAATATCGATATGAGTAACGTGATTGAACACCTGAACTGGCGCTATGCCACCAAAAGCTTTGACGCCACCAAGAAGCTGGACGACGACAAGCTGCACCGCATCCTGGAAGCGATCCGCCTGGCGCCAACCTCCAGCGGCCTGCAACCGTTTGAAGTGTTCGTGGTGAAGAATCCTGAACTGCGCGCCAAGATCCGCGAAGTGGCATGGAACCAGTCGCAAGTGACCGATGCATCGCACCTGCTGGTGTTCGCGGCATGGGACAACATCACCCCGGCGCGCATCGACGCCGCCTTCGACTACACCAACGAGGTGCGCGGCTTCGTCAACGAGGGCTGGGAAGCCTATCGCAAACAGCTGCACGGCATCATCGCCGCCCGCACCGAGCAGGCCAACTTTGACGCCGCCGCGCGCCAGGCCTACATCGGCCTGGGTGTGGCGCTGGTGGCCGCTGCCGCCGAAGGCGTGGACAGCACGCCGATGGAAGGCTTCGACCCTGCCGCCGTGGACCAGATCCTGTCGCTGAAGGAACGCAACCTGCGCAGCGTGGTGATCCTGCCGCTGGGCTACCGCAAGCAGGACAGCGACTGGCTGGTGAACCTGAAGAAAGTACGCCGTCCACGCGACAAGTTCATCACCGAACTGGCGTAATACCGCAGCCCAGGCATACATCGCGGATGCTTGGGCTGTATCAAATCTCCCCGTCGTTTAAAGACCCAGAATTGATCCTCAATCAATGTCATTGAGGAGGCATCATGGTCGCCATCAACACTGGCTCAAGGAAACAGCTGGCGCTGCAGCGGCGTCTCGACGCGCTGTTTCGCGCGCTGGCATCGGATTTCCTGCTGCGCGAACAATTCATCACCGATCCCACGCAGATTACCGCCGAATACATCGGCGGCAAGCGCATCGCGCCGGAGGAAGCGGCGGCGATGAACTATCTGATTTATTCCTGTCTGGCCAATAACTACCTGATCTCCTGGTTCAGGGATTACTCGATGCGCAGCGACGGCACGACGATTACGCAGGAATCCTTCGTGCGGGATTTTTCAGTGGCCGTGGTGGAGCAGCGCGCGCCTCATGTGGTGTCCGCGCTGTCGCATTTCGCCTTGAACGACAAGGTGCGCATCCGGCTCGATAACGACTGGCTGCAAGCCATCTTCGGCCACTGGCACCAGATCGGCGAAGACGGCACCGACGATGCGACCGACGCCACCGGCACCGATGACGCCACCGATAGCACCGGCACGGACGCGACCGGCACCGACAACACCGGCACGGATGCTACCGGCACCGATGCCACAGGCACTGGCACCGACGCCACGGGTACGGATGCCACCGACAGCACCGGAACGGACAGCACGGGCACCGACAGCACCGGCACCGACCAAAACAGCACGCTGACCGCAATCACCTGGAAGACCTACATCACCGACACCACTGACAAGACACACCCCAGCACCACGCCATTCACCCACACCGGCATGACACGCTCGCCGATCACCACCGCCACCACGCTGAACACCGAACGCTTCCTCGGCACCAGCCACGTGGTCATCACGCTGGAGGCCCTGACCAGCTACGCAAGACAGCTGATCCGCGCCGGCGCGCTGGACGCATTCTGGACCGAGCTTGAAAGCGAGCAGCGATGAACCTTGCCGAAATACTCGCTCCCGCGCCGCCGGACAACGTAGAAGACCGCCACAGCCAGCTCCTGGCGCTACTGAAAGACGGCCACCTCGACCTCGCCCACGCAGCCTGGCGCGCGGAGCTGGCCACCGGCGAGCGCTCCTTTCAGTGGGCACAGTTCGAACTTGAACGCGCCATGGAGCGCGGCGACTTCTCACTGATGGAACAGCTGGGCAAGCTGCTGGCCTACCGCTGGCGCAGTCCCTGGTATCCGCAGCAAACGCAAACGGACGAAGCCGAACTCTTGCCACGCGCGCCGCGCGACTCCCTCACCGTTAGCAAATTGCGACACGACGCGGGACAGTTTGCCTACCTGCGCAGCCTGGAATTGCTGCCGCCGCAATTCGACACCACCATCCAGACCTATCACGACCTGGCCGACCGCCTTCACGAAGAAGATCGCAAAGTCCTGAGCGGCGTCGAGCGCTCGCTGATCGGCAACGTCTACAACCGCATCGTCCACTTGCCGGAGGTCGGCCGCGTCGAACGCGCTCTGTCGCCCAACTGGAGCCCACGCGAAATAGAGGAGCGCTTCCTCGATCGCGGCGAAGGCCTGGTGATCATCGACGACTTCCTGACGCCGCTGGCACTGGAAGGTCTGCACCGCTTCGCCATGCAAGCCACCGTGTGGACCGGCATCCGCTACGCCTTCGGCCGCTTCGGCGCATTCTTCCAGGACGGCTTCAACTGCGCACTGCTGCTGCAAGTCGCCGAAGAACTGAAAGCCGCACTGCCGCGCGTGATCACGCCGCGCTACCCGCTGCGCCAGATATGGGGCTTTAAAAACGCCGACGACCTGCCGCGCGACGTCAACCTGCACGCCGACTTCGCCGCCGTCGACGTCAATTTCTGGCTGACGCCGGACGCCTGCAACCTCGATCCGGCAAGCGGCGGCATGAAGATCTACGACGTCGACGCGCCGCAGGCATGGGACTTCCACACCTACAACGGCCGGACCGACATCATCAAAGCCTTCCTGCGCGAAAACCATGCACAGGAAACCTACGTCCCCTACCGCCAGAACCGCTGCGTGATGTTCAATTCGGACCTGTTCCACGGCACGCACGAAGTGCATTTCAAGCCCGGCTTCGAAAATCACCGCATCAACGTCACCATGCTGTACGGCCATCGCGAAAACGACGAGCTGCACCGTACCTTGAGCAGCCGTCCGGACCTGCAATCGCGCTGGGGCCGGCAAGCCAGCGCATGGCGTTCGCACGTCTTCAGCCGCCATCGCACATAGGGAATGCGTCATGCCCTCCCAATTCGGACAAGACCGCCTGGTGCTGCAACTGTTGAACGGCAAGCGCGATGGTTTTTTCCTCGACACCGGCGCCGCCGACGGCGTCCGCAGCAGCAACACGGAACTGCTGGAACGCGAATTCGGCTGGCGTGGCCTGTGCATTGAGCCGAACACAGGCTTCTACGACAAACTGATACGCGCACGCCGCTGCGCTTGCCTGAACGCCTGCCTGTACGACCGCGTGGCCGATCTGCCCTTCCTGGAAGCGGCAGGCACACTGGGCGGCCTGTTGAACGCCTTCGATCCAGGCCAGCTGGCATTCGCCATCAGGAATCAGCGCTTGCCGGTGGATGCCGCCGGCATGCCGCCGCTGGTCACCAAGCGCACCATGACGATTGCCACCGCACTGTCGCTGGCGCAGGCGCCGCCCGTCATCGATTACTGGAGCCTGGATACGGAAGGCAGCGAGCTGCTGCTGTTACAAAGCTTTCCGTTCGACGAACACACCTTCAACGTCATTACCGTCGAGCACAATCACCAGCCGGCGCGCGTGGACATCCGCCGTTTTCTGGAAGCGCGCGGTTTTGTGTTTGTGACGGCGGTGTTCATCGACGATTGCTATGTGCGCGCGGCGGCGTTTCCCAACCTGCACTCGAACAGCGCCGCATGGCGCAAGCGCATCAATCGGCCAGCGAGATGACGCGGTCGCCGTCTGCGGGCTGGCAGCCGTCGGCGATCGGCGTCCAGCCGCGATGGACAACGATCTGACGATCATCGTGGCACAGTTCCACGCGCTGGCTTTGCGGAAAGCGCGTGTGGACAAAAGTCTCCAGCGTGCTGGGCAAGCTGATGCGTAATTTGAGCGCGGCGCGATCCTCGTCCGGATGGTCGTCCAGATGCACCAGCGGCACGAAGTACGAGGCCAGCATCCACCAGCGCGAACTGATTTCAACCGGCTCCGGCGCATAGTGCTCGTCGTGCAGCCATTGTTGCGCGCGCTCGCGCAAATCCTCGCCGTCCGGCAGCTCGCCCCAGACAGCGGCCAGCATCTCGATCAGCCATTGATTGCAGTTCTGGTAGCGCAGACTGTAGGCGTAGGCATTGGCGCTGTACTGCGCCGCCAGCAAGTGCAGCGCACGCGGCGTGTCCAGCAAAGGCTGCGGCGGCAGCCGCACGATGCTGATGTAACCAAGTTCGGGATCGTCGGTGCCCATGGCAAAGCCGGCCAGGCCCTGGTCGTAAATGCGCGGACGGTGTTCGTCGCAGGCGTAGTACAGCTGGCGCGCCGCCCACAATCCCTGCTCCGAGCGCCAGGCCAGCGCGGCATGCGAATAGCGGATATGGAAGCGCGACAGGTCCAGCCCGGAACGGCTGACCAGCGCCACGCCGTCATCGTTGGCGGCCAGTTCGTCGCGCAGCACGGCGGCAAAGCGCAGCAGACGGTCCTGCTCGGCGGCGGTCAGTTCATGCGAGCGATCGCAGAACTGCGACGAGGATGCCTGCGCCGAGCCTGCCGCCATCAGCAGTCCCAGCGCCAGCGCGCGCAGGAATTTCAAAGGCTCAGGGGACGCGATGCCAGTTCGCCATACCATTCATCGGCCAGTACCAGGTAGAACGGCTGGCGATTGTCGGCACGGCCGAACTCGACGCCGTAGACGCGGTTGTGCGCGTACATCGTATCGCCAACGGCCAGCTGCTGCTTGTCGAAGGTGGCTTGCGGCAGGTCGAGCACAACGCGCTGCTCGGGATCGGCGGCCTGCATGGTGACGCGGGTGCGGTCGGCGTGGTCCGGCGTGGCGGCGATATCGATAATGCGGTAATCCGCATCGGCCACCCTGTGATTCTTGTTCGAGCTGTTGCTGGAACCGGCCAGCGAATCGGACACACTGCCGCTCGACGCCGAGCCAGCGCTGGAAGCGGACGACGCAATACTCTCCGCCTGCGCCTGCAAGGCCAGGCCTAATGCGCCGGCGGCGCAGATCAATCGCATGGTCAAAGTGATATTCATTTAAACTTCCTGAATTGTGCCAATAAGGAAGTATAAAGGAGATAGCCATGCCCGCATCCGAAATCGCCTGCTGGTTCGACTTTGCCAGCACCTACAGCTACGTGAGCGTGTTGCGCCTGGCGCGGCAGCGGGATGTGATCGTGCAGTGGAAGCCGTTCCTGCTGGGGCCGATCTTCAAGGAACAGGGCTGGGACAATTCGCCGTTTGTGCTGCAAAAAGACAAGGGCGACTATATGTGGATGGACATGGCGCGCGAGTGCGCCAAGTACGGCCTGCCGTGGCGCCAGCCTTCCGAATTTCCGCGCCGCTCGCTGCTGGCGGCGCGCGTGGCATTGCTGGGCGAGCATCAGCCGTGGATGGCGGAATTCTGCGCACGCACCATGCTGGCCAACTTCGAGCATGACGAAGACATCGGCAGCTCGGACTGCATCGCCGCCATCCTGACCAGCATCGGCCTCGACGCCGCCACCCTGCTCGCCGCCGCCCAATCCGACGACAACAAGGCCCGCCTGCGGGCGCGCAGCGAAGAAGCCAAGTCCCGCCACCTGTTCGGCGCCCCCACCTTCTTTGTCGACAACGAAATGTACTGGGGCAACGACCGCCTCTCCGACGCCCTAGCCAAGCGCCGCTAGCCTGCCCCGATACCTCTCCATATAAACACGCAAAATCTGATCAATACGCTTTGAAGATTCAGGCTCAGGAAACGTGTCTTTAAACCACTCATAAACCTCGCGATCAACCAGCACCGTGTGTTTTTGGACCAGTGGGCTGATTCTTCGCGCTTTCACAAAGAATTCTTCGCCCAGTTCCGGGATATCACTTAGATCAATAGCCTCGCTCATATCTTTTCTCCTCAGACCTCAATGCTTTTCGAGCCGAAATAATCCTGGTCGTATCAGCGTCTCGATTTACAAATACGACCGCCAGCAACCGCGCGGCTGAAAAACCAATTGCCACGTAGCGGTCCTCGTCCAGTGGACTATCCGCATCGAAATGGCAGATTGTTGCGGCGATGCGGCTGTTCGCTGAAGCATATTCAGGGATGCCGTATAATCTTAGACCGCCCTCAGCCTTCCGGCGCGCCTCTCCCACGACCTTAGAGATATTAAATGAATAACAACGTGTCCCGTCCCGTCATGTCCAAGACCGATGCCCAACTGCGCGAGATTCTCGCCCGCCGCATCATGATTCTCGACGGCGCGATGGGCACCATCATCCAGCAGTACAAGCTGGATGAAGTGGCCTACCGTGGCGGCCCGAACGGCAAGTTCATCGACTTCGCCGCCCCCGCCGACAGCGGCGCGCGCGAACTGTTCGTCAAGGGTAACAACGAGCTGCTGACGCTGACCCAGCCGCACGTGATCCAGGAGATCCACGAGCGCTACCTGGCCGGCGGCGCCGACATCATCGAAACCAACACCTTCGGCGCCACCTGGATCGCGCAGGACGATTACCACATGGGCCACCTGGCCTATGAAATGAACGTGGCAGCCGCCAAGCTGGCGCGCGCCGCCACCGCCAAGTACAGCAGCGCCGACAAGCCGCGCTTCGTCGCCGGCGCCCTCGGCCCGACGCCGAAAACCGCGTCGATCTCGCCGGACGTCAACGACCCGGCCGCGCGCAACATCACCTTCGACCAGCTGGTGGACGCCTATCACCAGCAGACCAAGGGCCTGATCGAAGGCGGCGTCGACCTGCTGCTGGTGGAAACCATCTTCGACACGCTGAACTGCAAGGCCGCACTGTTCGCCATCGACAAGTTCTACGAAGAGCATCCCGGCGTCGAACGGCTGCCGCTGATGATCTCCGGCACCGTCACCGACGCCTCCGGCCGCATCCTGTCCGGCCAGACCGTGCCGGCCTTCTGGAACTCGGTGCGCCACGCCAAGCCGCTGACCATCGGCCTCAACTGCGCGCTCGGCGCGGCGCTGATGCGTCCCTACGCCGAAGAGCTGTCGCAGATCGCCGACACCTTCGTCTGCATCTACCCGAACGCCGGCCTGCCCAACCCGATGAGCGACACCGGCTTCGACGAGCTGCCGGCCGACACCTCGGCCCTGCTGAAGGAATTCGCCAGCGCCGGCTTCATCAACATTGCCGGCGGCTGCTGCGGCACCACGCCGGACCACATCCACGCCATCGGCGAGATCCTGTCGACCGTCGAGCCGCGCACCGTGCCGCAGGTGCCGGTGGCGCAGCGCCTGTCCGGCCTGGAGCCGTTCACCATCGACGACAGCTCGCTGTTCGTCAACGTCGGCGAACGCACCAACGTGACCGGCTCGAAAGCCTTCGCGCGCATGATCCTCAACGAGCAGTACGACGAGGCGCTGAGCGTCGCCCGCCAGCAGGTGGAAAACGGCGCCCAGGTCATCGACATCAACATGGACGAGGCGATGCTGGATTCGCAGGCTGCGATGACCCGCTTCCTCAACCTGATCGCCTCCGAACCGGACATCTCGCGCGTGCCGATCATGATCGACTCGTCCAAATGGTCGGTGATCGAAGCGGGCCTGAAATGCGTGCAGGGCAAGTCCATCGTCAACTCCATCTCGATGAAGGAAGGCGAAGAGGAATTCATCCGTCAGGCCAAGCTGTGCCTGAGCTACGGCGCCGCCGTCATCGTCATGGCCTTCGACGAAAAAGGCCAGGCCGACACCTACGAACGCAAGATCGAAATCTGCGGCCGCGCCTACAAGGTGCTGACCGAGCAGGTCGGCTTCCCGCCGGAAGACATCATCTTCGACCCGAACATCTTCGCGGTCGCCACCGGTATCGAGGAGCACAACAACTACGCGGTGGACTTCATCAACGCCACCCGCTGGATCAAGGAAAACCTGCCGTACGCGAAGATCTCGGGCGGCGTGTCGAACGTCTCGTTCTCGTTCCGCGGCAACGACCCGGCGCGTGAAGCGATCCACACCGTGTTCCTGTACCACGCCATCAAGGCCGGCATGACCATGGGCATTGTCAACGCCGGCATGGTCGGCGTCTACGACGACCTGCCGGCCGAGCTGCGCGAGCGCGTGGAAGACGTGGTGCTGAACCGCCGCGAAGACGCCACCGAACGCATGATCGAATTCGCCGGCACGCTGAAAGCCGGCGCCGGCAAGCAGGACGCCGCCAACCTCGAATGGCGCAACGGCCCGGTCGAGAAGCGCCTGGCGCACGCGCTGGTGCACGGCATCACCCAGTTCATCACCGAAGACACCGAGGAGATGCGCCAGCAGGTGGAAGCCGCCAAGGGCCGCCCTATCCACGTGATCGAAGGCCCGCTGATGGATGGCATGAACATCGTCGGCGACCTGTTCGGCCAGGGCAAGATGTTCCTGCCGCAGGTGGTGAAATCGGCGCGCGTGATGAAGCAGGCCGTGGCCCATCTGATCCCGTACATCGAAGAAGAAAAGATGGCGGAAGAAAAGCGCACCGGCATCGTCGCCAAGCCAAAAGGCAAGATCGTCATCGCCACCGTCAAGGGCGACGTGCACGACATCGGCAAGAACATCGTCTCGGTGGTCCTGCAATGTAATAACTTTGAAGTGGTCAACATGGGCGTGATGGTGCCGGCCTCCGAGATCCTGGCGCGCGCCAAGGTGGAGAACGCCGACATCATCGGCCTGTCCGGCCTGATCACGCCGTCGCTGGAAGAAATGGCCCACGTGGCCAAGGAAATGCAGCGCGACGAGCACTTCCGCATGCTGAAGATCCCGCTGCTGATCGGCGGCGCCACCACCAGCCGCGCCCACACGGCGGTGAAGATCGCCCACAACTACGAAGGCCCGGTGGTGTACGTGCCGGACGCGTCGCGCTCGGTCTCGGTGGCGCAGTCGCTGCTGACGCCGGAGTCGCGCCAGCAATACATCGACGAAATCGCCGAAGACTACGAACGCATCCGCGAACAGCACGCCAACAAGAAGGCGCTGCCGATGCTGTCGCTGGCCGACGCCCGCGCCAACCGCATGAAGCTGTCGTTCGAAGGCGCCAACGCGCCAGTGAAACCGAAGTTCATCGGCCGCCGCGAATTCAAGAACGTCGACCTGGGCACGCTGGCCAGGTACATCGACTGGGGCCCGTTCTTCCAGACCTGGGACCTGGCCGGCCCCTTCCCCGCCATCCTGACCGACGAGGTGGTGGGCGAGGCGGCGACCAAGGTATACGAAGAAGGCCAGGCCATGCTGAAGAAGCTGATCGACGGCCGCTGGCTGACCGCCAACGGCGTCATCTCGCTGCTGCCGGCCAACACCGTCAACGACGACGACATCGAGATCTACACCGACGACACGCGCAGCACCGTGGACTTCACCTACTACGGCCTGCGCCAGCAGGGCGTCAAGCCGGTGGTGGACGGCGTGCAGCGTCCGAACCAGTGTCTGTCGGACTTCATCGCGCCGAAGGCGTCGGGCATCAAGGACTATATCGGCATGTTTGCCGTGACCGCCGGCCTGGGCATCGAGAAGCACGAGAAGCGCTTTGAAGACGCGCACGACGACTACTCGTCCATCATGCTGAAGTCGCTGGCCGACCGCCTGGCCGAAGCGTTTGCCGAGTACCTGCACGAGCGCGTGCGCACCGACCTGTGGGGCTATGTGCCCAACGAGTCGCTGAGCAATCCGGACCTGATCGCCGAGAAATACGTCGGCATCCGCCCGGCGCCGGGCTACCCGGCCTGCCCCGAGCACACCGTCAAGCGCGAAATGTTCAACACCATGCAGGCCGAAGAGATCGGCATGGTGCTGACCGAATCGCTGGCGATGTATCCGGGCGCGGCGGTGTCCGGCTTCTACTTTGCCCACCCGGAGTCGAAATACTTCGTGGTCGGCAAGATCGGCAACGACCAGCTCGACGACATGGCGAAACGCCGTGGCGTCGACAAGGCCGAGATGGAACGCTGGCTGGCGCCTAACCTGAGCTGATCCGGCTGGCGAGATAGCGTTTCGGCGGCTGTCCCAGCACCCGCTTGAACGCATTGCCGAACGCGCTCTCCGAGGCATAGCCGGCCGCCGCCGCCACCTCCGCCACCGAGGCCGCGCCATTGCGCAAGGCGTGGCTGGCCAGGTGCATGCGCCAGCGTATCAGGTAGTCGAGCGGCGGCACGCCGACGACCGCCTTGAAGCGCGCGGCAAAGCCGGAACGCGACATGTGCGCGCGTTCCGCCAGTTCCGGCAAACTCCAGGCCCGCGCCGGCTCCGCATGCATGGCCTGCAGCGCGCGCCGCAGCCCGGCGTCGGCCAGCGCACCGAACCATCCCTGCTTGGCGCCGGACGAGGCCAGATGCTCGCGCATCAGTTCGATAAACATCATCTGCATCAGCTGGCGCGCCTGCACCTCGCCGCCGGCTTCCTGCTGCGCCATTTCGTTGGCCAGCCGCGCCAGCAGCCAGTGCATCGTCTGCGCCCGTGGCGCGGCGGCCGGCAAATGGATCACGGCCGGCAGCGCATCGACCAGCAGCGGCGCCACCGCCGCATCCAGCACCATCTTGCCGCCGAGGATGTGGCAGCGGTCGCCGTAGAAGGCGATGCCGTTCGCCGCCCCGGCAAAGACTTCGGCCGCCTCGCGCGGCGTCAATGCCAGATCGCTGGCGATGACGAACGAACGCCCCCGGGCCAGCATAAAACAATCGCCTTCCCGCAGATGCAGCGCGGCTTCGCCGTCCACCTGCAACCAGGCGTCGCCGCGCAGGACGGCGTTGAACTTCAGGCCCTCAAACTCGCGCACGCGTACCGACCAGGCGGCGCCAGCCACCAGCGCGGTGGACAGCATGCTGCGCGCGTTCAGCAGGTTGAGGACGTCTGAAAGTGGATCCGCCATGATTTGGACTATCGCTACAGAAAAACAGATTATGCAGCATAGATTATCCAGGATGGGCACGGCATAGTAGGGACTTTACTGCCAGGAGTACCTCATGCCTACCGCGCAAGCCCCCATCCACAGTGGCTACACCGCCGCGACCACCGCAGAAGCAGTCATCGCCAGCGCCGCCGGGCTGGCGGGCAAAGTCGCCATCGTCACCGGCGGCCACTCCGGCCTGGGCCTGGAGACCGTGCGCGTGCTGGCCGGCGCCGGCGTGCAGGTGGTGGTGCCGGCGCGCGCACCGCAACTGGCGGCGGCCGCATTGGCCGGCCTGCCCGGCGTTGCGGTGGCGGCGCTGGATCTGATGGATGCCGCGTCGATCGCCGCCTTCAGCGCCGACTTTCTCGCCGCCGGTCGCCCGCTGCACCTGCTGATCAACAGCGCCGGGATCATGGCGTCGCCGTTGACGCGCGATGCCGACGGCCACGAATCGCAGTTCGCCACCAACCATCTGGGACACTTCCGCCTGACCACGCAACTGTGGCCGGCGCTGCAAAGGGCGCAAGGCGCGCGCGTGGTCTCGGTGTCCTCGCGCGGGCACCAGATCTGCCCGGTCAACTTCGACGATATCGACTTCATGCGCCGCCCCTACGACAAGTGGCAGGCCTACGGACAATCGAAGAGCGCCAATGCGCTGTTTGCGGTGGGCCTGGACGCGCGCGGCGCCAGCGACGGCATCCGCGGCTATGCCGTGCATCCCGGCGCCATTCTCAGCCCGCTGGCGCGCCACCTGACGGCCGACGAAATCGCCAGGTTCGGCGTGCACGATGCCGCCGGCCAGTTGATCAACGATCCGGCGCGCGACCTGAAGAACGTGGCGCAAGGCGCCGCCACGGCGGTCTGGTGCGCCACCAGCGCCATGCTCGACACGCTGGGTGGCGTCTATTGCGAAAACTGCGATATCGCCAGCGTCGAAACGGAACAACGCTACGGCGTGCGGCCCTGGGCGATCGACCCGCAACAGGCGGATCGGCTGTGGGAACTCAGCCTCGCCCTGGCACGCTGATCAGCGCTGCTGATCCTTGAGAAACTTCCACACCGCCAGGCCGCCGAACACCACTGCAAACGCCAGCTGCACGCCCATGGCTGGCAGCGCGCCGCCCAGGCCCAGGCCGCGCCAGGTGACGGCGTCGAGGCCGTCCACCGCCCAGCGCGTCGGCACGATCAGCGTCGCGGTCTGCATCCACTGCGGGAACACGAACGACGGCACCCAGGCGCCGCCCAGCATCACCAGGATCAGCGTGGCGAAGGTGGCGATGCCGCGCGCCGCTTCCGGCGTCTTGCCGAAGGCGGCGATCAGCAGGCCGAACGCGGCCGTCATCAGGCCGAAGCACACCGCCATGCCGACGAAGCCGGCCATGCTGGTGATCTGCACCTTGAAGATCAGCACGCCGCAAGCGAACATGGCGCACATCAGGCCGGTGGCGATGATGGCGCCGGCGGCGGCGCGGCTCATGATGATGGTCGACAGCGACACCGGCGCGGCCAGCAAGCGGCTCCAGATGCCCAGCCGCTGCTCCAGCAAAATGCTGATGCCGAGATTGATGCCCATGAACAGGATGAACTGCACGCCCATGCCGGCGAACGAGTGCGCATAGCCGTTGTATTTGGGACCGCTGCTCAGGCCTTCGTCGTGCGTGGTGTAGGGAACGCTCATGCCACCGCCGGCCGCCGCCCCGGTTTTCCCGGCGGCCGGCGTGGTGGTCGCGGCGCGCTGGTCCTGGAACTTCTTCAGGCTGGCGAGGAAGTCGCCCAACTGCGCCTCCTCGGCGCTGCGCTTGGCCGGCTCCGGCAATGCGGCCAGATACTTGTCGGTGGTCTGGCCGCCCTGCGCGCCCATGACGGACGAGCTGGTCACCTGCATCACGTGCTGCGTCAGGATGCCCTTCACCATCGCCAGCATCGTCGATTGCGACGGATCGTAATACAGCGGCAGCTCCGGCTTGTCGCGGCCGCTGAACAGCGCGGCGGAAGCGGCCTCGCCAAAACCGGCCGGGATCACCACCGCCACCGGCAGCTTGCCGCTGCGCACACTCGCCTGGGCCTCCTGCTGGCTCAGTTCGATGATGTTCAAGGTGCTGTCCGCCTTCAGGCCGGCGGCGATCTTCTGGCTTTGCGCAGACTGGTCCTGCAGCACCAGGCCGAGGTCGAGCTTGCTGGTGTTGTCGCCGGCGCCGCTGCCGCCGAACAGCGAGCCGAAGAATGCGGCCAGCACCACCGGCATCAGCAGGTGCAGCATCAGCGCGCGCTTGTCGCGCAGGTACAGGATCAGGTCTTTGCGGATCAGGGCAATCAATGCGGTCATGTCGGTTCTCTCAGTCGCGCAGGCTGCGGCCGGTCAGGTTGAGGAAGATGTTTTCCAGCGAAGTGCGCGCGGTGGAAAAATGCGGCAGCGCGTGGCCCTCGCCGTTCAGCCAGGCCAGCACCGGCGCCGCGTGGGCCGACGCCGCCAGGCCGATGTTGAGCGTGGCCCCGGCGCGCTCGACGCCGGTCACGCCATCCAGCGCCAGCAGCGCGGACAGCAGCGCCGCCGAGGCTTCGCCGGCCAGCTCCACCTGCAAGGCCGCCTGTGCCGGCAGGCGCTGGTACAGCGCGGCCGGCGTTTCGTCGGCCAGCACCTTGCCATGGTCGATGATGACGATGTGGTCGGCCAGCCGCTCCACTTCCTCCATGTAGTGGCTGGTGTAGATCAGCGAGCGGCCCTGCGCCTGCAGGGCTTCCAGCGTGTCGAAGATGGCGTTGCGGCTTTGCGGATCGACGCCGACGGTCGGTTCGTCGAGGATCAGCAGTTGCGGATCGTGCAGCAGCGCGGCGGCGATATTCAGGCGGCGCTTCATGCCGCCGGAAAAACTGGCCGGCGCATCGGCCGCGCGGTCGGCCAGGTTGACCAGCGCCAGCGCCTGGGCGCAGCGCTCCTTCAGCTGCGCGCCGCTCAGGCCGTACAGCGCGCCGAACAGCTTGAGGTTTTCCAGCGCCGACAGATCGTCGTACAGCGCCAGATCCTGCGGCACGAAGCCGATCTTGCGCTTGGCCGCGCTGGCGCCCTGGCCGATGACGTCGCCATCGAGCGTGATGCGGCCGCCGTCGGCGCGCAGCAGGCCGCAGATCATGCCCACCGTGGTGGACTTGCCGGCGCCGTTGGGACCGATCAGGCCCACGGTCTGGCCGCGCTGCACCTTGAACGACACGCCATCGACCGCCTTGCGCGCACCGTAGGACTTCGAAATTTGTTCCACGCTCAGTAGCACCGCCGCCTCCGGGTTGTTCGATCTGACTTGCAGAATAGCGTCACCATGCCAAATTGGCAAGCTTGATGAACTTTTGGCCGGCACGGGCGGACTAAGTAGAACACCGCCAGCCGGCGGCCCGACTACCAAGGGAGGCAATATGGCAAACAATCCATCCGTTAAACGCTGGCAGGACCAGCTGATCCTGCTGCTGGGCCTGTGGTTCTTCATCACGCCATGGGTGTTCGCGTATCCGCTGCCGTCGCTGCAGGCGTGGACGGCGTTCATTTCCGGCGCGGTGGTGGCGCTGCTGGCCGCGTTCGACCTGTACAAGACCTACTTCTGGGCCGTGGTGCTCAATCTGCTGGTGGGGATCTGGGTGGCGGTATCGCCGTGGGTGCTGCGCATCGCCGACAACACCGAGTTGATGTGGAACTCGGTGGTGGTCGGCATCGCGGTGGCGGTGCTGGCGCTGTGGGAAATGCGCACCGATCCGGAGCTGGTCAAGCACTGGCCGGGCGGCGCCGGGCATGCGACCTGACCCGGCCGGCGTGGTGCCTTACAGCGCGTAGCGCACCACGTTGTCGCTCCATTCGAACGCGGCCATCTCCAGTTCCACCAGTTCGTCGGTGGACATGGCGAGGTCGCGCAGCGTCGGCACGATGTGGCTGTCCATTTCCTCGATGCGCTCGATGCATTCGACCAGCCTGAGCAGGTCGCCGTAGAAGCCGCCGCGGTGCAGCAGCGCATCGCGCACCTCGTCGCCGACCGGAATCTGTTCCAGGATCTCGGCCATCGGGATGCCGAACAGCGTATCCATCAGCGACATGATGCCGACCGTGAAGGCGATGTCGGCCACTTCGCGCTGGCTCTGGCGCAGCTTGCCGGCCAACAGTTCCAGCAGGCGGCCACGGGTGGTGGCCAGCATCAGCAGCGGTGTCATGCTGTGGCCGCGCTTGCTCGGTTCGGCGTACAGCATGATCTGCAGCCAGCGCTGCAGCTGGCGGCGGCCGAGAATGGTCACGGCCTGGCTCAGCGAATCGATGCGCTGGCGCGCGCCGACAGCCGGCGTGTTCACCAGGCGCAGCAGGTTCAGCGCCAGCGACACGTCGCGCTTGATGGCGCGTTCGATTTCCTGGTTTTCCGCATCCGAGGTTACCAGCGTCATCAGCTCCATCACCGCCAGCTGCGACGGCGACAGCTTCTTGCCGCTCATGATGACCGGCCTGGAGAAATAATAGCCCTGGAAATAGTCGAAGCCCAGGTCCAGGCAGTTCTTGAATTCCTCGCGCGTCTCGACCTTTTCCGCCACCAGCTTCTTCTTGTCCTGGCGGAAACGCGGCGCCAGCCTGGCCAGCGTCGACAAGGCGATGTTGCGCATGTCCATCTTGACGTAATCGACCAGCGGCAGCAGCGCCAGCACGTCGTCGGTCTCGCCGGTGACGTCGTCCAGCGCGAAACTGAAGCCGTGGCCGGCCAGTTCGCGGATGCGGGCGATGATTTCGGGCGTGGCCGGCATGGTGTTGATGATTTCCAGCACCACTTTCTCGCGCGGCAGGAAGGAAAAGATATCGCTCATCAGCACGCTGGCGTCGACATTCACGAAGCCCAGCGCGTCGCCGATGGTTTTTTCCATGCCCAGCTGGGACGCGTGGGCGATCACGGCGGCGGTGGCCGACAGGTCGTTGGTGACGTGGGCCGGGCCGACCGGAGCGTTGCGGAACAGCAACTCGTAGCCGAACAAGGCCTGGTTGCGGTCCAGAATAGGCTGGCGCCCCAGGTAGAATTCGCGCACGCGCAAGCTATGGGGGCCGCTGTCATGTAGGGAGAGATCGATCATTGCGAGTCCAAATCACGGACCACACTGGTCCACGCTACTATTTTGACATCAATGCCAACACGTGTCGCAGAATTTTTACGGTGCGGTAATGGCATCGCCGCGCATCACGCTTGCGGACAGCCGTCGATAAACAGTTTCAGCTCACCCGGCAGGAAGGCGGTCCACTGTTCGTTGGTGGTCAGCGGCTGGGTGACGATGATGGCCACGCGGTCGTTGGGCGTGGTCACCTGGGAGAAATCGACGCTGACGTCCTCGTCGGACAGCTTGGCGGTGTCGAACGGATGCTGGCGCACCAGGTAGAACAGATTGGTCGAGCAGTGCGCGAACAGTTCGCCGCCGGACGACAACAGCATGTTGAAGGTGCCGTGGGTGGCGATCTCGTGCACCAGCGCACTGAGCGCCGAGCGCAACGCGTCCAGCGCCGGCCGCTGTTCGCCGAAACGCGCGCGCAGCTGCTGCAGGATGTAGCAGAAGGCGCGCTCGCTGTCGGTGGTGCCGACCGGGCGGAAGGCGCCGTTCAGCAGCGGATGGAAGTCCTTCAGGTCGCCGTTATGGGCAAACACCCAGTATTGCCCCCACAGCTAGCGCACGAAGGGATGGCAGTTCTCCAGCATGACCTTGCCCTGCGTCGCCTTGCGGATGTGGGCGATGACGTTGGTGGACTTGATCGGGTAACGTTTGATCAGCTCGGCAATCGGCGAGGCGATCGCAGCCTGGTGATCGACGAAGTGACGCACGCCGGCGCCTTCGAAAAAGGCGATGCCCCAGCCGTCGTGGTGGGTATCGGTGTGGCCGCCACGCATGGCGAAGCCGGTAAAGCTGAACACAATGTCGGTCGGGACATTGCAGTTCATTCCTAGAAGTTGGCACATGACGTGATTATAACCACGCCGTGTGCGGTCAGTCCCGTTTTAATGCAGCGCCACGGGCTGGCTCATGAGTTCATCGTAGTTGCCGAGGAATTCATCGATTTCCGCCATCGTCGGTTCCCCGGCGATCAGTTCGTTGACATCGCGGCGGAAGGTTTTGGCCAGTTCGCCGGCGATGAAGATCTCCCGCTTGCCGCCTTTGTCGACGATTTCGTAGCCACCGAAGCGCAAAGCCTCCAGGCTGCGGTCCACGCCGAATTCGACAACACTGTATTGCTCGCTGTT
Organism: Duganella aquatilis; assembly: GCF_009674565.1. Taxonomy (GTDB): domain Bacteria; phylum Pseudomonadota; class Gammaproteobacteria; order Burkholderiales; family Burkholderiaceae_D; genus Rugamonas; species Rugamonas aquatilis. Next base: position 380,343 of record NZ_WKJL01000002.1, read on the forward strand.
GTAGATGAGGTTCATTTTGCTTCCTTTCTCAAGGGGGCGAAACACCTGCGTTTCCGCCTTCCAGACCCAGTTGGGGCTAAAAGCGGGCAATTTCAAGGCCAAAGGACGCTCCAAAATGGCCGTGGCGTCGTTGCAGCTCCTTGCCGTGCCAGCCGCACTGTCGTCGTCGCCGCGCCTAGCCACGCCCATTTTGGAACGCCTTTGTACTAATCAACGGGCTGGGATGAGGCCGCGATGTCGTCTTGCAGTTCCAGCAAGGCCCCGTAGGGCGCCTCGGACAACCAGGAACGCAGCTGTTCCAGGTGCTCGGCGGAGGCCAGGCTGATATAGAGCCGCGCGGGGGGACGGCGCAGCACACGGTTTAATGTTACTCGCAAAATCAAATTGCCGCTGCAATGCAGGCAGCCCGGAGCGATACGCAACACTTGCGGCACGGTATCGTAGGGAACCGGGCCATCCGTTGGATCAAAGGATAACGCCGAACCACCGTCCGACAAGCCTTCCAGAATGATGACGCTGGCACCCTCCTTCGGCAGGAGGGCCGCGATGGCCGCCTCGCGCGCGCCGGCGCGGGGACCGGTGACCAGCCAGGTCGGCACCGGCGGCCGGAGGGCGGCGGCGCCGGTGTCGCTGGCCACGATCAGGCGTTCTTCTTGGCCAGCTTGCCTGGCTCGACGCCCAGCTGCTTCAGCTTGCGGTACAGGTGGGTACGCTCCAGGCCGGTTTTCTCGGCCACGCGCGTCATGCTGCCGCCTTCGCGGCCCAGGTGGTGTTCGAAGTACATGCGCTCGAAGGCGTCGCGCGCCTCGCGCAGCGGCAGGTCGAACGACAGGTTGAACATGTGGTTGTCGGCGCCGGCCACGGTGGCGCCGCCGCGCACGGCGATGCCGGCCGCAGGATTCTGGGGAGCAAAACCGCCAGGCGCCGGCGCTTCCTCCGGCAAGGCTGCCGCCACCGGACGCGGCGCCAGGGCCGGCGCACGCACAGTTTCCTGGGCGCGGGTCAGTCCGGCCTGGACCGCCTTCAGCAGCTTTTGCAGCGCGATCGGCTTTTCCAGGAAGTTCAGCGCGCCGATGCGTGTCGCCTCGACCGCGGTGTCGATGGTGGCGTGACCCGACATCATGATCACCGGCATGGTCAGCAGGCCGTCGCGCTGCCATTCCTTGAGCAGCGTGACGCCGTCGGTATCCGGCATCCAGATATCGAGCAGCACCAGGTCCGGCGCGCCCAGGGCGCGCGCTTCGCGAGCCTGCTGGGCATTTTCCGCCAGTTGTATTGCATGTCCCTCGTCGCTCAAGATTTCCGAGAGCAACTCGCGGATACCCATTTCATCGTCAACTACCAGAATGTTTGCCATCTTCCCTTGCCTTCCTCATTTCGCCGTCCCGGACGGCAATGATTTTTGTAGTCATAGCCGTTAGCTATTTTGCGACGCCGATGCTAACTTTAACAGCAAAATCAACACTGACGCGCCACTTCTATCGACATGGTTCTGAATATCGATCCGTCCACCATGTTCTTCGATAATTTTCTTCACCATCGCCAGGCCCAGGCCGGTGCCGCGCGCCTTCGAGGTGACATACGGTTCGAACGCGCGCGCCAGGATTTTCGGCGCGAAGCCGGGGCCGTTGTCGGCGATCGCCAGCCGCACCGCCGTGCGCGTGCCGCCGTCCGCGCCCTGATAATGAATGGCTTCGGTGATCACGTCAATGCGCGGCTGCGGTGCGCCGGCCGGCAGCTCGGCCATGGCGTCCTGGGCGTTCTGCAACAGGTTGTGGATGACCTGGCGCAGCTGGGTCGGATCGCCCATCACCAGCGGCAGGCCGGGGGCCAGCTGCGGGTGGATGATGTCGTTGCCCTCGCCGCTGATGTACAGGTGCAGGATCTCGTCGATCAGCGCGTTCAGGTCCAGCGATTCCAGCACCGCCGGCGGCGTCTTGGCGTAGTCGCGGAAGTCGTCCACCATGCGCTTCATCGCCGCCACCTGGTTGACGATGGTGGCCGTGCCCTTGTTCAGCAGCTCGACGTCGGCCGGCATCAGCTTGTCTTCGAGCTTCATCTGCATGCGTTCGGCCGACAGCTGGATCGGCGTCAGCGGATTCTTGATCTCGTGCGCCAGGCGGCGCGCCACCTCGCCCCAGGCCATCGAGCGCTGCGCCGAGATGACGTCGGAAATATCGTCGAACACCACCAGGTAGCCGCTGCCGCCCTCGATCGGCAGGCGCGAGCCGCGCGTCAGCAGCGTCAGGTCGTTGCTTTCGACGCCGGGCGCGGCGCGCGGCACTTCGATCTGGCGCTGCCAGTGCAATCGGGCAATATTGCGCCCGGCCGCCGACTGCGCGCTCTGCGCCGCGAACGCCGCCACGATGGCGCCGCCGAATTCCTGCAAGCCTTCGATTTCGTCGAGCTTCTGGCCGATCATGGTGACGCCGGCCTGCTGCAAAATGCGCTCGACCGAATCGTTGCAGCTGATCAGGTGGAATTCATGGTCCAGCACCATCACGCCGGCCGACATATTGGCCAGCACCGATTCCAGGTGGGCCTTGGCGTTCTGCAGCGCGCTGCGGTTGCGCTCGACGGCGCTGCGGGCGTCCGACAGCTGACGCGTCATGGTGTTGAACGATTGCGTCAGCGTGCCCAGCTCGTCGGACGTGGCGACGATCGGCCGCGGCGACAGGTCGCCCTCGGCCACCGCGCGCGTGCCCTCGGCCAGCAGCAGCAACGGCTGCGCCAGGTCGCTGGCGATCAGGAAGGCGCTGGCGACGGCGCCGAACACCGCCAGCAGCAGCGTCAGCGTCAGCGTCACGATGTACATCTTGCGCAGGCCGTCGCGGGCGTCGAAGCGCTCCTTGTAATCGGCGTAAGCGGCGCGGATGGTCTCGCCGTCGGCCGCCAGCTGCGTAGGCGCCAGCTGGATCAGCTGCAGGTAGCGCGGCGCCAGGTGGGTGCCGTTGGGCTGCACGTGGTCGGGAATCGGGATCAGTACCCGCAGCCGCAGCTGGTTCACGGTCTCGGCCGGCACCACCGGCACCGCCGGCGCGCTGATCAGGTCGCTGTGCAGCTCGTTGCCGCCCTCGGGCGCGCCGTACAGATTGTCCTTCTTGACCTTGGACATCATCTCGCGGGTCGGCAAATCGGCGCTGAGGTTGCCGCTGCGGCTGGCGCGGGCGCTGACCACCAGCCCGCCTTCGGCATCGACGATGATGGCGTTCTGCATGCCGCTTTCGCTCTTGACCAGCGCCGCCAGCGTGGCGCGCTCGGTGCCGAACGGGCGGTCGGCCAGGTCCTGGGCGGTGCGGTTGGCGGTGGCGCCCAGCTCGCCGACGGCGCGCTCCAGGCCGGCGCGGCTCAGGTTGATGCCGGACTGCAGCGCCTTCTCCACCGGCACGTTGAACCACGAGTCGATCGAATGCGAGACGAACATCACGGAGACCAGGAAGATCACCAGCCCCGGCAGCACACCGATGGCGGCAAACAGCAGCACCAGCCGCGTCATCAGCTTGGAGCCGAACTTGCCGGCCTTGTAGCGGCCGTACAGGCGGAACAGCGACACCGCCACCAGCAGCAGCAGCGCCGCCGCCACCGCCGCGTTCAGGCCCAGCAGCCAGGCGTAGGAACGGTCGAAAAAGCCGGAATTGTCGGAGGCCGAAGCCAGCAGGAACAGCAGGATGCTGACGATGGCGCCGCCAATGACAGACAGATACCGCAGGGCCTTGTTCACTTACTCTGCCTTGTACACGAAGGACTTCTTGTCCGACGCCAGGCGCCATTCATTGTTATTCAGGGCGTTGACCTTGAGCGGCTTGGACACATAGTTGGGATCGAGTCCCATGCTCAGTTTGACGGTATAGGTGCCGCCCACCTTCAGGGCGCCGCGCGGCGCCACCAGCCAGCGGTTGGGGCGGCGGATCAGGAACAGCGCCTCGTCCAGCGTCGGGAACGACTGGTACACGCCGCCGCTGATGGCGACGTTGTACTGGCGGGTCAGCACGTTGTAGGACAGGCTGACGGTCTGGCGCTTGGTGATGGCTTTTTCGTCAAACCAGTACCAGCGCGGCAGGGTGAATTCGATTTCGGTGTAAAAGTACAGAGTCTTGCCGTATTGCAAAGCCTCTTCCATCTCGTGGCTGAGTTCGAAGCCATAGGTGGCCGACAGGCGGTAGCCGTCCTCGGTGGCTTCGATCAGCGCGCGGCGGATTTCGACGCCCTCGGCGGCCTGCGCCGGCTGCGGCAGCACAGCCAGCAGCGCCAGCATCAGCAGCAGGGAAGCGATGAGAGATCGAAACAATCGTAGCGTCACGGGTGGGCAAGTGCTCAAGAGGTTACGCATTTTTCTGGAACAGCGCGTAAAACAAACCATCGTGATCCTGCCCGGGGCCGCCGGCGGGGAGCAATTGACCGGGCGCATCCAGTCTGACAGCCTGATTGCGTACAGCAAAGGCGGCCGCCTGCGCCTCGGATTCCTGCGGCCACAAGGAACATGTCACAAATAGCAATTTACCACCCGGCGCCAGCATCTGCCAAAGGTTGTCGAGGATTTTGCCGGAAAGTGTTGCAAGTTGGAGCGTGTCGGCCTTGCGGCGCAGCCAGCGGATATCCGGGTGGCGGCGCACGATGCCCGAGGCCGTGCACGGCACGTCGGCCAGGATGCGGTCGAACGGTTGGCCGTCCCACCAGCCGCTGGTCTGGGCTTCGGCCGGCTTCAGCGTCGCTTGCAATTGCAGGCGCTCAAGATTTTCGCCGACCCGCGCCAGGCGTTTGGCGTCGGCGTCCAGCGCGGTGACCTGGGCGTCGGCCAGTTCCAGGATGTGGCAGGTTTTGCCGCCGGGGGCGGCGCAGGCGTCCAGCACGCGCATGCCGTCTTGTACATCCAGCAACGGCGCGGCCAGCTGGGCGCCGGCGTCCTGCACCGACACCAGGCCGTCGGCGAAGCCGGGGATCAGCGCCACGCCGACCGGTTTTTCCAGGCGCACGGCGTACGGGCCGATCTGGGTGGCGGCCATGCCGGCGTCGGCCAGCGTGGCCAAATATGCCTGGGCCGTGGTTTTACGGGCGTTGACGCGCAGCGTCAGCGGCGGCGCGCTGTTGCCGGAGGCCAGGATCGCCTGCCAGCTGTCGGGCCAGGCGGCCTTGGCGGCGTCGATCCACCACTGCGGATAGTTCCATTTTGCTACGGGTTGCAGCTGTACCGTGCCCAGCAGTGCCTGGCGTTCGCGCAGGAAGCGGCGCAGCACGGCGTTGACCATGCCCTTGGCGCGGGCGGTGTCGGGATGCGATTCGGCCGCCGTCACGGTCTGGTCGACGATGGTGAAATCTTCGTACGGCTTGACCTCGTCCGGCGCGGTCAGCAGCGCCATGGCGCACGACAGCAGCGACGACACCAGCGCTTCCGGCGCCTTGGGTGCCATCAGCGCCACCAGCGCCTCGCTCTGCCCCAGCTGGCGCATGGCGCGGTAGGCGATGTCCTGCATGGCGCCGCGCGCCTGCGGCGTGGTGTCCGGCTGCCTGGCCCAGACCTGGGCCAGCGCCTGCGGCAGGTTGGTGCCGGTGCGCACCTGGGCCAGGGCGTTGGCCGCGCCGATCAGGCTGTAGGCCAGCGAATCGGCTTTCAGGCCGGTCTGGAAATGGGTCTGCAACGCCGGTTTCAGCTCACGCGCGTGACTGGCGCGCAATTTCGGTGCGGCCGGCTTGGCGGGAGACTTCAAAGAGAGCGTTGGACGCTTGTTCATATGCTAATTCCAGAGTGGGGCGACGGCCGTGATCGCGCAGTATACATTAGCGCCTGACGCAAGGCGACCACGGTATTTGTAAAAGGGATGTATCAACCGCGCTTAATCCACATCAACCTCGCAGGCTGCTGCAGGAGTACCATGTCAGTCCAGCGAGGGAGGGCCACCATGGAAACGCCAACGAAATCCGAGTCCGCCACCGAGGAAATCCTGAAACGCCTGACGGCCGTCGAGATCGACGTCGCAGTCATCAAGTCGAACTACGCGACGCGGGAAGACATTGCCAAACTGGAAGTCAAGCTGGCGTCGATGGAAACGCGGCTGCTGAAATGGTTTTTCGCCACCGCCATCACCCTGGCGGGCCTGTCCGGCAGTCTGGCGTTTCTTGCCGCAAAGTTTATCCATTAGCTTGCCCATTAAGCAATCCCCGCTCCTTTCCCCAGGAGTCGCCTCCCGCCCGGCCAACACAGTATAATTAACGCTGTTTGGCCGGCGCCTATGCGCCCGCCGTTTCCACTATCTGATGAATTTTTAAGCGCATGCTAGCCCAACAAAAACAAGATATCACCGCCCTGTTCCAGGCCGCCCTCGCCCCGATCCTCGCCGGCACTGAAGTCACCGCCAACGTGGTATTGGAGCGTCCGCGCGACCCGTCGCACGGCGACGTGGCCTGCAACATCGCCATGCAACTGGCCAAGCAGCTGAAGATGAACCCGCGCGAACTGGCCACCAAGGTGGTCGACGCGCTGCTGGCCGATCCGGCCGCCAAGGGCCTGGTGGAGTCGGCCGACATCGCCGGCCCGGGCTTCATCAACCTGCGCGTCAGCGCCGCCGCCAAGCAGGCCGTGGTCAAGAGCGTGCTGGCGCAGGGCGCCAGCTTCGGCGCCGCCACTGCCGGCGCCGGCAAGAAAGTCATCATCGAATTCGTTTCCGCCAACCCGACCGGCCCGCTGCACGTGGGCCACGGCCGCCAGGCCGCGCTGGGCGACGCGCTGTCGTCGCTGTTCGCTTCGCAAGGCTACGACGTCACCCGCGAGTTCTACTACAACGACGCCGGCGTGCAGATCCAGACCCTGGCCAACTCGGTGCAGGCGCGCCTGCGCGGCCACAAGCCGGGCGACGCCGCCTGGCCGGAATCGGCCTACAACGGCGACTACATCGCCGACATCGCCGCCGACTTCCTCGCCAGGAAAACCGTGTCGGCCTCCGACGGCTCGCCAGCCACCGCTTCGGGCGACATTGACGACATCGAATCGATCCGCGCCTTCGCCGTGACCTACCTGCGCAACGAGCAGGACATCGACCTGCAAGCCTTCGGCGTCAAGTTCGACAACTACTACCTGGAATCGTCGCTGTATTCGGACGGCAAGGTCGACGCCGCCGTCGAGATGCTCAACAACTCCGGCAAGACGTACGAAGAAGAAGGCGCGCTGTGGCTGCGCACCGAAGACTACGGCGACGACAAGAACCGCGTCATGCGCAAGAAGGACGGCACCTACACCTACTTCGTGCCGGACGTGGCCTACCACATCGTCAAGTTCCAGCGCGGCTTCAACCAGGCCATCAACATCCAGGGCTCTGACCACCACGGCACCATCGCCCGCGTGCGCGCCGGCCTGCAGGCGGTCAACCTGGGCATCCCGCAAGGCTTCCCGGACTACGTGCTGCACAAGATGGTCACCGTGATGAAGGGCGGCGAAGAGGTCAAGATCTCCAAGCGCGCCGGCTCCTACGTCACCGTGCGCGACCTGATCGAATGGTCGGGCGGCGGCGACATCACCAAGGGCCGCGACGCCGTGCGCTTCTTCCTGATTTCGCGTAAAGCCGACACCGAATTCGTGTTCGACGTCGACGTCGCGCTGAAAACCTCGGACGAGAATCCGGTCTACTACGTGCAGTACGCCCACGCGCGCATCTGCCGCATGCTGGAACAATGGACCGGCAACGAAGCCGACCTGGCCAGCGTCGACCTGTCGCCGCTGACCGCGCCAACCGAAGCGGCGCTGCTGGCGACGCTGGCGGCCTACCCGGAAACGCTGGCGCGCGCGCAGACCGAACTGGGCCCGCACCAGATCGCGTTCTACCTGCGCGACCTGGCCGCCAACCTGCACAGCTTCTACTTCGCCGAGCGCGTGCTGGTCGACGACGAAGCGCTGAAGGCAGCGCGTATCGCGCTGATGGTCGCCACCCGCCAGGTGCTGCGCAACGGCCTGGCGCTGATCGGCGTTTCCGCTCCCAACAAAATGTAATTGCCAAGGGTATCCCGCACAATGAATTTCCGTTCCAGCCGCTTCAGCTCAGTTAGTCCGCGTCGCACACAGCAAGGCAACACCTTCATCGGCATCGTCATCGGCCTGGTCATCGGCCTGAGTATCGCTGTGGTGGTGGCGCTGATGATCACCAAAGGCTCGACCCCGTTCACGGACAAGGGCCATGCGGGCAAGGCAACGGAACCGACTGCGGGACAGGTCGCCGATCCGAACAAGCCGATGTACGGCAACAAGGACGCGGCGCGCGAAGCGGCCAAGGATCTGGCCACCAGGGACCAGCCGCCGGCAGCCCCTGCTCCGGCGCCGGCGCCCGCCGCGCCGGCCGCGCACGCGGCC
>NZ_WKJL01000030.1 GCF_009674565.1 Duganella aquatilis
TCAGTTCTGCCAATCGCACACGGGCTCTGCCGTAGCGGCCGCTACGGCAGAGCCCGTGTGCGATTGGCAGAACTGACCCCGGATTATTTAGGCGCCGATCCAGGGCAGGCCGGCCTTGCACCAGCCGCTGACGTTCTTGCGGTGGCCCAACTCGTCCTTGTCGCCTTCGAAGCCTTCCAGGATGTCGTAGCAGTGCTGGTAGCCGTGCTCGGTTGCCAGCTTGGCTGCACCACGCGAGCGCACGCCGGAACGGCACAAGAACAAAATCACCTGATCCTTGCGCGCCACCGAATTTAATTGCTCGATGAATTCATGGTTGGCGTTGCCGCCTGGATAAGTTGCCCACTGCACCGCACCATGTTGGGCGTCCGGAATGGCCACCCGGCCCACCCAGTCGCGCTCGGCGTTGGTGCGCACGTCGACCAGCTTGACGGCGTTTTCCGCCCCCAGCAATTCAAACGCTTCCTGCGGCGTGACCGCGCCGGCATAGGGCCAGTCCTTGCTCCGGCTGCGCGCCAAAGCCAGAATCTCATCTATTTTGCTCATAAGGTTTTCCGGTTATAGGTTTAAGTTTATTATAGGCGTCCGTGCGCGGCCCACGATTGCGATGCACCAAAACCATGCGCTTTTCAGAAAAAATCCTAAAATGCACTTACAAGGTGCAAAATACAGGAAATGCACTAAAGAAGTGCGAAGCTGATTTGCTGACAATTTGGGCAATTGGACACGCTCGTGAATTTTAGATTCATTTTGCACCCAAGTTCAAAGACGCTACCAACATATCGATATGAGTTTCGGGCTGGCACAGATACTGCTTACTTACGCCTCACGAGTTCCACACATTCCCTTTAGGAGATACGCATGGCAATGACAGCCGCAGAAGTTCTGAAAATGGTCCAGGAAAACGAAGTCAAATTCGTTGATTTCCGTTTCGCTGATACCCGTGGTAAAGAACAGCACGTCACCGTGCCTGTGTCGGCTTTCGACATCGACAAGTTCGAATCGGGTCACGCGTTTGACGGTTCCTCGATCGCCGGCTGGAAGGGTATTGAAGCATCCGACATGATTCTGATGCCTGATCCAAACACCGCGAACATCGATCCGTTCATGGAAGAGACCACGCTGTTCATGCAGTGCGACGTCATCGAGCCAGCCGACGGCAAGGGCTATGACCGCGACCCACGTTCCATCGCCAAGCGCGCTGAAGCCTACCTGAAATCGTCGGGCATCGGCGATACCGCCTACTTCGGCCCGGAACCAGAATTCTTCATCTTCGACAGCGTGCGCTGGAAGATCGACATGTCCGGCTGCTTCGTCAAAGTGGATTCCGACGAAGCGTCGTGGTCGACCGACAAGGAAATCGAAGGCGGCAACAGCGGCCACCGTCCAACCGTCAAGGGCGGCTACTTCCCAGTGCCACCAGTGGACAGCTTCCAGGACATGCGTTCGGAAATGTGCCTGATCCTGGAATCGCTGGGCATCCCGGTTGAAGTGCACCACCACGAAGTGGCCGGCGCTGGCCAGAACGAAATCGGCACCAAGTTCTCGACCCTGGTCGAGCGCGCCGACTGGACCCAGAACCTGAAATACGTGGTCTGGAACGTGGCCCACAGCTACGGCAAAACCGCGACCTTCATGCCGAAACCTATCGTTGGCGACAACGGTTCGGGCATGCACGTGCACCAGTCGATCTGGAAAGGCGGCGTCAACCTGTTCGCAGGCGACGGCTATGCCGGCCTGTCGGAAACCGCGCTGTACTACATCGGCGGCATCATCAAGCACGCCAAGGCACTGAACGCGATCACCAACCCAGGCACCAACTCGTACAAGCGTCTGGTGCCAGGCTTCGAAGCGCCAGTGAAACTGGCTTACTCGGCGAAAAACCGTTCGGCTTCGATCCGTATTCCACACGTGGCCAATCCAAAAGGCCGTCGTATCGAAACCCGCTTCCCGGATCCACTGGCCAACGTTTACCTGTGCTTCTCGGCGCTGCTGATGGCCGGTCTGGACGGTATCCAGAACAAGATCCACCCAGGCGAAGCAGCATCGAAAGATCTGTACCACCTGCCGCCGGAAGAAGACGCACTGATCCCAACCGTGTGCGCTTCGCTGGAAGAAGCCCTGGACAACCTGAACAAAGACCGCGAGTTCCTGACCCGTGGCGGCGTGTTCAGCGATTCCATGATCGATGCCTACATCGAGCTGAAAATGCAGGACGTACAACGTATGCGCATGACCACTCACCCTGCTGAGTTCGACATGTACTACTCGCTGTAATCACTGGCGTCAGCCGGTCATACAGAACGCGGGGCGAGCAGAGCTTTCCCCGCGTTTTTATTTGGATGCTGTATATTCGGAGGGACAGGTTCCACCCACGGATTTACGAATGACAACGAGTTTGAAACTGAGTGCGCTGCTGGCGCTGTTGGCTTCCGCCGCCGCACATGGACAGATCTACAAATGCCAGCCGCCCGGTGGCAGTGTCGAGCTCACCGACGTCAACCGCGGCAGCTACTGCAAGCTGATGGACCTGCCCGGCATGACGGTGCCGGCGCCAGCGCGGCGCGCGGCGCCGGCGGTGCGGAATGCCGCGCCGGTGACCACGCCGGGCGAGTTCCCGCGCGTCGACAACGCCGAGCAGCGCGCGCGCGACGCCGACCGCCGCGGCATTCTGGAAGACGAGCTGAAGACCGAACAGCAAAAGCTGGCCGAGCTGCGCCGCGAATTCAACAACGGCGAGCCGGAACGGCGCGGCGACGAACGCAACTATGCGAAATACCAGGAACGGGTGGCCACGCTGCGCGACAGCATCAGCCGCTCGGAAAAGAATGTCGATGCCTTGAAACGTGAGATTGCGAATATCCGATGAGCCTAGTGAGTAATATTGCGGCCCGCGCGGCCGCCGCCATCAACCGGCCGCCGGCCCTGGCCGGCCTGGAGCTGCTGGCTTCGGCCGTGGTCATGCTGGACGCCGGCGGCCACATCGCCTACGCCAACGCCGCCGCCGAAAACCTGCTGGAAAACTCGGTGAAGGCGCTGTCGCGCCAGAAGCTGGGCGCGCAGTTCGTCAATCCGGACGAGCTGGACAACATTGTCGCGCAGGCGCGCGAACACAAGTTTTCCGACCTGCGTCAGGACCTGACGCTGGAACGCGCCGGCCGCGAGCCGCTGCACGTGCACAGCATCGTCTCGGTGCTGGACGAGCCGGCCGGCCACGTGCTGATCGAACTGCGCGAAAACCAGCAGCACCTGAAGCTGGACCGCGAGGAGCGCATCCTCGACCAGAGCCAGGTCAACAAGGAGCTGATCCGCAACCTGGCGCACGAGATCAAGAATCCGCTGGGCGGCATCCGTGGCGCCGCGCAGCTGCTGGAGATGGAACTGCCGGCGCTGCACGCGGTGCAGCTGCGCGAATACACCCAGGTCATCATCAAGGAAGCCGACCGCCTGCAGACGCTGGTCGACCGCCTGCTGGCGCCGCACCGCCGGCCGCACATCGTCGGCGACGTCAACATTCACGAGGTGCTGGAGCGGGTGCGCAGCCTGATGCTGGCCGAGTTCCCGTCCGGCCTGACCATCCTGCGCGACTATGACGCCTCGATTCCCGAATTCCGGGGCGACAAGGAGCAGCTGATCCAGACCGTGCTCAACATCGCGCACAACGCCGCCCAGGCGCTGGCGACGCAGATCGAGGCGGGCGAGGCGCAGATCGTTTTCAAGACGCGGGTGGCGCGCCAGGTCACGCTGGCCAAGGTCCGTTACGGGCTGGCATTAGACTTGCATATCATTGACAATGGACCGGGTATCGCACCCCAGATCCGCGACCGCATCTTCTACCCACTGGTGTCAGGCAGGGAGGGCGGCAGCGGCCTGGGGCTGACCTTGGCACAGACCTTTGTGCAACAGCACATGGGCGTGATCGAGTGCGAGAGCCGGCCTGGATTTACGGATTTCCGTATTTTGCTGCCGTTGCCATAAGCCGTGGCGGGCAATGCGGACCGTGTCCCTTGATTGACGATCCATCGCGGAATACACACAACACATGAAGCCAATCTGGATAGTAGACGACGACGAATCGATCCGCTGGGTACTGGAAAAAGCATTAGCCAGGGAAAACCTGGCCACCAAGAGTTTTGCCAATGCACGCGACGCCATCGCCGCGCTGGAATATGAAACGCCGCAGGTGCTGGTGTCCGACATCCGCATGCCGGGCGACTCCGGGCTGGACTTGCTGCAACTGGTGAAGTCACGCCTGCCGGGCCTGCCGGTCATCATCATCACCGCTTTCTCCGACCTCGATTCCGCCGTGGCGGCGTTCCAGGGCGGCGCCTTTGAATACCTGGCCAAGCCGTTCGATATCGACAAGGCCGTCGAGCTGATCCGGCGCGCGCTGGATGAAAGCCTGCGCGAGACCAGCGTCGAATCGGGGCCGACGGAAACGCCGGAAATCCTCGGCCAGGCGCCGGCCATGCAGGAAGTGTTTCGCGCCATTGGCCGCCTGTCGCAGTCGAATGTGACGGTGCTGATCACCGGCGAATCCGGCTCCGGCAAGGAGCTGGTGGCGCGTGCGCTGCACAAGCACAGTCCGCGTGCGGCGCAGCCCTTCATCGCGCTGAACACGGCGGCGATTCCCAAGGATTTGCTGGAGTCCGAACTGTTCGGCCACGAGCGTGGCGCCTTCACCGGCGCGCAGACCACGCGCCGCGGCCGCTTCGAGCAGGCCGAGAACGGCACGCTGTTCCTCGATGAAATCGGCGACATGCCGTTCGATTTGCAGACGCGCCTGTTGCGCGTGCTGTCGGACGGTCACTTCTATCGCGTCGGCGGCCATCAGCCCTTGAAGGCCAACGTGCGCGTGATCACGGCAACGCACCAGAATCTGGAGCAGCGCGTGCGCGAAGGCCTGTTCCGCGAAGACTTGTATCACCGCCTGAATGTGATCCGTTTGCGTCTGCCCAGTTTGAGGGAGCGTCGCGAAGACATCCCTATTTTGGTGCGTCACTTCCTGGTGCAGAGTGCGAAACAATTGGGCGTCGAAGCCAAGCGCATGAGCGATGCGGCCTTGCAGTTCCTGGCCAGCCTGGAATTGCCGGGCAATGTGCGCCAGCTGGAAAACCTGTGCAACTGGATCACCGTGATGGCGCCGGGGCAGACCGTGGAGATCAAGGATCTGCCGCTGGAACTGTCGCAGGAGCAGAGTGCTTCGTCGTCTTCGGCGCCGTTGTCGGCCGGTGCGGCAACCGGCGACAGCTACAGCGCGCCGCAGCATCACGGCACGGTGACGGCGGTGGCGACGGATGTGTCCGCCAGCGCGGCCGGTTCGCCGGATGCGTGGCTGGGATTGCTGGAAATGCAGGCTGCTAGCATGCTCAGTGGCGGTCAGCAGGAGGTGATGGCGGTGCTGGGGCGGCAGTTCGAGTCGGCGCTGATCAAGACTGCGCTCAAGCATACGCATGGCCGCAAGAATGATGCGGCGGTGCGGCTGGGCATAGGCCGCAACACCATCACCCGCAAGATCGCCGAACTCGGCATCGACGGCGCGAAGGACGACTAAACCCCTTCACGCGTGAACCAAACGGCGCCTTGCTGCACAAGGCGCCGTTTTTTTTACATCAGCGCCACGGCATCGGCGCCGGCGGCGATGCGCAGGGGCGCGGCCGGATCGGTCGCGGCCTGCCACACCGCCTGCGCCACGTCGATCGCCTGCGTCACTTCCTCTGTCGATTGCTGCCATTCGGCAAACACATTCTGCGCCATGGCCGCATAGGCTTCCGGTATCGCGCCCTGCATGCGCAGCTGCGCGTTGGCGCCAAAGCTGGTGGCCGGCGCGCGGCCCGGCAGCACCAGGCTGACGCGCACCTTGAACTGCTCCAGTTCCAACGCCAGCGACGCGGTGAAGGCATCCACCGCCGCCTTGCTGCCCGTGTACACCGCCAGCAGCGGCAAGGACTTCAAAGTGACGGCGGAAGTGACGTTGATGATCACGCCGGCCTTGCGCTCGCGCATCTGCGGCAGTACCGCCTGCGTCATCGCCATGGTGCCGAAGGTATTGGTCTCGAACACTTCGCGTACCTTGTCCAGGCTGGTGCCTTCGAGCGCACCCAGCATGCCGATGCCGGCGTTGTTGACCAATACGTCGATCGGACCGGCGGCTTCCATCAGGTGGCGGATGCTGGCGGCGTCGCTGACGTCCAGCGGCAGCACGCGCAGATTTGCCGATGGCGGCAGCAGGTCCGTGCGCGGCGTGCGCATGGTGGCGATCACGCGCCAGTCGCGTTCAAGGAAATAGCGGGCGGTCTCCAGGCCGAAGCCGGACGAGCAGCCGGTGATGAGGATGGTTTTCATGGGAACTCCTGTAGATGGGTGTGTCCGCACTGTAGTCCGCCACCGCCGGACTTGCTACAATTGTTCGTCCATATTCCATTAGCAAGCGTCCAGATATGATCGATCCCCTCGCCGAAGTGGTGACCTTGCTGCAGCCACGCATCCGCTTCTCGAAAGTCGTCAGCGGTGCCGGCGCGTGGCGCGTGCGGCGCTCGCACGAAGGGCAGCCGTTTTACTGCGCGGTGCTGGAAGGCGCCAGCCTGCTGACCACCGAAGGGCAGGAAGCGCTGCCGCTGCGGCAGGGCGATTTCGTGCTGATACCGGAGTCGCACGCGTTCTCGATGAGCAGCCTGAAGCCGCCGCCGGCCGCCGCGCTGGATGTCGCGCCGCAGGCGCTGCCGAACGGCGAGTTCCGTTTCGGCCCAACCGACAGTCCGACCGAGGCCGTGCTGCTGATCGGCCATTGCGCCTTCGATTCGCCGGACGCGGCGCTGCTGGTCTCGCTGCTGCCGCGCCTGATCCACGTGCGCGGCGAACAGCGGCTGTCGACGCTGGTGCAACTGGTGGGCGAGGAATCGCGCGCACGGCGTCCGGGACGCGAGGTGGTGCTGGCGCATCTGCTGGAAGTGCTGCTGATCGAAGCCCTGCGCTCCAGCGCCGTCACCGCCGCGGCGCCGGGCCTGCTGCGCGGACTGGCCGACGAGCGCCTGGCGCTGGCGCTGCGGCGCATGCACGAGGACATGACGGCGCCGTGGACGGTGGCGCAGCTGGCCAGGGAAGCAGCGCTGTCGCGCTCCGCATTCTTCGAGCGCTTCAGCCGCGCCGTGGGCGTGGCGCCGATGGAGTACCTGCTGCGCTGGCGCATGGCCAAGGCCAAGCACCTGCTGCGGCGGCGCGAGGACAGCGTGGCCACGGTGGCCGAACGCGTCGGCTACGGTTCCGCCAGCGCGTTCAGCGTGGCGTTCACGCGCCACGTGGGCATGTCGCCGACCCGCTACGCGCTTACGCCGCCGCCCGCGCCGCCCGCTTGACCGCCTGCGGCGGCACACCGTAGGCGCGCAGGAAGGCGCGGCGCATGCGTTCGGGATCGTCGAAGCCGACTTCGCGCGCGACCACGTCGATGGCGTGGTTGCCTTCCTCGATCATGTTGCGCGCCGCTTCCACGCGCAAGGTTTCCACCGCCTTGGCCGGCGACTGGCCGGTCTCCAGCCGGAATGCGCGGCTGAACTGGCGCCGGCTCAGGCTGGCCGCATCGGCCAGTTCGTCGACCGACAGCGCCTTGCGCAGGTTGCGCTTGGCGTAGGTGAGGGCGGTCTGGATGCGGTCCGATTTCGGCTCCAGTTCCAGCAGCGCGGAAAACTGCGACTGGCCGCCGGTGCGGCGGTGATACACCACCATCTTGCGCGCCACATCGCGCGCCAGCTCGACGCCGTAATCGGCTTCCACCAGTGCCAGCGACAGGTCGATGCAGGCGGTCATGCCGGCCGAGCTCCACACGTGGTCGTGCTCGATGAAGATGCGGTCTTCCTCCACCCGGGTTTTCGGATAGCGGCGTTGCAGCTCGCGCGCCAGCGCCCAGTGCGTCGTCACGCGCCGGCCTTCCAGCAGGCCCGCTTCCGCCAGCAGAAAGGCACCGGTGCAGATGCTGGCGGTGCGGCGCGAGGCCTGGCTGGCGTCGCGCAAAAAGTCCACGAACGGGGCCGATGCCTGGATCAGCTCCATGCTGCCGGCCACCATGACGGTGTCGAAGCCCGGTGCCTTGAATGGCTGCGTCATGACCGCCACGCCGGATGAGCTGGCCACCGGCCCGCCGTGTTCGGACAGCATGGCCATCTCGTAATACGGGCCGCCCGGCATGGCGTTGGCAACCTCGAACACCGTCACCGCCGCCAGATCGACGATCTGGAAGCCGGGGAAAAGCAGCAAGCCGATGGTTTTTTTCATGATGGCCTAAAAGGAGGTATCTATGTCACACGGGCCTTAGTGTGCGCCCGTACACTGGGCCTGTCAACTTAACCAACAGGAGCAAACATCATGACCACCGCACTCATTACCGGCGCATCCTCGGGCATCGGCGCAGTCTACGCAGAACGTCTGGCCCGCCGTGGCTACGACCTGATCCTGGTGGCGCGCGACGCCGCCAAGCTGAGCGCGCTGGCGGGCCGTCTGGAAGCCGCCACCGGCCGCAAGGTCGACACCATCGCCGCCGACCTGGGCGTGAGCGCCGACCTGCGCCGCATCGAGCAGCGCCTGAGCAGCGACAGCAGCATCGGCATGCTGGTGAATAACGCCGGCCTCGGCTCGGTCAAACCGCTGGTCGATTCGACGCCGGAAGAGCTCGATACGCTGATCAACGTGAACATCACCGCGCTGACCCGCCTGACCCGCGCCGCCGCGCCGGGCATGGTGGCGCGCGGCCAGGGCGCCATCATCAACATCTCGTCGATCGCCGCGCTCAAGCCCGAGCTGTTGAATGGCACCTACGGCGGCAGCAAGGCCTTCGTGCTGGCGCTGAGCCAGTCGCTGCACCACGAAATCGGCGGCAAGGGCGTGCAGGTGCAGGCGGTGCTGCCGGGCGCGATCGCCACGCCGTTCTGGGACCGCGCCGGCCACGCCGTCGACAACCTGCCGGCGGAATGGGTGATGACGCCGGAAGACCTGGTGGACGCGGCCCTGGCCGGCTTCGACCAGCGCGAACTGGTGACCGTGCCGTCGCTGCCGGACCTGGACGACTTCAACCGTATGGAAGAGGCGCGCAACGCGCTGGCCGGCAACCTGTCGCGCAACAAGCCGGGCGTGCGCTATTTAACCGCTGCGTAATCTGTCGCAACATCAGTTTGAGGTAAGCTCTTGGCTGACGAAGCCAAGGGCTTTTCTTTTTTATGGAATGCGTATGCTGATTAATTGTGTGGCCTATCAGGACGGTAAAAAACTGGCCGACATTCCCGTGGAAGACATCAGCGACTATGTCGAGAAACCGGAGACCTTTGTCTGGGTGGCGCTGCGCGACGCCCAGCCCGACGAGCTGGCGGTGATGCAGCATGAATTCGGCCTGCACGAGCTGGCCGTGGAAGACGCCAGCCGCGGCCACCAGCGGCCGAAGATCGAGGAATACGGCGATTCGCTGTTCGTGGTGGTGAAGACCATCGAGTGCCACGAGCACGAGGTGACGGTGGGCGAGGTCGATATCTTCGTCGGCCAGAACTATGTGCTGTCCTCGCGCGACGGCGACAGCCAGCAGGGTTTCCAGAACGTGCGTGCGCGCGCCGAGAAGGAGCCGCACATGCTGCGCCTGGGCCCGGCCTTCGTGCTGTACGCGCTGATGGATACGGTGGTGGACCGCTACTTCCCGGTGCTGGACATGCTGGAAACCGAGCTGGAAAAAATCGAGGAGATGATCTTCACCCAGGGCCGCCAGCGCGACAACATCCAGCGCCTGTACCAGCTGAAGAGCAAGGTCACCGTGGTGCGCCACGTGGTGGTGCCGCTGATGGAAGCGGTGGGGCGGCTGCACGGCGGCCGCGTGCCGGCGATGTGCCAGGACACGCAGGAATACTTCCGCGACGTGCACGATCACCTGCACCGCATCAGCGCCTCGCTGGACGGCATCCGCGACACCATCGCCACCGCGATCCAGGTCAACCTGTCGATGACGGCGATCGAGGAAAGCGAAGTGAACAAGCGGCTGGCGGCGTGGGCGGCTATCTTTGCTATCGTCACCGCGTTTGCCGGGCTGTGGGGCATGAACTTCAAGTTCATGCCGGAGCTGGAGTGGAAGTTCGGTTATCCGATGGCGATCGCCATCATGGTCGGTGTCTGCCTGTACCTGCACCGGCGCTTCAAGAAGGCTGGCTGGTTATAAAAAAAGCCCCGCGCGGCTTGCACCGCGCGAGGCTTTGTTACAGCTGGCTACTGATTAGAACTTGTAGCCGGCGGTCACGTAGACGAAGCGGCCACGTGGATCGTACTGGTTGATGTCGTAGCCGGCCTGGAACTGGTTGGTCACCGCGGTGCCAATCGGGTCAGGCTGCTTGTCGAACAGGTTTTTCACGCCCAGCGCCAGGGTCACGTTCTTGATACCTTTCCAGGTAACGTTGGCGTCGTAGATGGCTTCCGAACCGATGAACACCTTGTTGTCGTTCAGGTCGTGGCCAACCTGGTAGCCGGTGCGGTAGTTCTGCACCAGGGTGGTCGACCATGGGCCTTTGCTCCAGGTGGCTGCCAGCTGGTGTTTCCAGCGCAGGATCACGCCGCCGTTTTGCGCGCCGATCACCGGAGTGCCGGTGTCGTCAACGATGGTGCCGACCTTGTGCGAGATATCGCCGCCAGGGCTGGTCTGGTCGAAGGTATCCATGTAGGTACCGTTCAGGTTGACGTCCAGGCGACCGAAGCTGAAGTTATCCTTCCAGTTGGCGAACACGTCCAGACCCTGCACGTTGGCGTTGCCGGTGTTGGCCAGGGTTTGCTTGATGCTCTGGATGTCGTTGCCCAGCAGGGTCACCAGGCCAGCGTAGGCTGGATCGCCAGCGCGGAAGCGCGACACGACTTCCTGTGCCGATGGGGTGGCCAGGATGTCACGGATGTTGATGTTGAAGAAGTCAACACCAATGCTGGTCGATGCCACCGGCTGCCAGACGGCGCCGAACGAGTACTGCTTCGACTTCTCTGGTTTCAGGTTCGGGTTGCCGCCGGTCAGCGAGTTCACTTGCAGGCCGGTTTGCTTGGTGCCTGGATCGTTGAACTGTTCCGAGGTGCCCAGGGTTTGCGGGGTCCACAGGTCAACCAGCGACGGTGCGCGGAAGCCGGTGCCGTAGGAGCCGCGCAGCACCAGTTCCTTGATTGGCTGCCAGCGGAAGTTACCCTTCCAGTTGGCGCTGTTGCCGACGTCGTTGTATTTGTCGTCGCGGGCCGCCAGGTTGATCTCCAGCGATTTCAGCACAGGAATGCTCAGTTCGCCGAAGGCCGAGTTGACGGTGCGGCTGCGGTCGATAGGCACGACCGAGCCGCCCAGGCCGGAGATGTCGCCCGACTCGTAGGCTGCGCTTGGATCGGTGATGTATTTCTCTTTACGCGACTGAACGCCGACCGCGTATTGCGGGGTGATGCCGGCCACGTTGAAGAAGTCGCCGGTGATCTTGGCGTCGAAGGCGTCGCTGGTCGACTTGGCGTTCAGGAAGGTGCCGCTGAAGGCGGCGGCCTTCAGCTGGTCAGCCAGGGCGCCGGTTTGCACGCCGCCTGCCGCCCATGGGTTCCAGTTGCTGTTGTTGATGATCTTGGCGTAGTTGACCTGCGAGAAGTAACCGGTGGTGACGGCGCTTTCCAGCTTCGATTCATTGTGGCTCACGGCGACTTCATAGTCGGCGAAGCTCAGCGTACCCTTGGCGCCCACCACGACGCGGGCCTGCTTGGCGGTGTCGACGTTCTGGCGTGGACCGTAGTCGAACACGCGCGAGGTGATCGACAGCGGCTGACCGATCAGGGAGGTGAAGCCCTGGCTGGTCAGGTATGGCACGGCGATCGACTGGTAGGCCGGGTTCGATGGGTACAGCAGCAGCGCCGGGATCACGCCTTGCTTCTCGAATTCGCCGTCGGTGGCGAAGAAGTCGGCACGGGCTGGCGATGGCTGGTAGGTCTGGGTGATCTTGCTCTGCGAGTACAGCACGTCAGCGAACAGCTGGTGGTTCTCGTTGATCTGATAGCTCAGGTTGCTGGTCAGGTTGTACAGTTCACGATCCGGGGTCAGGCCGACGTCCGGGCCGCTGTCGTAGGCGCAGTATGGCGAACCCTTGGCGCCGTTGGCGATGGTGCTCATCTTGATGGTGCTGCACTTGTCGCCGATGGCCAGCGGATTGCCGAAGCCGGAACCGCCGTTGCTGAAGCCGGTGACAGGGGAGTTGGTGGTGGTGTTCCACGCGCCCTGAATGTTACCCTGGCCGGTTGCGGTCGAGTTGTAGTAAGGCAGTTTGGTGGCGGACGCCGCGTAATCGCGGTCGCGGCCGAACAGCGCTTTTTCTTTCTCGTACGAACCCGACACCACAACGCTCAGCTTGTCGGTGTTGTAGCCGCCGGTGATCGAGGCCTTGGCGTTCTTGCCGCCGCCGCTTTCGGTTGGCGAGCCGTAGCCGCCGGTGACTTCGATGCCGTCCACGTGCTTGGACAGGATGAAGTTGACCACGCCGGCCACCGCATCGCTACCATACACGCCCGAGGCGCCGTCTTTCAGGATCTCGACGCGCTCGATGGCGGCCAGCGGAATCGCATTGATGTTGACCGAGGCGCCGTCGCTGCCGGCGAAGGCTGCCAGGCGGCGGCCGTTGACCAGCACCAGGGTCCGGGTCGAACCCAGGCCGCGCAGCGAGATCGACGACAGGCCGCCGGTGGACGAACCAGCGCCGGTGGCGTTGGTGGTGCCGCCGGCCGACGAGAACGCCGAGATCGACTGCAGCAGTTCTTCGGTGCTGGTGGCGCCGGTACGGGCGATGTCCGCCTTGCTCACCACCTGGACTGGCAGCGAGGTTTCGGCATCCACGCGCTTCACCGACGAACCGGTGATCTCCACGCGCTGGATCGGCGCGGTGTCTTGTGCGAATGCCGGCTGGGCCAGCAGGCCGACGCCGATCAGCGCCGCGCTGCCTGAGAACATCAGGCGCAGGGAACGCGAAATTACGGTTTCCATCATCATTCTTGTAACTCCCTTGAATTTATTACTTTTCGTCGCTAGGAAAGACGCTCTTCGGATAATGTCTTGGTAGATTATCCAAGGTGTGAATGAAACCACTGCAACGCTGTGACGGTCAATTGTCAATCTGTAATGTCAGCGCAAGAAACAACACTTTTGGGCCTTTTTCCAACAATTGGCAGACTACTTTTACACAAAAATACAAAATATTTCGTTTATTAACTAAAAATTGTGCTAAAGAACCGATTTTTATTAACCTAAATTCATGACGGGTTGGCGCTACAATGGCCTTACTTAGCGATCCGGAGCCAGGCCATGAGCGATAACCAGTATCGGATGTTCAACGCGGAGGAGGGGCGCGTGCTGGCCGAGGCCGCGCTGCGTTCGATCACCGACTCGACGGCGCGGGCGCGCGGCGACGATTTCCTGCGCATCCTGGTGCGCGACCTGGCGCGGGCGCTCGACGTGCGCTACGTGATCGCCGGCCGCGTGATCGGCATGGACGCCGGCGAAGGCATCCGCACGCTGGCGGTGTGGGGCGGCGACGATTATCTGCCCAATATGGAATACAGCCTGCAGCACACGCCCTGCCAGGACGTGACCGCGCAATGCATGTGCTTCCACGCCAGCGGCATCCAGGCCGATTATCCGCAGGACCGGCTGCTGGTCGACATGGGCGCCGACAGCTACATCGGCATGCCGATGATCGACACCGAAGGGCAGACGCTGGGCATCCTGTCGGCCATCGACACCGGACCGATGGCCGAGGACAAGCGGCTGCTGGCGCTGTCGCTGCTGTCAATTTTTGCCGCGCGCGGCGCCGCCGAGCTGCAGCACCAGGACCGCGAGCAGCAGCTGGAAGCCAAGGTGCGGCGCCGCACCGAGGCGCTGCTGGCGGCGCAGGCGACGCTGGTGGAACAGACAAAAATGGTGGCGCTGGGCACGCTGGTGGCCGGCGTCGCGCACGAAGTCAACACGCCGATCGGCGTCGCCGTTACAGCGGCGTCGACCATGGTCAGCTACGCCGACGACTTGCTCAAGTGCGTGGGCGGCGAGCGCGTCAGCCGCTCGGAACTGCAGGGAATGGCGCAGCGCTTGCGCGAGGGCGCGCTGCTGATCGAGCGCAACCTGGCGCGCGCTGCCGATCTGATCGGCAACTTCAAGCAGTTGGCGGTGGACCAGGGCAGCACCCATATTGCCGACGTCGGCTTGCGCGAGCATGCGCTCAGCGTGGTGTCGGCGCACGGGCCGGAATTACGCAAGGTCGGCATCAGCGTCGAGGTCGATATCGCGCCCGAGCTGCGCACGCAGCTCGACGCCGGCCGCTGGTCGCAAGTGCTGTCGAATCTGCTGATGAACGCGGCCAAGCACGGCTATCCGAATGGCGGCCCGGGCCAGGTGACCCTGGGCGCGCGGCTGGCGCTGGAGGGCGGCGTGCGCTGGCTGCTGCTGGAGTTTGCCGACGACGGCGTCGGCCTGACCAGCGAGGTACGCGAGCGGCTGTTCGAACCATTCTTCACCACCAAGCGCGGGCAGGGCGGTTCCGGGTTGGGCATGCACATCGTCTACACCATCGTGCACCAGATGGGCGGGCAGGTGGCGGTGGCCGCCACCGCGCCCGGCGCCGGCTGCCGCATCAAGCTGCGGCTGCCGGTCCGCGATTAAAAACCGGGGTCAGTGCCGACATTCGGACATTTCGCACGCGAAATGTCCGAATGTCGGCACTGACCCCGGTTTGGGTTTAGGCCTGGCGCGCCGCCATCGACAGCGCCACCGCTTCCGCCACTTTAATGCCGTCGACGCCGGCCGACAGGATGCCGCCGGCGTAACCGGCGCCTTCGCCGGCCGGGAACAGGCCCTTGGTGTTCAGGCTTTGCAGCGTGTCGTCGCGGCGCTTGATGCGGATCGGCGACGAGGTGCGCGTTTCCAGGCCGGTCAGCACGGCGTCATGCTTGAAGTAACCCTTGAGCTGCTTGTCGAACGCCGGGAAGGCTTCGCGCAGCGCCGTTACGGCGAACTCCGGCAGGATCTGCGCCAGGTCGGTCAGCGTGATGCCCGGCTTGTACGACGGCACCACGGCGCCGAAGTCGGTCGAGGCGCGGCCGGCCACGAAGTCGCCCATCAGCTGGCCCGGCGCGTTGTAGGTGCCGCCGCCCAGGTGGAAGGCTTTTTCTTCGAGGTCGCGCTGGAAGGCGACGCCGGCCAGCGGGTGGCCCGGATAGTCGACTTCCGGTGAAATGCTGACCACGATGGCGCTGTTGGCGTTGCGCTCGTTGCGCGAATACTGGCTCATGCCGTTGGTGACCACGCGGCCCGGTTCCGACGCCGCCGCCACCACCGTGCCGCCCGGGCACATGCAGAAGCTGTAGACGGCGCGGCCGTTGGAGGCGTGGTGCACCAGCTTGTAGTCGGCCGCGCCCAGGATCGGGTTGCCGGCGTTGGGGCCGAAGCGGCAGGTGTCGATCAGCGATTGCGGGTGCTCGACGCGGAAGCCGATCGAGAACGGCTTCGCTTCAATATAGACGCCGCGCTGGTACAGCATCTCGAAGGTGTCGCGCGCGCTGTGGCCGATGGCCAGCACCACGTGGTTGGCGACGATCTTCTCGCCGCTCTCCAGCATCAGGCCGCGCACCTGGCGGCCGTCGGCGGTGTCCTCGATGTCGATGTCGGTGACCTTGCTCTCGAAGCGGTATTCGCCGCCCAGCGCCTCGATGGTGTCGCGCATCGATTCGACCATTTTGACCAGGCGGAAGGTGCCGATGTGCGGCTTGCTGACGTAGATGATCTCTTCCGGCGCGCCGGCCTTGACGAACTCATTAAGCACCTTGCGGCCGTAGTGTTTCGGGTCCTTGATCTGGCTGTACAGCTTGCCGTCCGAGAAGGTGCCGGCGCCGCCTTCGCCGAACTGCACGTTCGACTCCGGATTGAGCTTGCGCTGGCGCCAGAAGCCGAAGGTGTCGACGGTGCGCTCGCGCACGATCTTGCCGCGTTCCAGAATGATCGGGCGCAGGCCCATTTGCGCCAGGATCAGCGCCGCCAGCAGCCCGCACGGGCCGATGCCGATCACCACCGGGCGCTGAAAGTCCGGATGCGCGGCCAGGGCGGCGCCGTCGGCGACGAATTTATACGCGGTGTCCGGCGACGGCATCAGGTGCACGTCGTGCTGCAGGCGCTTCAGCAGCGCCGCTTCGTTGACCACCTCCACATCCAGTGAATAAATCAGGACGATGGCGCTTTTCTTGCGCGCGTCGTAGCTGCGCTTGTAGATGGTGAAGCCGAGCAGGTCGGCGGCCGGGATGCCCAGGCGCGCCAAGATGGCGGCCGGCAGTTGCTCCTCGCTATGGTCGAGCGGGAGTTTGACTTCGTTTAAACGCAGCATGATGAGGTTCCAGAAATTGCGGGCTCCGTAGCTAGCGGAGAGTGGTGCGGCCGCCCGGTGGAAGCGGCCGCAGGCGCTATTTTACCTCGGCCGCGCGCTTACGCGAAGCCGCCCCAGGCCGCGCTCAGCGCCGCCACCGCCGCCAGTGCCGCGGTTTCGGTACGCAGGATGCGCGGCCCCATGGCCAGCGGCAGGGCGCCGTGGCGCAGCGCCAGATCTTCCTCTTGCTCGCTGAGGCCGCCTTCGGGGCCGACCACCAGCGTCACCGCCTGCGGCGCCTGGTGGCGCGCCCAGTCGGCCAGCGAATGTTCGGCGCGCGGCGTCAGGATGATGCGGCGGTGCAGGTCTTGCTGGGTGATCCAGTGCTTGTAGTCCTGCGGCGGCGCCAGCTGCGCCAGGCGGTTGCGTCCGCTCTGCTCGGAGGCCGAGACGATGATGCCGCGCCAGTGTTCCAGTTTTTTCTCCGCCCGTTCGGCCGACAGCTTGACCACGCAGCGCTGCGCCGCCAGCGGCTGGAAGCCGGACACGCCGAGTTCGATGGCTTTTTCGATAATCCAGTCCATCTTGCTGCCCTCGGGCAGCGCCTGCGCCAGCGTGACGGCGAACGGCAGTTCGGCCTCGCGCGCGGTGTGGGTCTTGATTTCGGCGCTGGCGCTGCGGCGGGCGATCTCGACCAGGCTGGCGGTGTATTCGCCGCCGTCGCCGTCGAACAGCGTGATCAGCTCGCCCTGGGCCAGGCGCAGCACCTGTATATGGTGGGCGACCGCCTCGGGCAGGGCGACCAGTTGGCCGATGGCCAGCGGCTGGGGAAGGTAAAAGCGCGGCATGTGGTTCCGATTAAATGATAAGCCCTCATTCTAATCGGTGCGAACCTGAAACTACCATCGGTTATACATCCCCATTGTGGTGCGCATTAATTCCGCGGTGGTGCGAATTACTGCCCGGTGCACCATCAAGTATCAAAATGGCGACAAAGCGGCGCCTGAATTTTATTCTGAGGAAACGGCTGGAGAGGCAGTGTGGGGAAATTTTATATCGATATGAGAAATTTACTCAGAACAAAACACAGGTGTTTCTCATTGGGCGGCGTATGAAATCCGTCGTTTCATCATAAATTATTTATTCAAAGGATTACACATATAAATAAGGGTTTGCGGCTTTTTTTCGATTTCCCGTTGTTTTATTGCATAACAAAAGTTGTATTGTTGACACAGTTGTTTGCCGCGTGTTTTTATTGATTTATGGGCGGTGTAATGGCGTCCGTAATTGTTGGTAAGAGATCTCCGTTAGAGAGACAAAAGGGTATTGTTGCCTACAAGGCAAAATTTATTCAAATTGGGAATACACTCATATGTTTAGAAAAACTGTTCTTGTGAACGCGCTGTCGCTCGCCTTCGGCGCGGCAGCCCTGTCGGTCGCAGTGGTACAGCCAGTCATGGCCCAATCCAACGCCTCCGGTAATATTTTCGGCCAGATCGATTCGCCGTCGGGTGCGTCGGTCCAGGTTGAAAACAAGGAGACCGGTCTGAAGCGTACCGCGCTTCCGGAATCCGGCGGTCGTTTCCAATTGACGGCGCTGCCGGTCGGCCGCTATACCGTGCAACTGGTACGCGACGGTAAAGTCGTGCAAACCAACGAAGTTGAAGTACAGATTGGCCAGGGTGTCGACGCCTCGTTCACCGCCGCCGTGCAGGCCGTGCAGGTGACCGGCCGCCGCAGCCGCATCGACGTATCGAGCACCAACAGCGGCGCGACCTTCACCGCCAAGGAACTGGCCAAGCTGCCAATCACCCCATCGGTGGCCTCGATCATTCAGCTGGCGCCGAACACCACCCGTGGCGACTCCCGCTACGGCGACGGCAATGCGCCTAGCTTCGGCGGTTCGGCGGCATCGGAAAACGCGTTCTACATCAACGGTTTCCCTGTCACCAACGTGCTGTTCCAGGTCGGTACTTCCGAACTGCCATTCGGCGCGATCGGCCAGGCGCAGGTGCTGACCGGCGGCTTCGGCGCGGAATTCGGCCGTTCGACCGGCGGTGTGATCAACATCTCGACCAAGAGCGGCACCAACACCTGGGAAGCCGGCGGCAGCGTCAGCACCGAGCCGAACTCGATGCGCTCGAAAGCCAAGAACATCTACTACGGCAACAACGGTCAGGCGACCGACGGCAAGCTGTACACCTGGAACCAGGACAATACGCGTGACAGCACCATCGCCAACGTGTATGTCGGCGGTCCGATCATCAAGGACAAACTGTTCTTCTACGCCAACGTCGAGCGCACCAAGACCGACATGGACAACACCCGCGTCAATGCGGACAGCGCGACTGCAGCCCTGACCGGTTGGGAAGAGCGTCGCGACACGATCAACCGCGGCCTGGTGAAAGTCGACTGGAACATCAACGACAACCACCGCCTGGAAGCGACCTACATCACCGACGATCCGAAGTCCGAACGTTCGTACTACGGCTTCAACTACACCCCGGGCTCCACCGGCTATCTGACCCACGGCAGCACCAAGAACGGCGGCGCGCACTACGAGAGCTATGGCCCGACCCCGGTCGCGGCCCGTGTCGGCGCCGATATCCGTATCCTGAACTACACCGGCAACCTGTCGGACGACGTGACGGTCACGGCCATGATCGGTGGCAGCACCACCCGCCACGAGTTCATCCCGTTCAACTACAACCCGAATGTGTTCCAGGTGTCGGCCCCAGCTGCTGCGCGCATCCCTGGCTTTAACTACACCACCACGCAGACCACCTCCGGCAACATCCTGACCGATGGCGCGCAAGACAAGCAGAAGGTGATGAACCTCAATCTGCAATACAAGATTGGCGATCACACCGTCCGCGCCGGTATGGACCAGAACAAGATCAGCTCGGTGGCCGGTACCAGCCGCGCCGGTGGCGGTACCTGGGCCTATGCTATCGCAAGCAATCCTAACCTGCCGATCAACGGCTCGGTTCCTGCGCCTGCCAGCAACGGCGGCTACGGCGCCCAGGGTTACTATGTGAGCCGCGTGCTGTCGTCGGGCGTTTCGACCCCGTCGGTGGACCAGGATGCGCAATACATCGAGGACACCTGGCAAGTCACGCCGAAGATCATCCTGAAGGGCGGCCTGCGTAATGAGCAGTTCACCAACTTCAACGGCGACGGCCAGCCATACATCGCGATGCGTCACCAGTTGGCGCCGCGTCTGGGTGCTACCTGGGATGCGCTGGGTGACTCGTCGCTGAAAGTATTCGGCAATCTGGGTCGTTATCACCTGCAAATGCCGACCAACGTGGCGGTCCGTGCAGCTGGCGCTTCGCTGAATACCCAGCAGTACTACACCTACACCGGCACCGATCCAGTGACCGGCGCGCCAACCGGCCTGACCCCACTGGGTGGCCTGTTCTCCGCCAACAACGAGTTCGGCCAGTCGAAAGACCCGCGCCAGGTCGCGGCCCAGAACATGGACTCGCTGTACCAGGATGAGTTGATCCTGGGCTTCGAGCGTGCCTACTCGGCGAAACTGAACTTCGGCGCCAAGGTCACCTACCGCAAACTGAAATCGACCATCGACGACTTCTGCGATCAGCGTCCGTTCGACAAGTACGCTGCCGACCACGGCATCACCAACCACTTCGTGTTCGGTTGCGCGCTGTTCAATCCAGGCAAGGACAACGACTTCCTGGTCGACTACGCCGGCGATGGCACGAAACTGACCCCGGTGCACCTGACCGCCGCCGAGCTGGGCTATCCAGACGTCAAGCGTAGCTATGCCGCGCTGGACCTGTTTGCCGAGCACCCGCTGCGTGATGGCTGGTACGGTAAGATCAACTACACGCTGTCGCGCAACTCCGGTAACACGGAAGGCCAGACCCGTTCCGATTCGGGCCAGGCTGACGTGTCGACCACCGCCGTGTTCGACTACCCAGAGTTGTCGCTGAACTCGGACGGCCTGCTGCCTAACGACCGCAAACACCAGTTGAAGGCGTATGGCTTCTACCAGTTCACCGACGAACTGAGCGTCGGCGGCAACCTGCTGGTTGCTTCCGGCCGTCCGAAGAACTGTATCGGCAACCTGCCTGACTCGTACTACACCGCCGGCAACCCGGCAACGGACTACGGCTCGGAGTTCTTCTTCTGCAACGGCGAAGCTGCGCCACGCGGTTCCCGCGGCCGTATGCCTTGGGACGTTCGTCTGGACCTGAACGTCGCTTACCAGCCACGCTTCGTCAAGGGCCTGGTACTGAAGGCTGACGTCTTCAACGTCTTCAACCGTCAGACCGCGCAGAACCAGACCGAGTCGTACAACACCGGCAAGGCAGTCAACGCCCTGTACGGCAACGTCATCAGCTACACCGCGCCACGCTCGGTCAAGCTGACCGCGGAGTACAACTACAAGTTCTAAACAATCCGGGCCGCCGGCTTGCCGGCGGTGCCTGACGCCAAATGCCGCCCGGTGCGAACCGGGCGGCATTTTTCATTTGCGCGCCCAAAGTGGTCATTTATAGGCCAGCCAGGCACGCTCTGGTAGAATAATGGGCTCTGCAAGCGCCGTCCTTGCTCACAGTTTCCATACTTCCGTGATATCTACGATGACCTCTACGCCCCAACACCCACAAAAGGCCAATGCGATCCGCGCGCTGGCGATGGACGCCGTCCAGAAGGCCAATTCCGGCCACCCAGGCATGCCGATGGGCATGGCCGAGATCGCTGTTGCGCTGTGGAGTGGCCATTACAGCCACAACCCGGCCAACCCGAAATGGGTGAACCGCGACCGCTTCCTGCTGTCGAACGGCCACGGTTCGATGCTGCACTACGCGCTGCTGCACCTGAGCGGCTACGCCGTCACCATGGACGACATCAAGTCGTTCCGCCAGATGCATTCGAAGACTCCGGGCCACCCGGAAGTCGGCTACACCCCGGGCGTGGAAACCACCACCGGCCCGCTGGGCCAGGGCATCGCCAACGCGGTCGGCATGGCGCTGGCTGAATGGCTGCTGGCAAGCGAATTCAACAAGCCGGGCCTGGACGTGGTCGACCACTACACCTACGCCTTCGTCGGCGACGGCTGCCTGATGGAAGGCATCTCGCACGAGGCGTGCGCGCTGGCCGGCACCCTGGGCCTGAAAAAACTGATCGCCCTGTACGACGACAACGGCATCTCGATCGACGGCAAGGTGGAAGGCTGGTTCACCGACGACACCCCGGCCCGTTTCGAAGCCTACGGCTGGAACGTGATCCGCGCGGTCGACGGCCACGACGTGGCTGCCGTATCGGCCGCCATCGCCGCCGCCAAGACCTCGGCCAAGCCGACCCTGATCTGCTGCAAAACCATCATCGGCAAAGGTTCGCCGAACCTGCAAGGCGGCGACAAGGTGCACGGCGCCGCGCTGGGCGACAAGGAAGTGGCCGCTGTGCGCGAATACATCGGCTGGAGCGCGGCCCCGTTCGAAGTGCCGGCCGACGTCTACGCCGCGTGGGACTTCAAGCCGGCCGGCGCCAAGCTGGAAGGCGAGTGGAACGCGAAGTTCGCCGAATATACGGCCAAGTTCCCGGCAGAAGCCGCTGAATTGACGCGCCGCATGGCTGGCGAGCTGCCAGGCGCGTTCGACGCCGCCCTGGCCGCCGGCATCGCCGCCACGGTCGAAAAGAAAGAAAACATCGCCACCCGCAAGGCCAGCCAGAACGCCATCCAGGCGCTGGCGCCGGTGCTGCCGGAATTCCTGGGCGGCTCGGCCGACCTGACCGGCTCGAACCTGACCAACTGGAAGGAAATCACGCCAGTGCGTTCCGGCCAGCCAGGCAACCACATCAACTACGGCGTGCGCGAGTTCGGCATGTCGGCGATCATGAACGGCGTCGCCCTGCACGGCGGCTACATCCCGTTCGGCGCCACTTTCCTGACCTTCGCCGACTACAGCCGCAACGCGCTGCGCATGGCCGCGCTGATGAAACAGCGTTCGATCTTCGTGTTCACCCACGATTCGATCGGCCTGGGCGAAGACGGCCCGACCCACCAGTCGGTCGAGCACGTTTCGTCGCTGCGCCTGATCCCGAACCTGGACAACTGGCGTCCATGCGACACCACCGAATCGATGGTGGCGTGGGGCGCGGCGGTCCAGCGCAAGGACGGTCCGTCGACGCTGATCTTCTCGCGCCAGAACCTGCCGTACCAGGAGCGTTCGGCCGAGCAGATCGCCGACATCGCCCGCGGCGGCTACGTGCTGCGTGAAGCGGCCGACGCCCAGGTGACGCTGATCGCCACCGGCTCGGAAATCGAACTGGCGCAGGCCGCCGCCTCGGCGCTGGCCGCCGAAGGCATCACCGCGCGCGTGGTGTCGATGCCGTCGACCGATGTATTTGACCGTCAGGACCCCGCCTACAAGGCCGGCGTATTGACCAAAGGCGTGCCACGTGTGGCAATCGAAGCTGGCGTGACCGATTTCTGGTACAAGTACGTTGGCCTCGAAGGCGCTGTTGTCGGCATCGATACCTTCGGTGAGTCGGCTCCGGCAGGCGTGCTGTTCAAGCACTTCGGCTTCACGGTGGAAAACGTCGTGGCGAAAGTCAAAACTGTCATTGCTTAATCTATAATTGCTTGTTGCCTTAACTATATTTCTAATCAGGAGCAAAGTATGACGATCAAAGTTGCAATCAATGGCTATGGCCGCATCGGCCGTAATGTACTGCGCGCTTTCTACGAAGGCGGCAAAAAACAGGACATCCAGATCGTTGCCATTAACGACCTGGGCGACGCCAAGTCGAATGCCCACCTGACCCGTTACGACACCGCCCACGGCAAGTTCCCTGGCACCGTGACCGTCGACGGCGACAACATGATCGTGAACGGCGACGTGATCCGCGTGTTCGCGCAGCGCAACCCGGCCGAAATCCCATGGGGCGACCTGGGCGTGGACGTGGTGCTGGAGTGCACCGGCTTCTTCACCACCAAGGAAAAGGCTTCGGCCCACCTGAAGGGCGGCGCCAAGAAAGTCATCATCTCGGCCCCGGGCGGCAAGGATGTCGACGCCACCATCGTGTACGGCGTCAACCAGCACGTGCTGAAGGCGTCGGACACCGTGATCTCCAACGCATCGTGCACCACCAACTGCCTGGCGCCACTGGTCAAACCGCTGAACGACGCCATCGGCGTTGAAACCGGCCTGATGACCACTGTGCACGCTTATACCAACGACCAGGTATTGTCGGATGTTATGCACGAAGATCTGCGTCGCGCCCGTTCGGCCACCATGAGCATGATTCCAACTAAAACCGGCGCTGCCGCTGCGGTTGGCCTGGTATTGCCGGAACTGAATGGCAAACTGGATGGTTTCGCGATTCGCGTACCGACCATTAATGTTTCGCTGGTCGACCTGTCGTTTATCGCCAAGCGCGATACCACCGTGGACGAAGTTAATGCGCTGATGAAAGCGGCCGCTGAAGGCGCGCTGAAAGAAGTGCTGACTTATCAAACCGAGCCATTGGTTTCGGTGGACTTCAACCATAATCCAGCGTCGTCGAATTTCGATTCGACCCTGACCAAGGTTTCGGGCCGCCTGGTGAAAGTATCGTCGTGGTACGACAATGAATGGGGTTTCTCGAACCGCATGCTGGATACCACCGTCGCACTGATGAACGCCAAGTAATCCGGAGTATCTCCGCTAAAGCCTCCCGGTTCGCCGGGAGGCTTTTTTTTATGCAGCCCAAGCCAAAAACTGGTGTTTGCGTGCCAATTTCTGGCTTGTTTGCGGGGCAGGGACGTAAAAAAGCCGGGACGCAGCCCGGCTTTTGCTTGGGAGAAGAGCGGCTTACTTGTAGGCGCCGGAACCGATCAGGAAGTCGTCGACTTTCTCGACATAGCCGGCCTTGGTTTCCACCGTCTTGGTGACGGGATTCGGCCATTTAAAATCCACCCAGCCGCTGCCCTTGGTTTTGGCGACGTCGATCATTTCTTTAATCATCAGCTTGCCTTCATTATCTTTCAGCGTGATTAAAGATTTACCCACCATTTTAGGATTATTCCCGTGGGCTAATGCGATGCCATTAAAATCATAAACGTAGATATATAAATCGCGGTCATGGAAAGTAGTATTAGTGGGATCGGAAATCGCGGCAAAGGCTTTTTCCTTGCCATCGGACTTTACTAATGCGACGGCTTTTTTCACCATCGCCACCGCTTCTTCCCGACTTCCTTTTTCTGTCGCCGATGAAACCCCACACAGCGCAAGACTGATAGCGGCTGCTGCAAATAATGCTTTCATGCGAGTTCTCCTGTTTTAAATGACAGCGTGCCTGCTGCGCTTTTATGATTATGGCTATCCATATTAGCGCAGCTAAAGAACAGAGAAACGGTCGGCGTTGCTAAATGGCAACATCCTCACTAAACAAACTCTCCCACAAGGCCCGTACCTGCGCCGCCTGGCCAGCCACCAGCGCCGGGTCGATGCGCGCCAGATCCTGTCCCTGCAACCGTAACTGGTGTTGCAGCTTGCGGTATTTGCGGTAGGCGTCGGCCACGCTGGCGGCCAGGCTGGCGTCAATCAACCCCAGTTCGGCGCACATTTTCAATAATGCAATGTTGCCAAAATTGGCAGTCAGCTGCGGATAGGTATGGGCGTGCTGCAGCACCAGGTATTGCACGATGAATTCGATATCGATCATGCCGCCCGGGTCCTGCTTCAGGTCGAACAGGGCGCTCAGGTTGGGCTTGGCGTCGACCATGCGCTTGCGCATCGCCAGCACCTCCTGCTTGAGCGGACCGTCGGCCGGGCGTTCCTTGCGCAGCACCGCCTCGCGGATCTGCTCGAAATGCTGGCCGATGGCGACGTCGCCGGCGCAGTAGCGGGCGCGGGTCAGCGCCTGGTGCTCCCAGACCCAGGCCGAGTTGCTCTGGTACTTTTCAAACGACGACACCGACGACACCAGCATGCCGCTGGCGCCGTCCGGGCGCAGCGCGGTGTCGATGTCGAACAGGATGCCGGCCGAGGTATGCGAGGTCATCCAGGTAATAAAACGCTGTGCCAGCTTGGCGTACTGGGCCGGCGCGTCCTGGTCCGCATCGTCGTAGAGGAAGATCACGTCGAGGTCGGACACATAGCCCAGCTCCTTGCCGCCCAGTTTGCCGTAGGCGATGACGGTGAACAGCGGCACCTCGCGGTGGCGCGTGGCCACCGTCTGCCATACCGCCTTGATGGTGGCGGCAACAATGGTGTCGGCCAGCGCCGACAGGTAGTCGGCCAGTTTCTCGACCGTCAGGTCGCCGGCCAGGTCCTGCGCCAGCAGATGGAACAGCTGGGCGTGGTGGATTTCGCGCAGGATGTCCATCTGGCGCTCGGTGTCGCCGGGGCAGGCCGCCAGTTGCTTGTCGATATCGGCCGCCAGCGCCGCCGGGTCGAAGACGGCGTTGCGCACGCGGTCGTCCAGCAGTTCGTCCAGCAGAATCGGGTGCTGACTGAGGAATTGCGCGGCCCAGCCGCTGGCGTGCACCATGCGGATCACCCGCGCCAGCGTGTGCGGATACTCGGTCAGCAGCGACAGATAGGCCGAACGGCGCGCGATGGCTTCCAGGAAATCCAGCAGCCGGCCCAGCGTGGCCAGCTGGTTACCGCCGCTCGATTCGCTGGACGCCTGGATAATCAGCGGCAGCGCGGTGTTGATCAGTCCCTGCAGGCGGTTGCGGCTGGCTTCCGGCAGCGATTGCAGGCGCGGCGCCTGCCAGGTGGCGATCAGGCGCTTGGTGGCGTCTTCCGGCGCCTCGAAACCAAGGGCGGTGAAGCGCGCCACCATGGCTTCGCGGTTGTCCGGATCGGCGCATTCGTTGCTGGATTGCAGTTCGATGTCGTTTTCGCTGGTTTCGGTCTTGTCCGAGAACATTTCGTCGAACTGGCCGGCGACGAACTGGCGGTGCGCTTCCAGTTGCAGCAGCAGCGTCGCCACGTCAGGCAGCCCCATCATTTCGGCGACGGTCTGGCGGTCGGCGTCGTTGGCCGGAAGGGTGTGGGTCTGGGCGTCGTCCAGGTATTGCAGGCGGTGCTCCAGGTTGCGCAGGAAAGTGTAGGAAGCCAGCAGTTGGTAGACGATGGCGTGACTTAGCAGGCCTTTCTCGGCAATAATGCGTAGCGTGGTACGCGTCGAGCGGTCGCGCAGGGCGGCGTCGCGGCCGCCGCGGATCAGCTGGAACACCTGCGCCAGGAACTCGATTTCGCGGATGCCGCCACGGCCCAGCTTGACGTTGTTGCTGCGGTCCGGGTGCAGCCGCTCCTGGCGATTCACCTCGGCGCGGATCTGCGCGTGCATATTGCGGATGGCGTCAATCACGCCAAAGTCCAGGTAGCGGCGGAACACAAAGGGCCGCACAATCGCATCCAGCGCGGCGATATCCTCGGCGCGCCCGGTGACGGCGCGCGCCTTGACCCAGGCGTAGCGCTCCCACTCGCGGCCCTGGACGATCAGGTATTGCTCCACCATGCCCAGGCTGGCGGCCAGCGGGCCGGAGCCGCCGTTGGGCCTCAATGCCATATCGACGCGGAACGTGTAGCCATCTTCGGTGATCTCCGCCAAGGCGGCGATCAGTTTCTTGCCGAGGCGGATGAAGAATTCGTGGTTGGACAGGCCGCGCTGGCCCGGACCGGCGGCGGTGTCGCCGTCTTCCGGGTAGACGAAGATCAGGTCGATGTCGGAGGATACGTTGAGTTCGCCGCCGCCTTGCTTGCCCATGGCCAGCACCATCATTTCCTGCGGCAGGCCGGAATCGCGTCCGATCGGCTGGCCGTGCGCCGCCACCATTTCCGCGTGCAACTCGGCCATGTGCTGCTGGATGGCGAAGTCGGCGAAGCGGGTCATGGTTTCCACCACTTCGGCCAGGTTGGCCTTGCCTTCCAGGTCGCGCCGGATCAGGGTGCAGACCAGTAGATGGCGCAGGCGGCGCATGGCGCGCACCAGCGGCAGTCCGCCAATTGCTTCTTTCTGTAAATAATCCGCCAGATCGATCTGGGCAAGCGATAATTGCGCCAGTTCATCAACCTTGGCGGCGCGCTCGGGGGCGGCTGCCAGCCAGCGTTGATAAAAGCGGGAAACTAACGGCGAAACAGGGGAGACGGACGGTAGAGTCATAGAGGGATAAGGTAGAATTGCTACGAAAACCGAGTTTAGCGATTTATTTCACGCATGGCCTGATTTATTAGCGTATTAATGCAAAAACCAGAAGAGGAGACCGTGACAGGCGAAGGCCCATTGGCAGCGCGCTGGCACCGGCTTCGTACCGCCTACAGGATCTGCAATCTGGCCACCCATCACGTGCTGGGCTTCACGCTGAAGCTGGCGCTGCTGTTGTATTTTGCCTTCACCATCCTGTTCCTGACGCTGCGCTACGTGGTGCTGCCGAATATCGACCATTACAAGGGCGATATCGAGCGCCTGGCCAGCCGCGCGGTCGGCAACCAGGTCACCATTTCCCGCGTGTACGCCTCGTGGAACGGCTTCCGGCCCAACCTGTTCCTTGGCGACGTGGTGCTGCACGACCAGAAGGGCCGTCCGGCGCTGACGCTGCCGAGCGTGTCGGCCACCTTGTCGTGGTGGTCGGCGGTGGCGCTGGACGTGCGTTTCCAGTCGCTGGAGCTGACCCGGCCGGACCTGTCCGTGCTGCGCGACACCGACGGCAAGCTGTACGTGGCCGGCATTTTCATCGATCCGAGCAAGCCGAGCGACGGCAAGGGCCTGGACTGGCTGCTGATCCAGCGCGAAATCGTCATCCGCGAAGGCCGGGTGCAGTGGACCGACCGCCAGCGCGCGGCGCCGCCGCTGGCGCTGGACAACTTCCAGTTCGTGCTGCGCAACCAGTGGCTGCATCACCAGGTGTCGCTGCGGGCGACGCCGCCGGCGGCGCTGGCGCAGCCGCTCGACCTGCGCGCCGACTTCACCCATCCGGCGTTCGGCGCCCGCGTCTCCAATTTCTCGATGTGGAAGGGCGAGCTCTACGCCGACATCCGCAACACCGACCTGCTGGCCTGGAAGACCTGGATCGATTATCCGTTTGAACTGAGCAAGGGCCACGGCTCGCTGCGCGCCTGGGTCGGCGTCGACCAGTCGCGCCTGACGGGCGTCACCGCCGATGTCGGCCTGAGCGACATCACCGCCGTGCTGGGCAAGGATCTGCCGCTGCTGGACCTGCAGCAACTGGGCGGCCGCATCGCCGTCCACGAAGACATCCGGCCGCCGCTGGCGCGCAAGGGCGCGGTGACGCCGCGCTTCGGCGCGCTGGGCCACAGCCTGGAACTGAGCAAGCTGACGCTGACCACGCGCGACGGCCTGGTGATGGCGCCGACGTCGCTGTCGGAAAAATTCGTCGCGGCGGCCGGCGCCAAGCCGGACAAGGTCGAGGTGCGCGCGCCGCAGCTGGACCTGCAAACCCTGGCCGGCCTGGCCGAACGCCTGCCGCTGACCGAACGCCAGCACAAGATGGTGGCCGGCTTCGCGCCGCGCGGCCTGCTGCAAAACTTCTCCGCCGAATGGCAGGGCGCCTTCCCGGCCTTGCAGACCTACCGCATCAAGGGCGACCTGGTGGGACTGGGCCTGAAGCCGCAGCCGCCGCGCCTGGCCCAGCCCAAAAACGGCAAGACGCCGGCTATCGCCGGCATGCCGGCGCTGCCCGGCTTCGACAACCTCAGCGGCTCGATCGACGCCACCGAGCAAGGCGGCAATTTCAGCCTGAATTCGCAGCAGCTGGTGCTGCAGATGCCGGATTATTTCGCCGAACCGTCGATGCCCTTCGATCACCTGAACCTGAAGGCGCGCTGGTCGTTTGAAGCCGACAACCAGCTGCTGTTCCAGATCGACGCCATGGATTTCGAGCAGGAAGGCATGAGCGGCACGCTGCAAGGCTCGCACCTGATCCCGCTGGCCGGCAAGGGCCCCGGCAAGGCCGACCTCAGCGGCACGCTGACCGGCTTCCAGCTGAACCGCATCGGCCGCTACCTGCCGATGCAGACGCCGCACGAAATCACCCACTGGCTGACCGGCGCGCTGGAAGGCGGCGTCGCCTCCGACGTGACGATCCGCCTGCGCGGCGACCTGGCGCATTTCCCGTTCAAGGGCGACAGCGCGGCCGACAAGGCGCGCGGCGAATTCCGCGTGGCCGGCAAGCTGACCGACGCCAGGCTGAATTACGAGCCGGGCTACTATCTGCATGACGGCAAGGAACTGGGCAAGGACGGCAAGCCGCTGCCGCTGTGGCCGCAGGCCGAGCACATCAAGGGCAGCTTCCTGTTCGAAGGCGCGCGCATGGAAATCCGCGGCGACACCGCCACCACCGCCGGCGCCGCGCTGAGCAACGTCAAGGCGGTGATTCCAGACCTGAGCGTGCACGATTCGATGCTGGAAATCGACGGCAACGCCGCCGCGCCGATGCAGGAATTCCTGCGCTACGTGTCGATCAGCCCGGTGCTGGACTGGATCTCGCGCTTCACCGAAGAAACCCAGGCCAGCGGCAACGCCAAGCTGGCGCTGAGCCTGCGCATTCCGCTGGCGCACGCGATCGACACCAAGGTGCAGGGCACGGTGCAGCTGGCCAACAACGACATCGTGCTGATGAACGATTTGCCGGTGGTGCAATCGTCGCAGGGCAAGATTGAATTCAACGAACGCGGCGTCAACCTGAACCAGCTGTCCGGCGTGTTCCTGGGCGGTCCGGTGTCGATCACCGGCGGCACGCAGAAGGACAACGCGATTGTCGTCAAGCTGGGCGGGCTGATGACGGCGGACGGCTTCCGCCAGGCCTTCCCGATGCCGGCCATGCAGCGCCTGGCCGATCGCTTCGCCGGCGCCACGCGCTACAGCGGCACCGTCACGGCGCGCGACCACCAGGTGATCGTGGCGGTCGATTCCAGCCTGACCGGGCTGGCGCTGGACCTGCCGGCGCCGGTGAACAAAACCGCCACCGACAGCATGCCGGTGCGCTTCCTGCTGACCAGCGGCCTGACGCCGGACGCGGGCGGCCTGCTGCATGACGACATCCGCATCAACCTGGGCAGCGGCATCGCCGCGCGCTACCAGCGCCAGAAGCAGGGCAAGCAGCACTGGAAGCTGGTGCGCGGCGGCATCGGCATCAACGTGCCGGCGCCGGAACCGGACAGCGGCATGGCCTTCAACATCAATATGCGCGAGCTGAACGTCGACAACTGGCTGGACTTCGCCGACACCGTGGCCGGCAAGGGCGAGGCCGCCGCGCCAGCTGCGGCGGCCGACAGCACCGACTTCACCCAGTACGTGGTGCCGGACGCCATCGCCGCGCGCACCAGCGAGCTGGTGATCGGCGGCCGCAAGCTGGAAAACGTCGTGGTCGGCGTCACCCACCAGAAGGGCACCTGGCAGACCAGCATCGACTCCACCCAAGCCAACGGCTACCTGACCTGGGCCGAGCCGTCGACCGGCGCCGGCCTGGGCAAGGTGACCGCGCGCCTGTCGTCGCTGGTGATCCCGGAATCGGCCTCCAGCGAGGTGCAGGCGCTGCTGGACGACAAGAGCGCCGCCGCCACCATCCCGGCGCTGGACGTGGTGGTCGAGCGCTTCGAACTGTTCAACAAGCCGCTGGGCCGGCTGGAACTGCAGGCCAACAACGCCGCGCTAGCCAACGCACGCGAATGGCGCGTCAACAAGCTGTCGCTGGTCAACGCCGACGGCGAGTTGAACGGCACCGGCAAGTGGGTCACCAAGGGCGGCGTGCATGAGACCACGCTCAACTTCAACCTCGGCATCATCGACGCCGGCAAGCTGCTGGAACGCTTCGGCTATGCCGACACGCTGAAGGGCGGAAAGGGTTCGCTGAAGGGCGACATCGCCTGGAAGGGCCTGCCGTATTCGATGGACCTGCCGAGCCTGTCCGGCCAGATCGCCCTGAATGTCGAGAAGGGCCAGTTCCTCAAGCAGGACCCCGGCGCCGCCAAGCTGCTCGGTGTGCTGAGTCTGCAAGCCTTGCCGCGCCTGCTCAAGCTGGACTTCCACGACGTCTTCTCGGAAGGCCTGGCGTTCGACGGCATCACCGCCAACGCCACCATCAACCGCGGCATCGTCAAGACCGACAACTTGAAAATGCATGGCGTGGCCGCAACTGTGTTGATGGACGGCGTGGCCGACATCGCCAACGAAACCACCAATCTGCACGTGGTGGTGATCCCCGAGGTCAACCTGGGCACGGCGCCGCTGGTGTATGCGCTGGCCGTCAATCCGGTGATCGGCCTCGGCAGCTTCCTGGCCCAGCTGTTCCTCAGCGCGCCGGTGATGAAGGCGCTGACCTACCATATGCAGGTGAGCGGCCCGTGGAAGGCGCCGGTTGTCACCAAGCTGGATGCCGCTAAACTAGAACAGACCGCCCCGCCGAAAGGATAGCCATGAACAATACCGTTGCCGCCATACAAATGATTTCCTCGCCATCGGTGGTGGAAAACATCGTCACCGCGCGCCGGCTGGTGACCCAGGCCGCCCAGGGCGGCGCGCAGCTGGTGCTGCTGCCGGAATACTGGGCCATCATGGGCTTGCAGGACAGCGACAAGGTCAAGGTGGCAGAGCCGCTGGGCAGCGGCCCGATCCAGGACTTCATGGCCGGCCTGGCGCGCGAGCTGGGCATCTGGCTGATCGGCGGCACCTTGCCGCTGGCCTCGGACGACGCCGACAAAGTCATCAACACCACGCTGGTGTACAACCCGCAGGGCGAGCACGTCAGCCGCTATGACAAGATCCACCTGTTCGGCTTCACCAAGGGCAGCGAGTCGTACAATGAATCGAAGACCATCGTGCCGGGCACCCATGTCGGCGTGTTCGAGTCGCCGTTCGGCAAGGTCGGCATGTCGGTGTGCTACGACCTGCGCTTCCCGGAACTGTTCCGCGCCATGGGACCGGTGTCGCTGATCGTGGTGCCGGCCGCGTTTACCTACACCACCGGCATGGCGCACTGGGAAATCCTGCTGCGCGCGCGCGCCATCGAAAACCAGTGCTATGTGCTGGCGGCGGCGCAGGGCGGCATCCATCCGAACGGCCGCCGCACCTGGGGCCACAGCATGCTGATCGACCCATGGGGCACGGTCAAGTCGGTGCTGGCCGAGGGCGAGGGCGTGGTGCAGGGGGACGTCGACCTGGCCTATATGGAAGGCGTGCGCGACAGCCTGCCGGCGCTGAAACACCGGACCATGTGATATCCACTACAATGCCGGTAACACCTCACAGAAAGCATCACCATGAAGCCATTTGAACCCAACCTGTCCACCCTGGCCGTAGCGCGCGATATCCTGCTGACGCCGTTCGGGCTGGATGAAGGCAAGCTGCTCAAGACCCTGGGCGCGATGTTCACCCACAAAGTCGACTACGCCGACTTGTATTTCCAATTTACCAAAAACGAAGGCTGGAGCCTGGAAGAGGGCATCGTCAAGACCGGCAGTTTCTCGATCGACCAGGGTGTCGGCGTACGCGCCGTGTCGGGCGACAAGACCGCGTTTTCGTATTCGGACGAAATCTCCGAGGCGGCGCTGCTGGATGCCGCCGCCGCCACCCGCACCATTGCCCGCGCCGGTTCCGGCAAGGTCAAGGTGGCCGGTGCGATGAACCACGTCGGCGGCCGCGCGCTGTACCTGCCGCACGATCCGCTGGTGTCGCTGGACGCCACGGCCAAGGTCAAGCTGCTGGAACGCATCGAGAAAATGGCGCGCGCGAAAGACCCGCGCGTGGTGCAGGTGATGGCCAGCCTGGCCGGCGAATACGACGTGGTGCTGGTGGTGCGCAGCGATGGCGTGCTGGCGGCCGACATCCGTCCGCTGGTGCGCGTGTCGCTGACCGTGATCGTCGAACAGAACGGCCGCCGCGAAGTCGGCTCGTCGGGCGGCGGAGGTCGTTATGACTACAGCTACTTCAGCGATGCATTGCTGGAGCAGTATGCTGACGACGCCGTCAAGTCGGCGCTGGTGAACCTGGACGCGCGTCCGGCGCCGGCCGGTCCGATGACCGTGGTGCTGGGCCCTGGCTGGCCTGGCATCCTGCTGCACGAGGCGATCGGCCACGGTCTGGAGGGCGACTTCAACCGCAAGGGTTCGTCGACCTTCTCCGGCCGCATCGGCGAGCGTGTGGCGGCCAAGGGTGTCACCGTGGTGGATGACGGCACGCTGGCGGATCGCCGCGGTTCGCTGAACATCGACGACGAAGGCAACCCGACCCAGTGCACCACGCTGATTGAAGACGGCATCCTGAAAGGCTACATCCAGGACACCATGAACGCGCGCCTGATGAAGATGCCGGTGACCGGCAACGCGCGCCGCGAATCGTTCGCGCACCTGCCGATGCCGCGCATGACCAACACCTACATGCTGGGCGGCGACAAGGATCCGGGCGAGATTCTGGCGTCGGTGAAGAATGGCTTGTATGCGGTGAACTTCGGCGGCGGCCAGGTTGATATCACCAACGGCAAGTTCGTGTTCTCGGCCAGCGAGGCTTATATGATCGAGAACGGCAAGATCACCTATCCGGTGAAGGGCGCGACCCTGATCGGCAATGGTCCGGAAGTGCTGAACCGCGTATCGATGATCGGCAACGACATGAAGCTGGACCCGGGCGTGGGCGTGTGCGGCAAGGAAGGCCAGAGCGTGCCGGTGGGCGTCGGCCA
Organism: Duganella aquatilis; assembly: GCF_009674565.1. Taxonomy (GTDB): domain Bacteria; phylum Pseudomonadota; class Gammaproteobacteria; order Burkholderiales; family Burkholderiaceae_D; genus Rugamonas; species Rugamonas aquatilis. The sequence continues at coordinate 34,018 of NZ_WKJL01000030.1, forward strand.
GCCGACACTGCGCATCGACGGGGTGACCGTCGGCGGTACAGCGTAAAAAAAAAGCCCGGCATGCCGGGCTTTTTAAGCTACTTAGAACTTGTACGACGCCTTCACGTAGAAGGTCCGGCCCAGCGGGTCGGTAAAGCGTGGATCGTAGCCGCTCTGGAACGTCGTGCCCTGGTTGGTGTACGGCGGCGCGCTGTCGAACAGGTTCTTGATGCCGACCGTCAGGTCGGTATTCTTGAAGCCGGTGTAGCTGGTCGACAGCGAATACGTCGAGTACGCACGCACCTTGTGGTAGTACGCATCGTCCACATCGTTCTCATCCACATAACCGCTCAGATACTTGTTCGAGAAGCTGGCGCCCCACGGGCCCTTCTTCCAGCTGATGGTCGCATTGTGCTTCCAGCGGAACACCGGCGCATTGTCGCCATACACGCCGACGTTTTCCACGAACTCGCCACCGGTCTCGTTCTGGTACTTGTAGCTGTGCACCCAGGTACCGTCGAACTGGAAGCCGAAGTCGCCGTACGAGGTGCGCGGCAGTTTCCAGCGCAGGCTGGTGTCGATGCCCGAGGTCTTCACTTCACCCAGGTTGTCCAGCACCGCATTCACGTACTGCAGCGTCTTGCCATCGGCCGAGTACACGAAGTAGCTCTTGTACTTCTCATAGTTGTCGAAGATGGTCGATTCGGACACGGTGCCGATCGAATCCTTGATCTTGATGTTGAAGTAGTCGAACGACACGCTGACCGCGTTGAACGGCTCGAACACCACGCCCAGCGCGAAGGTCTTGGATTTCTCCGGCTTCAGGTTGGCGTTGCCGCCGCTGCGGATGTACTGCTGCTGGTTGCACGCCACGTTCGGGTTGGCGCCGGTGGCCGCCACGCCGCCAGGGCACAGCACCGGATCGTCATACGAGTTGCTGGTGAAGGTCGAGGTGGCCGGGCCGTGCAGGTCGTACAGCGTCGGCGCGCGGAAGCCGGTGTTATACGAGGTGCGGAACAGCACTTCCTTGCTGGCTTCCCAGCGCAGGCCGACCTTCGGATTGAAGCTGCCGCCGACGTCGTTGTAGTGGTCGTAACGGGCGGCGCCCGACAGTTCCAGGGTCTTGGTCAGCGGCACGCTGATTTCCGAGTACAGCGCGGCGATGTTGCGCTGGCCGGCCTGGTCCTGCGCATCGGCATAGCCGGAGCTCGACGCCTGCGAGGCCAGCGCGGTGTTGACGTCATAGGTCGCCTTGTCGTGGCGGAACTCGCTGCCGATCGCGAAGCCGACGCCGCCTGCCGGCAGCTGGTAGATCTCGCGGCTGATCTTGCCGTCGACGCCGATGCTGGTCATCTTGGCCGCCAGGTATTCGCCGCGCAGCTGCGCCGCATCGATGTAGGCGGTGCCGGTCGCCGACTGTTCGCCGAACGGATTCAGCGTGCCGTCCAGCACGCCGGCTTTCATCAGCGAGTCGTTGGTGTAGCCGCCGATGAAGGCGCTGGCCGCCTTGTTGATGCCGTAGGTCAGGCCGACGTTGTAGTCCCAGCCGCCCACCAGGCCTTCGGACGCCAGCACCAGGCGGTCGGAGATCGAGGTGTCGTAGCCCATGCGGTTGCCGGCGGCCACGGTACGCCAGTTGATGGTCAGGTCTTCGCCGGTCAGGCCGGCCACGGCCGGCACGCCGGCGCTGCCGCCCGGATAGTACGGGCTGGCCGAGGTCATGGTGATGCCGGTCAGCGGCGACGGCGCGATGCTGCTCTGGTTGGTCGAGCGGCTGTGCAGGTATTCAATCGTCGCGACATTGTCTTCGCTGAGCTTGAAGGTGGCCTTGCCCAGGAAGGATTCCTGCTGCGTCTTCGGAATGTCCTGGATGTAGGCGATGGTGTCGGTACGGCAGGTGCCGTTCGACTTGCTGATCAGGCCCTTGCCGACGCAGCCGCTGGCGTAGTACGGGTTGCCGGTGATGCCGTTGGCCGAGTAGAAGTTGCCCGGCTGCGAAGTGCCGCTGCTGTTGTTGATGCCCTTGTCGGCGCGCACGCTGGTGCTGGAGAAGTCGCGGTCCACCGCGTCCAGCGCGGTCTGTTTGTGGAAGTCGACCACGCCGAAAACGTTCCAGCCGTCCTTGTCGAGGTCGCCGTAGCCGCCCGACAGGTTGAGGCGCGATTCGGCGCCGGCGCCGCTGGCCTGCGGCTGGTAGCGCTCGACGCTGACGTTGGCGCCGGTGACCGAGCGCTTGGTGATGAAGTTGATCACGCCGCCGATGGCGTCGGTGCCGTAGATGGCCGAGGCGCCGTCGCGCAGCACTTCGACGCGTTCCAGCGCCGACAGCGGAATGATGTTCAGGTCGACCGAGGAACCGTTGAACGGATGGTTGGCCAGGCGGCGGCCGTTCAGCAGCACCAGCGTCTTGTTGCTGCCCAGGCCGCGCAAGTCGGCGGTGGCGATGCCGCCGGTGCCGGAGCCGACCGACTGGCTGCTGCCGGTCACGCTCTGGTTCATCGACAAGGTGTTCATCACCTCGGCGGCGGTGGTCAGGCCTTGCTTCTCGAAGTCGGAGGCCTTGATGGTGGTGATCGGCAGCGCCGTTTCCGTGGCCAGGCGCTTGATGCTGGAACCGGTCACTTCCACGCGCTGGATCGGGGCGTCGTCGGTTTGCGCCAGGGCGGCGTGCATGCCGACCGCCAGGCCGCCGGCAAACAGCGCGCGCAAGGTCCGGGACATCGCTCTTTCAATCATCATTGTTTTAACTCCTGCATTGGTATGGGAATGGGTGGTTTGCTTCGTGAGCAAAGGCCATCAAACCATCGGCAGGGGGACTGGAACAATGACGCTCGAACAATTTTGCTGCGATGCGACAGAACGCAAAACGTCACAGTTGTTAAGAGGCTTTTTTGCCTGTGGCGATGAAGCGGGCGCTGCGGCGCGGCCTGCCGCCACAGCGTCCGGTTACATCTGCTTACATGCGCTAGGAACTTAACATCGAGTGACGGGGTGTAAAGTTTTGTTCAGAACTTGTAGGTGAGGCGCGCGTACCACGTGCGGCCCAGCGGATCGGTGTAGCGCGGATCGTAACCCTGCTGGAAGGTGGTGCTCTGGTTGGTGAAGGGCGGATCTTCATCGAACAGGTTGCGCACCCCCAGCGTCAGGTCAACGTGGGCGATGCCGCTGTAGTTGCCGGACAGCGCCCAGGTCGAGTACGACTTCACCTGGTTGAGGAATTCCGGATCCACCGCGTTCTGGTCGGTGTAGCCGGACATGTAGCGGTTGGTCAGCGACGCACCCCATGGTCCCTGCTGCCAGCTCAGCGTGGCGTTGTGGCGCCAGCGGAACACCGGCGAGGCGTCGGCATAGCGGCCGAGGTTTTCCGTGAAGGCGCCGCCGCGCTCGTTCTGGTAATCGTAGTTGCGCACCCAGGTGCCGTCGATCTGCAAGGCCAGCGTGCCGTAGCGGCCTTTCGGCAGGCGCCACAGCAGGCTGGTGTCGACGCCGCTGGTCTTGACCTCGCCGAGGTTGTCGGTGATCAGCGAAACATCGTCGAGGCGGGTGCCGGCGGCGTTGTAGTGGAATAAGCCCTGGTACTTGGCGTAGTCGTTGAACACGGTCTGTTCGGCCAACGCGCTGATCTGGTCGCGCAGGCGGATGTTCCAGTAGTCGAGCGACAGCGTCAGGTCGCGCACCGGCTCGAACACCACGCCGGCGCTGTAGGTCTTGGAGCGCTCGGGCCGCACATTTGGATTGCCGCCCTGGCGGATGTTCTGCTGCTGGTCGCAGGCCAGGTTAGGATTGGCGCCGGCCACCGGCACGCCGCCGGGGCACAGCACCGGATCGTTCCACGGATCGGAGGAGTTGGTCACCGTCTGCGGGCCGTGCAGGTCGAACAGCGTCGGCGCGCGGAAGCCGCGGTTCCACGAGGCGCGCAGCAGCAGCGCCGTCACCGGCTGGTAGCGCAAGCTGAGCTTCGGCGTGAAGCTGCGGCCGACGTCGCTGTAATGGTCGAAGCGGGCGGCGGCGTTGAGCTCCAGGTTCTTGATCACTGGCGCGTTGAGTTCGGCGAACAGGGCGTAGATGCGGCGGTCGCCGGACTGGTCCTGGGCGTCGGCATAGCCCGAGCTGGACGCCTGCGAGGCCAGCGCGCGGTTGATGCTGTACAGCGCGCGTTCCTTGCGCGCCTCGGCGCCGAGCGCGAAGCCCAGCGCACCGCCGGACAGCTGGTACAGGTCGCGCCCGGCGCGCACGTCGAGCGCGGTGGCGCGCATGCGCGCGCGCAGGTATTCGCCGATCAGCAGCGAGTCCTGCAGATAGGCCAGGCCGGCCGCGCTCTGCTCGCCGAAGGGATTCAGCAGGCCGCTACCGACGCCGTCGATCATGCGCTGGTCGATCACGTAGCCGCCGGCAAAGGCGCTGGCGGCCTGGCTGATTGAATGGTTCAGGCCGGCGCTATAGTCCCAGCCGGCCAGCGTGCCTTCGGCGCTGAGCACCAGCCGGTCGGCGGTGCTGGTCGAGTAGTCGGCGCGGCGGCCGGTGACCAGCGGCCGCCAGCTGACGTCGAGATCCTCGCCGCTCAGGCCGGCCACGGCCGGCACGCCGGCGCTGCCGCCCGGATAGTAGGGACTGTCGCCGTGCATGATCAGGCCGATGCCGGCCAGCGGCGGCGGCGCCACCCGCGCGGTGTTGGTGCTGCGCGCGTGCAGCAGTTCCAGCGCCAGCGTGTGATCCTGGCTCAGCTTGTACGACGCCCGGCCCATATACGACTCCTGCTTGGTGTAGGGAATGTCGTCGACCTCGCGCGTGTAGTCGTAGCGGCAGGTGGGCGAGCCGCTGGTGTTGGGCACCGAGGCCGGCGGCAGGCAGCCGCCGGCGAAGGCGGGATTGCCGCTGATGCCGTTGTCCGAAAAGAAGTTGGCGGGGAAGGGCGTGCCGCTGGTCTGGCTGACGCCGCGGCTGGGGATCACGCCGGTGGCCGAGAACGGCCGCGCGATGGCCGGCAGTTCCAGCTGGCGGTGGACGTCGATCACGCCGAACACGTTGAAGCGGTCGGTGGCGAGATCGCCGAAGCCGCCGCTGAGGTTGAGCCGGCGCTCGCTGCCGCCACCTTGCTCCTGCGGCTGGTAGGCTTCCACGGTGACCTCGCCGCCTTTCACCTGGCGCTTGGTGATGAAGTTGATGACGCCGCCGATGGCGTCGCTGCCGTACACGGCGGAGGCGCCGTCGCGCAGGATTTCCACCCGGTCGAGCGCCGACAGCGGAATCACGTTGAGGTCGACGCTGTCGCCGAGGATGGGATGGGCGGCGATGCGGCGGCCGTTGAGCAGCACCAGCGTGCGCTGGCCGCCCAGGCCGCGCAGGTCGGCCTGCGACTGGCCGCCGGTGCCCAGTCCGACCGACTGCGCGCTGGACACCGAGGTCTGGTTCATCGGTATGCTGTTGAGCACCTGCTGGGCGGTGGTCAGCCCCTGGCGGGCGAAGTCTTCGGCGCGGATCGAGGTCAACGGCAGCGAGGTTTCGCTGGCGATCCGGCGGATCAGGCTGCCGGTGATTTCCACCCGCTGGATCGGCTCGGTGGTGTCCTGGTCGGGCGTTTGCGCCGCGGCGTTGGCCGCCAGCAACGCCGTGGCGATGTGCGTGATAAAGCGTTTGGTCATCGTGTTTCTCCCTTGAATGGCCGCAGTGCGATGTGCATGCGCAGCAAGCCCAGTCTTGCGGTGTTCAAGGAAGGGAAATCTGATCTGCATCAGGTGTGCGCGATAAACTGCTTGCCAAGCGCCTGAAGTTGTTGTTATAGTCGTCCAACACATACGGACTGACATGACCCACTTCTACTTTAACGGCTGGTTTTACTTTAGCTTCCCAACCCCTCAGGCGGTGGAGTAGCGGCCGGTGCACGTAGAAGCAAAAACGAGTCCCAGCGAATTCCCGAAAAAACCGCCTCCTCCCGAGGCGGTTTTTTTTTACCCGTGTTTTTATCGATGTTTTTAGATCACTTGGAGAACAGCAATGCCCCGTACCGATGACTTACGCATCCGCGAGATGAAGGAATTGACGCCACCGTCCCACCTGATCCGCGAGTTTGCGTGCACGGAAGCAGCTGAACAGACCGCCGCCAATTCCCGCGTGGCGCTGCACCGCATCCTGCACGGCCAGGACGACCGCCTGATGGTGGTGATCGGCCCGTGCTCGATCCACGATCCGAAGGCGGCGATGGAATATGCGCGCCTGCTGGCGCCGCTGCGCCAGCAACTGGCCGGCGACCTGGAAATCGTCATGCGCGTGTACTTCGAAAAGCCGCGCACCACGGTGGGCTGGAAGGGCCTGATCAACGATCCGTACATGGACAACAGCTTCCGTATCAACGACGGCCTGCGCATGGCGCGCGAGCTGCTGCGCGACATCAACGAGCTGGGCTTGCCGGCCGGCACCGAGTTCCTCGACGTCATCAGCCCGCAGTACATCGCCGACCTGATCAGCTGGGGCGCGATCGGCGCCCGCACCACCGAGTCGCAGGTGCACCGCGAGCTGGCCTCCGGCCTGTCCTGCCCGGTCGGCTTCAAGAACGGCACCGACGGCAATGTGCGGATCGCGGTGGACGCCATCAAGGCCGCCTCGCAGCCGCACCATTTCCTGTCGGTGACCAAGGGCGGCCACTCGGCCATCGTGTCGACCAACGGCAACGAGGACTGCCACATCATTCTGCGCGGCGGCAAAACGCCGAACTACGACGCCGCCAGCGTCGACGAAGCCTGCAAGGCGATCGCCGGCCAGGGCCTGGCGCCGCGCCTGATGATCGACGCCTCGCACGCCAACAGTTCGAAGAAACCGGAAAACCAGGTGCCGGTGTGCGCCGACATCGCCGGCCAGGTGGCGGCGGGCGACAAGCGCATCGTCGGCGTGATGGTGGAATCGCACCTGGTGGCCGGCCGCCAGGATCTGGTGCCGGGCAAGGAACTGACCTATGGCCAGTCGATCACCGATGGCTGCATCGACTGGGACAGCAGCGTGCAGGTGCTGCAGGGACTGGCCGCGGCCGTGCGCCAGCGCCGCCTGGCGACCATCGCCGCCGAAGCGGCGGCAAAATGAAAAAAGCCGGGCTGGTCCCGGCTTTTTTGATGACTGCGGTCTGCGCTTACAGCGTGTAAGGACCATAGGCGTAGTGCTTGCCCAGGGTTTCCAGGGCGCGGCGGATGATGCGCTTCCACGATGGCGTGGCGGCAGTTTTGGCGACGGTTTGGGTGGCCAGGGTAGCGGTAGCAGTAGTCATGGTGGTTTCCTGTGGACAGCAATGATTATCGATGGACACAGCTTACCGCAAGCGCAGATATAAATATAATTTTAAATTTCGATATGCGCCATATGTAAAATGGATAACTTAGGCATATGAGACATACGCTGCCTGAATAATGGAAAAGGGCCGGCACATGGCCGGCCCTTCGGTCGTTCCAGCGCAGGGCTTAGAACTTGTACTGCGCCGTGATGTAGAAAGTACGGCCCAGCGGATCGGCGTAGCGGCCGTCGTAGCCGACCTGGTTGCCGCCGCCCGAGTTACGCACCGAGAACGGCGGATCCTGGTCCAGCAGGTTGCGGATGCCGGCGGTCAGGGTCAGGTTTTTGATGTAGTTCAGCTTGGCCTGGTAGTCGACCGTGGTGTACGACTTGACGTTGCGGTCCATGCCGGCGGTGGCGCCGATGCTGCCGTCGGCGTTGACCACACGCACCTGGGCGTCGTCGGCGGTCAGCACCTTGTCGTGGTAGCCGGAGCGGTAGTTCACCGTCAGCGAGTTGCTCAGCTTGGTCGAGGTCTTCAGCGTGAAGATCATGCGGCTGACCACGCGGAACACCACGTCGTCGTAGGAGTCGAAGCGGCCGATCGATTTCTCGGTGCCGACGCCCGGCGTTTCCTGTTCAGCCTTGAGCATGAAGGTGCCGGTCCAGTTGACGCTGGCCTTGCCGATCGGCGTGGCCGCGCGCAAGGTGGTGTCCCAGTCCACGCCCTGGAAGTGCGACGACGCCAGGTTCATCGGCGCGCGCACCGCCACCAGCACATTGCTCTTCTGGATAGGGTCGGCGTACACGGCGATCCACTGGTTGGCCAGGGTCGGGTTGGTGAACAGCTGGTCCTGCGAGAAGGTGCGGATCTGGTTCTTCAGCTTGACGTCCCACCAGTCCAGGCCCACCGAGAAGGCGGTGGTCGGCTCCAGGCGGAAGCCGACGGTGGCCTGTTTCGAGGTTTCGGCTTTCAGTGCGCCGGCGCCGGTAGCCGGGTTGCCGCTGTCGAGCAGGCCGTATTCCGACGAGCCGGGACGGCAGTACACGGCGCGTGGATCAGGCGACTTGACCGGGCAAGGGAAGGCGTTCGACGAACCGGCGTTTTTCAGCGGGTCGGCGATGTTGTTCATGGTCGGCGCCTTGAAGCCGGTGCCATAGGAGCCGCGCAGCAGCAGCGACTGGGTCGGCGTGTAGCGCAGCGCCAGCTTGTAGGTGGCCTTGGCGACGTCTTCGCCCAGCTTGCCGCCCGGCGCTGCCTTGCCGGTGGAGTCGTAGCTGGTGTTGTGCTTCTGCACCGCGTCATAGCTGTCGTAACGCACGGCGGTGGTGGCTTCCAGATCCTTGGCGACCGGCATCAGCAGCTCGGCAAACGCGCCCCAGTTGTTGCGGCTGGCGTCGAGCGCCTGCGAGCCGGTGCCGCCGCCGATTTCCACGTCGGTCCAGCCCGGATTGCCAGGGCCGGGGCCCATGGCGATCTGCGATGGCGTGTCTTCGTATTTCTGCTTGGTGAAGTCGGCGCCGACGCCCAGGGAGGCAGGGCCGCCCGGCAGTTCAAACACTTCGCGCGAGGCGTGGGCACTGACCACGTCGATCTTCGACTTGGTCACGTCCAGGTCCTGGTGCAGCACGGCGGCCGCCAGTACCGACGCGGCGCCGGTGCTGGAGACGAAGGGGTTGTACTTGCCGGTGCGGATCAGTTCCTCGAACTTGTCGCCGCTCATGTAGCCGGCCAGCGCCTTGTCGGTCTGCTTGTTCTGCGAATGGGTGTAGGACGCGCCCACGTCCCAGCCGGCGTAGTTGCTGTCGATGCCGAAGACGATGTGGGCGGCGTCGGTGCGGTACTCGTCGGTACGGCCGCCGGCATCGGCGCCGCGGTAGTACAGGAAGGCGTCGGTGGCGTCAGCGGCGTTGATGCCCTGGCTGGCCAGCAACGGCGCGACCGAGCTGTTGTAGGCGCCGATGTAGTTGTTGTTGACGGTCTTGACGCCGGTCACCGGATCGGTGCTGAACACGGTCAGCGGCTGCGCGGCCGGCGCGTAGCGCGCGGTGTTGGTGAACTTGGACAGCACCACTTCGCTGTAGGCGGTGGTGTCCTTGCCCAGCTTCAGGGTGCCGTTGGCAAAGATGCTGTCGCGCTTGAGTTCCGGCAGCAGTTGCACGGTGGCGGCGTAGTCGAAACGGCAGGCGCCGCTGCGCGAGAAGGTGTTGGCCTGGGTGCAGCTCTTCTTGTTCAGCAGGTCGGTGTTGAGCACGATGTCGTCGTTGGCGGTGACCACTTCGACGTTGGCCGGTGTCGAGTTGATACTGGTCTGCCAGGTGGCGTACTGCTTGCCGTCGTGGGTGAATTTCTGCACGCCGGACACGCCTTGCGGCGGGTCCGGCTCCGGTCCGACCGGTTCCTGCTAGAGGAACTTAGTCAAACTTGTATTGCAGGCCGACTTTGACGTAGCGGCCGGTGGCGCCCGAGGCGTCCATCGGGTTGAAGCTCATGCCGCCGTAGGTCAGCGCGTCCAGCGGGGCGATGCGGTCCAGCACGTTGTTCATCGATGCGTACAGTTGCAGCGCTTTGCTCCAGTTGTAGCGGGTCGACAGGTCCAGCGTGGTGAACGATGGCAGGCGGCAGGCGCCGTTCGGCGAAGGCGTGCCGTTGGCGAACAGCACTGCGCAAGGCGCGCCTTCGTAACGGATGTTCTTCATGTCCGAGCGGTAGTTGACGGTACCGGCCACGTTCCAGTTGCCCTTGTCCCAGGAGGCGATCAGGTTGATCTTGTCCTTCGGCGTGCCGGCGCAATCCGAGGTATCGCAGTTGCCGTGGGTGCCGGCGAACTGGAAGGTCTGGCTCTTGTCGGCGCGTACCCACGAAGCCACGTGCGACCACACCAGGTTGATGGTGCCCTTGCCGTAGTCACCCAGGCGCAGACGCTGTTTGACGTCCAGGTCGATACCTTTGACTTCGGTGTAGCTGGAGTTCTGGTATGGCGCCTTGGAGATCAGCAGGGTGCCGGTGTTGGGCTGCACTACGCCGTTCACCACCAGGTTGTTGTCGGCGCGCACGGCGGTTGGCAGGGCGGCGGCTTCAACATACGACAGCGGATTGATTTCGTTGGTGCGGCGGATTTTCCACGCGTCCAGCGACATATTGGTGTCGTTCAGCGGATCCCAGACCATGCCCAGGGTGTAGCCTTTCGACTTTTCCGGGGCCAGGTTCGGGTTGCCGATCTTGACCGCGCCGATCTGGATGTTGCAATCCAGGGTGGTGGCGCCGCCGGCTGCCGGCTTGCCGCCAGGGCAACGGACCGGATCGACCACCGACGAGGTGCCGGTCGACTGGCTGGCCAGGTTGGATTCCGCCACGCCAGGGGCGCGGAAACCTTCGGTGTAGGTGCCGCGCAGCGCGAAGCTCTTGATCGGGGTCCATTTCGCGCCCAGTTTCGGCGTGGTCGAATTGAAGTTCGAGTAGTGGTCGTAACGCAGCGCGCCCGACAGTTCCACGGTCTTCAGGACCGGCGCCAGCAGTTCGGCGTAGATGGCCGATACCTTGGTGTCGCCCTTGGCGGCCACGTAGGAGATGTTGGTCGAGCCGTCGTCCGAACCGGTCAGCGACGGGTTGTCCAGCTGCTCGTGGCGGTGTTCGCCGCCGATCGCCAGGCCCAGGTTGCCGCCTGGCAGTGCGAACAGTTCACGCGAGGCCTTGAAGTCGACGATGTCCAGCTTGGTGGTCGAGTTGGACGAAGCGTTGACGCGCAGCGCGGCGTACAGCGAGGCCGGGTTCTTGTAGGCTTGCGAACCGATGTAGTACGGGAAGTACTGGCTGGTTGGATCGCCCAGTGCCGATTTCAGCACTTTCATGTTCAGCTGGTTGGTCCACTCCAGGTACAGCTTCGATTCCGAGTGGGTGAAGCCGGCATCCCAGTCCCAGCCGAAGTTGCTGCCCTTGGCGCCCAGCACGATGCGGCTGAAGTCGTTGTTGGCGATGTGGTTGCTTGGGCCCAGGTCGAACATCGAGTAGCGCAGACGGGTGTCGGTGCCGAAGATGTTTTGCGGGTGGGCGCCCGACATCAGCAGGTCGTTGCTGTACAGGATGATGCCGTTCGGGTTGGCGGCGGTGGCCGGGAAGGTCACGTTCGGGGTGGCCGAGACCGGCGCCAGCATGAACGAGCTGTTGCGGGTCGAGTAGCCCAGTTCGGTGTACACCTGCAGGTCGGAGTTCACCTGCAGGGTGCCGCGGGTGTACAGGTTCAGCGATTCAACGTTCGGTTGCAGGTCGCGGAACTGGTCTTGCGACCACAGGCAGCCGCCGGCGGCGTCCTGCTTGACGGTCTGCGAGAACTGCGAGCAGCCGCCCAGCGAGACGTAGTTCTTGGTTTTCGGGTCCATCAGCGCGCCGGTCGGCGTGGCTGCCGAGGCGCCCGGGGTGATGTAGCCGCCCATGTACTGGGTGTTCTGCAGGTAGCCCCATGGACGGATGTCGCCGTGGCCGATCCAGCCGCGGTCCTTGCGGGCGGACGCCGCCAATTCGTCGGACTTCTTGTACTCGATGTTGAACACCAGGTTGTACTTGTCGTCGTCCAGATTGCCCTTGCCGATGGTGACGGCCAGGTTGTTCTGGTTGTTGTCGCTGTAGCGCGACGTGCCGGTGTCGGCCTTGATGGTGACGCCTTCGAAGTCTTTGCGCAGGATGATGTTGACCACGCCGGCGATGGCGTCGGCACCGTAGGTCGACGAGGCGCCGTCCTTCAGCACTTCAATGCGTTCCACCAGCTGCATCGGGATGGTCGACAGGTCGGTGAAGCTCTTCTGGCCGTCATCGGCGCGGGCGAACGGCGCCATGCGGCGGCCGTTCAGCAGCACCAGGGTCGAGGTCGCGCCTAGGCCGCGCAGCGAAATGGCGGTCGAACCGGCGGCGAAGCCGCTGCCGAAACCGCTCGGCAGCGAACCGGCGCCGTCCACGGTCAGGCTCTGCAGGAATTCGGCGACGGTGCCCTTGCCGGATTTCATCAGCTCGTCACGGGTGATCATTTGCACCGGCGAGGCGGTCTCGGCGGACGCGCGCTTGATGCTCGAACCCGTGATTTCCACGCGCTGGATCGGGCCGGTCGGCTCGGCGTTTTGGGCGAAGGCTGGCATGGCCAGGACTGCTGCTACGGAACCCGAGAACATCAGGCGCACGGAGCGGGATAAAACCGTTTCCATCATCATCAACAAACACTCCAAAGAAATTCGCATTCAGCCCAATCATGCGGAAATTGCAGATCAGACTCGGTATTTCGTAAATAAAGTAATTACGAAAGGGGCGCATGTAACCATCTGTAGAAGTTGCTTGTCAAACACAATTGCGATTTTTGACGTGCCAAAACAACAGTTTGTGTAAAAAATACACGGCTTTTTGTAAAGGCATTTGCGCCGCAACGCCAGATGGCATGCGGGTTTGCGTACGGCAACACTGTGCCGCAGCACAGAATTTGCTTGACTCCGCGGAATCGCGGTATTGTGATCGCCATTTTGCGGCGTAAGGATGGGTATGCAGTGTTTGAAAATTGCCGCGGCCGCCAGCCTGGTTCTGCTGGCGACATGCTGTGCGCAGGCGGCGCCGGTGAAGACCTTGCGCTACATCCTACCGGCCGCCGAGGCCAGCTTCGATCCGGCGCTGGGGCGCGACTACTATACCGGCCACGTCACCGAGGCGATCTTTGAAACGCTGTACACCTATGACTACCTGGCGCGGCCGGTGAAGCTGGCGCCGGAGACGGCCGCCGCGCTACCGGAAGTATCGGGCGACGGCAAGACCTACCTGATCCGCCTGAAGAAGGGCAGCTATTTCACGCCCGACCCGGCTTTCGGCGGCAAGCCGCGCGAACTGACGGTGGCCGACTACGTCTATTCCTGGAAGCGGCTGTTCGATCCGCGCCTGGCCTCGCCCAACGCCTGGCTGCTGGAAGGCAAGGTGATCGGCCTGGATGCGCTGGCCGCCCAGGCCCAGCAGACCGGCCGCTTCAACTACGACGCGCCGGTGGCGGGGCTGGAGATCATCGATCGCTACACGCTGCGCATTCACCTGACCCACACCGATTTCAACCTCGGCATGATCCTGGCCTATGAGCCGCTGGCGGCGGTGGCGCGCGAGGTCGTCGAAAAATATGGCGACGCCAAGGGCGAGGTGGCCGGCCACCCGGTCGGCACCGGCGCTTACAAGCTGGGCGAATGGATACGCGGCAGCCGCATCGTGCTGGAAGAGAACACCGGCCATCGCCCGGAGACCTGGGACTTCCAGCCCAGCGCCGATGGCGACGAGCGCATCGTGGCGCGCATGCGGGGCAAGAAGATGCCGCAGATCGGCCGCATCGAGATCAGCGTGCAGCTGGAGGACCAGTCGCGCTGGCTGTCCTTCATCAGCGGCGGCGCCGATATCTTCTGGCTGGAGGGCGCGCTGTCGCCCAAGGCGCTGGTGGACGGCAGGCTGCGGCCGGAACTGGCGGCGCGCGGCATCCAGCTGTCGCGCATCGTCGATCCGGAACTGAGCTATTACTACTGGAATATGCGCGATCCGGTGGTGGGTGGCTTCAGCAAGGAAAAGATCGCGCTGCGGCGCGCCATCGCCATGGCGCACGACGTGGACGAGGAAATCAGGCTGGTGCTGAATGGCGAGGCGCAGCGCCTGTACTTCCCGATCCCGCCCGGCGTGGCCGGCCACGCTGCGAACTACCAGCCGCTGCTGCGCTACGATCCGGCGCTGGCCAACCGGCTGCTGGACCGCTATGGCTACAAAAAGGGCGCGGACGGCTGGCGCACGCTGCCCGATGGCAAGCCGCTGGTGATCACCTACACCTCGCGCAACGAGGCCAACGGCGTGCTGATGGCCGAGCTGTGGCGCAAGACTTACAACCGGCTCGGCATCCGCATGGAGAACCAGCGCATGATCTTCAGCGATATCCAGAAGGCGGAAACGCTGTGCAAGGTGCAGACGCGTACCTACCAATGGCTGGCCGATTATCCGGACGGAGACAATTTCATGCAGCTGTTCTACGGCGGCAATATCGGCCAGAACAACAACGGCTGCTACCAGGATGCGCAGTACGACGCCTGGTTCGAGGCCAGCCACAGCATGCCGCCGGGACCGGAGCGCGATGCGCTGTACCGCAAGATGGCGCGCCAGATCGAGGCGCAGGCGGTGGCCATGCCGGCGTTCTCGCGCTACCGCAACATGCTGGCGCAGCCGGCTGTAATAGGGTACAAGAAACATCCCATCCTGCACCAGGAATGGAAGTACATCGATATCGAAAGCAAGGACTGAGATGCTGGCTTACATCGTTCGACGCCTGTGGCAGATGCTGCCGACCATGCTGGGCGTGGTGCTGCTGGTGTTCGTGCTGTTCAACTGGGTGGGCGGCGATCCGGCCTACATCCTGGCCGGCAAGATGGCCAACGCGGAGAGCATCGCCAACATCCGCCGCCAGCTCGGCGTGGACCAGCCTTATTACGTGCAGCTGTGGATTTTCATCAGGCAGATCGCCACCTTCGACTTCGGCCTGAGCTGGGCCACCAGCGAGCCGGTGTCGCACATCATCGCGACGCGACTGGGACCGTCGCTGACGGTGCTGATACCGCTGACCGTGCTGGAAACGCTGATCGGCATCGCGCTGGCGCTGGTGATCGCCTTCGTGCGCGGTTCGCTGACGGACCGCGCGGTGATGATCGCCTGCACGGTTGGCATGTCGGTCAGCATCCTGGTCTACATCATCGTGTTCCAGTACGGGCTGGCGTATCAGCTGGGCCTGTTCCCGGTGCAGGGCTGGGGCGAAAGTTTTGGCGAGAACCTGCTGCGCTACGCGGCGCTGCCGATCCTGATCGGGCTGGCGGTGTCGCTGGCGCCGACCTTGCGCCTGTTCCGCAGCTTCGTGCTGGACGAGGTGGGGCAGGACTATGTGCGCACCGCGCGCGCCAAGGGCCTGAGCGAGCGGCGCGTGATGTGGGTGCACGTGCTGCGCAATGCGGCGATTCCTATCCTGACCTACGTGATGGCCAACCTGCCGGCGTTGCTGATCGGTGCGTTTCTGCTGGAGCGTTTCTTCGGCATACCGGGCATCGGCCGCGAGGTGATCCTGGCGGTGGAACGCAGCGATTTTCCCGTGATTAAAGCGATCACCGTCTACGTGGCGGCCGCCACCATGGTGTTCAACCTGTTGACGGACCTGCTGTACCAGGCGGTCGATCCGCGGGTGAAGCTCGCATGAGGGCGCAGGGACTGTGGGGGCTGGCCTGGCGGCGTCTGCGCGCGGACCGGGTGGCGATGGTGGCACTGGCCGTGGTGCTGGCGTTCCTGCTGATGGTGGCGCTGTCCGCCAGCGGTTTGATCGTCGCCGATTGGGAAGACGAGGTTGGCGTCAATTACGCGCCGCCAGGTTTCAGCCACGCGGCGACGACCGCTGTTGCACCGGCCGCGCGGCCGCAGGCCTTGCCCGACAATCCCTTCGATCCCCTGGCCGACGACATGCGCGCACTGCGCGCGCAACTGGCCGGCGGCGCGGTGGAGATGTATGGCGTGGCCGATCCGCTGGCCGCCGATATGGCGGCATTGCGGGCGGCACAGCCGGCCGGCGCGGGCGGGGCAGTGGAGGGCGCCGCGCGGCGCGCGACCTTGCCCTTCGGTGGCGACAAGTGGGGCCACGACATCATCAAGAAAACCATCAAGGGCGGCGAGACCTCGATCGTGGTGGGGCTGGTGGCGGCGCTGCTGGCGGTGGCGCTGGGCACGGTGTTCGGCGCGCTGTCCGGCTATTGCGGCGGCGTGGTCGATGACTTCTTCAACTGGTTCTACAGCATCTTCACCGCGATTCCCTCGGTGCTGATGATACTCACCGTGGCGGCGGTGTTGCAGCAGAAGGGCGTGCTGACCATCGTGCTGATCCTCGGCCTGACCGGCTGGACCGGCCCGTACCGGCTGATACGCGCCGAATACATCAAGCACAAGGCGCGCGAGTACGTGATGGCCGCCGACGCCATCGGCGCCTCGCACTGGCGCCGCATGTTCGGCCACATCTTCCCGAATATCAGCCACGTGGCGCTGGTGCAGATGTCGATCCTGGTGGTGGGCTTCATCAAGGCCGAAGTCATTCTCAGCTTCCTCGGCTTCGGCGTGCCGGTCGGCGTGGTGTCGTGGGGCAGCATGCTGAACGAGGCGCAGAACGAACTGATCCTCGGCCGCTGGTGGCAGCTGACCGCCGCCGCCATCGCCATGGCGCTGCTGGTCACCGCCTTCTCGCTGTTCACCGACGCCCTGCGCGACGCCCTCGATCCCAAGGTGAAACCATGACGCTGCTCGACGTCCGCAACCTGCGCATCGCCTTCCGCGTCGACCGCGCCACTACCGCCGAGGCCGTGAAAGGCGTCAGCTTCAGCGTGCCGCGCAACGCCACCGTGGCGCTGGTGGGCGAGTCCGGCAGCGGCAAGTCGGTCAGCTCGCTGGCGGTGATGGGGCTGCTCGATCCGGCATCGGCGCTCATCGATGCGGCCAGCAGCATCCGCTTCGACGGCACGGAGCTGCTGGCGCTGGATGGCCGCCAGCGCCGCGCGCTGTGCGGCAAGGACATCGCCATGATCTTCCAGGAGCCGATGTCGTCGCTGAACCCGGTGTTCACCGTCGGCGCGCAGATCGGCGAGGTGCTGCGGCTGCATATGGGCATGGGCAAGGCCGCGGCGCGTCGCCGCACGCTGGAACTGCTGGAGGAGGTCGGCATTCCCGATCCCGCCGCCAAAATCGACGCCTATCCGAGCCAGCTGTCCGGCGGCCAGCAGCAGCGCGTGATGATCGCCATGGCCATCGCCTGCGAACCGCGGCTGCTGATCGCCGACGAGCCGACCACCGCGCTGGACGTCACCATCCAGAAGCAGATCATGGAACTGATCGCCCGCCTGCAGCAGCGGCGCGCCATGTCGGTGCTGTTCATCACCCACGACCTGGGACTGGTGGCCGAGATCGCCGACCACGTGATCGTCATGCGCCACGGCGAGGTGCGCGAAGCCGGCCCGGCGCAACAGGTGCTGACCCAGCCGGCCGACGCCTACACCCGGGCGCTGCTGCATTGCCGGCCGTCGCTGGAAGCGCGGCCGTGGCGCCTGCCCGTCATCGCCGATTATCTGGATGGTGCGGCACCGCCGCCGCAACCCGAACGCCAGCGCGGCACGTCGCCCGACGACCAGCCGCTGCTGGAAGTGCGCAACCTCAGCAAGCATTTCACCGTGCGCCAGGGCTGGTTCGGCAAGCGCACATTCCATGCGGTGAAGGACGTCTCGTTCACGCTGGCGCGCGGCAAGACCCTGGGCGTGGTGGGGGAATCCGGCTCCGGCAAGACCACCGTCGGCCTGACGCTGCTGCGGCTGCACCAAGCCAGCGGCGGCAGCGCCGTGTTCGACGGCCGCGACCTGCTGAACATGCCGGCGCGCGAGTTCCAGGCCTACAAGCGCCGCATCCAGATCATTTTCCAGAATCCGTATGCGTCGCTGAACCCGCGCTTCACCGTCGGCGATATCCTGCTGGAACCGATGCGCATCCACCGCATCGGCGCCAGCGACCGCGAACGCATGGGCATGGCGCAGGCGCTCTTGGAAAAAGTCGGATTGCCCGCATCTGCGGTGTCCCGCTATCCGCACGAGTTTTCCGACGGCCAGCGGCAGCGCATCGCCATCGCCCGCTGCCTGAGCTTGCGGCCGGAAATCCTGGTCTGCGATGAATCGGTGTCGGCGCTGGACGTGTCGGTGCAGGCGCAGGTGCTCAACCTGCTGCAGGATTTGCAGGACGAACTGGGGCTGTCGTATATCTTCATTTCCCACGATTTGTCGGTGATGAAGTACATGGCCGACCAGGTGATGGTGATGCACCAAGGACAAGTGGTGGAACTGGCCGATGCGGACGAGCTCTACCGTAATCCGCAACAGCCGTACACGCGCGCGCTGCTGGCGGCGATCCCTCGCAGCAGTTAAGCGATTTTTAAGTTAAGATATCCGAATGGCGAATTTAATCCTCCTGCTTCAAGAATATGGCGTCCTGATCGTGTTCGGGATCGTGCTGATCGAGCAGATCGGCATGCCCATCCCTGCGTTCCCGATTCTGATTGTGGCCGGCGCCATGTCGGTCGACGGCGACACCAACTGGTTCGCCGTGCTGGCGGTCGCCATGCTGGCCTGCCTGATCAGCGACAGTTTCTGGTTCCGCGCCGGCCGCTTCTACGGCAAGCGCATTCTCAAGCTGTTGTGCAAGATTTCGCTGTCGCCCGACTACTGCGTCAGCCAGACCGAGGACAACTTCAAGCGCTGGGGGCCGAAGGCGCTGATCGTTTCCAAGTTCATTCCCGGCTTTAACGTCATCGCGCCACCGCTGGCCGGCGCCATGGGCACGCGCCGCGGCGTGTTCCTGTCCTTCAGCATTCTCGGCAGCCTGCTGTGGGCCGGCACCGGCATCGGCATCGGCGCCTTCTTCCACACCAGCGTCGACCAGCTGCTGGACATCCTGAGCACCATGGGCACCACCGCGCTGCTGGTGCTGGTGGTGCTGCTGGCCTTGTTCGTGGCGTTCAAATACGTGGAGCGCAAGCGTTTCCGCCAGTCGGTCGACATCGAGCGCATCACCGTGGACGACTTCAAGCAGATGATGGAGCAGGGCCACGAGCCGATCCTGGTCGACGCCCGCAGCGCTACCGCGCAAATGCTGGACCCGGCGGTGCCCGGCGCGCTGCTGTTCAACGGCGGCGACCTCAGCGAGGAAATCACCGGTCTGGACAAGAGCCGTCCGATCATCGTGTATTGCAGCTGCCCGAACGACGTGACCGCCGCCCACGTGGCCAAGAGCCTGGTGGGGCAGGGCTTCCACCGCGCCCGTCCGCTGCACGGCGGCCTGGACGCATGGAATGCCGCCTTCCGCAGCGAATCGCTGCCGCAGCAGGATCACGCCGCATCGGCCTGAGCGTAGCCACCGCAAGCAACGCCGCCCCGCGCGGCGTTTTTTTCAGTCGATCATGGAAGCGCTTCCATGGTGTTGACTGGTAGTCATACTACGGCGCAAACCTCCCTCTTTGGAAAGTTCTGTGGCAAAACTGTACTAAAACTACAAACTCCGCTTGCCTGTGGCGGCGAGTTACCTTAAGCTTAAGCCTCAACTATTTTCGACTCATCATGACAGCTCAGTCCGTACAAACGCCTCCCTCCCTGACCACTGTATTCCCTGGTGGCCCGCGTCTGCTGGCGGACATCGGCGGCACCAATGCGCGCTTTGCGCTGGAAACCGCTCCGGGCCGGATTGAAGCGATCGAAGTGCTGGCGTGCGCCGCCTACCCGACCTTGGTCGCCGCCCTGGTCGCGTACCTGGCCTCGCCGACCGTCGCCCAGGCGGGCGTCACCGGCATCCGGAACGGCGCGATTGCGATTGCCAACCCGGTCACCGGCGACATGGTGCGCATGACCAACCACCACTGGGCATTCTCGATTGAGGCCCTGCGCCGCGAAGTCAACTTCGACACCCTGGTGGTTGTCAACGACTTCACCGCGCTGGCCAGCTCGCTGCCGCAGCTGTCGGCAACGCAGAAACACCAGGTCGGCGGTGGCGTCGGCGTGCCGGGGACGCCGCTGGGCCTGATCGGCGCCGGCACCGGCCTGGGCGTCTCCGGCCTAATTCCGGGCAAGGACGGCTGGACCGCGCTGCTCAGCGAGGGCGGCCACGTCACCTTCTCGCCGGCCAATCCGACCGAAGTGGCGATCCTGCAATTCGCCTGGAAAGAATTCGAGCACGTCTCGGCCGAGCGCCTGATGTCCGGCGCCGGTATCGAACTGATCTACCGCGCGCTGGCCGACCACGGCGACCTGCCGGCTGAAAAACTCAGCGCCGCCGAGATTTCGCGCCGCGCGCTGGCCGGCGAATGCACGCTGTGCGACGAAGTGATCGAAGCGTTCTGCTGCATGCTGGGCACCATCGCCGGCAATATCGCCGTGACCCTGGGCGCGCAGGGCGGTATTTATATCGGCGGCGGCATCGTGCCGAAGCTGGGCGAGCGTTTCGACCGCTCCGGCTTCCGCGCCCGCTTCGAAGCCAAAGGCCGGTTCGACAAATACCTGGCCGCCGTGCCCACCTTTGTGATCACCGCCGAGTACCCTGCGTTTGTTGGTGTTTCGGCAATTTTGTCGGAACGCTTGACTGCGGAGTAAGTTCCGTTACATTTCGATGACGTCGAAATGCGCGTTTTGTGGTTTTATCAGGTACAATTCGCGTTGTTGGATGAAACGTCTGGCTTCCTGCCCACGTTTTACGTAGAAAAAGCAACGGTTCAGGCCGTTGCTGGCATGTCCCTCCTTCCCGCCGGGTGCGCATAGGCCTTGGTGTCGGAAAAGCAGCTTCAGCGAGTAACTCCCACCAGCCTCACTGAATGTGATTGATTTCTTTCGATTTTGCTTATGGATACAGTTGAGGCTAAAAGAGTCCTCGAAACCGCCTTGCTATGCGCTCGTGAGCCGTTGTCGATCCACAGTCTGAAAAAGCTGTTTGTCGAACTGGATGACCAGGACAGGCCGCGCGGCCCCGGTGTAGGTGCCGATACGATCAAGGAATTGCTGGAAGAATTGCGGCTCGACTGGGCCGGCAAGGGCGTCGAAGTGATCAGCCTGTCGACCGGCTGGCGCTTCCAGAGCCGTCCGGAAATGAAGCTGTACCTGGACCGGCTGAATCCGGAAAAGCCGCCGCGTTATTCGCGGGCGACGCTGGAAACGCTGGCCATCATCGCCTACCGGCAGCCGGTCACGCGCGGCGATATCGAAGAGATACGCGGCGTCGCCGTCAATTCGCAGACGATCAAGATGCTGGAGGACCGTGGCTGGGTGGACGCCATTGGTTATCGTGATGTCGTCGGCCGCCCGGCCTTGCTGGGCACCACCAAGCAGTTTTTGGATGATTTGGGCTTGAATTCGCTGTCCCAGCTGCCGCCATTGCAGCAAATCAGTGATGGGCAAAATGCAATGGAAACATTGGAAGCAGCCCTGCAAGAGAATTTTGAGAAAGCGGCGCAGCAGGACAGCGCTGAGCACGTAGCTCCGCCCGAGGCTGAGCAAGAAACAGGCCCCGCGCCAGATTTAACGGTTGACGCTGAGCACAACCAAGAAACGAATAATGAACAAACCTAATACCCCTGAGACAGTCAACGACGCAGCTGCGGCCGAAGTTGTCGCCAAGCCGAAACGCCGTACCAAAGCCCAGATCGAAGCCGATACTGCCGCCGCTGCCGCCTCCGGCGAGGCGCCAGTCGCCAAGCCCAAGCGTGCCGCCAAGGTGGTCGCCGACGTGGCCGCCGCCGATGCACCGGCGCCGGTGAAAAAGCCGCGCGCCAAGAAGGCGGACGCCGAACGCCAGCAGCGTCCACGCGGTCCGCGCCAGATGCGCGAACAGCGCGCGCTGCGCGAGGCCAGCATGCCGCGTCCGGAGCCTGTCGCCGTGGTGGAAGGCGCCGCCGCGCCGGTGGAAGAGGGCGCCGCCCCGGCCGTCGGCCGTGACGGCAAGCCGCGCCAGGAGCGTGGTCCGCGCAATGAACAGCGCAATGGCAAGCAGCGCAACGGCAAGAACGGCAAGCCGCGCCAGGGCGGTCAGAACGCTGGCGGCGCCAAGGGCAATGACGCCGACGCCGCATTCTCGTACGTAACCTCGGATGCGTTCGACCGCGAAGACGGCAAGGGCCGTCAGCCGGCCAAGGCTGTCCGCCGCGACCTGACCTCGGACGACGACGCGCCGAAGCTGCACAAGGTGCTGGCCGAAGCCGGTCTGGGCTCGCGCCGCGACATGGAAGACCTGATCGTTGCCGGCCGCGTGTCGGTCAACGGCGAGCCGGCCCACATCGGCCAGCGCATCCTGCCGACCGATGCGGTGCGCATCAACGGCAAACTGATTCAGCGCCGCGTCAGCAAGAAGCCGCCGCGCGTGCTGGTGTACCACAAGCCGGCCGGCGAAATCGTCTCGATGGACGATCCGGAAGGCCGTCCATCGGTGTTCGACCGTCTGCCGACCATGAAGGCCGGCAAATGGCTGGCCGTCGGCCGCCTCGACTTCAACACCGAAGGCCTGCTGCTGTTCACCACCTCCGGTGACCTGGCCAACCGCCTGATGCACCCGCGCTACGGTATCGACCGTGAATACGCGGTGCGCACCCTGGGCGAGCTGGAAGAGGGCATGCGCCAGAAACTGTTGGCCGGTGTCGAGCTGGAAGACGGTGTGGCGCAATTCTCCAAGATTGCCGACGGTGGCGGCGAGGGCATCAACAAGTGGTACCGCGTGATCATCGGCGAAGGCCGTAACCGCGAGGTGCGCCGCATGTTCGAGGCGATCGGCCTGACCGTGTCGCGCCTGATCCGTACCCGCTACGGCGCCATGACCCTGCCAAGCAGCCTGAAACGCGGCCGTTGGGAAGAGATGGAAGAAAACGCCGTGCGCGGCCTGATGGCAGCCTACGCGGTCGAGAAAAAAGGCGGCGGCGACGCGCCTGCGGCAGCGCCTGCTGCCGCCGCTCCGCGCGGCAAGGGTCAAGGTCAACAACAGGCCAAGCCGGCGCAGAACAAGGGTCCGGAAAAACGCGGCCGTAACGGTGGACGCGACCAGCAGGCTGAACGCGCCGAGCGCCGCGACGATCGTGATTTCTACGATGATGACGAGGACGACGAAAACGAGCCGAACTTCAACCGCGCCGACACCAGCAACGCCAACGCGCTGCCGTTCGCCAAGCAGCCGCGCGGCAATGGCCGCGGCCAGGGCGGCTTCGGCGGCAATGGTGGTAATGGCGGCGGCAATGGCGGTCGTGGCGGCAAAGGCCGTCCGGGCGGCGCGCAAGGCGGCCAGGGGCAGGGCTCCGGCCGTCCCGGCGGTCGTCCGCAGGGCATCGGCGCCTACGCCGGCGGCCGTCCGCTGGG